>NZ_CP049257.1:0-1280085 GCF_011046535.1 Nocardioides anomalus | reverse complement strand
GACGCCGGACTACGGGCGCCAGCGCGGCAGCGCTCGGGACACAGAGCCCCGGCTACCGCTTGCGGCGGCGCAGCTCCTCGGCCAGCGAGCTGATCTTCGCGTCGGAGGGCGAGGCGGCGTCGCGGTTGCTGGCCTCGAGCTCGACGAGGAGCTCGGCGCGGTGGACGGCGACCGAGCGGGGGGCGTCGATGCCGACGCGGATGCCGTCGCTGCGGACCTCGAGGATCGTGATGGTGATGTCGTCGCCGATCACGACGCTCTCGCCGACGCGGCGGCTGAGGACGAGCACCTAGCGCACCTGCTCGTGGGACGGCGCGCCGCGGCGGCACCGACGAGGAGCCCAGACAGACATAGGCGCAGGCTACCCGCGGGGGTCAGGCACTGAGCGGTGCACTCACCGAGAGGTCGGCGTCGTCGACGATGACCTGGCAGGCGCGGCGGTTGGCGGTGTTGAGGACGACGGGCGCCTTGAGGTTGGCGGTGGAGGTGAGCAGCGTCTCGCCGGGGTTGAGCACGACGAGCACCATCACGTCCTCGACCGAGCTGATGTCGAGGTCGGCGATGGTGGCGTCGTCGATCTCGGGGGTGTAGTCGGGGAAGAACGTGTTGGGTGGCGCGACCAGGAAGCGCAGGTCGTCGTGGTCGAGCGAGGTCAGCGAGCAGAGCTGCCCGCTGCCGTCGAGGTCGACCAGGGCGAAGCGGCGGTCGTCGGGGAACCCGGGCAACGGGTGCACCAGGTCGATCACGGGGAGGGTCTGCGCGCTCATCGCCCTCAGCGTAGGAAGTCGACGAGGCTGGGCTGCACGACACGCGCGGTGGCGGCCAGAGCAGCTTGGTAGGCGACCTCCTGCATGTTGATGTCGATCATCGTGCGGGGCAGGTCGATGTTCTCGATGTCGGTGAGCGACTTGGTGAGGTCGAGCTGGGTGTCCTGGATGTCGTCCTGGGCGCGGTCGACGCGGTTCTGGGCGGCGCCGAGGTCGGCGTGGGCGGTGCCCATGGTGTCCAGCCGACCGGCGAGCTTCGCCAGCCCGGTCTTGATGCCGGCGTCGTCGCCCGCCCGCAGCGCGTTGGCCAGGTCGTCGAGCTCGGTGAACACCGAGTTCGCGCCGTCGCCGAACACGGCGCGGCCGTCGACGTCCACGCGCACCCGCGTGTTCTCCCCGACCCGCCGCGTCACCTCGCCGGGCGTGCCCACGTAGGCCCCCGTGTCGTCGTACGCCGCCGCGCCGTTGGTCACGCCGCCGAACAGCGGCCGCGAGAGGTACGTCGTGTTGGCCTGGTCGAGCAGCGAGGCGCGGACCTGGTCGAGCTCGGTGGCGAGCGCGGCGCGCGAGGCCGGGGAGGAGCTGCCGGCGTTGGCGCCCTGGAGGCCGAGCTCGCGGGCGTGGGCAACCAGCTCGGTCGACGTGGTGAGGGCCTGGTCGGCCAGGCCGAGGCGGCTGACGCCGTCGGCGGCGTTGCGCGAGTACTGCTCGAGCGAGGACAGCGACCCGCGCAGTCGCATGGCCTGGGCGGTGTCGGTCGGCGAGTCCGAGGGTCGGTTGAGGCGCCGGCCGCTGGACATCTGCTCCTGCAGCTCGGCCAGGCGCGACAGGCTGCCCTGCAGGCGGGCGGTGGAGCCGCCGACGATCATGTTCTGGGTGACGCGGAACGACGTCATGCTCAGGCCCCCGTCCGGTTGATGAGCGTGTCGAGCATGGAGTCGAAGGTGCTCATCACGCGCGCGGCGGCCTCGTAGGCCCGCTGCGCCGCCATCAGGTTCACCGTCTCCTCGTCGAGGTTGACCCCGGTGAGCTGCTCGCGGGTGCTGTCCACCTGCGCGGTCAGCAGCCCCTGGGTCGTGGCCAGCCGCTTGGTGGAGGCCACCTCGGTGCCGAGCCCGCTGACGACCCGCTGGTACGCCGTGTCGGCCACCTTGAGGTCGCCCAGCGAGGCGGCGATGCCGACGTCGAGCACGCCACCGGGCTGCGACGAGGCCGCGACCTCGCGCGGGTCGGTGATGGCCACGGTGAGCGACGACGCGGCTCCGGCCGGGTCGTAGCTGAAGAACGGCGTGCCCGCGTTGCCGTCCTGGTCGTAGCCGGTGGTGTGCAGGGAATTCACGCTGTCGGCCAGCAGCTTGGCCACCTGGTCGAGCCCGCTGCGGAACGCGGGGAGCGTGGTGGTCAGCAGCTCGCCGACCGCGCCGGCCTCTCCCCCGATGGCGCCGGGCGTGACCGCCGTACCGCCCACGGCGAGGGCCAGGGGCTGGCCGTCGTCGGAGCCGTCGGCCGCGACGCCGCCGGTCACGGTGAGCTCGACCGCGTCCTTGCCGGTCACCAGCGGCTGGCCGGCCACGGTGACGTCGATGCCGCCGTCGGGGCGCACCGTGCTGACGCCACCGGTGAGCTCGGAGAGCCGCAGTGCGAGGACGTCGCGCTGGTCGCGCAGGTCGCTGTCGTCGACGCCGGGTCCGGCCATGGCGATGCTCTTGTTCACGGTGGCCAGGTCGTGGGCCACGCTGTTGACCTCGTGCACCACGTCCAGCAGGTGGGCGCGCTGGTCGGAGAGCTCCGAGGTGACGTGGCCCGCCTGGGTGCGCAGGGCCTCGGCCAGCGAGGAGCCGGTGGCCAGCACCTGGCTGCGCGCCGCGCCGGAGTCCGGGTTGGACTCCAGGTCCTGCCAGGCGTTGCGGAACTCGTTCATGGCCGCGCTGACGCCGGAGCCCCCCGGCTCGCCCAGCGCGCTCTCGACGCGGGTCAGCACCGCGACCCGGGCGTCCAGGTAGGACTGCGTGCCGTGCTCACGACGCGACCGCGCGTCCATGAGGGGGTCCGCCATGCGTGTGATGCCCGAGGCGGTGACCCCGTCACCGGCACCGTCGTAGCGCGACCACATGGCCAGCTGCGCCGGCGCACCCAGCGCCTCGGCCTCCGCGCGGCGGCGGACGTAGCCCTCGGTGCTGGCGTTCGCGATGTTGCCGGACGCGACGTCCATCGCCACGCGCTGGTAGCGCAGCGCGCTCAGCGAGGTGTTGAAGCTGGAGAACGTCCCGGTCATGACCGCTGCCTCAGAAGACCCGGTCCAGGCGGGTCGGCGCGACCGCGGCCGCCCCGACCACGGCGCTGCCGTCGGCGGCGTACCCCTCGGTGGCGGCGTCCAGCGCCATCAGCGTCTCGCGCGCCGAGCGCAGCCCCGAGCCGATCAGCTCGCGGTTGCCGTCGGCCAGCGCGGTGATCTCGCGGGTCAGGGTCGCGAAGGCGGCCCGGTGCTCCCGGAAGATCTCCCCCCACGGCTCCGGCGAGACCTCGCCGAGCTGGCGCAGCGACGGGTTCGGCTCCAGCCCCAGCGCGGCCGCGACCTGGTCGGCGGCGACCGCGCGCATCAGCTCGGTGCGGCGCATGTCGTCCAGCACGGTCTCCACCCCGGTGGCCGCGCGCATCAGCCAGCGGGTCCGCCCGCTGGCGAGGACCAGCTGCTCGACCTCGAGCTTGTACTGCAGCTCCTCGAGCAGCTCCCGCTCGCGCCACAGCACCTGCGACAGGCGCTCCACCGCTTGCTCCATGACCCCGGCCCTTCCTCGACCCCTGCTCCGTCGCAGTGCTGTTCGGCCGCGCCGGAGGGCACCTGAGGGGTTCCCCAGGACTTTGGTCGGCCGATTCGCGTGCGCGGCTCGGCGACCCGCCCCCTGGGGCCGAGCGACCCGACACGCGGGGTCGGGCCCCCGCGGAGTAGTCCGTTGTGACTACGCCAACCAAGGCCGACGGCCAGATTCCGAAGATTCCCCTCATACCGTCTCTCATGAGGTAGTTGGTTTCTCTCTCGTGACCCCGCACCTCGCCCCCCAGGACGTGGACACCTACCTGGAGTCCCCCCGCTCCGCGAACCGCCCCGTCCACCCGGCCACGACCCCGGCCACCGACGCCGACGCGCTCGCGACCACGCACCTCCCCCTGGTCCAGCACCTCGTCCGCGAGACGATGAGCCGCGTCCCGGCGCACGTCGACCGCGACGACCTCAGCTCGGCCGGACTGGTCGCCCTGGTCCAGGCGGCCCGCGCCTGGGACCCCGAGCGCGGCATCCCGTTCCCGCGGTACGCCGCCACCCGGATCCGCGGCGCGCTGCTCGACGAGCTGCGCTCGGTCGACTGGGCCTCCCGCTCGGTGCGCCGCCGCGGCCGGGAGATCGACACCGCCCGCTCCGCGCTCGCGGTCAGGCTGCGCCGGGTCCCCGAGGACACCGAGGTCGCCGCGGAGCTGGGCGTGGCCCTGGCCGAGATCCAGCGCTCCGACGACGACCTGGCCCGCGCCTCCGTGCTCTCGCTGGACGCCGGCGAGGACGGCACCGCGGCCTCCGAGGCCCTGGCCTCCCCCGAGCCGACCCCCGACGCGATGGTCGAGCACCGCGAGCGGCTGCAGTACCTCGAGGCCGCCGTCGTCGAGCTGCCCGAGCGGCTGCGCCACGTCGTGCAGGGCTACTTCATCGACGAGCGGCCGATGGCCGAGCTGGCCGAGGAGCTCGGGGTCACCGAGTCCCGCATCTCCCAGCTCCGCGCCGAGGCCCTCGTCCTGCTCCGCGACGCGCTCAACACCGCGCTCGACCCCGAGCTGGTCGCGCCGGCCGAGCGCCCCGAGGGCGTCGCCGCCCGCCGGCGCACGGCGTACTTCCGCGCGGTCGCGGACCGCCACGCCGCGGCGTACAGCTTCGTGCGCCAGGTCCCCGCGCTCCCGACCACGGCCTGAGCACCGCTCACCCCGCCTCGGTCTGGACCAGGAACCCGTACACCTCAGGTCGGCCACCCGGCCGCCGATGAATCCCCCGACGGAGCCCACGGACGGGCTCCAGCACCACCGACTCGACACCAGGAGGGAACACCATGAGTCTCCGCATCAACCAGAACATCGACGCCTTCAACTCCTACCGGAACCTGTCCGTCACCCAGGGGCAGATGTCCAAGTCGCTCGAGAAGCTCTCCAGCGGCTACCGGATCAACCGGGCGGCCGACGACGCGGCCGGCCTCGCGATCTCGGAGGGCCTGCGCTCGCAGATCGGCGGCATCAAGGTCGCCGTCCGCAACGCCCAGGACGGCGTCAGCGTCGTGCAGACCGCTGAAGGTGCACTCACCGAGACGCACTCGATCCTGCAGCGGATGCGCGACCTGGCCGTGCAGTCGGCCAACGACTCCAACGACCAGACCTCGCGCGACGCGATCAACGCCGAGGCCACGGCCCTCAACTCGGAGCTGGACCGGATCGCGAGCAAGACGACGTTCAACAACGTCAACCTGCTCGACGGCACCTTCACCGGCAAGGAGTTCCAGGTCGGCTACAAGGCCAACGACGTGATCCAGGTCGACGTGGTCGCCAACGGCGCCCAGGGCGTCAAGGCCTCGTACGCCAACGGCGCCGCGACGGCCACCGCCGCGGCGGCGACGTTCTCCTTCGGCGGCGTCAGCATCACCACGGCCGCGCTCACCGCGAGCACGGACGCCAACAACATCGCCAACCAGCTCAACGGCGACGCCAACTTCTCCGCGGCCCTCACCGCTCGGGTCACCAGCACCGGCGGCCTCGAGATCCAGGCCAACGACTCCAGCGTCACCGCGACGGCGATCACCGTCGGTGGCGGCCTGTCGGGCACCAAGACCGACGCGGCCAACACCACCACCGGCAGCGGCGGCTTCTCCTCGTCCGGTCTGGGTGTCGCCGGTGTCAACCTGGCCAGCAAGGCCGGCGCCAACACCGCCATCGCCGACATCGACAAGGCGATCACCGCGGTCTCCACCTCGCGCGCCAAGCTGGGCGCCCTGCAGAACCGCTTCGAGCACACGATCACCAACCTGAACGTGACCTCGGAGAACCTGTCGGCGTCGGAGAGCCGCATCCGCGACACCGACATGGCGCAGGAGATGATGTCCTACACCCGGTCGCAGATCCTGTCCCAGGCCGGCACCGCGATGCTGGCCCAGGCCAACTCGGCTCCGCAGAACGTCCTCCAGCTGCTCCGCGGCTGATCCAGGACTGACCACGGCCGTCCACGACGGCCGTCCACCCGCAAGCGCGGGCGGTCGGCCGTCGTGCCGGTCTCAGAGACCGCACCGAGGAGCGGGAGGAGGACCAGGTGGCCAGCAGCGCCAGCATCAGCGGACTCGCGTCCGGGCTCGACAGCGCGACGATCATCGACCAGCTCATGCAGCTGGAGGCGGCGCCGCAGACCGCGCTCAAGACGCGGGTGCAGACCGAGAAGAGCCTGGTCACCACGCTCCAGACGCTCAACACCAAGGCCGCGCTGGTCGCCAGCAAGGCGGCCGCCCTGGCCAAGCCGGCCACGTGGGACGCGGTGTCGGCCTCGGCCACGGGCACCGCGCTCACGGTCAGCGCCGGTGCCACCGCCGGCCCGACCCGGCTCACCGTCACCGTCACCTCGGTGGCCCGCACCCACCAGCTCGGCTTCGCCAACGCCGCGGCGCTCACCGACCAGGTGACCGGCGCCTCGACCAAGGTGAGCCTGGACCGCTTCGACGGTTCGCCCGTGCTGGTGGACAGCAAGGACGGGACCCTCAAGGGCCTGGTCGACGCGATCAACGACCCGGCCAACAACACCGGGCTCCGGGCCACGACGATCAAGACGACCGGCGGCTACCGGCTGCTGGTCGAGTCGACCGCGACCGGGGCGGCCCAGGACTTCACGCTGACGGCCGAGGACGGCTCGGCGCTGCTCGGTGGGGCCACGGTCCGCGCCGGTGCCGACGCCTCGATCGACCTGGGCTCGGGCATCACGTCCACGTCGTCGACGAACACCTTCACCGACCTGCTGCCCGGCGTGAACCTCACGGTCTCCCCCGACGCCGCGGTCGGGGCGACCTCCACCGTGGAGGTCAAGCGCGACGCCGCCAAGCTGAGCGGCTCGGTGGCCGACATGGTCGCCTCGCTGAACGACCTGTTCGGCGAGATCGACACGCAGACGGCGTACAGCAGCTCGACCAACACCAGCGGTCCGCTGGCCGGCGACGCCACGGTCCGCAGCCTGCGCAGCTCGCTGCTCAACTCGGTCTTCACCACCGACGGGAGCACCCTGGCCTCCGTCGGCATCCAGACCGACCGCAGCGGCAAGCTGACCTTCGACTCGGCCAAGTTCGCCTCGGCGTACGCCGCCGACCCGGCCAAGGTCGAGGCGATGTTCACCACCGCGACCGACCCGGCCGGCAACGGCTTCGCCGCGCGGGTCGACAAGGTGGCCCGGGGCGCGAGCGACCCGACCACCGGGAGCCTGACCGGCTCCATCACCAGCCGCCGTTCGGGCATCGACCGGCTGCAGGACAGCATCGACAACTGGGACCTGCGCCTGGACCAGCGCCGCGAGACGCTCAAGCGCCAGTTCACGGCCCTGGAGACCGCGATGAGCCAGATGAGCAGCCAGTCCAGCTGGCTCGCCGGCCAGCTCTCGTCGCTGCCGTCCTTCGGCGGCTGAACCCCCACCTCTGACCACCCCACCCACGTGCAGCCACGGAAGGCGCCACCATGACCTACTCCCCCCGCCCCGACGCCTATCTCGACGCGTCCGTCGCGACGGCCTCGCCCGCGCGGCTGCTGGTCATGCTGTGCGACCGCCTGGTCCTCGACCTCACCCGCGGGCTCGAGGCCCAGCGGACCGGTGACTTCTCGACGGCCCACACCCAGCTGCTGCACGCACAGGAGATCGTGCTCGAGCTCCGCGCCAGCCTGCGCACCTCCGACTGGGAGGGCGGCCCCGGGCTGGCCTCGCTCTACGACTTCCTGCACCTCGAGCTGGTCCGCGCCAACGTCACCCGCGACGCCGGCACCACCGAGGGCTGCCTCGGGCTGGTCACCGACCTCGCCGCCACCTGGCGCGAGGCCGCGATGCAGACGGTGGCCGACCGCTGAGCGAGCACGAGACCCGCTTCGCGGCCTGGGAGGTCGCGCTCGACCGGATCGAGCTCGACGTGATCCGCGCCGAGCGCGCGCTGACCACCGGTCTCGGGCTCGCACAGGCCCCGGACGAGTGGCGCGTGCCGGACGACTACGGGCCGATCCCGGTGGCGCTGCGGACCAGGGCCCAGGAGCTGCTGGCCCGTCAGGGGGAGGCGCTCCAGGGGATGGCCACCCAGCTCGGGGTCAACGCGCAGCACCAGTCGCTGGTGCGTGACGTCGAGCGCGTGACGACCCGCTCGGGCGACGGCCCGGTGTACGTCGACGTGGCGTTCTGACCCGACGTACCTGACCCAACTGGACCACCGCGAGATCGACCGGCGGAACTCCTCAGGTCGCCCCCGGAGCGGCCGACCAGTACGCCGAGAGCACGGACTGCTCCGACCCCCGCCGACGGACCGGCACCCAGCTTCCCCCTGTGGAGGATGACGTGTCCGTCCCTGCGCTCGGTGGCCTCAGTGGAGGCTCCGGCTCGGTGCTCAACGTCCTGGCGACCGCTCTCGACGGTCTGACGACGCGCAGCGAGGTCATCGCCGACAACATCGCGAACGTCGACACCCCGGGCTTCCGCGCCTCGACCGTCGAGTTCGAGTCCTCGCTGCGCGACGCCGTGGCCAAGGGCGACGCACCCACCCTCGACCCCGAGGTGCTGGCCGTGCAGTCCCCGGTCGGCCCGAACGGCAACAACGTGGACCTGCGCAAGGAGCTGATGGCGGCCTCGCAGACCCAGTTCTCCTACCAGCTGATGACCCGCGCGGTGTCCGACCAGTTCGCGCTCCTCTCCACCGCGGTCGGTGCCTGATGGGTGCCTTCGACGCGCTGGACATCGCGAGCTCGAGCCTCGGGATGCACCAGACCTGGCTCGACGCGCTGGCCAACAACATCGCCAACGCCAACACCGTGGTCAGCACCGACCAGCAGGCCTTCCAGGCGCAGATGGTCATCGCCCAGGCCGACCCGTCGGGCGGCGTCGACGTCGCCGGGATCGCCGAGGGTGACGGCGAGGGCGTCATGGAGTACGCACCGGACCACCCGCTGGCCGACGAGGACGGCTACGTCCGCGCGCCGGCGATGGACCTGGCCAGCCAGATGACCCAGCTGGTGATGGCCCAGCGCGGCTACCAGGCGTCGGTCCAGGTGACCAAGTACGCGCAGGACTCCTACTCCAGCGCGCTGACGATCGGCGGCCGCTGATGCCG
The DNA here is from genome assembly GCF_011046535.1 of Nocardioides anomalus. Lineage (NCBI taxonomy): Bacteria > Bacillati > Actinomycetota > Actinomycetes > Propionibacteriales > Nocardioidaceae > Nocardioides > Nocardioides anomalus. Next base: position 1,270,955 of record NZ_CP049257.1, on the reverse strand, counting down.
GTGCCAGGAGTGGGCGCCGTCGGTGGCGTCGGCGGCATGGACTTCACGCCGTACGTCGCGCCGCGGGCGGACGTCGGGCCGGCCGGCTCGGCCGCCCGCGTCGGCGGCGCGCACCGGGCCGAGGGGCCCAGCGGCCCGGACGGGCCGGACTTCGGCAAGCTCGTCCTCGACGGCCTCGACCGGCTCGAGGGCGTCCAGGCCCAGAGCGACCACCTCGCCGTGCAGGCCGCCACCGGTGACCTGCAGGCCATCCACGACTACACCATCGCCGCGACCCAGGCGCAGGTCACCACGCAGCTCACGGTGGCCGTGCGCAACAAGGCGGTCGAGGCGTTCACCGAGATCCTGAGGATGCCTGTCTGATGCGCGACCAGGTCACCCGCGCCCTGGGGCGCGGGCGCAGCACGTTCGCCGGGTTCACCACCGGGCAGAAGGCGGTCACGGTGCTCGGCACCCTGGCACTGCTGCTCGGCGGCTTCCTGGTGTTCCGCTGGGCCTCCACCCCGAGCTACGGCCCGCTCTACTCCAACCTGTCCGCCAGCGACGCCTCGGCGGTCGTCGACCAGCTCGACACCCAGGGCACGCCGTACGAGCTCACCGACGGCGGCAGCACGGTCATGGTCCCGCGCGACCAGGTCTACGCGACCCGGATCGCGCTGAGCGGCGAGGGGCTGCCGGCCGACTCCGACAACCAGGGCTACTCGATCCTCGACGACCAGGGCATGTCGCTCTCGCAGGACCAGCAGGACGTGAACTTCAAGCGGGCCATGGAGGGCGAGCTCAGCAAGACCATCGAGGCCATCGACGGCGTCGAGACCGCGGTCGTGCACCTGGCGATCCCCCAGAAGGAGGTGTTCGCCGAGGAGCAGGACCCGGTGACCGCGTCGGTGCTCGTCAAGACCCGCCCCGGGTCGACCCTCGACCCCGAGCAGGTGCAGGCGGTGGTCAACCTGGTCGCCTCCAGCGTCGACGGCCTCGACCCCGACCAGGTCACCGTGGCCGACGCCACCGGCGCCGTGCTCAGCGCCCCGGGTCAGACCACCGGCGACAGCTCGCGCAACCAGATGGTCACCGACGTGCAGGACCAGTACCGCGGCAAGCTCCAGGCGATGCTCGACCGGGTCCTGGGCGCGGGGAACTCCACGGTCCAGGTCACCGCCGTGCTCGACTTCGACGACGCGGTCGTGGAGACCACCGACTACTCGGTCGCCGAGGGCGTGCCGCCGCGCTCGCAGAGCAGCAGCAGCGAGACCTACAACGGCCCCGGCAGCGCCTCGCAGGTCGGTGGCGTGGTCGGCACGGACGGCAACACCGAGGTGGGCGCCGGCGGCTCGGCCGACTCGAGCTACCAGTCGACCACCACGACCCAGGACAACGCGATCGACAAGCGCACCGAGCGCCGGGCGTCCGCGCCGGGCTCGATCGAGAGCCTGAACGTCGGCGTCGCCCTCGACTCCGCCGCCCTGGCTCGGGCCGGCATCGACCCGACCGAGGTGCGCAGCCTGGTCGTCGCCACCGCCGGCATCGACAAGGCCCGCGGTGACAAGGTCGCGATCAACGAGCTGACCTTCGACCGCACCTCCGAGGAGGCGGCGGCCAAGGCGCTCAAGGCGGCCGACGCGGACCAGGCCGCGGCCGACCGCCAGCAGCTCTACCGCAACATCGGCCTCGGCGTGCTGGTCGCGCTCATGGTGCTCCTCGCCGTGCTCACGGCCCGCCGCCGGGCCAAGAAGCGCGAGGAGACCACGGCCTACCTCGTCGAGCAGCTGCGCGCCGACCAGCTCGGGCGCGTGACCGCGACCCAGATCATGGAGCCCAGCCCCGCCGAGCTCGCGCTGGCCGAGTCCGACGCCTCACGCGGTCGCCACATGAAGGCCGAGATCGACGACCTCATCGCGCGGCAGCCCGACGACGTGGCCGCCCTCCTCCGCGGCTGGCTGGCGGAGCGCCCGTGACCGCGCTGTCCCCCGCCGGCCCGGTCGCGGTCGGCCTGTCGGCCCAGGGCGTCCGCAAGGCCGCCGTCCTGCTCGTCCAGCTCGGTCGGGAGCAGGCCTCGGCCGTCCTCGCCCGGCTCTCCGACGCCGAGGTCGAGGCGGTCACCGCCGAGATCGCCCGGCTCGAGTCCGTCAGCCCCGAGGAGGGCGAGGGCGTGCTGGAGGAGTTCCGCGAGCTGGCCCGCGCCCGCCAGCACATGGCCCAGGGCGGGATGAGCGTGGCCCGGCAGCTGCTCGAGGAGACGCTCGGCGCCGACCGGGCCGGTGAGATCGTGGACCGGCTCAGCGCCGCCGCGGTGCAGTCGCCGTTCCACTTCCTGCACAACGCCGACCCGGCCCAGCTGCGCTCGTTCATCGCCGACGAGCACCCGCAGGTCATCGCCCTGGTCATCGCCCACCTCAACCCGGACAAGGCCTCGCTGCTGCTGTCCGGTCTGGACCCGGAGAAGCAGGCCAAGGTCGCCCACCGGATCGCGGTGATGGACCGCACCTCCCCCGACATCGTCAAGGCGGTGGAGACCACCCTGGAGCGCAAGCTCTCCTCGATGCTCCAGCCGACCGGGGCGTCGCGGGTGGGTGGGGTGACCCCCCTGGTCAACATCATCAACCGCTCCGACCGGTCCACCGAGCGCCAGATCGTCGAGGGACTCGAGGCCCTGGACCCGGCGCTGGCCGACGAGGTCCGCAGCCGGATGTTCATGTTCGAGGACATCGTCAGCATCGACGACCGCTCGATGCAGCAGGTGCTGCGCCTGGTCGACACCGCCGAGCTGGCCTACGCGCTCAAGGGCGTCGCGCCGGCGGTGCGGGAGAAGATCCTGACCAACATGTCCGAGCGCGCCGCGGCGACGCTGCTCGAGGAGGTCGAGCTGCTCGGCTCGGTCCGCCTGGCCCAGGTCGAGGAGGCCCAGCAGGGCGTCATCCGGGCCATCCGCCAGCTGGAGGAAGAAGGCAAGATCACGATCCGCCGCGGAGGTGACGATGACTTCGTCGAATGAGTTCCGTCCGTTGCCGACGCCCGAGCTGCGCACCGGCGACCTGACCCGCTTCGGCGGCTCGACCGTCCTCGGCGACGAGGTCACCGAGCACGCGCTGTCCTCGCTGGTCGAGCAGGCCCGCACCGCTGCGCGCTCCCAGGGGTACTCGGTGGGCTGGGCCGAGGGGCGCCGCGACGCGGCGGCCGCGGCGGCCCGCGAGGCCGAGGAGCGCGAGGCCGCGGCCCGGGCCGCCCGCGAGCACGACGAGTCGCGTCACAAGGACGTCCTGCAGGCGCTCACCCGCGCCACCGAGGGCGTCGTCCAGGCCGTGACCGAGGCCCAGAGCGCGGTGCACGCCCAGGCCGTCGAGCTGGCCCGCGAGCTGACCGAGGCCATGGTCGGCCACGAGCTGCGCGCCTCCGACGCAGCGGGTCAGACCGCGGCCGAGGTCGTCATGCGGGTGCTCGGCGAGGCGCCGACCGGCCAGCCGTTCGTGCTCCGGGTCCACCCGCTCGTCGCCGACACCTCCGCGCTGGCCGAGCTCGCCGAGGCCGGCGTCCGGATCGTGCCGGACGCCCTGCTCGCGGCCCACGACGCGATCGTGGAGGTCGACCACCGGCTGCTCGACCTGCGCATCTCGGCCGCGATCGAGCGGGTCCGGGAGGTGCTGACGTGACCACCGCGGTGCTCGAGCGGGTCCGCTCCCAGGCCCTGGCCGCCGCCCGACCGGTCCACCGCGGTCAGGTCGTCGAGGCCATGGGCCTCCACCTGCGGGTCGGCGGGCTGAGGGCGGCCGTCGGCGACCTGCTGGAGATCGAGGACTCCGGCCTGCTCGCCGAGGTCGCCGCCACCGACACCCGGGGCCTGGTCTGCCTGCCGCTGGGCCACACCCGCGGCATCGAGGTCGGCGCGACGGTCCGGCACACGGGCGCGCCGCTGCAGATCCGCGTGGGCGCCGAGCTGACCGGCCGCGTCCTCGACGGGCTCGGCCGGCCCGTCGACGACGGACCGTCCCTGGACCACCTGCCGCTCGTCGGTGTGGACAACGACACCCCGGCCGCGCTGAGCCGCCCGCGCATCGACACCCCCCTCGGCCTGGGCGTGCGCGCCCTGGACGCGCTGGTGCCCGTCGGGCGCGGGCAGCGGCTCGGCATCATGGCCGGCTCCGGCGTCGGCAAGTCCAGCCTGCTGTCGATGATCGCCCGCGGCACCGAGGCCGAGATCTCCGTCATCGCCCTGGTCGGCGAGCGCGGCCGCGAGGTCCGCGAGTTCCTCGAGGCCGACCTCGGTCCCGAGGGCCTGGCCCGCTCGGTCGTCGTCGTGGCGACCTCCGACGCCCCGCCCGTCGAGCGGTTGCGCGCGGCCTTCGTGGCCACCCGGATCGCCGAGTTCTTCCGCGACGAGGGCCGCCACGTCGTGCTGATGATGGACAGCCTCACCCGGGTGGCCATGGCCCAGCGCGAGCTCGGCCTCTCCGCCGGCGAGCCGCCCGCGACCCGCGGCTACCCGCCGAGCGTCTTCGCGCTCCTCCCCCGTCTGCTCGAGCGGGCCGGCACCGCGCCCACGGGCTCGATCACCGGGCTCTACACCGTCCTGGTCGAGGGCGACGACCTGCAGGACCCCGTCGGTGACACGGCGCGCTCCATCCTGGACGGCCACGTCGTCCTCAGCCGACGACTGGCCACCTCGGGCCACTTCCCCGCGATCGACGTCCTCGAGTCCATCTCCCGGGTCACCGGCGCCGTGACCACGTCCGAGCAGCGTGGCGACGCGGTCCGCCTGCGGCGGATGCTGGCGGCGCACCGCGACGTGCGCGAGCTGGTCGAGATCGGGGCGTACGTCGGGGGCACCGACCCCGACGCCGACGCCGCGCTGGCCCGCGCCGGCGCCATCGACGACTTCCTGCGCCAGGACATGGACGACAGCACCCCGCGCACCGAGACCTGGCAGCAGCTGGCCGGGCTGGTGGCCCCGTGATTGCCGACGACCGCGGCCTGGCCGCCGTGGCCCGCGTCCGCGAGGTCCGCGAGCAGGACTCGCGGATGGGGCTGGTCCACGCCGACCGCGAGCACCGGGCCGTGGTGGCCCGCGCCGAGGAGCTCGACCACCTCGTGGACACCCACCAGGCCGCTGCCGGCGAGCCCCTGCCCGCCGGGCAGTGGGCGGCGCAGCGCACCGTGCTCGGCACCGTGGCCGCCGCCGCCCGGCGTACCCACCGGGAGGCGGACGCCGCCGGCGTGGTCCGCACCGCAGCGCAGGAGCACTGGCAGCAGGACCGCAGCCGGCTGCGCGCCGTGGAGACCCTGCTCGAGCGCCGCGCCGAGGCCCGCCGGGCCGAGGCGGCGCGCGCCGAGGGCCGGCTCCTCGACGACCTCGGCGCTCAGCGCTGGCTGCGCGCCCGCGAGGAGCAGGCCGAGTGAGCGTCAGCGAGGTCACCAGCCGGATCGCCCAGATCCAGAGCCAGCTCGCCCAGCTGGCCCCGCGCACCGCCGGCAGCGGCGCGTCCGCGCGTACGTCGTTCAGCAGCGCGCTCGACGGCGCATCGCAGGCCTCGGGCACCTCCAGCACGGCCGGCAGCGCGCTGCTCGACGGAGCCGCCGACGCCTCGACGCTGGCCGGCCTCGGCATCGACACCTCCGGCCTGGGTGAGCAGGGGTCGACCTCCGGCGCTGACGTCGTGGCCGAGGCCCGCAAGTACCTCGGCATCCCCTACGTCTGGGGTGGCACCGACCCGCAGAAGGGGCTCGACTGCTCCGGGCTGGTGCAGCTGGTCTACAAGAACCTCGGCGTGGACCTCCCCCGCGTCTCGCGCGACCAGGCCCGCGAGGGCACCGCGGTCCCCAGCCTGGACCAGGCCCAGCCCGGCGACCTGCTCGCGTTCGGCTCGCCCGTGCACCACATCGCGATCTACGCCGGCAACGGCCAGATGATCGAGGCGCCCCGGCCCGGTCTCGACGTCCGCGTCAGCGACGTCTACGAGACACCGAGCGCGATCCGCCGCGTCCTCGACCCGTCCGCGGCCGCGCCCACCTCCGCCCTGCTCGGCGCCGGCGGGCTCGGCGCCCCGAGCGGCACCGCCGCTGTCGCGGGCGTGCCGTACGCCGACCTGTTCAACCAGGCCGGCCTGGAGCACCAGGTCGACGCCCGCCTGCTCGCCGCCGTGGCGCGCCAGGAGTCCGGCTTCGACCCGAGCGCGGTCAGCCCGGCCGGCGCCCAGGGGATGATGCAGCTGATGCCGGGCACCGCCGCCGGCCTCGGCGTCACCGACAGCTTCGACCCGGCGCAGGCCGTGGACGGCGCCGCCAAGCTGCTGTCGCAGCTGCTCGACCGCTTCGGGAGCACCCCCCTCGCGCTGGCGGCGTACAACGCCGGGCCGGGTGCGGTCATGCGCTACGACGGCGTCCCGCCGTACCCCGAGACCCAGAACTACGTCCGCTCGGTCATGGGCATGCTGGGGAGCAGCTGATGCGCGTCTCCACCGGGCCCGCCGCGCCGGCCACGCTGCCCGGTGCCGCCGACGGGGCTGGTCCCCTGGGGGACCCCGCCGCCGCCCCCGCGACCGGCTTCGAGGCGCTGCTGGCCGCCCTGGTCCCCAGCGCGCTGCTCCCCGTGCCGGTGCCCGTGCCCCTGCCGGTCGGGACCGACGCCGACGCGGGTGCTCCCGGCACCCCGGTTCCGGATGTCGCCGCCGCGGCCCCGGCCCCGGCCCCGGCCCCGGCACTGGTCCCGGCCACCGCTCCTCCGGCTGCCGCCGCCACCCCCACGGCCCCGCCCGCGCCGACCCGGGACCCGGCGCAGCCGGCCCCGGAGGCGACGGCCGAGCCGGCCGCGAGCCCGACGCCCGCAGCGCCGGCGACCCCCACCTCGACGACCCCCACCACCGACGCCGCGGCGACGACCACCCAGGCGCCGGCGGCACCGGCGGCACCGGCGGCACCGGCGGCACCGGCGGCCACGGTCGCACCGGTCGCCGTGCCGGCGCCGCCCACGATCGCCGCACCCGAGCCGCGGTCCGCGACGCCGGGCCCGCAGCCGGTGCACCGCCAGGTCTTCGAGGGCATCGAGCGGCTGGCCAGCTCGGGCACCGGGGTGCACCGCCTCACGCTCCGGCTCGACCCGGGCACGCTCGGTGAGGTCCGCGTGCACCTGACCGTGCGCGACGGCCTGGTCCGGGTGCGCCTCGGGGCCGGCGTCGAGGCCGGCGCCGCGCTCCGCGAAGGGGCGCCCCAGCTCGAGCGGCTGCTGCAGCAGAGCCGCGGCACCGAGGACGTCCGCGTCGCCGTGCACCGCCTGGCCGAGCCGGCGGGCCCGGCCGCCACCGGCCTCGGCGGGCTCACCGCGGCCGCCGCGACGAGCAGCACCGCCGCCGCCCCCGCCGCGGCGAGCCCCACCCCGCTGGACGGCTCGGCCGGACAGCCCTCAGACCTGCTCGGGGCCCACCAGGGCTCGGAGTGGTCCGGTGCCGGCACCGGACACCCAGGAGCACCCGCAGGGACGCGGCGTGCCACCACTGCCAGGGACGGCGACCAGGACCGGGTCCGAGGACCCGGCTCCGCCGAACCGGCGTCGCGCACCTCCGGTGTCGACGTGCGCATGTGAGGAGGCACCCGTGACCATCGGCGCGACCGAGGGCACGACCGCCGCCCAGTCCGGGAACGGACTGGGTGTCACCAGCACCAGCGGCTCCAAGGACAAGGACATGTTCCTGCAGCTGCTGGTGGCCCAGATGAAGTACCAGGACCCGACGAACCCGACCGACTCCAGCCAGTTCCTGGCCCAGTCGGCGCAGTTCACGTCCCTGGAGAAGATGGAGTCCATCGCCGACCAGACCGGGCTGCTGCTCGGCAGCTCGCTCGCCTTCGGGGCCAGCGGTCTGGTCGGACGCACGGTGACCTTCACCCTCGACGACGGCACCCAGGGCACCGGCGTCGTCAGCGGCGTGCAGTTCGGCACGTCCGGCCCGGTCCTGACCGTGGGCGACCACCAGGTCCCGGTCTCGAACCTCGTGAGCGTCACCGACGGCTCCGCTGCGCCCACCTCCTGAACCACCTACCCGGAAGGAAGTTCCCCCATGCTCCGCTCCCTCTTCGCCGGCATCAGCGGCCTGCGCGCCAACCAGTCCGCGCTCGACGTGGCCGGCAACAACATCGCCAACGCCAACACCGTCGGCTTCAAGTCGTCCTCGGCGATCTTCCAGGACACCCTGAGCCAGATGCTGACCGGCGGCTCGCGGGCCAACGGCGCCCGCGGCGGCGGCAACCCGGTCCAGGTCGGCCTGGGCGTCCAGCTCGCGGCCACCGCGCTCAACCTGGGCCAGGGCTCGGCGCAGCCGACGGGCCGGCCCACCGACCTGATGATCTCCGGCGACGGGCTCTTCGTGGTCAAGGCCGACGGCGAGCAGCTCTACACCCGCGCCGGCGCCTTCACCTTCGACGACCAGGGCGTCCTGGTCACCCCGTCCGGCGCCCGTGTCCAGGGCTACCAGCTCGACGCGAACGGCGATCCGACCGGCGCCCCCGGCGACATCACCCTCGACCCGGCCAACGCGGTCCCGGCCGCCCCCGCCGGCGTGCAGCTGAAGTCCTACAGCTTCGGCAGCGACGGCAAGCTCACCGGCGTCTTCGACGACGGCGTCAGCCGCCAGCTCGGCCAGATCGCCCTGGCCGACTTCAACAACCCGATGGGGCTGGAGCGGATCGGCGAGACCGCCTTCCGCGCCTCGCCGAGCTCCGGGACGCCCCAGCTGGACGTGCCGAGCGAGGGCCGGCGCGGCACGATCATGGCCGGCACGCTGGAGATGTCGAACGTCGACCTGGCCGCCGAGTTCACCAACCTGATCCTGGCCCAGCGCGGCTTCCAGGCCAGCTCGCGCGTCATCAGCACCTCCGACCAGGTGCTCGAGGACCTGGTCAACATCAAGCGCTGACCCCGCCGCACGCGCAGCCGCACCAACAGAGGACCCCCGGGCCTGCCCGGGGGTCCTCGCACGTGGTGTGGCCGCCCCCACTGGACCGGACCGGCTGCGGCTCTTCCCCGCGACCGCTCAGGTCCACCTCGCCCGGGCCGAAGGCGAAGGGGACGGCCACGGACGGCCGTCGCAGCACCCAACGCCACCAAGGACGGTGACCATGATCCGGCTGACCCGACTCTCGGGCGCCCCGTTCGTGCTGAACGCGGACCTGATCGAGCGCATCGACCGCACCCCCGACACGGTCATCACGCTCGGCGACGGCACCAAGTACGTCGCCGCGGAGGACATCGACACGGTCGTGACCGCGATCCGCATGCACCGGGCCGAGATCATCGCGCTCAGCGAGTACGTCCGCGTGGACTTCGGCGAGCAGCAGGCCGAGGGCCGAGAGACCCTGGCCAGCGTCACCGACCTGACGACCGCCGCCGGCGCCGTTCGCAGCGACGAGGGGGTGCGCTGATGGACAGCGCGACCGCGATCGGCGTCGGCGGCGGGTTCGCCGTCATCATCGGCGCCAACGTGATGGAGGGCGGCAACCCCTCCAGCCTCATCCAGATCCCGGCCCTCGTGCTGGTCTTCGGCGCCACGCTCTGCGTGACCCTGGCCGGCGGCACCCTGGCCGACGCCAAGAACGCCGTGGCCGCCCTCAAGAAGGCCTTCACCGGCAAGGTGACGCCGGCCGCCGACGTCGTGCCGACGATCGTGGGGCTGGCCGACAAGGCCCGGCGCGAGGGCCTGCTGGCCCTCGAGGACGCCGTCAAGGACATCGACGACGAGCTCCTGGTCAAGGGGGTGTCGCTGGCCATCGACGGCAACGACCCCGAGGAGGTCCGGACCATCCTCGAGTCCGAGGTCATCGCCAAGCGGCGCGCCGACAAGCAGGCGGCCAAGTTCTTCAGCGACGCCGGCGCCTACGCGCCGACCATCGGCATCATCGGCACGGTCATGGGCCTGGTCCACGTGCTCGAGAACCTGGCCCGGCCCGAGGAGCTCGGTCACCTGATCGCCGCCGCGTTCCTCGCCACCCTGTGGGGCGTCATGTCGGCCAACGCGATGTGGCTGCCGATCGGCAACCGGCTCAAGCGGCTCAGCGAGCTCGACGTGGCCCGCATGGAGGTCGTCATCGAGGGCGTCTCGGCCATCCAGTCCGGCGCCAACCCGCGGGTGGTCCGCCACCGCCTGGTCTCGCTGCTGCCCGCCGAGGAGCAGTCGGCCCTGGCCGAGGCGGCCTGACGTGAGCGCCCCCCGACGTTCCCGGCTCCACGAGGAGCACGAGGAGCACGAGAACCACGAGCGGTGGCTGGTCACCTACGCCGACATGGTCACGCTGCTGATGGTGCTGTTCATCGTCATGTTCGCGATGAGCCAGGTCGACGAGAAGAAGTTCATGGCCCTCAAGGAGGGACTCGCGGCCGGCTTCGCCAACAGCGCCTCGGTGCTGCCCGGTTCCGACACCCTGCTGGAGCAGTCCGGCACGTCGCCCATGGCGCCGATCGCCCCCGACCACCGCGTCGAGGACATCACCAAGCTCACCGTCGGCGCCCTCGACGCGCCGCGCGACGCCCAGAGCGCCGAGCACCGCGCCCAGGCGCTGGACGAGGCCAAGAAGCTGGGCGGCATCGCCGGCGAGGTCCGGGAGGCGCTCAACGCCCAGGGCCTGGCCGACGACGTGACGACCAGCATCGACGAGCGCGGGCTGGTCATCAGCCTGGTCTCCAAGCACGTGACCTTCAAGGCCGACCAGGCCACCCTCACCCCCCGCGGTGCGGCCGTCGTCGATGCCCTCGGGCCGGTCCTGCGCCGGCTGTCGGAGGACATCGAGGTCGCCGGCCACACCAACCAGGTCCCGGTGACCCCCCGGTACTACGCGACCGACTGGGACCTGTCCGCGGCGCGCGCCGTCACCGTCCTGCGCCGCCTGAACGAGCAGCTCGGTCTCCCCGCCGACCGGCTGTCCGTGGCGGCGTACGGCAACACGCGGCCGCTGGTCGACCCGACCCAGCCGGGCTCGCAGTCGATCAACAAGCGCGTCGACCTGGTCGTGCTGTCCTCGGCCGACGAGCAGACGCGCGCGCTGCTCCAGAGGTACGCCGGGCAGGCGACGGCCGACGCGACCGCCGAGCAGCCGGCCGGCACGGCCGGGACGGCCGGGAAGGCCGGGAAGGACGGGACGACCGGCGGCGCCGAGACGCAGGCCGGGGCCGGAGCCGACGCGGGACACACCACGACCGAGAAGGGACGACACTCATGAGCACCGCCGAGGCCGAGGCCGTCGAGGAGGCGAAGGGCGGCAAGAAGAAGCTGCTGATCATCGTGCTCGTGCTGGTGCTCGGCGCGGCCGCAGCCTGGTGGTTCCTGCTGCGCTCCCCCGCCGGCGCCAAGGACGAGCCGGAGCCGGGCGAGGTCGTGGCCCTCGACCCGATCCAGGTCAACCTGGCCGAGGGGCACTACCTGAGCGTCGGGATCGCCCTGCAGACGGTCAAGGGCGCCGAGGAGCTCGACGGCAGCAAGGCGCTGGACGCGGTCATCGAGCTCTACAGCGGACTGGACCAGTCCGAGCTGGTCAAGCCCAAGGGCCGGCAGAAGCTCAAGGCCGAGCTGCGCAAGGAGCTCGCGCACCTTTACCACGACGAGGTGATGGACGTGTACCTGACGCAGTTCGTCACCCAGTAGCCGCCCGGCCGGCCCCGCCCCGACGGACCGGCCGCGAACTCAGACCCTCGTTCTCCTCAGGAGTCCCGCCTCCCGGCCGATCAGGCCCTTCGTGGAGGTCCCGTCGACGATGCACCCGAGCACGGGCGCGGCTGCGCGCCGTCGCGCCGGCGGCATCGTCGACCGACCTGCCGCCAGCTACGACTTCCGGCGCCCGCTCCAGCTCTCCCGCGAGCACAGCCGGGTCCTGCAGGGCGTGTTCGACGGCTTCGCCCGCCAGGCCACCACGATCTTCACCTCCACCCTGCGCACGGTGTGCCAGGTCAACCTGGAGTCCGTCGAGCAGCGCACCTACGCGGAGTACGTCGAGTCGCTCGGCTCGATGACCTACCTGACCAAGTTCTCCGCCGAGCCGATGCCCGGCCTGGGCGTGATCGAGCTGCCGCTGCCCGCGGTCATGTCCTGCGTGGACCACATGCTCGGCGGCCCCGGCGCCACCGACCAGCCGCAGCGGGTCCTCACCGACATCGAGTCGGTCGTGGTCCGCGGCCTGGTCGACCGGCTGCTGGACGGCCTGCGCTACGGCGTGTCGGAGCTGGTGGCCATCGAGCCGGTCGCGACCGGCGTGGAGTACAGCCCCCAGTTCGCCCAGGTCGCCAGCGGCAACGACGTGATCCTGGCCGTCACCCTGACCGCCCGGATCAACGAGCAGCCGCACCGGCTCACGGTGTGCCTGCCCTTCAACGGCCTGCTCCCCCACCTGACCGCCGCGGCCGCCCCGGCCCCGGTCTCCAACCGCGAGCGCGCCGAGCGCGCCGCCGCGGCCGAGCTGCTGGACCGCCGGCTCCAGGACGTCCCGGTGGACGTCGCGGTCCGCTTCCGCCGCACCCTCCTCACGCCCGACGCCTTCGCCTCGCTGCGCGCCGGCGACGTGCTCCGCTTCGGCCACCCCGCCTCCGCGCCGCTGGACGTCGTCGTCGACGAGGCCGTCTTCGCCCACGCCACGGCCGGCTCCACCGGCGCCACCCTCGCCGCCCGCATCGTCTCGACCCCGCAGGAGCTCCGATGACCACCACCCCGCTCGCCGCCCCCGCCGAGCACCTCGCGCTCGCCGCCGGCGAGGCGGCCGCCGCCGTCCTGCCGGCCGCCGACCTGCTCACCGCGAGCACCACGGCCCCCGCCGGACCGGACATCGCCGCGCCGTACGCCGGCGCCGTGGTCGCCGCGCTGGCCGGTGGCCTCGACGGCACCGTCGCCCTCCTGGTCGGCCAGGAGCTGGTCCACGCGGTGGAGAGCGGTCCGGGCATCGACCTGGCCGGCGCCGCGCAGCCCGCCCTCGACGCCGTCGGCGCCGTGCTCGGCGGCTCGGCCCAGGTCGGACGCGTCGTGCCCGCCGCGCTGGCCCTGGCCCAGTTCGCCGGCCCCTGCACCGCGGTGACCCTGACCGACGGTCGCGGCCCCGCCGCCGTCCTCCTCGTCTCCGACGGGCTGCTCGCCTCGGGCGCACCCAGCCTCCCGGCCCCCGCGCCGGTGGCCGCGCCCGCCGCCGCGCCCGCCGCCGGCTCTCCTGCCGGCCGGCTCGTCGGCTCGTCGCGCGGCCTGGAGGTGCTGCACGGCGTCGACATGGAGGTGACCGTCGAGCTCGGCCGCAGCCGGCTGACCGTCCGGGAGCTGCTCGCCCTCGCCCCCGGGCAGGTGCTGGAGCTGGACCGCGCCGCGGGCAGCCCCGCCGACCTGCTCGTCAACGGGCTGCTGATCGCCCGCGGCGAGGTCGTCGTCGTGGACGAGGACTTCGGGCTGCGGATCACCGAGATCGTGGACGAGAGCGTCGCCAGCTGACATGACCGAGCTCGTCGTCCGGCTGGTCTTCTCGCTGGCCGTGGTCCTGGGACTGCTGCTGCTCTGCGTGCGCTTCGCCGGACGCCGCTTCACCAGCCGCGGCGACGCCCTGGTCCAGGTCGTGCACCGCCAGGCCATCAGCCGCTCCGCCGCGGTCAGCGTGGTGAACGTCGGCGGCCGCGTCCTGGTCCTCGGCACCACCGAGCAGGAGGTCCGCCTCCTCACCGAGCTCGACCCGGCCAGCCTGGAGCTGGACGACGACACCGACGCCCACGACGCCGACGAGGAATCGGACGAGCTGCTCCGCACCCTCGACCACCCGGCCCTGGCCGTGGTGCGCGACCGCCCGACCAGCATCGCCCTCGAGCTGCTCGCCCAGGAGCCGCAGGCCCTCGTCACCGAGCCCGCGGCCCAGCCCGTCGCTCCCGCGGCCCACGGCCGGCACGCCGCCCCGCGGCACGGCGGCGCTCGCCGCGCGGCCCCTCGCCCTTCTCGGGCGGCCCGGACGCCGCAGGCGAGCCGGACGGCGACCAAGGACACCCCGCTCGCGGGCTCGGTCCTCTCCCCCTCGACGTGGAAGCAGGCCTGGGGCGCGGCCACCGGTCGCGCCTCGTGACCACGGCCCTGCGGCGCCTGCTCGGCGCCGTGCTCCTCGCCGCCGCGGCGTGGCTCGTGCTCGGCGCGCTGGCCACGCCCGCTCAGGCGACCCCGGCGACCGTCACGCACACAGCGGTCGCCGGCCACGTGGCGGACGACACGGTCACCGACGACCCGCTGACCGACGGCAGCCTGGACAGCACCGACACCGGCGAGGACGAGCCGACCGGCGGCCCGACCGGCCCGGCCGGTCCCGCGGGACCCAGCCAGGGCACCGGCGACAGCTCGGTCACCGTCGACCTGGGCGACCTGGGCAAGAAGCCGAGCTCGTCGATCACGGTCATCATCGCGCTCACGCTGCTCTCGCTGCTGCCGGCGATCGTGCTGAGCTGCACCTGCTTCACAAAGTTCCTGGTCGTGCTGGGGCTGACCCGCAACGCGCTCGGGCTGCAGCAGACGCCGCCCAACCAGGTCCTCGCCGGCCTGGCGCTGTTCCTCAGCCTGTTCGTGATGGCGCCGGTGATCAGCGACATCTACGACGCCGGCGTGAAGCCCTACATGGACGGCGACGCGACCTCGGCGCAGGCCTGGGACGACGGCATCGCGCCGCTCAAGACGTTCATGCTCAAGAACGCCGACGACGACGAGATCGAGCTGCTGACCAACGTCGCCGACCGCGACCTGCCCGACACCCGGGCCGAGACGCCGATGACGACGCTGGTGCCGGCGTTCATCCTGAGTGAGCTCAAGGACGCCTTCATCATCGGCTTCATCATCTTCATCCCGTTCCTGATCATCGACATCGTCGTCAGCGGGGCGCTGATGGCTCTCGGCATGATGATGATGCCGCCGGTCATGGTGTCGCTGCCGTTCAAGCTGCTGCTCTTCGTCCTCGTCAACGGCTGGGGCCTGGTCATCACCGCCCTGGTCGGGAGCTACGGGTAGGGATCGACATGTCTGACGCCACCCTCATCGACATCGCGACGCAGGCCATGCTCGTGGCCCTCAAGCTGTCCGCGCCCATCCTGCTGACCTCGCTGTGCATCGGGTTCACGATCTCGCTGTTCCAGTCGATGACCCAGATCCAGGAGTTCACGCTCGCCTTCGTGCCCAAGGTCGTCGGCGTCGGGATCGCGCTGCTCATCAGCGGCAACTGGATGCTGCACACGATGCTCAACTACACCGAGTCGCTCTGGACCTCGATCCCGAGCCTGCTGGCCTGAGCGGACCGACCCGGTGAACGTCGCGATCGCGGGCGAGCCCGCCCTGGCCTTCCTCATGGCCTCGGTGCGCATCGTCGCGTGGCTCGTCGTCGTGCCGCCGTTCTCCTCCAAAGCCGTCCCGACCACGGCCAAGGTCATCCTCGCCGTCGGGCTCTCCTTCGCCACCTCCCCCGGCCTGGACAGCGACCTCAGCGCCGACACCTGGTCGGTCGTCTCCACGCTCGTGGTCCAGATCGGCGTCGGCCTGGCCATGGGCTTCGTGACGATGATGCTGTTCAGCGCGGTCGCCGCGGCCGGCAGCCTGGTCGACGTCTTCGGCGGCTTCTCGCTGGCCCAGGGCTTCGACCCGCTGGGCCTCAACTCCAGCACCGTGTTCGGCACCTTCCACCAGATGCTGGCCAGCACCCTGCTGTTCCTCAGCGGCGGCTACCTCGTGGTCATCGGTGGGCTGCTCAAGACCTTCACGCTGCTGCCGGTCGGCGCCGTTCCCGACATCGACGCCGGCCCCGAGATCATCCTCACCGCGTTCCGGCTGTTCTTCGTCACCGCGGTGCAGGTGGCCCTGCCCCTCGTCGTGGTCCTGTTCATCTCCGACCTCGGCCTGGCCCTGCTGACCAAGGTCGCGCCGCAGCTCAACGCGCTCAACGTGATGTTCCCGGCCAAGATCGGGCTGACCCTGCTGCTGGTCGGGATGTCCTTCCCGCTGCTGCCGGGCGTCCTGGACAACGTCGTCGAGCACACCCTCGACGCGCTGGCCGCCGTGGCGGGAGGGGGTGGCTCGTGACCGGGGAGAAGACCGAGAAGGCGACCCCCAAGCGCCGCAAGGAGGCGCGCAAGGAGGGTCAGGTCGCGCGGACCCCCGAGCTCGGCTCCTGGGCCGCGCTGCTGCTGGCGACCATTGCCCTGCCGGGGCTGGTGCGCCACGAGATCACGGCGTTCGAGGTGCTGATGAGCGACGCCCTGCGCTCGATCCAGGACCCGACGATC
The DNA here is from genome assembly GCF_011046535.1 of Nocardioides anomalus. Lineage (NCBI taxonomy): Bacteria > Bacillati > Actinomycetota > Actinomycetes > Propionibacteriales > Nocardioidaceae > Nocardioides > Nocardioides anomalus. Next base: position 1,254,715 of record NZ_CP049257.1, on the reverse strand, counting down.
CCGCAGGCGATGCGGCTGCTGCGCGAGGGCGGCACGCACGCGTTCATCTCCCTCGTGGTGCTGGGCAGCGGCGTGATGGTCGTCGGCGTGGCCGCCGCGCTGGCCCAGGGCGGCTTCTTCCTGGCCACCAAGCTGGTCAAGCCGAGCGCCAAGAAGCTCAACCCGGTCTCGGGCTTCAAGCGCCTGTTCGGACCGCACGCGCTCTGGGAGGGGCTCAAGACGCTGGTCAAGAGCGCCGCCGTGGGCCTGCTCTTCTGGCTCACCCTGCGCTCGATGCTCCCCGTGGTCGGCGCGCACGCGGGCGCGGACGCCCTGCTCGCGCACACGGGCGACCAGGCGGTGGCCCTGGCCCGCAACATCGCGCTGGCCGGCCTGGCCATGGCCGCCCTGGACTACGCCTGGCAGCGCCGCAAGACCTCCAAGCAGACCAAGATGTCCAAGGAGGACGTCAAGCAGGAGCACCGGCAGAGCGAGGGCGACCCGCTGGTCAAGAGCGCCATCCGCGCCCGCCAGCTGGCGGCGGCCCGCAACCGGATGATCGCCGACATCCCCGAGGCCGACGTGGTCCTGGTCAACCCGACGCACGTCGCCGTCGCCCTGCGCTACGACGCCGCGAGCGGGGCACCCCGGGTCGTCGCCCGCGGGGCCGGGGTGATCGCGGCCAAGATCCGCGAGGTGGCCACCGAGGCGCGCGTGCCGCTCGTGCGCGACGTACCGCTGGCCCGGGCGCTGTACGCCTCCACCGAGGTCGGCCACGAGATCCCGGCCGAGCTGTTCGCCGCGGTGGCGCAGGTGCTGGCCTTCGTCATCAACCGGCGCAACCTCGGCCAGCGCGGCGGGGAGCACCGCAGCCCGCGGCGCGAGACCGAGCTCTCGGCCCCGGCACGCCACGCCCGCCGGCGGCACGCGGCCGGCGGCCACCGCGGCCCCCGCCGCGAGCAGGCGCTGCCCGCGGCGTCCCCAGGACGTCGCGCGGACTCCTCAGGTCGGGTGCTCGCCGGCCGATAGGCACCCCTGGACGACCACCGGCGCCAGGACGGCGCCGGTCAGCAGCAGCCAGGACGGCGCCCGACCCTGAAGGGGTCCGATGTCCCTGAAGCGGCTGACCCAGCTCGGCGTGCCGATCGGCATCGTCGCGATCGTGGTGATGCTCGTCATCCCGCTGCCCACGGTCGTCCTCGACGTCCTCATCGCGGCCAACATCACCGGGGCGCTGCTCATCCTGCTGGTGGCCATGTTCGTGGTCCGCCCGCTCGACTTCGCGTCGTTCCCCGCCCTGTTGCTGGTGATGACGCTGTTCCGGCTGGCGCTCAACGTGAGCGCGACCCGGCTGGTCCTGCTCGACGGCTTCGCCGGCAAGGTGATCGACACCTTCGGCCACTTCGTGGTCGGCGGCTCGCTCATCGTCGGCATGGTCATCTTCGCGATCCTGCTGGTCATCCAGTTCGTGGTCATCACCAACGGTGCCGGCCGCGTGGCCGAGGTCGGGGCGCGCTTCACCCTCGACGCCATGCCCGGCAAGCAGATGGCCATCGACGCCGACCTCAACTCCGGTCTCATCGACGAGGACGAGGCCCGCCGCCGCCGCGCCGAGGTGCACGCCGAGGCCGACTTCTACGGCGCGATGGACGGCGCCTCGAAGTTCGTCAAGGGCGACGCGATCGCCGCGATCGTCATCACCGTCATCAACCTGCTCGGCGGCTTCGCCATCGGCATGGCCCAGAAGGGCATGTCGGCCGGCGACGCAGTCTCCACCTACAGCCTGCTCTCCGTCGGCGACGGCCTGGTCTCGCAGATCCCGGCCCTGCTGCTCTCGGTCGCGACCGGTCTGGTCGTGACGCGCAGCGTCAGCCAGGAGGACATGGGCTCCGACATCGTGCGGCAGCTCACCCAGAACAAGATGCCGCTGCGCATCGCCGGCTTCGCGGCCCTCGGGCTCTGTCTGATCCCCGGTCTGCCGAAGATCCCGTTCCTGCTCACCGGCGGCACGCTGCTGCTGGTCTCCTCGCGGATCCAGGAGGACGGCGGCAAGCGCGGCGTCGCCGGGGTCGGCGCCGACGGCACCGGCGAGCCGGGCGCCCTGCCGGCCGTACCGGAGACGCCCGAGATGCTGGCCGCCGAGATCCAGGTCGACCCGCTCGGCCTCGAGCTCTCGGCCGACATCATCGACCTGGTCGACCAGGGCTCCGGCGGCGACCTGCTGGACCGGGTCCAGGCCCTGCGCCGCAAGGTGGCCATGGACATCGGCATCCTCATCCCGCCGGTCCGCACCCGCGACAACGTCCAGCTGCCGCTGCGCACCTACGTCATCAAGCTGTTCGACATCGAGGTCGCGCGCGGCGAGGCGCCGGCCGGCACCGTCCTGGCCATCGGCGACTTCCTCGGCTCCCTGCCCGGCGAGCCGACCGTCGAGCCCGTCTACGGCCTCGAGGGCAAGTGGATCCCGCGGGAGCTGGCCCGCCAGGCCGAGCTCGGCGGTGCCACCGTGGTGGACCGGACCGCGGTCATCACCACCCACCTCGCCGACGTCGTCACGCGGTACGCCGCCCGCCTGCTCGGGCGCGAGGAGGTGCGGCTGCTCACCGACGTGGTCAAGCGCAACCACCCCGTCGTGGTCGAGGAGCTCACCCCCGCCCTGCTCAGCCTGGGCCAGGTCCAGCGGGTCCTCCAGGCCCTGTTGGAGGAGGGCGTCTCGGTCCGCGACCTGGTCCGGATCTACGAGGCCCTCTCGCTCAGCGCGACGATCTCGAAGGAGCACGAGGTCCTGGTCGAGGCCGCGCGCGCCTCCCTGGGCCCGGCCATCGTCGCGCCCCACGTGCGCGACGGCGTCGTCCACGTCATCAGCTTCGAGCCCCAGCTCGAGCAGCGGATGCTGGAGTCGATCCGGCCCAGCGACGAGGGCCCGGTCCTCGTGCTCGACCCGCTCATCGCCCAGCGCGTCATCAGCAGCCTGGCGCACCTGCTCATCGAGGCCGAGAACCAGGACCTGCGCCCCGTCCTGGCCTGTGCCCCGCAGATCCGGCTCGCCGTGCGCCGCATGGTCCGCCCGGCCATCGACCGGCTCGCGGTCCTCTCCTACTCCGAGCTGACCGGGAGCGCGCAGGTGCGCTCGGTCGGCGTCGTCAACGTGCACACCGACCAGCGCGCCGTGGAGGTGGCGTCGGCATGATCAACCTCGGAACCGTCCTCGGGCTCGCCGCCCTGCCGACCTCCCCCGCGCTCTACCGCGGGTTCGTCACCGGGGAGCTCCCGGTCGACGTGGCCCTGACCCGCTACCTCGTGGCCGTGGTGGCGGTGTGGGTCGCGCTCTCCCTGCTCGCCGGTCTGGTGGGCCCGTCCACCCCGGCGCCCGTGCTGGCCGTGGACGAGGCCGACACGCCCGGAGCCGCCGGCACGGCCGAGGCCACCCCGCCGCAGTAGCCGCGCTCAGGCGTCGGCGCGGGGCAGCACGACCCGGACCGTGGTGCCCACGCCCTCCGCGCTCTCCAGCGCGATGGTGCCGCGGTGCGCCTCGACGACCGAGCGGGCCACGGCGAGCCCGAGACCGGCACCGGCGCTGAGCCGGGCGATCGCGCCCGGCGCGCGGTAGAGGCGCTCGAAGACCTTGTCGACCTGGGCCGCGCTGATCCCGATCCCGGTGTCGGCGACGGTGACCGTCGCCGAGGACGCGTCCGCGTCGAGGCTGATGCGGACCTCGCTGCCCGGCGGGCTGAACTTGCAGCCGTTGACGACCAGGTGGTCGACCACCCGGCCCAGGTGGTGAGCGTCGCCGCGCACGGCCACGGGCCCGCTGGCCTCGAGGACCAGCCGCACCCCCGCGGCGTGGGCGTACGGCGCGCGCTCCTCGACCACGGCGGCGACCACGGCCACCAGGTCGACCAGGTCGGTCGTCAGCCGGGTCAGGTGCTCCTCGGTGAAGGTCACGGCCAGCAGGTCCTCCACGAGCAGCAGCTCGCGGCGGGCGTTGCGGTAGACGATGTCGACGAGCCGGCGCGCGACCGGGCCGAGCTCCTCGTCGGGCAGCTCGCGCAGCAGCTCGGCGTACCCCACCACGGAGGTCAGCGGCGTCTTGAGCTCGTGGGAGACGTTGGAGGCGAGGTCGTCACGGATCCGGTCGTTCTCGTGCTCCAGGGCCAGCCGGGCGGAGATGTCGCGCACGAACACGCCGGTCAGCGGCCCGCCCTCAGTGGGCACGGGCACCAGCGAGCACTCCACCGGTACGGCGCCCCCGTCGGCGCGCCGGGCCTCGACCCGGGTGGACCAGTGCGCGGCCGCCTCGACGCTCGGCCGGTGCCAGCCGGGGAGCAGCTCGCGCAGCGGTCGCCCGACCAGCGCGTCGCGGCCGGTGCCGAACAGCCCGGACACCGGTCCGCCCACGTGTCGCACGACGTCCGAGGCGTCGACCACGAGGACAGGGTCGGGCGCGTGCTCGAGCAGGCGCACGACGTTCGCGCCGGCACCCGCGACCGCCTCCGACATACGGGAGAGGGTATGTGACCGATGAGGCCCCTGAGCCGGGTTTCCGCTCTCCTGCTGGCTCTCAGGCGGTGAGCTGTCTAGGCCGGGCCGACGACGGCCAGGATCTCCGGCTGGCTGAAGACCTGGCGGGCGACGTCGCGGACCTGCTCGAGGCTCACGCCGTCGATGCGGGCCATGACCTCGTCGATGGCCAGGAGCTCGTCCTGGACCAGCTCGGCCTTGCCGATGCGCGACATCCGGGACCCGGAGTCCTCCAGGCCGAGGACCAGACCGCCGCGCAGCTGGCCCTTGCCCCGGGCCAGCTCCTCCTCGGTGATGCCGTCGCGGGCCACCCGGGCCAGCTCGGTGCGCACGACGGCGAGGACGTCGTCGAGCTTGTTCGGCAGGCAACCGACCGAGACGCCGACCAGGCCGGAGTCGGCGTGGTGGCTGGCGAAGGAGAACACGGAGTAGGCCAGCCCGCGGACCTCGCGGACCTCCTGGAACAGCCGCGACGACGTGCCGCCGCCCAGCGCGGTGTTGAGCACGCCGAGCGCGAAGCGGCGCTCGTCGTTGCGGTCCACGCCCTCCATCCCGAGCACCACGTTGACCTGCTCGAAGGGCCGGGTGGCCTCGACGGTGCCGGGCGTGACGCGGACGCGCTTGGTGCCGTGGCGCGGCGCGACCGGGGCCTCGTCGCGGTCGAGCCACCCGCCACGGCCGAAGGCCTTGCGGACCATGCGCACGACCGCGCCGTGCTCGAGGTTGCCGGCCGCGGCGACCACCATGGTCGCCGGGCGGTAGTGCCGCTTGTAGAAGCGCGCGATCTGGGCGCGGGTCAGCGCCTCGATGGAGCCGACGGTGCCGGCGATCGGGCGCCCGAGCGGCGAGTGCGCGCCGTAGGCCTGCTCGGTGAACAGGTTGTGCACCACGTCGTCGGGGTCGTCGTCGTGCATCGCGATCTCGTCGAGGATCACGTCGCGCTCGGCCTCGACGTCCTCGGCCGCGAGGGTCGAGGAGGTGATCATGTCGCCGAGCACGTCGACGGCCAGCCCGAGGTCCTCGTCGAGGACCCGGGCGTGGAAGACGGTGTACTCCTTGGCGGTGTAGGCGTTGAACTCCCCGCCCACCGCGTCGAGCGCGATGGAGATGTCCAGCGCCGTGCGCTCCTGGGTGCCCTTGAAGAGCAGGTGCTCCAGGAAGTGCGAGCAGCCGTGCAGGGTCGGGCTCTCGTCGCGCGAGCCGACGCCGACCCAGACCCCGATGCTGGCCGAGCGGACGCCGGCCAGCTGCTCGGTGATGACCCGGAGGCCGCCGGGCAGGACCGTGCGCCGGACGCGTGAGGTCACGCGTCCGGCGCCGTCCTTCTCCGTCTGCAGGGTGCGGGTGGTCCCGCGCCCCAGGTCCGGCGTACGAGCGGCCGTGGTCAGGCCTCGACCTGCTCGGTCTCCGCCGCGGCGTCGGAGGAGTCCGAGCCAGCCTCGGAGCCCTCGTCCTCGACGACCGGGGTCAGCGACAGCTTGCCGCGGTCGTCGATCTCGGCGATCTGGACCTGGATCTTCTGACCGACCGAGACGACGTCCTCGACGTTCTCGACCCGCTTGCCGCCGGCCAGCGGACGCAGCTTGCTGATGTGCAGCAGGCCGTCCTTGCCCGGGAGCAGCGAGACGAAGGCACCGAAGTTGGTCGTCTTCACGACGGTGCCGAGGTAGCGCTCGCCGACCTCGGGCATCGTCGGGTTGGCGATCGCGTTGATGGCCGAACGGGCCGCCTCGGCCTGGTCGCCGCTGGTCGCGCCGATGTAGATCGTGCCGTCGTCCTCGATCGAGATCGAGGCGCCGGTGTCGTCCTGGATCTGGTTGATGACCTTGCCCTTGGGCCCGATCACCTCGCCGATCTTGTCCACCGGGATGTTGATGCTGATGATCCGCGGCGCGGTCGGCGACATCTCCTCCGGCTCGTCGATGGCCTCGGCCATCACGTCGAGGATCGTCATGCGGGCGTCGCGCGCCTGCTGCAGCGCCTGCCCGAGCACCTCGGCGGGGATGCCGTCGAGCTTGGTGTCGAGCTGGAGCGCGGTGACGAACTGGCGGGTGCCGGCGACCTTGAAGTCCATGTCGCCGAACGCGTCCTCGGCACCGAGGATGTCGGTCAGCGCGACGTACTGCGTCGAGCCGTCGATCTCACCGGAGACCAGGCCCATCGCGATGCCGGCGACCGGCGCCTTGAGGGGCACACCGGCCTGGAGCAGCGACAGCGTCGAGGCGCAGACCGAGCCCATCGAGGTCGAGCCGTTGGAGCCCATGGCCTCCGACAGCTGGCGGATGGCGTACGGGAACTCCTCGCGGCTCGGCAGCACCGGCAGCAGCGCGCGGCGCGCGAGCGCACCGTGGCCGACCTCGCGACGCTTGGGCGAGCCCACGCGGCCGGTCTCACCGGTGGAGAACGGCGGGAAGACGTACTTGTGCATGTAGCGGCGGTGCTTCTCGGGCGACAGCGTGTCGAGCTGCTGCTCCATCTTGAGCATGTCGAGGGTGGTGACGCCCAGGATCTGGGTCTCACCGCGCTCGAACAGCGCCGAGCCGTGCACCCGCGGGATCACGCCGACCTCGGCGTGCAGCGGCCGGATGTCGGCCAGGCCACGGCCGTCGATGCGGACCTTGTCGCGCAGGATGCTCTCGCGGACCAGCGACTTGTTGACCGAGCGGAACGCCGCACCGATCTCCTTCTCGCGACCCTCGAACTGCGGGCCGAGCTGGTCCAGCGTCCGCGCCTTGAGCTCGTCGGTGCGGTCGTTGCGCTCGGTCTTGTCGGCGATCCCCATCGCGGCGGCGAGGTCGGAGCGGACGGCCGACTCGACGGCGGCGAAGACGTCGTCCTCGTAGTCGAGGAAGACCGGGAAGTCCTGGACCGGCTTGGCGGCCTGCTTGGCCAGCTCGCTCTGCGCGTCGCAGAGCTGCTTGATGAACGGCTTGGCGGCGTCGAGGCCCTGGGCCACGACCTCCTCGGTCGGCGCCTGGACGCCGCCCTCGATGAGGGTCATCGCGTGCTCGGGCGCCTCGGCCTCGACCATCATGATCGCGACGTCACCGGTCTCGGTGACGCGACCGGCCACCACCATGTCGAAGACGGCGTCCTCGAGCTGGCTGTGGGTCGGGAAGCACACCCAGGTGCCCTCGATCAGTGCCACGCGGACGCCGCCGACCGGGCCGGAGAACGGCAGGCCGGAGAGCTGGGTGGACATCGACGCGGCGTTGATGGCCAGCACGTCGTAGGGCTGGTCGGGGTTGAGTGCCAGCACGGTGATGACGACCTGGACCTCGTTGCGCAGGCCCTTCTTGAAGGTCGGGCGCAGCGGGCGGTCGATGAGGCGGCAGGTGAGGATCGCGTCCTCGCCCGGGCGGCCCTCGGAGCGGAAGAAGGAGCCGGGGATCTTGCCCGCGGCGTACATCCGCTCCTCGACGTCGATGGTGAGCGGGAAGAAGTCGAACTGGTCCTTGGGCGTCTTGCCCGCGGTGGTCGCCGACAGCAGCATCGTGTCGTCGTCGAGGTAGGCGGTCACGGCGCCGGCGGCCTGCCGGGCCAGCAGCCCGGTCTCGAACTTGACCGTGCGCTGGCCGTACTGGCCGTTGTCGAGGGTGGTCTCGACGGCGGAGATCACGGGTTCGGTGGAGTTGTCACTCAAGAGGTTTTTGCCTTCTCTGTCGCGGAGCGATCCGCAGCGTCCCGCATCAAGAGAGGCCGGTCTTCGATCGAGGCCCGCAGAGCGTCGGTCTGTCCGGGGACAGCGGTTCTGAGAGCCACTACCGAGGACCGGGCCAGAACGGCGGGTCGCTCCTGTGGTTGCTGATCGGTGTTCTGTTGTGAAATGTAGCGGAGCCCCCGCGCGGGCGGGGGCTCCGGTGAGTCAGCGGCGCAGGCCGAGACGCTCGATGATCGAGCGGTAGCGCTCGATCTCGGTCTTGTTCAGGTAGTTGAGGAGCCGCCGGCGCTGGCCGACGAGCAGCAGCAGACCACGACGGCTGTGGTGGTCGTGCTTGTGCTCCTTGAGGTGCTCGGTGAGGTGGCTGATCCGGTGGCTGAGCAGCGCGATCTGCACCTCCGGCGAACCGGTGTCGCCCTCGGTCGTGGCGTACTCGGCGATGATCTTCTTCTTGGTCTCCGCGTCGGTTCCGACTGACATGCGGGCTCCCTCTCGGTTCTCGTCTGCGCGGCGCGCCGGGGCCTGTCCACCCGGGCACTCTGGATCCGCGGCCGTTGCACGGCGGTTCAGCAGGTGCTGGTCGCCCACGACGGGCAACCGGGCAAGGCTAGCAGCGGGCTGGGGGCGGGCCCAATCCTGAGCCGGGCGGCGAGGGCTCGGCGTGCGGTCGGGCCACGGTCGCTCAGGCCACCGTCACCGGGTGCCGGACCACGGCGTCGAAGAAGTATCCCTGGTCGTTGAACGGCGAGGCCAGGGGCTGGGTGCGCCCGTCGGTGTCGGTGGCGCGGGCCAGCAGCTGGTAGGAGCCGGCCGCGGGCCGGTCCCACTCGACCGAGAAGCGCGTCCAGCCGTGGCCGCGCACGGTGGCCACGCCGGCGCCGCGGCCGTCCTCGTCGCGCAGGTCGGCGCGCTGCCAGCTCTGCCCACCGTCGAGGCTCACGTTGACCTTCTTGATCGGCGCGGCGCCGCTCCAGGCGCGACCGGTGAGGGTGTGGCGGCGACCGGCGCGCAGGGTGGCGCCCGAGGCGAGCTCCCAGGCGGAGCGGACGGGGTTGACCGTGAGCGGCGGCTCGGTCGTGGAGTACGTCGGCCCGGTCATGCGGTACCACTTGGTGTTCCACGGCGAGGTCAGCTGGGTGTTCGACACCTCCAGCGAGCCGAGCCACTTGATGGAGCCGATGCCGACCCAGCCGGGCAGCACCAGCCGCAGCGGGTAGCCGTGGTCGGGCAGCAGCTCCTCGTCGTTCGCGCTCCACGCCAGCACCGCGTCGCGCAGGGCCTTGCTCACCGGGAACGGCCGGCGCACCGGGCCGTAGTCGACGCCGCCGGAGACGTAGCTCGGGTCCAGGCCGGTCGCCTGGATGGAGACGGCGTCGTCGCCGAGCCCGACCTCCTTGAGCAGGTCGCGCAGCCGCACGCCCTCCCAGACCACGCTCCCGACCGCGCCGAGGGTCCAGGCGGTGCCGGCCGCCGGGGTGCCCTGCTGGCTGGCGAAGAAGCTGCGGCCGTTGCCGGTGCACTCGTGCACGCTCAGCACCCGGGTGTGCGGGAGCCGGCGCAGGTCGCGGAAGCTGAGCGTCAGCGGGTCGGTGGCCGGTCGCGGGGTGGCCAGCCCGTCGCCGAACACCCTCAGCCGCCACGCGCTTTTGTCGATGACCGGCGTCGAGGTGTGGTTGCGCACGAACAGCCGAGGCTGCGGGGTGAGGTACTTGCGCGGGTTCACCGTGGCCCAGCGCATCTCGGCGTTGGTGCCGAAGTCGGTGAACTGATCGGCCGGCGTCGGCTTGAGGATCGCCGGGTACGCCGCCCGGGCCGGGTCGAGCAGGGCGCCCCACCCACCGCCCGCGACGAGCGCCCCCCGGCGGCGGCGGAGGTGACGAGGGAGCGGCGGGTCAGGAGCGGCTTCGGCATCCGGTGATGATAGACGAGTAAGTCAGTAGAGTTGAAGAGCCCGTAGGTTGGTCGTCGTGCACCGGTGGGTCAAGCTGAGCGGCCTGGGGCTGGCCGCCGCCGGCGCGGCGTACGTCGTGGCGGTGCTGGTCGCGGGCGACGACCTGCCGCGCGGCACGTCGATCGGGGGCGTCGCCGTGGGCGGGCTGTCGCGGTCCGCGGCCGAGCAGCGCCTGGCCGAGGCGTACGCCGACCGGCCCGGCCTCGAGGTCGCCGTGGGCGGCACCGAGCGCGAGGTCTCCCCCGCCGACGCCGGGCTGCGCCTGGACGCGGAGGCGTCGGTGGACCAGGTGGCCGGCGGCGCGCGGTGGTCGCCGACGACGCTGTGGGACCGGTTCACCGGCGGTGACGACCTCGAGCCCGTGGTGGCCGTGGACGACGACGCGCTGGACGGCCTGCTGGACGAGCTCGACGAGCGGGTGGCCGACGAGCCGGTGGACGGCGTGGTGCGGCTGACCCGCAAGGGGGTCAGGGTGCGCGACCCGGAGCCGGGGACGGCGCTGGACCGGGACGCCGCGGCGGACGCCCTGGTCGCGGCGTACGTCGACGGCGGCCGGGCGGAGCTGGAGACCAGCGAGGAGCAGCCGGCCATCGACGCGGGCGACGTGAGGCAGGCGCGCGAGGAGTTCGCGGAGCCCGCGCTGTCGGGTCCGGTGACGCTGCGCTTCGACGCGTCCGCGGTGACCCTGGAGCCACGCCAGTTCGTGCGGGCCCTGCGACTGGTGCCCGAGGACGGTGAACTGGTGCCGACGCTGCGCTCGGGCGTGCTGGCCCGGCAGCTGTCCGGGCTGGTGGCCAAGGACGGGCAGCCGCCGGTCGACGCCGAGGTCCGGCTGGTGGCCGGCAAGCCCCGGGTCGTGCCGGGCAAGCCGGGCGTCAGCTTCGACCAGGACGTGGTCGACGAGGCGTTCCTGGACCTGGTGACCGCGCCCGAGGGCGAGCGCGAGCTCGAGGTCCCGGCCGAGGTCGTGGAGCCGGCCTTCACCACCGAGGACGCCGAGGCGCTGCAGATCACCGAGCAGGTCTCGCAGTTCACGACCTACTTCCCCTACGCGGAGTACCGCAACACCAACATCGGTCGCGCCGCCGAGCTGGTCGACGGCACCGTCGTCAAGCCGGGCGAGACCTTCTCCCTCAACGGGACGGTCGGCGAGCGGACCGCGGAGAACGGCTTCACCGACGGCTTCATCATCAGCAACGGCATCTTCAAGGAGGACCTCGGCGGCGGGGTCTCGCAGATGGCCACGACGACGTTCAACGCGGCCTTCTTCGCCGGCATGACCGACGTCGAGCACAAGCCGCACTCCTTCTACATCGACCGCTACCCCGTCGGCCGGGAGGCGACGGTCGCCTGGCCGACGGTCGACCTGAGGTTCCGCAACGACACGCCGTACGGCGTGCTCGTCCACGCTCACCTCACCCCCAGCACGCCGTCGTCGCAGGGCGTGGTGACGGTGCGGATGTTCTCCACGAAGTACTGGGACATCACGACCAAGACGGGTGACAGCTACAAGCTGACCTCGCCGGCGACCCGGACCCTGGACACTCCGGACTGCTACCCCAACACCGGCTACGGCGGCTTCGACATCGACGTGTGGCGCTACTGGCGCCGGGCCGGCTCCGCCGAGCTCGAGCGGACCGAGAAGATGCACACGACCTACACGCCGTCGGACACCGTGATCTGCAAGCCGCCGGGCTCGCTGCCGGACTGATCCCGCACTAGGTTCGAGGCGTGGAGAAGCGGATCGGCGTCTGCAACCTGTGCGAGGCGATCTGCGGCCTCGAGCTCACGATCGAGGACGGGGCCGTCACCGGCATCCGCGGCAACCCGGCCGACCCGCTCTCGCGCGGCTACGTCTGCCCCAAGGGCGTCGCACTGGCCGACGTGCACGCCGACCCCGACCGGCTGCGCCGGCCGGTGCGCCGCGACGGCGACGACTGGGTCGAGATCGACTGGGACGAGGCCTTCGGCCTGGTGGCCGAGCGGCTGCGGGCGGTCGCCGACGAGCACGGCCGGGACGCGGTCGGTGTCTACCTCGGCAACCCCAACGCGCACTCGCTGGGCTTCCAGACCCACGGCGTCCCGTTCGTCAAGGCGCTGCGCACGCACAGCCGCTTCAGCGCCTCGACCGTCGACCAGGTCCCGCACCAGTTCGTGGCCTGGCAGCTCTTCGGCCACCAGCTGCTGCTGCCGGTGCCCGACGTCGACCGCACCGACTTCTTCCTGGTCATGGGGGCCAACCCGATGGCCTCCAACGGCTCGCTGATGACCGCCCCGGACTTCCCGAACCGGGTGCGCGAGCTCAAGGCGCGCGGCGGCCGGATGGTCGTGCTCGACCCGCGGCGCACCGAGACCGCGAAGGTGGCGAACGAGCACCACTTCGTCCGGCCCGGCTCGGACGCCTTCGTGCTGCTGGCCATGCTGCACGTGCTGTTCGCCGACGGGCTGACCACTCCCCCGGCGTACGTCGACCACGTGGACGAGGTGCGCGACCTGGTGGCCGGCTTCACCCCGGAGCGGGCCGAGGCGGCCAGCGGGCTGCCGGCCGACACCATCCGCGCGCTCACCCGCGACTTCGCGGCCGCGGACCGCGCGGCGGCGTACGGCCGGATGGGGCTGTCGACGCAGGGCTTCGGGACGGTCTGCCAGTGGGCGGTGAACCTGCTCAACCTGCTGACCGGGAACTTCGACCGCGAGGGCGGCGTGCTGTTCCCCGAGCCCGCGGTCGACGTGGTCGGCACCCGCGTGGTCGGGCCCGGCCACCACGACGTGTGGCGCAGCCGGGTGCGCGGGGTGCCGGAGTTCGCGGGCGAGCTGCCGACGGCGACGATGCTCGAGGAGATGACGACGCCGGGCGAGGGCCGGATCCGCGCCCTGGTGACCGTCGCGGGCAACCCGGTCCTCTCCACCCCGAACGGCCGAGCGCTGGCCGACGCGCTCGACGGGCTGGACTTCGTGGTCGCCGTCGACATCTACCTCAACGAGACGACGCGGCACGCCGACGTGATCCTCCCGCCGACCACGGCGCTGGAGCGCGACCAGTACGACGTGGTCTTCCACGGCTTCGCGGTCCGCAACACCGCGCGCTTCACGCCCGCGGTCTTCGAGCGGCCCGACGACGCGCGCCACGACTGGGAGATCTTCGACGCGCTGGCCGAGCGGCTCGGCGGCCGGGCCGTCGGCGCGGAGCCGGCGGCGCTCATCGAGATGCTCCTCGACGCGGGCGGGCGGACGACGATGGCCGAGCTGCGCGAGCACCCCGAGGGCGTCGACCTCGGCCCGCTCCGGCCGAGCGTGCCCGGGCGGCTGCAGACCGACGACCACCGCATCGACCTCACGCCGCCGCTGGTCGTGGCGGACCTCGCGCGGGTCGAGCGGTCCGCTCCGGAGCTGGCCGACGGTGAGCTGCTGCTCATCGGCCGGCGCCACCTGCGTGACAACAACTCCTGGCTGCACAACACCACGCGCCTGACCCGCGGCCGGGCGCGGCACCACCTGCTCATGCACCCCGACGACCTCGCCGAGAGGGGGCTCGAGGACGGCGCGGTGGTGCGGGTCCGCTCACGCGTCGGGCAGGTCGACGTCGAGGTGAGCGCGGTGGACGACGTGATGCGCGGGGTGGTCTCGCTCCCGCACGGCTACGGCCACCAGGTGGGCGGGACGCGGTTGCGGCACGCGTCCGGCGTGCCGGGGGTCTCGATCAACGACCTGACCGACCCGGGCCTGCTGGACGTCAGCGGGAACGCCGCGCTGAACGGCGTCCCCGTGACGGTCCGGCCGGTCTGACACCCCCCGTGGGGCCAGACCGGCCGGACCGCGCTCAGTGGACGGCGCTCAGACCTTCACGCCGTTCAGGACGGCGAGGACCTCGTCGGCCGAGCCGGCCGCCCGCAGGCGGGCCACGGCGTCGGCGTCGGTGAAGGTCTCCGCGATCCGCGACAGCAGCGCCAGGTGGTCGTCGCCCGCACCGGCGATGCCGATGACGAACTCGGTCGGCTTGCCGTTCCAGTCGATCGGCTGGTCGTAGCGGACGAAGGAGATGCCGGTGCGCCGGATCAGCTCCTTGGCCTCGTTGGTGCCGTGCGGGATGGCCAGGCTGTTGCCCATCGCCGTGGACACCGAGCGCTCCCGCTCGTGCATCGCGTCGACGTAGCGCGAGTCGACCGCGCCCGCCCTGACCAGCAGGTTGCCGGCCTCGTCGATCGCGGCGTCCCGGCTGGTCGCCGTACCGCCGAGGACCACCGACTCCGGGGCCAGCACGTCGCCGCCGCCCGTCGGAGCCGCCGCGGCGGCCGCCGTCGCGCCGCCACCGTTGGACGACTGCTCGACCAGCTCGACGATCTCGTCGTAGCGCGGGCTGGCCATGAAGTTGTCCACCGACACCTGGATCGCCGACGGGGTCTTCTGGCGCGCCCGGTCGGTGAGGTCCTGGTGGGTCACCACGAGGTCGTAGTCGTCACCCAGGCTGGAGATCGCCTTGTTGACGACGGTGACCTCGGGGTGGCCGGCGTCCTGGATCTTCTTGCGCAGGACCGAGGCACCCATGGCGCTGGAGCCCATGCCGGCGTCGCAGGCGAAGACGATCGAGCGGATCGCGCCGGTGTGGCCGGCGCCGGTCAGCATGCCGGCGACCGAGGACTTCTTGCCCTTGTTGGCCTCCATCTGCGCGGTGGCGGCGGCGAGGTCGCCCTCGTCGCTGCCCTTCTCCAGCTTGAGCAGGAAGCCCGCCACCGCGAAGCTCACCGCGGCGGCCAGGATCACCGACAGCGTGACCCCGACGAAGCTGCTGGCGGGCGCGGCGAGCCACACCGCGATGATCGAGCCCGGTGAGGCCGGGCTGCGCAGGCCGGAATCGAAGGCCTGGTTGACGGCGACGCCGGTCATGCCGCCGAGGATCACCGCCGCGATCAGCTTGGGCTTCATCAGCACGTACGGGAAGTAGATCTCGTGGATGCCGCCGATGAACTGGATGAGGATCGCGCCCGGGGCCGAGGACTTGGCGGCGCCGCGACCGAAGACCATGAAGGCGAGCAGCAGGCCCAGGCCGGGGCCGGGGTTGGCCTCGACCAGGAACAACAGCGAGTGGCCCTGTCGCGACGCCTCGTCGAGGCCGAGCGGGGTGAAGACGCCGTGGTTGATGGCGTTGTTGAGGAAGAGCACCTTGGCCGGCTCGACGAAGATCGACGCGAGCGGCATCAGGTTGTGGCCGACCAGCCAGTCGACGGCGTGCCCGGCGCCCTTGGAGAACTGCTCCACGAACGGACCGGCCACCGCGAAGCCGGCGATCGCCAGGATCATGCCCCAGATGCCCGCGGAGAAGTTGTTGACCAGCATCTCGAAGCCGGGCCGGATCTTGCCGTCCCACAGGGCGTCGAGCTTGCGCATCGACCAGCCGCCGAGGGGGCCCATCACCATGGCGCCCAGGAACATCGGGACGTCCGCGCCGGTGACCGCACCCATGGTGGCGATCGCGCCGACCACGCCGCCGCGGATCGCGTCCCCGCCGTAGGCCATCCGGCCGCCGGTGTAGCCGATGAGGATCGGCAGCAGGTAGGTGATCATCGGCCCGACGATGCCGCCGCCGTCGGCGTCCCAGCCGCCGAGCTGGGAGACGAAGCCGTAGTCGTACTGGCCGGCGTCGAGCCCCGGCGCGTAGCCGAAGATCTTGTCGCCGATGAGCGTGATCCACCCGGTCTGGATGAACAGGGCGGTGATCAGGCCCCAGGCGATGAAGGCGCCGATGTTCGGCAGGACCATGTTGGACAGGAAGGTGCCGAACTGCTGCACCCGCACGCGGGTCCCGCCGCGCGGGGCCGCGGTTGTGGCGGTGGAGGCCATCTGTTTCCCTCTCGTTCGGCGGCGCGTGACGCCCGTCACGACCGTGTGCAGGGAAGTCTGCACACAATCGGGCACGTTGCCAAGCATCCGGGCAGAATTTCCTGCCCGTTGATGTGGTCTTTTCTTCGCTGCCCTACTAGCGTCAGGCCCATGAAGGCACTGCGCTTCTACGCGCCGGAGGATGTCCGACTCGAGGACGTCGAGGAGCCCACCTGCGGCCCCGACGAGGTCAAGCTGCGGGTGAAGAACTGCTCGACCTGCGGCACCGACGTCAAGATCTTCTACAACGGCCACCAGAACCTCACGCCGCCGCGCACCATCGGTCACGAGATCGCCGGCGAGGTCGTCGAGGTCGGCGCGGACGTCAACACGACGTACGGCTCGGACTGGCAGGTCGGGGACCGCGCCCAGGTGATCGCGGCCGTGCCGTGCGGTGAGTGCTACGAGTGCAAGAAGGGCTGGATGGCGGTCTGCCAGAACCAGACCTCGGTCGGCTACCAGTACGACGGCGGCTTCGCGGAGTACATGATCGTCCCGAAGCAGGTCCTCAAGGTCGACGGCCTCAACAAGATCCCCGACAACGTCGGCTACGACGAGGCCAGCGCCGCCGAGCCCTTCGCCTGCGCCATCAACGCCCAGGAGCTGCTCGGCATCGAGCCCGGCGACACCGTCGTCGTCTTCGGCGCCGGCCCCATCGGCTGCATGCACATCCGCATCGCCCGCGGCGTGCACCAGGCCGGCCCGGTCTACCTCGTCGACGTCAACGCCGAGCGCCTCAAGATGTCGGCCGAGGCCGTCCAGCCCGAGGAGACCATCGACGGCTCCCAGGTCGACGTCGTCGAGCGCGTCATGGAGCTCACCGGCGGCCGCGGCGCCGACGTCATCATCACCGCCACCGCCGCCAACATCACCCAGGAGCAGGCCATCAGCATGGCCGCGCGCAACGGGCGGATCAGCTTCTTCGGCGGCCTGCCCAAGACCGACCCGTTCATCAAGTGCGACAGCAACCTGGTGCACTACCGCCAGCTGCACATCCACGGCGCCAACGGCAGCGCCCCCGAGCACAACAAGCGCGCGCTGGAGTACATCTCCACCGGCCAGGTCCCGGTCAAGGACCTCATCACCCGCCACGTGCCGCTGGAGAACGTGCTCGAGGCCTTCCAGATCGTCAAGAACGGCGAGGCGATCAAGGTGACGGTCGAGCCCTGAGCCACCCGGGCGGTCCACCTGGTGGGGCCCTCTGGTTGCGTGGGGCGGCGTCCTTCCGAAGCCACCAGCGTGTGACGCCGCGCCGGGGCCGTCAAGGACGCCTGCGGCGCCGCAAGCGGCGAAAGAGCGGGGCCTCCGGCCCGAGAGATTTTCGTCCTTGACCGCCCCGGTCCAGCGCTGAAAGACGGCTGGGCATCGGGACGACGCCGGCCCTGTTCGACCGCTGCGGTCCTGCGGCGGGCGACTGCTCCGAGGTGATCGGCTCCGGAGCCGAGGACAGCCACACTCCGGGCGGCAACCCGATCCTGGCTCGCTTTTGCGCCCGGGCAGGCTGTCAACCCGCCTACGAGAGCCGAACGAAGGCACCCAGGCTTGACAGTCTGTCCGGGCGTGAAAACGATGGCAGGTCGGGTTGCCGCACGGACGCAACCACAGACCTCGACCAGCGAGGCCCTAGCCCAGCAGCGCCCGCACGGCGTCCCGCCCGGCCATCGGGTCCGCCGCAGCCAGCGCCGCCTCGGCGGCCTTGCGGCACGTCTCGGTCGAGACCGCGGAGAGCTGGGCGCCGACGGCACGCACGGCGGCCGGGGCCATGGACAGCGAGGTGATGCCCATGCCCACCAGCGCGACCGCGAGCAGCGGGTCCGCGGCGGCCTCGCCGCAGACGCCGACGGGCTTGTCGGCGCGCTGGCCGGCGGCAGCCGTGGTGGCGATGAGCTGGAGCACGGCGGGCTGCCAGGGGTCGGTGAGGTGGGCCAGGTCGGAGGCCAGGCGGTCGGCGGCCATGGCGTACTGCGTGAGGTCGTTGGTGCCGATGGAGAGGAAGTCGACGACCTCGAGCATCCGGTCGGCCAGCAGCGCGGCCGAGGGGACCTCGACCATGATCCCGGCCTTGAGGCCGCGCTCGCGCACGGCCGCGGCGAAGTCGCCGGCCTCGGCGACGGTGGCGACCATGGGGGCCATCACCCAGGTCTCGGCGCCGGTGGCCTGCGCGGCGGCGGCGATGCCGTCGAGCTGGCGCTGCAGCAGGCCGGGGTTGTGCACGGCCAGCCGGAGACCGCGTACGCCGAGCGCCGGGTTCTCCTCGTCCTCGAGGGTGGCGAAGGCGATCGGCTTGTCCGAGCCGGCGTCGAGGGTGCGCACGACGACGTAGCGGTCCTCGCCGGTGAACGCGTCCAGCACCTCGCCGTAGATCTTGGCCTGCTCGTCCACCGACGGCTCGTCGCGGCGGTCCAGGAAGCAGAGCTCGGTGCGGAACAGGCCGACACCCTCGACGGGCGCCTCGCTGGCGGTGCGGGCCGAGGGGCCGTCGGCCACGTTGGCCAGCAGCTTCACGTGCACGCCGTCGGTGGTGGTCGCCGGGCCGGTCCAGGAGTCGAGGGCCGCCCGGGACTCGCGGTCCCGGGCCACCAGGTCGGCGGCCGCGGAGGGGTCGGCGGTGGGGTCGACGGTCCCCGCGGTGCCGTCGACCAGCACCGAGCCGGACAGGGTGAGGGCATCGGCGACCCCGACCACGCAGGGGATGCCGAGCTGGCGCGCGATGATCGCGGTGTGGCTGGTCGCGCCGCCCTTCTCGGTGACCAGGGCGAGCACGACCGCGGGGTCGAGCCCTGCGGTGTCGGCGGGCGCGAGGTCGTGGGCCACCAGCACCGAGGGCTCCCCTGGCGTGGTGACGCCGGGCTCGGGCTCCCCGACCAGGCGGGCGACCAGGCGGCGCTCGATGTCGCGCAGGTCGGTGGCGCGCTCGGCCATGAGCCCGCCCATCGCGGTGAAGACGTCGACGAACTGGGCCACGCCGGCGTGCACCGCGTCGAGCAGTGACGTCCCGCCGTCGACGCGCTGGGCCACGGCCTGGCGCAGGCCCTTGTCGCGGGTCAGGCCGGCGCTGGCGGTGAGCACCTCGGTGGCCGCACCGCTGGCCCGCGCGGCCTTGGCGCTGAACCCCTCGGCCACGGCCGCGGCCGCCTCGTCGTAGGCCGCCATCGCGGCCTCGCTGTCGCCGGGCCCGTCGCCGTACGCCTCGATCGCCGCGGACGAGACCTCCTGGGCCACGAGCACGACGGGGCCGAACGCGAGGCCGGGGACCACCGGCGTGCCGCGCAGGACGGACGGGGAGGAGTCAGTGACCATGGCCACATCCAAGACCACTCGATCCTTGACAGTCAACACATTCGGGACTAAAACAACATACTCAAAGATCGGGTCGTCGAGGTCCGGGGCAGGAGCGCAATGTACGCCGAGGAACGGCACCAGGCCATCGCCGAGCTGGTCGCCAGCCGGGGCCGGGTCGCCGTGACCGAGCTGGCGTCACACTTCGACGTGACCACCGAGACCGTGCGCCGCGACCTCTCGCAGCTGGAGCGGCTCAAGCTGCTGCGGCGGGTGCACGGCGGGGCCGTCTCGATGCGCTCGGTGACGATGCTCGAGGCCCAGCTCTCCGACCGCGACCAGGCCCAGGCCGGCGAGAAGGAGCGGATCGCGCGCGCCGCGGCGACGCTGCTGCCCGAGGGCGGGTGCACGCTGCTGCTCGACGCCGGCAGCACCACGATCCGGCTCGCCGGGCAGCTGCCGCCGACCGAGCAGTGGACGGTCATCACGCACGCCGTCCCCATCGCCGCCCTGCTCGCCCCGCTCCCCCACGTCGAGGTGCACCTGCTGCCCGGGCGCGTGCGCACGGCGACCCAGGCCGCGGTCGGCCACGCCACGGTCGAGGCGGTGCGGCACCTGCGCGCCGACCTCGCCTTCGTGGGCACCAACGGGATCTCGGTGCGCCACGGCCTCTCGACGCCGGACCCGGAGGAGGCCGCGACCAAGAGCGCGATCGTGGCCAGCGCGCAGCGCGTCGTCGCACTCACCGACGCCTCCAAGGTCGGCCAGGAGCGCACGGTGCGCTTCGCCGAGCTCGAGGACGTCGACGTGCTGGTCACCGACTCCGGGATCGAGCCCGCGGACCTCAAGGCCTTCGAGGCCGCCGGCGTGGAGGTCCTCACCGCATGAGCGGCCCGATCGTCACGCTCACCGCGAACCCGAGCTTCGACCGCACCGTCGCCCTGCCCGGTCCCCTCGAGCGCGGTGCCGTCGTCCGCGTGCAGGCCACGACCTCCCAGGCCGGCGGCAAGGGCGTGAACATCTCCCGGGCCGCGCACAGCGCCGGGCTGCCCACCGTGGCGGTGCTGCCCGCCGTACCCGACGACCCGTTCGTCCACGAGCTCGAGGTCGCCGGCATCGACTGCCGCACCTCCCGGCCCGCGGGCGACATCCGGGTCAACCTCACGCTCACCGAACCGGACGGCACGACGACCAAGCTCAACGGCCCCGGCGCCAAGGTGGACGCCGAGCACCTCGACGACCTGGCCGCCGCCCTGGTCACCAGCGCCGCCGGCGCCGCCTGGACCGTGCTGGCCGGCTCGCTGCCGCCGGGCGCCCCGCAGAGCTTCTACGCCGACCTGGTCCCCCGCCTGCGCCGCGTCAGCCGGATCGCCGTCGACA
This sequence comes from Nocardioides anomalus, assembly GCF_011046535.1. NCBI lineage: Bacteria > Bacillati > Actinomycetota > Actinomycetes > Propionibacteriales > Nocardioidaceae > Nocardioides > Nocardioides anomalus. The sequence continues at coordinate 1,234,067 of NZ_CP049257.1, read as the reverse complement.
CCAGCGAGGGCCCGCTGGCCGAGCTGGTCGACCGCCTCCCGGACGTCGCCCCCGATCTGCTCAAGCCGAACGCCGAGGAGCTGGCCTCCGTCACCGGCACCGACCCGGCCCAGCTCGAGGCCGACCCCGGCGTCACCGCCAAGGCCGCCCGCCTCCTGGTCGACCGCGGCGTCGGCACCGTCCTGGCCACCCTCGGCGGCCACGGCGCCGTCCTGGTCGACGCGGACGGCGCCTGGCACGCCCTCCCGCCGCCCACCACCGTCGTCAGCACCGTGGGCGCCGGCGACTGCACGCTCTTCGGCTACCTGCTGGCCGAGCAGCGCGGCCTCGCCGCCCCCGACCGCCTGGCCCTGGCGGTGGCGTACGGCGCCGCCGCCGCCGGCCTCCCCGGCACCACCATCCCCGGCCCGGCCGACCTGCACCCCGAACGCGTCGACGTCCACCGGCTCGACTGAACCCAAGAGGAGACTCCATGCCCAGCAAGTCCGTCACCGTCGGCTCGTCCGTCGGCCTGCACGCCCGCCCCGCCGCCCTCATCTCCGAGGCGGCCGGCGGCCTCGGCAGCACGGTGACCATCAACGGCGTGGACGCCAGCTCCTCGCTGATGATCATGACCCTGGGCGCGAAGCACGGCGACACCGTCGAGGTGTCCGGCGACGAGCAGGCGGACGTCGACACCATCGCGGCGATGGTGGAGCAGGACCTGGACGCCTAGCTCCCGACCACCCGCTCTCCCCGGAGCCGCCTCCCACCGCCGAGCACAGGCCCCGCGCTCACCGGCCCCGACCGGCTCCGCTCCGCCCGTCGCGACGGCCCAGAGAGCTTGTAACGCTCAGTTACGGGATCTCCCGACCCGTTGCAACGGGTCGGGAGATCCCGTAACTGAGCGTTACAAGCTTTCGGCGGCCCCGGCCACGGCAACCCGCACCGCCACCCCACCCCACCCACGTGAAGGCGGAGACGAGACGGTGCCGCCGCCAGACCAGACCACCTATGGTCTGACCCGGCCACCGCCGGACCGCGAGCCCCTCGCCGAACGCTGAATCCGCGGCGTGGGGCACGCATGCCGGACGCAATGGGGCTGGGAGCAGTCGCGTGCAACACGGCGTCGGTTGCGTTCGGTGAGGGGGTCGCGGTCCGGCGGGGGCCAGGTCAGCCCACAGACGGCCGGAACCAAAGACCCGCACCACGAGCCGCAGCACCCAGCTAGACCAACTCGAACTCCCGCTCGTCGACACGCTCCCCCAGCGGAACCGGCCGCCGCGAAGGCCACCACACCCGGTCCCCGAGCAGGCACAGCACCGCAGGCAGCATGACCAACCGGATGAGCGTCGCGTCCAGCAGGATCGCCCCGGACAACGCGACCCCCATCATCTTCATCTCCAGCATCGACAGCGTCGCGAAGATGCTGAACACCGACACCATGACCGCGGCGGCGCTCGTGACCACACCGGCGGTGTCGGCGACGCCCTGGCGGACGGCGAGGCGGGTGGGCAGGCCGCGCTGGACGTGCTCGCGGATCCGGCTCAGCACGAACACGTGGTAGTCCATGGACAGCCCCACGAGCACGACGAGCACGAACAGCGGCAGCCAGTCGATGACGAAGCCGGGGCTGCTGAAGTCCAGCGCGCCCTCGAGCCAGCCGTGCTGGAAGACCAGCGTCATCAGGCCGAAGGCCACGCCGACGGAGGCCAGGTTCAGCACCGCCGAGATGAGCGCGATCGGGACGCTGCGGAAGGTGACGCCCATGACGAGCAGGGTGAGCAGCAGCACGAAGCCGATGACGAAGGGCAGCCGCGACTGCTCTCGCTGCACGAAGTCATAGGACTCCGCGGCGTCACCGCCGACGGCGTACTCGGCGTCGAGGCCGTCGAGGGCCCGGGGCGCGTACGTCGTGCGGAGCTTCTCGATGGCGTCGTCGACGCGGGCGTCGGACTCCTCGAAGGGCATGGCCAGGATGAGGATCGAGGTGGTGCCGTCGGGTGAGACCTCGACCGGGGTGCCCGAGGCCTGGAACAGCGCCGAGCCCTGTGCGGTCGCCTCGACGTCGGCCAGGGCGGCGGCCACCTGCGCCTGCTCCGACGCCGGGGCCCGGACCACGAGCTCGGCGGTGGTGCCCTCGGAGGGGAAGGCCCGGCTGAGGTCCTGCATGGTCTTGGCCTCGGGGACCGAGGAGGGCAGCGTCTCGAGGTTGGCGCCGTGGGTCTTCATGCCGAGGGCGGGCACGGCGAGCAGGACCACGACCACCAGCGAGAGGGCCAGCGCGGCCGCGGGGTGGCGGGTGACGGGACCGAGGACCCGGCCGGCAACGGCCCCCCGCTTGGTCCCGGCCAGGGCGCGGTGGAGGAACGGCACCCGGGGGCGGTCGACCCAGCGGCCGAGCTTCGAGAGCAGCGCGGGGAGCACGGTGATGGAGCCGAGGACGGCGACCGCGACGACCAGGATGGCGCCGACGGCGAGGGAGTTGAAGGTGGTGTCGCCGACCACGAACAGGCCGGCCATCGAACAGATCACCGCGAAGCCGGAGACCAGGATGGAGTGACCCGAGGTCTGCGCGGCGATCTCGACGGCGTCCCGGGTGGTGTGGCCCTTGGCCCGCTCCTCGCGCTCGCGCTTGAGGTAGAACAGCGAGTAGTCGACGCCCACGGCCATGCCGATGAGCACGATCATGCTGCTGACGGTGTCCTCGGCGTGGACCAGGTGCGACAGCGGCGCGAGCAGGCCGATGGTGGCGGCCACGCTGGTGCCGGCGAGCAGGACGGGGATGCCGGCGGCGATGAGCGCGCCGAAGGCCAGCAGCATCAGGATCAGGGTGAGCGGCAGGCTGATGGTCTCGGCCGAGCCGAGGTCGTCGCCGACGCGCTCTCCGATGGCGCCGTCCAGGCTGACGTCGCCGGACTCGCGCACCGAGAGCTGCGGGAAGTCGGCGGCGACGTCCCCGGTCACGGCCTGCAGCGGGGCGACGTCGGACTGGTCGCGGGCGAGCTGCACCGAGACCAGGTACGCCGAGCCGTCCGGGCTCACCTGGGGATCGGCCACGGCCTCGACGCCGTCCAGGGCGTTCATGCCGGCGACGACCTCGGCTGCGGCCCGCTGGGCCGCGGCCTGGTCGAGGTCGCCCCGGGCGGCGGTGATGAGCACCTGCTCGGTGTCGGGCTCGTCGAAGCCGGCGCGGGCCACGAGGGCGTCGGCGCGGCCGGACTCCCCCATGCGGTAGTCGGCGTCGGTGGCGTCCTGGGTCGGCACCATCGTGGCCAGGCCGACGGCGATGGCCACGAAGGCGACCCAGCCGAGGATCGCGCGCCAGGGGTGGAGGGCGCACCAGCGGGCCGTGCGGTGGGCGAGGGAGGAGAGCGGGTTCGTCATGGCTCCAGCCTTCGCGTCCAGAGCCGCCCGGTCAGGGGTCCTGGGTCGACACCCGTGGTGGTGCTGGCACCACTGTCCGCAGCGCGCAGGTCGGCCAGGATGGTGCCGTGGACGACCGCACCCCGCCGAGCCGGCTGCTGCTCACGGCGTACGCCGTGGAGCAGGTCGCGTGGCTCGTGCCGCTGCTGGTCGGGCTGGTCCTGTTCGTGGTCGGCGGCCTGCTCGTCGTGGTCTGGGTGGGCGTGCTGCTGGTGATGGCGGCGGTGCCGACCGTGCGCGCGGTGGCCGGCCGGCAGCGCCGGATCGCCGCTCGGGTGCTGGGCGTCGACCTGCCGCCGCCGTACCGGCCCACGCCGGCCGGCGGACCGCTGGTGCAGCTGCGCTCGTTCCTGCTCGACCCGATGACCTGGCGTGACCTGGCCTGGACGCTCTGGGCGGTCACCGTGGGCTGGGTGGTCTCGCTGCTCGTCGTCGTGCTGCTGCTGGGGGGTGGTGACGGGGTTCTTCTGGTGGTTCGGCTCCTACCCGCTGCTGCGGATGCGCTCGTTGGTGGACCGGTTCTTCCTGTGCCCGAGCAGCACCGAGACCCTCGAGCGCCGGGTCGAGACGCTGACCCGCAGCCGCGAGGCCGCCGTCGACCACTCCGCCGCCGAGCTGCGGCGCCTGGAGCGCGACCTGCACGACGGGACCCAGGCGCGGCTGGTCGCGGTGTCGATGAGCCTGGGGATGGCCGAGGAGCTGTTCGAGCAGGACCCGGACGCGGCGCGCCGCACGGTCTCCGAGGCCCGCGCGGCCACGTCGGCCGCGATCGCCGACCTGCGCTCGGTGGTCCGGGGCATCCACCCGCCCGTGCTCGCCGACCGCGGCCTGGACGGGGCGATCCGTGCGCTGGCCCTGGACATGGCGGTGCCGGTGGAGGTCGTCGGCACGCTGGCCGGGCGCCCGCCCGCGCCGGTGGAGTCGGCGGTCTACTTCGCGGTCGCCGAGTGCCTGGCCAACTCGGCCAAGCACGCCGCGCACTCCCAGTCGTGGGTCGAGCTCGGCCACGACGGTGCGGTGCTGCGCGTGGTGGTCGGCGACGACGGCCGCGGCGGCGCCGACGTCGACGCGGGGACCGGCATGCGGGGCGTGATGCGACGCCTCGGCGCCTTCGACGGCACGATGTCGGTGTCCAGCCCCGACGGTGGGCCCACGATCGTCACCCTGGAGGTCCCGTGCCGCCTCAGCGACTCGTCCTCGCCGAGGACAACGCCCTCCTCCGCGCCGGCCTGACCCAGCTGCTCGAGGGCTCCGGCTTCGAGGTGGCCCGGGCGGTCGACAACGCGCCCGCCCTCGACGAGGCGCTGGCCGACCCGGAGATGCAGGGCGCGGTCCTCGACGTGCGGATGCCGCCGACGTTCACCGACGAGGGTCTGCGCGCCGCGATCGCGGTGCGCGAGCGCCGGCCCGGCTTCCCGGTGCTGGTCCTCTCGCAGTACGTCGAGCAGCTCTACGCCCGCGAGCTGCTGGCCAGCGGCGAGGGCGCGGTCGGCTACCTGCTCAAGGACCGCGTCTCCGACGTGCGGCAGTTCGTGGACGGCGTACGACGGGTTCTCGACGGCGGCACCGTGCTCGACCCCGAGGTGGTGGCCACGGTGATGGCGCGCCGGCGCGACGAGCCGCTGGACCGGCTCACCGACCGCGAGCGCGAGGTGCTGGCCCTCATGGCCGAGGGCAGGTCCAACGTGGCCGTCGGCGCGGCGCTGCACGTCACCGAGAAGGCCGTGGCCAAGCACATCAACTCGATCTTCGCCAAGCTCGACCTCCCGGTCGACCTCGAGGTCAACCGGCGGGTGCAGGCGGTGCTGGCCTACCTGCGCCTGTGACCGGCCGGTCGCGCAGGGCCAGGTAGACCGCGCGCACCCCGACGGCCCGGCGCAGCTCGTCCATCACGTCGCCGAAGAACTGCTCGCGGTAGGTCTCGTCGGTCACCGTCGACACCGTGAGGTAGAGCCCCGAGAAGGCCGAGAGGAACGCCGAGACCTTGGCCAGGTCGACGGTCAGCCCGCTCTCCCTGGTGTCCAGCCACGACACCATCACGCCCTCGGACATGATCAGCGAGCCGAAGACCAGCAGGAACACGAACACCGACAGCGTCAGCAGCAGCACCTGCACGCCCTGGATGACCACGAGGACGAGGACCAGGTTCCAGCGCTCGTAGCCCTGCACCTCGGCGTACGACGCCGGGTCGGGTCCGTCGTCGTCCACCAGCTCGTGCGCCGCGCTCTCCACCGGGGTGCCGGCGCAGACCTCGAGCAGGGTCGCGTCGTCGAGGTCGTCGTCGGCCTTGTCCACCTCCTCGGGCAGCCGCACGAACAGGAAGGCCAGGCCGAGGAACAGGAACAGCACGACCACCAGCCACAGCTGGCCGACGGTGAGGAACGAGGCGACCTGCCAGACCTCGGTGTTGATGAACAGGAACGTGATGGCCAGCAGCAGCAGCGGCAGGGCCCGGGTGGTCATCGGGAGCAGCCGGAACAGCGACCCGAAGGTCCGGCCCAGCGCCCAGCGCAGGATCGGGCCGACGTGCAGCCGGACCAGCCCGTAGGCGAGCGCGCCCAGGCCGACGAGCGAGAGCAGCGTGGCCGGCGCGGCGCTGACCTCGTCGGAGACGAAGGCGAGCGCGATCCCGCCGCCCAGGCTCACCAGCACCACGGCCAGCAGCACCGGCAGCGTCCGGCGCACCCGGAGCGCGTCGCGGACCGAGCCGCGCATCTCCGGCACGAAGTAGGTCAGCCCGTGCTGCTCGAACCAGGTCTCGGTGGCGTGCAGCGTCTGGTCCCGGTCCGGCACCCGCGCACCCTAGCCGCACGGTGCCGGGCCGACCGGCCGACCCGGTCCGCCTGAGAGGATGAGCCATGGCCGACGTGACCACAGCCGAGCTCGTCCTGCTCGACGCCGACCTCGGGGCGGACAAGGACGCCGTCATCCACGCCCTGGCCGACCACCTGGCCGCGGCCGGGCGCGCCTCCGACGCCGACCGGGTCGCCACCGACGCCCTGGCCCGCGAGGCCACCTCGGCCACCGGGCTCCAGGGCGGCCTGGCCATCCCGCACTGCCGGACCACCGGCGTCACCGAGCCGGCCCTGGTCTTCGCCCGACTCGCCGACCCGGTCGACTTCGGCGCCAAGGACGGCCCCGCCGACCTGGTCTTCCTCATCGCCGCGCCCGAGGGCGGCGGCGACGCCCACCTGCAGCTGCTGTCCCGGCTGGCCCAGTCGCTGGTGCGGCCGGCGTTCACCGACGCGCTGCGGGCCGCGGTCGGCGCGGAGGAGGCCGCCCGGCTGGTCGGCGCGGCGCTGGACGGCCAGCCCACCGCTCCCCCGCCCCCGGCGGTCCCACCGCCCGCACCCGAGCAGGGCGTCGTCACCGGCGCGCTGGTGACCCTGGACGCCGACCTCGGCGCCGACAAGCAGACCGTGGTCCGGGCCCTGGCCGCCCGCCTCGGCACCGCCGGTCGCTCGACCGACCCCGATCGGGTCGCGGCCGACGCCCTCACCCGCGAGGCCGCCGGCGCCACCGGCCTCAGCGGCGGGCTCGCCCTCCCGCACTGCCGCACCGCCGCCGTGAGCGAGCCGACCGTCGCCTTCGCCCGGCTGCGTCCGCCCGTCGACTTCGGGGCCAAGGACGGCCCGGCCGACCTGGTCTTCCTCATCGCCGCCCCCGCCGACGGCGGCCACGTGCACCTGCAGCTGCTCGCCAAGCTGGCCCAGTCGCTGGTCCGGCCGGAGTACGCCGCCGCGCTCCGCTCGGCCTCGAGCGAGCAGGAGGCGGCCGGGCTGGTCGCCGCGGCGCTGCGCTAGGTCCGCCTACGCGTCGAGGATGCCGCGGGCGTGCTCGACGTCGTCGGCCATCTGCACGATCAGCGCGTCGATGGAGTCGAAGGCGACCATGCCGCGCAGCCGGTCGACGAAGGCCACCTCGACCTCGACGCCGTAGAGCTCCAGGTCGGTGCGGTCGAGCACGTAGCTCTCCACCCGGCGCGCCCGCACGCCGTCGAACGTCGGGTTGGTGCCGACCGAGATCGCCGCCGGGAACCGCTCGCCGGTGTCGAGGCGGCGCAGCCACCCGGCGTACACCCCGTCGGCCGGTGCCGCGGTCAGGCCGTCGGTCGGGACGTTGGCCGTCGGGTAGCCGAGCTCCCGGCCGCGCTGGTCGCCCTGCACGACGATCCCGCGCACGGCGTACGGGTGCCCGAGGGCCTCGGCCGCGCCGGCCACGTCGCCGGCGGCCAGGCACGTGCGGATGTAGGTTGAGGACCACACCATCGGGCCGCCGTCGAGCGGGATGCCCTCGACGCCGAACCCGTGGTCGCGGCCGTACGCCGTGAGCATGGCCACGTCACCGGCCGCCTTGCTGCCGAACCGGAAGTTCGCGCCCACCACGACCGCGGCGGCGTGCACGGTGTCGACCAGCACCCGCTGGGCGAACTCCTCGGGCGCCCAGGAGGCCATGTCGGCGTCGAAGGGGAGGGCCAGCACGTGGTCGGCACCGGCCTCGGCCAGCAGCTCGGCCCGCCGCGGGATGGTGGTGAGCTGGGTCGGCGCGTGGTCGGGGCGCAGCACGGCCATCGGGTGCGGGTCGAAGGTCACCGCCACGACCGCCAGGCCGCGCTCGTCGGCGAGCTGCCGCGCCCGCGCGAGCACCCGACGGTGCCCGAGGTGGACGCCGTCGAAGTTGCCGATCACCACTGCGGTCGGCCCCAGGTCGGCCGGCACCTCGGCGAGCGAGCGCCAGATCTCCACGTCGGGAAGCCTAAGGCTCAGACGAAGACGGCCACCGGCCGGGCACGCCCGTCGCGCGGCTCGTAGAGCGCGAGGAAGGTCCCGCCGGGGGCGAAGACCGCACTCAGACCGCCGAGGGCGAGGTCGAGCGACCGCCCGACCCGGACGTCACCGGCCTGGGCGTCGTCGAGGTCGACGGCCGGGAACGCCGCCCGCGCGGCCGCCGCGATGGGCAGCACCGCGAAGTCGTCGGCCAGCTCGTCGAGGGTGCGGGCCACGTCGAGCCCGTAGGGGCCGACGGCGGTCCGGCGCAGCGCGGTCAGGTGCCCGCCGACGCCCAGGGCGGACCCCACGTCGCGGGCGATGGCCCGGACGTAGGTCCCGCTCGTGCAGCGCAGGCTGACGTCGGCCTCGACCGTCTCCGGCCCGAGTCGCACGTCGTGGACGACCAGCTCGCGCACGGTCACCGGTCGCGGCTCGAGGACCACGTCCTCGCCGGCGCGGACGCGCGCGTAGGCGCGCTGGCCGTCGACCTTGATGGCCGAGACGGCGGTCGGCACCTGCAGCAGGTCGCCGGTCTGCTGGGCGAGGGCCGCCCGGATGGCCTCCTCGCTCAGCCCGGCGGTCGGTGCGGTGGCGACGACCTCGCCCTCGGCGTCGTCGGTGGTGGTGGCCACCCCGAGCCGCACCGTGGCGTCGTAGGCCTTGTCGGTGAGCATGAGGTGGCCCAGCAACCGGGTGGCCCGGTCCACGCCGAGCACAAGCACACCGGTGGCCATCGGGTCGAGGGTGCCGGCGTGGCCGACCTTGCGGGTGCCGGCCAGCCGCCGCACGCGCGCGACCACGTCGTGCGAGGTCAGCCCGCCCGGCTTGTCGACGACGACCAGACCGGGCTCAGTCGTCATCCTCGGCTTCGGAGTCGTCCTCGTCCTCATCGGCGGCCTCGCGCGGCTTCTTGTACGGGTCCTCCTCGCCGGCGTACGCCGAGCCGCGGCGCGCCGCGACCTCCTCGTCCAGGGCGCGGGCCTTGGCCAGCACCTCGTCGAGGTGGCGCGCCGTCTCCGGCAGCGCGTCGGCCACGAACTCCAGCGTCGGCACGTGGCGCATGCCGAGCTGCTTGCCGACCTCGGAGCGGATCAGCCCCTTGCCGGACTCCAGCGCCGCCGCGGTCGCGGCCAGCGCGGCCTCGTCGCTCTCGCCGCCGACGGCGCCGGCGAGCACGGTGTAGAAGACCGTGGCGTGCTGGGTGTCGCCGGTGACGCGGACGTCGGTCACCGTCACGAACCCCAGCCGCGGGTCCTTCATCCGCCGTTCGAGCATCTCGGCGACGATCTGCTGGATGCGGTCCGCGATCTTCCTGACCCGGGGGTTGGGCATGTCCTCTTCCTACTCCTGCGCCGAGCCGGCCCCACCCCGGGGTGGGGCGGAGCCGGCTCTGGTGGTGGTGCTGGGCGGGTGACCGGCGGTCAGCCGCGCGGGATCTCGCGCATCTCGAAGGCCTCCACGACGTCGCCCTCGCGGATGTCCTGGAAGTTGCGCAGGACCAGACCGCACTCGAAGCCCTCGCGGACCTCGGAGGCGTCGTCCTTCTCCCGCTTGAGAGAGGCCAGGTCGAGGTTGTCGGCCACGACGTTGCCGTCGCGGACCACCCGCACCTTGGCGTTGCGGCGGATGACCCCGCTGGTGACCATGCAGCCGGCGATGTTGCCGATCCGGCTGGAGCGGAAGATCGCGCGGATCTCCGCCTGGCCGAGGGTCGACTCCTCGTACTCCGGCTTGAGCATGCCCTTGAGGGCCGCCTCGATCTCGTCGATGGCCTGGTAGATCACCGAGTAGTACCGGATCTCCACGCCCTCGCGCTCGGCCAGCTCCGTCGCCTTGCCCTGCGGGCGGACGTTGAAGCCGATGATGATCGCGTCGGAGGCCGCGGCCAGGTCGACGTTGGTCTCGGTGATCGCACCGACACCGCGGTCGATGACGCGGATGCCCACGTCGTCGCCCACGTCGAGCTGGGCCAGGGCGTCCTCGAGCGCCTCGACCGAACCGGAGACGTCGCCCTTGAGGATCAGGTTGAGCTCCTGGTTCTCGGCGCCCTTCTCCATCGAGGCCATGAAGTCCTCGAGGGTGCGGCGCACGCGACGCTTGGCCTGCATGGCCGCCCGCTCGCGCGACTCGCGCTTCTCGGCGATCTGACGCGCCATCCGGTCGTCCTCGACCACGATGAACGTCTGACCGGCACCGGGCACGGCCGTGAGGCCGAGCACCATCGCCGGACGACCAGGGTCGGCCGCCTCGATGTTCTGGCCGTACTCGTCGAGCATCGCCCGCACGCGGCCGTAGCCGGCGCCGGCGACGATCGAGTCGCCCACGCGCAGCGTGCCGCGCTGGACCAGGACGGTGGCCACGGGACCACGACCGCGGTCGAGGTGGGCCTCGACCACGATGCCCTGGGCGTCCTGCGTCGGGTTGGCCCGCAGGTCCAGCGACGCGTCGGCGGTGAGCACGATCGCCTCGAGCAGCTTGTCGAGGTTGAGGTGCGACTTGGCCGAGACGTCGACGAACATCGCGTCGCCGCCGTACTCCTCGGGCACCAGGCCGTACTCGGTCAGCTGGCCGCGGACCTTGGTCGGGTCGGCGTCCGGCTTGTCGATCTTGTTGACCGCCACCACGATCGGCACCCCGGCGGCCTTGGCGTGGTTGAGCGCCTCGACCGTCTGCGGCATCACGCCGTCGTCCGCCGCGACCACGAGGACCGCGATGTCGGACTGCTGCGAGCCGCGGGCACGCATGGCGGTGAACGCCTCGTGACCCGGGGTGTCGATGAAGGTGATGCGCCGCTCGTTGCCGTCGACGTCCGCGGTGACCTGGTAGGCGCCGATGTGCTGGGTGATGCCACCGGCCTCTTTGTCCACCACGTTGGCGTCGCGCAGCGCGTCGAGCAGCTTGGTCTTGCCGTGGTCGACGTGACCCATGACCGTGACGACCGGGGGCCGCAGGACCAGGTCGGACTCGTCGCCCTCGTCCTCGCCGAACTCGATGTCGAAGGACTCGAGCAGCTCGCGGTCCTCGTCCTCGGGCGAGACGACCTCGACGTTGTAGTTGAGCTCCTCACCGAGCAGCTCGAGCACCGCGTCGTTGACCGACTCGGTCGCCGTGACCATCTCACCGAGGCTGAACAGCATCTGCACCAGCTGCGCGGCGTCGACGCCGATCCGCTCGGCGAAGTCGGTCAGGCTCGCGCCACGCGGCAGGCGGACGGTCTCGCCGTCGCCCTTGCGGACGCGCACGCCGCCGATCGTCGGGGCCTGCATGGCCTCGAACTCCTGACGACGCGCCCGCTTCGACTTGCGGCCACGGCGCGACGGGCCGCCCGGACGCCCGAAGGCACCCTGGGTCTGGCCACGCTGACCGGGACGGCCACCGCCACCGGGGCGACCGGCGAAGCCGCCGGGGCGACCCGGCGCACCCGCGCCGACACCGCCACCGGGGCCGCCACGGCCAGGAGCACCGGGGCGACCGGGGCCGCCGGGGCGACCGGGTCCACCCGGGCCACCGCGACCGGGGCCACCGGGACCACGGCCGCCGGGACCGGCGCCGAACGCGGCCGGGGACTTGGGCATCATCGCCGGGTTGGGGCGCGGCATGCCGGGACGACCACCGGGGGCCGGCGGGCGCGGCGGACGCTGCGCCTCGGCACCGTCGGCGGCGCCGGCCTCGGCCGGCGGACGCGGCGCGGGGCGCGAGCCCATGCCCTGGCTGGACGCGAACGGGTTGTTGCCCGGGCGCGGGGAGCCGGGGCGGCCGACCGGGCGCGGGGCCGGCGGCTTGGGAGCCGTCGACGAGGGCGACGGCGAGGCCGACGCGGCGGGAGCCTCCGGCTCGGCCGGCGGCTCCGGGGTCTCGGTGCGCTCGGGGCGCGACGGGGCACCCGGCGGGCGCGGCGTCGCGGTCGGTGCCGCGGGCGCGGCCGGGGCGGAGGTCGCCTCGGGGGCGGCCGGAGCCTCGACGACGACGGCGCCGTTCGACGTGCCGTTCGACGCGCCGTTGGAGGCCGCGGGCTCGTCAGCGGACGGGGCGGCCGCCTTCTTCGCCGGCGCGGCCTTCTTGGCGGCCGGCTTCTCCTCGGCGGCGGGCGCGGAGGTGGCGGCAGCCTTCAGCTGCTCGCCGTACTCCTTCTCGAACCGCTTCTCGACGGGGAGCTCGACGGTGGAAGAGGGCGACTTGACGAACTCGCCCATCTCCTTGAGCTTCTCGAGAACGAACTTGCTCTCGACGTTGTACTTCTTCGCGAGTTCGTGAACTCGGGTCTTGGCCACGTTTCTCCTTGACTGGCCACCAGACCCGGTCCGGGTGCTGGCAGCGCTAGTGGTGGTGCAAACTCATCGGGAGTGACTCATCGAGTGCTCATGAGCTGCTGCTCCAGCCTTCTTCTCGCTGATGATCGGTCTGTGTCTCGTGCGGTGCTGCGTGCGGCGGGCCGGTGACGTACTCGCGCACCGCCACGCTCTCCAGCCCTCCCGGACCACTCCAACGGAGGGCTCGGCCGAAGGCCTTCTTGCGCACGGCGAGCTCGTAGCACTCGGTCGTGGGGTGCAGGTGCGCCCCCCGCCCGGGTGCGGTTCCCTGCGGATCGGGCACGACGGCCGGGCGGCCGTGCGCATCCGAGCCGACGGTCACCCGCACCAGCTCACGCTTGGCGGCTCGGGATCGACATCCGACACAGGTCCGGACCGGTTCGCTCGCCACCAAGGGTCAACCCTACCGCTCCTGCGGTCGTTCCCCGAACCCACCGGGCGGCACTACCGTCGGCCCATGGCCGCCGGCGCTGCTGACGCTCCCGCTGGACCGGGGTGGTTCGAGGACCGCTTCACCGGTCCCGGACTCGACCCCGAGACCTGGCTCCCGAACTACCTGCCGGCCTGGTCGTCGGCGGCGCAGACGCGCGCGAGCCACCGGTTGGAGAACGCCGCGCTGGTCCTCGACATTCCGCCCGAGCACCCGCTGTGGTGCGAGGGCGACCACGACCCTCCGCTGCGGGTGTCCGGCCTGCAGTCGGGCAGCTGGTCCGGCCCGGCGGGCTCGACCCGGGGCCAGCAGCGGTTCCGCGAGGGACAGGTGGTGCGCGAGGAGCAGGCGCGGTTCGAGGGGTGGCTCCCCCGCTCCGGGCGGGTCGAGGTGTCGGCCCGCATGGACCTCTCCCCGCGCTCGATGGCCGCGCTGTGGCTGAGCGGGTTCGAGGACGACGAGGCCCAGGAGCAGTGCGGCGAGCTCTGCGTCTTCGAGGTGTTCGGCCGCGACCTCGGCCCCGTCGACGAGCCGTCCGCGGAGGTCGGCGTGGGCATCAAGGCCTTCCGCGACCCCGCCCTGACCCAGGACTTCGCCGCACCGCGGGTGTCGATCGACGTGGTCGAGCCGCACGTGTACGCCGTGGACTGGGACGCCGACGAGGCGGTCTTCACCGTGGACGGCACCGTGCTGCGCCGCTGTGCCCGGCCCCCGACGTACCCGCTCCAGCTGATGCTGGCCGTCTTCGACTTCCCGCACTGGTCCACCGGCGACGACGACCACCTGGTGCCACGGCTCGTCGTGGACCGGATCGCCGGGACCCGACCGTGAGCGCGCTGCAGTGCCCGACCACGCTGGTCGTCGCCCGGCACGGCGAGGCGGCGTACGAGTCCGCGCTCTGGGGCGACCACGGCGGCAGCCTCACCGCCCTGGGCCGCCGGCAGGCGACGCAGCTGGGCGAGTCGCTGCGCGGTCGGCGCATCGCCCACGTCTGGTGCAGCACGATGGCCCGCGCGGTGCAGACCGCCGAGCTGGCCGCCGCGGTCCTCGGCGTCGAGGTGACCACCCGCGAGGGGCTGCGGGAGTTCGGGGTCGGCGAGCACGCCGGCGTGCCGCGCGCCGAGGACCCGTTCGTCGAGACCTACCTCGGGTGGCGCGAGGGCCGCGTCGACACCCGTGTGCCCGGCGGCGAGACCGGCCGGGAGATCGCCGAGCGCGTGACGGCCGTCCTGCGCGAGGTCGCCGACGCCCACCCGGGCGAGACGGTGCTGGTGGTCTCGCACGGCGGCGCGATCGGCCTCGGGGTCCCGGCCGCGGCCCGGCTGCTGGTGGAGCAGCGGAGGCTCGGCAACGGCGACACCGTCGAGGTGACCGCCGACGCCGAGGGGTGGGCGTGCACCCGGTGGGGACCGGACGCATGAGGACGGCGGTCGTGGTGGCCCGGCACGGCGAGGCGGAGTACGAGCGCTCGGAGTGGGACGACGAGGGCGGCTCGCTCACCGAGCTCGGGCGGCGTCAGGCGGCCGCGCTGGCGGACTCGCTCGCCGACCGCGGGATCACCCACGTGTGGACCTCGACCCTGTCCCGCGCCGTGCAGACCGGCGAGATCGTCGCGGCCCGGCTGGGTGTCGCGGTCACCACCCGGATCGACCTGCGCGAGGTCGAGTCCGGCTCGCTGGAGGAGCACGTCGGCGTCGAGGAGTGGGTCGCGGTCTGGGACCGCTGGATGGCCGGCGACCTCGAGCCCGGCGTGCCCGGCGGCGAGACCGGCCACCAGGTCGCGGCCCGGTTCGGCGCGGTGCTGCGGGAGGTGGCCGGGGCCCGCCCGGGCGAGACCTCGCTCGTCGTCGCCCACGGCGGGATCATCCGGATCGGGGTGCCGGTGCTGGCCCGGATGGACGTCGAGCGCGCACCGCTGGACAACTGCGACACCGTCGAGCTGGTCGTCGACGCCGACGGCTGGGTCTGCACGAGCTACGGCCCGCCGTCCCGGGAGGGCTAGGGTCCGGCGCATGGGTGCAGTTCCACCGCGTGACCCTGCCCTCGAGGACCCCCCGATCCTGCGGCGGGTCCGCGAGTCGGTGATCGGCGACGACCAGCTGATGCACGGGCCGTTCGGCCCGCGGCGGGTGACCTACGCCGACTACACCGCGAGCGGGCGGGCGCTGTCCTTCATCGAGGACTTCATCCGCGACGAGGTGCTGCCGCGCTACGCCAACACCCACACCGAGAGCAGCGGCACCGGGCTGCAGACGACCCGGCTGCGCGAGGACGCGCGGGCGCAGATCCACCGGTCCGTGGGCGGCGACGACGACACCGTGGTGATCTTCTGCGGCAGCGGGACGACCGCCGCCATCGACAAGCTGGTCGGGATCCTCGGGATCCGGCTGCCCGCCGACCTGGACCGGCGCCACCGCCTCTCGGCCGCGATCGCGCCGCACGAGCGACCGGTCGTCTTCATCGGCCCCTACGAGCACCACTCCAACGAGCTGCCCTGGCGCGAGTCCCTGGCCGACGTGGTCACCATCCACGAGGACGCCGACGGGCACGTGGACCAGGCGCAGCTGGCCGCCGAGCTGGAGCGGTACGCCGACCGCCCGCTCAAGGTCGGCGCGTTCTCGGCCGCCTCCAACGTCACCGGGATCGTCACCGACACCCACGCCATCACCCGGCTCCTGCACGAGCACGGCGCGCTGGCCCTGTGGGACTTCGCCGCCTGCGCGCCGTACGTCGAGATCGAGATGAATCCGCCCGGCGACCCGCTGGCCCGCAAGGACGCGGTGTTCCTCTCCCCCTCACAAGTTCATCGGAGGCCCCGGGACGCCCGGCGTCCTGGCCGTGAGCCGACGGCTGCTGACCAACTCGGTGCCCGACGTGGTCGGCGGCGGGACGGTGTCCTACGTCAACCCGACCGAGCACCGCTACGTCACCGACCCCGCCCACCGGGAGGAGGGCGGCACCCCGGCCATCGTGGAGTCGATCCGCGCCGGGCTGGTCTTCGCGCTCAAGGACGCGGTCGGCGTGGCGACGATCCGCGCGCACGAGGAGGACTTCCTGCGCCGCGCGGTCACCGCGTGGGCCGACCACCCGGCCATCGAGGTGCTCGGCAACCCGGACGCCGAGCGGCTCTCGATCGTCTCCTTCGTGATCCGCCGCCCCGGCGGCCGGTACCTCCACCACAACCTGGTGGTCTCGGTCCTCAACGACCTGTTCGGCATCCAGAGCCGCGGCGGCTGCTCGTGCGCCGGCCCCTACGGCCACCGGCTGCTCGGCATCGACCTGGACCGTTCGCACGAGTTCGAGCGCGAGATCGCCGGCGGCTGCGAGGGCATCAAGCCGGGCTGGGTCCGCATCAACTTCAACTACTTCCTCAGCGAGGCGGTCTTCGAGTACGTCGTGCGCGCGGTCGCGCTCGTCGCCGACCACGGCCACCGGCTCGCGCCGCAGTACGCCTTCGACCCCGCCACCGGCCTCTGGCAGCACCGCGCGGGCCCGGTCGAGCCCCCGCTGCGCCTCACCCACCTCTCCTACGACGAGGACGGCGTGCTGACCTACCCGCGTCGCCACGACACCGCGCCCGAGTCCGCGCTGGCCGGTCACCTCGCCGAGGCCGAGGCGCTGTTCGCGTCGCTGCCCGAGATCGAGGACGACGGCTCGGAGCGGGTCAGCGAGGACTTCGAGCACCTGCGCTGGTTCGACCTCCCGGCCGTCTGCCTCGAGCCGACCGCCGCGCCCGCCTCCCGCTTGTAACGCTCAGTTACGGGATCTTCCGACCCGTTCGAACGGGTCGGAAGATCCCGTAACTGAGCGTTACAAGCGGCGGGCGGGGGCGGCTCAGGCGGCGAGCAGCTCCTCGAGGTGCGGCCAGACCAGCGCGCCGAGGGCGGCGTCGGCCTCGGGCGTGCCGCCGTGGACCAGGTGCGACGGCGGGGCCGGCTGCTCCCCCGGCAGCACGACCCGGTGACCGGCGCGGGGGTGGGTGACCAGCTCGGTGCGGCGCCCGGCCGCGGCCCGGCGGTCCACGATGTGCTCGGCGAAGTCGCACGACGGCCAGAGCCGGTCGTCGCCGCCGGCCACGAGCAGCACCTCGCCGTCGATGCGCTCCACGGGGATGCGGGCGGCGGGCACGCGGTCGGCGTGGGTCTCCAGGGACTGCTCGTACATCCCCACGAACTCGACCGGGTCGGTGTCCGGGACCACCCGTCGTCGTACGGCACGAAGGAGAGCGGCTCCCCGCCGCGGGTGAACGACGAGCGCTGCGGTCGCTCCTGGCTCAGCGCCGCCCAGACCACGTCGGGCCCGGAGACCGCGACCACGGCGTCGATCTCGGGGTGCAGCGCGCCCAGCAGCAGCGCGGCCTCGGCGCCCTTGGACGTGCCCAGCACCACCAGCCGCCCGCAGCGCTCGTGCAGCGCCGACAGCGGCTCCTCGAACGACTCGAGGGGGACGCGGTCGACGCTCTCGCCGAACCAGCGGTACGACGCCGCGGTGGCGCCGAACGCGGAGGCCAGCACGTCGCAGCGGGCGGACTCGACCCGGCCGCTGGAGCCCGAGAGCACCAGCACGCCGGTCGGACCGTCCCCCGTGACGTGCACGACTCAGGCCTCGACGGGCGCCTCGTCGGACCGGATGTCGATGCGCCAGCCGGTGAGGCGGGCGGCGAGGCGGGCGTTCTGGCCCTCCTTGCCGATGGCCAGCGAGAGCTGGAAGTCGGGCACGATGACGCGCGCCGAGCGGGCCTCGAGGTCGACGACCTCGACCGCGTTGACCCGGGCCGGCGACAGCGCGTGGGCCACCAGCTCGGCCGGGTCGTCGGACCAGTCGACGATGTCGATCTTCTCGCCGTGCAGCTCCGACATCACGTTGCGGACCCGCTGGCCCATCGGGCCGATGCAGGCGCCCTTGGCGTTGACGCCCGGGGTGTTGGACTTCACCGCGATCTTGGTGCGGTGGCCGGCCTCGCGGGCGATGGCGGCGATCTCCACGGTGCCGTCGGCGATCTCGGGCACCTCGAGCGCGAACAGCTTCTTGACCAGGTTGGGGTGGCTGCGCGACAGCGTGATCTGCGGGCCGCGCATCCCCTTGCGCACCGAGAAGACCAGGCACTTGATCCGCGTGCCGTGCTGGTAGGTCTCGCCCGGCACCCGCTCGGCCACCGGCAGCATCGCCTCGAGCTTGCCCAGGTCGACGAGGACGTCGTCGGGGTTGCGGCCCTGCTGGATGACACCGGAGATGATGTCGCCCTCCTTCCCGGAGAACTCGCCGAACCGGATGTCGTCCTCGGCGTCGCGCAGCCGCTGCAGCATGATCTGCTTCGCGGTCGTCGCGGCAATCCGGCCGAACCCCTCGGGGGTGTCGTCGAACTCGCCGACCTTCGCGCCCTCCTCGTCGAGCTCGGCGGCCAGCACCGTGACGTGGCCCGACTTGCGGTCCAGGACCACGCGGGCCTGCTCGGCCGCGCCCGGCGTCTTCTGGTACGCCGTCAGGAGGGCCTGCTCGATGGCCTCCACGAGCACGTCGAAGGAGATCTCCTTCTCGCGCTCCAGGCTCCGCAGGATGGTGAGGTCGATGTCCATGGTCAGTCCTCTTC
This sequence comes from Nocardioides anomalus, assembly GCF_011046535.1. NCBI lineage: Bacteria > Bacillati > Actinomycetota > Actinomycetes > Propionibacteriales > Nocardioidaceae > Nocardioides > Nocardioides anomalus. Next base: position 1,215,563 of record NZ_CP049257.1, on the reverse strand, counting down.
GTCTGCCGCGACCGAGCCGTCGTCGGGCTCGTCGTCCGGCTCGTCGGCGGTCTTGCGGTTGAACTCGATCTGGACCAGCGCCTTGCTCACGTCCGCGTAGGCCACCGCGCGCGAGGTGCCGTCGACGTCCAGGGTCGCGGCGCTCTCGTCGGAGCCGACGATCCGCCCGGTCACGCTCTGGCCGTCGGTGGTGGTGACCTTGACCAGCCGGTCGGCGTTGCGACGCCAGTGCCGGGGCAGGGTCAGCGGGCGGTCGACGCCGCGGGAGGTCACCTCGAGCGTGTAGGCCTGCTCGCCCATGACGTCGCTGGCGTCGAGCACCTCGGAGATCGTGCGGGTGGCGTCGGCGACGTGGTCGAGGGTCACCCCGTCGTCGCCGTCGACGGCGATCCGCAGCACCCGGCGCTTGCCGGCCGGCGTCAGCTCGACCGCCTCGACGTCCAGCCCGAGGGCAGCCAGAGGGGTCGCGAGCGCCTGCTCGATGCGGGCGGGGACGGTGTCCTGCGCGCTGGCCACGGCGGCGACCTCCTGTGTGCTGTTGTGCGGTGCGTGTGCGGTGCTGGTGTCCCTGTCCACGTTAGCGGACGTCGCCGCGGACCCGGCTAACCTCAGCGCGTGCCCGACCAGCCGCTCCTCCGTCGCCGCGCGGTGGTGACCGGGGCGGCCGGCCTGGCCGCGACGGTGCTCGCGGCCGGGTGCGACAGCGGCGACGACATCACACCGCCCGCGGCGAACGGTGCGGCCTCGACCAGCCCCTCGCCGATGGCCTCCGCGAGCTCCTCGGAACCGGCCGCGTCCGCCGACGAGACCCTGGTCGACGAGGTCCTGGCCCAGCTGGGCGGCGCGATCGGCGTGCTCGCCGGCGCCCGCCGGACACCGGCCCTGCGGGCCGCGGTCACCCCGGTCCTCAAGGCCCACCGCGCCCACGTCGCCGCGCTCGAGGCCGAGCCGGACGCGACGGCCACCGCGGCCGGCGGCCTGCGCGTGGTGCGCCAGAGCGAGCGGGCGCTCCAGGCGTTCCTGGCCGACGCCGCCGGCCGGGCCGAGAGCGGCGCCCTGGCCAGGCTGCTGGCCTCGATGTCGGCCTCGACCGCCCAGCACCTCACGAGCCTCGAGGCGGTGCCGGCGTGAGCGCCGGCGCGAGCGAGCTCGACGCCCTCCAGATGACGCTGGCCGCCGAGCACGCCGCCGTGTGGGTCTACGGCCTGCTCGGCTCGCGGACCTCGCAGACGGCCGAGGCGGACCTCTACACCGCCCTGCGCGCGGCGTACGACGCCCACCGCGCGCGCCGCGACACCCTCATCGGCGAGATCGCGGCCCTGGGCGGCACCCCCAGCCCGCCGCGCCGGCGTACACCCCGCCGCCGGGGCTGGACACCACCGACGGCAGGTACGCCGCGGCGCTGGCCCTGGAGCAGGCGTGCGCGGAGACCTACGCGGCCCTGGTGGGCGAGACGACCGGCGAGCGCCGGGTCGAGGCGATCGGCCTCCTGGACGACGCAGCGGTCCGCGCCTTGTCGTTCCGGGGAACTCCCGAGACATTCCCCGGAGCCGACGAGTACGCGGACCGCTGAAGCGAGAACCCGAGTTCCCGCCGTCGTCCTGAGCACCACTCTGCGCGACTGCGAGCCGGAGCGCGACACCGCAGCAGGTGCACAAACTCGCATTGCATGTTCTTGCAGAAGTGGCCCGGCACGGTCAGCCCCAGTGCCGGACCACCTCCGGCAGCTCGTCGACGCCCTGGATGACCGCGTCGGGCTCACCCTCGGTGTGGCCGACCTGCTCGGGCGGGATGGTGCTGTGCGGCAGGTGCACGGCGCGCAGGCCGGCGTTCTGGGCGCCCCACACGTCGTCGAAGAGCCGGTCGCCGACGTACACGCACCGGCCCGGGTCGCTCACCCCGACCGCGTCCATGGCCGCGCGGAAGGCGTGCTCGGAGGGTTTGGTCCACGCGATCTCGCTGGTGTAGACATCGCCGTCGAGCAGGTCCAGGACGCCGTCGCGCGCGAAGATCCGCTCGTGCCACGCCCGCGGCCAGATGGTGTTGGAGAGCACCCCCACCCTGATGCCGTCGGCCCTGAGCGCCTCCCAGGTGGGTCGCACGGCCGGGTCGGTGAGGGTGTGCGGCTCCCAGAACTCCCAGTACGCCGTGAGCAGCTCGGGGTCGTGCTCGAGCCCGGCCTCGGTGAACAGGTCCGCGACCGTGGCGCTCTGCTGGTGGTCGCGCGAGCGGCCCCAGATCAGCGACCCCGCAACGTGCAGGCGCTCACGGGAGACCTCGACGTCGTGGTCGGCGCCCACCACCGCCTGGGCCAGGGCCAGCGACTCCGCGTGGAAGTCGATGTCGTGCCAGGCGGTCAGCGTGCCGCCCCAGTCGAAGATCACGGCGTCGATCGGCATGGCCCGCAATGTAGGGCCGGCCACCGACCGGCCTAGATTCGTGGGCGTGGACATGACGCACCGCCCGCTGGGCGAGTCGGGGTTGATGGTGAGCGCGGTCGGGATCGGCTGCAACGCGTTCGGGCGCCGGGTGGACCCCGACGGCGTCGCGGCGATCCTGGACGCGGCCGAGGACGTCGGCGTCACCCTGCTCGACACCGCGGACATCTACGGCAGCCGACCCGGTGAGAGCGAGACGCTGCTGGGCGAGGCGCTCCTGGGCCGGCGCGACCGGTTCGTGCTGGCCACCAAGTTCGGCATGGACATGCAGGGCACCAACGGTGCCGACCACGGCGTGCGCGGCTCGCGGCGCTACGTCCGGCGCGCGGTCGAGGCCAGCCTGCGGCGGCTCCAGACCGACCACCTCGACCTCTACCAGCTCCACCAGCACGACGCGGTCACGCCGCTGGAGGAGACGCTGTCGGCCCTCGACGACCTGGTCCGCGAGGGCAAGGTGCTCTACGTCGGCTGCTCCAACTTCGACGGCTGGCAGGTCGCCGACGCCGCCTGGACCGCGAGCTCGGGCGGGCTCACGCCGTTCGTGTCGGTCCAGAACCGCTACTCGCTCCTCGACCGCACCGTCGAGGCCGAGGTGACCCCCGCCTGCGAGCGGTTCGGCCTCGGGATCCTGCCGTTCTTCCCGCTGGAGTACGGCCTGCTCACCGGCAAGTACCGCCGCGGCCAGGACGCGCCCGAGGGCTCCCGCGCCGCCCTCGACCCCGACCGCAGCGCCTGGCTGCGCGAGGCGGACTGGGACCGGATCGAGGCCGTCGAGGAGTACGCCGCCGCGCGCGACCTCAGCGTCCTCGACGTGGCCATCGCCGGGCTGGCCGCCCAGCCGGCGGTCTCCTCGGTCATCTCCGGCGCGACCCGTCCCGAGCAGGTCCGCACCAACGCCGCCGCGCTGCGGTGGGAGCCGAGCGCCGAGGACCTCGCCGAGCTCGACGAGGTCACCGGGCGCTGAGCCACCCGGCGATCTCGCCGGCCAGCCGCTCGGGCTGGTCCAGGGCCACGAAGGTCCGGGCGCCGGGGAACTCGACCAGCGTGGCGTCCGGGAACGCCGCGAGCAGCCGGTCCCGGAGCGCGTCGGTGAAGAACGGGTCGCCCGGCGCCCAGGCCAGCAGCACCGGCCGCGCCCAGCGACCGAGCCACTCCCCCGAGCCGACCAGCTCCCGGCCGGTCCACGCCCGCGCGAACGACGCCACGTCCCGGCGTACGCCGGCGTCGGTGAGGTAGGGCTGCACCCAGCCGCGGCTCTCCTCGGGCGCCAGCCGCCGGCGGACCAGCCAGCCGAACCCCAGCTTGCTGTTGCGCACCGCCGCGACGCGAGTCGCGCCGAGCACGGCGCGCATCGCGGCCGGGTGCCGGGCAAGGCGGAAAAGCCAGGTGAACGGGAACGGCGGGAAGGTGTCGAAGGCGTCGCAGTTGGTCAGCACCAGCGCGCCGACCCGGGCCGGGTCCTCGCTCAGCACCAGCTGGCTGACCCCGCCCCCGGTGTCGCTGCCGACCAGCACCACGTCGTGGAGGTCCAGCGCCTCGAGGAAGGCCAGCACCAGCCGGGCCAGCCCGCGCGGCGACAGGTCGGCGTCGGCGACCATCGGCAGGCGGTGCGAGGCCAGGGGCCAGGTCGGCGCGTAGGTCCGGTAGCCGGCGGCGGCCAGGCGCTCGGGCACGTCGGACCAGAGCGTGTCGTCGACCAGGAAGCCGTGCACGAAGACCACCGGCCGGCCGTCCTCAGGACCGGCGGCGCGGTACTCCAGCGGACCGGCGACCAGCTCGACCCGCTCGCGTGTCGTCTCCGTGACCATCTCGTCCTCCGCTATGTTGCGTACACGTTGTACGCAACTTACGGACAGGCTGTATGGAAAGCAAGCGCACCCAGGCCGAGCGGTCGGCGGCGACCCGCGCCGCCCTGCTCGACGCCGCGCGCCCGCTCTTCGCCGAGCGGGGGTACGCCGCCGTCGGCACCGACGAGCTCGCCCGGGCCGCGGGCGTCACCCGCGGGGCGCTCTACCACCAGTTCGACGGCAAGCTCGGGCTCTTCGCGGCCGTCTTCGAGGAGGTCGAGGCCGAGCTGGTCGAGCGCGTCGACGTGGCCTTCGCCGAGCTCTTCGCGAGCGACCCGCTGGCCGCCGTGCGCGCGGGGGTGGACGGCTGGCTGGCCGCCGCCCTGGATCCGGCCGTCCAGCGCATCGTCCTGCTGGACGCCCCCGCCGCGCTGGGCTGGGAGCGGTGGCGCGAGATCGGTCGGAGGTACGCCGTCGGGCTGGTCGAGGGCGCGGTGGCGGCGCTCATCGAGGTCGGCGTCTACCCGCCCCAGCCGGTCCGCCCGCTCGCCCACCTGCTGGTGGGCGCGCTCGAGGAGGGCACGCTCTACGCCGCGAGCGCGGCCGACCCGGCCAGCGCGACGGCCGAGGTCCGCGCCGCCCTCCACGCCCTCCTGGAAGGGCTGAGCTCAGTGCCGCTTCTTCCTGCGCACCTCGAAGCGGACGGTCGCCGGGGTGGGGTCTGACACCCCGGCCAGGACCGCACGCACCGCGAAGGTGTGCCGGCCCTTCTTCACCCTGAGCTTCGCGGGCGAGGCGCAGGGCGCGAAGGGCTTGGCGTCCAGGCTGCACTCGTAGGTCGCACCGGGGTTCGGGGACCCGAAGCTCACCTTGACCTTGGCCTTGCGCTGGTGGGTCGTCACCTTGCGACCCGGCGCCTTGCCGAGGGTCGTCTCGGGCACGGTCGTGGGCGGCGTCCAGGTGATCGACACCGACGCGGGACCCGTGGCGCCGGTGACCAGCAGTCGACTGGCGCCGACCGCGAACCCGCTCGAGCCGCCGCCACCGCCGGCGGCCGGGGCTCCCCCGGCGCCGCCACCGCCCCCGTAGAGCCCGCCGCCACCGCCGCCGCCCGCGTCACCGCCGGGGCCACCGGCCCCGCCGGTGCCGAGCTGGCCGGAGCCACCGGAGCCACCGCCCGGGCCGCCGGTGACCTGGCTCGCGCCGCCACCGGGGACGGCGCCGTTGATCCCGGGCGCGCCGGACGCGCCCGCTCCACCCCCGTCGACGTTCCCGGCGCCACCCGCGCCGCCGTTGAACGCCGAGCCTCCGCCCGCGCCGCCGCCACCGGCCGCCACCACCAGCCGCGACGGCAGGCTCGCGCCACCCTGCAGACGCGGCACGGTCCGGACGTCGCTGGCCCCGCCGCCGCCGGCACCGCGCTGGCCGCCCGAGGGCGCACTGCTGCTGCCGCCGCCGTTGAAACCACCGGCAACAGACGTCCCGGCGCCGCCGACCTCGACGTACAGCACCGCCCCCGGCGTCACCGGGACGGTGGCCGCCGCGGTGGCCCCGAGCCCGCCGCCAGGCCCGCCGCCCGCGGCGCCCGTGGCCACGACCTGGACCGCGGTGACCCCGGCCGGCACGACCCACTGCTGCTCGGCGCCGGTGTAGGAGAAGCGCACCGTCTGCGGCTCGGCCGCCCGCGCCGGCGCGTCCACGGTCGTCAGCCCTGCGACCACCAGGGCCGCGACGGCGGCCGCTGCGGTCCGGCGCAGGGCGCTCACGCCTTGACCAGCCGGACCACGTGGTCGACGACGCCGTCGACGGCCACGTCCTCGCGCTCGCCGCTGGCCCGGTCGCGGACCTCGACGGTGCCCTCGGCCAGGTTGCGGCCGACGACCATGATGGTGGGCACACCGATGAGCTCGGCGTCCTTGAACTTCACGCCGGGGCTGACCTTGGGGCGGTCGTCGTAGAGGACCTCCACGCCCTGGTCGGCCAGCTCGCGGGCGATCCGGTCGGCGGCGGCGAAGATCTCCTCGTCCTTGCCGGTGGCCACGAGGTGGACGTCGGCGGGCGCGACGTGGCGCGGCCAGCAGAGGCCGAGCTCGTCGAGGGTGCCCTCGGCGATGGCCGCGACCGCGCGCGAGGGCCCGATGCCGTAGGAGCCCATGGTCACGGTGACGAGCTTGCCGTTCTCGTCGAGGACCTGCAGGTCGAGGGCGTCGGCGTACTTGCGGCCGAGCTGGAAGATGTGGCCCATCTCGATGCCGCGCGCCGACTCCAGGACGCCGCCGTCGGTGTCGCCGCAGACCGGGCAGGGGTCGCCGTCGCGGACGTCGCCGACGTCGATGGTCCCGTCGCCGTCGAAGTCGCGACCCGCGACCAGGTCGAGCACGTGCGAGCCGCTGACGTCGGCGCCGGTCACCCAGGCGGTGCCCGAGACCACGCGGGGGTCGAGGAGGTAGCGGATGCCGGCCTCCTTCTTCTCCCCCAGCGCGCCGGGGCCGATGTAGCCCTTGGCCAGCGAGGGCCGGGCCGCGAACTCGGCCTCGGACATGGGCTCGAAGACCACGCCCTCGCCGAGCTTGCTCTCCAGCCGCTTGGCGTCGACGTCGCGGTCGCCGGGCAGCCCGATGGCGATCGCCTCGGTGGTGCCGTCGGGGTGGCGCACCGTGAAGACGACGTTCTTGAGCGTGTCCGAGGCGGCCCAGGGCCGGTCGGCGCGCGGGTAGGCCTCGTTGAGGTGGTCGACCAGGGTGTCGATGGTCGGGGTGTCGGGCGTCTGCTCGGCGTGGGCCGCGGGCAGGTCGTCGTACGGCGTGGGCGCGGGGGCGGGCGTCTCGACCGCCTCGACGTTCGCGGCGTAGTCGCAGCGCGTGCAGCGGACGTAGGTGTCCTCGCCGACCGCGGCCTTGGCCAGGAACTCCTCGGACTTCGAGCCGCCCATCGCGCCGGCCTCGGCCTGGACGATGACGTACTCGAACCCGAGCTTGTCGAAGATGCGCCGGTAGGCGTCGCGGTGCCTCTGGTAGCTCTCCTCGAGCCCGGCGTCGTCGACGTCGAAGGAGTAGGAGTCCTTCATCCGGAACTCCCGCCCGCGCAGCAGCCCGGCGCGGGGCCGCGCCTCGTCGCGGTACTTGGTCTGGATCTGGTAGATCACCAGGGGCAGGTCCTTGTAGGAGGAGTACAGGTCCTTGACCACGAGGGTGAACATCTCCTCGTGGGTGGGGCCGAGCAGGTAGTCGGCCTCCTTGCGGTCCTTGAGCCGGAAGATCCCGTCGCCGTACTCCGTCCAGCGGCCGCTCGCCTCGTAGGGCTCGCGGGGCAGCAGCGCCGGGAACAGCAGCTCCTGCCCGCCGATGGCGTCCATCTCCTCGCGGACGATGTCCTCGATCTTGCGCAGCACCCGCAGCCCCAGGGGCAGCCAGGTGTAGATCCCGGGCGCTGCGCGGCGGATGTAGCCCGCGCGGACCAACAGGCGGTGGCTCGGGACCTCGGCGTCCGCGGGGTCGTCACGCAGCGTGCGCACGAACAGGCTGGACATCCGCAGGATCATGCGGAGAAGGGTACGGGCGCGGGGCGGGTCGGCCCGAACCGGTTTCCGGACAACCACCGCCCCCGTCCGGGCGTCCCACCCGTGTGCCCCCGCTCCTCGTCGCCCTGCTGCTGACGCTGCCCGCCCCGGCCGCGCCGGAGGTGCGCCTCGACCTGCACCTCGACCGCGGCCCCGCGCCGGCCGTGGCGCACGTCGAGGGGACCACGGTGGTCGACGGCCACCGCCGCATCCCGGTCGAGGCGTCCGACGTGCAGCTCGTCGGCCCGAGCGGCACGTGGTACGTCGTGGTGGCCGACGGCACGCGGGTGCAGCGGGTCGCCTCGCACGGCCGGGTCACCGACCTGGGCGCCACCGACGGCGACCCGGTCCGCCTGTCCGTCGACGGCTCGCAGGTCGCGGCCACCGTCGCCGGGTCCGGCCGGACGACGCTCACCCTCCGGTCCGCGGTGACCGGCGCAGAGGTCGGCGAGCGGTCGCTGCGCGGCGCGGTCACCGCGCTGGACGTCGACGCGGGCCGGGTCGTGGCGAGCGGACCGCGGCGGACCCTGGTGTGGAACGCCGTGAGCGGCCACACCCGCGTCGTCAGCCGCCGGCCGGCGTACGCCGCGAGCTTCGGGCACGACCTCGTGGCGCTCGAGGGACGTCGACTGGCCGAGGGCTCCTGCACGCGACTGGTGCGGCTCAGCACCGGCGCCGAGCACTGGACCTCGTGCACGGACTCCCTGCTCTCCTTCGGGCCGGACGCGAGCCGCTGGGTCACGACGGCGGCCTACCAGGACGGTCCGACCAGCCGGGTCACCCTGCGCGACGGCACCGGCCGGGAGCTGGCCCGCTACCGGCTCGCCGGCGGTCTCCAGCTCGACGAGCTGCGCTGGGAGGACGTCGACACCGTCCTGCTCCGGGCCAGTGGCCCCCAGGCGAGCGTGTGGTTCCGCTGCGTCGGCGCCGACTGCGAGCTGGCCGGCCCCGTCTCTGCGAGGCTGGGCGCCTCGTCCGCCCACTGACCCCAGCACCGAGAGGAACCCGTGCGCCCGCTCCCCGGCCTCCGGCCCGCCGCGCTGCCCGCCGCCCTGCTCGCTGCCCTGCTCGCGGCGCTGCCCGTCGTGCCGTCGGCCCCCGCGTCGGCCGCCGGCCGCGAGGTCGTGCTCACGCCCACCAGCGTCGGCCGCGGCCCCGACATCACCTCGCCGCACGTCGACATCGACGGCCGGACCGTCGTCGACGGCACGGTCCGGTTCCCCGTCGTCGCCGAGCGGGTGGTACTGCTCGGGAAGGCCGGCCTTGCGTCGTACGTCGTGGCCACGTCGAACGACCAGGGCGGCGGGGGCCGGGTCTGGCGCTACGCCGCCGACGGCACCGGGGTGCTGCTGGCCAAGGCCGGCCTGGAGCGGGTCGTCCTCGCCGGCGACGCCGCCACCCTGGTGGTCAGCCGGCCCGAGCGGCGGACCGGGCGCTCCACGATCACGGCGTACGACGTCGCGACCGGCGCGGTGCGGGCGCAGCGCGAGTTCGGCGACCACGCGATCGCCCTGAGCGCGCAGGACGACCGGGTGGTCCTCGGCGGCACCCGGAAGACCCGGCTCTGGACCACGAGCACCGGCACGGTCGGGACGCTGGCCCGCGACCCCGGCTACTTCGCCGACCTCGCCTCGGACGTCGTCGCGACCTTCACCCAGGACCCCTACGACGGCGGCTGCTCCGAGCTGCGTCGGGTCAGCAGCGGCGCGCTGGTCTGGCGCTCGTGCCGGCAGCGGGTCTTCTCCGTGAGCCCCGACGGCTCGCGGCTCGCGACCCAGGACATCTTCATCGACTTCCCCGGCCCGCCCGTGGTGGACGTGCGCACGATCACCGGCACCAAGATCGCGCGCTACAGCGTGGTCACCTACTCCTTCGGCACCATCGCCTGGGAGTCGCCCACGGCCCTGCTGCTCGAGGTGGTGCGCGACCACAAGGGCTACGTGGCGCGCTGCACCGGCACGTCGTGCGAGCGGGCGACGGAGTACTACGACGCGAACCCCTCTCAGGTGTAACCGATCCGCTCCGCCGGGCGTCTACGTCCACGGACCCGCACGCACGACGAAAGGACGCCCGATGCGCCCGCTCCCCCGCCCCTCCCGCCCCCTCCGGCTCGTCGTCGCCGCCGCCCTGGTGGCCCTGCTGCCGGCCGCGCCGGCGACCGCGAAGCCCTCCGTCTCGCTCACCCCGGGTGCGCTCGACCGCGGCCCCGACGTCGCGGTCCCCCACCTCGACGGCCACACCGTCGTCGACGGCACGGTGCGCGTGAGCGTGGCCGGCGCCCAGGTCCGGCTGCTCGGCACGTCCGGCGCGGCGTACGTCGTGGGGACGGCGAGCGAGCGGGGCGGGCACGGCCGGATCTTCCGCGTCACTGCCGACGGCACCAGGACGCTGCTGGCCAAGGCGCACCCGTTCATGGCCGTGCTCTCCGGCGACGGCGCCACCCTGGTCACCACCCGGACCGGCCGGACCGCGGCGAGCACCATCACGGCGTACGACGTCGCGACCGGCGCGCAGAAGGCGCAGCGGGTCTTCCGCGACTACGCGGTCGCGCTCGACGCGCAGGCCGACCGGGTCGCGCTGGGCACCACCAAGAAGACCCAGCTCTGGACCACCACCGGCGACACCGTGGCGACGGTCTCGCGCGATCCCGGCTACGTCGCCGACCTGGCCCACGAGATCATCGGGACCTTCACCAAGGACCCGTACGACGGCGGCTGCTCCGAGCTCCGCACGATCGCCACCGGTCAGCTGCTGTGGCGCTCGTGCACCGAGCAGGTCGCGGCGTTCAACGCCGACGCCACCCGGATCGCCACCATCTCGATCCTCTCCGACGGTCCGGGCCCCGGCCGGGTGGACGCCCGCACCGTCTCCGGACAGCACCTGGGTCGCTACCAGGCCCAGGGCTACATCGGCGACATCACCTTCGAGACGCCGACCGCCCTGCTGCTGGAGGTCAACGGCCGCCGCAAGTCGTTCACCGCCCGCTGCACCGACGCGACGTGCGAGCGGGCCAGCGACCTGCGCAAGGCCGTGCCCCTGCGCTCAGCGGCCTGACGCCACCCTCACCGCGAGGCCGAGCGCGGGGCCGAGCGCGCGGCCGCGACCGCGGCCCGCACCATCGGCACCTGGAGCGGCAGGCGGCCCCAGGCCACGGCCTGGAACGCCGGGCTGGAGGACCGCCTGCTGTCCAGCGCCATCTGCCAGTTGCCCGGCCACACGCCGAGCAGCAGCGCGGCGCTGGCCCAGCCCGCCGCCCGGCGGGTGCGCGGCACGACCAGGCCGACCGCGCACGCCAGCTCGGCGACGCCGCTGCCGAGGATGACCTCGCGGCGCGCCGGCACCCAGGCCGGCATGAGCGGCTCGAAGACCTGCGGGCGGACCAGGTGGACCAGCCCGCTGCCCGCGAAGCCCGCGGCGAGCAGTCGCGCTCCGAGTGGTAGAGACATGTGGTGCAACCTAGCCCCGGGTGGGGTAGGACGTGCGTGGGGACGAAGCCTTGGGGGGCCGACATGTCGCACACGCACCCGCCGCACGCAGCCGCGGCGTACTACCCGACCGGCGGGCCGACCGCGGGCGGGCCACGGGACCTGACCGCGCTCGGCGTGCTCGCCTTCGTGAGCGCCGCCGTCGCCACGGCCTGCACCTGCGCCTCGGCGATGGTGCTCGGCCGCGCGGCGCGCATCCGCTCCGAGCAGGGGCTGGACGCGCTCGACTGGAGCCTGGGCGTCTACTACGCCGGCGCCGTCCTCGGCGCGATCAGCCTGCTCGCCGGCTGGGTCACCGGCTCGCTGTGGCTGCACCGCGCCCGCGCCAACGCCATCGCCCTCGACCCCGACCGACCACAGCCGCTCGGCGGCGGCTGGGCCTGGGGCGGCTGGCTGACCCCGGTCCTCGCGCTGTGGTTCCCGCTCAAGATGGTCCGCGACGTCCGGCGCGCCACCACGCCGCGCGCCTCCGCCGGCCTGCTCGGCTTCTGGTGGGCACTGTTCCTGGCCACCGAGATCGGCCTCTGGGCGTCGTTCAACCTCCAGGGCGACGCCCTGGCCCGCTTCGACCACGCCGCCACCGCCCACCAGATGTCGGTGATGACCGCGGCCGTCATGGTCGCCGCCCTCGCCGGCTGGGGCGAGGTGCTCCGCGCGGTGACCACCGAGCAGCACGCCCGGATGTACGCCGCGCCGCCGCCGGTCCCGAGTGCGGCCTAGAACATCACCGTCGAGAACCGCGCCGACTCCCGGAACCCCACGCGCTCGTAGGCCCGCCGGGCCGGCGTGTTCCACTCGTTGACGTACAGCGACACCGTCGGCGCGATCTCGCGCCGCACCAGGTCCACCACCGCGGCCATCCCGCTGACGGCCAGGCCCTCGCCCCGCCGTTCCCGGGGCACGAACACGCCCTGGATCTGCGCGGCGTACGGCGACGCGCACGCCACCTCCGCCTTGAACACCAGCTCCTCGCCCTCGAACCGCGCGAACGACCAGCCCCGGCTGATCAGCTGCTGCACCCGCGCCCGGTAGAGCTCCGCCCCACCGCCCGTCTCCGGCGACACCCCGACCTCCTCGGTGTACATCGCCACGCACGCCGGGTAGAGCAGCTCGAAGTCCGCTCGCGTCGTGCGCCGCACGTCCGGGTGCGCCTCCACCGAGGGCGCGCCGTCGATCTGCAGGTGCGGCTGGCGCCACCGCAGCTCCCGCGGCCGCCCCCACGACGACGCCACCGTGTTCCAGAAGACCTCGACCGCCTCGTGCGGCCCCACGATCGTCGACACGCTCCGGCTCCGCGTCAGCGCCCGCTCCGCGAACGCCCGCGCGTCGTCCGCCGACGCCTCCACCGGCACCAGGTTGGCCCCCACGTGGCATGCCGCCACCAGGTCGCCCCCCTCGAAGCGCCCCCACATCTCCCCGCCCAACCACCGCGGCTCCAGGTTGGTCGTGCGCGCCCGGTGATCCGCGAACACGTTCACCACCGGACTCCGCGAGGTCAGCGCCAAGAACGCGTCCAGGTCGGCCACACCCAGAGGGCGGACGCCGTGACGCGTGGTGAGCACGGCGTGAGCCTACGACTTCGTCGCGGCTCCCCCTGCCCACACCACGCGTCACGGCGTCCGCCCTCTGGGTGTGGCCGACCTGGACGCGTTCCCGGCGCTGACCTCGCCCGGCGAGTCGGGTCGTGACAGCCCGGGACGATCCCTTGGTCCGCGGTCTGGGGATCGTGGCGACCGACAGTGAGGTTTCAGCAGCGTCGCCTGTCCGGATCGACCGAGATCCGGACGCAAGCCTGCTGCGTCACTCCGCCGCTCAGCGGACGCGTCCGGACCGCCGGAGAGAGCAACGGACCTCAGGCAGTGCTGTTGAGGATCAGCTGGGTCGCTTCGATCGGGGCATCCCACTGTGGAAAGTGACCGCACCGCTCGAACCAGTGCAGGACAGCGTCGGGGAACAGCTCCGTGGCACGCGTGGCCTGTCTCGGCACCGTCACCAGGTCACGACGACCCCAACCGATCGTCACCCGCCCGGGGGCTGTGCCTGCCGGGGCTCCCTGTTGCTTGGGCCCTTTGGTCAGAGCGTCCAAGGCAGCGCCGGTCGATGGGGAGTCGGCCAGCCCGCGGACGTCCGGCAGAACGGTCTCGCGCGTAAGCGCCCATGGGCGCGCCGAGAGCTGTGCGAGAAGGAGAGTCCGTCCCGCAGCACTGCCGAGCAGGGCTGGCAGCATGCCGCGCAGCGCCCGGACCAGAGCGATCGACGGTCGGAGGGTGGCGCCGAAGACGACGAGCTCACGGTCACTCCAGAAGCCGCCCGGGTCCAACGCCACAGTGTCGCCGCCGACGCCCCGCCGCGCGAGCTCGAGCACGATCCGACCGCCCATCGACTGGCCGACGGTCGAGACCCCGTCCAGACCCTCGTCGCGGATGAAGTCCGCGACGGAGTCCGTCAGGGTGGCGATCGAGACCTCGCCGGTCAACGGCGGCGTTTCTCCGAACCCCGGCAGGTCGACGGCGATCACCTCGTGGTGCTCGGCCAGCTCATCGAGGATCGGGGCCCAGGACCGCCACCCAGCGCCCAGGCCGTGCACGAGTAGCAGCGGGCTGCCGCTCCCTCGCCTTACGTGGTTCAACCTCACTCAGTTGACCCCGAGCTGGGTGAGGATCCCGACCTCGTCGGTGCTGCCCCAACGTTCGGTCAGCTTGCCGTCGGCGAACTTGCTGATCTGCAGGCCGCGGACCTGGACCGACTTGCCGGTGGCTTCGTGCCCTCGGAAAGGTCCTTCATGGGTGCCGGTGAGGGTGTAGGCGAACGCAACCTGGTCGTCGTCGGCGACCAGGTTCTCGACCTCGATGTGAAGATCGGGGAAGGCGGTGCGCATCTCGGTGAAGAACTGCTTGTAGCCCTCCGGTCCGGGCTGTTGCCCCGGTGCCGGGTCGTGGTCGACGCTGTTCGGGTCGACGAGGCCGTCGAAGGCATCGAGGTCGCCGGTGTTGACGGCCTCGCCGAAGGCTTCCTGGGCCGCGATGTTCGTCTTCTTGTCGAACATGAGTTCCTCTCCCATCCGTGGACTGGATTGTGCGGATGCACTCGGGGAGTGGGACCAGGTGGTGGTTGCGCAGACCACCTGGTCGCCATCCCGTGCGTCGACGGTCATGGACGCGCCCACCTCGTCGAGAGGGGGCGAGCGCGTCCGGCCAAGCCTCACGTTCATGAGCGCCGCTGCTCCTCGGGGTAACCGCAACCGTCAGGGACATGCGACCCACCGCTACCGGAGGCCGTCCACGCGTGTCGCAATCCGTGCGCCGACGGGGCGTCACACCGCCGCGCATGAGGCACCGCGACCACCCGGATCTGCCGCGATCAGCGCGCCGATGTGCCGCTACCCGGACGCACCGGTCTGCCGATGGACACATGGACGTCTTCCCACACCAGCGGGTCCGCCCGATACTGCGGGAGTGGGTCTCGCGCAGCAGTTCGGTCGCCCCTCAGGCGTACTGGGCGCCGTCGTCGGTCGCGGCATGGCGAAAGGGAACGCCGCACTGAGCCGTTGGGTCGTCGACCGGGTGGCCGCTCATCTCGGACGTGCGCCCGAACGCATCGCCGAGCTCGGGCCCGGCCCAGGGGTCGGGCTCGAGGCACTGCTCGCCACGTTCCCCGACGCGCAGGTGTGGGGCGTCGACATCTCCTCGGTCATGCTCTCGCAGTCGCGAAAGCGCAATCGAGCAGCAGTGGAAGCAGGGCGGTTGACCCTGCTCGAGGGCGGGGTCGACGCGGTGCGTGCCTGCGCTCCCGCGGACCTCGTGATGGCGAACCACGTCCTCTACTTCTGGACGGACCCGGTCGCCGACCTCGTCGCCCTCCGCTCGTTCCTGCGACCCGGGGGCGTCCTCGCCCTGGGCTACCAGCTCCGACCCCACATGCCGGCGATGGCCCAGAAGCGCTTCCCCGCCGCGGGCCACCGCCTCTACGAGACAGAGGAAGACGTGACCTCCGTGGCCGTCGCAGGTGGTTTCACCTCCGTCGTGCATGAGGTCGAGGGGACGCGGGAGGCGCCGGAAGGGCGCATCATGTTGGCGACCGCCTGACCTCAGGTCGCTGTTCCCCAACCGGATCTGCCCCGACCCGGGCGGTCCGACGGGGAGAGTCTCGGCCGCACGCGGCGCCGAGCGGTCGCTGCTCGTCGTGGCGCGAGCTGAGCGACGCCCCCGGTCATCTTCTCCAGGACGCTGTCGCTCGTGCTGTGAGGATGGCTGGGTGACGCAGCAGACCAGGGTGTTGCTCGATGTCGACACCGGGATCGACGACGCGCTGGCCCTCCTCTACGCGACGGCGACGTCGCGGCTCGATGTCGTCGGAGTGTCAGCGGTGGTCGGGAACGTGCCCGTCGACGTAGGCGCTCGCAACACTGCGGCGGTGTTGGCCGCGGTCGGCAAGGCCTCGATCCCTGTTGCGGCCGGCGCGGCTTCTTCGACCGAGGGCAACGGTCCTCGCCTCGGGCCGACCAACCACGGTCCCGACGGTCTCGGAGGTGTGCGGGTGGGAGCGCCCGGGCCGGTGGGCGAGCCGCACCCGGACGCGATGCGGCTCTTCGACGTGCTGACGTCTGATCGTCCGGTCACGGTGGCCGCCTGCGCTCCGCTGACGAACGTCGCGCAGTACACGTCGCGCCCGGGCGCCGAACGGGTGGTGCTGGTCGGCGGCGAGCCGGTCGTCGAGGACGAGCCGGAGTTCAACGTGGGACAGGACCCGGCTGCTGCGGTCGCGGTGCTCGAGGCGGGCCTGCCGACGACGGTGTACCCGGTCGATCTGTTCGACACGGTCGTCGCTTCGCCGGCACTCGTCGCGCGGATGCAGAGCGCGCGCACACCTGCGGCCCGTCTCGCGGGTGAGCTGCTCGGAGTCCGCCGCGGCCACGTGCTCGGTGACGCCGGCGCACTGGTATTCCTGACCCACCCTGAGCTGTTCGAGGTCACCACGTCCCGCATGGCCGTCGTGGACCGGCGGTTGGTCCCGATCGCGGCCTCGCAGGCTGGGTTCGTCGTCGACCTGGTCGTCGCAGTGCATGATCCGCGGGGCGGCCACCGGCTTCTACCCCTACCCGTTCTTCAACCCCCACCACGTCGGCGGCTACGGCGGGGTCGCGGCGTACTGCGCAGTCCTCCTGCTCGCCTTCGTCGCCCTGGCCTTCGTGGTCCGCCTGCTCGGCGCGCGAGGCACCAGGAGGACCTGACCGTCCACCCGGCCGGGCTGCGCACCAGCCACCTGCCGGCTGGTGACGGATCCCGCAGAGTCAGTGCCGCGGTCAGCCGGGTTCCGCGACCTCGGACAGCCGGATGCCGGACCGCGAGGCGGCGAGCAGTGCTGCTCCGAGCGCCTCGGCGCGAGAGCCCAGCTCGGCACGGACGATCTGGACGTCGTGGTTGGCCACCGGAGGGAGGGCCTGGTCGAGGGCCTGACGCGCGGCCACGAGCAGGGCCTCGCTGGACTCCGGCCGGGCGGTGAGGTCACCACCGACCACGACCAGGCTCGGGTCTGCGATGGTGCACACCCCGGCCAGGGCCTTGCCGAGCACGTCGCCGGCGTCGGTGAGCAGGCGCAGCGCCCCCCGGTCACCGGCGTCCGCCAGGTCGAGCAGGGTGCCGACGCCGGCCTCGAGGCCCCTCGTGTGCGAGAGGGCCGAGACCAGAGCCCGCTTGCTCACGACCGTCTCGAGACAGCCGCGAGCCCCGCACCGACAGATCTTGCCGTCGCGGACGACAGGGAGGTGGCCGAGCTCCCCGGCGGTCCCCGACGCACCCGTGTGCAGGCGACCGCCGAGGACCAGACCGCAACCGACCCCCTCGCCCAACATCACGTACACGAGGTCGTCGACAGCGGTCCCGGCGCCGAGGCGCCACTCGGCGAGCGCGCCGAGCGTCGCGTCGTTCCCGATGTGGACCGGGAGCCCGGTCCGCTCGCCCAGGACGCCGGCGATGTCGACACCGCCCCAGTCCAGCAGCATCGGCGGCGACGCCAGCGCACGCGAGTCGACCACCGGCGCGGAGACGGCCACCCCTACGGCGAGCACCCGGACCCGGTCGACGTCCGCCGCCGCGAGCAGCTCGGCCGTGCTCCGGGCCAGCTGGTCCAGGGACGCTGCCGGCTCGTGGTCGACGTCGAGGAAGTGGCGCTGCTGCATCAGCATGGTCCCGTCCAGGGACGTGAGCACCACCCGCAGGTCGGCGTGGCCGAGGTGGATCCCGACCAGCGATCCGGCTCGGGGTGCCACACCGAGGGCCACGGCCGGCCGGCCGCCCGCGCCCGACGCCTTGGTGCCGAGCTCGACCAGCACCTCGGCCTCGATCAGGTCGGCCACGAGCGTCGAGACGGCAGAGGTGGACAGGCCGGTCACCCGCGCCACGTCGGCCCGGCTGCACCGTGGCCTCGACTGCACCGCAGCGACGACGGCTTGCCGGTTGCGACCGCGCAACGACTCCCGACGTCCCGTGGTCACGCGGCAAGCGTAGTGGCCTCCGTTAGTCCTTCAAAGGACAAACAAGCGGTAAAGACGTCGCTTGTTCGTCCTTGACGCAGCGCGCGCCCGGCCCTACGTTCTGAGAGCCACGTCACACTCGGACCCGGGTGGTGGACCTGGTGCCCTACTCGGAGCGCACCCCTGCGCGCTATCTCGGAGCAGCCTCATGGTGAGCAGTCCTCGCCGACCCGTCGGCACATCCACCGGTCTCAGCCCTCGCGGCGAACCCCCTCGCGGCGAGCCCCCTCGCCGCGACCGGCGTCGTGGGCCTCTCGGCCACCGCACCACCCTCGACACCCGCGGCCCCGGCCGGCGCGGCGTCCTGTCTGTCGTCGCACCCGGTCCCACTCGACCGTCTGCGTTCCCTACCTCCCACCCGAGGGGAATCTGATGAAGAAGGTGTCATCCGTCCTGCTGGCGTCCGTGGGGTCGCTCGTCCTCGCGGGCTCCCTGTTCACCACCGGAGCCGACGGCCACGAAGCAGCGAGCAGCGCGGGGAGGAGCGAGGCGAGCAGCGTCACCAAGGCCGTCGAGACCACGATCCCCGCGTCGGCTCCGAAGGCCCCGTCGCCCCAGGCCCCGGCCGCGCCCGCAGGAACGCTGCCGGTGGGGCCCTCGGGGAAGTCGGTCGTCCAGAACCCGACCACCTACACCAACCCCATCTCGCTCACCCAGGGTTCGGAGCGGATCCTGACGGCCGGCGAGCCCGTCATCAAGATCTTCGACGGTGACTACTACCTGTTCACCCGGGGCAGGAAGGGCTACTGGTGGTCATCTGACTTCAAGGACTGGAACTACGTCGACGCGCCCAACCTGCTCGGCGGGATCGTCGGCATGACCGAGATCGACGGCAAGCTGTACAACTACGCCGGCAACACCAACAACCGGGTGATGACGACCGACGACCCCAAGACGGGGATCTGGTACGACGCCGGCACGTTCTCCAGCAACAACTACGGCGACGCCAGCATGCTCTACGACGAGGACACCGGCCGGCTGTTCATGTACTACGGGTGGTCGCAGATCCTGGGCATCCGCGTGGTCGAGCTGGACAAGCACACGTTCAAGGAGATCAGCAAGCCTCAGGTCGTGCTGTGGGGCGACCCGCACAACCACGGCTGGGAGACCCGGTACTCGGAGGACCTGATCTTCCCGTACTTCACCGACAGGGAGTACCGCCCGCAGGAGTACGGGTGGACCGAGGGTCCGCACCCGCTGAAGTACAAGGGCAAGTACTACGTCCTGTACTCCTCCATCGGCCTCGAGTTCGCCTCCTACGCGCAGGGCGTGTACGTGGCCGACGACCCGATGGGTCCCTACAAGTACGACGAGCACAACCCGCTGACCCGGATGGTGTCGGGCTCCGCGCCGGGCGCGGGCCACGGCAGCTTCTTCCAGGACAAGCAGGGCAAGCTCTGGACCATCGCCATGGTGGCGTTCACCCAGAACGGCGGTGCCGGCAACACGCTCATGTCGCTGTTCCCCACCGACGTCGACAAGCAGGGCGTGATGCACGGGGACGTCGAGTACGGCGACTACCCGCAGTACCTGCCAGGGGTCAAGAAGAACCCCATCAAGGACAACTTCACGGGCTGGACGCTGCTGTCGCTGAACAAGAAGGTCGAGACGTCGTCCACGCAGGTCAACTACTGGCCGGCCCTGGCGGTGGACGAGAACGGCAAGTCGTTCTGGAGCGCCCAGACAGGTGATCCGGGCGAGTACCTGACCGTCGACCTGGGCAAGGAGAGCGACATCCGCGGGATCCAGACCCAGTGGGACAAGGCCGGCGCTCGTGGGACCGGGGCGATCCCCCGCTACGAGTCGTACACCGTCCAGGTCTCCAGCGACAACCAGAACTGGACCACGGTCATCGACAAGAGCAACAACCCGCAGGACCTGCAGAGCGACTACGTCGAGCTCCCCACGGCCGTGACGGGGCGCTACGTGCGACTCACCAACGTGTTCACGCCCGACAGCGGGAAGTTCGCCGTGAAGGAGTTCCGCGTCTTCGGCAACCCCGGTGCGTCGACCTTCACCAAGGTGCCGAAGGGTCAGGTGATGGCGGTTCGCAACCAGGTCGACCGCCGCCGGGCCGACCTGCTGTGGCAGCCGGTGGAGGGCGCCGAGGGCTACGTGGTGCGCTACGGCATCGAGCCCAACAAGCTGTACCAGAGCGAGATGGTCTACGGGAAGAACTCCCTGGCCATCAAGAGCCTCAACGTCGACCCGGAGTACTACTTCCAGGTCGAGGCCTTCTCCAGCGGTACGCCTCGTTACGTGGAGAACCCGTTCGAGACCCGAGGCCGAGGCGCTGAGCTCGACTTCACCCGGCAGCCGACTGGCGGGGCGAGGACCACGGAGAAGGTGATGACGTACGAGACCTACGGGAGGGACGAGAAGTACGTCTTCGACAACGTCACGCCCGGCACCTACACGCTCAAGCACACCTACGGCGTCGGCATCTGGGGCCCGCAGGAGCTGACGGCCGATCAGCTGATCGGCACCGGGACCAAGCCCACCTACACCGCTCTGAACCTGACGCAGTTCGGCAACGGTTCGACGCAGTGGGGAACCATCGAGGTGCGGGTGTACCCGGGTGCGACGAGTGGACGGGTCGAGGTGACCTTCCACTACACCGATGACACCTCCGGGCCCACCGTCACCGTCAAGAACGGGCCCGGCGAGACCTCCGGCAACGCCACCGACGGCTACCAGCAGGTCTCGTACAAGCTGTTCGACAAGAGCAAGGTGGACAAGGTCGTCATCAACGGGGTGACCAAGGACCTGACCGACAACCAGTACTCCGACGTCAACTTCATCAAGCCGGGCGTCTTCGGAGCGCAGCTCGGCGACAACACCATGGACGTCTACGACGCCATCGGTCAGGTGACCACGCTCCACTTCACCCTGGTCCCCTGACGACACTCGTGGCCCCGGCCACGACCGGCTGACGCGGTGGCGTCCACCCACGGGTGGGCGCCACCGTCCTTTGCTGACCCCTCGCCCGACCAGCCCGCCGCTGCGAAGGCGCCTCGTCAGGCGAGCCGGGGTTCGTGGTGGCGCGTCGACCGTGGACCTGGGCGACCCGTCGATCCGCGCCCAGCGCCGCGGTCCGCGCGAGTCGGCCTCCGCCTGTGCCGCTCCCCCGCGCGAGGCTGCGGCCAGCACGCTTGGAAGACGCCGAGAATCGGTCGCCCTGCCGATGGCAGACGCGCGTCTCGCAGCGGTGCCATGTGCCTGTCGACGGACCCACCGGTGGTCCGGCCACCGCTCCGAGGAGGGCTCCATGCGCATCGGCCTCATCGCCCCACCGGTGATCCCGGTCCCGCCGCCGGCCTACGGCGGCACCGAGGCCGTGATCGACCGGCTGGCGCGGGGCCTGGCCAGAGCGGGCCACGAGGTGCTCCTGGCGGCTGCGGCGAACAGCTCGTGCCCGGTGCCTCGCGTGGCCGGCACCAGTGTGGCTGACCGGAACGCACCCGCGTGCTCCGGCACGATCGGCGAGCTGCGTCACGTCATCACCAGCTACGCCGCGATGGGCGACGTCGACGTCGTGCACGACCACACGCTGACCGGGCCGCTGTACCGTCGCCCGGCGTCGGGAGCACGGGTGGTGACCACGGCCCACGGCCCCTTCGACGCCACCTTGGGCCCGGTGTACCGGGCGATGCGTGACGTACCCCTCCTGGCCATCTCGCACCACCAAGCCGCGTCCGCTCGAGGCGTCGACGTGGTGGGCGTGATCCACCACGGCGTCGACCTCGACTCCGTCCCGGTCGGCCGCGGGGACGGCGGGTACGCCAGTTTCCTGGGACGGATGTCGCCCGAGAAGGGGCCGCGGGAGGCGGCGCTCGTCGCCCGTGCGGCCGGGGTCCCGCTGCGGATGGCGGCCAAGCTCCGCGAACCGGCCGAGCAGGAGTACTTCGACGCCGCGGTCCGACCCCTGCTGTGCTCGGACGTCGAGTTCGTCGGGGAGCTCGGGTACGCCGAGAAGCTGGAGCTCCTCGGATCCTCCTTCGCCCTGCTGAACCCGATCCAGTGGGCCGAGCCGTTCGGGCTGGTGATGGCCGAGGCGCTGGCGACGGGCACACCCGTCGTCGCCACGCCGGTGGGCTCGGCGCCCGAGCTCGTCCAGGACGGGGTCACCGGACACCTGCGCCTTGGGACCGGAGCACTCGCCGCGGCCCTGGTGGACGCGCCTCGGCTCGACCGCGCAGTGTGCCGGGCCGCTGCGGTGAGCAGGTTCAGCAGCGACCGGATGGTCGCCGACCACGTCCGGGTCTACGGGAGGATCCTGAGCAGGGCCGCTCCGGGATCGCGTGCGGTCGCCGAGCCGGTGGTCGGCACCGCGTGACACCGCGAGGCCGGCGCCGGTCGGGGTGGTGGCCGATCGGCTACCTGCTCACCCACCGCGGGTCTGCCCGCGGGACCAGTTGTGGTGGACGGTCACCTCGGGTGGCGTCCCCTCGACCACGACCGAGTCCCCGTCGATGCTCAGGTCGATGCGGGCCTCCCCCAGCGCGACGCCCTCCACGCGCAACGGGGTGAACGCCGGCGGCAGGACGGGATCGACCCAGAGCTCGTGGTCAGGCAGCTCGGGATCGAAACGGAGCAGGGTGCGGATCAGGTGGATGGGTGCGGCCGCCGCCCAAGCCTGCGGCGAGCACGAGGTCGGGTACGCCACCGGCTCGTCGTACTCGTCCCGATCGAAGCCGCAGAACAGCTCGGGCAGGCGGCCGCCGAATCGTTGCGCGGCCTCGAGCAGCGCCTCCGCCACCCGTTGCGCCTGCGCCACGAAGCCGTAGCGCAGGAGACCCGCCACGATGAGGGCGTTGTCGTGGGGCCACACCGACCCGTTGTGGTAGCTCACCGGGTCGTAGGCACCCATGTCGCTGCTCAGCGTGCGGATCCCCCACCCGCTGAACATCTCGGGCGACAACAACCGCTCGGCGACCAGGGGCGCCTTGTCCTCGTCGACGATGCCGCTCCAGAGGCAGTGCCCCATGTTCGAGGCGCACGCGTCCACCGCACGCTTGTCCCGGTCCAGGCCCAGGGCGAACCAGCCGCGGTCGCCCAACCAGAACCGCTCGTTGAACGCGGCCCGGAGGGCATCGGCTCGGGAGTCCCACTCCCGCGCGACGTCCTCGGCCTGCACCGCGCGAGCCAGGCGGGCCCGCGTGCGGTAGGCGTCGTAGACGTAGCCCTGGACCTCGCACAGCGCGAGCGGCGCCTGCGCCGGCTGCCCGTCGGCGAACGTGATGCCGTCCCAGGAGTCCTTCCACCCCTGGTTGGCCAGCCCCCGTTCGCTGGTGCGCTGGTACTCCACGAAGCCGTCGCCGTCCCGGTCGCCGCTGCGCAGGACCCACTCCAGGGCGCGGTCGGCGTGGGGCACCAGCTCCGCGACCTCCCGCGGGTCGGCCCCCCACCGGGCGAGCTCCCCCAGGAGCACGACGAAGAGGGGCGTGGCGTCGACCGACCCGTAGTAGACGCTCCCGCCGCCGAGGGCCAGCCCCGACTCCACCCCCAGACGGACCTCGTGGAGGATGCGCCCCGGCTCCTCTTCGGTGAGCGCGTCGGCGACCCGGCCCTGGTGCCGGGCGAGGGTGCGCAGCGTGCCCAGCGCCAGGCTGCGATCGACCGGCAGCGCCATGTAGGCGGTGAGCAGGGAGTCCCGGCCGAACAGGGCCATGAACCACGGTGCACCCGCAGCCACGGCCGCGAGGGAGTCGTCGCCGGGCCCGAAGATCCGGAGCGCACCCAGGTCCTGCTGGCTGCGTCGCAGGACCCGCTGGAGGCCGTCGTGCCCGGTGGTCGCGATCGGTGTGGACGCCTGCCAGCGCTCCCGGCGCCGGGCCGGGAGTGCGGCCCGGAGCGGGCGGCCGAGCGGGAAGGACGGCTCGAGCTCCTCCCCGTCCACGACCGGGTGGGCCTGGAGCGACGTCCTCCACTCCCCACGGGCCGGGACGACGACGTCGTACCCGACGCGTCCGACTGCGTGGCCGAGGCTGTCGCCGGCACAGGAGATCGTGGCCAGAGCGGCACCGGGGGCCAGCACGACGACGCCACGGCGCTCGTCGCGCCACCTCCTGTCCACGAGCAGTCGATCGCCCCGCTTCTGGACGCTCCGCTCACCCTTGGCCTGGACACGCCGCTCCTTGACCTCGAACAGGTCCGCGAAGTCGGCGTCGACGACCACCGTGACCGTGCAGGTGACCGGCTCTCCCGCGAGGTTGCGGATGACCACGTCCTCGCGCAGCCCGCTCCCGACCCAGCGGTCGCGCTGCACCAGGAGGTGCGTGTCGGTGCGGCCGCCCCGTCTCGGCACCCGTCCCAGGAAGGTGCCGCGGTAGGGCTCAGGCGTCAGGGCGGCGAGGGGCTCCGGCGCCGAGCCGTCGACCTGCAGGTCCCAGCGCGACAGGATCCGGGTGTCGCGGAAGAACACCCCGTTCGGCTCGGTTCCGAGGAGGTCGCCACCGGAGGTGGAGAGGCAGAAGCAGGAGCCCTCCACGAGCGTCACCGATCCGGCCGCGACGTGCGTCGGCTCCACCTCGGGCGTCCAGACGCTCACACCTCGGCCCTCCGGTCCTCGCCGCGTCGAGGGACTCCTCAGCAGGTCCGGCGGCCCTCGCGCTCCCCCTCCACGCTGAACGCGCTCGACGACGCACCGCAAGTGGCCGTCCTGCCGATGGAGCGGACCCGACCACGCCGTGCACGTCCGCGGGCGGCGACCAGCTGGCGAGCTCGGCCCTCAGACCCCGTGCTTCATCGCCAGCACCGTGAGCTCGACTCGCGAGTGGATGTCGAGCTTGGCGTACATGTGCTTGAGATGGGCGTCCACGGTGTGACGAGAGATGTAGAGCTGGTCCGCGATCGCGCGGTTGGTCAGTCCCCCGGCGACGCACGAGACCACCCGGTGCTCCGCGTCGGTGAGCGTCGTCCACCTGCGCGCGATCCGCTCCTCCTCGTCTACCTGCGCCAGGACCGCCGGCTCGCCCGTCGTCGCGATGACGAGGGGAGCCGACGCGTGCTCGGCGGGAGGCACGAAGTGCGGGTCGTCGATCATGGTCCGGGCCAGCAGGACCCGGGGGTGGGTACGCAGCACCTCGACCAACATCTCGACCCCGAACTTCTGCAGGTCGTACAGGCACATCAAGATGCAGGGCGACTCATCGACCAGGTGGTTGAGCGCGGACTCGTAGCGGAACAGCTCGGTCCACCCGGGGGGGCGGGGCAGCACCCAGGACATCTCCCCGGCGGCGCGGAGGAGCTCGAAGCCGTCGTCGAGCGCAGCGTCCACGCTCTTGCCGAGGAAGCTCGTCATGCGGTCGACGCTGAACTCCCCCGCACGCAGGTAGCTGTCCGTCGCCCGGTGGACCTCGAGCTGCGCCGAGCGCCGGGAGTGCTCCGGGCCGGGCTGTCCTACGACGAGGTCACGGACCAGCGCTGGATCGACGTCGTCGATCAGGCACAGGCACTTGTCGCCGTGCTGGAGGCCCTCGTCGAGGAAGGGGAACAGCAGTCGGTCGCGCTCGGCCGGCCCTGAGTAGAGCGCACAGAAGTGCGCTCCTGGGTGCACACCGCCCACACCGGGGACACCAAGACGCAGACTGTTCATGGTCGCCCGCGTTCCGTCCGTGGTCGCCAGTCGCTCTGGTCTTCACGACACTACTCGCACCGACGCGGACTGTCTGTACCCGCAGGACCGACAGGTACCAGAACACGTGATGCGGAGCCGCGCGGATGACGCCTAGCGTTGCTGCGACAGGCGCACCGCCCCCTGGCACCGCGATCACGGAGACCCTGGCCCAGAGACGTTCTCCGCCACCACGCACGGGTCGACCACCCCGGCCGGGGATCGTTGTGCCCACCCCACGGATGGACCGATGGACCAGACCCCCACATTCCGAGCCACGCTCGCCGCCTATCGGCGGAGCGGGCGTGGCTGAAGCACTCGGGACCGGCATGGCGAGCGTCGCGGCGTCCTCCGCCCCGCTCCCGAGGAGGGCACGGGCCCTGCTGGACGCCCTGCGGTCGGCGGTCCCCTTCGACGCGGCGTGGCTCGCCCTGTCCGACTCGGTGTCCGGCACGTACGTCCCGCTGGCCAGCGTCGGGCTCGGGCAGCACGTCCTGCACTTCCTCCGCGGCCCGGCGTTCGCGGGTGACCTCGCGACGACGGGTGCCGACCGGGACCGACCACCGATGAGCCGCTCCGACCTGCCGTACCCGGCCGAGCGGCTCGCGACGTGGTCCGACTGCCTCCTACCGGCTGGCATCCAGGAGTCCCTGACCATCGCCCTGTTCACCCCCTCGGGGCGTCGGGTCGGCCTCGTCGCACTCTTCTCCAAGAGCAGCTGCGCGCCGGCACGGACACCACGTCGACGTCTCATGGCCCTGGCCCACCTCCTCACGCTCGGCATCGACACGACACCGTGCCTGCTCGCGACCGCCCGCCTGGTCCGCGGGGCCACGGCCGGCCGCGTGCTCCGGACCGACGGCGGGACCGAGCCGCTGCCGGGCCTGCGGGACGACCCCCTCCTCGCCCCGGGCTCCGCCGTGGTCGCCGCCGCACGTGGCCTGGGCGGCGAACTTCCGTACTCGTCCTTCCTGTGGCCCCTGGGAGACCGGTACGCCGCCGACGGGCACGTGCGAGTGACCGTGGTGACCGCACCCACCGACGTCCCGGCACACCTGGCCGGCGTGGCTCTGGTGTCGCCCGCTCCGCACCTGCGCGACCTCACGCCTCGTGAGCTCGAGGTCCTCGGCCTGCTGGTCGACGGGTGCTCCAACCACGAGATCGCGCGGACGCTGGTGGTGGCGCCACGCACCGTGGCCGCACACGTCGAGCACGTGCTCGTCAAGCTTGACGCCACGACCAGAACCCTGGCCGCGGTGCGCGCGGAACGCGCGGGCCTGTACGTGCCCTCCCTCCCGCAACCGTCCGGCCAGCACGCCGTCGGTGGTCACCGTGCGCCGTAGCCGACGAGCAGCGCACGGGTCGTCGTGCCCAGGGGCAGAGCGTCGCCCCCGCCCTCCGGTGGGACCGCGGTGAGGGCGGCGTCCGAGGGCGACGACCTGACGGTCCTGGTGGCGGGCGCTCTGCATCTGGTCCCTCGTGCCGAGCACGCCAGTCTGGCCGTGCGGAGGACCCGCCGCAGGCTGGAGACGGCGGCGAGCTCGTCGGCGATCGCCGCGCACGTCGACGGGCTGCAGCACCAGCTCGGCGCGGGGCCGTGCGTCGAAGCCGTGGCGACGGGCCAGGTCTGCCTGGTCGACGACGTGCGCAACGACCACCGGTGGCCGGCCTGGTCCGACGGGGTGACCGCCCTGGGGGTGGGGTCCGTGCTCTGCGTACCGCTAGCGGCGTCGGCAGAGCCCCTCGGAGCACTGACCGTCTGCTCCCGCCAGGAGCACGCGTTCGACGCCGAGGGGCTCGACGTCTCGGTGGCCCTGGCCGGCGTGGTCGGCCACCTGGTCCAGGTCAGGGAGGAGCGCGACCAGCTGAGCGTGGCGCTGCAGAGCCGCCACACGATCGGGGTCGCGCAAGGGATCTTGATGGCGCGGTACCACCTGGGCGTGGAGGGCGCGTTCGCGGTGCTCCGGCGCCTCTCCGCCGACCACAACACCAAGCTGCGGGACGTCGCCGCCCAGGTCGCCGCCGGTGGGGACCTTCCCGACGGGGCGACGGGCGACGGGCGTCGGTGAGGTGGCGCCCCGCAGCCTGACGGGGGGACGGGGGCGCAGGGCGCCACGCGCCCATGGTGTGGCACGACCCCTCTCGGGGCGCCCACGGACGAGTTCCGTGCGCGATGCGGCCACGGCGCGGCGCGGGGCGGACACCGCCGCGCCGCGGGTTCGGACGATCGCGCCGCCCGCTCCTGGCCTGATCTGCGCACCGCCACCACCCCCTCCGTGGACGGGCACCGAGAGGACGACCAGCCGCACGTGACGCCGTACACCCGCCACGCCACCGACGACCGCGACGAGGCCGAGCAGGTCGTCGCCGAGCTCTACCTGCCCCACCGCCTCGACCTCACCGAGGGCTCCGCCCCGCTGGAAATGCGGATGAGCGGGCTGCGCCTGGGTGCAGTGACCGTGGGGCGGCTGACCTACGGGCGCGCGGTGGGCCTGCGCACCGCCGACGCCGAGAACGTCCACCTGAACATCCCGTTGCGAGGGCGGGCGAGCTCGCGCAGCGGATCGAGCGACGTTGTGGTCACCGGCCCGGGTGAGGGCCTGGTCTTCTCCCCGGGCGTCCCGGCGGACATGTCGTGGTCGACCGGCTGCGAGCAGCTCTGCCTGATGGTCCCCCGCAGCCGCCTCGAGGACGAGCTCGAGCAGCTCGTCGGGCGTCGCCTGCGGGGCCGGCTCGCCTTCGACTTCGCCGTCGACCGTGAGCGGCAGGGCGGGCGTGCAGGCGAGCATCCGGCGTGCGGTCGAGCTGATGCAGGACGCCCCGGCCGAGCCGTGGACGACGGTACGGCTGGCCGCCGAGGTGCACCTCAGCCCCCGCGCGCTCCGGGCCGGGTTCCGCCGGGACCTCGCGACGCCGCCGATGACCTTCCTGCGCGAGCTCCGCCTGCGCCGGGCACGCGAGATCCTGCGTGCCGCGGACCGGGACGCCACCACGGTCCGCGCGGTGGCCCTCGGTGTGGGCATGGTGCACCTCGGCCGCTTCGCCGGCGCCTACCGCGAGGCCTTCGGCGAGATGCCGTCGGACACCCTCCGCCGACCCCACCCCGAGCGGCGCGTCGTCACTGGCCGAGGTTGGTGACGAGGTTGATGGCGACGGCGAGCACGCCGGTTCCGAACGCGTAGGAGAGCAGCGCGTGCCCGAGCGCGACGCGCCTGATCCGGGTGGTCGTGGGCTCGGTGTCGGAGACCGCGAACGACATCCCGACGGTGAAGGCCAGGTAGGCGAAGTCGCTGTACGTCGGCTCGTCCACCTCACCGAAGTCGATGCCGCCCTCGTCGGGTTCGTCGAGGTAGAACATGCGTGCGTACTTGAACGCGTAGACGGTGTTCACCAGGGCCCACGACAGGGCCACGCTCACCACGCTGAGCAGCACGGACGCGACCGCGACCGGACCGCGCTGGGCGCTGGACTGCACGAGGGCGACGACGACCACGGCCAGGCTGGCCACGGCCGCTGAGATCAGCCACACGTCGGTGGAACGGGTGGACTGCTCCTGCTCGGCGAGCCGCTTGGTGCCACGGGAGTCCTGAGGCCAGCTGGTCCGCCAGACCCACGCGAGCAGGACGGCGGTGGTGACCGTCCAGGCCGTCAACGCAAGCAGCCGGGGCGTGGCGGCAAGCGCCACCACCGCCCCGGCTGCGAGCCCGGCGGCAAGGCTGAGGAGCGCACGCCGGGCCGACAGGAGGCGGTCGGGTGCGTGACCCCTCGCCGCCCACCGAACCGATGTGGCCCGTCGGGACGGCGATCCGCCGCCGTCGATGTCGCTGCCGCTGGGAGAGGTGCTCAGGCGCCGGGCACGAACACCGCGCGGACGCACCCGTCCTCCTTCTCCTTGAACATGCGGTAGCCCGTGGGGCCCTCCTCGATGGACATCACGTGGGTCGCGAGGTGCTCGGTCCGCACCTCGTCGCGGCTCATCCGGTCGAGGATCTCGGGGATGTAGCGGTGGCCGTGCTGCTGAGCGCCGCGGAGGGTGAGCCCCTTGTTCATCACGGCGCCGAGGGGGAACTTGTCCACCACTCCGGCGAACACGCCGAGGGTGAAGACCGTCCCGCCCTTGCGGCAGGCGTAGATGGCCTCACGGACCGCGGTCGGCCGGTCGGTCTGCAGCCGCATCTGCTGCTTGACCTGGTCGTAGAGGTGCGCCGGCCCGGGGCTGTGCGCCTCCATGCCGACTGCCTCGATGCACACGTCCGGTCCCCGCCCGCCGGTCATCTCGCGCAGCTCTGCCGGGACGTCGACCTGCTCGTAGTCGAGCGTCTCCGCGCCGATGTGCGTGCGCACCTGCTCGAGGCGGTTCGCGAAGCGGTCGACGACCACGACCCGTTCCGCGCCCATGAGCATGGCGGCGCGGGCGGCCATCTGCCCCACGCCCCCGGCACCCCACACCGCGACCACGTCACCCTGCTGGACGCCGGCCTGGTCGGCCCCGGTCCACCCCGTGGGTGCCGCGTCGGAGGCGAAGAGGGCTCGCTGGTCGGATACCCCGTCCGGGATGGGGAAGGCGCCCTGGTCGGCGTACGGGACCCTGATGTAGCGGGCGTGGCTTCCCGCGTAGCCACCCAGGGCGTGGGAGTAGCCGTAGCACCCGCCGATGGACTGACCCCACAGCGCCTCGGTCATCCCGGGGTTGGGGTTGCCGTTGTCGCACAGGGAGAACAACCCCTGCTTGCAGTACCAGCACTGTCCGCAACTGGTGAAGGACACGACGACGACCCGGTCCCCGACCTGGTGCTTGGTCACGTCCGGCCCGATGTCGACGACCTTGCCCATGAACTCGTGCCCCAGCACGTCGCCGGCCCGCATCGCGGGGATGTAGCCGCCCAGCAGGTGCAGGTCCGAGCCGCAGACCGCGCTCAGCCCGACCTCCACGATGATGTCGTGGCCGTTGAGGATGCTGGGCTCCGGGACGTCCTCCACGCCGATCTCGTTCACGCCGCGCCACGTCACCGCCCTCATCGCACGCCTCCCTCGGGGGCCGCCTTGGTCCAGGACTCCAGGAGCGCCCCGGTGGGGGTGGGCGTCCGCTTGCCGTGCGGGGTCGGATCCACGCGCAGCACCTCACCGACCTCGATCAGCTGCTTGGCCCGGCGCAGGGCCGAGCGGAGCTCGCCCTCCTCGTCATCGCCGCTGAGCCGCTGAGCCGCACTGGCCGGCCGCGGCCGGTCCCGCAGCCGCGCGCACAGCTCGGTGCCCTTGTCACCGGCCGCCGGGCGCACCCTCACCTCGACGCGGTCAGCGAGCTCGGCGAGGGGCGCGGGGAGCGCGGCCTCGTCGAGATCGGAGGGCTCGCACAGCACGGTCACGGCCAGCCAGCCGGATGAGGGCCGGCGCCCACCGGCGGGCTGTGAGGACGACGGGTCCAGCGTCGTGCGCAGGTGCCGGACCAGGCTGCCGCCGGCGCGCACGGCTCGGGAGGTGACGGTCTCGCTCATCGTCGGCCTCCTGCTCCGGAGCGCTGGGGGGCCAGGGCGAACTCGCGCACGATGCGCTCGCAGAACGCCGGCAGGTCGTCCGGAGACCGGCTCGTCGTGATGTTGGCGTCCGTGACGACCTCCTCGTCGACCACCTCGGCCCCCGCATTGCGCAGGTCGGTGCGGATGCTCGGGAACGACGTCAGCCGGCGTCCCCGGGCCACGCCCGCCTCGGCGAGGGTCCACGGCCCGTGGCAGATCGACGCGACGGGCTTGCCGGACTCGACGAAGTCCCGGACGAACCGGACGGCCGCGTCCTCCATGCGCAGCTTGTCCGGGTTCACGGTGCCGCCGGGCAGCAGCAGCGCGTCGTAGTCGTCCACCGAGACGTCGGACACGACCTCGTCGACGGAGAAGGTGCCGGCGTCCTCGAGGTCGTTGTTGCGTGCCTGGATCTCGCCACTGCTGATCGAGACCACGGCGGTGTGTGCACCGGCGTCGTCGAGCGCGCGGCGGGGCTCCTCCAGCTCGACTCGCTCCACACCGTCGGCCGCCAGGATGGCGACCCGGCGTCCGTCCAGGGTCGTGGCCACGTCACACCCCCGCCGGGTGGAGGACGACCTTGGTCCAGCCGTCGTCGCGGGCGTCGAAGTGCTTGTAGGCGTCGGGCGCCTCGTCCAGGGACAGCTCGTGGCTGACGATGAACGACGGCTCGGCCTTGCCACCCGCGACCAGGTCGCGCAGCTGGCGGTTGTACTTCTTGACCGGCGCCTGCCCGCTGCCGATGTGCTGTCCCTTGAACCAGAACATCCCGTAGTCGAAGGCGAGCTTGCCCTCCTTCGCCAGCTCGTCGACCCCGCCTGGGTCCTGGGGGACGAAGACACCGACGTTGCCGATCTTGCCGGTGAAGCGCACGGAGGCGACGAGCCGGTTCATGGTGAGGTTCGGCTGCTCCTGACCGTCCGGCTCGTGCGCCTGGTAGCCCACGCACTCGCAACCGTTGTCGGCGCCCAGCCCGAGCGTCTGCTCGAGCACCGCCTCCACCGGGTCCACCTTCGAGTCGTCGATCGCGATGGCCCCGATGGACTCGGCCAGCCGCAGCCGGTCGGGGTGCCGGTCGACGACCATCACCTTGCTCGCGCCCCGGATCGTGGCCGACAGCGCAGCCATCAGGCCGACCGGACCCGCCCCGTAGATGACGGTCTGGTCGCCGGGCTGCACCCCCGCCAGCTCGGTGGCGTGGTAGCCGGTCGGGAAGATGTCGGCCAACATCACGTAGTCGGTCTGCCGCTCCTGGGCGTCCTCGCCCAACCGCAGGCAGTTGAAGTCACCCCACGGCACGCGCAGCAGCTCCGCCTGTCCGCCCGCCCACGGGCCCATGTCGGCGAAACCGTACGCCGCCCCGGCCAGCTGCGGCTCGGGCTGGGCGGTGAGGCAGTAGTTGGTGAGCTGGCGCTCGCAGTTCTTGCAGTGGCCGCAGGCGATGTTGAAGGGCAGGACCACGTAGTCGCCCACCTGGACCTTGTCCACGCCGTCACCCACCTCGACCACCTGCCCGAGGTTCTCGTGGCCGAACCAGCGACCGGGCTCGAAGTCGGTGCGCCCCTCGTACATGTGCAGGTCGGACCCGCAGATGTTCGTGGACGTGATGCGGACCAGCACGTCCGTCGGTCGCTCGATGGTGGCATCGGGCACGTCCTTGACGCTGACCTGCCGTGGACCGTCGTACACCACTGCTCTCATCGTGTCTCCTCCGTCGTGGGGTCCTCGCCTCCCGGTGGGCGGGGCAACTCCATTCAAGGAGCGGTCGCGGGCGGCCGGTATCGGCAGATCTGCCCACGTGTGCGACCGGGTGGCCACGCACCGTGTCGGTGGGGGCGCCTCGGGTACTCGCAGCACATGGTTGCTCTCCGCGTCGGGCTCGTGGCGGACCCCGCGGCACCCACCGAGGTGGCGCGCCGGCTCGCCGACCTGACCTCGGGCGACGAAGACCAGACCTGGGACATCACGGTCGTGAGCAAGCCCTTCACCACCGGCTCCGAGGACGTGTGGGCCGCCGCGGACCGGCTGCGCGACGACCGGAGGGAACGGGAGTGGGACCTCGTGGTCGGGTTGACCGAACTCCCGCTCCACGACCCCGACGGTGGTCACGTGCTCGTCGAGAGCGACCCGGAGGAACGCGTCGCGGTGCTCTCCCTCCCCGCGCTCGGCCCCGTGCGCAGGAACGCCAGGGCGCGCCGGGCGGTCCACACGCTGGTGAGCGGGATGGCCGACCACGACGCCCACCGCGAGGGGCGCGTGCGGCTGCCCCAGGCCGGTGGGAGCTGGCGGCTGCTCCTCGGCATGGTCCTGGCCAACCGGCCGTGGCTGCTGGTGCCCGGCCTCAAGTCGGCGCTGGTCGCCGCGCTAGCGACGGGCGCGGTCGCGACCATCAACTCCACCGTCTGGCTCCTGGCCGGCTCCCTGTCCTGGTGGCGCCTGGTGGTGGCCACGGTGGCCTCGATCGCCCTGGTGGTCGTCTGGCTCATCGTCGACGCCGAGCTGTGGGACCGCCCCGACAGCGACTCCACGCGATCGCGCCAGCGTTCCCGGCTCTACAACGCGTCCACAGTGTTGACCCTGGTCACCGGCGTCACCCTCTGCTACGTGGCGCTGTACGTGGTGAACCTGGCGTGGGCGCTGTTCATCCTCGACCCCGCCATCATGGGCGACTACCTGCAGGCGGGCTACAGCTACCCAGACCTCTTCGTGCTCTCGTGGTTCGTCGCCTCCGCCGCGACGGTGGGCGGCGGCCTCGGCTCCGGCCTGGAGTCGGACGAGGCCGTCCGCGCGGCCGCCTACTCCAAGCGCGAGGAGGACCGACGCAACCGGCTCCAGCGCGACCAGCGGGACGGCTGAGCGGCTCGACCGTCCCGTGCGTCCGGGGCCGCGGAGACCCTCATCGAAGAGGCCATGCGCATCGCCGAGGGCATGGAGACCGTCGACGGCGCGGCCGGCTCGGTCAGCGGCGGCTGAGCCGCCGGAGGCCGAGGAACGAGGCCGGGAGGTGGATCAGCCGACGGTGACCGAGGCCGCCGCGCCGTCGACGGTCTCCATGCCCTCGGCGATGCGCATGGCCTCTTCGATGAGGGTCTCGACGATCTCGGACTCGGGGACGGTCTTGATGACCTCGCCGCGGACGAAGATCTGGCCCTTGCCGTTGCCGGAGGCGACGCCGAGGTCGGCCTCGCGGGCCTCGCCGGGGCCGTTGACGACGCAGCCCATGACCGCGACGCGGAGGGGGGACCTCCATGCCCTCGAGGCCGGCGGTGACGCGCTCGGCGAGGGTGTAGACGTCGACCTGGGCGCGGCCGCAGGAGGGGCAGGAGACGATCTCGAGCTTGCGGGGGCGCAGGTTGAGGCTCTGCAGGATCTGGATGCCGACCTTGACCTCCTCGACGGGAGGCGCGGAGAGGCTGACGCGGATGGTGTCGCCGATGCCCTTGCTGAGCAGGGCACCGAAGGCGGTGGCGGACTTGATGGTGCCCTGGAACGCCGGGCCGGCCTCGGTCACGCCGAGGTGGAGCGGCCAGTCACCGGCCTCGGCGAGGAGCTCGTAGGCGCGGACCATCACGACGGGGTCGTTGTGCTTGACCGAGATCTTGAAGTCGTGGAAGTCGTGCT
Organism: Nocardioides anomalus; assembly: GCF_011046535.1. Taxonomy (NCBI): domain Bacteria; kingdom Bacillati; phylum Actinomycetota; class Actinomycetes; order Propionibacteriales; family Nocardioidaceae; genus Nocardioides; species Nocardioides anomalus. The sequence continues at coordinate 1,181,010 of NZ_CP049257.1, read as the reverse complement.
CCTCGAACAGGCCGGCCTCCCAGACGGCGGACTCCACGAGGGCCTCGGGGGTGGCCTTGCCGTACTTGTCGAGGATCCGCTTGTCGAGCGATCCGGCGTTCACGCCGATGCGGATGGAGGTGCCGTGGTCCTTGGCGGCCGCGGCGATCTCCTTGACCTGGTCGTCGAACTTGCGGATGTTGCCCGGGTTCACGCGGACGGCGGCGCAGCCGGCCTCGATGGCCGCGAAGACGTACTTCGGCTGGAAGTGGATGTCGGCGATGACCGGGATCTGCGAGTGCCGGGCGATCTCGGGGAGCGCGTCGGCGTCGTCCTGCGAGGGGCAGGCGACGCGGACGATGTCGCAGCCCGTCGCGGTGAGCTCGGCGATCTGCTGGAGGGTGGCGTTGACGTCCGAGGTCAGGGTGGTCGTCATCGACTGCACCGAGATCGGGTGGTCGCTGCCGACCCCCACCTTGCCCACCTGGATCTGGCGGGTCTTGCGGCGCGGTGCGAGCACCGGCGGCGGGGCCGCGGGCATCCCCAGGTTGATCTCGGTCACGCCCTCCAGCGTACGGCGCGGGAGGGCGCGTCCCGAATCAGAGCGGTGTGAGATCAGCCGGAGGTTCAGCCGGTGATGTGGATGGGCACGACGAGGTCGCCGACGATGAGCACCAGGCTCATCACGAGCATCGCCGAGGCCATCACGTAGGCGATCGGCAACAGCTTCGCGGCGTCCACGAACCCGGGGTCCGGCAGCCCGCGCAGCTTGGCCAGCCCGCGGCGCACGGCCTCCCACAGCGCGCTGGCGATGTGGCCACCGTCCAGCGGGAGCAGGGGGATGAAGTTGAAGGCCCCGATGAAGAAGTTGAAGCCCGCGACGAGCAGCAGCAGGAAGGTGATCTTGGCGTCGTTGGGCAGCCAGGTGGCCGAGGCGGTCTCACCGGCGATCCGGCTGCCGCCCACGATGCTGACCGGGCTCTCGGGGTCGCGGTCCTGCACGCCGACGATGGCCTTGGCCACGCCCCAGACCCGCTCGGGCAGGCGGACCATCGCCTCGACGGTCTGCTCCGCGGTGTAGCCCATCTGCACCAGGGTGTAGAGCGGCCCGCCGGTGACCCGGTGGGTCGTCGGGGCCACGCCCAGGAAGCCCACGGACTCCAGCTGGTCGGGGTGGTCGGTGTCGACCGGGCGGTCCTGCAGGAGGGTGCTCGTCGTCGTGGTGTACGCCGTGCCGTCGCGCTCGTAGCCGATCTCGGCCCGGCCGTCCTTGTTGGCCCGGATCAGCTCCTGGAGCTGGTCGTAGCTGGTGATCGCGGTGCCGTTGAAGCTGGTGATGGTGTCACCGGGCCGCAGGCCCGCCTCGAAGGCCGGGCTGAGCTGGTCGCCGGCCTCGCAGGCCGTGCGCTGCTCGGAGGCCGGGATCACGCACTTGTTGACCGAGGAGATCACCGGGGCGCCGGAGTCGACCGCGTCGTCGGTGGGGTTGCCGTAGGTGGCGAAGACGGTCCAGAACAGGAAGAACGCGATCGCGATGTTCACCGACGGGCCGCCGGCCATCACGACGACCTTCTTCCACCAGGCCATCTTGTAGAACAGCCGCTCGTCGTCGGCGGGGGTGATGAGCTCCCACTCGGCCGCGCGGGCGTCGGAGATCAGCTGGGTGAAGATCCCGGTGTTGGACTTGCGGATCCGGGTGACCTGGTTGCCCTGGTCGTCGTACTCGACCGTCCCGAGCTGCTCGGCCCCCGGCGGCAGCATGCCGACGATCTTGACGTAGCCGCCGAGCGGGATGGCCTTGACGCCGTACTCGGTCTCGCCGCGCCTGCGGCTCCACACGGTCGGCCCGAAGCCGATGAAGTACTGCGTGACCTTCCCGCCGAACGCCTTGGCCGGGATCATGTGCCCCAGCTCGTGCAGCCCGATCGAGACGAGGATCGAGACCACGAAGATCAGGATCCCTGCGATGTAGAGAAGGCTCGTCACCCTCTGCTTCCCCCTTGCTCACCCACGACCGGCTCCCCCAGGTCGGCGGCCGTGCGCGCCCACGCGTCGGCGGCGAGGACGTCCTCCACCCCCAACGACCTACCCGGGGTCGAGGGTACGTCGTGCTGCGCGAGCACACGCGCCACCGTCGGCACGATCTGCGTGAACGCCATCCTCCCCCTGCGGAAGGCATCCACACACACCTCGTTGGCGGCGTTGTAGACCGCAGGCGCCGTCCCGCCGAGCTCCGCGGCCCGCTTGGCCAGTGCCACCGCGGGGAACGCCTCCTCGTCGAGGGGGAAGAACTCCCACGTCTCCGGTCTGGTCCAGTCGACCGCGGGGGCGGTGTCGGGCACCCGGTCGGGCCAGTTGAGCCCGAGCGCGATGGGGATCAGCATCGTCGGGGGGCTGGCCTGGACCAGCGTCGCGCCGTCCACGAACTCCACCATGGAGTGCACCACCGACGTCGGGTGCACGACGACCTCGATCCGGTCGATCGGCACGCCGAACAGCAGGTGCGCCTCGATGACCTCGAGGCCCTTGTTGACCAGGGTCGCGGAGTTGATGGTGACGACCGGGCCCATGTCCCACGTGGGGTGGGCCAGCGCCTCCTCCACGGTGACGTCGTGCAGGTCCTCGACGCTGCGCCCGCGGAACGGGCCGCCGCTCGCGGTCAGCACCAGCCGCCGCACCTCCTCGGCCGACCCGCCGCGCAGGCACTGGGCCAGCGCGCTGTGCTCGGAGTCGACGGGCACGATCTGTCCCGGCGCCGCGCGCTCGAGGACCAGCGGGCCGCCGACGATCAGGCTCTCCTTGTTGGCCAGCGCGAGCACGTTGCCCGCCTCGAGCGCGGCCAGCGTCGGCCGCAGCCCGACCGCGCCGGTGATGCCGTTGAGCACCACGTCGCAGGCGTACGCCGCGGCCTCGGTCGAGGCGTCCTCCCCCAGCCCGGAGTACGCCGGGCCGAACTCCGCCACCTGCTGCTCGAACAGCTCGGGCTGGCTCCCACCCGCGGTCAGCCCGACCACGCGGAACCGGTCCGGGTTGGCCCGGACGATGTCGAGGGCCTGGGTGCCGATCGAGCCGGTCGAGCCCAGGATCACCACGTCGCGCACCGGGCCATCCTGCCCGACGGGACTAGATTGCGAGCATGAGCACCGGAGGTCCCTCGCTGCCCCAGCAGCGCACGCTCGTCACCGAGATCCCCGGGCCGGAGTCCCTGGCCCGCCTGGACCGCAAGAAGGCCCACGTCGCCGACGGAGTGGGCACGACGCTACCGGTCTTCGTGGTCGCGGCGGGCGGCGGCGTGCTGGTCGACGTGGACGGCAACTCCCTGATCGACCTCGGCTCCGGCATCGCGGTCGCCACGGTGGGCAACGCCGCGCCGGGCGTGGTGCAGCGGGTGGTGGAGCAGGTGCAGGCCTTCACCCACACCTGCTTCATGGTCACGCCCTACGACGGGTACGTCGACGTCTGCGAGCAGCTGGCCGAGGTGACGCCGGGCGACCACGCCAAGAAGTCGGCGCTGTTCAACTCCGGCGCCGAGGCGGTGGAGAACGCCGTCAAGATCGCGCGCGTGGCCACGGGCCGCGACGCGGTGGCGGTCTTCGACCACGCCTACCACGGCCGCACCAACCTCACGATGGCGATGACGGCCAAGAACATGCCCTACAAGAACGGCTTCGGTCCGTTCGCGGGCGAGGTCTACCGGGCGCCGATGTCCTACCCGTTCCGCGACGGCCTGTCCGGCGAGGAGGCCGCGGCCCGCGCCATCGACCACCTCGACAAGCAGGTCGGCGCGGACAACCTCGCGTGCCTGGCCATCGAGCCGATCCAGGGCGAGGGCGGCTTCGTGGTCCCGGCGCCGGGCTTCCTGCCGGCGCTGGCCGCGTGGGCGGCCGACCACGGGATCCTGTTCTACGCCGACGAGATCCAGAGCGGCTTCTGCCGCACCGGCGACTGGTTCGCCTCCGAGCACGAGGGCGTCGTGCCCGACCTGCTCTCCCTGGCCAAGGGCATCGCCGGCGGGCTCCCGCTGTCCGCGGTCACCGGTCGCGCCGACGTCATGGACGCGGTGCACGCGGGCGGTCTGGGCGGGACCTACGGCGGCAACCCGGTCGCCTGCGCCGCGGGTCTCGGCGCCCTCGCCGAGATGCGCGAGCACGACCTCGCGGCCCGCGCCCGGGCCATCGGCGAGCGGATGACCGCCCGGCTGCACGCACTCCAGGAGGCGCACCCGGTCATCGGCGACGTGCGCGGTCGCGGCGCGATGATGGCCATCGAGCTGACCACGCCCGGCACGCTCGACCCCGAGCCGGCGCGCACGGCCGCGGTCTCGGCGTACTGCCACCAAAACGGCGTCGTCACCCTCACCTGCGGGACGTGGGGCAACGTGTTCCGGTTCCTGCCGCCGCTGTCGATCTCCGACGCGCTGCTCGACGAGGCCTTCGACGTGGTGGCGGAGGCGTTCGCCGCCACCGCGTGAGCGGCGACACAGACGGTTTGCCCGCGCCACCCGCGGGGGACGTGGAGGGCATGGGGTTCTCGAGGGACGGGGTGACGGCTCGCCGGCTGCGCTCCCTGCGCAGCCTCATGGTCGTCAACGCGATGATCGGGCTCGCGCTGGTGCTGACCAGCCTGGTCTACGAGCCGGCTCCCCCGCACGCGGCGCTGCGGTGGACCAGCATCGTCGCGGTCTTCGTCGGGCTCGGCACCCTCATCGGCTGGACCGAGGTGAGCCTGTCCCGCCGGGCGCCGGCCACGCGCGCGATCCCCGGCGTGGCCGTCGCCCTGGGCCTGCTGACGTGCGGCATCGCGATCGCCCTCGCGCCGTCGTACGCCGAGACGCTGGCCTTCCCCGTCGAGCTGGTGCCGGCCTCCGCGGTCGTGGTGCTCGGGGTGTGGGGGCTGCTGTTCACCGCGCACCCGGAGCGACCGGAGCAGGGGCGCCGCCCCCGCGAGCGGGTGGTCAGCTCGCGCCGGGGCTGACCGGACCCTCGTACTCCCGCAGCTCGTCCACGAGGCGGAAGCCCAGCCGTGCGTTGGTGCGGCGCATCGCGACGTTGTCCTGCTCGCAGTAGGTCTGCACCCGCCGCCGTGGCCCGAGCAGCCCGGCCGTCTCCTGCAGCAGCCCCAGGTTGGCCGCCTTGAGCCGCAGCCCCAGACCGCGTCCGCGGTACGCGCGGTCCACGAAGGTGTCGTCCTGCACCACGACCCGCTCGTCGTGGGCCGAGACCAGGAGCTCGGTGTAGCCGCGCCCCGCGCCGTCCGGGCCGAGGGCCATGGTGCGGACCTTGGTCCAGCCCTGCTCGGTCATCGCGCGGTCGGACTCGCGGACCCGGTCGGCGTCGACCTGCCGCGGGGTGATGCTCAGCTCCCCGATCGGCACGTCCTCGGACATGTGCGTCCGCATCCGCGCCCACTCGTCCAGCCGGTCCTCCGGGCACGGACCGACCCAGGACACGACCTCGGTGTCGTCGGGGTCGTCGGTGGCCGGCGCCGCGAGCCGCTCGGGCGCCACGGGCAGGTCCAGCACGAACCGGTGCTCGCGCTCGAGGCAGCGCAGTCCGCGGGCCTCGGCGAACCGTGCGCCCGGCCAGTCCTCGGCGCCGTCGGGCACCAGCACCTCGGCCTGCGCGACCGCCCGGCCCTCCTGGGCCGCGACCTCCTGCACGGCCTCCCACAGGGCCTGGCCGACGCCACGGTGCCGGTGCGGCCCCGGCACGCCCAGGTCGACGCCGAGGGTGTGCACGTCGTCGTCCAGCGGCAGGGAGAGCTCGGCCCCGCCCACGACCGCGCCGGCGTCGTCGGTGGCCACCAGCGCGACGTGCCGGGTCCGGCTCTCGGCCCGCGCGAAGTAGACCCGCGCCGACTCCACCGACTCCCACCAGCCGGGCTCGCGACCCTCGGCGTACGCCGCCGCGATCGCCGCGTGCCACGCCCCGAAGCGCTCGTCCCCTGGCCCGATCCGCTCGACGTCCACCACGACCCGAAGCCAACCAGCCGCGGCCGCCGTACGCTCGACGGGGTGGACCAGCAGCGCAGTGTCGACGCCGCCCTGGTGCCGCTCGTGGCCTCGCTCGCGCCGTGGGGCGTGGAGGAGGCGCACTGGCTCCCCGACCGCGACGGTGTCCCGGTCGTGTGGGTGCGCGTCCGCACCGCCCTGCAGCGCGTCTCGCTGCAGGCCCAGCCGTGGGTGCTGGCCCAGGTGCAGGTGACCCTGAGCCGGCTCGGCGTCGCCCCGCACGTGGTGCTGGCCGCCCGCGTCGAGGTGACCTCCGCCGAGGACGAGGCGCAGCTGTTCGAGGAGTGAGCTAGAGCGCTTCGTCGAGGCGGTCGGCCAGCCGCGCGACGGTGCCGTCGACGTCGCCGAGCTTGTCCAGCCCGAACAGCCCGATCCGGAACGTCGAGAAGTCGTCGCGCTCACCACACATGAGCGGGACGCCGGCGGCGACCTGCAGGCCGTGCGCCTTGAGCGCCGCGCCGCTCTTGAGATCGGGGTCGGCGGTGTGGGAGACGACGACGCTCGGCGCGGCGTACCCCTCGGCGGCGACGGACGCGAAGCCGCGCTCGGCCAGCAGCGAGCGGACCCGGGTGCCGAGCGACCACTGCGCCTCGCGCAGGTGGTCGAGGCCCGCGGCCCGCGTCTCGAGCATGAGCGCGGCGTCGCGGGCGAGGGCGTCGGTGGGCATCGTGGCGTGGTACGGCGTCTGCCCGTCGAGGTAGGCCTCGGTGATCGTGAGCCACTTCTGCAGGTCGACGGCGAAGCTGGTCGAGGTCGTGGCCAGCACGCGCTCGCGGCCGGCCGCGCCGAGCATGACGAAGCCGGCGCACGGCGAGCCACTCCAGCCCTTCTGCGGGGCGCTGAGCAGCACGTCGGCGCCCAGGTCGGTCATGTCGACCCACAGCGCGCCCGAGGCGATGCAGTCGAGGACGAAGAGCCCGCCCACCGCACGGGTGGCCGCAGAGACCGCCCGCACGTAGTCGTCGGGCAGCAGGATGCCGGCCGCGGTCTCCACGTGGGCGGCGAAGACCACCTCGGGCCGGTCACGCTCGATGGCCGCGACGACCTCCTCCACCGGTGCCGGCGTCCACGGCGCCTGCCGCTCATCGGCCACGGGGCGCGCTCGGCAGACCGTCACCTGGTCGGTGATGCCGCCGGTCTCGAGGATCGCCGACCAGCGGTAGGAGAACAGCCCGTTGCGCACCACCAGCACCCGCCGGCCAGTGGCCAGCTGCCGGGCCACCGCCTCCATCGCGTAGGTGCCACCGCCCGGGACGAGCGCGACGGTCTCGGCGGCGTACGTCGAGCGCAGCACGTCGACGACGTCGTGGACCACGCCGACGAAGCGCTGCGACATGTGGTTGAGGGAGCGGTCGGTGAAGACGACGGAGTACTCCAGGAGGCCGTCGGGGTCGACGTCGGCGCGAGGCAGGTCCACGTCGGCAGCGTGCCACAGGCACGGGCCGGCGCACGTCCCCCCACCATGGCTGATGGCGTGCGCCGGCCCGTCCCCTGGGCCCGAGACCCTGGCCGGACCGCTAGGCGTCCAGCTCCTGCATCCCCCAGGGGCTGCCGTACTCCGTCAGCAGGTCCAGGAACGGGACCGCGTCGAAGGCCTCGGGGCCGAGCACGCCGGCGCCCGACCAGGTGCCGCGCGCGAGCAGCTCGAGCGCGACGACCGGGTTGATCGCGGTCTGCCAGACCACGCACTGGTGGCCGTACTCGCGCATCGTCCACTCGTTGTCGACCACGTGGTATAGGTAGGTCGAGCGCGGCTGGCCGTCCTGGCCGGTGCCGGTGACCCAGAGCCCCGCGCAGGTCTTGCCGGTCATCCGCGGGCCGATGGTGGCCGGATCCGGCAGCACCGCGGCGACCACGTCACGCGGGGAGACCTCGACGCCCTTGACCCGGACCTTCTCGGTGGAGTCCAGGCCGAGGGTGTGCAGCACCTTGAGGATCGTGATCATCTCCTCGCCGAGGCCGTACTTGAAGGTCGCGCGCTTGCAGTCGACCCAGCGCGGCATGAGGAGCACCTCCTCGTGCTCGACGTTCACGCACTCGACCGGGCCGATGCCCTCGGGGAAGTCGAAGACCTCCGGCTCGCTGAACGGCGCCGTGGTGTGCCAGTCCCCGTCCTGCCAGACCACGGGCGGGTTGAGGCACTCCTCGATCGTGGTCCACATCGAGAACGACGGCGCGAAGACCTCGTTGCCGGCCTCGTCGGCCACGACCAGGTTGGCGCCGTCGCGCGTGCCGAGCTCGTCGATCTCGCTGAACAGGTGGTCGGCGGCGTAGCGCGCGAACACGTCGGACAGCCCCGGCTCCACGCCGATGCCGACGAGCGCGAGCCGGCCCGCGGACTCCCACTCCCCCGCGACCGCGAACTGCTCGTCGCCGAGCTTGACGCCCGGCCTCTCGTACGGCGTCTCGGGGTGCGGCTTGCTCAGCGACATCGCCATGTCGAGGTAGTCGGCCCCGGCCGCGAACGCGCCCTCGAAGATCGCCATGTTGAAGACCGGGTCGACGGCGTTCATCACGTGGGTGATCCGGTGCTCGCGGCACAGCGCCTCGACCGCCTCGGCCGACGAGGCGTCGACCTGGGCCGCGACGTACCGCTCGTCGGTGGCCGCGGCCTTCTCGGCACGCTCCAGGGAGTAGTCGCTGACGACGACGGTCTCGAAGAAGTCGCGGCGCGCGGCGATGGCCGTGAACGCACCACCGACGCCGCCGGCGCCGACCAGGAGGATCCTCACCGGGTGGTCCTCACTGGCCGATCCAGCTCATGACGTGCTTGATGCGGGTGTAGTCCTCGAGGCCGTACATCGACAGGTCCTTGCCGTGACCGGAGTGCTTGAAGCCGCCGTGCGGCATCTCGGCCACGAGCGGGATGTGGCAGTTGATCCAGACGCAGCCGAAGTCGAGGGCCTTGGACACCCGCAGCGCGCGACCGTGGTCGCGGGTCCAGACGCTGGAGGCCAGGCCGTACTCCACTCCGTTGGCCCACGCGAGGGCCTCGGCCTCGTCGCTGAACTGCTGGACGGTGATGACCGGGCCGAAGATCTCGTTCTGGATCTGCTCGTCGTCCTGGCGCAGCCCGTCGAGGACGGTGGGCTCGTAGAAGTAGCCCCGGTCGCCCTGCCGGTGCCCGCCGGCCGCGACGGTGGCGTGGTCGGGGAGCCGGTCGACCATGCCGGTGACCCGCTCGAGCTGGTCGGCGTTGTTGAGCGCCCCGAACAGGACGTCCTCGTCGTCGGGCAGCCCGGTCTTGAGGCTCTTGGCCTGCTCGGTCAGCGCGGCCACGAAGTCGCCGTGGATGCCGGGGCCGGCCAGCACGCGCGTGGCGGCGGTGCAGTCCTGGCCGGCGTTGAAGTAGCCGCCGATCGCGATGTCCTCGGCCGCCTTCTCCAGGTCGGCGTCGTCGAAGACGATGACCGGCGCCTTGCCGCCGAGCTCGAGGTGGGTGCGCTTGAGGTCCTTGGCCGCCGAGCTCGCGACCTCCATGCCCGCGCGCACCGAGCCGGTGATGGAGACCATCTGCGGCGTGCGGTGCTCGACGACCGCGCGACCGGTGTCGCGGTCACCGCACACCAGGTTGAGCACGCCCGGCGGCAGGAACTCCTGGCACAGCTCGGCCAGCAGCGCCGAGCTCGCCGGCGTGGTGTCGCTCGGCTTGAGGACCACCGTGTTGCCCGCGGCCAGCGCCGGCGCGATCTTCCAGACCATCATCATCAGCGGGTAGTTCCACGGCGTCACCTGACCGACCACGCCGATCGGCTCGCGGCGGATCCAGGAGGTGAAGTCGCTCATGTACTCCCCCGCCGAGCGCCCCTCGAGCACCCGCGCGGCCCCGGCGAAGAACCGGATCTGGTCGATGGCCGGCGGCAACTCCTCCTCGGTCGTCAGCCCGAGCGGCTTGCCGGTGTCCTTGGACTCGACCCGGACGAACTCCTCGGTCCGCTCCTCGAGCGCGTCGGCGATCTTGAGCAGCGCCTTCTGCCGCTCGCTCGGCGTGGTGTTCCCCCACGACTCGAAGGCCTGCGACGCGGCCCGGTAGGCCCGGTCCACGTCCTCGGCCCCCGACATCGGTGCGGCGGCGTACACCTCGCCCGTCGTCGGGTCCACGACGTCGTAGGTCTCCCCCGACACCGCGTCCACGAGCTCACCGTCGACGACGTTCTGGAACCGCTGGTCAGCCATGCCGGGAGCCTAGGCGGCAGACGACGGAATCGGTAGGGATGTGTCCACGCCAGGTGCGGAATCAGTCGTGCACGACCGTGCCGTCCACCCAGGTCGACAGCACCCGAGCGGCGCCGATCTCCTCCGGCGGCCCGGCGAACGGGTCCCGGTCGAGCACGACGAGGTCCGCGGCGGTGCCCACGTCGAGGCGGCCGGCGTCGTCCCGGTGGCAGGCCCAGGCGCTGCCGGAGGTGTACGCCGCGAGGGCGACGTCGAGCGGCACGGCCTGCTCGGGCAGGAACGGCTCGGTGCCGGCGCGACCGGGGTCGGCGTACGTCGTGCGGGTGACGGCGGTGTGGATCGCGGCCAGCGGGTCGGGCGTCGAGACCGGCCAGTCGCTGCCGGCGACCAGCCGGCCGCCGGCGCGGTGGATCGCGCCGAAGGGGTACTGCCAGCCGGCGCGCTCGTCGCCCAGGAACGGCAGCGTGAGGTCGACCATCTGCTCGTCCCAGCACGCCCAGAGCGCCTGCACGTTCGCGGCCACGCCGAGCTCGGCGAAGCGCGGCACGTCGTCGGGGTGCACGAGCTGCAGGTGCGCGACCTGGTGCCGGTGGCCCGGGTCGGTGCCGACCAGGGCGTCGAGGGTCTCGCGCACACCGCGGTCGCCGATCGCGTGCACGTGCACCTGGAAGCCCTCGGCGTCGAGGGCCCGGACCGCGTCGCGCAGCGCGGCCGCGTCGATGAACGAGTGGCCGCGGTTGTCGGTGGCGTGGCCGCACCGGTCGAGGTAGGGCTCGAGCAGCGCCGCCGTCCCGTTCTCGGCCACGCCGTCCTGCATGATCTTGACGCTCGTGGCCCGGAACCGCCCGCCCGTCAGCGCCGCGCGCCGCCCGGCCAGGTCCGCGACCTGCTCGACGCCGAGGCGCCGTTCCCACCACAGCGCGCCGACGACGTACGCCGTGAGCTCGCCGCTCTCGGCCGCGGCGACGTAGGTGGACGCCGGGTCGTCCATCCCGCTGTAGGAGCCGACGATCGCGTCCTGCCACGCCGTCACCCCCAGCGAGTGGAGGTAGCGCTGGCCCTCGAGCAGCGCCCGCCGGTAGTCCTCGCCCGTCGTGCGCGGCAGGTGCCGCGAGACCAGCGCGGTCGCGCCCTCGTGCAGGGTGCCGCTGGGTCGGCCGTCCGCGTCGCGCTCGATCCGCCCGTCGGGCGGGTCCGGCGTGCGCGCGTCGATCCCCGCGCGGCGCAGCGCCGCGCTGTTGACCCACGCGCCGTGGTGGTCGCGGTTGGGCAGGAACACCGGCCGGTCCGGCACCACGGCGTCCAGGTCCGCGGCCAGCGGTGTCCCACCCGGGAACGCCGGCATCCCCCACCCGCCGCCGAGGACCCACTCGTCGTCGTGACTCTCGGCGTAGCGCCGGATCTCGTCGAGGTACTCCTCGCGCGTCGACAGCTCCGACAGGTCGCACCGCAGCCGCTCGAGCCCGCCCTGGATCGGGTGCACGTGCGCGTCGGTGAAGCCCGGGGCCAGGAACGCCGCGTCGACGACCTCGTCCGGCTCCCCCTCGGCCACGATCCGGCCGCCGCGGACCAGGACCTCGGCCGGACCGACGTGGCGCCGCCCGTCGAAGGCCGCCGCCGCCCGGAACAGCGTCGTGGTCATCGACCCTCGAGCAGCGGTCCCGCCGGGTCGTGGTCGAGGCCCACCTTGCGCGCCGCGATCCCCGACAGCGCCTCGAGGCACACCCGGTTGGCCAGCGCCGCGGTGATGTCGGCGTGGTCGTAGGGCGGCGACACCTCCACCACGTCGATGCCGGCCACCGGCAGCTCCAGGCAGATCCGGCGTACGGCGTCCAGCAGCTCCCTGCTGGAGAGGCCGCCCGGCTCCGGCGTACCCGTCCCCGGCGCGTGCCCCGGGTCGCACACGTCGATGTCGACCGAGAGGAACACCGCGTCGCAGTCGTCCAGCGCGATCTCGAACGCCTCGTCCAGGCACGCGCCCAGCCCGCGCGCCACGATCTCGGTCATCTCGAAGGACCGCATGGACTGCGAGGCCATCCAGTCGAGCGTCTCCGGCCCCGGCCAGTAGCCACGCAGCCCCACCTGGAGGAACCGGTCCCCGCGCAGCGCCCCCGACTCGATGAGCCGCCGCATCGGCTGCCCGTGCCCGTACAGCGACCCGAACTCGATGTGCCCCGTGTCGGCGTGCGCGTCGAAGTGGATCATCGACACCCGCCCGAACCCCAGGTGCCGCGCCACCGCCGTCGCGTCCGGCAGCGTGATCGAGTGGTCGCCGCCCAGCACCAGCGGCACCGTGCCCTGGGACGCCACCGCGTAGACCGCGTCCTCGAGCGCCTGCCGGGACCGCTCCTGCTCCCCCGGTGGCATCTCGACGTCGCCGGCGTCCACCACCCGCAGGTCCTGCATTGCGTCGACCCGCAGGGCCAGGTGCGGGCGCGAGCCGTCGTGGCCGAGGTAGTCGGTGCCGCGGATCGCCTGCGGGCCGAAGCGCGTGCCCGGCCGGTGGGACGTGCCGCCGTCCCACGGAGCACCGACGATGACCACGTCGGCCGCGGCCAGTGCCTCCGTGTCCTCCAGGTCCACGGGATCGACGCCGAGGAAGGTGAAGTCGGGGCCGAACTGCTGGCCGTAGCGGGTCACGTCCTATCAGTACCGCTTCGTGGGGGGTGGCGTCATGGGGGGTGGTTTTGGTCTGGGTGCTTCGTCTCGTGGTGCGGGCTCTCGGGTCCGGCCGCCTGTGGACTGGCCCGGCCCCCGCCTGACCGCCGCCCCCTCACCGAACGCAACCGACGCCGTGTTGCACGCGACTGCTCCCAGCGTGGTTGCGTCTCGTGTGCGTGCCCCACGCCGCGGGTCTAGCGTTCGGCGAGGGGGCTGCGGTCCGGCGGGGGCCGGGTCAGCCCACAGGCGCCCTGGTTCGGCGGCGGCACCGTCTCGCCTTCGCCTTCACGGGTGGGGGTGGGGGAGCGGTGCGGGTCATCGCACATCGGAACCGCAAGCGTGGCCGCCAGAGGCGGCCGCGCATGGCGGGCGGGGCTTGCCCCGCCCTTGAGCGCGTCTTACCGCCCCGACCGGGTCCCGCTGTCAAGGACGAACCACTCGGGCCGAAGGCCCCGCCGTTCGCCGCTTGCGGCGCCGAAGGCGTCCTTGACAGCGGGAGTCGGGGTGGTAAGCGCGCGGCCGCACGTGATTGGTCTCAGCACGAGCAAGAAGCGTCGAGGCAGGCAAGAGCCTGTCTGATTCCGTCGTGACGGGACGCGCGGACGACGGATTCCGTTGCGCAGAGGTGGAGAAACGGGGCGTCCCGGCGCATGATGGCCTCATGGCTCTCGACGCTCAGCAGCTCCAGCAGGCCGCCAAGGACCACTTGTGGCTGCACTTCACCCGGCACGGCTCCTACGACCACGCCGACGTGCCCGTGATCGTGCGTGGCGAGGGTGCCTACATCTACGACGACCAGGGCAAGCGTTACCTGGACGCGCTGGCCGGCCTGTTCGTGAGCCAGCTGGGCCACGGGCGCACGGACCTGGCCGAGGCGGCGCGCAAGCAGGCCGAGCAGCTGGCGTTCATGCCGCTGTGGTCGTACGCGCACCCGAACGCGATCGAGCTGGCGCAGCGGGTGGCGGGGTACGCGCCGGGGAGCCTCAACCGGGTGTTCTTCACCAGCGGTGGCGGCGAGGCCGTCGAGAGCGCGTGGAAGCTCGCGAAGAACTACTTCAAGCTCACCGGCAAGCCCATGAAGCACAAGGTGCTGAGCCGGACCATCGCCTACCACGGCACGACGCAGGGAGCGCTCAGCATCACCGGGCTGCCGGGGCTCAAGCAGCAGTTCGAGCCGCTGGTGCCCTCGACGTTCCGGGTGCCGAACACCAACTTCTACCGCGCGCCCGAGCACGTGAGCACCGACGTCGAGGCGTTCGGGTGCTGGGCGGCCGACCAGATCGCGGTGCAGATCGAGAACGAGGGCCCCGACACGGTCGCCGCGGTGTTCCTCGAGCCGGTGCAGAACGCCGGCGGGTGCTTCCCGCCGCCGCCCGGCTACTTCCAGCGGGTCCGCGAGATCTGCGACGAGTACGACGTGCTGATGGTCAGCGACGAGGTGATCTGCGCGTTCGGGCGGCTGGGCCACATGTTCGGGGCCGAGCGCTACGGCTACGAGCCCGACATGATCACCTGCGCCAAGGGCATCACCTCGGGCTACGCGCCGCTGGGCGCGATGATCGCCAGCGACCGGCTGATGGAGCCGTTCCTGGAGGAGGGCGCGATGTTCGCCCACGGCTACACCTTCGGCGGCCACCCGGTCAGCACGGCGGTGGCGCTGGCCAACCTCGACGCCTTCGAGAACGAGAAGGTCCTCGACCACGTCAAGAGCAACGAGGGGGCGTTCCGCAGCACGCTGGAGCGGCTCAAGGACCTGCCGATCGTGGGCGACGTCCGTGGGGACGGCTACTTCTACGGGATCGAGCTGGTCAAGGACAAGCAGACCCGGGAGACGTTCACGGCCGAGGAGTGCGAGCGGCTGCTCTTCGGCTTCGTCTCCAAGCAGCTGTTCGCCGAGGGGCTCTACTGCCGCGCCGACGACCGGGGCGACCCGGTGGTGCAGCTCAGCCCGCCGCTGATCTGCACCCAGGAGCACTTCGACGAGATGGAGCAGATCCTCCGCGCCGTGCTCGACAAGGCCGGTTCACTGCTCTGATCCCCCCACCGGCATGCGAGGCTGTGCCGGTGCCTGACTCCTCGTCCGGGCTCCCGGACCCGGAGAGCGAGCGCCTCGCGTGGCGGCTCGCCGTCGACGCCGCCGGTGTCGGCGCGTGGGCCTGGGACCTCGCGACCATGGAGCTGCGCTGGGACGAGCGGCTCCTGGAGCTGTTCGGGCTGACCCGCGAGACCTTCGGCGGCACCATCGAGGCCTTCAACGAGTCCGTGCACCCCGACGACCGGGAGCAGGTCACCGAGGCGCTGACCGCGGCCATCGAGACGTGCGGGGTCTACGAGGCGGAGTACCGCATCGTGCTCCCCGACGGCGAGCTGCGCTGGATCTTCGCCCGCGGCCGGGCCCTCCCGGGCCCGGACGGCTCGGCGGCGCGCGTGCTCGGCGCGGCGTACGACACCACCGCGGCGCAGGACGGCGAGGCCCGGGTGCGGCGGGTGATGGAGGCGATGCCGTCGGCGTTCTTCCACCTCGACCCCGAGTGGCGCTTCACCTTCCTCAACGCCGAGGCGCGCACCCTGCTCGGCGCGGTCGGCTCGGACCTGGCCGGGCAGAGCATGTGGGAGCTGTTCCCGCAGGCCCTGGGCAACCACATCGAGGACCACTACCGCCGCGCCGCCGCGACCGGGACACCGGTCACCTTCGAGACCTACTACCCCGCGCCACTGGACCGGTGGTACGAGGTGCACGCCTGGCCGACCCCCGACGGGCTCTCGGTGCACTTCGCCGACATCACCGACAGCCGCAAGGCGCAGGCGGTCCTGGACTCGGCCCGGGCGCGCGCCGAGCTGCTGGCGGGCGTGACGGCCGTGCTCACCGAGACCCTCGACACCGACACCGCGGTGGCCGAGCTGGCCCGCCTGGTCGTGGACGCCCGGCTGGCCGACTGGAGCGTGGTCTCCCTCGTCGACGGCGGCGGCCCCGAGGGCTCGGGCGGCTGGAAGCGCGGCCTGTACGACGTCGCCGGGTGGCACGTCGACGCCGACCTGCGCCCGGCCGTCCAGCGCTACACCGAGCTGCGGATCCCGGCCCTGCGCGACCAGGCCTTCCTGGCCCGCGCCCTGGCCGAGGCCAGGCCCGTGCTCATCGACCGCGACGCCACCGAGCGGATCGCGCAGGTCTTCGAGCCGGGCGAGGCGCGCGACCTCTACCTGAGCCTGGCCCCGGAGTCGGCGGTGATCGTGCCGGTGCGCGGGCGCAGCCGCACCGTCGGGGTGCTCAGCCTCTTCCGCTCGGCCGAGCGGCAGCCGTTCTCCGCCGAGGACGTCGACGTCCTGGCCGAGGTGGCCGGCCGCGCGGGCCTGGCCCTGGACAACGCGCGGCTCTACGCCGAGCAGCGCGACCTCGCCGCCGGCCTCCAGCGCACCCTGCTCACCGCGCCCCCGCAGCCGCCCGGCGTGCAGATCGCGGTGCGCTACGAGCCGGCCGCGGAGGCGGCCCAGGTGGGCGGCGACTGGTACGACGCGTTCCTCCAGCGCGACGGCGCCACCGTGCTGGCCATCGGCGACGTGATGGGTCACGACACCGAGGCCGCGGCGGCCATGGGTCAGCTGCGCAACCTCCTGCGCGGCGTCGCGGTCACGACCAGCGAGGGCCCGGCCGGCGTGCTGCACCTGGTCGACGAGGCCATGCAGACCCTGCTCATCGACACCACCGCCTCGGCGGTCCTGGCCCGGCTCGAGGACGGCCCCGAGGGCGGCACCCTGCTGCGCTGGTCGAACGCCGGCCACCCGCCGCCGCTCGTCGGCCGCGGCGGCCAGGTCACCGCCCTCTGGCCCGACCAGCCCGAGGCGCTGCTGGGCATCCACCCGTCCCTGCCGCGCAGCGACCACGGCCTCCCGCTGCGGGCCGGCGACACCGTGCTCTTCTACACCGACGGCCTGGTCGAGCGGCGCGGCCGCGACCTCGACACCGGGGTCGAGCAGCTGCGCGCGGCGTACGCCGAGCTGCTGCCCGAGGTCGCCGACCTCGACGAGCTCTGCGACGGTCTGCTCGGCCGCCTGGTCCCCGACCGGCCCGACGACGACGTCGCGCTGGTGCTCGTCCGGCTCGGCTAGGGGATCAGAACGGTCGCCGGAACACCCCGGCGCACGGCTTGGGCTCGAAGTACGTCGTCTTCGGCGGCACCGTCCCGCTCCGGTCCGCCAGCGCGACCAGTGCGCCCAGCGGCGGCGGCGCCAGCGTGAACAGCACCCCGCCGTCCGCGTCGCAGCGGCGGGTCAGCTCCTCCACGGGTGTCTGCGCGTGGGCGATCTCCACCGGCCGGGCCAGGCGGTCGAGCACCTCGGCCTGCAGGACCTCGACGTCGAGCGCGCCGTCGGCAGGCGGCAGGGTGACCAGCGACCAGCGCCCGCCGGCGTACAGCCCGACCGAGCCGGCCCGTGGCTCCGGCGCGGCCGCGACCGGCTGCACCACCGAGGTGGCCAGCAGCGCGGCCAGCGGCTCGGCGTCGACCGGGCCGAGCACCCGGCGGTGGAAGGCGGACAGGTCGAGCCCGTCCATCGGGTGCACCACGCAGAGCACGCCCGAGCCGTCCGGCTCGCCGGCACGGTGCCAGGCGGTGAGGGAGGCGGCGACCCGGTGGTGCCCGTCGGCGATGTAGTGCGTGGCGCCGCTCAGCTCGGCCGCGAGCTCCGCGGTCAGCTCCGGCGCCACCCGCCACACCGTCTGCCGCAGCCCACCGGGTCCGTCGAAGTCCAGCAGCGGCGGCGCCTCGAGGCTCGCGACGACCGCTCGCTCGTACGCCGGCCCGGCCGGGTGCAGCAGCGCCACGAGTGCCGGCGGGGCGTCGGTGCGCAGGTGCGCGACCAGGCTCTCGACCCGCTGGGCCTGCACGGCCTCGTGGCCGCGGACCCGGCCGTCGGTGAAGGCCCGCACGTCCACCTCGGCGACCACCCCGACGTGCTCGCCCTGGCGGTAGACGTAGAGCGCCTCCTCCACCAGGTCGTACGCCGCGGGGTCGGGCGGGGCGACCGGCGGCAGCGTGCCGGTGTCCTCCGGCAGCTCGGCCAGTCCGCTGACCAGGCGGCGGGCGTACTCGGGCCGGACCACCCGCGCCGCGAAGGGGCGGACCACGCTCACGCGGAGCCCGCTGGGCTCGCCGGGTCGAGCGTCACCTCGGCCACGCTCAGCACGTGCGGCAGCGCGCGCAGGGCCTCGACCAGCACGTCCGAGGACTCCCCCGCCACGTCGATCGATGCGACCGCCGCCTGGCCGCCGCGGAAGACGCGGTTCTCCATGTGCTCGACGTTCAGCCCGGCGCTGCTGACCTGGTCGAGGACCTGCGCGAGCACGCCGACCCGGTCGTGGTGGCGGATCGTCAGGGTGAAGGAGCCGAGCCGGCTGTGGTCGAGGTTCACGCAGTGCCGGACCTCGCCGTGGGTGAACGCCTCGACGATCTCGGTGACGCCCTGGGCGATCGCGCGCTGGGCCTGGGCCGTGGACGCGCCGATGTGGTGGGTGCCGACGACGGCGGGGTGCTGCGCGACCTTCGAGGTCCAGGCGGTCTGCCCCGAGCCGGGCTCGTCGGCGTACACGTCGAGGCCGGCGCGCACCCGCCCCGCGTCCAGCGCGGCCAGCAGCGCCTCCTCGTCGACCACGTCCCCGCGAGAGGTGTTGAGCAGGACCGCGCCGTCCTTCATCTGGGCGAGGAAGGCGGCGTCGACCAGGTGCTCGGTGTCCGGGCCGGCCGGCACGTGCAGGCTCACGACGTCGGAGGTGGCCAGGAGCTCCCCGAGCGAGTCGCACCAGGTCACGCCCAGCTCCTCGGCGCGGGCGACGGTCTGCGCCGAGCGACCCGGCCGGGTCTGCGCCTGCACCCTGATCCCGAAGGCGGCGGCCCGCTCCGCGACCAGCAGCCCGATCGAGCCGAGTCCGAGGATCGCCATGGTCGAGCCCAGCAGCCCCTCGGCCTTGCCGTAGCGGTCCTTGTCCCACCGGCCCGCGCGGAGGTCGGCCACGTTGTCGGCGATCCGGCGGTCCACGGCCAGCAGCAGCCCCAGGGTCAGCTCTGCCACCGCGGCGGCGTTGCGCCCGGGCACGTTGCACACGAAGACGCCGCGCTCGGCGGCCGCGTCGGTGTCGATGGTGTTGGTCCCGGCGCCGGCCCGGACCACGAGCGACAGCCGGTCGGCGGCCTCGAAGACCGGGCGTCGCACCTTGGTCGAGCGCACCACCAGCCCGTCGAAGCCGGTGATCCGCCCGGCCAGGTCGTCGGCCGAGAGCCCCGGCTCGACGACGCACTCGTGCCCGCGGGCCTCGAGCTCGGACAGCGTCTGCTCCGACAGACGGTCGGCGAACAGCAGCCGCACCACGCACCTCCGCACCAGCACCCTCCCCGACGCCCTCCCGGCGCGGAGTCCGGTCACGCTAGCCGGTGCGGTGCCTGCGCGTCACGGTGCACGGCGGCCCCACGTGCGAATCGTGCCGCGGCGACCTGGGGGGAGGGGTCGCCGCGACACGATCACCCTCCACAACGAACCGTGACCTCGCGCGTTCCTCACCCGGTCGGGTGTTCTTGGCAGCGGTCTGGACAACCGCCGGCGTCCCTGGCTGGCGCACCCGGTCGGGGAAGCGGCCCGCGCCGTCATCGCGGCTGGTCAGAGGCTGTAGCGTCCCCCCATGACGCGCAGCCAGCCGCGCTCCCGCCCACAGCTCGACGCGGTGTCCAAGGCCATCGTCGAGCAGCTGCAGCAGGACGGCCGGCGCTCCTACGCCGCGATCGGCAAGGTGGTCGGCCTCTCCGAGGCGGCGGTGCGCCAGCGCGTGCAGCGCCTCACCGACGCCGGGATCATGCAGGTCGTCGCGGTGACCGACCCGATGGAGCTCGGCTTCGCCCGCCAGGCCATGGTCGGGGTCCGCGTCACCGGCGCGATCGAGCCGGTGGCCGACGCGATCGCGGCCCTCGACGAGGTCGACTACGTCGTGGTCACGGCCGGGTCGTACGACGTGTTGGCCGAGGTCGTGGCCGAGACCGACGAGCACCTGCTGGAGATCGTCAGCGACCGGATCCGCTCCATCCCGGGCGTGCTGACCACCGAGACGTTCATGTACCTCCACCTGCGCAAGCAGACCTACTCGTGGGGCGTGCGCTGAGCTACCGGTCGCTCTCCCTCTGGCACGAGACGACGCCGACCGACTGGACGCCGCGGGCGCCGCTGGGCGGCGACGCCGAGGCCGACGTCGTGGTGGTCGGCGCCGGGCTCACCGGGCTGTGGACCGCCTACTACCTGTCCGTCGCCGACCCGTCCCGGCGGGTGGTCGTGGTCGAGGCGGAGGTGGCCGGGTTCGGCGCCTCCGGCCGCAACGGCGGCTGGTGCTCGGCGCTGTTCCCGACCGATCTCGGCCCGGCCCAGGACGCCGCGATGCGGGCCACCGTGGACGAGGTGCTGCGGGTCGCTGCCGCCGAGGGCATCGGCTGCCACGCGGCCAAGGGCGGCACGATCACCCTGGTCCGCAACCGGGCCCAGCTGGCCCGGGTGCGGGCGGCGGACGGCAACGCGGTGCTCTCCCCCGCCGAGGCTGCCCAGCGGCTGCGGGCGACGCGGACCCTCGGCGCGACGTACACCCCGGACTGCGCGGCGATCCACCCCGCCCGGCTGGTCCGCGGGCTGGCCGACGCGGTCGGGCGCCGCGGGGTGACGATCCACGAGCGGACCCCGGCGCTGGCGGTCGGGCCCGGCGCGGTGCGCACGCCGTCGGGCACGGTCCGTGCTCCGCACGTCGTCCGGGCCACCGAGGGCTACACGCCGCGTCTGCCCGGGCACGCGCGCACGGTGGTGCCGGTCTACTCGCTCATCGTCGCCACCGAGCCGCTGCCCGCGCACGTCTGGGACGAGATCGGGCTGGCCGAGCGCGAGACGTTCTCCGACCACCGGCACCTGGTCATCTACGGCCAGCGCACTGCCGACGACCGGCTGGTCTTCGGCGGCCGCGGCGCGCCGTACCACCTCGGGTCGCGGGTCCGGCCGTCCTTCGACCGAGACCCGCGCGTGTTCGCCGGACTGCACGCGACGCTCCTCGACCTGTTCCCGGTCCTGGCCGGCACCCGCTTCACCCACGCCTGGGGCGGCCCGCTCGGCATCCCGCGGGACTGGTGCGCGTCGGTCGGGCTCGACCGGGCGAGCGGGCTGGCCTGGGCCGGCGGGTACGTCGGCGACGGGGTCGCCACCACCAACCTGGCCGGGCGCACCCTGGCCGACCTCCTCCTCGAGCGCGAGAGCGACCTGACCCGGTTGCCGTGGGTCGGGCACCGCTCGCCGCGGTGGGAGCCCGAGCCGCTGCGGTGGCTCGGCATCAACGCCGGCCTGCGCACCATGACGCTGGCCGACCACGAGGAGGCGCTCACCGGGCGGCCGTCGCGCCTGGCCCGGATGATGGCGCCGATGCTGGGTCACTGAGCGCCGGGAGATGATGCTGGCGTGCAGAAGCGCGCGCTCGTCCGCAGGCCCGGACCCCGTCTCGCCGAGGGGCTGCTGACCCACCTCGAACGCTCCGAGGTCGACCTCGAGCTGGCCCGTCGGCAGTGGCTCGGCTACGCCGCGGCACTGCAGGCCGAGGGCTGGGAGCTCTACGAGGTCGAGGCCGCCGACGACTGCCCCGACGCGGTCTTCGTGGAGGACACCGCGGTGGTCTACGGCGACCTCGCGGTCATCACCCGGCCCGGCGCCGACGAGCGCAAGCCGGAGACGGCCGGGACCGAGCGGGCACTGGCCGGGCTCGGCTACCGGCTGGCGCGCATCGAGGCGCCGGGCACCCTCGACGGCGGCGACGTGCTCAAGCACGGCGGCACGGTGTACGTCGGGCGGGGCGGCCGCACCAACCGCGAGGGCGTCGAGCAGCTGCGCGCCCACCTGTCCCCCCCTGGGCGCCGAGGTCCTGGAGGTGCCGACCAGCAAGGTGCTGCACCTGAAGTCCGCGGTCACCGCGCTGCCCGACGGCACCGTCGTCGGCTTCGACCCGCTCGTCGACGACCCGAGCCTGTTCCGCGCGTACCTCTCGGTGCCGGAGGAGCCCGGCGCCCACGTGGTGCTCCTGGACGGTCACACCGTGCTCATGTCGGCCGCGGCGCCCCGGACCCGGGAGGTCCTCGAGGGCCGCGGGCTGCGCGTGGTGGCCGTCGACATCTCGGAGTACGAGAAGCTCGAGGGCTGCGTGACCTGCCTGTCGATCCGGCTGCGCTAGCGGCTCAGAAGCCGTTCTCCACCGTCGGCGCCGGCACCGCGCGCCGGCGCAGCCAGGTGTCGAAGAACGCCGTCAGGTCCTGCCCGGAGGTCGCCGCGGCCAGCGCCTGGAACTGCGCGACGGAGCCGTTGCCGCCCGCGTGCTGGGCCAGCCAGGTGCGCAGCAGCGGCCAGAACACCGCGTCCCCGAGCCGGTGCCGCAGCGCCTGCACCGCCATCGCGCCCCGGGTGTAGACCGCCCCGTCGAAGATCCGGTCCGCACCGGGGTCGTCGATCGGCAGGTCCCAGAACGCCTTGTCGTCCTGGAACGAGCGGTAGGTGTCGGCCAGCCAGTCCTGCGCGCTCTGCCCACCGGTGACCTCGGTGTAGTAGGTCTGCAGGAACTGCGCGAAGCCCTCGTTGAGCCAGATGTCGCGCCAGCTCTCGACCGAGACCAGGTCGCCGAACCACTGGTGCGCCAGCTCGTGCGCGACCAGCGGCGCGGTCGAGCCCGGCAGCGCGGGGTAGGTCGGCCGGGTCTGGTTCTCCAGGGCGAAGCCGACCGGGAGGCTGGTGACCAGGCCGCCGGTGGTCGAGAACGGGTAGGGCCCCAGCACCGGGGTGTACGCCGCCAGCACGTCGCAGGTGCGCTGGAGCAGGTCGCCGGCCGCGGTGCGGCGGGCCGGCTGGGGCTGGTGGCGCGAGACCGCGACGTACGTCGGCACGCCCGCGCAGTCGCCGGTGCGGGTCTCGAAGTCGCCGGCGGCGAAGAAGGCCAGGTAGGTCGCCATCGGCTCGGCGGCGCTCCAGTGCCACGTCGTGCGCCCGTCGTGGCGGCGCCGGTCCGCGAGCACACCGTTGGCCACGACCTGCTTGCCGCGCGGCACGGTCACGGTGATGTCGAAGCTCGCCTTGTCGCGCGGGTGGTCGTTGGCCGGGAACCACCACGTCGCCATGTGCGGCTCGTTCATGGCCACGACCTCGCGGGAGTCGGACAGCCAGTTGCGCTCGCCGCGCGAGGCGTGCCGAGCCGGGCGGTCGGCGTACCGGACGACGACGCGGAAGGCCTGTCCGGCCACCAGGGGTCGGGCCGGGGTGATGCGCAGCTCGTGGTCGCCGCGGCGGTGGAAGGCCGCGCGCCGGCCGTCCACGCGCACCGAGTCGACGTCGAGCAGGAAGTCCAGGTCGAAGCGGGTGAGGTCCTGGGTGGCGACGACGTCCAGGGCGGTCCGGCCGGTGAGCCGGCCGGGACCGAACGCGTACCCGACCCGCACGTCGTAGTGCTGGACGTCGATCCCGCCGTTGCCGTCGCTCGGGAAGTACGGGTCGCCGATGCCCGCCGAGCCGACCGCGCCCGAGCGCGCCGGGGCCGCCTCGGCCGGGGCCGGGCCCCCCAGCGAGGCCGCGAGCAGGAGGGCGGCGGCCGCGGCCAGGGTGCGGGATCGGGGGGTCACCGGCGCAACCTACGCCAGTCGGGTGCACAAAACCGGTTGCGGCCCGTGGCCGGGGGTCGTCACCATGGGCCGCGACGCCGGGGACCCGCCCGGTGCTCCACGAGAGGAGGCGCGACGTGACCACGACTGTCGCCGGCCTGCCCGCAGACCGCCTCTCTCACCTCTGGAGCACCACCACCCATGTCCCACCCGTCCTTTCCTGACGACTTCACCACCTCCCGCACCACCACCTCCGACGACCTCGACGACGTCGACGAGCGCTTCGTCGTCGACTGGCGCTCCTACGAGGAGCTCGGCGACGGCCAGCGCTGGTCCACCTGGCTCAGCGTCGAGCCGCTCTCCCGTGGCCCGGAGCCGCGGCCCGACTGGCTCGTCACGTCCCAGGGCGCCGTCGACACCGAGCTCGGCATCCTCAAGACCGGCAAGGAGGCCGACGTCCACCTCCTCGAGCGGGCCGACCCGCACGACCCGGAGGGCGGCGTCGTGATGGCCGCCAAGCGCTACCGGTCCACCGACCACCGCACCTTCCACCGCTCGGCGTCCTACACCGAGGGCCGCTCGATGAAGCGCTCACGCGACGAGCGCGCGGTCAAGCGCAAGAGCACCTTCGGCCGGCTCGTGGCCGCCGGCGAGTGGGCGGTCTCGGAGTGGGCCGCGCTCGTGCGCTTCTGGGAGCTCGGGCTCCCGGTCCCCTACCCCGTCCAGATCGACGGCACCGAGATCCTCATGGAGTGGATCACCGTCGTCGACGAGGACGGCAGCCTGCAGAGCGCGCCGCGCCTGGCCCAGACCCGGCCGTCCCCGGAGCTGCTGCGCTCGTACTTCGACCAGCTCACCGACGCGCTCGCCGTGATGGTGCAGAACGGCGTCGTGCACGGCGACCTCTCGGCGTACAACATCCTGGCCGCGGGCGACCGGCTGGTCGTCATCGACCTGCCGCAGATCGTGGACCTGGTCGGCAACCTCAACGGCATGGACTTCCTGCAGCGCGACTGCGCGAACGTCTGCGGGTGGTTCCGCCAGCGGGGGCTCGACGTCGACCCGGACGCGCTGTTCGCGGAGCTGCTGGCCCACGCGTTCTGAGCGGTCTCTGGGGCTGCTCACAGTCGACCACAGGTTGCTGACAGGTTCGGTGGTCAGGCTGTGGTCATGAACGCGAAGCTGAGGAAGGCAGGGCTCGCCGCGGCCGCCGTGGTGACGGTCGGCGCCGGCGTGGCCGGCGGCGCCGCCATCGCCACGGGGGCCGACGACGGGGGTGCCGGCCGGCACGGGTACGGCTACGGCCCGGTCCCCGGCGCCCCGGGTGTCCCGGGTGCCCCCGGGGCCGAGGGGGTGGAGCCGTGGCGGCACGGGGGCCCGTTCGCCGGCGACGCGGTGAGCGGCGACGAGCTGGCCTCGGTCACGAAGGCCGTGGCCGGGCACGACGACAGCCTCACCGTCGAGCACGTGGTGAAGGCGGACGACGGGTCCTACCTGGTGCTGGCCACGACCGCCGACGACGCCCGCACCGCGCTCACCGTGAGCAAGGACCTGGCCACGGTGGCGGAGGTCGCGGACGGGCCGTTCGGCCACGGTGGCCCTGGTGGCCCGGGTGGCCCGGGTGGCCCCGGTGGTCCTGCGGGGACGGAGGTCACTGGCGACGAGCTGGCCGACGTGACCAAGGCCGTCACGGCGTACGACGACTCGCTGAGCGTCGAGCACGTCCTGCAGCGCGACGACGACGGCGACTACCTGGTGCTGGCCACCGGCGGCGACGACGAGCGGACCGCGCTGCGGGTCAGCGCGGACCTCAAGACCGTCGAGGAGCTGCCCGGTCCCCCGGCCGGCGGTCCGCACGGACCCGACGGCGACGGTCCGCCCGCGCCGCCGGAAGGTACCGTCGCCGGGTGAGGCGCAGCCGCGGGCGGGTCGTGCAGATCGGCTCGCTCGCGGACTTCGACCGCCGGGTCGCGGCGGGCGCCACCCGGCTGTCCGGCTGGCGGGTCCGCTCGGTCGACCTGTCCGCGCGCAGCGAGGTGCTCGCGGAGCTCCGGGTCGCCGGCGCGACGTTCCTCGGCTGCACCTTCGCCCCGGGCGTCGAGGAGCGGCTGGCGGCGGCCGGGGCGCTCGTCCTCCCGGCGCTGACCATCGCGCCGGTCGACGTCTACCGCTCGGCGCTCTACACGCCCGAGGAGCTGTACGACGCCACGCCCTACGCCCGGTCGCTCGACGCTCGCGCCTACGCGTGGTCCCAGACGCCCGGCGGCGCCGACGACGCCCTGGCGCGCTCGCTGCACGACCACGCCGTCGACGAGGCGCTGCAGGAGTGGGTGCGCGGGCGCCGCCTGGTCGGCGTCATGGGCGGGCACGCGGCCCAGCGCGGCGAGCCGGGGTACGCCGACGCCGCCCGCCTCGGCCACGCCCTGGGCGCGACGCACGTGGTCGCCACCGGCGGCGGCCCGGGCGCGATGGAGGCGGCCAACCTCGGGTGCGCACTGCCCGCGGACGGCGACCTGGACACGGCGCTGGCCGCGCTCGCCGGCGTACCGTCCTTCCGGCCCTCGGTCGACGCCTGGCTCGAGCCCGCCCTGGCCGTGCGCGCCGGCCTCACCGACCCGCGGCCCTCGCTGGCCATCCCGACCTGGCACTACGGCCACGAGCCGTCCAACGTCTTCGCCACCGCGATCGCGAAGTACTTCCGCAACGCCGTGCGCGAGGCCATCCTCCTCGAGGTCTGCGACGCCGGCATCGTCTTCCTCCCCGGTGCCGGCGGCACGGTCCAGGAGGTCTTCCAGGACGCCTGCGAGAACTACTACGCCGACGAGTCCTCGATCGCCTCGATGGTGCTGGTCGGCCGCACCTACTGGACCGAGACCCTGCCGGCCTGGCCGCTCCTCCAGGCGCTCGCCCGCGGCCGCACGATGGAGTCCCGCGTCCACCTCGTCGACACCGTCGCCGACGCCGCCGCCCTCCTCGCCCAGGCCCCGGCCGCCCGCTTGTAACGCTCAGTTACGGGGTCTCCCGACCCGTTCGAAAGGGTCGGGAGATCCCGTAACTGAGCGTTACAAGCGAGCGGTGCGGTCAGGCGACCAGCGCGCGGTAGCCGGTCATGGTGGCGGCGACGTCGCGGTAGTGCTCGACGAGCCGCTCGTTGACGGCGTACCACGAGCGGTCTTCGACCGAGCGCCGCGCGGCGACGCCCATCCGGGCCCGGAACGCGTCGTCGCGGGCCAGCCGGTCGACGTACCCGCCCAGGTCGGCGGCGTCGCCGGGCTCGTAGAGGAAGCCGGCCACGCCGTCGTCCACCACGTCGATGGGGCCGCCGGCGCGCGGCGCCACGACCGGTACGCCGGACGCGAGCGCCTCCTGCGCGGACTGGCAGTAGGTCTCGTGCCGGCCGGTGTGCACGAAGACGTCGAAGGACGCGTACGCCCGGCTCAGGTCGGCGCCGTGCAGGATCCCGGCGAAGTGGGCGTCCGGGAGCAGCCGGCGCAGGCGCGCCTCCTCCGGTCCCCCGCCGACGACCGCCAGCGCGTAGCGCGGGTCGTGGGAGAGGTAGGTGAGCAGCTCGAGCTCCTTCTCAGGGGCCAGCCGGCCGACGTACCCGACGAGCAGCCGGTCGCCCGCCAGCCCGCGGCGCCACCGCTCGTCGCGGTGGCGCGGGTGGAACGACTCGAGGTCGACCCCGCGCGGCCACAGTGCGGTGCGGGCGACGCCGAGCTCGTCGAGCTGCCGCAGGCTGGCCGCGGACGGCGCGAGCGTGCGGTCCACGTCGGCGTGCACCAGGCGGGTGAGCCGGGCCATCGCGCGGCTGCCGCCGGGGATGCCGTAGCGCTCGGCGAAGCCGACCAGGTCGGTCTGGTAGACCGCGACCGTCGGGATCCCCAGCTCGTGCGCGGCCCGGATGGCCTGGTGGCCTAGCACGGCCGGGGAGGCGACGTGCACGACGTCGGGCCGGAAGCGCAGCATCTCGGCGCGCAACCGGCGGCAGGTCACCGGGCCGATGCGGAAGTCGGGGTAGAAGGGCAGGTTGCGGCCGGGGACGACGTGCACCGGGAAGCCGGCGTACGACGCGGGGCCGCTCGGCGCGACGAGCTCGGCCTGGTGGCCCTCGGCGGCGAGGTGCTCGAGCACGCGGCGCACGGAGTTGGTGACGCCGTTGACCTGCGGGAGGAAGGACTCGGTGACGACCAGGATCCTCATGTGCCGACCGCCGCGCCGCGGTGGCAACACACGTCGAGCCGCGGGCGACGTGTCGGTGAACCCCTGGTGGCCCTTGGGCCGTGCGGCCGGGGCTCAGGCCTCGGTCGCGGCGAGCTGGCCGCACGCGCCGTCGATCTCGCGACCGCGGGTGTCGCGCACCGTGGTGGGGATGCCGCGGGCCTCGAGACGGCGCACGAACTCGCGCTCGTCGGCCGGGTCGGACGCGGTCCACTTCGAGCCGGGCGTCGGGTTGAGCGGGATCAGGTTGACGTGCACCCAGCCCCAGTCGGCCCCGGTCGCGTAGAGCACGTCGGCCAGCAGGTCGGCGCGCCAGGCCTGGTCGTTGATGCCGCGCATCATGGCGTACTCGATGGAGACGCGACGCTTGGTCTTCTCGGCGTACTGGAACGCGGCGTCGACGGTCTCGGCCACGGAGAAGCGGGTGTTGATGGGGACCAGCTCGTTGCGCAGCTCGTCGTCGGGCGCGTGCAGGCTGAGCGCGAGCGTGACGGGCACGCCCTCCTCGGTCAGCTGCCTGATCCGCGGCACCAGCCCGACGGTGGAGACGGTGACGCCGCGCGCGGACATCCCGAGGCCGTCCGGGGCGGGGTCGGTGAGCCGGCGTACCGCCCCCACGACCGCCTTGTAGTTGGCCAGCGGCTCGCCCATGCCCATGAAGACCACGTTGGAGACCCGGCCGGGGCCGCCGGGCACCTCGCCCCGGTCGAGCGCGCGGGCGCCGGCCAGGACCTGCTCGACGATCTCGGCCGTCGACATGTTGCGCTGCAGCCCGCCCTGGCCGGTAGCGCAGAACGGGCAGGCCATGCCGCAACCGGCCTGGCTGGAGACGCAGATGGTGGCGCGATCGGGGTAGCGCATCAGCACCGACTCCACCAGCGCGCCGTCGAAGAGCTTCCACAGCGTCTTGCGGGTGGTGCCGCGGTCGGCCTCCATGGTGCGCAGCGGCGTCATCAGGGGCGGCAGGAACGTGCCCACCAGCTCCGCGCGCTGGGCGGCGGGCAGGTCGGTCATCTGCTCGGGGTCGTCGGTCAGCCGACCGAAGTAGTGGGTGCTGAGCTGCTTGGCCCGGAACGCCGGGAGCCCGGCCTCGCGGGCCACCTCGAGGCGCTCGGCCATCGAGAGGTCGGCCAGGTGGCGCGGCGGCTTGCCGCGTCCCTTCGGTGCCTCGAAGACGAGCGGGAGCGTCTTCCCCTCAGGCTGTGGCGCGCTCACTGCTGGTGCTCGACGAGGTACCAGAGGACCAGCGAGCCGACGCCGACCACCACGACGGCGGTGAGGACCATGCCGAGGAGGAAGTACTTGCCGAAGCGGCGGGTGCGCTTGCTGGCGATGAGGGCGAGCGGCACGACGAGGGTCAGCAGCACGAACGGGAAGAGGTCCTCGGCCTCCTCGGTGTCGAAGACCACGCTCAGCACACCGACGAAGGCGGCCGGCACGAGCGCGACGAAGAGCAGGCCGGTGAAGAAGCCGCTGAGGGCGGAGAACGTCGGGTGGTCGCGGTGCCACCAGCTCGGCGCGGGCTTCGCGTCGTCGGTCGGCTCGCCCTCGGCGCGCGCGTCGTCCTCGACGGGCGCCTCGACGGCCTGCTCCTCCGTGCTCATCGCTCCCAGTGTCGCACCCGAGCGGCTCAGAACCACGCCGGCGCGGCTCCGGTGTCGGCTCAGTAGACGGCGTAGTGCAGGAGCAGCCAGATCGGCGCGACGGTGGCCAGCAGCGAGTCGAGCCGGTCCATGAGGCCGCCGTGGCCGGGGATGACCTGGCTCATGTCCTTGATGCCGAGGTCGCGCTTGATGACCGACTCGCACAGATCGCCCAGGGTGGCCATGACCGCCACGATGACGCCGAGCGCCACACCGACCCACCAGTCGCCGTCGAGCAGCCAGACCACGAGCGCGACGCCCGCGGCGATGGTGAAGACGAAGGAGCCGGCGAGCCCCTCCCAGGACTTCTTCGGCGAGATGACGGGCGCCATCGGGTGCTTGCCGAAGAGCACGCCGGCGAAGTAGCCGCCGGTGTCGGAGGCGATGGTGACCAGGATGAAGGTGATGATGCCGGCCACGCCCGCGTCGTCGACGCCCGCGCCGGTGCGGCCGCCCTCGGCCAGCAGGAGCGCCACGAACGAGCCGAGGAACGGCACGTAGACGGTGGCGAAGACCGACGCGGTGACGTTCTGGACGTAGCCGTCGATGCCGCGCTGGAGCAGCCACAGCATGGTGACCAGCGCGGTGACCGCGGTGGCCGCGGCGAGCGCGGGCGCTCCCCAGACGTAGGCCACGACCACCATGACCGCGCCGCCGACCATCAGCGGCTGCTCGGGCAGGTCGATGCCCTTGGCCAGCAGGCCCTGCCGCAGCTCCCAGATCGCGACCACGACGGCGGCCACGACGATCAGCATGAACGCCGGCTTCCAGAAGGCCAGCGACAGCGCGATCGCGCCGAGGAGGACGAAGGCCGAGGCGAACGCGGCCTTCAGGTCCCGACCCGCCCGGCCGTGGTCCTTGGCCGGGGCCGGCTGGGTGCCGGTCATACCTCGAGGAGCTCGGCTTCCTTGTTCTTCAGCATCTCGTCGATCGCGTCGGTGTGCTTCTTGGTGATGCCGTCGAGCCGCTTCTCGGCGCCGGTGACGTCGTCCTTGCCGACCTCGCCGTCCTTCTCGAGCTTCTCCAGGCCCTGCTTGGCCGTGCGGCGCAGGTTGCGGACCGCGATCTTGCCGTCCTCGGCCTTGGTGCGGGCGACCTTGATGTACTCCTTGCGCCGCTCCTCGGTCAGCTCGGGGAACACCGCGCGCAGCACCTTGCCGTCGTTGGACGGGTTCACGCCGAGGTCGGAGTCGCGGATCGCCTTCTCGATGTTGTTCATCGCGCCGATGTCGTAGGGCTGGATGAGGATGATCCGCGCCTCCTGGGAGGTGAAGGAGGCCAACTGCTGCAGCGGGGTCGGGGTGCCGTAGTAGTCGACGTTGATCTTGCTGAACATGCTCGGGTGCGCGCGACCCGCCCGGATCGCGGCGAACTCCTCGCGCGTCGACTCGACCGACTTGTCCATCTTGGCGTCGGCCTCGTTGAGGATGTCGTTGATCACCAGTGCTCCCTGTCCTGCCTCGTCCAGCCTGCCTCGACCGCTCGCTCGGCCCGCGCGTACGTCTGTGGTCAGCCCGCGCTGACGATGGTGCCGATCTTCTCACCCTGCACCGCGCGCAGGATGTTGCCCTCGGTCTGCATGCCGAAGACGATCATCGGCAACTTGTTCTCCTTGCAGAGCGTGAACGCCGTCTGGTCCATGATCTTCAGCCCGCGCTCGATGGCGTCGTCGTAGGTCAGCTCGTCGAACTTGGTCGCGCTCGGGTCGACGTGCGGGTCGGCGCTGTAGACGCCGTCGACCCCGCTCTTGGCCACGAGGACCACGTCGCAGCGGGTCTCGAGCGCCCGCTGGACCGCGACGGTGTCGGTGGAGAAGAACGGCAGCCCCATGCCGGCGCCGAAGATGACGACCCGGCCCTTCTCCATGTGCCGGATGGCGCGGCGCGGGACGTAGGGCTCGGCGACCTGGCCCATGGTGATGGCGGTCTGCACCCGGGTCTCGACGCCCATCTTCTCCAGGAAGTCCTGGAGCGCCAGGCAGTTCATGACGATGCCGAGCATGCCCATGTAGTCGGCGCGCACGCGGTCCATGCCGCGCTGCTGGAGCTCGGAGCCGCGGAAGAAGTTGCCGCCGCCGGTCACCACCGCGATCTGGGCGCCGGCCTCGACCACCGCCGCGATCTCGCGGGCGACGGTCTGGACGACGTCGGGGTCGACGCCGACCTTGCCTCCCCCGAACACCTCACCGGAGAGCTTCAGCAGCACTCGTTCGTACATCGGGCTCCTGTTCGCCTGGGTGAGGTGTTCGGGGCTGAGGCTAGCGTCAGGCGCCGACCTCGATGCGGGCGAACCGGGTCAGCGTCGTGCCGGCCTCGTCGAGGACGGCCTTGACGGTCTTCTTGTTCTCGGTCACCGACGGCTGCTCCAGCAGGACGACGTCCTTGAAGAAGCCGTTGAGCCGGCCCTCGGTGATCTTGGCGATCGCCTGCTCGGGCTTGCCCTCCTCGCGGGAGGTCTGCTCGGCGATCTCGCGCTCCTTGTCCACGACGTCGGCCGGGACCTCGTCGCGGGTGAGGTACTGCGGGCGCATCGCGGCGATCTGCATCGCCGCACCGCGCGCCGCGTCGGCGTCGCCGGTGTACTCCACGAGCACGCCCACGGCCGGGGGCAGGTCGGCCGCGCGCTTGTGCATGTACGCCACGACGTCGCCGTCGAAGCGGACGAAGCGCCCGAGCTCGATCTTCTCCCCGATCGAGACCGCGAGACCCTCGACCACGTCGCCGATCGACTGGCCGTCGAGGTCGACGTTCTTGAGCTCGTCGAGGTCCTTGGCACCGGCCGCGGAGGCCGCGTCGGCGATCTTCTGGGCGGTCGCCACGAAGTCGTCGTTCTTGGCCACGAAGTCGGTCTCGCTGTTGAGCTCGACCAGGACGCCCGGCGCGTGCGCAACCAGCCCGGCCGTCGCCTCGCGCTCGGCGCCGCGCTTGGCCGCCTTGGCGGCGCCCTTCACGCGGAGCAGCTCGATCGCCTTGTCCAGGTCGCCGTCGCTCTCGTCGAGCGCCTTCTTGCAGTCCATCATCCCGGCGCCGGTGAGCTCGCGGAGCTTCTTGACGTCGGCAGCGGAGAAGTTGGCCATGCCCTCTTCTTTCTTCGGTCTGTGGTGTGCGGGGGGTGGGTGGCTCAGGCCGGGGTCTCGGAGCTGGCCTCGGCCGCAGCCGCGGGCTCCTCGGCCGGGGCCTCCTCGGTGGCGGCCTCGGCGGCCGGCTCCTCGGTGGCGGCCTCGGCGGCCGGCTCCTCGGTCGCGGCCTCGGCGGCCGGCTCCTCGGTCGCGGCCTCGGCGGCCGGCTCCTCGGTCGCGGCCTCGGCGGCCTCCACGGACTCCGCACCCTCGCTGGAGGCGCCGGTGGCCTCGGTGGCGCCGGCCTCGGCGTCGGCCGGGGCGCCGGTGGCGGCCTCGGCGGCCTGCTCGGCCTCGCCGCCCAGGAGCTCGCGCTCCCACTCGGCCAGGGGCTCCTCGGCCGCGGGTGCGCCCTCGGTGCTCGCGCCGCCGCCGGAGCGGGCGATGAGGCCCTCGGCCACGGCGTCGGCGACCACGCGGGTCAGCAGCCCGACGGCGCGGATGGCGTCGTCGTTGCCCGGGATCGGGAAGTCGACCAGGTCGGGGTCGCAGTTGGAGTCGAGGATGCCGATGATCGGGATCCGCAGCTTGCGGGCCTCCTCGACGGCCAGGTGCTCCTTGTTGGTGTCGACGATCCACACCGCGGACGGCGTCCGGCTCATCTCGCGGATGCCGCCGAGCGACTTGTTGAGCTTGTCGCGCTCGCGGCGCATCTGCAGCAGCTCCTTCTTGGTGCGGCTGCTGCCCGCCACGTCGTCGAAGTCGATCTCGTCGAGCTCCTTGAGGCGGTTGATCCGCTGGTGCACGGTCTGGAAGTTCGTGAGCATGCCGCCCAGCCAGCGCTGGTTGACGTAGGGCATCCCGACGCGCGTCGCCTGCTCGGCGATGGCCTCCTGGGCCTGCTTCTTGGTGCCGACGAACATGATCGTCCCGCCCTTGCTGACGACCTCCTTGATGAAGGCGTAGCTGCGGTCGATGTAGGCCAGCGACTGCTGCAGGTCGATGATGTAGATGCCGTTGCGCTCGGTCATGATGAAGCGCTTCATCTTCGGGTTCCAGCGACGGGTCTGGTGTCCGAAGTGGACGCCGCTCTCCAGGAGCTGGCGCATGGTCACGACTGCCATGGGGTTCTCTTCTTCCTTGTGTGGAGCCCGCGCGCCGCCTGCCCGCGCTTGTCGCAGCGCGAGCCGGCACTCGGGTCCGGTCGGGTTCTCAGTTGTCACGCCCGAGCGGTTGCTCGGACGTCCTGACGCCTGCGCGCGACCCCACCAGCTCCGGAGAGAAGGACTGAGGATCGTCGCCCACGGGAGGTCGGGCCCCACAAGAAAGCCCGTCGCGGTCTGCCTGCGTGCGAAGTCAGCCCCGGAGGGCTGCCTGCCCAGACTACGCGACGCCCCTGACCAGCCGCCAATCCTCCACAGCCGCCCACCCCGGGCCGTTCTCCACCGTCTGCCCGCTCGCGCCTCCCGCCCGTCCCCCGCCTCGCCTTGGCTGGACCCGTGCCCCCGCTCGCCGCCCTCGTCCTCGCCGTCGCGCTCAGCCTCGCGCCCGGCCCCCGCACGGCTCCCCCTCCGGGCCTGCTCGGCGCCACCGTCCCGGTCGGTGTCTGGCCGCTCCAGCCACGACCCGAGGTCGTCGCGCCCTTCGACCCGCCCGACTCGCCCTACGGCCCCGGCCACCGCGGCGTCGACCTGCTCGGCGCCCCCGGCCAGGCAGTCCACGCCGCCCTCCCCGGCACCGTGACCTACGCGGGCCGCCTCGCCGGCCGGGGGGTGGTCGTCGTCGACCACGGCGCCACGCGCACGACGTACCAACCGGTCGTGGCGAGCGTGAGCGTCGGCGCGACCGTCACCGCCGGCGCCGTCCTCGGCACCCTCGAGCTCCCCGGCTCGCACTGCTTTCCGCGCGCCTGCCTGCACTGGGGCTGGATCCTCGGCGCGCAGACCTACCTCGACCCGCTCCTGCTGGTCGGCCTCGGTCCGGTCCGCCTGCTCCCGCTCTGGGGCGGCGAGCCGGCCCGCGCGCCGCCTACTCGATGAGCCGGATCGGGTCGCCGTCGATGCGGGCGGTCCAGGTCGTCGTGTCGTTGGGCGCGCTGCCCGTCCAGTCGAACGTCACCCGGAACCAGCAGCCACCGGTGGCGTTGACGTTGCAGGTGTACGACGCCGGGATGGGCACGTTCACGAACTGCCACTTGCCGTTGTAGTTGCTGCTCGACACGTTGTTGAGCCGACAGCCCGCCAGGGCGCCGGTCACGACCGCGCCGCCACCGGTGCAGTTGGCCAGGGCCACCGGCAGGTTGGAGTCCGACGGACCGAGGATGGTGATGGTGCCCGGGTTCGAGGCGTCGCCGACGTCGAAGAAGCCGATCTTGAGCGTCTTGGTGGCCGCGGCCGGCACCACCCGGACCAGGTTGAAGGTCTGCAGCGAGCCGCTGTAGTTGGCGTACACACCCATGTGGTCGTAGCCCGCGATCGAGACCCCGGCCCGGCCCGGTCCGCGCACCCGCAGCGACCAGCGGTTGTTGCCGTTGCCCTTCACCGACGTGTCGTCGCCGGTCTGCTCCCACACCTTTGAGTTGTTGGTGAAGCCGCCCTCGCCGTCGGAGGAGCCCCCCGAGCTTCACGTTGGTGCGGACCTGGAGGTAGTAGTCGCCCTCCGCGGTCGGGCGGAAGGTGCAGAGGTCGACCCACTGACGGAAGACCTTGGCCACGTCCTCGCGGTACTTCGTGGTGGAGCTGTCGACCACCTCGCTCTTGGTGGCGTTCGAGTCGTAGCCCGGGTACTGCTTCTCGCAGTTGGGCATCGCCGGCGCCAGCTTGGGCTGGTAGGTGTCGGTCGGCGAGCGCAGCACGAACGACGTGATCAGGTCGCTGGCGTTGCCGCCGTTGAGCACGTCACCGTTGCAGAACGCCGTGCCGGCGCCGGGGGCGTAGCGGTCCTTGCCGTCCTGGGGCGTGTAGACGCTCATGTTGTCCTTGAGCGCCGTCGTGGTCTTCGGACCGTCCCCACAGGAGTCGCCCACCTGGACGAAGGCGGGGTCGTAGATCTGCACCGTGACGTCGGTGCCGACGGCCGCCGCGCCCACCCGGACCATGTAGAAGTAGCCGGTGGGGTCGAAGTCGGAGTTGGTCGAGCCCGAGCAGTTGGACTGGCCCGAGCTGCACGTGCGGGTCATGTAGGCGTCGCCGTTGCCCTTGGGGGTGTCGGGGCCGGCGATGGCGCCCCAGAACTGCGGCGCCGAGGTGCAGGTCGCCCCACCCGGCGGCACGACGATGACGCTGCCCCGGGGTCCGCGGTTCACGTCCGGTGTCAGCGCGCCTGAGGGCTCGTTGCCGAAGGTGTTGCACGGGCTGCCCATCGGGGCCGGGCCGTTGTAGTCGGCCACGGCGGAGCGCTCGATGGTGGCGAAGTCGGCGTTGAAGTAGCCCGCCAGGCTGTTGCGGATCCGGCTGGAGACGGTGACCTTGAGCTGGGTGGGCTTCGAGCCCAGCTCCACCTTGACCGACGTGCTGCCGGAGTTCGGGTAGCCGTTGCGGGCGGCGACGGAGATCGCGGTGTCCTCGGCGCTGTCGAGGTCCGAGGGCAGGTAGGTCACGCCGGCCGTGGCGGCCGCGTCCGCGGCGTTCTGCACGCGCTGGATCTCGACGTACCACCGGGAGACGTCGACGGCGAGGGCCGCGACCGGGATGAAGACGGCGGCGGTGAGCATGCAGACGAGGAGCGCGGCGTACCCCGCCTCCTGCCGCCGGCGGGCCCACCGGCTGCGGGGATCGGTGCGCCGCGCGCTCGCGGTCCGGTCCGGTCGGCTCATGGGTGCGGGGTGAGGGTGCCGGGCTTGCAGCTGTTGTTGTCCAGCGGCTCGAACTGCATGACGGTGCGCTCCTCGAGGTCGACCCCGTTGCCGAAGAAGCCGGTGATCCAGTCGTGGTGCGAGCGCATCGCGACGCCCACCGCCATCAGGCTGGCGTCGTTGACGCAGGCGTTGATGCTCCGCGAGTCCCACTGCCCACTGAGGTAGCGGAACTTGTCGAGGTCCTTGTCCCACACGTACTTCACGCAGTCGGTGGAGCAGGTGGTCAGGCTCTTGTTGCTGTCGGGCAGCGGGTAGCCGGACGTGTTCGCGCGGTAGACCAGGATCCAGTCGATGGAGTCCTTGGGCATGGCCGAGCCCGCCCGCTGGATCGCGTCGGCCGCGACCTGGGCGACCCTCGGAGCCTTCTGCGGGGTGCAGGTGGTGTCCCCTGCCTTGCAGGTCCCGGGACCGGCGCCGGCGGCGGTGGAGGCCATGCGCGCGCCGACGCGCACCGCGCTGCTGGTGGCCATCACGTCGCGCATGAGCAGCGACATCTCGATGATCCCGAAGACCAGGATCAGCAGGAGCGGCGTGACCAGCGCGGCCTCGACCGCGACGGCGCCACGCTCGGAGCGCGCTCGCGAGCGACGCATCCAGTACATACCCCACCCCTCACCGAGCAACCAGTGGGAAGCGTAGGGAGAACGGCACCTCCCGCGACGCAGAACGGCGACGTTCGTCCGGACGGCCTGGGGTCAGTAGTCCGTTCGGACTACCCAACCCGCGGGTAACCGGCCGTTCTCCACAGGCGGCGTCGCAGCGGCCCGGTCTGGTCCACGCTCCCGGCGATGCTCGTCGCAGGAGGTGGACAGATGACGACTGCAGCCAGCAGGCAGGCGGTGGGGGCGTACGGCGAGAGCGTCGCGGCCCGGTTCCTGACCGGGGAGCGGGGCATGGTGCTGCTCGACCGCAACTGGCGCTGCGCCGAGGGCGAGCTCGACCTGGTCCTGCGCGACGGGCCGGTGCTCGTGGCGTGCGAGGTCAAGACCCGGCGCGGTGACGGGTGCGGCTCCCCGCACGAGGCCGTCGACGCGGTCCGGCTCGACCGGCTGCACCGCCTCGTGTGGCGCTGGGTCGAGGAGCACACCGGCGCGGCGGGGTCGGTCGACGAGGTCCGCGTCGACCTCGTCGCCGTGCTCCGGCCGCGCCGCGGCGCCGCGGTCGTCGACCACGTGGCGGGGCTGGCCTGATGCCGTTCGCGACCAGCCGCACCGTCTCGCTCATCGGCGCCGTCGGCCACGTCATCGACGTGCAGGCCGACGTGTCGCCCGGCCAGGTGGCCACCGTGCTCGTCGGGCGCCCGGACGCGGCGCTCAACGAGGCCCGCGACCGCTGCCGGATGGCCATCATCAACAGCCAGCTCCCCTGGCCGTCGACCCGGCGGACCACCATCCTGCTGTCGCCGGCCGACCTGCCCAAGCGCGGCACCCACTACGACCTGGCCATCGCCGTGGCCGTCCTGGGCGCCACCGGCAACGTCTCGCGCGATGCTCTCGACGGGGTGGCGTTCCTCGGCGAGCTGACGCTCGACGGCGGGCTGCGCTCGGTGCCCGGGGTGCTGCCGATGGTGCTGGCCGCCGCGCGGCAGGGCGTGCACCGCCTGGTCGTGCCCGAGCCTCAGGCGGCCGAGGCGGCGATGGTCCCCGGCGTCGACGTGCTGGGCGTGCGCTCCCTGTCCCAGGTCGTGGCCGAGCTGCGCGGCGAGCCGGTTCCCGAGGCGCCCGCCGTGACGGAGATGGCGGGCTCGCGCCTGCTGTCCTGGCGGGGCTCGGGGCGGATGGAGCAGCTCGACCTGGCCGACCTGGTCGGCATGGAGGACACCCGCTTCGCGGTCGAGGTGGCCGCGGCCGGTGGGCACCACCTGCTGCTCAGCGGGCCCAAGGGCTCGGGCAAGACGAGCATCGCCGAGCGCATCCCGGGGCTGCTGCCCGACCTCACGCGCGAGGAGGCGCTCGAGCTCACCGCGGTGCACTCGCTCGCCGGCGCGCTCGAGCCGGGCGACGGGCTGCGCACGCGACCGCCGTTCACCGCGCCCCACCACGACGCGTCCACGGCCAGCCTGGTCGGTGGCGGGGCCGGGGCGGTGCGGCCCGGCGAGATCAGCCGCGCCCACTGCGGGGTGCTCCTGCTCGACGAGTTCCCCCTCTTCCGGACCGACGTCATCAACGCCCTGCGCCAGCCGCTCGAGAGCGGCGAGATCACCGTGGCCCGCGCCGAGGAGTCGGTCGTGCTGCCGGCGCGCTCGATCGTCGTGCTGGCGGCCAACCCCTGCCCGTGCGGCGAGTTCCACGCCGACGTGCGCCACAACAAGTGCCAGTGCCGGGAGGTGCAGCGCCGCGACTACCGCCGCAAGGTGACCGGGCCGATCACCGACCGCATCGACATCACCCGCCACCTGACCGCGGCCACGCCCTACGCGAGCCGCGACCCGCTCGCCGTCCGCGAGTCCACCGCCACGGTGCGGTCCAGGGTCGAGGCCGCGCGCGAGCGGCAGGCGCAGCGGTACGCCGGTGAGGGGTGGCGGCTCAACGGCCACGCGCCCGGACCCGCTCTCGCCGCGCAGTGGCCGCTCGACGACGAGGCCGGACGGCTGGTCGACGAGCACCTGTGGTCCGGACGCCTGACCCGCCGTGGCGTCACCCGGGTGCACCGGCTGGCCTGGACCGTCGCCGACCTCACCGGCCAGGACCGACCGGGCGCCGAGGAGGCCGACACCGCGCTCCGCTTGCGCTCCGGCACTCCCCTCATGGCCAACGCGCTGCAGAGGCGGGCCGGGTGATCGACGAGCGGCTGGCCCGCCTGGCGCTCAGCCGGCTCGGCGAGCCGGGCGGGCTCAAGATGGCCGGCCTGGTGGCCGAGATCGGCGCGGTCGCGCTCTACGACGAGCTCCGCGCGGGCCGCGACGCCCGGGGGCTCCTCACCGACGTCGCCGGGAGGCTGGCGGAGATCGAGCCCGAGCGCGACCTGGAGCGCGCCGTCCGGCGCGCGATCCGCTGGATCGTCCCCGGCGACGAGGAGTGGCCCGCGTCCCTCGACGACCTGGACCGTGCCGAGCCGCTGCACCGGATGGGACGGGCTCCCCTGGGCCTGTGGGTGCGCGGCGCGGTCCGGCTCCACGAGCTGACGACCCCGGTCGCGGTGGTGGGCTCCCGCTCGGCCACCACCTACGGCACGGGTGTCGCCGCCGACCTGGGCGCCGGCGTGGCGCGGGCCGGTGCCGCCGTGGTCTCGGGCGCCGCGTTCGGCATCGACGAGGCCGCGCACCGCGGTGCGCTCGCGGCTTCCGGCACGACCGTCGCGGTGCTGGCGTGCGGCGTGGACCGCGCCTACCCGGCCGCCCACAAGCGGCTGCTCGACCACCTCGCCGAGCACGGCGCCGTGGTCTCCGAGCTCGCGCCCGGGTGCGCACCGACCCGGCTGCGGTTCCTCGCCCGCAACCGGGTCATCGCCGGGCTGTCGCAAGGCACGGTCGTGGTCGAGGCGGCGGTCCGCAGCGGCGCCCTCAACACGGCCAGCTGGACCTCGCTGCTGCACCGCCCGCTCATGGGCGTGCCGGGGCCGGTGACCAGTGCGCCGTCCGAGGGCGTGCACGAGCTGGTCCGCTCCGGGGCGGCCACCCTGGTCACACGGGCCGGCGACGTGCTCGAGCTGGTCGGCGGCATGGGCGAGCACCTCGAGGAGGCACCCCGCGCCCCCGTGACCGCACGCGACCTCCTCGACCGCGTCCAGCAGCGCGTCCTGGAGGCGGTGCCGGTCCGGCGGCCGGCCTCGCCCGAGTCGATCGGCCGCACCGCCGGCCTCGGCGCGGAGCGCGTCCGCTCCGTCCTCGACGACCTGGCCCGGCGCGGCCACGTCGACCGGTTGCCCACGGGCTGGCGGCTCGCGGAGGCGACAGATGCCGTCCGCTAGCCGCTCACCTCCCTACGCTGGTCGGGTGAGCGAGGTCGTCGAGGACGAGGGTGTGCTCCCGGAGCCGATGGCCACGACGCTGGCGGCCTACGAGCGCCACCTCACCGCCGAGCGCGACCTGACGCCGCACACGGTCCGGGCCTACTCCGGCGACGTGGTCACGCTGCTCGACCACGCGAGCCGGTTGGGGCTGACCGAGCCGGGCGAGCTCGACCTGCGCACGCTGCGCAGCTGGCTGGCCAAGCAGCAGACGCTCGGGCTGTCGCGCTCGACGCTGGCTCGGCGGGCCACCGCGGCGCGCGTCTTCACCGCCTGGCTGCACCGCTCGGGTCGCGCGCCGCGTGACGCGGGCGCCAGCCTGGGCTCGCCCAAGGCGCGACGGACGCTGCCGCCGGTGCTGCGCGCCGACGAGGCCGCCGACCTCATCCGGGCCGCCGCCGGGCTGGCCGACGACGGGAGCCCGGTGGGGCTGCGCGACGTGGCGATGCTCGAGCTGCTCTACGCCACCGGCATCCGGGTGGGCGAGCTGGTCGGCCTCGACGTGGACGACCTCGACCGGTCGCGCAACGTGGTGCGCGTCCTGGGCAAGGGCCGCAAGGAGCGCAGCGTCCCGTTCGGTCACCCGGCCGCCCGGGCGCTCGACCGGTGGCTCGAGGTGGGCCGCCCCGCCCTCCGCGCGGACGGCGCCGGACCGGCGCTCTTCCTGGGTGCGCGGGGTCGGCGCATCGACCAGCGGGCCGTCCGCACGCTCGTGCACCGCAGGATCGCCGACGTGCCCGGCGCGCCGGACATCGGCCCGCACGGGCTGCGGCACACCGCGGCGACCCACCTGCTCGAGGGCGGCGCCGACCTCCGCTCGGTCCAGGAGCTGTTGGGCCACGCCTCGCTCGCGACGACCCAGCTCTACACCCACGTGACGACCGACCGGCTGCGTGCGGCGTACCGGCAGGCGCACCCCCGCGCCTGACGGCGGGCCTCACCGGGACGGGTCAGCAGGCCAGGTCAGCAGGCCAGGTCAGCAGGCCAGGTCAGCAGGCCAGGTCAGCAGGCCAGGTCAGCAGGCCAGGTCAGCAGGCCAGGTCAACAGGCCAGGTCAACAGGCCAGGTACGGGTCGGCCGCGGTGCCCGCGCGGGCGGTCTGCACCCGGGCCTCGGCGCTCTGGGTCACCACGCCGCCGTCGGGCACGGGCAGCAGCTGCAGGTCGAGGCTGTGGAAGGACACGGTGACGGTGACCAGCCCGCCGTCGCTCGGGACCGCCGGGGAGGTGGTCACGGTGACCGGTCCGATGGCGGGGCCGCTGGCCAGGTCGCGGGCCTGGGCCGCGACGCAGGCGGGGTCGGTGCCGACGGCGAGCTGGCGGGCGGCCTCGCGGGCGGTGGCGGAGGCGGTCTCGAGCGCCCAGTAGTGGTAGCCGTACTGCAGGATCGCGGTGAGCAGGGGCAGGATCACCAAGGGCAGCACCAGCGCGAACTCCACGACCACACTGCCGCGCTCGTCCCGGGTCCGGGGCGCGCGCGGGCTCACCGCACGAGCCTGATGACCTTGGGGCCGCTGCCGAGGTACGACGTGACCGGGCCGGCGTAGTCGGGGTCGACGGCGGGCAGGGCGCCGGGGTTGATGTTCATGACGCGCAGGGCGACCAGGCGGTCGTCCGCGGGGGCGCTCTTGTCGACGACCAGGCCGTGGGCCTCCACCTTCTGCGCCGCCGCGCTGTCGCCGAGGGTCGAGAGCAGGCTGCTCAGCGTCGGGTCGGTGCCGACGAGGGCGTTGAGCGTGCTGACGATGCCGCCGAGGCCCAGGCCGTTGAGGAGCGAGATGCCACCGCTGTAGACGGCACGCGCCTCGTTGCCGAGCTCGAGGGCGAGCGCGCTCAGCAGCTTGCGGCCGGCGCCGGCGGTGGGGCTCTCCTGGGTGATGAAGGCCGGCCGGAAGGTGAGCACGGGGTACGACGCGGAGGTGCCGGTCGTGTAGACGGTGGTGAGGACCGGGGACCAGAAGAACCGCGGCGAGGCGTAGATCCCCTGGTCGACGGC
Organism: Nocardioides anomalus; assembly: GCF_011046535.1. NCBI lineage: Bacteria > Bacillati > Actinomycetota > Actinomycetes > Propionibacteriales > Nocardioidaceae > Nocardioides > Nocardioides anomalus. Next base: position 1,138,820 of record NZ_CP049257.1, on the reverse strand, counting down.
GTCGTTGGGGGTCAGCACCGGCACTCCGGGCTGCAGCATCGTGTCCAGACTGGTGAAGAGCAGGTCGTCGAGCACGGTCTGCGGGTGGGTGCTGTCGATGAAGTCCTGGACCCGGTCGTCGTTGTAGGTGCCCGGGAGCCCGAGCTCGCTGCCGCTGAAGCTCCCGTGCGGGCAGTTGTCGTCCAGGGCGCAGCTGAGCCGCCCGTCGGTGGTGAGGAAGCCCCGGGTGAAGGCGCGGTTCCAGGCGCGGGTGGTGTCGACGGACAGGCAGTTCGGCGAGCGGGCGGCGTTCGCGGTGGTGTCCTTGACGTCCAGGGCGCCGCTGCCGCAGGAGAGGGCGAACTTCGTCGGGTCGTTGACGAGCGAGCCGACCAGCGAGCCGAGCGAGGTCGTGGCCGGGTTGGTGAGGCCGGCCGCGGCGGTGACCAGCGTGGGGTGGGTGCCGAGCGGGTGGTCGATGCCGGTGCGGATGTTCTGGACGAGGTCGTCGGCCGGGTCGGCGGCGGGCGGGTTGCGGGGGCTGAGGACGGGCTTGGCGCAGCTGAGGAGGTTGTCGAGGTCGGTGAGGTCGTTGCTGGCCAGCCCGATCACCAGGTCGACGTCGTTGCTCGACTGGCGGTTCTGGTAGACGGGCAGCGGGAGCAGGCTGGTGACCATGGGCGCGACCACCTTGACCTTCCAGGTCCCGGGCGCGCTGAGCACCTGGGCGGGGATGGCCACCGTGACGGTGCCGAGGAGCGAGACCACCGCGGAGGCGGAGTACGTCGTCGTGCCGCGCCCGAACCACACCGTCACCGGTCGCAGCAGCAGCTGGTTGAGCACGAGGTTGCCGAGCAGACCGAGCCCGGAGTCGCTGTCGTAGCTCACCGTGACGCTGCTGCCGACCACGGTCGCCGACGAGACGGTCAGGCGGGCCGGGCTGGTCGGCTGGACCGGCGTGGGCGACCAGGTGGCGGTGACCGAGGAGCCTCCCCCGCTGCTCGAGCCGAGCAGGTTGGCGCCCTTGCCCGCCGCCCAGTAGTTGACGGGCACGAGCTTCGACAGCGTGTCGCCCACGCCGAGCAGGCCCGTGTTGTTGGCGGCCGCGGCGATGCAGCCGAGCGAGCCGCCCATGGGCAGCACGCTGCCGGGGCTGAGCACGCGCGCGGTCGCCGCCTTGCGCTGGAGGGTGTCGTCCACGCCGGCCGCGCGCGCGAACCCGTAGTCCACCCGCGCCCACGGCGTCGTCACCTCGATCTGGTCGGGGGTCGGGAAGCGGATCGAACCCGCGGTGATGAGCGCGGCCGCCGGGGTGTCGTACGTCGAGTCGGCCGGCCCGGAGACGGTCGAGCAGAAGGCGGAGCCGTCGGCGTTGCGCGGGAGCGGGTACCCGTCGTTGACGGAGGCGGCCTGGCCGGGGACCGGGTGGCAGGCGAGGTAGTACACCGCCGCCTTGGCCGCCGCCAGCCGCGCGGGCGCGGTCGCCGCCGGGAGGTAGGTGCCGGCGAACAGTGCGGCGTTGTCGGCCTGGGTCTGCAACTGGCCGCGCCGCGCCCAGGTGTTGCCGAGGTCGACGGTGAGCGCGGCGACCAGCACCAGCACCGCGGAGGTGAGCAGCGCGGTGATCACCACGACCGCTCCGCGCTCGTCCCGGCGCCGGGGCGCCCGCCTCACAGACATGACGTCGTCGTGACCTTCACCTGCGAGAGCCGCTGGGTCGCCGTCTCGAGGACCGCCCCCGAGCCCGGGAGGGGCAGCAGGCTGGACAGCTGCCGGGCGACCGGGATCGTGACCGAGACCTCGACGTCCGCGCCGAGGTCCGGGAGCACCCGCACCACGGTGGCCGCGACCCCGATGGCCGACGGCGCGACGTCGAGCTGCCCGGCCAGGGTGGTCAGGTTGCCGGCGACCAGCTCACGCACGCGGGCGCTGAGCTCCGAGCAGCTCCAGGTGCCGGCCACGCTGCCCTGCGGCACGGCGGTCACGTCGAGGGTCCGGACCCGCTGGGCCTCCCAGAAGTAGTGACCCCAGTAGAGGACCCCGGACAGCAGGGGCGCGAGCACCACCGAGCTCATCAGGGCGGCCTCGACCGCGGCCGCTCCCCTCTCGGTGCGGGGGCGGCGACGTGCCGGCACACACGACATCCACGAACATCCTCAGCCCTACCCCCTGAGCCCTCCTCGCGGAGCGCTTGGGCGTGACGCTAGGAGCCCATCTGGACCAGTCTCCCGGCTTCGACCGGCACCAGCCCGACCGGGCTGACCCGATCGGACGTCAGAGCCCTCTTGTCAGCGCGCGGGCGCGAGGTGGTCCAGTCCGGAGCCGGGCCCTCAGGCGGGCTTGGGCGGGTCGATGTCGGACTGCGCCAGCTCCTCGACGTTGACGTCCTTGAACGTCAGCACCTTGACGGTCTTGGCGAACCGCGCGGGGCGGTACATGTCCCACACCCAGCAGTCGCTCATCGAGACCTCGAAGAACACCTCGCCGGACTCGCTGCGCGCCTTCACGTCGACCTGGTTGCACAGGTAGAAGCGGCGGTCGGTCTCGACGACGTACTTGAAGATGCCGACGACGTCGCGGTACTCCCGGTAGAGCGTGAGCTCCATCTCGGTCTCGTACTTCTCGAGGTCCTCGGCGCTCATGCTGTTCCGTGGTCCCCGCGGAAGCGTGCGCGCTCCGCGCGCAGCGCACCCACCGCGCGGTCTCGTGGGGTGGTCACGACGCCGACTCTAGACCGGGGAGGTCGACCTCCAGCCCGGCGGCCCGTCGCACGTTGACGAACCGCATCCGGTGCACCGGCGAGGGCCCGTGGGCGGTGAGCGCCGCACTGTGGGTCTCGGTGATGTAGCCCTTGTGCGTCTTGAAGTCGTACGCCGGCCAGTCGGCGTCCAGCTCGGTCATGATCCGGTCGCGGGTGACCTTGGCCAGCACCGAGGCCGCCGAGATGCAGGCCGCGACCCGGTCGCCCTTCCAGACCGCCAGGCCGGGCACGCCGAGGCCGTCGACGGGGAAGCCGTCGGTGAGGACGTACGCCGGGGGCACGTCGAGCAGCGCGACGGCCCGGCGCAGCGCCTGGACGTTGGCCACGTGCATGCCGAGCCGGTCGCACTCCTCGTGGGAGACCACGACGACGGCCCAGGACACCGCGCGGCGCAGGATCTGGGTGTAGCAGCGCTCGCGGGCCTTCTCGGTGAGCAGCTTGGAGTCGGCCAGGCCCGGCACGATCCCGGCCTTGCCGGGCGGCAGGATGCAGGCGCCGGCCACCAGCGGGCCGGCGCACGCGCCGCGGCCGGCCTCGTCCACGCCGGCGATCGGCTCGATGCCGTGGCGGCGCAGGGCGCGCTCGTATCCGTAGAGCCCGGCGTCGCGACGTACGGTCAGTCCTCGGGGCAGCTCGGACATCGGCTCCAGACCAGCTACTTCGCGTCGGGGACCTTGTCGAAGGCGTCCGCGCCGCCCACCCCGCCGAAGTGGCTCAGCGGCCAGACGAGGGCGAACACCTTGCCGACGACCAGGTCGTCGGAGACGAACTCGCGGCCGGGCACGCAGTCGGTCTGCCCGTCCACGCACATGTGCACGGTGGAGTCGGCGGAGTGCGCGCGGTTGTCGCCCATCACGAAGACGTGGCCCGCGGGCACCGGGCCGGCGGTCCAGTTGCAGTTGCCGGTCATCGGGCCGTAGCACTCGGTCTGGCCGTTCTTGCCGGGCAGGGCGTATCCCTGCTCGTCGACGGTCACGCCGTTGACCGAGATCCGGCCCTGCTCGTCGCAGCACTTGATGGTGTCGCCGGCGACGCCGACGACGCGCTTGACCAGGTGCCCGCCGGACGGGTAGAGCCCGACCTTCTCCAGGGCCTTGGTCACGGGGCTGTCGGGGCCCTGGACGTCCTCGGCACCGAGCCAGCCGCCCGGGTCCTTGAAGACCACGACGTCGCCGCGCGAGGGCGAACCGCCGCCCCAGTAGGAGACCTTCTGGACCAGGATCCGGTCGTTCTTGACCAGGCCCGGCTCCATGGACTCGGAGGGGATGTAGAAGGCCTGGACGAAGAAGGCCTTGAGGACCACGGCCAGCAGCACCGCGATCACCAGCAGGATGATCGTCTCCTGCCAGATCGGGATGTGCGGCCGGTCGCTCCGGGCCCGAGCACGGGCCGAGCGTCCCGGCGGCGCCTCGAGCGCGGTGCGGTCCCCGGCGCGGTCCGCGCCGGTGTCGGCGTCCTCGATCGTCACGGCAGCGAGTCTAGGTGGCCGCTCAGGCCTCGCGGCGCTCCTTGATCTTGGCCGCCTTGCCGCGCAGGTTGCGCAGGTAGTAGAGCTTCGCGCGGCGCACGTCGCCGCGGGTCACGACCTCGATGTGGTCGAAGATCGGGGAGTTGAGCGGGAACGTGCGCTCGACGCCGACGCCGAAGGAGACCTTGCGGACCGTGAAGGTCCGGCCGACGCCCGAGCCGTGGACCCGGATCACGACGCCCTGGAAGACCTGGATGCGGGACCGGTTGCCCTCGACGACCTTGACGTGCACCTTCACGGTGTCACCGGCGCGGAAGGCCGGGACGTCGTCGCGCTTGTGGACGTTGCCGAGCTCGGCGATCACGTTGCTCATGGGAAGCTCCTCGCGAGTGCCACAGGTCAGCCGCGGATGTCGGAAGATGTGCATGGAGTTGTTGCGGTGGCGCAGCACGCGCTGGACCTGACCCGGTGGGCTGCGGGTTCCCCTGTGGCAGAGACCCGGCCGTCTGGGCCAAGGAGGAAGTCTGCCACAGCGGCACGAGGGCTACCCAATCGTGCGGCGCTTGGTGAGGACCACCGCGCGCGGCGGCGCCTCGAGGTCCGTGCGGACCCGGAAGCCGGCCTTCTTGTACATCCGGATGTTGTCGGCGCTGCGGGCCCCGGTGAACAGGACGTACGACGTGGCCTCGGCCGGCGCGGCGGCCTGGATGTGGTCGAGCAGCACCCGGCCGAGCCCCCGGCCCTGCAGGTCCGGGGCGACCATGAGCCGCCCGATGTCCCAGGCCGTGCCCTCCAGACGGCCGCGGACCGCACCGACGAGCCGGCCCTCGCTGCGGACCACCCACGTCGACCAGGTGCCGAGCCAGGCGCGCACGTCCTCCAGCGACTCGTGCAGCGGCGGGATGTGGGCGAGGTCGTCGTTGGCCAGCGCCTCCTGGACCCAGCACGCCCGCTGGAGCGTGAACAGCTCGCCGGCGTCGCCCAGCGTGGCCGGCACGACGTCCCACGCGGTCGCGGCCGCGCTGGGGTGGAGAAGGTCCGGCCGGCGCTGCGCCGTACGACGCCGCGCGGCCTCGGACCGCCAGGCCGCGATCCGCGCGTGGTCGCCGGACAGCAGCACGTCGGGCACGTCGAGGCCGCGCCAGGAGGCCGGGCGGGTGTAGACGGGGTACTCCAGCAGCCCGTCCTCGTGCGACTCCTCGACCAGGGACTCGGCGTTGCCCATGAAGCCGGGCAGCAGCCGGACGACGGCCTCGGTGACGGCCAGGGCGGCCACCTCACCGCCGTTGAGGACGTAGTCGCCGAGCGAGACCTCGACGACCTCCGCCCGGGTCGCGGCGTGGTCGAGGACGCGCTGGTCGATGCCCTCGTAGCGCCCGCAGAGGAAGACCAGCCGCTCGCGGGTGGCCAGCGAGCGGGCCAGGGCCTGGGTGAACGGCGTCCCGGAGGGAGTCGGCACGACCACGGTCGCGCCGTCGAGGTCGAGGGCGTCGAAGGCCTCTCCGAACGGCTCGGGGCGCAGCACCATCCCCGCTCCCCCGCCGAACGGCGCGTCGTCGACGGTGCGGTGCCGGTCGTGGGTCCAGGTGCGCAGGTCGTGGACGTGCAGCTCGAGCAGCCCGCCCTCGGCGGCCTTGCCGGTCAGCGACTGGCGCAGCGGGTCGAGGTAGTCGGGGAAGATCGTGAGGTAGTCGAGCCTCACGCGTCGTCCTCGGGGAACGGCGTGACCAGGCCCGGGCGGTCGGCGATGACGACGCGCCCGCCGGCCACGTCGACCTCGGGCACGAGCGCGGTCACGAACGGCACCAGCGCGTCGCGGCCGTCCGGCGTCCGCACGGTCAGCAGGTCCTGGGCGCCGGGGACGAGCGCGGTCACCTGGCCGAGGTGGCGTCCCTCCACGTCGTACGCCGCGAGCCCGACCAGCTGGTGGGCGTAGAACTCCTCGGGGTCCTCCGGGCTGGCGTCGGCCGGGAGGTGGGCGTGCAGGACCCGCCCGCGCAGCGCCTCGGCGGACTCGCGGTCCGCGGCCTCCTCGAAACGCACGAGCAGCACGCCCTGGTGCCACCGGGTGGTGGCCACCGTGAGCGTGCTGCTGCGAGCGGCGTGGCTGGACGGGGTGGTGCTGTCGAGCGCGGCGCCCGGGACGAACCGGAGGTCCGGCTCGTCGGTGCGGACGTCGACGGTCACCTCGCCGCGCAGGCCGTGCGGCTTGCCGATCCGGCCGACGACGACCTCGATGAGCTCGGGGCCGCCGTCGCCGGAGGTGCGACCGTCAGCGTCGCTTGTCGACATCCACGAAGTCGATCCGCGCGTCGGACTTCCCGGCCAGGGCCGAGATGACGGTGCGGAACGCGGTCGCGGTGCGCCCGCCGCGGCCGATCACCTTGCCGAGGTCGTCGGGGTGCACCCGGACCTCGAGGATCGAGCCGCGACGCAGCTGCTTGTCGCGCACGACGACGTCGTCGGGGTGGTCGACCACCCCGCGGACCAGGTGCTCCAGCGCGTCGGCCAGCACGAGATCAGTTGTCCGCGTCGGCCGGGTTCGTGTCCGGCTTCTCGGCGGCCTCGGCGGCCTCGGCGTCGGCCGCGGCCCCCTCGGGCGTCTCGTCGGCGGGGACCGGGGCGGCCTCCTCGGCGGCGGCCTCCTGCTTGGGAGCCTCCTCCTTGGGCGCAGCCGTCTTCTTGGCCGCGGCCTTCTTCGCGGTCACGGCGTCACCGGAGTCGGTGCCGTGCGCGTCGGCGAGCGCCTTGTTGAACACGTCGAGCTTGTCGGGCTTGGCCTCGGCGGTCTTCAGCGTGCCCTCGGTGCCCTTGTAGCCCTTGAAGGTCTGCCAGTCACCGGTGATCTTGAGGAGCTTGGCGACGGCCTCGGAGGGCTGCGCGCCCACGCCGAGCCAGTACTGCGCCCGCTCGGAGGTCACGCTGATGAACGACGGGTCCTCCTTCGGGTGGTACTTGCCGATCTCCTCGATCACCTTGCCGTCGCGCTTCTTGCGCGAGTCGACGACGACGATGCGGTACTGCGGGACCCGGACCTTGCCCAGGCGCTTCAAACGGATCTTGACGGCCACTGGTGTGGTGTCTCCTCGATGTCATGTGGTGGTGGAGGCCGGCACACACGTGTGGGGCACCGAGCGACGGACTCCGATGGGCCTCGGCACCGGGGGATGAGAGGGTCCCCGGGCGCACAGGACTCAACCGAGAAGTCTGCCAGACTGCGCGCGTGCCGCCGAATCTGCACCGGGACCGGGCGCAACCAGGCCGCCCCGGACCGCATCACACCGACGTGAGCACCACCCGCCTGGCCCTGACCCGCCGCCGCGTGACCGAGCGGCACCCCTGGCTCTACCCGCTGGCCGTGCGCGCCCACCAGCTGCGCCGCCACGTCGCCTGGGCCACGTCCGGCACCCGCTGGGCCACCCGGGCGCCCGGGACCCCGGAGCTGCCGGTCCGGGTCAAGAAGCACGGCTCGCTGCTCCTGCGCGAGCTCTCCCCCGACGAGATGGCCCTGCAGCACAACAAGGTCGTCAACCTGCGGCTGGCGAGCGCCCGCACGGACGGCGTGGTGATCCGCCCCGGCGAGACGTTCTCGTTCAACAAGGTGGTCGGCAACTGCACCGCCCGCAAGGGCTACGTCGTCGGCATGCGCCTGTCCAACGGCGAGGCCAGGGCCGGTGTCGGCGGCGGCATCTGCCAGCTGGCGAACCTGCTGCACTGGATGTTCCTGCACTCCCCGCTCACCGTCGTCGAGCGCTCCGAGCACAGCTTCGACCCGTTCCCGGACAAGTCCCGGGTCCTGCCCTGGGGGGTCGGCTGCTCGATCGTGTGGAACTACGTCGACCTCGTGGTCCGCAACGACACCGACACGACGTTCATGGTCCACACCTGGGTGGAGGACAAGCACCTGCGCGGCGAGCTGCGCGCGGACCGCCCGGTCGAGCACTCCTACAAGGTGGAGGCCCGGGACGAGGAGTTCGTCCGCGTCGGTGACCGGGTCTGGCGCCGCAACGAGATCTGGCGCTCCCTGGTCGACCGCCGCACCGGGTCCGTGGTGGGCGAGGAGCTGGTCAAGCGCAACTGCGCGGTGGTGAAGTACCCGCCGCCCGAGCACCTCGTGGTGGACCTGGACCAGGACGGTCAGCGCACGACCGCACCCCGGAGCACCACGCGCGAAGGCGTCCTCAGCACCGCGAGGTCCTGACGCGGGTCGGCGTCGTAGACCACGAAGTCCGCCGGCGCCCCCTCCTCGAGCGTCGCGTTCAGCCCCAGCCACTCCCGCGCCCGCCACGACGCCGCGCCGAGCGCGTCCTCGGCCGGGATGCCGTAGGACGCGAGCTCGGCCACCTCGCCGGCGATGCCGCCGTGCGGCAGCACTCCCCCGGCGTCGGTCCCGGCGTAGATCGGCACGCCGGCCTCCCAGGCCGCCATGATCGTGTCGCGCCGGCGTGCGTGCAGGTCGCGCATGGTGGCGGCGTACGCCGGGAACTTCTCGCCCGCCTGGTCGGCGTAGTTCGGGAAGTTGTCGAGCTGCATCGCCGTCGGGACCAGTGCGGTGCCGCGCTCGACCATGGCGTCGATGAGGTCCTCGGTCAGGCCCGTGCCGTGCTCGATGCAGTCGATGCCGGCGTCGATGAGCATCGGCAGCACCTCGGTGCCGAAGCAGTGCGCGGTGACCTTGGCGCCGAGGGCCTGCGCGGTCGCGATGGCCGCGGCGAAGGCGTCGGCGGGGAACGACGGGGCCAGGTCCCCGCGGTCGCGCTCGATCCAGTCGCCGACGAGCTTGACCCAGCCGTCACCCTGCTGCGCGGCGCGCTCGACGTACGACGTCAGCTCGTCGGGCTCGACCTCGTGGGCGTAGTTGCGGATGTAGCGTCGGGTCCGGGCGATGTGCCGGTCGGCGCGGATCAGGCGCGGGAGGTCGTCGCGCTCCTGGACCCAGCGGGTGTCGGCCGGGCTGCCGCAGTCGCGCAGCAGGAGCGCGCCGGCGTCGCGGTCGGCGACGGCCTGCTCCTCGGCGGTCTGGCGGTCGACCTCCCCGTGCTCGTCGAGGCCCACGTGGCAGTGCGCGTCGACCAGTCCGGGGACGACCCAGCCGCTGGCCACCGTCTCCGCGCCGGGCTGGTGCTCGAGGGTGATGTGGCCGTCCACGACCCAGAGGTCACGGGCCTCCCCGTCGGGCAGGACCGGTCCGGAGACGTGGAGAGCGACCACGCCTCCGGACCGTACCCCCTGGCCCCGGACTCAGCGGGTGCGGAGCCCGAACCCGTAGCGGTAGAGCGGGTCGTAGTCGGCGTCCCCGACGTTGATCGGCTCCTGCGCCACGTTGCGCGGCCACGTCACCGGCAGCTTGCCGGTGAACGCCTTCTTGCCGAACAGCACGTCCGCGACGCCCATCCCCTCGCTCCCGGGCAGCCACGACGCGACGAGCGCGTCGATCTGGCCGAGGAGCTCCGGCGGGATGATCATCGGCCGGCCCGCGACGACCAGGACGGTGCAGGTCGCGGCCCGGGCGCAGACCTTGCGGACGGCGACGGCGTCGGCCTGGCTCAGCTCCATGGTCTTCTTCGGCCGCGGCACGCCGTTGTCGCCCGGGTCGTAGCCCCACTGCGGGCCGTTGACGTCACCGAAGCCCTCGGCGTACGGCGTCTCGCCGACCACGACGATGCCGTTGGCCCCGGCCGGGATCGGGTCGGAGGCCGTCTCGCTGAACTGCACCCGACCCTTGGCCGTGTCGCGCACCGCGTCGAGCACGGTGTCGCCCGGGACCACGTTGGTCGAGCCGCCCTGCCAGGTCAGCGTCCAGCCGCCGGCCTGGTTGCCGATGTTGTCGGCGTTGCTGCCGGCGACGTACACCGGTGCCTGCTTGCTCGTGCTCAGCGGCAGGGTCTGCTTCTTGTTCTTCAGCAGCACCTGGGACTCCGCCACCGCCTGGCGCGCCACCCGGCGATGGGCCTTGCTGCCGATGGTGTCGATGTTGCGGCGGTCGGTGAACGGGTGCTCGAAGAGGCCGAGCTCGAACTTGGCGGTGAGGATCCGGCTGACCGCGTCGTCGATGCGGCTCATGGGGACGTCCCCGCTGGCCACCAGGGCGGTGAGCGTGGGGATGAACTCGTCCCAGCCGGTCGGGTTGTTCGGCGCCTGGATCGGCTCCATGAACATGTCGATCCCGGCGTTGACCGACGCGCGCACCTGGTCGGTGTAGGTCCCCGGCAGCTGGCGGATGGCGCGCCAGTCGGTGATGACGATGCCGTCGAAGCCCTGCTGCTGCTTGAGCCAGCCGGTGATGAGCTCGGAGTTGGCGTGCATCTTGACCGGGTTGCCGATCCCGTCCTCGGTCCAGTCGACGCTGGAGAAGGACGGCATCACCGAGCCCACGTGGTGCTTCTTGACCGCCGGGACGTACGGCGCGAGCGCGAGCCGGTCGAAGTCCGCGCGGCTGACCTGGTCGATGCCCTGGTCGACGGTGTAGTCACCCTCGCCGGTTCCGTAGGTCGTCAGCCCGTCGCCGGCGAAGTGCTTGGCGGTGGCCAGCACGCGGTCCGGCCGGGCCAGGTCGCGCACGTCGGTGCCCTGGAGGCCGTCGATCGCGGTCTCCATGCTCGTGACCAGCTTCGGGTCCTCGCCGAAGCTCTCGTAGGTCCGGCCCCACCGGTCGTCGCGCGCCACGCAGACGCACGGCGCGAAGGCCCACTGCGGGCCGGTGGCGCGGGTCTCCATGGCGGTGATGTGGCCGATCTGCTCGACCAGATCGGGGTCGCGGGTCGCGCCGAGCCCGATGTTGTGCGGGAAGAGCGTGGCGCCCTGCAGGTTGTTGTGGCCGTGGACCGCGTCCACGCCGTACAGCAGCGGGATGCCGAGCCGGGTCTCCAGCGCCTTCTCCTGGTAGCCGTCGACCATGTCGGCCCACGCCTCGGGCGTGTTGGTCGCCGGCACCGAGCCGCCGCCCGAGAGCAGGCTGCCGAAGCCGTAGGTCGTGATGAGCGACGGGTCGGCGTCGACGTCGATCCGCTCGGCCTGGGTCATCTGGCCGATCTTCTCGGCCGTGGTCATCCGCGACAGCAGGTCGGCGACCCGCTGCTCGGTGGTGAGGTCGGCGTTCTTGTACGCCGGCTCGGCCTTCTTGGCCGCCGTCTTCGTGGAGGGTGGCGCTGCGGCCTGGCCGGGGGCCTGGACCAGGCCCACCGCCAAGGTGGTGACGAGGGCGGCGCCGAGGAGGGCGCCGCGAGGGGTGCGCAACATGGGGGTTTCTCCTTGCCCGATCAAGAAGCCGGTCGGCCACCATGGCCTCCGGTGCTGCTGGTGCCGGCCTGTGACGACCGCCACATCAACGTAGGAACGGGCATTGGTCCCGGTCAATGCCGAATGAGTCCATCTGGCGGTCCAGTTCGTCCTCTTTCCGTACATATCTCCGTACGCTTGAGCCATGGCTTCCTCCGGTGCCCTCGAACGGCTGCGCGCCGGCAACTCCCGCACGGTCCTGGGCCTCCTGGCCGGCGAGGGACCGATGAGCCGGGCCGACCTGGTCCGGGCCAGCGGGCTGTCCCGCACCACCGTGTCCAGCCTGGTCGCCGACCTCATCCGCACCGGCCAGGTCAGCGAGACCGACGACAAGGCCCGGCCCCACAAGGGCGGCAGCGGCCGACCGCCGGTCCTGGTGCGCCTCAGCGCCCCGGCCGGCGGTGTGGCCGGCGTCGACATCGGCCACGGCCACGTCCGGGTCGCGGTCTCCGACCGGGCCGGGACGATCCTGGCCGAGGAGCACGCGCTGGTCGACGTGGACTCGCACGGCGCCGAGGTCCTCGACCGCACCGCCACCACCGTCCGCGCGCTGCTGGCCCGCAGCGGGCTGCACGACGACGAGCTCCAGGCCGTCGGCATGTGCGTGCCCGCCCCCGTCGACCGCCGCTCCTCCCGGATCCGGACCGGCATCATGCCGGGCTGGCAGGGCCTGCTGCCCGGCGAGGAGCTGGAGCGCCGGCTCGGCGTGCCCGTGCACGCCGACAACGACGCCAACCTCGGCGCGCTGGCCGAGCTCCACCACGGCATCGCCCGCGGGCGGCACGACGTGGTCTACCTCAAGATCGCCAGCGGCGTCGGCGCCGGCATCGTCCTCGGCGGTCGCCTGCACCGTGGCACCAGCGGCATCGCCGGCGAGATCGGCCACGTGCAGGTCGGCGAGGAGGGCCACGTATGCCGCTGCGGCAACCGCGGCTGCCTGGAGACCCGCGTCTCCGCCGCGCACCTGCTCGAGGCCCTCCGCCCGGCGTACGACGAGCCGCTGAGCATCGACCAGGTCATCGAGCTCGACCGCGCCGGCGACCCCGGCGTGCGCCGCGTCCTCACCGACGCCGGCCTCACCATCGGCCGCGCCGTCGCCGACCTCGCCAACAGCCTCAACCCCGAGCTCGTCGTCGTCGGCGGCACCCTCGGCGGCTCGCCCTCGCTCATCGAGGGCCTGCGGCTCTCGATCGACCGCTACGCCCAGCCCGACACCGCCAGCTCCGTCGAGGTCGTCCCCGGCGCCCTCGGCGTCCGCTCGGCCGTGGTCGGGGCCGTGGCTCTCGCCATCGCCAGAGTAGCTGTCTGAATGGTCGCGACTCCGTCGCGACGTGTTCGGCGCGCTCTTGTCGAACCGGCGCGCCGAACCGGGTGGTTCCGTCGGGTCTGCGGGCTCTACTGCTCCAGCTCGGCGAGGAGCCAGGCAGGCCCCAGCGACGAGGCGCCCTTGCTGGCGGCGCGGGCCTGGAGCATCCGGTCGGCGGTCACCACGGTGACCACGTCGCCGGGCCGGTCGGCCTGGGCCACGATCTCGTCGTCGCCGCTGCCCTTCGCGTGCACCACGCGGACGTCGCCATCGCGGCCGGCCCTCACCCCGCCCTTGGCCCCGCCCTCGAGGACCAGCACGACCTCGTCGTAGGCCAGGTCGGCCACGAGCAGGCGTTCGTGCAGGCGGCGGGCGGCGCCGGGGCGGTCCTTCCACCAGCCGTCGGGACGGCTGCCGACGACGTTCGCGCCGTCGACGACCAGGACGCGAGCCACGGCCCCATCATCGCCCGGACGCCCTAGGGTGGGCGCCGATGACCCCCTCCCCCCGGTCGCTGCTGGCCGCCGTCGCGGCCCGGTGGCCGACGGTGCTGGCGTGGTTCCTGGCCGGGTGGCTGGCGCGGGTGCTGCTGGTCCGGCTGGCCGGCCACGCCGGGAACGTCGACGCGGTCTGGGGCCTGCTGGTGCTGCCGCTGGCGGTGCTGGCGCGGCTGGTGAGCTACGTGGCCATCTTCATCGTGGTCCGCGACGCGCTGGCCCGGGCCGGGGCCGAGCCGGCGACGGAGCCCCTGTCGCGCCGGCAGCGGACGCGGGAGCTGGGCGGTGCGCTGCTGGAGGCGGTGCTGCCGTTCCTCATCATCTACGCGGCCTGGGCGATCATCGATGAGGACGTGGTGGCCTACGCCCGCGCCTCGCTGGACCTCGACACGGTCGGCGGTGACGCACTGTCGGTGTCCATCGGCTGGCTGTCGGTCACGATGGTGGTGGTCGCCTTCGGGCTGCGGATGGTGCTCGAGCGCCTGGAGGAACGCCGTCCGCAGTGGACCGGCGCGGTGCTGGCCTACCTCGAGGCGGTCTGGGCGCTGGTCACCGTCCTCGTGCTGCGCACGCTCCTGGGCGGCGTACCGGAGTGGCTGACCTCGCGGCGGATGGTGGCGTGGCTGCTCGACCGGGTCGACGACCTGCGGGCCGAGTTCGCCTGGGTCGGTGATCTTCTCGACGGCATCGGCCCGGTGTGGTCGGTGGTGAGCGACGTGGCGCTGCTGCCGCTGGCCTGGCTCGCGCTGGCCGGCGTGGTCTTCGCCGGCGCGCTGCACGACGGCGACGACCCGCGGCACGTGGTGCGCGTCCGCGAGCGGTACGGCCGGCTGTCCTCACGCTGGCAGCGCGCCGTGGAGCTGGCCAGCCGGGAGGTGGTCGAGCGCTGGGAGCCGGTACGCCGGGTGGCGACGCTCGCGTGGCGGGCGGGACCGCTGCCGGTCGCCACGTACCTCCTGGCCTTCGCGGTCGTCACCGCCGCCCCGGCGTGGCTGAGCGTCGGGTTCGAGCACCTGGCCGGGCCGCACCCGCGGGCGTGGTGGGCGGGGACGTCCGGCCTGGTCGACCTGGCGACGGACGTGGTGGTCGTGCCGCTCCAGCTGGCCGTGGTCGCGGCCGCGCTGTCCCTGCTCAGCGCGCGGGCGCGCCGGCCAGGTCGAGCCGCACCGCGGGCACCGCTGCCGGCGGCCTCGTGACCTCCAGGTCGACCCGGCCGGCGACCTCCGTCGGGACGACGAAGGCCTCCTGCAGCTCGTAGGGCGCGGTCTCCTCGTCGTCGCAGTAGGTCGCGAAGCGGTCGGGCGCCGACCAGCTCGTCTCGGTGAAGGAGGCCGCGTCCCACCGCGTGCCCTCCGCTCCGCCGTCCACGAGCGCCAGGCCGCAGATCCCCAGGGGGTCGTCGGCGTCCGGCACCACCTGCAGCGTGACCACGACCAGCGTGGCGTCCTCGGCCACGTCCAGCCGCTCTCCGGCCCGGCTCCCGCCCACGACCGACCGCGTGCCGGTGACCGTGAAGGCCGTGCCCTCGAGGACCGCGGGCGCGCCCGCCGCCACCGCGGACTCCCCCGGCAACGAGTCGCGGTAGGGCCTCCCGTCCAGGTGCAGCGTCCACCCCACCGTCCCGGCGCCGAGGAGCCCGGCGAGCACGAGCGCCGCCGCCTCGCGCCGCAGCCAGCGGCTCACCGGGTCACCACGTGGTCACCACGTCACCGCGTCGTCCGCTCGGGCGCGGTGAGCTCGACCAGCGCCTCGGGCTCCAGGTCCGTGAGGTCCACGGGCACCTCGACCACCGAGTCCAGACGCGGGTCCGACTCGGTCGCGAACCGCACGCGCGCCTCGCCGCCGTCCGCACGCAACGCGGCGGCGGGCACCTCGAAGACCAGGGTGCCGCGCACGGGCAGCCGGGGCGACAGGCGCGCGGCGCCGAGGGCGGCGTCCCCCGGCCGGTCGGACGCGTCGTAGCGGCGGTCCCCGAGCCACAGGCTCGCGTCGAGGGAGGCGGCGCGCAGCGTCGTCTCCGCCGTCGCCGCGACGACGACCCAGACGCCGTCCGTCGTACCGGTCCACTCGCCGTCCGTGACCCGCGTCGCCAGCCCCACGTCGTCCACCCGCGCGCCGACCGTACGGGCCTGGCCCCAGTCCCCCGCGTCCGCGGCGACCACGAACGGCGCGACCTGCTCCTCCTCGCTCGGGGTGGTGCGGTGCGCCACGACCGCGGCGGCGGTGAGGACGAGCGCGAGCACGAGGGCCTTCACGACACCGGCACCTCCACCACCGCGCCGACGCGGTAGTCCGTGGGCACCAGCCCGGAGGCGACCCGCGACTCGATCTCGGTCCAGTCGACGACCTGGACCCGCAGCGTGTCGCCCGGTGCCACGGTGTCGCCCTCGAGCTCCCAGGCGAAGAGGACCTCGGCGGGCAGCCCCGGCTGCACGGCGGCCGACCGGCTCTGCGGGTCGCGCGCCACCGTGACCGTGCTCGCCGGGCCCAGGTCCACCCCGGCCGGCACCAGGAGGTCGCCGGTCGCGTCCCGGGTCCGGTCGGTGCGGTTGTCCACCCGCGCGCGGACGACCAGGAACCGCGTCCCCGGCTCCGGGTCGAACGACGACGCCGGGTCCCGGTCGGTCACCTCGGCGCTCAGCACGCTCGTGGCGAACGGGTCCGACACGTGCCGCTGCCCGGGCGCCAGCCGCTGCGCCGAGGCGTCGGCGCGGTCGACGTGGTCCCACCCGCCGAGGGGCACGGCCAGCAGCAGCGCCACGACCACCACGAGCGCGGCCCACAGCCAGCCCGGGACGCGTCGCACGGCTCGACCGTACTGGACGTGAAGAGAGCCGGCGGGGCGCACAGGGTCGACTCGATCCCCCAATCAGTCGACCCAGAGCCGCCCCACCGGCCCTCGCCCTTCAAGAGTGGCATGCCCGGCCCCAGATACGTTCTTGTTGTCTGGACCTCTGATGCTGGAGGGACTCGGGGGCCTACGGTGAACACAGCCGTGTCGCCGCTTCGATCCCCCAAGCGGCGGCGCGGCCCGAGCGCGCTCCGGGCCTCGCGCCCCACAATCTTGGGTACGCCGGGCGCCGACGCCCCACCGGCCCCGTCCCGCGTGCCAGGCTCAGGACCTGCGCCCCTCCGGCTGTCCCCGTGGCTGGAGGGGCGCTCTGCTGCCCGCCCGCCGGGGCCGACCGGCTACTTGAGGAACTTCGAGAAGTCCTTGGGCAGCTCGAGCGCCGCCGCGGCCTTCTCGTAGTCGACCTCGTCGCCGCCGGGGTTGCCGAACGGGTTGGCGGCCGTGGCGGCCGCCTTCTCCTTGGCCGCCGCGGCGTCCTGGGCGGCCCGGGCCGGGTTGCCGGAGACGCGGCGACCCTTGCCCTTCTTCTGCTGGGCCTTCTGCTTGCCGCGCTTGCCGCCACCGGCCATGCCCGGCATGCCGGGCAGCCCGGGCATGGCGCCCTTGGCGAACTGCTGCATCATCTTGCGCGCCTCGAAGAAGCGGTCGACCAGGCTGTTCACGTCCGAGACCTGGCGGCCCGAGCCCTTGGCGATGCGCGCGCGGCGCGATCCGTCGATGATCTTGGGGTTGGCCCGCTCGGCCGGCGTCATCGACTGGATGATCGCCTGGATCCGGTCGATCTCGCGCTCGTCGAAGTTGTCCAGCTGCTCGCGGAACTGGCCCATCCCGGGCAGCATCCCCATGATCTTCGACATCGAGCCGAGCTTGCGGACCTGCTGCATCTGCTCGAGGAAGTCGTCGAGGGTGAACTCGCCCTGACCGCCCAGCAGCTTGCCCGCGGCCTTGGCCGCCTGCTCCTGGTCGAAGGTCTTCTCGGCCTGCTCGATCAGGGTGAGCATGTCGCCCATGTCGAGGATGCGCGAGGCCATCCGGTCGGGGTGGAACAGGTCGAAGTCGGTCAGCTTCTCGCCGTTGGAGGCGAACATGACCGGCCGGCCGGTCACCGACGCGATGGACAGCGCGGCGCCACCGCGCGCGTCGCCGTCGAGCTTGGTGAGCACGACGCCGTCGAAGCCGACGCCGTCGAGGAAGGCCTGCGCGGTGTTGACGGCGTCCTGACCGATCATCGCGTCGACGACGAACAGCACCTCGTCGGGCTGCACGGCGTCGCGGATGTCCGCGGCCTGCTGCATCAGCTCGGCGTCCACGCCGAGGCGGCCCGCGGTGTCGACGACGACGACGTCGTAGAGCTTGCGCTTGGCCTCCTCCAGCGACTCCCGCGCGACCGCGACCGGGTCGCCGGTGCCGTTGCCCGGGGACGGCGCGAAGACGGGTACGCCGGCGCGCTCGCCGTTCACCTGGAGCTGCTGGACGGCGTTCGGGCGCTGCAGGTCGCAGGCCACGAGCACCGGGCTCTTGCCCTGCTCCTTGAGCCACAGCGCCAGCTTGGCCGCGAGCGTGGTCTTGCCGGCGCCCTGGAGGCCCGCGAGCAGGATGACCGTCGGGCCGGACTTGGCGTAGCGCAGTCGCCGCGTCTCGCCGCCGAGGATCGTCACGAGCTCCTCGTTGACGATCTTGACGATCTGCTGGGCGGGGTTCAGCGCCTGGCTGACCTCCTCGCCGCGCGCCCGCTCCTTGACCGCGGCCACGAACTCCTTGACCACCGGCAGCGCGACGTCGGCCTCGAGCAGCGCGATCCGGATCTCCCGGGCGGTCGCGTCGATGTCGGCCTCGGACAGCCGGCCCTTCCCGCGCAGGTTGCGGAAGGTGTCGGCGAGGCGGTCGGACAGTGTGGCGAACAAGGGGGTTCCTCAACGCTGGAGGGGCTGGGACAACCTCATCAGCCTACCGGCGCAGCCCGCTCCGGGCCGACGCGGCGGCGGGCCGCGGCGGGGTCCAGTTTCACCGGCCGGCCGGTGAAACTCACGCTTGGAGTACGAAACCCACGCCGCAGACGCCAGTTTCGTACTCCCAGGTCAGCCGGCCAGCGCAGCCCGCACCGCATGAGCGGCCTCGGCGGCCCGCTGGTCGCCCAGCGCGCCGGCGGCGGCCTCCTGGAGGTAGAACACGTCGACGGCCTGCGGACCGAGCGTGTCCACGTGCGCGGACCGCACGGCGACGTCGAGGCGAGCCAGCGCGGCGCAGACCAGGTAGACCACCCCGGGCCGGTCGGCGGCGCGCACCTCCAGCACGGTGGCCTGCGCCGACGCCTCGGGGCGTACGGCGACGGTCGGCTCGAGCGCCTGGGTGGCCGGCGGGGCCAGGCGGGGCGCGGGGTCGATGCGGCCGTCCTGGATGGCCTCGAGGCGCGCGCGGAGGACGCCGGCGTCGACGTGCTCCTCGGCGACCTCCCAGACCGAGACGCCGTACTGGTCCTGCGACCACACCCGCGCGGCGCGGACGCTGATGCGCTGGAGGGCGAACATCGCGGCGAAGTCGGCCAGGAGGCCGACCCGGTCGACGGCGATGACGGTGACACGGGAGCCGTCGGGGACGGGCTCGACGGTGATCGCGGGCAGGTCGGCGGGGACCGCGAGGTCGTCGTTGGCCACCGGCGGGAGCCCGGCGCCGGAGGCCAGGGCGGCGCGGGTCCGCCGGGCCAGGTCGAGGATGAGGCCCGAGCGCCAGGACGACCAGGCCTTGGGCGAGGCCGCCCGGGCGTCGGCCTCGGTGAGCACGGTGAGCAGGTCCAGCGCCTCGACCGAGCCGAGCCGGGAGGCCAGGGCGGCCACGGTGGCGGGGTCGTCGGGGTCGCGGGTGGTGGCGGTCTCGGCCAGCAGCAGGTGCCAGCGGACCAGCAGCGCGATGAGGTCGACCGACGACGGCTCGAAGCCCATCCGGGTCGCGATCGCCCGGGCCAGCGGCTCGCCCGCGACGCTGTGCTCGGTGAGCGAGCCCTTGCCGATGTCGTGCAGCAGCGCGGCGACCATGAGCACGTCGGGCCGCCCGACGTTCCGGATGAGCGCGGAGGCCTCGATGCAGGTCTCGACCACGTGCCGGTCGACGGTGAAGCGGTGGATGGCCGAGGCGTGGGGCAGCAGCCGGATCCGCTCCCACTCCGGCAGCACGCCGCCCAGCGCGCCGGTCTCCTCCAGCGTCTCCCAGGTCGCGAGCAGCCCGCGCCCGGACGCGAGGAGACGCACCAGCAGCTGGCGGGCCTCGGCCGGCCAGGGGTCGGGCAGCGGCGCGCACTCGCGGGCCAGCCGGGCCGCGGTCGGCGGCGCGAGGACGACGTCACGCTCGGCGGCCTCGGCGGCCGCGCGCAGCAGCAGGGCGGGGTCCGCGGCGGGGCGGGCCCGCCGGTCGAGCACGATCTCGTCGTCGGCCAGGGACACGCCCTCGGCCACCGGCGTCAGCGCGGGCCGGCGCACGCCGACGTGGGCCGGGCGCTTGAGCACGTCGTCGACCCGGCGCCAGGTCAGCCGGGACAGGTGGGTGATCCGGCGGCCGAGCTCGCGCACGTGGACCTGCGCGGCCCGGGCGTCGGGTACGCCGAGCCGCGGCGCGAGCTCGCCCCACAGCTCCGGCGCGATCCGGTCGGTGGCCCGCCCGGCCAGGTCGTGGACGTGGTCGCGCACGTCGAGCAGCGCGAGCCGGCTCCGCTCGAGCTCGACGTGGGGCACGTCGACCAGCCAGGTCGCCACGAGCGCCTTGAGCACGGTCGCGTCGCGGACGCCGCCCTCGGCCTCCTTGAGGTCCGGCACCGACTCGTGGGCCAGCTCGCCCATGAGGTCGTGCCGCTGCCGGACCAGCCGGTGCAGGTCGGGCAGCCGCTCGCGCGCCGTGCGCCGCCAGTGGGCCAGCATCGTGGTGCGCAGCCGCAGGGTGAGGTTCGGGTCGCCGGCCACGTGCCGCACGTCGAGCAGCCCGGTGGCCACGCGCAGGTCGCCGTCCGCGGCGGCGAGCATCTCGGGCAGGGTGCGGACCGAGTGGTCGACGTTCGCGCCGGAGTCCCAGAGCGGGTACCACAGCTGGCCGGCCACCTGGCCGAGCAGCTGCTCGTCCGCGCCGGTGCCGTCCCGGTCGGACACGAGCACCAGGTCCAGGTCGGAGTGCGGCGCGAGCTCGCCGCGCCCGTACCCGCCCACCGCCACCAGCGCGAGCCCGGTGTCCGGGGCGCCGACGTCGGCCCACGCCTTGGCGCACAGGGCGTCGGCGTCCGCGGTGCGGCGGGAGCGCTCCTCAGACGTCAAACAGCCGACCCGTCCGTCTCGCCGGTGCGGACGCGCACGACGCTGTCGACCGGGACGACCCAGACCTTGCCGTCGCCGATCCGCCCGGTCTGCGCGCTCTTGGTGATCGCGCCGACCACGGCCTCGAGGTCGGCGTCGTCGACGACGATCTCCAGGCGCACCTTGGGCACCAGCGCGATGTCGTACTCCGCGCCGCGGTAGACCTCGGTGTGGCCCTTCTGCCGGCCGTAGCCGCTGACCTCGCTGACGGTCATGCCGGTGACGCCGACGGCCTCCAGGGCGACGCGGACGTCCTCCCACTTGTGCGGCTTGACGACCGCGGTCACGAGCTTCACGACATGCCTCCTGGGGTGCTGCGGGTGGGCCGATCATGTCACCGGCCCGCCCCTCCGCAGCGGAGGGCCGGGCCGGTGGACACGCGGTGGCGCCGGGCCTAGAGGGCGGCGGCGTCGCGGTCGCCGGTGCGCACCCGGACGACGGTCTCGACGGGGCTGACCCACACCTTGCCGTCCCCGATCCGGCCGGTCTGCGCGGTCTTGACGATGATCCCGGTGACGTCCTCGACGTCACCGTCGTCGACCACGATCTCGATGCGGATCTTGGGCACGAGCGCGATGTCGTACTCCGCGCCGCGGTAGACCTCGGTGTGGCCCTTCTGGCGTCCGTACCCGCTGACCTCGCTGACGGTCATGCCGGTCACGCCGAAGGTCTCCAGCGCCTCGCGGACGTCCTCCCACTTGTGCGGCTTGATGACCGCGGTCACGAGCTTCACGCGTTGGCTCCTTCGTTGCGGACCGAGGGGGCGACGGGTGTGGTCGCCGCGGCCAGGACGCCAGTGCTCCCGCCGCTGCCACCACCGGTGTGGATGTCGTACGCCGACTCGCCGTGCTCGGCCACGTCGATGCCCTCGACCTCGGCGTCCTCGTCGAGGCGCAGGCCGAGCGTGTACTTGATGGCCAGGCCGATGACCAGCGTGATGATGCCGGAGTACAGGATCGCCACCAGCGCACCGAGGGCCTGGTCGCCGAGCGAGCCGAGCCCGCCGCCGTAGAAGAGGCCGTCGATCCCGCCTGCGCCCTCGGAGGTCGAGAACAGGCCGATGAGGACGGTGCCGATGATGCCGCCGACCAGGTGCACGCCGACCACGTCGAGCGAGTCGTCGTACCCGAGCTTGTACTTCAGCCCGACGGCCCAGGCGCACACCGCGCCGGCGATGAGGCCGATGGCCACCGCGCCACTGAGGTTGACCGCGCCACAGGCCGGGGTGATGGCGACCAGGCCCGCGACGATGCCCGAGGCGGCGCCCAGCGAGGTGGCCTTCTTGTGCAGGATCCGCTCGACGACGAGCCAGCCGATGATCGCGGCCATGGTGGCCAGCGTGGTGTTGGCGAAGGTGCGCCCGGTCTCGGAGAAGAAGCGGGCGTCGAAGGCGTCGCCCTCCTCGCCGGCGAAGACGATCGAGCCGACGTTGAAGCCGTACCAGCCCATCCACAGCAGACCGGCGCCGAGCATGGTGAGGGTCAGGTTGTGCGGGCGCATCGGGTCCTTGCCGAAGCCGAGGCGCTTGCCCAGCAGGATCGCCAGGACCAGGCCCGCCATGCCGGCGTTGATGTGGACCGCCGTGCCGCCGGCGTAGTCCTGCGCGCCGATCCGACCGCAGATGAGCGAGTTGTCGGTGCAGCTGAACACCATGTGCGCCATCGGGAAGTAGCACAGCAGCGCCCACAGCGGGGTGAAGACGACCCAGGCGGAGAACTTGAGGCGGTCGGCCACCGCGCCGCTGATCAGGGCGACGGTGATGACCGCGAAGGTGAGCTGGAACATCACGCCGATGTAGGTGTCGGTGGTGACCCCGTCGAGCCAGAACAGGTCGAACGGGTTGTGGAAGAACGTGCCCTCCCCACCGAAGCCCATCGACCAGCCCACGGCGACGTAGAGGATGCCGACGATCGCGACCGCGATGTAGGACATCATCATCATGTTCAGGACCGACTTGGACCTGGACATGCCGCCGTAGAAGAGCGCCAGCGCGGGGACCGTCATCATCAAGACGAACGCTGTCGCGATGAGCATGAACGCGTAGTAGCCGTCCACAGAACCTCCATCGAAGTGGACCCATGACTGGGCTGAGCGGGACCGGCCCTCGGGTGGACGACGTTGTCGCGGCCACACTCCCGCTCTGTTGACGTGAACCCTGGTGGCGCGACGTTTCGCCCCCATCGGCACTGTGTTGCGGGCATGCAACGGGTTCCCGCCCGGTGTTACTTCGGTGTTACGCGCGCCGGTCCGCAATGATGGCGCCGTGAGCGCGCCCCCGTTCGAGCCCGCCTGGGCGCGCCTGGTCCACGCCTGGCTGGCCTCCGACGACCCCGACGCGCTGCTGCGCGACGCCCTCGAGCGCGGCGTGCACGCGCTGACGCTCCCGCCGGCCGAGGGGTACGGCGTCGGGCAGGGCCGGCGCTGCGAGATCGCGCTCGTGAGGCTGGCCGGCGCGGTGGACGAGGCCGGCTACCTGGCCCACAACCCGCCTCAGGCCGAGCGCGGCGCCGAGCCCGTCGACCACTTCTGCCGCCGGGGCTGGCGGATGCTGCGCAACCCGTCGCTGGAGTTCGACGTGTGGTGGTACTGGGCGTCCTACCTCGACCCGGCCGACGACTCCGAGACCGCCACCAACCCGCTGGTCCACTACCTGCTCGACGGGCGGCACCGCGGTCTGCTCCCCCTCCCCCGCCGGGTCGGGCGGGCGCCACACTCCCTGCCCGTGGGGCCGCGCCGGGCCTGCCTGTTCGCGGCGTACGACGCGCAGGGGCTGGTCGACGACACGGTGGTGGCCTACGTCGCCGAGCTGGCCCGGCACGCGGACGTCTTCGTCTGCTACGACGGCTCGCTGCAGGACGGGCAGCTGGACCGCCTGGCGCCGCACGTCGCCGGCGCGTGGGTCCGCGACCAGGGCGCGCACGACTTCGGCTCTTGGAGCGTGCTGGCCCGCGAGCTGGTCGGGTGGGAGGCGCTGGCGGCCTACGACGAGGTGCTGCTGGTCAACGACTCGTGCTGGCTGGTGCAGCCGCTGGACGACGTCTTCGCGCGGATGGACGCGCGCACCTGTGACTTCTGGGGCCTGCAGCTCACCGCCCGCCGGTTCGAGCCCGAGCCGCTCCAGCCGCAGGAGGTCCCGCTGGAGGAGGTGAAGCGGTCCTGGCTCCCGCCCACGGCGTACCGCCACCTCGAGCTGGTCCACGTCGGTTCCTACTTCCTGGCCCTGCGCCGACCGGTCCTCGACGACCCGGGGCTGCGGCGGCGGCTGGACACGGTGCGGCCACAACGCGACCGGACCAACCTGGTGCAGAAGTACGAGACCGGGCTGACGCAGTACCTCGTGGGCCAGGGCTTCGAACTCTCCACCTGGGTGCCGGCGCTGCTGCCCAACCACCCGGTCTACGGACCCCGCGCCTTCACGCTCCTGGCCGACGGCTTCCCGGTGTTCAAACGACGCTTCCTGGTGGACAACCCCTACGACACCCCCGGGCTCGAGGACTGGCAGGAGCGCATCCGCGCCGCCGTGCCCGACGCACCGGTCGACGCCTTCGCGCGGCACCTGCAGCGGCTGCACGGCTGAGACCTATCCTCGGTCCGGTGGCGAGACTGGCGGTGCTGGCGCACTTCGACCCGCGCGGCGCCGTCGGCCCCCACGTCCGCCGGCAGGCCGAGGCGCTCGCCACGGCCGTCGACGACCTCGTCGTCGTCAGCACGGCGGAGCTGACCGACGCCGCTCGCACCTTCCTCTCCTCGGTCGGCCGGCTGGTCGAGCGGGAGAACACCGGCTACGACTTCGCCTCCTACCGGGCGGGCCTGGGGACGCTCGACCTCGAGCGCTACGACGAGGTCACCATCACCAACGACTCCTACGTGGGCCCGCTGGTGGCGGCCCGGTCGGTGTACGCGCGGCTGGCCGGGCGCGAGGCCGACTTCTGGGGGCTGACGGAGACCGACCGGGTCAAGCACCACGTGCAGAGCTTCTTCGTCACCTTCCGGCGCAGCGCGATCGAGTCCGAGGCGTTCCGGAGGTTCTGGGGTGAGCTGGCCGTGCTCGACGACCGGTCCCAGGTCATCCGCCAGCACGAGGTGGGGCTGAGCCGTCGCCTCTACAAGGCCGGACTGCGCTCGGCGGCGTACTACACCGAGACAGAGGTCGACCGGCGCACCGCCCGTCGCCGGGTGCGGTGGTGGGCGCTGCGCCGTACCGGCCTGCCGAAGACCCGGGCCGACGTCGCGCTGCTCCGCAAACGTGGAGCGGTGCCGTGGAACCCGTCCACCGCGCTCGCCGACCGCGCCCTCGACGGCGGGCGGCTGCCCTACGTGAAGATCGACGTGCTGCGCCACGACCCCTACGGCCTCGGTGCGGGACGACTGCTGGACCTCTGCGAGCAGGAGCTGCCCGAGGCCTTCGAGGGGGTCCGCGGCTTCCTGGCCGACACCGCGCGGTTCTACCCGACCCGACCGGCCGAGGTGCTCCAGCCGGTGCCGGTGGTGGCGCAACCGCTGCGCCGGCTGGTGGAGTACGGCCGTGCCTGACCTGCCCCCGTCGCTGGTCGACACGGAGTGGGTCGAGGCGCAGCGGGCGGTCGGCGTCGACGACCCGTCGCCGCACCCGCTGCTGGAGCTGGACTGGGCTGCGCCCGGCCGGCCGTGGGGCGCGGGCAGCGCGGTCGAGTGGTA
The DNA here is from genome assembly GCF_011046535.1 of Nocardioides anomalus. Taxonomy (NCBI): domain Bacteria; kingdom Bacillati; phylum Actinomycetota; class Actinomycetes; order Propionibacteriales; family Nocardioidaceae; genus Nocardioides; species Nocardioides anomalus. The sequence continues at coordinate 1,113,669 of NZ_CP049257.1, read as the reverse complement.
CCTCGCCGACCCCGAGCACCGCACTCGCTCGACCCATCCGCTCTTCGCGCTGGCCGTCCTGGACGAGCTCCTGCCGCACGCCCGGAACCACCCGCTCGGTCCGGCCGCGGCCTGGCTGGAGCACGTCGGCGGCTCGCTCGACGCGGTCCTGCCCGCGCGCGCCGACTCGCCTGCGTTGACCCTGGGCCGGCTGCGCGAGCTGGCCCTGTCCGCGCTGCACAGCGCGGTGAGCGTCCCCGCCGGCTCGGGCGGCGTGAGCCTGGTCCTGCCGGTCGGCGCCGAGGTGGCCCGCACCGTCAACTGGATCCGGTCGGCCGCCGAGGCCGGCGTCGAGCTCGTCCCCGTCGCCGGCGAGCTCCCGCGCAGCCACCGGGTGCTCGCCGACACCGTCGCAGCGGCGTACGGCGTCCGGCCCGTGCTGCGCCACGACGGACCCGACCGGGTCTCCGCCGCGGTCGCGGCCGCCGCCGGCTCGCGGCTGGTGCTGGTGCGACCGGGCGCGGTCCCCGACGCCGCAGCGGCGGTGCGGCTCGCCGGAGTGCTCGACGACCCCGGCGTGGCCGCCGCGCAGCCCCTCCTGGTGGACCGGTCCGACGTCGTGGTGAGCGCCGGCGGGGCCTTCGTAGCCGACGGGCTGGCCTCGCACCTCCAGGGGCACGCTCCCCGTGACGCCGAGGTCCTCGGCCGCGTCGACGTGCCCACCCTGCTCTCCCCGGTCGTCGCACTGCCGCGCGCGGCCTGGGACGCGGCGTGGGGCTTCGCGCCCCTGGACGAGGTGGGGCTCGGACTGCGCCTGCGCAAGCGCGGCCGGGTCGTCCTCGAGCCGTCGGTGCGGATGACGTGGGTCAGCGGCGGGCTGCCCGGCTCGCCCGCGTGGCACCGGACGCGGTCCTCGTTCTCCGGCCGTGCGCCCGAGGCGTCGCCCCGCGCGCACGTGGTCGAGGGCACCGGCCGGCTGCGCTGGACCATCGACACCGCAGCGACGGCCGGCGCCGCGGGCGAGACCTGGGGCGACCTGCACTTCGCCCGCTCACTGGCCGCCGCCCTGGAGCGGCGTGGCCAGCACGTCGCGGTCGACCCGGCGCCCGCTCGCGAGCGGTGGAGCCGCGAGCTCGACGACGTGGTGCTGGTGCTGCGCGGCCTGGACCGCGTGGTCCCGCGGCCGGGCCCGCGGCACGTGCTCTGGGTGATCAGCCACCCCGAGGACGTCGCCGCCGAGGAGGCCGCGGCGTACGACCTGGTGCGGGCAGCCAGCCTCTCCTGGTCCCGCACGCGGAGCGCCGAGTGGGGGCTGCCGGTCGAGCCCCTCCTGCAGTGCACGGACGTGGCCCTCTTCCATCCCCAGCGGGCCGAGCCGGACAGCGGGGCTCCGGTGCTGTTCGTCGGCAACCGCCGCGGTGCCGCCCGGCCCGCGCTGGACGGCGCGCTGGCGGCGGGGGTCGAGGTGACGGTGTACGGCTCGGGGTGGCGACCGATGCCCGTGGCGGGCACGCAGGTCCCGAACGCCGACCTCGGCGCCCTCTACGCGGCGGCCGGCGTGGTGCTCAACGACCACTGGAGCGACATGCGGCGCGAAGGGTTCCTGTCCAACCGGCTCTTCGACGCCGCTGCGTGCGCCGCGCGGGTGCTCAGCGACGACGTCCCCGGCATCGCGGAGGTCTTCGGCACCCAGGTCCGGACCTTCACCGACCCGTCCGAGATCGGACCGCTGCTCGCCGAGGCGCCCCAGGGTTGGCCGGCGTACGACGAGCGGCTCCGGCTCGCTGAGCGCGTGGCCCAGGAGCACTCCTTCGACGCCCGCGCCGCCGAGCTGCTGGACGCGGTGCTGGGGCTGCGCTAGCCGAGCAGGGCGTCCACGAACGCCTCGGCGTCGAACGGCGCGAGGTCGTCGGGGCCCTCGCCGAGGCCCACGAGCTTGACGGGGACGCCGAGCTCGCGCTGGACCGAGACGACGATGCCGCCCTTGGCCGAGCCGTCCAGCTTGGTCAGGACGACGCCGGTGACGTCGACGACCTCGGAGAAGACGCGGGCCTGGATGAGGCCGTTCTGGCCGGTGGTGGCGTCGATGACGAGGAGCACCTCGGTGACGGGGGCCTGCTTCTCGATGACGCGCTTGACCTTGCCGAGCTCGTCCATGAGGCCGGCCTTGTTCTGCAGGCGGCCGGCGGTGTCGATGATGACGGTGTCCACGCCGTCGTCCACGCCGTGCTTGACCGCGTCGAAGGCCACGCTGGCGGGGTCGGTGGCCTCGGCGCCGCGGACCACCTCGACGCCGACCCGGTCGCCCCACGTGGCCAGCTGGTCGACGGCGGCGGCGCGGAAGGTGTCGGCCGCGCCGAGGGTGACCCGGCGGTCCTCGGCCACGAGGATGCGGGCCAGCTTGCCGACGGTGGTGGTCTTGCCGGTGCCGTTGACGCCGACGACCAGGACCACGCCGGGCTTGCCGTCGGCGCCGCTGACCTGGAGGCGGCGGTCCATGGACGGGTCCACGATCTTCACGAGCTCCTCGCGGAGCGCGGTGCGGGCGTCCTCGGGCCGACCTTCGACCCGCAGCCGGGTGCGCAGGCCCTCGACGACCTGCTGGGTGGGCTGCACGCCCAGGTCGGCGGTGAGCAGCACGTCCTCGATGGACTCCCAGGTGTCCTCGTCGAGCCGGTCGCGGCTCAGCAGGGCCAGCAGCCCGCGGCCGAAGCCGCCCTGGGCGCCGGCCAGCCGCTGGCGCAGCCGGACCAGCCGGGTCGCGGTGGGCTCGGGCCGCTCGATGGTGGCCGGCGGCGCGCTCACCTCGACCGGCGGGGCGTCGGTGTCGGCGTCCGTCGCGGGCGGCGGGGTGACGATGACGTCGGTGTGGGTGTTGGGCAGCGGCGCGGGCTTGCGCCCGCGCACCAGGAACCCGACGACCGTGCCGACCAGCAGCACGGCGACGACGGCGATGATGAGGATCAGCAGCGCCAGAGCGGACATGCCGACCATCCAATCAGGAGCGGGTCAGGACTCCCGCACCAAGGGCGCGACGACGGCCCGGATCGCCTCCGGAATCGGCGTCACCGGCCGCGCCGGGTCGGTGTTGTCGACGTAGACGTGCACGAAGGTGCCCTCCGCCGCCGCCCGGTCGCCGGGGCCCTGGAAGAGCCCCACCTTGTAGGTGACCGACGACGTGCCCAGGCGCTCGACGTACACCCCGACCTCGACGGGCGCGGGGTAGCCTACCTCGGCGAAGTAGCGGCAGCCGACCTCGGCCACCACCCCGATGGCCGGGAGCCGGCGGATGTCGGTGCCGGTGGCCTGCTCGAGGTGGTTGTTGACCACCGTGTCGATGAGCTCGAAGTAGCGGGCGTTGTTCATGTGCCCGTAGACGTCGATGTCGGCCCAGCGGGTGGTGACGCTCTCCCAGTGGACGTAGCGGTCGCGGGTGGGACGCTCCCGCGGCACTAGGAGGCTTCCGCCTCGCGCAGCCGCTGGCTGATCACCGCGGAGACGCCGTCGCCGCGCATGGTCACGCCGTAGAGCGCGTCGCCGACCTCCATGGTCCGCTTCTGGTGGGTGATGACCAGGAGCTGGGAGTTCTCGCGGAGCTCCTCGTAGATCTCCAGCAGCCGGCCGAGGTTGGTGTCGTCGAGCGCGGCCTCGACCTCGTCGAGGATGTAGAACGGCGACGGGCGGGCCTTGAACAACGCCACCAGGAAGGCCACCGCGACCAGCGAGCGCTCGCCGCCGGAGAGCAGCGAGAGCCGCTTGACCTTCTTGCCCGGCGGGCGGGCCTCGACCTCGATGCCGGTGTTGAGCATGTCGTCGGGGTCGGTGAGGACCAGCCGGCCCTCACCACCCGGGAAGAGCCGCGCGAACGTCGCGTCGAAGGCCTTCTCGACGTCCTGGTAGGCCTCGCGGAAGACCTGCTCGACGCGGGCGTCGACCTCGCGGACGATGTCGAGGAGGTCCTTGCGGGTCTTGCGGAGGTCCTCGAGCTGCTCGCCGAGGAAGCGGTGCCGCTCCTCCAGCGCGCTGAACTCCTCCAGGGCCAGCGGGTTGACCGTGCCGAGCATGGAGAGCTCGCGCTCGGCCTGGCGCAGCCGCTTGGCCTGCTCCTCGCGGACGAACGGCGTGGGCTCGGGCTCCTCGGCGCCCTCCTCGACGGCACCCGCGAAGGGCACCAGCTGGTCCGGGCCGTACTCGCTGACGAGTGCGTCGGCGGCGAGGCCGAGCTCGGTCAGCGCGCGCTCCTCGAGCTGCTCGATCCGCATCCGCTGCTGCTGGCGGGCCATCTCGTCCCGGTGGACGGAGTTGACCAGCTCGTCGTGCTCGCGGTTGAGGTCGCGCAGCTGCTTGCGCACGGCCAGCAGCGCCTCCTCGCGCCCCTTGCGGGCCTGCTCGACCTCGGCGCGCGCCGCGGCGGCCTGGGCGATGGAGCCGTCCAACCGGTCGAGCACGACCAGCACGGCGGCACCGACGGCCTGGGCCCGCTCGCCCTCGCGGAGCAGCCGGCGGCGCCGCTCGAGCTCGCGGGCGCGGGTCTCGCGCTCCTCGCGGGCGGCGCGCAGCAGCTGGTCGGCGCGGCCGTGCAGCGCGCGGGCGCGCTCCTCGGCGGTGCGCAGCGCGAGGCGCGCGTCCATCTCGCCCTGGCGGGCGGCGCGGGCGGCCTCGGCCAGCTCCTCGCGGCCGTCGGCGGCGTCCTCGAGCTCCGGCTCCTCCTCGGCGCGGGCCAGCCGCTGCTCGAGCTCCCCGAGCCCCTCGAGGTCCTTGGTCCGGGCCTCCTGGGCCTCGGCGATGGAGCGCTCGAGCCGCTCGGCCTCGCCGCGCGCGGCGCGGGCCTGGGCGCCGTACTGCCCGAGCTCCTCGGCCACCGCGGCCAGCGTCGCGTCGGACTCGTGGAGCTTGGCCAGCGCGACGTCGACGCCCTTCTGGGCCTCGTGGCGCTCGCGCTCGAGGCGGCTGGTGTCGAAGCCGAGCCGCTCGGTCGCGGCCACCGCCTCGGCCAGCTGGGCGGCGGCCTCGTCGACCGCGGCCTGGATCTCGATGAGGCTGGGCTGGCTGGCCGAGCCGCCGGCCGCCAGGTGGGCGCCGAGGAGGTCGCCGTCGCGGGTCACCGCGGTGAGCGAGGCGTCGCGCGCGACCAGGCCCCGCGCGGCGTCGAGGTCGTCGACGACCGCGATCCGGTCGAGCAGTCGGGCCAGCGCGGGGCGGACCTCGTCGGGGCAGGACAGCACGTCGAGGGCGTACGCCGCGCCGTCGGGCAGGGTGGGCCAGCCGCTCACGTCGTGGGCGGGACCGGAGCCGAGCAGCAGCTCGGCGCGGCCGAGGTCCTCGGTCTTGAGGTGGCCCACGGCGGCGACGGCCGCATCGGCGCTCTCTACCGCGACCGCGTCGGCGGCCGAGCCGAGCGCACTGGCCACGGCGGCCTCGTAGCCGCTGCGCACGGTGAGCAGCGCGGCCACCGAGCCGAGCAGCCCGGAGACCTGGTCGGAGGCGGCCAGCAGCGCGCCGGCGCCGTCCTTGCGGTTGAGGCCGATCTCGAGGGCGTCCTTGCGGGCGGCCAGTGCGCTGCGGTCGTTCTCGGCGCGCCGCATCTCCTCGCGGGCCTTGGCCAGCCGCTCCTCGAGGTCGGAGAGCTGGTGGGCGGCGGCCTCGTGCTCGGCGTCGAGGCCCTCCTCACCGGCGTCGAGGCCGGCGACCCGGGTCTCCAGGGCGGTGAAGTCGCGCTGGGCGCGGGCCGCGCGGGCCAGCGCGGCCTCGTGGGCCTGGGTGAGCCGGCCGATCTCGTCGTCGGCGGCCGCGGCCCGCGAGCGCAGGGCGTTGACCTGGCCGATGAGCCGGGCCATGCCCTCGCGGCGATCGGCCGCGGCGCGCTGCTGGCCGGCGACCCGGCGCTCCTCCTCGGCCACGGCGTCCTCGGCGGTGCGCCGGGCGGTGACGGCCTGCTCGAGGGTGCCGCGGTGCTGCTCGACCTCGGCCTCGATGGCCTGCTCCTGGGCCGAGACCTGCACGGCCTCCGCCTCGAGCGCCTCGGGGTCACGGCCGGAGCCGACCTCGCCGGTGGACACGCCCTCGGCGTTGCGGACCCGCTCGGCGGCCAGCGAGGCCGTGCCGCGCAGCCGCTCGCGCAGCCCGGACAGCGCGAACCAGGTCTCCTGGGCCTGGGCCAGCGCCGGCAGGTCCTCGCGCAGCGCGGCCTCGAGCGCGCTCTCGCGCTCGATGGCCTGGGCCTGGGCGCCCTCGACCTCCTGGCGCCGGGTGAGCAGCACGCTCTCGTCGGCCAGCTCCTGCTCCAGCGCCCCGCGGGCGGTGACCAGGTCGTCGGCCACCAGCCGCGCCTTGGCGTCGCGCACCGCGGCCTGGACGCCGGCGGCGCGACGGGCCACCTCGGCCTGGCGGCCCAGCGGCTTGAGCTGGCGGCGGATCTCGGTGAGCAGGTCGCCGAGGCGGGTGAGGTTGCCCTCGCAGGCGTCGAGCTTGCGGAGCGCCTTCTCCTTGCGCTTGCGGTGCTTGAGGACGCCGGCGGCCTCCTCCACGAAGCCGCGGCGGTCCTCCGGCGTGGCGTGCAGGATCTGGTCGAGCTGGCCCTGACCGACGATCACGTGCATCTCGCGGCCGATGCCGGAGTCGCTCAGCAGCTCCTGGACGTCGAGCAGCCGGCAGGGGGTGCCGTTGATGGCGTACTCCGAGCCGCCGGCGCGGAACATGGTCCGGCTGATCGTGACCTCGGAGTACTCGATCGGCAGCGCGCCGTCGGTGTTGTCGATGGTCAGCAGCACCTCGGCCCGGCCGAGGGGCGGGCGGCCGGAGGTGCCGGCGAAGATGACGTCGTCCATCTTGCCGCCGCGCAGCGACTTGGCGCTGGCCTCGCCCATGACCCAGGCCAGCGCGTCGACCACGTTGGACTTGCCCGAGCCGTTGGGGCCGACGATGCAGGTGATGCCCGGCTCGAGCTGGAGCGTGGTCGAGGAGGCGAAGGACTTGAACCCCTTGAGGGTCAGGCTCTTCAGGTACACGGGGGCTCCCTCGCAGATGACGACAACACCAGCTGACGCGGGGGAAGCTCAGCTCTGCCGAACCCTACCGGCGCCCACCCCCAGGGCCGCGAATTGCGGGCGTGTTCAGCGGTAGTTCTCCGAAACGGCCGCCAGGCCGCTGACGAGCATCTCCACGCCGAAGTCGAACCGCTCGTCCCCGCTGCCCGCGGTCAGCTCCACGACGTATTTCGCCAGGACCGGGAACCGGTCGCCCATCCCCTCCACGAAGGCCCGGAGCTGCTCGTCGACGGCCTCGTGGTCGGTCTCCCTCGCCTGCTGGGGTCGAGTTCTCCCGCGTGGTCCACACCGTCTCCTCGTAGGCCACCGCCCCCACGAACGCCGCGCAGATGTCGCAGAACCAGGCCGCCGCCTGCGGGGTGATGCCGCCCGCCAGCGCGATGGCCATCATCGCGTCGGCCGCCCGCAGGCCGCCGTCCATCGACGGGATCATGCCCATCGCCGCCCGGGCCGATCCCGGGTGCTCGCGGTAGAGCCGGCGCATGTCGCGCATCACCTGCTTGAGCTGCTCCTGCCACCGCTCCGGGTCCGGCTCGGGTACGTCGAGCAGCCGGGAGATCCGGTCCACGACGTGCTGGTCGAGCTCGTCCTTGTTGGCCACGTGGGCGTAGAGCGAGGCCGGCCCGGTGTCGAGCTCGCGGGCCAGGGACCGCATGGAGACGCGGTCGTAGCCGTCGCGCTTCATCAACGCCATGGCCGCGTCGACGATGCGGTCCAGGGTGAGGGGCGCCTTGCGCGGCTCCGGCTGCTTGCCCGGCGGCAGCGTCACGCGGACCCGGACCGGGCCGGCCTGCCAGGTGCGCTCCCGGTCCGTGCTCACCCCGACACCCTACTTGACCACGAACACCGTTCGGTTGTAGAACACCGTTCGTGAACAACGAACACCGTTCGACAACCAGCGTCACCCCCGCCGCGGGTCGCGGCTACCGCTACCGCTGGATGGTCATGGCCGTCGTCATCGCCGCTGACGTCATGGACCTGCTGGACGCCACCATCGCCAACCTGGCCGGGCCCTCCATCCGGGCCGACCTGGGCGGGAGCGAGAGCACCCTGCAGTGGGTGCTCGCGGCATACACCACCGCCTTCGCGGTCGGGCTCGTCGTCTCCGCCCGCGCCGGCGACCTGGTCGGGCGGCGGCGGATGTTCCTCATCGGCATGGCCGGCTTCACCGTGGCCTCGCTGCTGTCCGGGCTGGCCCCGACCGCCGGTGCCCTCATCGCGTTCCGGGTGCTGCAGGGCGCGTTCGGCGCGGTGATGATCCCGCAGGGGCTGGCCATGGTGAAGCAGTCCTTCCACCCCGACGACCTGCAGAAGGCGTTCATCCCCTTCGGCCCGGTCATGGGCCTGGCGGCGGTGCTCGGGCCGATCCTGGCCGGCTTCCTCATCGACGCCGACCTGTTCGGCAGCGGCTGGCGGCTGATCTTCCTCGTCAACGTGCCGGTCGGCGTGGTCGGCACCGTGCTGGCCGCGCGCTACCTGCCCGACGTCCCCCGGGACCGCGACCAGCGCCTCGACGTGCGCGGCTCGCTGCTGCTGGCCGGCGCCTCGGCACTGCTCATCTACCCGCTCGTGCAGGGCCGCGAGGAGGGCTGGCCGGCGTGGTGCTTCGTGCTGATCGCCGCGGCCGCGCTGCTCTTCGCGGCGTTCGTGGTCTCCGAGCGGCTCAGCGAGCACCCGGTCATCGAGCGCTCGCTGTTGCGCAACCGGGGCTTCGTGGCCGGCGTGGTCTTCCTCGCGGCGTTCTTCGTGGCCATGAACGGCGTGATGCTCATCGTCAACCTGTTCATCCAGGTCGGCCTGGGCTTCACGCCGATGCACACCGGCATCGCGATGACCCCGCTCGCCGTCGGCCTGGCCATCGGCGCGGCCAGCTCCGGCGCCGCGCTCGGCCCGCGCTTCGGGCGGCGGGTGCTGCACGGCGGGCTCCTGGTCATCGGCCTCGGCATGCTCGCGCTGTGGTGGACCATCGACCGCCACGGCACGGCGGCGAGCGGCTGGGACCTCGCCCCCGCCCTGTTCGTGGCCGGCCTGGGCTCCGGCGCGATCTTCGCCCCGCTCTTCGACATCATCCTGGCCGACCTCGGCGACCAGGAGGTCGGCACCGGCTCGGGTGTCCTCAACGCCGCCCAGCAGTTCTCCGGCGCCCTGGGCGTCGCGATCGTCGGCACGCTGTTCTTCCAGTGGCTGCCCCACGACGGGTGGAGCCGCGCCACCCAGGGCGTGCTGTGGGTCAGCCTGGCCTGCTACGCCGTGGCGTTCCTGGTGGCCTTCCTGCTCCCCCGCGAGGCGCGCGAGGGCGCGGAGCTGGCCTAGGTTCGGACGCGTGGAGCTGCTGGCGAGCGGTCGGGACTGCGAGGTGTTCCTCCTCGACGACGGCCGGGTGGCCCGGGCCTACACCGACGGGCGCCCGGCCGAGGCCGAGGCCACGCTCATCCGGCGGCTGCACGCGCTGGGCTACCCCGTGCCCGAGGTCTTCGGCTGGGAGGGGCCGCGCATCGTGATGGCGCGCGTGGCCGGTCCCACCCTCGGCGAGCAGCTCTTCGCCGGCGAGGTGACCGTCGCGGAGGCCGCCGCCACCCAGGCCGACCTCCAGGCCCGCCTGCACGCCCTCCGCTGGCCCGGCGGCGAGCCGCTGCTCCACCTCGACCTGCACCCGCTGAACGTCCTGGTCGGCCCGAGCGGCCCGGTCGTCATCGACTGGACCAACGCCCGGCCCGGCCCGCCCGGCCTCGACGTGGCCATGTCCGCGCTGATCCTGGCCGGCGTGGCCCTCACCGGGGAGGTCCCCGAGGCCCGCGACCTGCTCACGGCGTACGCCGCCGTCGCGCCCGCGCCGTACGCCGACCACCTCGACGAGGCCGCCGCCCTGCGCCTGTCCACGCCGCACACCACCGCCGACGAGCGGCGGCTGATGGCGCAGACGGTGGCCCTGGCCGCCTCGCCCTAGGCCCGCCGGTCCATCGCGTCGGCCACCAGCGCCTCGCGCGGGCCGCCCTCGGCGCGCAGCCCGGCGACCACGCCGGCGCGGTCCTCCGCGGAGCGGTTCTGGCTCAGCTTGGCCTTGGCCTCGACCCGCTCGACCTCGAGCTCCAGGCCGACGATGCCGCGCAGCTGCTGGTCGACGTACGCCGCGGGCGCGTCGGTCACGGCCCAGGGCTCGGCGCGCTGCCCCTCGTGGAGGTCGGTGAGGAGCGTGACCGCCTCGCGCAGCCAGTCGGGGTCCTCGTGGCGGCGGAGCCGGCCGGTGAGGTGGACGGCGGAGTAGTTCCACGTCGGCACGACCCGGCCGTGCTCGGCCTTGGTGGCGTACCACCCCGGCGAGACGTAGGCCTCCGGTCCGGTGACCACGGCGAGGGCGGGGACGGCGTCGTCGGCGGGCACCGCGCGCCAGTGCGGGTTGGCACGGGCGAGGTGCATGACCAGCCGGTCGCCGTCCCAGACCACGGGCAGCCGGGTCGCGAGCGGGTAGCCGTCCGGGCCGGTCGAGACCAGCTCGGCGGTGCCGGCCGCGCGGACCAGGGCGCGGACGGCGTCCGGGTCGTCGAGGACGTTGGGGCGAGGGACGTACACGGGGCTCAGTGTGGCTCAGCGGGCGCGGCGGGTGCGTCCAGCGGCCGTCCCTCGTCGGAGTGGGCCAGGTGGTGCAGCTGGCCCCAGATGACCACGACGAAGACGGCGGACCCGGCGAAGGCGAACCAGAACGGCGCCGTGACGCCCCAGTGCTGGGCCAGCACGCCGCCGATGCCGGCGCCGACGACGAGCCCGCCGTAGGTGCCGAGCGCGTTGACCGAGCCGACCCGGCCCTGCAGCTCGGTCGGGACGGCGCGCTGGCGGATGGTGAGCGAGGTGGTGCCCCAGATGAAGGCGTGGGCGCCGAAGACGAAGAAGACCGGCATGGCGACGTACGCCGACGTGGTGACGGCGAGCACCAGGTGCGTCAGGGTCTCGATGACCAGGCCGATGCGCATCAGGTCGCCCATGCTGAGCCGCCGGGTCAGCCAGCCGTAGCCGAAGGTGCCGAGCAGCCCGCCCACGGCCTGGACGGTGGTGATGAGCCCGAAGCCGACGCTGCCCAGCCCGAGGTGCTCGGTGGCGTAGAGGACCAGCACCGACCAGGCCGCGCCGAAGGTGACGTTGAAGATGAGGATCGTCAGCACGAGCGTGCGGACCGCGGGGTGGTGGACGGTCCAGCGGACCCCCTCGACGATGTCGTGCCAGACCCGCCGGTCCGCGGTCGCCTCGCGGCCGTGGGCCGGGAGCCGCAGCTGGCCGATGAGCAGCACGGCGAGGAGCCCGACGAGGACCTCGGTGACGAACGGGACGGCGCGGCCGGCGGTGAAGAGGAAGGCCCCGATCGGCGGGCCGACCAGGGTGCTGAAGGTGATGATCCCGGTGGTGATCCGGGCGTTGGCCACGGGCAGGTCGGCCCGGTCGACCAGCATCGGTGTCAGGGTGCTGGCCGCGTTGTCCACGAAGACCTTGGCCGAGCCGAGCAGGAACATCGCGACCAGGACCAGCACGATGGTGGCCGCGTCGAAGGCGAGCGCCGCGGCCAGCAGGGCCACGACCGCGAACCGCAGCAGGTAGCCGACGATGATGATCCGGCGCCGGTCGAGACGGTCGGTGAGCGCGCCGGCCCACAGGCCGAAGACCATCGGCGGCGCCCACTGCAGCAGCGCGGCCAGCGCGACCAGGAACTCCGAGTCGGTCTGCGAGGCGACCAGCAGCGGCCCCGCCGCCAGGGAGATGCCGTCGCCGATGTTGCTGGTCCACGACGAGGCGAGCAGCCAGCGGAAGCCCGTCCCGAGCCGGGGCGGGACGAGGACGTCGACCAGCCGGCTCACGAGGTCAGGACGCTAGCGTGAGGCGGTCGTGCGGTCACCCCGGTTTCCGGGGCGGTGGTGCCTGGGGATCAGGCGGGCTGCATCTCCTGCACGCGGGGAGCGGTGTCGACCAGCAGCTCGGCGGCGCGGGCGGCCACGAGCCGGTCGTTCTCCTCGCTGAGCCGGACCACGAGGGCCTCCAGCTCACGGACCCGCGCACGCAGCCGGCTGTTCTCGGCGGTGAGGCGGGGGTCGCGCAGGTCGCTGTTCAGGTAGCCGATCAGCGCCTTGGCCATGGGTGAACCTTCCGGTGGATCGAGGGTGTTCGAAGAGGGTGCTGCGGGTGCCGGTCCGGGTCCCGGACCGTCTTCAAGAGTCCCACTCGCGGGGGCTCCGGTCAATCTGACGGCACCCCCCTGTGGAGCACCTGTCGACCTGCCCTCACTCCGCCGGGACGACGCTGCGGACCGGCGTACGACGGCGGCGCGGGACGGGCTGGCAGACCGGGCAGAAGTACGACGACCGGTTCATGAACGCGACCCGGCGCACCGGCGTGCCGCACCGGTCGCAGGGCTCGCCCTCGCGGCCGTAGGCGTGCAGCGCGCGGTCGAAGTAGCCGGACTCGCCGTTGACGTTGACGTAGAGCGCGTCGAAGGACGTGCCGCCCTGCCCGAGCGCCTCGCCCATCACCTCGCGGGCGTGGCCGAGCAGCTCGCGGACCTGGGTGCGGGTGAGCCGCTCCCCCGGTCGCTCGCCGTGGATCTGCGCGCGCCAGAGCGCCTCGTCGGCGTAGATGTTGCCGACGCCGGAGACGAGGTTCTGGTCGAGGAGCTGACGCTTGATGCCCGAGGCCCGCCGGCGCACCTTGGCCACGAAGGCCTCGTCGTCGAAGTCCGGGTCGAGCGGGTCCCGCGCGATGTGGGCGATCTCGGGCGGCAGGTCGGCGCCGCCGGCGGAGACCGACAGCCCGCCGAACATCCGCTGGTCCACGAAGCGCAGCTCGCGGCCCTCGGCCGCGCCGTCGAGCCGCAGCCGGACCCGCAGGTGCCGCTCCGCGGGCGAGTCGGGCGGCTGGACCAGCAGCTGGCCGCTCATCCCGAGGTGGCCGAGCAGGGCGTCGCCGTTGTCGAGCGGGAGCCAGAGGTACTTCCCGCGCCGCCGGGCGTCCTCGATGCGGCGCCCGGTCAGGGCCTCGGCGAACCCGGCCGGGCCGCGCGGGTCGCGGCGCACCGGCCGCGGGTGCAGCACCTCGACCGAGGTGATCGTGGCGCCGAGGACGTGCCGGGCGAGGCCGGCGCGGACGACCTCGACCTCGGGGAGCTCGGGCACCGGGTCAGGCGTCCTCGGGGGCGTGCTCGGCGGCCTGCTCGGCGGCCTGCTCGACCGGGTCCGCGACGCCGAGGCCGGCGGCGATCTCGCCGTACGCCGTCTCGGCCGCGGCCTGCTCGGCCTCCTTCTTGGAGCGGCCGACGCCGTTGCCGTAGAGCACGGCGGCCACCTTCACCTGGGCGGTGAAGACCTTCATGTGGTCCGGGCCCTCGTCGGCGATGACGTACTCCGGGACCCCGAGGCTGTGCTCGGCGGCCAGCTCCTGGAGCGAGGTCTTCCAGTCCAGGCCGGCGCCCAGGGCCGAGGCGGCCTCGATGAGCGGGTCGAAGAGCCGGTGGACGACCTTGGCGGACTCCTCGATGCCGCCGCTGAGGTGCACCGCGCCGATCACCGCCTCGACGGTGTCGGAGAGGATCGAGGCCTTGCCGCGACCGCCGGTGGTCTCCTCGCCGCGGCCGAGCATGAGGTGCTCGCCGAGGCCGATGGTGCGGGCCACCTCGGCCAGCGCGCGGGCGTTGACCACGGCCGCGCGCAGCTTGGCCAGCCGGCCCTCGGAGAGGTCCGGGTGGGTGGTGTAGAGCGTCTCGGTGACGACGACGCCGAGCACCGAGTCACCCAGGAACTCCAGGCGCTCGTTGGTCGGCAGTCCGCCGTTCTCGTAGGCGTAGGACCGGTGCGTCAGGGCGCGGTCCAGCAGCTCGGGGTGCAGGACCGGCTCCCCGAGCGCGGCGCGGAGCTGCGCGTAGTCGGACAAGCGCGGGGTCAGAGGACCTGACGACGGTCGTTGCGCGCGCCGTACTGGCCGCAGTTGCCGCACGCGCGGTGCGGCAGGTGCTGGGCGCCGCAGGCGGGGTTGGCGCAGGTCACCAGGGTCGGCGCGGTGGTCTTCCAGGCCGAGCGGCGGTGGCGGGTGTTGCTGCGCGACATCTTCCGCTTCGGGACAGCCATCTGTTTCTCTCTCTCAGTTCTGCTCGGTCTGGAGCTCGGTCAGCGCCGCCCACCGCGGGTCGATGGGCGCCTCGTGCGTGTGGTCGGGGTCGTCGGCCAGGCGTGCACCGCACTCGGGGCACAGGCCGGGACAGTCGTCCTGGCACAGGGGCTGGAACGGCAGTGCGAGCACCACCGCGTCCCGCAGCAGGGGCTCCAGGTCGACCAGGTCGTCCCGGAGCGTGCTGACCTCGTCGTCCTCCCCCTCGGAAGGGGGCAGGGCGTGGTCCTCGTAGACGTAGAGCTCCTGGAAGTTCACCGTCACCTCGTCGGTGATCGGCTCCAAGCAGCGCACGCACTCGCCTTCCAGCGAGGCCTGCGCCGTCCCGGTGACCAGCACCCCCTCCATGACCGCCTCGAGGCGCAGGTCCAGTTCGACCGGCGACCCCTCGGGGACACGGAGGACTTCGATGCCCAGATCCGCCGGCGCCGGAACCGTCCGCGACACCTCACGCTGGGACCCCGGGCGGCGGCCGAGCTCGCGTGTGTCGAGCACGAGCGGCGCTCTCGGGTCCAGTTTGTTCGACGTCACTTTCCGGTTCCGGTCAGACAGATCCAATCGAGAATCGTACGCGGCGGGCCCGGAGACGACCAAACCGCGGCCCGGTCCGCGTCTGCGCAGGTCAGCCGCGGGCCGCCAGACGCTCGGTCAGCGGGCCCAGCACGAAGTCCGGGACGTACGCCGCCACGTCGCCCCCGAAGGCCGCGACCTCCTTGACCAGGCTGGAGGAGACGAAGCCCCACTGGGCACTGGTGGGCACGAAGACGGTCTCCACCCCCGTGAGCGAGGCGTTCATCTGCGCCATCGGCAGCTCGTACTCGTAGTCCCCCGCCCCCCGCAGTCCCTTGACGATGGCCTGCGCCCCCTGCTCCTGGCAGAACGCGGTCAGCAGGCCGGTGAACCCGGCCACGCGCACGTTGGGCAGCTCCGCGGTGGCCTGCTCCAGCATCGCCACCCGCTCCTCGGGCGTGAACAGCCGGTTCTTGGAGGCGTTGACGCCGACCGCCACGACCACCTCGTCGAACAGCCCGGCCGCGCGCCGGAAGATGTCCACGTGCCCGTGGGTCACCGGGTCGAAGGAGCCCGGGCAGACCGCTCGCGTCACAGCGCGTGACCGTACCAAAGCGTGGTCTCGCCGTACTTGCGGCTGCGCTCGGCCTCGATCCCCGCCGGCCACGTCGGCTCCGGGCTGCGCGAGGACCGCTCCACCACCACCATCGCCCCCGGCACCAGCCAGCCGTGGCCCGCGAGGTTCTGCAGGTCCGCGGCCAGCCGCGGCTCCTCGAGGGGGTACGGCGGGTCGAGGAAGGCCACGTCGTACGGCGCGGACGGCGGGCGGCCAAGCGCCGTCGACACCGCTCCCCCGACCACGTCGGCCTTGGCGAAGCCCAGAGCCCGGGCGTTCTCGCCGATCAGCCGGGCCGTGCGCCGGTCGGACTCCACCAGCGTCACCACCCCTGCCCCGCGCGACCAGGCCTCCAGGCCGACCGCGCCCGAGCCGGCGTACAGGTCGAGGAAGCGCAGGCCCTGCAGCGACCCGCACCACGCCTCGATGGAGGAGAACAGGGCCTCGCGCACCCGGTCGGTGGTGGGCCGGGTGTGCTGCCCCGTGGGGGCACTCAGCCGCCGTCCCCCGGCGTGGCCCCCGATGATGCGCGTCATGTGGTCGCGAGCCTAGGACTTCTCGATGAAGTCGGCGTGGGCCGAATCCTCCATCTGGGTGACGACGTCGCGCAGGAGCGGGTGGGCGGCGAGGTCGGGGTCGTCGTCCAACAGGGCCTCGGCGGCGCCGCGGGCCTCGAGGATCGTCTTCTCGTCGCGCAGCACGCGGAGATTCTGCAGCGTGGAGCGGAAGCCCGACTGGGAGCGGCCCAGGACGTCGCCCTCGCGGCGCTGCTCGAGGTCGACGCGGGACAGCTCGAAGCCGTCGGTGGTGCCGGCCACGGCGTCGAGCCGGTCGCGGGCCGGCGTGCCCACGTCGGCGCGGGAGACGAGCAGGCACAGGCCGGGCAGGCCGCCGCGGCCGACGCGGCCGCGGAGCTGGTGGAGCTGGGAGATGCCGAACCGCTCGGCGTCCATGAGCACCATCGTGGTGGCGTTGGCGACGTCGACGCCGACCTCGATGACCGTGGTGGAGACGAGCACGTCGAGCTCGCCGGCGGCGAATGCCCGCATGGTGCGGTCCTTCTCCTCCGGCGGCAGCTTGCCGTGCAGGACGCCGATGGGCAGGCCGGCGAGCGCACCTCCGGTCAGCTCCTCGGCCAGGTCGGTCACCGCGGTGAGGCCGTGCACCGTGGGCGCCGGGGCGGACGGCGCGTCCTCGTCCGCGTCGTCGTAGGCCGGGTCGGCCTCGCCCTGCTCCAGCTCGTCGCCGGTGATGCGCGGGCAGACGACGTAGGCCTGGTGGCCCTTCTCGACCTCCTCGCGCACCCGCTGCCACACCCGGGAGATCCACTGCGGCTGCTCGGCGAGGGGTACGACGTTGGTCTGGATGGGCGCGCGGCCGGCGGGCAGCTCGGAGAGGGTGGAGACCTCGAGGTCGCCAAAGACCGTCATCGCGACGGTGCGCGGGATCGGGGTCGCGGTCATGACCAGCACGTGGGGAGGGGTGCCGGCCTTGTCGGTGAGCGCGGCGCGCTGCTCGACGCCGAAGCGGTGCTGCTCGTCGACGACGACCAGGCCGAGGTCGAAGAACTGCACCTGCTCCTCCAGCAGGGCGTGGGTGCCGATGACGATCCCGGCCTCGCCCACCGCGAGACGCGAGAGCGGCTCGGTGCGCTGGGCCTTGGTCATCGAGCCGGTGAGCAGCTCGACGGTCGTGCCGCCCATCAGCGCGCCGCCGGCGAGGTCGCCGAGCATGGCGGTGATCGAGCGGTGGTGCTGCTGGGCGAGGACCTCGGTGGGCGCGAGCAGCGCGGCCTGCCCGCCGGAGTCGACGACCCGAAGCATGGCCCGCAGCGCGACCAGGGTCTTGCCGGAGCCGACCTCGCCCTGGAGCAGGCGGTTCATCGGGTGCGGCTGGGCCAGGTCGTGCTCGACCTGGGCGCCGACCTCCTCCTGGCCGCGGGTCAGCGTGAACGGCAGGCTCGCGTCGAAGGACGCCAGCAGGTCGCCCTGGCCGCCGTCGCGCGGCCGCGCCCCCATCGCCCGCACCGCGCGGCGGCGCCGGCCCAGGACCAGCTGGGTGACCAGGGCCTCCTCGAAGCGGTAGCGGCGCTGCGCCGAGGTGATGTCACCCCACGAGTCGGGCTGGTGGATCCGGTCGAGGGCGTCGCGCGCGGGCAGGACCCGGTGCTCGGCCCGCACCGCCTCGGGGATGGTGTCGGGGACCTCCTCGACCACCTGCCGAGCGAAGGAGATCGCGCGCTGCAGGTCCCACGACTCCACGCCGCGGGTCAGCGGGTAGATGGGGTAGAACGCACCGATCGACTCCAGGCTCAGCTGGGCGTCGGGGTCGGGCACCTCGTCGTCGGCGCCGAACAGCACCATCTGCGGGTTGGTCAGCTGCCACTCGCCGCGGAAGGTGTCGGCCTGGCCGAGGAACAGCCCCCGCCGCCCCGGCCGCAGCCGGCCGGCCTGCCAGTCGGCCACGCCCTTGTTCTTGGCGAAGAACGACATCCGCAGGCTCGGGCCGTCGGTGCGCAGCACCGCGTCCAGGCGGTACGCCGTGCGGCGGGTCCGGCGGTCCATGTAGGTGTTGACCCGCGAGCTGGCGATCTCGCCGACCAGGGTCAGGAACTGGCCCTTCTCGAGCTCGTCGAGCGCGGTGAGCTGCCCGGTCTCGACGTAGCGCCGCGGGAAGTGGTGCAGCAGGTCGCCGACGGTCTCGATGCCGAGTCCCTCGACGATCCGCTCGTTGCGGGTGCGGCCCTTCTTCTCCTTGGGCTCGCCGAGGACCGTCTCGACGGGCGAGTCGAGGTCGATCACGTGCTCTGCTCCCTCCTCGACGACTACTCGACGGCCACCAGCAGCGGGTAGCGCTCCTGCCCCCCGTCGTACACCACGACGTCGACAGTCGGGTGCCGCTCCTCCAGCCAGGAGGCGCACGCCTGGGCCAGCGCACCGCCGGCGTCCTCGGCGCCCGAGACGAGGGTGACCATCTCGCCGCCGCCGCCGAGCAGCCGGCCCAGCACGTCCTGGGCCACCGCGGTGAGGTCGTCGCCGACCGCCACGAAGTCGCCACCGATGATGCCGAGGACGTCGCCGGGCTCGCACGGCCCGGCCATGGTCATGGCCTGCCGGGCCGCGATGGTGACGCCGCCCTGCCGGGCGTGCCGGGCCGTCGCGGTCATCTCCAGCACGTCCTGGTCGAAGGTCCGCC
The DNA here is from genome assembly GCF_011046535.1 of Nocardioides anomalus. Classification (NCBI taxonomy): domain Bacteria; kingdom Bacillati; phylum Actinomycetota; class Actinomycetes; order Propionibacteriales; family Nocardioidaceae; genus Nocardioides; species Nocardioides anomalus. Next base: position 1,095,183 of record NZ_CP049257.1, on the reverse strand, counting down.
CGGGCTCGTGCACGGCCAGCGCGGCCAGGCCCTCGACCTGCGCCGTGGTCGGCAGCACCGCGACGCGGACGCCGTGGTCGGTCTCGGCCGTGCTGGCCGCGACCTGGGCGGCCCGGACCGAGTCGGGGTCGTTGGGCAGGACCACGACCTCCTGCGCGCCGGACTGCTCGATGGCCTCGAGCAGCATCCCGGTCGACGGGCGGTTGCGTGGGCCGCCGCGGACCACGACCGCGCCGGCCTCCTCGAACAGCTGCGCCAGCCCCGGTCCCGCGGCCACCGCCACGATGGCCCGACCGGTGCGCCGCCTCGGCTCGCGGGCCGCGACCTGCTCGGCGAAGTGGGTGACCCGGACCCGGTGCGGGCGCCCGGCGTCGATGCCCGCCTCGATGGCGGCGCCGACGTCGTCGACGTGCACGTGGACGTTCCACAGGCCCTCACCGCCGACGACGACGAGCGAGTCCCCCAGCCCGGCCAGCGTCGCGCGGAGCCCGGCGATGGCGTCGTCAGGGGCGTCGAGGAGGTACATCACCTCGTACGCCGGCCCGCCGTCGACCAGGTCCGCGCCCGGCTCGGGCAGGACCGGCCGCGGGAGCGGGTGGGCCACCCGGGGCGGTCGGCGTCCGGTCAGCGCGGTCTCGGCGGCGTCCAGGATGACCACGACGCCACGGCCGCCGGCGTCGACCACCCCGGCGTCCTTGAGCGCCTGGAGCTGCTCGGGCGTGCGGGCGAGCGCCTCGCGGGCGGCCCGCGCGCTGGTGGTCAGCACGTCGCGGGAGCGGACCGTCGGGTCGCCGGCCAGCAGCGCCTCGGCCGCCTCGGCCGCAGCGGCGCAGACGCTGAGCATGGTGCCCTCGACCGGCGTGCCGACCGCGGCGTAGCTGGCGTCCGTGGCCCGCCGCAGGGCGTCGACCATGACCGCCCCGTTGCGCTCGTCGGGCCGGGCGGCCGCGATCCGGCGGATGATCGCGCGCAGCATCTCGCTGAGGATCACGCCCGAGTTGCCCCGGGCGCCCAGGAGCGCGCCGCGCGTGAACGCGGCGTACACCTCGGCCGCGCTGCTCGGGTCGGCCGCGCGCACGGCGTCGCGGGCCGCGGCCATGGTGAGGTAGAGGTTCGTGCCCGTGTCGCCGTCGGGGACGGGGTAGACGTTGAGCGCGTCGATCTCCTCGCGCGCCCCGGCCAGCGCGTCCACCGCGATGTCGGCGAACTGGAGCACGGTGGCCAGCTGGATGCCGCTGCCGACGGTGCCCGGTTCGCCCACGGAGGGCACAATAGGGGTGGCCCGGGTGACCGCGCGGTTTGGGCGCTCACGCACCTCTCGGATATTCTTCCTTGGTTGCCCGCTCAGCGGGCCCCCGTCTTCGAACCGCCTCGATCCACTACTCAGGAGTCCTCTGATGGCCGCCGTCTGCGACATCTGCGCCAAGAAGCCCGGCTTCGGCAACAACCGACCGTGGTCGCGCAAGATCACCAAGCGTCGCTTCGACCCCAACATCCAGCGGGTCCGCGCGACCATCAACGGCACCCCCAAGCGGCTCAACGTCTGCACCGGCTGCCTGAAGGCGGGCAAGGTCTCGCGCTGACCCCCGCCCCTTGCTGAGGCCGTCACCCCGTCGGGGTGGCGGCCTTTCTGCTCGGGCCTAGAAGTGGGTCCAGCCCGCGTCGCCGTCGTACGCCGCACCGTCGACGGTGACGCCCTCCCCCTCGCTGACGGCGCCGATGACCGTCCAGCCGTCCGGCACCCTGTCGGCGTCGGGGAACGTCGCGAGCAGCGAGTGGTCCTCGCCGCCGCCCAGGACGTAGCGGACCGGGTCGGCGCCGGTGGCCTGCGCGACGGCCTGCAGCGGCTCGGGGATCTCCAGGGAGTCGCTGAGCACGTCGAGCGCGACGCCCGAGGCCTCGGCCAGGTGGCCGGCGTCGGCCAGCAGCCCGTCGGAGACGTCGATCATGGCCGTGGCCCCGGCCTCGGCGGCCGCCGGACCCGCGTCGTACGGCGGCTCGGGCCGGCGGTAGGCCTCGACCAGCGCCCGCGGTGAGCGGAAGCCGCGGGTGAGCACGGCCAGCCCGCCGGCCGACCAGCCCTGGCGGCCGGCCAGCGCGAGGACATCGCCGGGCCGGGCACCGCCGCGGCGCACGGGCGTGAGCTTGCAGGCGCCGAGCACCGTGACCGCGACGACGACCTGGTCGCAGCGGGTGAGGTCGCCCCCGACGACGCTGGCGCCGACCTTCGCGCACTCCGCGGCGAACCCGGCGGCGAAGCTGAGCGCCCACCGGGCCGGCAGGTCGGCGGGCGCGCCCAGGCCGATGGTCAGGGAGTGCGCGCGGCCGCCCATGGCGTTGATGTCGGAGAGGTTCTGGGCCGCGGCCCGGTGGCCGACGTCGACGGCCTCGGCCCAGTCGTTGCGGAAGTGCTGGCCCTCGACGAGCAGGTCGGTGGAGACCACGACGTGGCCCTGCTTGACCCGCAGCACCGCGGCGTCGTCACCCGGGCCGACCAGCACGTGGTCGCCCTGCTCGAACAGGGCGGTCAGCTCGGCGACCAGCGCGAACTCCCCGACGTCCGCGAGCGTGGCCTCGGGTGGGAACGGCATGGCCACATCAGACCAGATCCGCGGGCCGGATCGAGACAGGCGGCGGCTGTGCCCCTCCCGCCCGGTCACGGTAGGTTGGCGGCGTTCCCCCGACCACTGAGCCAGCAGGGAGTTCCGCACATGGTGGTGCAGGCCTACATCCTGATCCAGACCGACGTCGGCAAGGCCGCCGAGGTGGCCAACGCCATCGCCCAGGTCAAGGGCGTCACGATGGCCGAGGACGTCACCGGCCCCTACGACGTGATCGTGCGCGCCGAGGCCCGCAACGTCGACGAGCTCGGCAAGCTGGTCGTGGCCAAGGTGCAGACCCTCGAGGGCATCACCCGGACCCTGACCTGCCCGGTCGTCCACATCTGATCCCGCTTCTCAGCGCCCCGCACCCCACCGGTGCGGGGCGCTGTGCTGTGACAGGCTTCGCCGCATGAGTGCCGACGAGTTCCCCGGCCCGGTCGCGGTCATCGCCGGCGGCCTGAGCCACGAGCGCGACGTCTCGCTGGCCTCGGGACGCAACCTGGTCCGCGAGCTGCGCGGGCTGGGCGTGGAAGCGCACGCCTACGACTTCGACCGCAACCTGCTGCACACCCTCGAGCACGACAAGGTCGTCGCCGCCCTCCCGGCCCTGCACGGCCAGTTCGGCGAGGACGGGGAGATCCAGACCCTCCTCGAGCTCATCGGCATGCCGTACGTCGGCTCGCGCTCGCGCGCCTGCCGCGTCGCCTACGACAAGGGCACCGCCCGCGAGCTGCTGCGCCGCGACGGCATCCCCGTGCCCGACTCCGTCGGGCTCTCGGCCCAGACCTTCCGCGACATCGGGGCCGCCGCCCTCATGGAGTTCGTCATGCAGCGGCTCGGCACCCGCGTCGTGGTCAAGCCCAGCCGCGGCGGCTCGACGCTCGGCGTCGCGGGCGTCGACGGGCTGGCCGCGCTGCCCTCCGCGCTGGTCGGGACCTACGCCTACTGCGAGGACGCCCTGGTCGAGCGGTTCCACGTGGGCGTCGACGTGTCCGTCGTGGTGCTCGAGACCGCCGACGGCCTGCGCTCGCTCGAGCCGGTGGCCATCGAGTTCGAGAAGGGCCACGAGTTCGACTTCTCGGCCCGCTACACCGCCGAGTTCGTCTCCCTCACCCGCCCCGACCTGCCCCAGGAGCAGATCGAGCGGCTCGGCGACGTCGCCCGCCAGGCCCACCGCACCCTCGGCCTGCGCGACGTGTCGCGCTCGGACTTCATCGTCTCCGCCGACGGCTCGTTCGTCGTCCTGGAGACCGCGATCACCCCGGGCACGACCGAGACCTCGGTCTTCCCCTTTGCCTGCGGCCTCAGCGGCACCTCGCTCGGCGAGGTCGCGCGCGACCTGCTGGCCCGGGCGATCGAAGCGGGAGCTCCCGTCTAGCGGAGGCCGGTCCGGCGCTCGAGGGCGAGCTGGATGAGCTCGTCGATCAGCTCCGGGTAGGGGACGCCGGAGGCCTCCCAGAGCTTGGGGTACATCGAGATCGGCGTGAAGCCGGGCATCGTGTTGATCTCGTTGAGCACGACGGTCCCGTCGGCCTGCACGAAGGTGTCGACCCGCGCGATGCCCTCCGCGCCGACGGCCTCGAAGGCCAGCACGGCGAGCTCGCGCACGCGCTCGCTCACGGCGTCGGGCACGTCGGCCGGGATGTCGAGGCGGGCGGTGTCGTCCTCGATGTACTTGGCCTCGAAGTCGTAGAACTCGCCCTCGGTCTGCACCACGATCTCGCCGACCACCGAGGCGCGGGGCGCCGCGTCTCCGTGACCACCGAGCACCGCGCACTCGATCTCGCGGCCCTCGACGCCCTCCTCGATCAGCACCTTGGGGTCGTGGACCTGGGCGTCCTCGACCGCGCGCTCGAGGTCGGCGAGGTCGTCGACGCGGGTCACGCCGAGCGAGGAGCCGGCGCGGGCGGGCTTGACGAACAGCGGCGGCTGCAGCGCCTTGACCCGGGTGAGCACGTCCTCGCGGCGCTGCGACCAGTCGCGGGGCGAGACGACGACGTACGGACCGACCGGCAGGCCGTGCGCGGCGAAGACCAGCTTCATGTAGTGCTTGTCCATCCCGACCGCGGAGGCCAGGACGCCGGAGCCGACGTAGCGGACGTCGGCCAGCTCGAGCAGGCCCTGGACGGTGCCGTCCTCGCCGAACGGGCCGTGCAGCACAGGGAAGACCACGTCGACCTGGCCGAGGACCTCGGGCACCGCGCCGGCCTCGAGGACCTGGAGCTGGGGTCCGTCGGCCGACGTGGCGAGCACGACCTCGGAGCCGGCCGCTGCGGTGACCTCGGGCAGCCGGTCGGAGCGCAGCTCCCACAGGGCGGGGTCGTCGGAGGCGACCACCCAGCGGCCCTCGCGGGTGATGCCGACCGGCACCACGTCGTACCGGTCGCGGTCGATGGCCTTGAGCACACCGGCCGCGGTGGCCGCGGAGATCGCGTGCTCACCGGAGCGTCCGCCGAAGAGCAGCGCCACCCGCACCTTGCGCTCAGTCATGGGGATCCACCCTACGCAAGCGCGGCGGCCACCTCGTCGAGGCGCGCGCCGCGGGAGGCCTTGACGAGAACCGCGTCACCCCCGCGCAGGTGCGCGCGCAGCCAGGCGACCGCGGCCTCGTTGTCGTCGACCAGCGTCCCGCCCCCGCCGGCGTGCACCGCGGCCGCCGCCCGGCCCACCACGAGGAGCTCGTCGACCCGCTCCGCGGCGTACTCCCCCACTGAGCGGTGGGCCGCCTCGCTGTCCGCACCCAGCTCGCGCATCTCGCCCAGGACCGCGATCCGCCGCCGCACGCCACCGAGCGAGGCCAGCGCGTCGAGCGCGGCGCGGACCGACTCGGGGTTGGCGTTGTAGGAGTCGTTGAGCAGCACGACGCCGCTGGGCAGCTCGTGCAGCTCCATGCGCCACTTGGACAGCCCGGTGACCGCGCTGAGCGTCCGCGCGGCGTCGGCCAGCGGTACGCCGACCACCTGCGCCGCCGCGGCCGCCGCCGCCGCGTTGAGCGCCTGGTGCGCACCGACCAGCTGGAGCGTCACGGGCGCGCCGCCCAGGGTGAAGCGCGGCCGGCCGAGCCGGTCCAGCTCCAGGCCCTCGAGGCGGACGTCCACGTCCTCGGCGGTCCCGAAGGTCACCACCCGCCCGCGGGTCCGGCTGGCCATCGCCGCGACCCGCTCGTCGTCGGCGTTGAGCACCGCGGTGCCGGTCTCGTCGAGGGCCTCGACCAGCTCGCCCTTGGCCTGCGCGATCGCGTCGCGGGAGCCGAACTCGCCCACGTGCGCCGTGCCGACGTTCAGCACCAGCGAGACGTCGGGGCGGACCAGGTCGGTCAGCTCGGTGAGGTGGCCGATGCCGCGCGCGCCCATCTCGAGCACGAGGTAGCGGGTGGCCGGCTCGACCCGCAGCGCGGTGAGCGGCATGCCGAGCTCGTTGTTGAACGAGCCGTGCGTGGCCACCGTCGGACCGGCCTGGCCCAGGACCGCGGCGAGCAGGTCCTTGGTCGAGGTCTTGCCCTGCGAGCCGGTCAGCGCGAAGACCGTCAGCCCGCCCGCTGCCCGCACGTGCGCCACGACGTGCGCCGCGAGCCGTTGCAGCGCGTCCTGCGCGTCGTCGACCACCACGGTCGGCAGGCCGGTCGCGCGGGTCCCGAGGACCGCGACCGCGCCCTGCTCGGCGGCCTGCGGCACGTGCTCGTGACCGTCGGTGCGCTCGCCCACGAAGGCCACGAACAGCGACCCCGGCCCGGCCTCGCGCCCGTCGATGACCACCGGTCCGTCGACCACGACGCCGGCGCCGTCCCCCTCGACCCGACCGCCGACGATCTCGGCGACGACCTCCAGCGGCAGCGCGATCACCACCCAACCCTAGGGTTGAGGCATGCCCGAGCCGCTCCGACCCGCCACCGTCGCCGTCACCGCCGGGCGCCCCCCGCACGAGCCCGACCAGCCGCTCAACGAGCCGATCACCATGGCCTCGACGTACGTCGCCGGCGGGGACCGCGAGTACGGCCGCTACACCAACCCCAGCTGGACCGCCTTCGAGGACGCGCTCGGCGCGCTCGAGGGCGGCCGCTGCCTGTCCTACGCCTCGGGCATGGCCGCCGTCACCACCCTGCTCGACCTCGTCGCCACCGGCGACAAGGTCGTCGTGCCCCGCCACACCTACCAGGGCACACTCGTCCAGCTGGCCGACCTCGAGATGCGCGGCCGCCTCACCACCGAGCTCGTCGACATCACCGACACCGCCGCCGTCGCCGCCGCCTGCCACGACGCGGCCCTGGTCTGGTTCGAGTCCCCCACCAACCCCGCCCTCGAGGTCGCCGACGTCCCCGCCGTCATCGAGGCCGCCCACGCCGCCGGCGCCCGCGTGGTCGTCGACAACACCTTCCTCACCCCGCTGCTGCAGAAGCCGCTCGACCTCGGCGCCGACATCGTCCTGCACTCGGCCACCAAGTACCTCGCCGGCCACTCCGACCTCCAGCTCGGAGCCGTCGTCACCCGCGACGACGAGCTGTACGGCGTGCTGAAGAACCGCCGCGACGTCCAGGGCAACCACCCCGGCCCGTTCGAGGCGTGGCTCGCGCTCCGCGGGCTCCGCACGCTCGCCCTGCGCGTGGAGCGGGCCTCCACCAACGCCGCCGAGCTCGCCGTCCGCCTCTCCTCGCACCCCCTCGCCGTCGAGGTGCGCTACCCGGGCATGGGCGGCATGGTGTCGCTCGTGCTCCCGTCGGCCGACCATGCCGACCTGCTGGTGCGCTCCACCTCGCTGTGGGTGCACGCGACCTCACTCGGCGGCGTCGAGTCGACCTTCGAGCGACGGCGACGCTGGAAGTCCGAGCCGACGACGATCCCGGAGGGCCTGGTGCGGCTGAGCGTCGGCATCGAGGACGTCGAGGACCTGTGGGCGGACCTCCTCAGCGCGCTCGACGGTCTCCCGCGTTCCTGATCGCACGGTTCTCGCACGTCGTGCTGGGCTCCTGCTGGCCCGTCGCCGTCTCTGTTGGTTGGCGTGATCAATTGCGTAGCGGCCGCGCGCTCACCACCCCGACTCCCGCTGTCAAGGACGCTACGCGCCACTTCGTGGCGGACGGCGGGGCCTTCGGCCCGAGTGGTTCGTCCTTGACAGCGGGACCCGGTCTGGCCGGTGAGGGCGCGCTGAGGGCGAGGCTGCGCCCCGCCCCACGAAAGCGCGGCCGCCTCTGGCGGCCACGCTGAGGTCCGCCTCCACGCACTTGTAACGCTCAGTTACGGGAACTGTCGACCCGTTGCAACGGGTCGGAAGATCCGATAACTGCGCGTTACAAGTTCTCGGCGGCGCCGGCCGCGGCAACCCGCACCACACCCCCACCCACCCGTGAAGGCGGAGACGAGACGGTGCCGCCGCCAGACCAGGCCGCCTGTGGGCTGACCCGGCCACCGCCGGACCGCAGCCCCCTCACCGAACGCTAGACCCGCGGCGTGGGGCACGCACACGCAACGCAACCACGCTGGAAGCAGCCGCGTGCAACACGGCGTCGGTTGCGTTCGGTGAGGGGGGCCGCGGTCAGGCGGTGGCCGGGTCAGCCCACAGGCGGCCGGACCCGACAGCCCGCACCACGAGAAGAAGCACCCAGAAACCGCTAAGCGTTCTCCGCCTTGGTCTCGCGCCTGAGGATCTCCCCCATCATGTCGTTCGCGGTCAGCCGGCCGTTGACGACGTCGTCGACGTACTGCGCGACCGGGGCGTCCACGCCCGTCCGCTCGGCGAGCTCGCGCAACGACGCGCACGACTTCGCACCCTCCGCCACCTGCCGCGTGGACGCCACGATCTCGTCGGTGGTGAGCCCCTGACCGAGCTTCTCGCCGAAGGTCCGGTTCCGCGACAGCGGTGAGGAGCACGTGGCCACCAGGTCGCCCAGCCCGGCCAGCCCCATGAGCGTGAGCGGGTTGGCGCCGAGCTTGGTCGCCAGCCGGGCGGTCTCGGCCAGTCCGCGGGTGATGACGGAGGCGGTGGTGTTGTCGCCGAAGCCGAGGCCGACGGCCATGCCGACGGCGAGGCCGACGACGTTCTTGTAGGCGCCGCCGAGCTCGCAGCCGAGGACGTCGACAGAGGTGTAAGGGCGGAACGCCGGTGAGTGCACGCGGTCCTGCAGCATCTTGGCGACGTCCTCGTCGGCGCAGGCGACGACGGAGGCGGCGGGCTCGCGGCGGGCGATCTCCTTGGCCAGGTTGGGGCCGCTGATGACGGCGACGCGGTCGGGTCCGGCGCCGGTCTCCTGCGCGATGACCTCGCTCATCCGGTTGAGGGTGCCGAGCTCGACGCCCTTCATGAGCGAGACGAGGACCGCGTCGTTCGAGAGGTACGGCGCCCAGTCGGTCAGGTTGGCGCGGAAGGTCTGGGAGGGCGTGGCGAACACGACGACGTCGGCGTCGTGCGCCGCCTTCTCCACGTCGTGGGTCGCGGTGATGGCGGGCGGGAGCTCGATGCCCGGGAGGTAGTCGCCGTTCTCGCCGGTCTCGTTGATCGCCGCGGCGACCTCCTCGCGGCGCGCCCACAGCGTGACGTCGTTGCCGCCGTCGGCGAGGACCACGGAGAAGGCGGTGCCCCAGGAGCCGGCCCCGAAGACCGCGACCTTGCTCATGACGCCTTCCCCCTGCGGTCCTTGTGCGGGTTGCCGAACTCGGCCACGCCGGCCGTGCGCGGATCGAAGCGCTCGAGCGGCGCGGGCTCGCCCCGCACGTCGGCGACGAGTGCGGTGATGGCGGCCATGATGCGGTCGGTCGCGGCGTTCACCTCGGTCGGGCCGAGCCCGGACAGGTCGACGGGGTCACCGACCTTCATGGTGATGAGCGAGGGCGGGAACAGGTGCGGCTTCTTGGCGTACGGCGCGAGCACGCGCTGGGCGCCCCACTGCCCGATCGGGATGACGGGTGCGCCGGTGGCCAGGGCGATGCGGGCGGCGCCGGTCTTGCCGACCATGGGCCACAGGTCGGGGTCGCGGGTGAGCGTGCCCTCGGGGTAGACCACGACGCACTGGCCGTCGTTCACCGCCTGGACCGCGGCGTCGTAGGCACCGATCGCGTTGCGCGAGGCGCGGTAGACCGGGATCTGGCCGGCGGCCCGCAGGAAGAAGCCGAGGAACCGGTTGCGGAAGAGCCCGTCCTTGGCCAGGTAGCGCGGGATCCGGCCGTGGTCCCACACGATGTGGGCGACGATCAGCGGGTCGACCTCGGAGATGTGGTTGAGCACCAGCACGAAGCCGCCGCGGGCCGGGATCTTGTCGCCGTCGAGCCAGCGGCGCCGGGTCGTGACGAGCAGCAGCGGCTTGACGATGGGCACGGCGATCCACCACGCCCACCCGCGCCTGCCCTCCTGGAACTGCCGCCTCTTCACGCGCAGAACCCTACTGCGCAGTCACCTGCGGGAGAGGGCTGAGAGGATCGTGGTGATGCAGAGGTACGTCGCGCTGGTGCCGGTCAAGCCGCCCGCGCTCGGCAAGTCGCGGCTGGTGGGGCTGGCCGACGACGAACGCCGTGCGCTCGCCGCCGCGTTCGCGCTCGACACGGTCGCCGCGTGCCTCGCGGCGGAGCACGTCGCGCAGGTGCTCGTGGCCACCGACGACGCCGCGTTCTCGGTGCGGCTCGGCGAGCTCGGCGCGGTGACGATCCCCGACGGCGTCGCGATGGACCTCAACGGCACGCTGACCCAGAGCGCGGCCGAGGCGCGGCGACGCTGGCCCGACCTCGTGCCCGTGGCGCTCACCGCCGACCTGCCCGCGGTCACCGGCCCCGACCTCGACGCGGTCCTCGCCACGCTCGCGCCGGGCGAGCCGGCGTACGTGCCCGACGCCGAGGGGCTCGGGACGACGCTCTACACCGCGGCGTACGGCGACTTCCGGCCGCGCTTCGGTCCGGGCTCGGCTCTGGCGCACGAGGGCACCGGCGCGCGTCCGCTCACCGACGCGCACCCGCGGCTGCGCCGCGACGTCGACGACCTCGACGACCTCGCCGCGGCGCTCGCGCTCGGCGTCGGTCCCCGCACAGCAGAGCGGGCCGCCACCCTCAGGTGACGGCCCGCTCGGCGGAGCCGGGGCTCAGGACTTCTTGGCGGCCTTCTTGGCCGGGGCCTTCTTGGCCGCGGTCTTCGCCGGAGCCTTCTTGGCCGGGGCCTTCTTGGCCGCGGTCTTCGCCGGAGCCTTCTTGGCCGGGGCCTTCTTGGCCGCGGTCTTCGCCGGAGCCTTCTTGGCCGGGGCCTTCTTCGCCGCGGTCTTCGCCGGAGCCTTCTTGGCCGGGGCCTTCTTCGCCGCGGTCTTCGCCGGAGCCTTCTTGGCCGGGGCCTTCTTCGCCGCGGTCTTCGCCGGAGCCTTCTTGGCCGGGGCCTTCTTCGCCGCGGTCTTCGCCGGAGCCTTCTTCGCGGGGGCCTTCTTGGCCGGCGCCTTCTTGGCTGCTGCCTTCTTGGCCGGCGCCTTCTTGGCGGCGGTCTTCTTGGTGGTGGTCTTCTTCGCCGGAGCGGCCGCGGCGGCGACACGCTCGGTGATCGGCGCGACCGCCTCGAGGGTCACCTTGGGGAGCTTCTTCGCGCCGGACACGACGTTCTTGAGCTCCTGTCCGGCCTTGAACTTGGGCACGTGCGTCTCCTTCGCCTTCACGGATTCACCGGTGCGAGGGTTGCGGACCATGCGCGCCTTGCGGAGCTGACGCTCGAAGGAGCCGAAGCCCGTGATGGCCACCTTCTCGCCCTTGGCCACCTCGCGGGTGATGGTGTCGAGGACCGACTCGAGCGCGTGGCGGGCGGCTCGCTTGTTGCCGCCGAACCGCGACGCGAGCGCGTCGATCAGTTGATTCTTGTTCACGAGCTTCCCTTTCGGATGTCTCTTCCGAACCGACATTTCGAGCGGTTCTTGAAGGGCAACCTAGGAGCACAATGCAGCACGAACAACGACCACGCCGTGCGTTCGCCCAAGTTTTTCGCGCGCTCTCAACGTGCGAGGAAGTCGAGCAGGGCTCGGTTGAACTCCTCGGCGTGACTGACGTTGAAGCCGTGCGGTCCGTTCTCGACGACGACGAGCGTGCTGTTCTCGAGCATCTCGGCGGTGCGCTGACCCGACACCTCGAACGGCACGACCGCATCGGCAGAACCGTGGATCACCAAGCAGGGTTGGGAAATCGAGCTCACGTCGCCACGGAAGTCGGTGCGCCCGAACGCCGCGATGCACGCGACGACGGCCTCGTCGCTCGCCTGTGTCGACAGCTCGTAGGACGCGTCGACGCGCTCCTGGCTGACGGCGAGCTCGCCGTTCGCGGAGTAGAAGTTCGTGAGGAAGTCGCGCAGGAACTCTTCGCGGTTCGAGCGCGCACCGTTCTGCATCCCCTCGACGTCGTCGTCGCTCAGACCACCGTCGGGGTTGTCGTCGGTCTTGAGCAGGTACGGCGGCACCGCACCCGCGAACACACCACTGCGCACGCGGTCCCCACCGTGGTTGGCGAGGTAGCGCGCGACCTCACCGCCACCCATGGAGAAGCCGACGAGCGTCGCGTCCTCCACGTCGAGCGACTCGAGCAGACCGGCGAGGTCGGCCGCGAACGTGTCGTAGTCGTAGCCGTCCTCGGGCTTGTCGGAGGCGCCGAACCCGCGCCGGTCGTAGGCGATGACGCGGTAGCCCGCTTCGACCAGCACCTCCTTCTGCGCCGACCACGACGCACCGCTCAACGGCCAGCCGTGGATGAGCACCACCGCGCGGCCGTCCCCTCCGGTGTCCTCGTAGTTGAGCGTGATCCCGTTGGTCTCGAGCGTCGTCATGGGCGGGCGGTACCCGAACGTCGCGACGCCTAGGTCGGCGTCGTGGACGAGCGGACGCAGCAGCGGGTCGACGCATGGTGGCGCGCCCTGTTCGAGGTCGGCGACGAGCTCTGGTCGGCGGTGACCGTGCGGCACCCGCACAGCGCGCTGCTCGGTGACTACGAGGGCTGGTACGTCGCGTGGCGCGACGCCGGCGTGCACGTCTCGGCACCGACGTCGGCCGCGGCCGACGAGATCGCCTCGCTGCGCGACGAGCCGGCGCTCGCGCTCCAGGACGCGGCGTTCTGGGCCGCCTTCGCGCACCAGCGAGGGCTCGACGTCATCGGCCCGGGCGTGCACCGCTACCTCGACGTCGACCCGGGTGTCGGCCACGGCGTGCGCGAGGCGTCACCGCACGAGCTGCGACGGCTGCTCGCGCGCGTGCCCGAGGCGGACGCGTGGGAGTCCGGCCTCGACGATCGGCTCGACGAGCCGGGCGTCGTCGCCTTCGGCGCCGACGGTGCCGACGGCGAGCTCGTGGGCGGCGCCGTGCTGGGCGAGCTCGACGGCGCACCGCGCAACGTCACGCTCCTCGTCGCACCCGACGCGCGTGGTCGCGGCCTCGGCACCGGGCTCGGCCGCGCGGCGGCGTCGTACGCCGTGCGTCACCACGGCTACGCGCGCTGGCGCTCGCGCGACACCAACGTGCCCTCGTCCCGCGCCGCCGAGCGGCTCGGCTTCGAGCCCTACTGCACGCAGCTGGCGATCAGGCGTGGATCGTCTGGGGCTTGAACGCCGGGCGCTCGGACTCGAAGGCCGTGATGTCGTCCTCGTGGCTGAGCGTGATGCCGACGTCGTCGAGGCCGTTGAGCAAGCGCCACCGCGTGTAGTCGTCGATGTCGAAGCTGTCCTCGATCGCGTCGACGCCGTCGCCGGCGCGCACCGTGCGCGACTCGAGGTCGACGGTGATCAGGCCCCCGGGGTTGTCGTCGAGGAAGTCCCACAGGCGCTGGACGACCTTCTCGTCGACGCGGGCGGCGACGAGGCCGGCCTTGCCGGAGTTGCCACGGAAGATGTCGCCGAAGCGGGGCGAGATCACGACGCGGAAGCCGTAGTCCATGAGCGCCCACACGGCGTGCTCGCGCGAGGAGCCGGTGCCGAAGTCGGGCCCGGCGACCAGGACCGTGCCGGCGGCGTACTCGGGGCGGTTGAGCACGAAGTCCGGCTCGTTGCTGCGCCACGCGGCGAAGAGCCCGTCCTCGAAGCCGGTGCGCGTGACGCGCTTGAGGTAGACGGCCGGGATGATCTGGTCGGTGTCGACGTTGCTGCGGCGCAGGGGCACGCCGGCGCCGGTGTGCGAGGTGAACGCGTCCATGTCAGAGCTCCTCGAGGTCGGCCGGGGACGACAGGGTGCCGCGGATCGCGGTCGCGGCGGCGACCGGCACGGACACCAGGTGGGTGCGGCCGCCCTTGCCCTGGCGGCCCTCGAAGTTGCGGTTCGACGTGGACGCGCTGCGCTCGCCGGGCTCGAGGGTGTCGGGGTTCATGCCCAGGCACATCGAGCAGCCCGCGCCGCGCCACTCGGCGCCGGCCTCCTTGAAGACCACGTCGAGACCCTCCTGCTCGGCCTGGAGGCGCACGCGCACCGAGCCGGGCACGACGAGCAGGCGGGTGTGCTCGTCGACCTGACGGCCCTTGACGATCTCGGCGGCCAGGCGCAGGTCCTCGATGCGGCCGTTGGTGCACGAGCCGACGAAGACGGTGTCGACCTTGATGTCGCGCATCGGGGTGCCGGCCTCGAGGCCCATGTACTGCAGCGCCTTCTCGGCCGCCGTGCGGTCCTGGCTGTCCTCGAAGTCGTCGGGGCTCGGCACGCTCGCGCCGAGCGGCACACCCTGGCCGGGGTTGGTGCCCCAGGTGACGAACGGCGTCATCGTGCTCGCGTCGAGGACGATCTCCTCGTCGTAGGTCGCGTCGTCGTCGGTGACCAGCGTCTTCCAGTAGGCGACGGCGGCGTCCCACTCCGCACCCTTCGGCGCCTCGGGCTTGCCCTCGATGTAGGCGAAGGTCTTCTCGTCCGGCGCGATGAGCCCGGCCTTGGCGCCCCACTCGATGCTCATGTTGCAGACCGTCATCCGACCCTCCACCGAGAGCTCCTCGATGGCCGGGCCGCGGTACTCCACGACGTACCCCTGACCGCCGCCGGTGCCGGTGTGCGCGATGAGGGTGAGCACGAGGTCCTTGGCGGTGACGCCGGCGGGCAGGCTGCCGTTGACGGTGACCGCCATGGTCTTGGGCTTGGCCTGCATCAGCGTCTGGGTGGCGAGCACGTGCTCGACCTCGGAGGTGCCGATGCCGAAGGCCAGCGCGCCGAACGCGCCGTGCGTGCTGGTGTGGCTGTCGCCGCACACGATCGTCATGCCGGGCTGGGTCAGCCCGAGCTGCGGGCCGACCACGTGGACGATGCCCTGGTCGAGGTCGCCGAGCGGGTGCAGCCGGACGCCGAACTCCTCGCAGTTGCGGCGCAGCGTCTCGACCTGCGTGCGCGAGACCGGGTCCTGGATCGGCTTGTCCCAGTCGACCGTCGGCACGTTGTGGTCCTCGGTGGCCAGCGTGAGGTCGGGCCGGCGCACGCCGCGACCGGCGAGCCGGAGCCCGTCGAACGCCTGCGGACTCGTCACCTCGTGGATGAGGTGGAGGTCGATGTAGAGCAGGTCCGGCTCACCCGCGACCGACCGGACGACGTGCTCGTCCCAGACCTTCTCCACCAGTGTCTTGCCCATGACCATCCTTCGTGACCGGTTCCACTCGCGTTCCTCAGCATAGGACTTGCGTCCCATGGAATGAGACGGGAGTATTGCCATATGGACAACGGATCGGGCGTCGGGGTGCTCGACAAGGCCGCGCTCGTGCTCACGGCACTCGAGTCCGGACCCGCCACGCTGGCCGGTCTGGTCGCCGGCACCGGGCTCGCCCGGCCCACCGCCCACCGTCTCGCGGTGGCCCTCGAGCACCACCGGCTGGTGGCCCGCGACATGCAGGGCCGCTTCGTCCTCGGACCGCGCCTGGCCGAGCTCTCCGCGGCCGCCGGCGAGGACCGCCTCCTGGCCACCGCCGGCCCCGTCCTGGCCCGGCTGCGCGACATCACCGGCGAGTCCGCCCAGCTCTGGCGCCGCCAGGGCGACGTCCGCGTCTGCGTCGCCGCCGCCGAGCGCCCCTCCGGTCTGCGCGACACCATCCCCGTCGGCTCACAGCTGACCATGCGCGCCGGCTCCGCCGCGCAGGTGCTGCTCGCCTGGGAGGACCCCGAGCGCATGCACCGCGGTCTGCAGAACGCCGCCTTCTCGGCCGCCGCGCTCTCCGGCATCCGCCGCCGCGGCTGGGCCCAGTCCGTCGGCGAGCGCGAGCAGGGCGTCGCCTCGGTCTCCGCCCCCGTCCGCTCCCCCAGCGGCAAGATCATCGCCGCGGTCTCGGTCTCCGGACCGCTCGAGCGGCTCTCCCGCCAGCCCGGCCGCATGCACGCACCCGCGGTCCTCGCCGCCGCCGAGCGGCTCTCGGAGTCGCTGCGCCGCGCGGCCGCCGCGGACTCCGCCTGAACCGCTAGACCCACTCCAGCGCGATCGCCGCGAGCAGCAGGGCGCCCGCGGTCTCGCTGTCGTGGATGGTGCCGTCGCGCACCATCCGCTTGACCTCGGACCAACCCACGGCCTGCACCTCGGTGATGCCCTCCTCGCGCTGCTGCTCGCCGTCGTGTGCGCTGAGCCCCCGCGCGAGGAACACCTCGGCCCGCGCGTCGGCCACACCGTTGAGCGCGTACTGCGCGCCGAGGTGCGTCCACTCGCGCGCGGCGTACCCGGTCTCCTCGAGCAGCTCGCGCTCGGCTGCCGCTCGGAGCTCCTCCCCGTCCGAGCCACCCGCCGGCACCTCGACCGACCTCGTGCCCGTGGTGTAGCGCTCCAGCGTCACCAGCAGCACGCGGTCGTCGTCGGTCACCGCCACCACGAACACCGCCGGCTGCCGGACCTCCACCACGCCGTACACCCCGGCGCTGCCGTCGGGCCGCGTCACCTCGTCCTCGCGCACCCGGATCCACGCGTTGCCGTAGACCTCCCGCGATCCGTGCGTCTGCCAGCCGCTCACGGGTCCAGTTTCACCGGCCGGCCGGTGAAACTGGATCTTGGAGTACGAACCTTGAGCCCAAGAGTCCAGTTTCGTACTCCGAGGTCAACCACCAGGCGAGATCGGCGTGCCGGACCGTCTCCGGTGCCGGCGCCGCGGGTCCGGGGCGTGCTGACGCGCCGGGCGCGCCGGGCGCGCCGGGCGCGGTGCCCGAGACGGTCCGTGGGAGCGCGCCGGGCACGCCGTGCCGGAGGCGCGGCCATCAGAACAGCGCGTCCTGCTCGAGCTCGAGCAGCGTCTGCTTGCGCTCGAGGCCGCCCGCGTAGCCGGTCAGGGTGCCGTTCGCGCCGATGACCCGGTGGCACGGGATGACGATGGGGATCGGGTTGCGGCCGTTGGCCAGGCCGACGGCGCGCGAGGCGGCGTTGGTCTTGCCGATGGCGTGGGCGAGCTGGCCGTACGACGAGGTCTCGCCGTAGGCGATGTCGCGCAGCGCCCGCCACACCACCTGCTGGAAGGCCGAGCCGACCGGCGCGAGCGGGAGGTCGAACTCCTTCAGGTCGCGCGCGAAGTACGCCGCGAGCTGGCGGGCCGCCTCCACCAGCAGCGGCTGGGAGTCGTCGCGGGCGCCGCGTGGGCGGCCGTCGAGCTCGGCGAACGGCGAGAACTCGATCATGGTGAGCGCGCCGTCCTGCTCGACCAGGCGCAGGGCGCCGACGGGGCTGTCGATCACGGTCCAGGACATGTCAGTCCCCTTCCAGGGGCAGTGCGGGCATGAGGGTGTTCCAGAGGTGCATGAGGGCGTAGGAGCGCCACGGCCGCCACTGGTCGGCGCGGGCGATGACCCCAGCGGGGTCGTGCCCGAGGCCGGCGAGCGCGTTGCGCACGCCGATGTCGGTGGGCAGGAAGACGTCGGGGTGGCCGAGCGCGCGCATGGCCACGTAGTCGGCGGTCCACGGGCCGATGCCGGGCAGCGCGAGCATCGACGTGCGGACCTCGTCGCGGTCGGCGCCGCGGTCGAGCGCGACGTCGCCCGAGGCGAGCGCCGCGGCCAGTCCGACGAGCGCGCGGCCCCGCGCCCGCGGCATCGGGAGCGTCTCGGGGTCGGCCGCGGCCAGCGCGGCCGCGGACGGGAACAGGTGGGTCAGCCCCGGTACGGTGGTCTCGACCGGCGTGCCGTACGCCGCGACGATCCGCCCGGTGACGGTGCGCGCACCGGTGACCGAGACCTGCTGGCCGATGACGGTCCGCACCGCGGTCTCGTCGCCGTCGACCTGTCCGGGCACGCGCAGCCCCGGGCACACGCGCACGAGCGGTCCGATGACCGGGTCGCCGAGGAACTGGTCGTCGACGGCGACGGGATCGCAGTCGGCGTCGACGAGGCGGCGGGCCCGCTCGACCGCGGCGGTGGTGTCGCGCAGGTCGTGCAGCGTGAACTCCGCGGACACGAACGCGGTCTCCCCGGACGAGCGCGCGTCGACCAGGCGCAGGAGCACGGTGCCGGGACCGTGCGGCAGGTCGAGGGTGCGGGCGTACCACCCCGGTCCGACCGCCTCCACGCCCGGCACCACGTGGTAGGCCAGGAAGTCCAGCAGCCGCGAGCCGGCGAACGGCGTGCGCACCGCGAGCCGCATGGTGACCGTGCCGGGCGACGAGGTCGTACGGCGCCGGCCGCGCAGGTCGGTGGGCGTCGCGGCGTACACCTCGCGGACGGTGTCGTTGAACTGCCGCACGCTGGCGAAGCCGGCCGCGAAGGCCACGTCCGCGAACCCGAGGTCAGTGGTCTCCACCAGCACCCGGGCGGTCTGGGCGCGACGAGCGCGGGCCAGGGCCAGCGGTCCGGCGCCGAGCTCGGCGGTGAGCAGCCGGCTCAGGTGGCGTGGGGTGTAGCCGACCCGGCGGGCCAGCCCCTCCACGCCCTCGCGGTCCACGACGCCGTCGGCGATCAGCCGCATCGCGCGACCGGCGGCCGTGGCGGCGACGTCCCAGTCCGGGCTGCCGGGGGTGGCGTCGGGCAGGCAGCGCTTGCAGGCGCGGAAGCCGGCCGCCTGGGCCGAGGCCGCGGAGGGGTGGAAGGTGACGTGGGGGAACGCCGGCGTCCGGGCCGGGCACGAGGGCCGGCAGTAGATCCCGGTCGTGCGCACCGCGGTGTAGAAGACGCCGTCGAAGCGCCGGTCCCGCGACTTCACCGCGCGGTAGCAGGACTCGGGGTCGAGCCGCGTGGCGGGAGAGCTGGTCACGGGACCATCCTGACCCACGCCACCGACACTCGCTGGCGGGAATCGGACACCGGGACGGAGTGCCGTCTCCGCAGGCCAGACGGGTACCGGACGGGTGGCGTTGGGGGGACGTGCCACGATTCGTCAGGTGGGAGGGGTGCGCGTGGAGCGCCGACATCGTCGTACCGTCGTGCTGGTCATCGTGCTCACCCAGCTCGTGGTCGCCGTCCTCACCGGAGCCGTCATCTCCGTGGCCTACGGCAAGCTCGACCGCAACTTCCGCAGCGGCGACGAGATCGAGCACCAGACCAAGAAGAAGCACCTCATCGGCGGCGACCCGCTCAACATCCTCGTGATGGGCTCCGACAGCCGCGCCGGCGCCGGCAACGACATCGACGGCCAGACCGACATCGGGCAGCGCTCGGACACCACGATCCTCGTGCACGTCTCGGCCGACCGGAAGACGGTGTACGGCGTCTCGCTCCCCCGCGACGCCATGGTCGCCCGACCCGAGTGCAAGAGCTCCGACGGCGAGGCGCCGGCGGCGGACCCGGTGATCTTCAACGACGCGTTCTCGCTCGGCGGGCCGAAGTGCACCGTGGAGCAGGTCGAGGCCCTCACCGGCATCTACATCGACCACTACGTGACGCTCGACTTCGCCGGCTTCAAGGAGATGGTCGACGCCGTCCACGGCGTCACCGTCTGCATCCCCGAGGACGTCGACGACCAGGCCCACGGCATCGTCTTCAAGGCCGGCACCCAGGAGCTCAGCGGCCAGCAGGCGCTCAACTACGTGCGCGAGCGCTACGTCCTCTCGGCCAACTCCGACATCGGACGGATGAAGCGCCAGCAGGCGTTCATCGCCTCGATGATCAACAAGGTCGTCAGCGCCGGCACCCTCACCCGGCCCAGCCGCGTCTACAACTTCCTCGAGGCGGCGACCGGCTCGATCACCACCGACCCCGGCCTGAGCTCGCTCAGCAAGCTCGTCCACCTCGGGTGGGAGTTCCGCCGCACCGACCTGAGCAACATCAGCTTCATCACGGTGCCGTTCGAGGAGTACCCGCCCGACCCCAACCGGCTCCAGTGGGCGCCCTCCGCCCGGGGTCTGTGGAAGGTCATCCTCAACGACCAGCCGCTGCCCAAGAAGTACCGCGAGCAGGTCATCTCCGCGGCCACGCCCCCGGGCACCCCGAGCGGTACGCCGACCGGCTCGGCCACCGCATCGGGCTCACCGTCCCAGTCGCCGAGCCAGACGCCCGGCGAGTCGGCCAGCCAGTCGCCGTCGGGCACGCCGACCGGCACGCCCGAGGCCGACCAGAACGGCCTCTGCACCTAGGGCGTGGCGCTGCCGCCCTTGCCCGCGTCGGCGTACGACGCGACGACGGAGACGCTCAGCGGGAAGTCGACCGCGGCGCCGCGGAAGACCAGCCGGCCCGCGGTGGCCGCCGCCGCCTCGACGTCGGCGGCGACCGCCTCGGCCAGGTGGGTCGGGGTGTGCACGACGACCTCGTCGTGCAGGAAGAAGACCAGGTGCGGACGCTGCTCCAGCGGGCCGTTGCCGCCGAGGCGCCACAGCCGGCCGCGCAGGTCGGCCAGCCAGCACAGCGCCCACTCGGCGCCGGTGCCCTGGACCACGAAGTTGCGGGTGAAGCGGCCGTAGGCGCGGCGCCGCGAGGCCTCGCGCGCCAGGCTCTCCTCGTCCGGCGGCGCATCGGGCGACTCCTGGTCCCACGCCCCGCTGATCGGCGGGCAGCCCCGGCCGAGCAGGGTGCGCACCCCCTCGCCGCGCTCGCCCGCCCGCGCCGCCTCCTCGACCAGGCCGAACGCCTGCGGGTAGCGCCGGGTCAGCCCCGCCACCAGACGTCCGCTCTGGCCGGTCGTGGCGCCGTACATCGCGCCGAGCAGGCCGAGCTTGGCCTCGTTGCGGCTGGCGACCGCCCCCGCCTCCACCATCCCCTGGTAGAGGTCGCCGCCGCGCGCCGCCGCGGCCAGCGCCCGGTCGCCGCTCATCCCGGCCAGCACCCGCGGCTCGAGCTGGGCGACGTCGGCGACCACCAGCCGCCACCCCTCGTCGGCCACCGCGGCCGTGCGGACCTGCACCGGCACCGACAGCGCCCCGCCGCCGTTCGACGACCACCGGCCGGTGGTCGAGCCCGCCGGTTGGTACGACGGCCGGAAGCGCCCGTCGCGCACCCACTGGTCGATCCACTCCCACCCGTTGGTGGTCCACAGGTGCGCCAGCTGCTTGTGGCGCAGCAGCGGCTCCACCACCGGGTGCTCGAGCCGCCGCAGGGTCGATGCCCGGGTGTCGGTCACCGCCAGGCCCTGGCGCCGCAGGGCGTTCACCAGCTCCGGCTGCGAGTCGGGGTTGAGCCGCGGCGCCTCCAGCAGGCTCCGGACCTCGTCGGCCGCGGCCTCGAGCAGCGCCGGGCGGGCGCCACGCGGCGGGCGCGGACCCAGCCGCTCGACCAGCAGGCGCTCGTGCACGTCCACCCGCCACGGCAGCCCGGCGTACGTCATCTCCGCGGCCACCAGCGCGCCGGCCGACTCCGCCGCCAGCAGCAGCCCCAGCCGCCCGGACTCCGGCGACGCCGCCACCGCCCGCAGCTGCCGCGCGTCCTCCACGTCCGCTCGCAGGTGCTCGGCCCGGTCGTCGACCGAGAACAGCACCGCCTCCGACGGCCCGCCCGGTCGCAACCGGTCCCACACGTCGGCGTCCGGGCCGTCCATTAGGGCCTGGTCGAGCGCCGGCGCCCGCCGCAGCAGGTCGTGGCCGAGGCGCAGGTCCTGGCAGCGCGCCACCCGCACGCCGGCGGCCAGGAGGGGCGGGTACCACCGCGCGGTGTCGTCCCACACCCACCGCGGCTCGTCGTCTCGCGCCTCGCGCTCGGCGACGAGGTCGGGCAGCTCCTCGCGGGCGAGCTCGACCGCGCCGGACCCGTCGGAGACCGCGACGCGCTCTCCCGGCAGCCGGGAGAGCGCGATGCGGGTCACGAACGCACTCTGGCACCCCCGGCCGACAACGCGACGTCCCACCCGGCGCCGTGGCGCGCGAGCCCCATCAGGACGATCGCGGCCCACTCCAGGGCGTGGGTGGCCTCGAGCCCGCCGGCGTCGCGGGGCCGCAGGTCGACACTGCGCAGGAACTCCGCGAACCGCGCCCGACCCTCCTCGTCGCCGCCCGCGAAGAGGACGTCCAGTCCTGGCGTCTCGGCCAGCACGTCACGGAAGACCGTGTTGAACGCCTTGAGGACCTGCGTGTCCTCCGGCACCGCCTCGGCGAGCGCCTGGGTCACCGAGTGCCCCGGCGTCGTGACCACGCCGGTGCCGTCGGCGTCGAAGGGGTTGGTCGTCTCGACCACGACCTTGCCGGCCAGCGCGTCGCCGTACGCGCGCACGACCTCCGCGGCGCCCGCGTGCAGCACGGCCAGGAAGACCAGGTCGCCCCGCGGCGGCTCGGCGTACGTCCCGACCGTGACGTCGCCGCCGATCTGCTCGGCCGCGGCCTCTGCCTTGGCCCGGTCCCGGGCCACGACCTCGACCGTGTGGCCGGCCCGCGCCGCCCGGCCGCCGATCGCGGTGGCCATGTTCCCGGCGCCGATGATGGTGATGGTGCTCATGCCTGCTCCTCTGCTCCGATGGTGGGGGGTCAACATGAGGCACCCCTCCGCTTTCATCAGGCCCAACGGAGGGGTGCCTCAGGTTGTTCCGGAGGGGGGGCCTCGACTTTCCGCGTAGGCTGGAGTGGTGACCGAGAGCGCCGTCGAGAGCACCGGGCGACCCCTGCGTCGTGACGCCCGGGCGCGCCGCGACCAGCTCCTGGCGGCGGCACGGGCCGAGTTCGCCGCCCGGGGCGCGGACGCCTCGCTCGAGCGGATCGCGCGCGAGGCCGGGGTGTCCATCGGGACCCTCTACCGCCACTTCCCCACCCGCCTCGACCTGCTCCTGGCGGCGTTCCGGCCCCGGGTCGAGGAGTTCCTGCTCCTGGCTGACGAGGCCCTGGAGATGGACGACCCGTGGGAGGGCTTCGCGCACTACCTCGAGAGCCTCTTCGCCATGCAGGTCGGCGACCGCGGCTTCAACGACTTCCTCTCGCGCCGCTTCACCGACAGCGCCGAGACCGAGCGCGTCCACGACCTCATGTGCGCCCAGATCGCCGAGGTGCTCGCCCGCGCCCAGGAGGCCGGCCGCGCCCGCCCCGACCTCCGTCAGGCCGACATCGTCAACCTGATCTGGGCCAACGGCCGGATCATCGAGGCCACCGACACGGCGGCCCCGGACGCCTGGCGCCGCCACCTGCACCTCATGCTCGACGCCTACCGCGCCGAGCGCGCCCACCCGCTGCCCGAGCCGCCCATGACCGACGCGCAGCTGTACGCCGCGATGGTGCACCTCAACGAGACGAGGTAGGGCGCTCCACCGGGGCCGGCCGGGCTCAGCCCTGGGACCCGGCCGGCGGCCCGAACGCGAGCACGGCCACGTCGTCGCGCACGGTGTCGCCGTCCTGGTAGGCGAGCACCGCGGCGGGCAGCGCCACGACCAGGTCGGCCGGCACGGGCCCGATCCGTCCCACCGCGTCGACGAGCCGCTCCTCGCCGTACATGGTGCCGTCGCGCAGGGCCTCGGTCACGCCGTCGGTGTAGAGGACGACGACGTCGCCGGGCTCTAGGCCGACCGTGGTGTCGGTGAACGCGGGCCGGTCCAGCACGCCGAGCAGCGGCCCGAAGCGGCCCAGCGGCTGCACGACCCCGTCGGCGCGCAGCAGCAGCGGCTGCGGGTGGCCGGCCAGGCCGAGGGTGACCTCCCAGCGCCCGTCGACCCGGCGCAGGCGCAGCAGCACGGCCGTGCAGAACCGGTCGGTGGGGTCGTGGTGGAGCACCTCGTCTAGCGCGCTCAGCACGGCACTGGGGCGCGGCTCGTTGACGCTGAGCGCACGGATGGTGTGGCGCACCAGCGAGGTGACCACCGCGGCCTCGTACCCCTTGCCGCACACGTCGCCGAGCGTGATCACCCAGTCGTCGTCGCGGACCTTGAACACGTCGTAGAAGTCGCCGCCCACCTCGGAGCCCTGGCCCGCGGGCAGGTACGTCGCGGCGAGATCCAGCCCCGGGACCTGCGGCGGGGTCGGGGGGATGAGGGTCTGCTGGAGCGCGCGCGCCAACGCCTGCGCCTCCCGCTCGGACTCCTCGGCGCGCCGCTTGGCCTCGACCAGCTCGCGCTCGTAGCTGCGCCGCTCGGTGGCGTCGAAGAGCGCGATCCGGATCGCGCGCGGCCGCCCGTCCTCGCCCCGGGCGAGGGAGGCGTTGGCCAGCACCGGCAGGCGCCCGCCGTCGGCGGTGAGGAGGTCCAGCGCCACCTCCTGCACCAGGTCCGACATGAGCAGCGCGGGGCCCAGGTGGGTGCCGTAGTAGATGCGGCTGCCCACCGCGAGCAGGTCGGCGAAGAAGACCTCGCCGACCAGGTCGGCGGCGTCGCGCCCGACCCAGCGGCGGAAGGTGGCGTTGGACTTCACCACGACCCCGTCGGGGGTGGTGGTGACGAAGCCGCACGGCGCGGACTCGTAGAGCGCGACCGGGTCGTCGTGGACCAGCGCGTCGAGGAACGCCGCCCGGGCCCGGTCCGACGGCGCCGGGCCCGCGGTCGCGGTCACGTCGTCGCCGGGACGGGCGTGGACACGCCGAGGAACTCGCGGATCGCCGCCACGGTCTCCTCGGGGGCGCTGAGGTGCGGGCAGTGCCCGGTCGCGTCCAGCACCACCAGCCGGCCGTCGGGGACCTGCGCGGCGACGTACTCCCCGACGTGCACCGGAGCGATGACGTCCTGCTGGCTCTGGAGCACCAGCGTCGGCACGCTGACGTGCGGGAGCTCGGTGCGACAGTCGCTGAGGAAGGTGACCCGGGCGAACTGGCGGGCCACGTCGGGCGCCATCCGGCAGAAGCTCTCCGTCAGCTCCGCGCCCAGCTCCGGGCGCTCGGGGTTGCCCACGATGGCGGGCGCCATCGTGGCGGACCACCCGAGGTAGTTGCTCTCGAGCGAGGAGAGGAGGTCGTCGATGTCGGAGCGGGAGAACCCACCGCGGTAGTCACCGTCGTCGATGAAGCAAGGCGAGGGCCCGATCATCACCAGCCCGGCGAACCGGTCCGGTTCGCGCACGGTGGCGACCATCCCGCTCATCGCCGAGACCGAGTGGCCGACCAGAACGACGTCACGCAGGTCGAGGGCGTGCACCACGGCGAGCAGGTCCTCGGCGTAGGCGTCCAGCGAGACGTAGCGGTCCGGGTCCCAGGCAGCGGGGTCCGAGCCGCCCGCCCCGACCAGGTCCAGCAGCACGACCCGGTGGTCACGCTCGAAGGCCGGCGCCACCAGTCGCCACATGTGCTGGTCGCAGCCGAACCCGTGCACGAAGAGCAGTGGTGGGCCGTCGACCGCGCCGGAGATCCGGACGTTGAGCTGGTCGGGCCGGGCCACGGCGCTCACCCTACCGAGTCGTGGACGGGCGCCCTGGGCGCATCATACGAAGGAGGCCCAGCCGGTCGTGTCTGACCGCCTGAGCCTCCTCAGTGGTACCCCGTACGGGATTCGAACCCGTGCTTCCGGCGTGAGAGGCCAGCGTCCTGGGCCGCTAGACGAACGGGGCGTGCACTGTTGCTCCTGCTCGGTGCAACCGGCTGAACTCTACGGGAGAGCCCGGCCGAGACACCAAATCGCGACGGTGGGCCAGGGCCTGCGCCGCGATCTCGCTGGGATACTAGGACTCGAACCTAGACTAACTGGACCAGAACCAGTCGTGCTGCCAATTACACCATATCCCACTGTCTTACTGGTGTTCGACCCGGATTCCGCTGTCCTGCGACGCGGCCTCCGAGCCGAGGAGAAACCTTACACGCGGGGCTCGGACGGCTCCAATTCGCTCGCACTGCTCGCGGTGGTGCTGGCGATGCCGAGGCGGCGGGCCGCCCAGATCGCGAGGCCGAGGTAGACCAGCGACTGGGTGAGGGTGACCGGGATGTTCCACCAGCTGCCGCCGGTGGGGTTGAGGGCCGAGCTCATGTCGCTGAAGGCCAGGGCCAGCCCGAAGGCCAGGAAGTTGTTGAGCACGTGCATGGCGATGCCGGCCTCGAGGCCGCCGGTGGCGATGACGAGGATGCCGGCGACGACACCGAAGGCGAAGCGGTCGAAGAAGATCGGGGCGTCCTGGGCGCCGTGGGCCAGCGCGAAGAGCAGCGCGGGCGCCAGCACGGCGGCGGCACGGGCGGCGCGGGGGCCGAGGGGCTCGAAGATCCCGCCGAACGCCTGGGTGAGGTAGCCGCGGAAGGCGTACTCCTCCCCCGCGGCCTGGAGGGGGGTGAGCAGGACGATGACGATGAGGAAGTCGCGGACCTGGCTCGTCCAGGGGTTCAGCGAGCTGCCGAGCTCCTCGCCGTCGCCGCCGGAGGGCAGCACGGCGGAGACCACGAGTGTGGCGAGCAGGGCCACGAAGGCCAGGCCCAGGCAGACCAGCAGCCACTTCCACCGCATCCGGCCGGCGACCGAGGCGACCCAGCCGGGACGCAGCCGGTGCAGCAGGAAGGCGATGAGGAGGACGGCGGGGATGGCGCCGGCCAGCGACAGGTTGAGGTAGGCCAGTCCGGCCGGGGTGACGTGGTCGGTGTCGATGACCCGGTTGAAGTCGTCGGAGAACGTGTCGGTCGTCGACCCGGTGGCGAACAGGACCAGCGCGAGCCCGATGCCCAGGGCGATCTGGATGACCAGCAGCACGGACAGGGCGACGCACAGCACGCCGACCAGGGGCCGCCACCAGCCGCTGTCGCCCCAGCGGCCGACGTGGCGCTGGACGAGGTGGTACTCGACCCGCTGGGTCATCGCCCGGCGGCGAGCCGGGCCAGCGACCGCTCGCGGCCCAGGAGCTCGAGGGACTCGAAGAGCGGCGGCGAGACCTTGCGGCCGGTCACCGCGATGCGGACCGGGCCGAAGGCCAGCCGCGGCTTGAGGCCGAGCCCGTCGATCAGCGCGTGGCGCAGGGCGGCCTCGATGTCGGCGGTGGACCAGGTCTCCAGGCCGGCCAGGGCGTCGTGCGCCGCGCGTACGACGTCGCGACCCGCCTCGTCGACCTCGTCGACGCGCTCGACGTCCTCGGCGAAGAGGAAGCCCAGCATCGGGGCGGCCTCGGTCAGCTTGTTCATCCGCTCGGCCACCAGCGGCATGGCCTGCTCGAGGAGCTGGCTGTCGGCGTCCGACATCGGGTCGCCGACGACACCGGCCTCGCGGAGGTAGGGCAGCACGCGACGGGTGAGCTCGTCGAGGGACAGCAGCCGCATGTGGTCGGCGTTGATCGCCTCGGCCTTCTTCATGTCGAAGCGGGCCGGGTTGGGGTTCACATCGCGGATGTCGAAGGCCTCGACCATCTCCTCGAGCGTGAACACGTCGCGGTCGGCGGCGATCGACCAGCCGAGCAGGGCCAGGTAGTTGAGCAGCCCCTCGGGCAGGAACCCCTGGTCGCGGTAGAGGAACAGGTGCGACTCGGGGTCGCGCTTGGAGAGCTTCTTGTTGCCCTCCCCCATCACGAACGGCAGGTGGCCGAACTGCGGCACGACCGTGGAGACGCCCAGCGCGACCAGCGCCTGGTGCAGCGGGATCTGGCGCGGGGTGCTGGAGAGCAGGTCCTCGCCGCGCAGCACGTGGGTGATCTCCATGAGCGCATCGTCGACCGGGTTGACCAGCGTGTAGAGCGGGTCGCCGTTGGCCCGGCAGAGCGCGAAGTCCGGCACGAAGCGGGTCTCGAAGGTGATCTCGCCGCGGACCAGGTCGTCCCAGGTGACCGAGCCGTCGGGCATCCGGAAGCGGACCACGGGCTCGCGGCCCTCGGCCCGGAACGCCGCGACCTGCTCCTCGGTCAGGTCGCGGCAGAAGTTGTCGTAGCCCTGCACCTTGGAGCCGGACGCCTTGCGGCGCGCGTCGACCTCCTCGGTCGTGCAGTAGCAGTCGTAGGTGTACGACGACGCCGCCAGCTGGGCGAGCACGTCGCGGTAGACCTCGCCGCGCTCGGACTGGCGGTAGGGCCCGTGCGGGCCGCCGACCCCGGGGCCCTCGTCCCAGTCGAGGCCGAGCCAGCGCATCGCGCCGAGCATCGCGTCGTACGACTCCTCGGTGCTGCGGGCCTTGTCGGTGTCCTCGATGCGGAAGACGAAGGTGCCGCCCTGGTGGCGCGCGAAGGCCCAGTTGTAGAGCGCGGTGCGCGCGAAGCCCACGTGCGGCGAGCCGGTCGGGCTCGGGCAGAAGCGGACGCGGACGGTGCTGTCGCTCATCGGGCGGCCACCGGGTTCGCCAACGAGCCGAGGCCCTCGATGGAGACCTCGACCTCGTCGCCGACCTGCATCGGCCCGACGCCCTCGGGGGTGCCGGTGAGCAGCACGTCGCCCGGCAGCAGCGTCATCACGCTGCTCACGTGGGCGATGAGCGTGGGGATGTCGAAGATCAGGTCGGCGGTGCTGCCGTCCTGGACCACGTCACCGTTGAGGTAGGTCTGCACCCGTCGCCCCTCCGCGAAGTCGTGCGGGTCGAGGTCGTCCTCGATCCACGGCCCGAGCGGGCAGAAGGTGTCGAAGCCCTTGGCCCGCGTCCACTGCCCGTCGCTCTTCTGCAGGTCGCGGGCGGTCACGTCGTTGGCGATGGTGTAGCCGAAGATCACGTCGGTCGCGCGCTCGACCGGCACGTCGCGGCAGATCCGACCGATCACGACCGCGAGCTCGCCCTCGTAGTGCAGGTCCTGGGTCTGGCGCGGGTAGCCGATCGGGTCGCCCGGGCCGATCACCGACGTGTTGGGCTTGAGGAACATCAGCGGCTCGTCGGGCACGTCGTTGCCCATCTCGGCCGCGTGCTTGGCGTAGTTGCGCCCGATCGCCACCACCTTGCTGCGCGGGATCACCGGCGCGAGCAGCCGCACGTCCGAGAGCCGGTGCTCCTCCTCGAGCAGCTTGATGCCGACGTACAGCGGATCGCCGGCCAGGGCGACCACCACCGCGTCCTCGTCGAGCTGGCCGTGCTCGTCGAGGTCACCGGCGACGACGCCGTACTGGGGGTCCTCACCGGCGGTGAATCGGGCGATGCGCACCCGCCGAGCCTATCGAGGGGTGGGGTAGTCCCCGCCGGGCACGTCGAAGAACTCCTCGAGCGTCCGCACCCCGGTGCGCCGCAGCTCCAGCGCGAGCGCCCGGCCGACGTAGCGCAGGTGCCACGGTTCCGGCCGGTAGCCGGTGATCGCCGTGGTGCCGGGCTGGTAGCGCACCACGAAGCCGTACGCCGCGGCGTGGGTCGCGAGCCACCGACCGGCCGGGGTGCGGGCGAAGCACGGATCGAAGTCACAGCCCGGGTCGCCGGGCGTGACCAGGTCGACAGCCAGACCGGTCTGGTGCTCGCTGTGACCCGGCCGCGCGCTCAGCCGGTCGGCGGCCTGCTGCCCCCGCGCGGCGACCGTGGCGGCGTGCACGTGCTCCTGGTAGGCGTAGGAGCGGTAGGCGCTGGCGATCTTGAAGCCGAACCGCGCACCCGCGCCGAGGAGCCGCTCGAGGGGCCGGGCCGCGGGCCGCGCGACCTGGTAGCCGCGCACGATCGCCAGCTCCGGCCGGAAGCCCGCCGGCAGCGGGTGGGTCTTGTTGACCACCACCCACACGCTGGCCGGGTCGGTGGTCGAGTGCGCCGTCGCGTCGACCTGGTGCACCGACGAGGTGAGCACCGCCACCAGCGCGAGGAGCCACCCGACCACACCCGCCTGACGGGTGCGGGCGCCCTGCCGGTTGCTCCCTATCCTGGGCCGGTGCCGGTCCTGGAGCTGAGGAGCCTTCCCGAGGCGGTCTGGCGCGCCCGCGCGGCGGCGCACGAGGACCGCGTCGACGCGCTCGTCGCCGAGCACCTGGCCCGGCGCGGGACGGGTGGGAAGCACCCGGTCCACGACTTCCTGTTCACCTACTACTCCTTTAGGCCGGCCCAGCTGCGCCGCTGGTCGCCGGGGTACGGCGTGGCGCTGGAGGGGGGTCCGGACACGCCGACGACCGAGGACGTCCGCGCCCGGCACGACCTCGTCGCCGGGACGCACGCGCTGCTCGTGGCCACGGCCGGCCGGCCGGCGAACCTCGGGTGCTTCGGGCTGCACGAATGGGCGATGGTCTACCGCGCCTCGGCCGAGGAGGTCCGGCACGCGGCGTACCCCCTGCGCCTGGGCGGCGCCGGAACCGACGCGGTCGTCGACGGCCACCGGGTCGCGTGCTCGCACTTCGACGCCTACCGCTTCTTCACCCCGGCCGCGCGCCCGCTCAACGCCCTCTCCCCCGCTGCGCACGACCGCCCGGCGCACGAGCAGCCGGGCTGCCTGCACGCCGGCATGGACCTCTACAAGCACGCGTTCCGGCTGGCGCCGCTGGTGCCCGCCGAGCTGGTCGCGGACTGCTTCGAGCTCGCCCGCGACATCCGGGTGCTCGACATGCGCGCGGCGCCGTACGACCTGACCGCGCTCGGCTACGAGCCGGTGCGGATCGAGACGGCCGAGGGCAAGCGGGAGTACGCCGAGGCGCAGCGCGGCTTCGCCGAGCGGGGCGCGCCGCTGCGGGCGCGGCTGGTCGAGGAGTGCGCGCGGCTGCTGGCGGCGGCGTGAGCCGCCCGCACGTGCGCGGCGCGTTCCCCTGGCTGCGCTCGGGTCCGCTGTGGCGGATGCGCTCGGACACCGAGCCGGCGCTGGCGGCGTACCTCGACCGGGAGGGCTTCCGACGCTTGGACCTCGACGGCCGGCTCCTCACCTCGCGGGCAGCCGCGCACGCCGAGCTGGGGCGGCTGCTCGCCTTCCCGGACTGGTACGGCGCGGGGTGGGACGCGTTCCACGACTGCTTCTTCGGCTTCGTCAGCGAGCACGCCGACGAGCGGGTGGCCGTGGTGTGGAGCCACCTCGACGCGGCCGCGCCGGCCACCGGCGTCGAGGTCGGCTGGGCGCTGCTCACCGCGGCGTTCGAGCACCGGTGGTCCGAGCAGGGCCGCCCGACGCTGTGGCTCGAGGTGTTCGCGCTCGGCGACGGCCCGGACTTCGACGGGCCCTAGCCGGCGCTCGTCGCGAGACCGAAGCCGATCGACTGCGTGCCCTGACCGGCCAGGCCCAGGTCGAAGGTGACCTGCCCGTCGAGGCCGGCCTTCTCGGCGTGGGGGAAGGCCAGGACGACCGGCGTGCTGGCGCCGGCCTCGACCGTCGCGGGCGCGCGGGTCCTGGTGCCGTTGAGGATCTGGTCCTGCTCGATGTAGACCCCGGGCTCCGGCGAGACCGGCACGTCCCCGGCGGTGACGGTCACCGTGACGAAGAGGGTGCCGCTCTGTGGCGAGCGGTAGGCGAAGTCGGGCTGCACCTCGTAGAGCCCCTCGGCCGCGACCGGCGCCTGGTCGCCCAGGTCGACGAGGGAGTCGTCGAGCGCGACGTCGTTGACCGTGAAGTCCGTCAGCGCGCCGTCCTCGCCCTCCAGGTCGGACCAGGTCACGCACTCGTCGGGCTTGCCGGTCCCGCCGCAGGCCGTGAAGCCGCCGTCGACGGCCTTGACCTCGGAGCCGGCCACCGGCTGCCCGGCCGCATCGGCGGAGGCGGCGTAGTCGCCCAGGTAGCCGAGGTAGGCCTGCGCCGGAGAGCCGTCCCGCGCGACCTCGGCCGCGGCCGCGAGCGCGTCGGTGTCGTAGGACGCCACCGCCCCGAAGTACGCCGTCAGCTCGTTCTGCGTCGGCAGGTCGGGACCCTTCTCGGGCTCCTCGTCGCCGCTGCACCCGCTGAGGGCGAGGACGAGGGCCGTCGCGAGCACGCCGAGAGACCTCACGGCGTCATCATGCCTGTGTGAGAGTCACGGACATGGCAGCGCACGGGCCGGCCGCGTCGTGAGCGCGGCGCACCACGCGGCCCCGCGCCGCTCCCTGGTCGAGAACGACCTCCTGACCCGCGAGGACGGGTGGCCCTGGCGCACCGAGGGGTCGTTCGATGCCTGAGCCGACGTCCGAGCCGGTGGCCGAGGTCCGCGGCGAGGACTGGTACGGCGAGGACCTCGGCGCGGTGCGGTACGCCGGCACCCGGTTCGTCGAGGTCGACCTCACCGAGGCCCGCACGAGCGGCGCGGTCTTCGAGGGCTGCACCTTCGAGCGGTGCCGCCTCAACGCCTCCGTGCACGAGGCCACGGCGTTCGTCGGGTGCACGTTCAGCGGCACGAGCCTCTTCGACGTCACCCTCGACGGCTGCAAGCTGACCGGCTCGACGTTCGAGCGCTGCACGCTCAAGCCGTTGACGGTGCGCGGCGGCCAGTGGCGCGGGGTCGGCCTGCGCGGGGCGGACCTCACCGGCCAGTCGCTGGCCGGCGTCGACCTGCGCGAGGCGGACCTGTCCCTCGCGGTGCTGGTCCGCACCACCTGGACCGGCGCCGACCTCGGCGGCTGCGAGCTGCGCGAGGCCGACCTCAGCGACGCCGACCTGCGCGGAGCCGTGCTGGCCGGCAGCGACCTCGGCGCGGCGACGCTGCGCGGCGCGAAGGTCGACCTGGCCGGCGCCGTGCTGCTGGCCGAGCTGACGGGCGCGGTGGTGGACCCGGCGTGACCACACCGGACGCTCGGGTCCTGCGACCCGACGCGGCCACCTGGCGGGCGTTCGTCAGCCGCCCCGACCGCGCCGTGCTGAGCCTCGCCGGCGGCCTGCTCGTCTCCACCGTCGGCGGCCTGTCCGGGCGGGGGGACGTGGTGGGCCTCGGGGTGCTCCTGCTCGCGGCGGTCCTGGGCGCGCTCGGCCACGTCGCGGTGACGCTGCGGACGAGCAGCATCGACCTGCGCCCCGGGCAGGTGACCTACCGGCGCTGGGGGCGGACCACGACGCTCCCGGTCGGCGACACCGTCGGCGTGCTCGCGCCGTACTCCCAGCCCCTGGTCAGCCGCACCCTCGCCCTCCTGGTGCTGCGCCGCCGCGACGGCGGCCCGCGGATCCGGCTCAACGGCGGCTTCTGGTCGCAGGAGGCGCTCGTCGCCATCGCGGCCCACGCCGGCGCCGAGGTGGGCACGGAGCCGCTCACGGCGCGTGAGCTCGAGGAGCGCGCTCCGGGCACGATGCCGTTCCGCGACCGGCACCCCTGGCTCTTCGGCGTGGCCGGAGCCCTGGTCATCACCGGTCTGGTGACGGTGGGGGTCCTCGCGTGGTTCGAGCACCGGGGGCTGCCTCCCTTCGACGACCCGCCGCCCCGGCGGGTGGCCGTGGCCACCACCGCCGACCAGGACCGGCTGGTCGGGCAGCTCGTCGCCGCGACCGGCGGCCCGTGGTCCGCGCCGCGCGCCCGTCTCCTCGGCTGCGAGGACGACGAGCAGTACGACGGCTGGATGCGCTGGGTGGACGTCAGCCGCGACGGGCCCGGCCCGGGCGCCGTGGCCGACCAGGCCGCCGCTGCGGCCGCGGCCCTGACGGCGGCGGGGCTGGACGTGGGCGACCCGGAGCCCGACCCCGACGGCTCGGCGTACCTCGACGCCGTCGCGCTCGACGTCACCGGAGGGCTGGCGGACGCGGTCGTCGAGGTCTACCTGCAGCCCGACCACGCCTCGCTCGGCGTCCACGGTCGCTGCGAGATGCCGCCGCACGGCTGACGGACGGGTTCCCGGGCGGCGGAGCGGGGTCGGCATACTGCTGGCATGACCGCGTCGTCCTTCGACCAGCTGGCCACCTCGATCCTGGACGGGAAGCCGGCCACCGAGGACGACGCGCTGGCGGTCCTGCGGGCCCACGACGACGAGCTGATGGACGTCGTGGCCGCGGCGTCCCGGCTGCGCCGCGAGCACTTCGGCAACACCGTCAAGGTCAACTACCTGGTCAACCTCAAGTCGGGGCTGTGCCCGGAGAACTGCAACTACTGCAGCCAGGCGCTCGGCTCCACGGCCGACATCCTCAAGTACAAGTGGCTGTCCACCGAGGAGGCCCTCGAGCAGGCCGCGGCCGGGCTCAAGGGCGGCGCGACGCGGGTCTGCATGGTCTCCAGCGGCCGCGGGCCGACGCACAAGGACGTCGAGCGGGTCGCCGACATGGTCGGGACGATCAAGGCCGAGCACCCCGAGGTCGAGGTGTGCGCGTGCCTCGGGCTGCTCAAGGAGGGCCAGGCCGAGCGGCTGCGCGAGGCCGGCGTCGACGCCTACAAC
Organism: Nocardioides anomalus; assembly: GCF_011046535.1. Lineage (NCBI taxonomy): Bacteria > Bacillati > Actinomycetota > Actinomycetes > Propionibacteriales > Nocardioidaceae > Nocardioides > Nocardioides anomalus. Next base: position 1,061,318 of record NZ_CP049257.1, on the reverse strand, counting down.
CACAACATCAACACCGCCGAGTCCCACCACGACCAGATCGTGCAGACCCACACCTACGCCGACCGGGTGGACACCGTCGGCAAGGCGCAGTCGGCCGGGCTGTCGGCGTGCAGCGGGCTGATCGCCGGGCTCGGCGAGAGCGACGAGCAGCTGGTCGAGGCGCTGTTCGCGCTGCGCGACCTCGGCTCGGAGTCGATCCCGGTCAACTTCCTCATGCCCTTCGACGGCACCCCGTTCGAGAACACCTGGCACCTCACGCCCGCGAAGTGCGTGAGGATCCTGGCCATGGCCCGGTTCGTCTGCCCGGACCGCGAGATCCGGATCGCCGGCGGCCGCGAGATGCACCTGCGCTCGCTGCAGGGCCTGGCGCTGCAGGTCGCGAACTCGCTGTTCCTCGGCGACTACCTCACCTCCGAGGGTCAGGCCGCCGAGGCCGACCTCGAGCTGATCCGCGACCACGGCTTCGTGGTCCTCGGCTCGCCCGAGGACGTCTCCGACGTGGCCCGGCGCGACCCGGCCAAGCGGCGCCGCGGGGCGGGCACGGCGCTCGCGCCCAATGCCTGACCGGGGCGTGACCCGCTCCTCCGAGGAGCTGCTCGCCTACGACCGCGAGCACGTCTGGCACCCCTACACGTCCATGACCGCACCCACCCCGGTGCGGCTGGTCACCTCGGCCTCCGGCGTCCGGCTCCACCTCGCGGACGGCACCGACCTGGTCGACGGCATGTCGTCGTGGTGGGCCGCGGTGCACGGGTACGCCGTGCCGCAGCTCGACGCCGCCCTGCGCGCCCAGCTCGACGACATGGCCCACGTGATGTTCGGCGGGCTGACGCACGCGCCCGCCGTACGCCTGGCCGAGCGGCTGGTCTCGCTGACGCCCGAGGGGCTCGAGCACGTCTTCCTGGCCGACTCCGGCTCGGTCTCGGTGGAGGTCGCGCTCAAGATGGTGCTGCAGCACCAGCGGGGCGTGGGCCGGCCCGAGCGCACGCGGATGCTGACCGTGCGGGGCGGCTACCACGGCGACACCTTCGGCTGCATGAGCGTGTGCGACCCGGTGGGCGGGATGCACTCGATGTTCGCCGACGTGCTGCCCCAGCAGCTCTTCGCGCCGCAGCCGCCCCGACCCGGTGGCGACGTCGCGTCGTGGGCCGGGTCGTTCCGGGCGCTGGCCGCCCACCACGCCGGGGAGCTGGCGGGGATCATCGTGGAGCCGCTGCTCCAGGGCGCGGGCGGCATGCACGTCTACGACGCCGCCTGCCTGCGGGTGGTGCGAGAGGTGGCCGACGAGCACGGCCTGGTGCTGGTCTTCGACGAGATCGCCACGGGCTTCGGCCGGACGGGGACGTTCTTCGCCGCGGAGGCCGCCGGCGTGGCGCCCGACGTGCTGTGCGTGGGCAAGGCGCTGACCGGCGGCTACCTCACGCTGGCCGCGGTGCTCTGCACCGGCGAGGTCGCACGCGGCCTGTCGGCCTCGGAGTCCGGCGTGCTCATGCACGGTCCGACCTACATGGGCAACCCGTTGGCCTGCGCCGTGGCGCTGGCCTCGCTCGACCTGCTCGAGAGCTCGGACTGGGCGGCGAACGTGGCCCGCGTGGGCTCCGGCCTCCAGGCGCTGCACCCGCTCCGCGACGCGCCCGGCGTCGCCGACGTGCGCACGATCGGCGCGGTCGGGGTGGTGCAGCTCGACCACCCCGTCGATGTGGCCAGGGCGGCCGACGAGGCGGCGGAGGAGGGCGTGTGGCTGCGCCCGTTCCGCGACCTGATCTACACGATGCCGCCCTACGTGACGCCCGACGAGGACGTCGCGCGCATCTGCGCGGCCATCACCCGAGCGGCGGCGGTCGCGTGAGCCGCTGGGCCGACTGGCTGGCCGCCGAGGCCGCGTCCCGCGAGGCCGCGGGGCTGCGGCGCACCCTGCGGCCACGACCGGCCGAGGGCGCGACCACCGACCTGGCCGGCAACGACTACCTCGGGCTGTCCCGCGACCCCGCGGTCGTCGCGGCCGCGGCCGCGGCCGCCCAGCGCTGGGGCGCGGGCGCCGGCGCGTCCCGCCTCGTCACCGGCACCCTCGAGCTGCACGCCCAGCTCGAGCGCGAGCTCGCGGCGTACGCCGGGCAGCCGGCCGGGCTGGTGTTCTCGACCGGCTACCACGCCAACCTGGCCGCGGTCGCCGCCCTCGGGGGCCGCGACGCCCTGGTGGTCTCCGACGCCCACGTGCACGCCTCGATGGTCGACGCCGTGCGGCTCTCGCGCGCCGCGCTCGAGGTGGTCCCGCACAACGACGTCGATGCGGTGGCCGCGGCACTGGACCGCGCCGGCGACCGGCGGGCGCTGGTCCTGGTCGAGTCGGTCTACTCCGTGCTCGGCGACGAGGCGCCGCTCCCCGCGCTGGCCGCGGTGGTGGCCGAGCACGACGCGCTGCTGGTCGTCGACGAGGCGCACGGGCTCGGCGTCCGCGGCGCCGGCGTGGTGGCCTCACTCGGGCTGGCCGGGCTCCCCCACGTCCTGGTCACCGCGACGCTCTCCAAGGCGCTGGGCTCGCAGGGCGGGGCGGTCCTCGGTCCGGACGCGGTCGTCGAGCACCTCGTCAACCGGGCGCGGCCGTTCATCTACGACACCGGGCTGGCGCCGCCGGCGGCCGGGGCGGCGCTGGAGGCGCTGCGCCAGGTGCGGGCCCGGCCCGAGCTGGCCGACACGGTGCGCGACCGGATGGCCGACCTGGCCGCGGCGCTCGGCGTGCCACCCTCGGCCGGGGCGGTCCTCTCCGTCCCGATGCCCTCGCCGCGGGCCGCCGTCGCGGCCCAGGCCGCCGCGCTCGCGCAGGGCGTGACGGTGGGCTGCTTCCGACCGCCGTCGGTGCCCGACGGCATCTCGCGGCTGCGGGTCACGGTGGGCGCGGGCGTGCCCGGGGCCGACTGGGACCGCGCGGTCGACGTGCTCATCGCGGTGGTCAAGGAGCACGGGTGACGCGCTACGTCGTCGTCACCGGCACCTCGACCGGCGTGGGCAAGACCGTGGCCACGGCCGCGCTGGCCGCGACCACGCCCGGGTGCGTGGTCGTGAAGCCGGCGCAGACCGGTGGCGCGGACGGCGACTCCGACGCCCGCGAGATCGAGCGGCTGACCGGCGTACCCACCCAGGAGTGGACCGTCCTCCCCGAGCCGCTCGCGCCCGACACCGCGGCGCGGCGCGCGGGGGTCACGATCCCCACCGTGGCGCAGTACGCCGAGCGCCTGCGCACCGTCGAGGCCGAGACCGTGCTCGTCGAGGGCGCCGGCGGGCTGCTGGTGCGCCTCGACGCCGAGGGCGGGACGCTGCTCGACCTGGCCGCCCTGGTCCGCGCCGAGGTCGTCGTGGTGGTCGCCGCCGGGCTCGGCACGCTCAACCACACCGAGCTGACGGTCAACGCGCTGCGCGACCGCGGCGTCGCGGTGCGCGGGCTGGTCGTCGGCTCCTGGCCGGACGAGCCGGGGCTGGCCGAGCGGTGCAACCGGGAGGACCTGACCCGGATCGCGCCACTGCTGGCCGTGCTGCCCGAGGGCGCCGGTGCGCTGGACCGCGAGGCGTTCGTGGCCGCGGCGCCGGGGTGGTTCGCCTAGCGGCCCTCAGCGGCTCGAGGGTCGCCGGACCACGTCGACCGGCGAGCACGTGCTGGCCACGACGTCGGTGCCGCCGTAGCAGAGCATGACCTTGGTGCGCCCGTGCGGCGCCCGCTTCCAGGGCAGCCGGACCACGGCGAAGCCGCGCGTCACCACGCCTGTGCCGAGCGGCTTGAGGTGTCCGTCCTTCTTCTTGTACGCCGTGATCGTGCTGCCGTCGGTGGCCGAGGGCCGCTCGAGGGCCACCGTGCCGATCGCCGCCCAGACCAGGCGGCGCTTGTCCGGGCGCGGGTGGACCCGACGGACGTCCAGGCTGACCTGCGCGCCGATCTTGCGCACCGCGACCGGCGTACCGGTGAAGGAGGCGGAGTCCGAGCCGCGGTGGCCGACGACGTGCGGCGCCAGCTGGTGGCCGACGTCGGCGGGCTGCACGAGGTAGTCCTGCGCGGTCGCACCCGGGACGGCCACGCCGTCGCGCAGCCACTGGAACTCGTAGGACTCCGGCGGCTCGCTCCACGTGCCGAGGTCGGCGGTGACGTACGCGCCCGGCACGGGCGTCCCCGTGGTGGGGCTGTGGCCGACGGCCACGAAGTCGACGGCGTGGGCCGCCGGGGCGGCGTAGGCGAACAGCGTCGCGGTGACCCCCACGGTCAGCGCGAGCGCGATCTTTGACAGCACCCTAGGCACGACTTGACCCCCCACTCCGGTCTAGGACTGCGCAAGCCTACCGGGACGGGACATCTGCCCGTGGCACCCGGGACCCGCGACGTCGTAGCGTGCTCGGCGGCACGGAGCCGATGGAGGGACGGAGACGACGTGGGGTTCTCAGACAGCCTGAAGAAGTGGGCGACGTCGCGGGCGACCGAGCTGTTGACCGCCGACGGCGACAAGCGCGCCGACGCCGCGGCCTCGGCCGACGCCGCGTCGGCGCAGGCGAAGTCGGACCTGGGCGAGTCGCTGGTCCGCGCGGCCTTCCCGAAGCTCGGGCAGCTGGCCGACGAGCAGGAGGCCCGGCGCACGGCCCGGGCGCAGGCCGAGGTCGACGAGCGCCGCGACGAGATCGCCGCGTTGCCGCTGGCGTCGGTGCAGCTCTCGCTGTCCGGGCACACCAGCGGGTCTTGGTCGGGTCGGCTCCACTACGCCTGGCACGACGAGGAGCCGGGTGACGCCGACCCGGCCGACCCGTACGCCGACCAGCCGCTCGTGTGGTTCGAGCTGTTCGCCGAGGACACCGCGCGCCCGGAGGTCGGTGGGCTGCACCTGACGCACTGGGGCTTCCAGCTCCCCGGCTACCACGGCGACGGCACCTACGACCTGACCGCGATCGCGCAGCAGCGCGAGGCGGCCGGCGCGGGCGTGGAGTACCTCGACTGGGTGCTGGAGTTCGCGGACCACGACGACGCCCAGTACTACTTCTGGCCCGACGCCCCGCCGTCCTCGGTGACCGTCGCCGACTCCGGCCGGACGCTGGTCGTCTCGATCGGCCTCTCCGGCGCCTCCGGCGGGCTCGTGGCCGCCGCGACCATCACCTTGCCGGCTGGTTGAGGAACCACCGGTGACCGAACGGGTCGCGGAACACCGCGACCCGGCCGGCCGGCGGGCTGTCCTCGGGCCCCCGGTCGAGCGTGACTCCGTGCTCCTGCACGCGCCGGGCCACCGCGTCGCAGTCGGTGACCGTGAGGTGCAGGCTCACGCTGGCGCCGCTGGTGGGGTCCGGCGCGGCCACGCCCGCGGTCTCGAACTCGTCCGACAGCATCCAGCGCGCGCCGGCGACGGCCAGCTCGCAGTGCCCCACCCGGCCGTCGTCCATGACGATCGGCTCGTGGACGACGGTGGCGCCCAGCGCCTGCTGGTACCACGCGATGGCCGCGCGGCTGTCGCGCACGCAGAGGTACGGCGTCAGCTCGCTCATCTCACTCCTCCTCGTCCGGCAGGGGTTGCATGAAGGACCAGAGCCCGCCCTCGCGGTCGCGCGCGGCGTACTCGCGCACGCCGTAGGGCATGGTCGTCGGCGGGTAGGCGATCTCGGCGCCCGCGGCGCTGGTCCGCGCGTGGTGCGCCTCGACGTCGTCGACGTCGACCGCCATGCAGTGGCTGGCGCTGCCGGACGTGACCGGACTGAGGAGGCCGTAGTCGAGCGACTCGTGGTGCAGCCACACCACGCCGTCGCCGACGAAGACCTCGGCGTGCTCCTCGCTCGCCGGTCCGGGCGCGAAGCCGAACACCTCGACGAGGAACGCGTGCGCGGCCAGCACGTCGCGGTAGACCAGCAGGGTCAGGCGGCGCACGGCGAACGGCTCGTCGCCGTCCCCCAGCCCGGCCAGCAGGTCGAGCAGCTCGCTCGGGTGCGGCTGCTCGCCGCGCAGCAGCCTCGCCTCCACGGTCCGGACCCGCTCGCGCTGGCGGGCGGTGTCGGCCAGCACGTCGTCGAGCTCACGCAGGTGCCGGCGCGCGGCGGTGAGCAGGTCGGCGTCGGCGTCGACCTCCGCGACCGGCGTACCGAGGGAGCGCTGGAGGCGGATGCGGTAGAGCCGGTCGAGCGCCGCGCCGTCGTACTCCCGGCGGCCGCCGTCGCTGCGCCGCGGCTCGAGCAACCCGAGCTCCTCGTAGTAGCGCAACGAGCGCTGGGTCAGGCCCGTGCGTGCTGCGACCTCGCCGATGGTGAACGCCATGGCCGCGACGCTAGGACCTCACGTGGGGTGAGGAGCAAGCGTCACTCCGCGTGCACGGCCATCCGGCCGCCGCGCGTGGGCGGCGGGCGGTCGTAGTCCGGCTTGACCGGGTAGCCGTCCTCGTAGTGGTCGAGGAGCTTGTGGATCTTCTTCAGCGCCTTCTCCGCGCTGTTCTCGGCCTCGTCGTAGTAGTCGGCCGAGGCGGCCAGCAGGTGGCCCGCGGTGGTGATCTCGTAGGCGGTGTTGGCCGCGGCGTACTCCACGCCGGCGAGGAGGTCGGCGAACGCCGGGTAGGGGCCGGTGCTGGCGCCGAAGTACGCCGGACGGGTCCACGGTCCGGCGCCGGCCGCGGACTGGACGCCGGCCGCCGCCTGCTTGAAGCCCTTGGCGACGCGCACGCAGGTCTTGGTCCCGCAGAAGCGCATCCGGCCCTGGTCCACCTTGATGCTGACCGGGTGCGGCTGCTTCTGCTTGAACATCCCGGGTGACTTGAGGTCGAACTGGTCGGCCTTGTGGTGGAGGACCCCGAGGTTCTTGTTCAGGCACTTGGCGATGGCCTGCTCCTGCTCGGCGATCTCGTCGCGCAGGTCGTCGAGGGCCTTCTGCAGGGACTTGAGGACGGCGTTGGCGCTGCCCCCGCCGATCTTGGGCTTCTTGGCGCTGCCCTTCGGCGCGAAGTCCTTGAGCAGCCCGACGCCCAGGGAGCCGATGCCGACGACCGTGGAGAGGCCGCCGGTCGCGAAGATGCCGATCCCGGACAGGATCGCCCCGGCCACGGTGAGCTCGGTGGACATGTCGCCGCCCCCGCCGCCGCCGTAGGTCTGGTAGTCGCGGGCTCCGAGGAACGCCTGGGTGCCCTGCCCGAGGATCGCGAGGTAGTCCGCCCCGGCGCGCGCCCAGACCTCCGACTCCGCCGCGACGCACTGGCCGAGGACGTAGGTCAGGCCGAACTGGCCGGCGTTGATCGTCTCCAGCCGGTCGGCGTACCCCGCCCGGAAGGTCCGGATGGTGTTGCTGTCCATCCCGGCGAGGTCGCCCATGATGGTGTTGATCGCTTCGTGCAGCTTGCCACCGGCCTGCACCTGGGTGCTGGTGTCCTCGCCCTGCGTGACCGGGCCGGGACGGAGCAACTCGGCGGCCTTGCGCAGCGCCTGGACCTGGTCGTAGAAGTCGCCGGCCGCGGGCCGGTCCTCCCACGGCGACTTCAGGTCGGCGATGGCGCCGCGCCAGGAGTCCCACGTGGCCGAGTAGTCGAACGGCGGGTCGTAGGGGCTGCCGTCGGCCCAGCGCAGCACGCCGTCGGAGTGCACGATCGCGGTGTTGCCGTCCTTGTAGCCGGTCGCGGGGCTGTCCCCGTAGAGGCGGTCCTCGGCCATCGCGGCCGAGATCGCCGCGTTGGTGAGCGCGTCGTCGCTGGGCCCCCGGTGCGGTCCTGGCATGTGCGGGTTGTCCCCTCTGCGCCTCCCCCGCGAAACCCTGACGCGCCCGCTCACCAGCCCGGCGGGGTCCGCTCGCGCCACGGTCGCGCCGCCTCGAGCTGCGCGCACAGGCTGAGCAGGAGCTCCTCCTCGGCCGGGCGCGCGGCGAGCATGACGCCGACCGGCAGGCCGGCACTGGTCCAGCCCAGGGGCAGGCTCGCGGCGGGCATCCCGGTGACGTTCCACGCGCTGGTCCACGGCGTGAACCGCTTCTGCGCCTCGAAGTCCCCCTGCGGGTCGTCGTCGTCCCTGATCGCCCCGACCGCCAGCGGCGGTGCGGCGAGGGTCGGGGTGAGGACGGCGTCGTACGGCGCGAGCGCGGTCAGGGCCTCGGCCGCGAACCTGCGGACCGCGCCGATCGCCGCGCCGAACTCCGGGCCGCTCACCCGCCTCCCCCGCTCGCTCAGCCACCTGGTCAACGGACGGAGCAGGTGCTCCTGCTCGGGCTCCACCGGGCTCAGCGCGGTCAGCACCGACCAGCAGGTCTCGAACTCCGCCACCGCCTCGCGCGGCAGCGGCACCTCGACGTCCACCACCTCGTGCCCCAGGTCCTCCAGGAGCCGCGAAGTCTCCACAACCGCCGCCAGGCAAGCCTCGTCCACAGCCACGTCGGCGATGACGGGCTCGACGAAGCGGGCGACGCGAAGATGGCCGGGATCGCGGTCGCACGCCGCGAGGAACGTCCCGACCGGAGGTGGTGCCCAGAACGGATCCCCAGCCCGACGACCGGCGAGCTCGTCCAGCATCGCCGCCGCGTCGCGCACGGTCCGGGCGAGCGAGCCCGCCGTCGCCAAACCCACCGGGTCGCCGTACATCGGGAACCCGCTGATCCGCCCACGCGTGGGCTTGAGGCCGAACAGCCCGCAGCACGACGCCGGGATCCGGATGGAGCCGCCGCCGTCCGAGCCCTGCGCCACCGGGACCAGCCCCGCCGCGACCGCCGCCGCGGCCCCGCCGGACGACCCGCCGGCCATCCGGCTCCGGTCCCACGGCGTCACCGCCGCCGGCCGCCCCTCGGGCTCGGTGTAGCACGGCGACCCGAACTCCGGCGTCGCCGTCTTGCCCAGGCTGACCATCCCCGCGGCCTCGAGCGCCAGCACCACGCCGTCGGACACCTCGGGCACGAAGTCCGCGTACACCGGCGACCCGAACGTCGTCCGCACGCCCGCCGTGAGGTTGAGGTCCTTGATCGCCGTCGGCACGCCCCACAAGGGCGACCGCGGCGCGTCGGGGTCGACCGCCCGCGCGGACTCCTCCAGCGCCGCCGCCCGCCCCAGGGCCAGCTCGTCGGTGAGCGTCACGAACGCCCCCACCGTCGTCCCCGGGTCGTCGTCCACCCGGTGCGCCCGCTCCAGGTAGTGCGTCACCAGCTCCCGCGGCGACACCTCACCCCCACGCACGAGCACCCCCTGCTCGAGCGCCGACAGGTCGTGCAGCTCGCCCACGACCCGAAACTAACGCGAGCGACACGACCCTGCCCCCAGCAGGGCACGGAGGTGGTGGTGGCGGGTGGGCTCGGGAGGGGAAAGGAGAGGTCTGCCCGCACCGCCGTCGACGCGAGAGTCCATCGCGGGCCATCGCGCGCCGAGCTCGTGCCGGTGGTGGGGTTGCCCGGGTGCACCAGGAGGTCCGTCGCCAGCGCGTTGCCGTGCCCACAACGCCCACCGCACCCACCGCACCCACCGCGCCCAGCGGCGGTCCGAGGGCGGTAGGTCACGGCGGTCGGGCACGCGAGGGCGCCACTTGCACCACGGGCCGGCGGCTCTGCTCGTCGGCGCCTCTGGTCGCCGTCGCCTCTGCTCGTCGTCGCCTCTGCTCGCCGGCACTTCTGCTCGCCGTCGCCTCTGCTCGCCGTCGCCTCTGCTCGACGGCGGAAGTCCCCGACGGCGGTCCCCGACGGCAAGGGCCCCGACAGCCGTCCCCGACGGCGAGGCCCCGGCCGCCGTGCCCCGGCCGCCGGCAGTGCCCGCCGGCAGTGCCCGGCTGGGCTGCTCGGCGGCGGTGCGCGCCGGCGGTGCCCGGCTGGGCTGCTCGGCTCCAGTGCCCGCCCGCCCGCTCGGCGGCGATGCCCGGCGGCGATGCCCGGCGGCGATGCCCGGCTGGGCTGCTCGGCGGCGGTGCGCGCCGGCGGTGCCCGGCGGCGGTGCCCGGCGGCGGTGCCCGGCGGCGGTGCCCGGCGGCGGTGCCCGGCGGCGGTGCCCGGCGGCGGTGCCCGGCGGCGGTGCCCGGCGGCGGTGCCCGGCGGCGGTGCCCGGCGGCGGTGCCCGGCGGCGGTGCCCGGCGGCGGTGCCCGGCGGCGGTGCCCGGCGGCGGTGCCCGGCGGCGGTGCCCGGCGGTGGTGCCCGGCGGTGGTGCCCGGCGGCGGTGCCCGGCGGCGGTGCCCGGCGGCGGTGCCCGGCGGTGGTGCCCGGCGGTGGTGCCCGGCGGAGATGGCAAGGCTCACCGCGCCCCGCGCCGCTTGCCACGACCCGCCCAGGTCGACGCACCAGCACTGCGAGGCACCGACTCCTACAGTGGCCCCACCATGACCGACCGCACGCTCCTCCCCCTCGTGGACGCGCCGCCACCGGAGCGCCGCGACGCGGCGCGCAACCGCGAGGCGTTGCTGCGGGCGGCGGAGGAGCTGGTCGAGGGCAGCTGCAGCGTCGAGAACGTGACCATGGACGCGGTGGCCGCCAAGGCCGGCGTCGGCAAGGGCACGGTCTTCCGGCGCTTCGGCTCGCGCGAGGGCCTGATGGCGGCGCTGCTCGACCACAGCGAGACCGAGTGGCAGGCGCGCGTGATCTCCGGCCCGCCGCCGCTCGGCCCGGGGGCGGAGCCGATGCAGAGGCTGGAGGCGTTCGGCCGCAGCCGCCTCGAGCTCAACCTGCTCACGGCCGACCTCATCCGGGCGGCGGGGCGGGCAGGGACGCGGTCGTACGCCGCGTACTCGTTCGTCGCTATGCACGTGCGCCACCTGATGAACGAGCTCGGCACCGAGGGCGACGTCGCCCTGCTGAGCACGGCGCTGCTGGCGCCGCTGGAGGTGCCGATCCTCGAGCAGCAGGTGCGCGTCGAGGGGATCAGCGTCGAGCGGATCTACGCCGCGTGGGTCGACCTCGCGCGGCGCGTGACTCAGACGCCCTGACGGCGCAGGCCGTACGTCAGCCCGTCGACCAGGGCGCCCCACGACGCCTCGATGACGTTGTGGCCGACACCGACGGTCACCCACGAGGACTCGCCGTCGGAGGTCTCGATGAGCACGCGGGTGATGGCGTCGGTGCCGTGGCCCTGGTCGAGGATGCGCACCTTGTAGTCGATGAGCTCGAACTTCACGACCTCCGGGAACGCCTGCCCGATGGCGGTGCGCAGCGCCTGGTCGAGCGCGTTGACCGGCCCGTTGCCCTCGCCGGTGACCACGTGCCGCTCGCCGGAGGCGCGCAGCTTGACCGTCGCCTCGGAGACCGCCTCGCCGAGCGGCGAGGTCTCGGTGATGACGCGCCAGGACTCGACCTCGAAGTACGTCGGGCGCGCGCCGGTCACCATCTCCTCGAGCAGCAGCTCGAAGGAGGCGTCGGCGGCCTCGAAGGTGAAGCCCGTCGCCTCGAGCTCCTTGACCCGAGCGGTCACCGAGGCCAGCAGCGACGGCGACGAGGAGAGGTCGAAGCCCAGCTCGCGACCCTTGAGCTCGATCGAGGCGCGCCCGGCCATGTCGGAGACGAGCAGCCGCATGTCGTTGCCGACGCGCTCGGGCTGGGTGTGCTGGTAGAGGTCGGGATCGACCTTGATCGCCGAGGCGTGCAGGCCGGCCTTGTGGGCGAAGGCCGAGGAGCCGACGTACGGCTGGCGCGAGGCGGGCGGGAAGTTCGTGACGTCGGCGACGGCGTGGGCGATGCGGGTGGCGTCGCCGAGCAGACCGGGCGGGAGGACCGAGCGCGCCAGCTTGAGCTCGAGGTTGGCGACGACGGTGACGAGGTCGGCGTTGCCGGTGCGCTCCCCGTAGCCGTTGATGCAGCCCTGCACGTGCGTCGCGCCGGCGTCGATGGCGGCCAGCGAGTTCGCGACGGCGCAGCCGCTGTCGTTGTGGGCGTGGATGCCGACGCGCACGCCGGTGGTGTCGATGACGTCGTGCACCACGTCGGACACCCAGTCCGGGAGCATGCCGCCGTTGGTGTCGCAGAGGGCGACGACCGAGGCGCCGGCGTCGTACGCCGTGCGCAGCACCTCGAGCGCGTAGTCGCGGTTCGCCCGGTAGCCGTCGAAGAAGTGCTCGGCGTCCAGGAACACCTCCTGCCCCTCCGCGCGCAGGTGACCGACGGTGTCGCGGACCATCGCGAGGTTCTCCTCGAGCGTGGTGCGCAGGGCGAGGTCGACGTGCCGGTCGTGCGACTTGGCCACGAGGGTGACGACCGAGGCGCCGCTGTCGCGCAGGGCGGCGACCTGCGGGTCGTCGGCCGCGCGTACGCCGGCCCGGCGGGTCGAGCCGAACGCGGTCAGGCGCGCGTGCTTGAGGTCGAGCTCGGCGGCGGCCCGCCGGAAGAACTCGGTGTCCTTGGGGTTCGCGCCCGGCCAGCCGCCCTCGATGTAGCCCACCCCGAGCCCGTCGAGCTGCCGGGCGATGGTGAGCTTGTCGGCGACCGAGAGGTTGAGCCCCTCCTGCTGCGCGCCGTCGCGCAGGGTGGTGTCGTAGACGTGGAAGTCGCCGTGCAGGTCCATCGGTTCTCTTTCGGGTGTGCGGGCACAAAAAACCTCTCGGAGTACGAGAGGTGGCGCGTCGAGGGTGTCGACGCGCTAGGCGATGATGATGCGGGTGCTGCGGTGGCTCACAGCAGGCAGTGTGCCACGCCGCGCGCTCAGCGGGTGGTCGAACGTCCGGCCAGCGGACGGTCCTGGGCCGGCGCCCACGACGAGCCGCGGGCCTGGGCCAGCGCGCCGAGCGACGTGGCCAGGACCAGCAGCACGAACGTGACGGCCAGCCACGGCTTCCAGCCGCGGGCGACCGGGTGGACCACCCGGGCCAGCGGCGAGCGCACCCGGAAGCCGCCCGGCCCGGTCCACACCGACGCCGCGAACACCGTCCCGCACACGAACAGCGTGATGCTCTCCCCGGCCACGAACGCGTAGCACAGCAGCGCCGCCGCCACCGCCAGCCCGGCGCTCCACAGCTGGAGCATCACGGTCACCGGCAGCGACCGGATCAGCTCCCACGGCGAGCGCAGGACGAGCAGCGCGCCGTCGTACCACCGCCGCCCCCGCAGCCGCCGCCGCTCCCCGGCGTGGCTGGCCGCCTGCGAGCCCGAGCGCAGCACCCACACGGCCAGGAGCAGGAACCCGGACCCGAGCCACGGGTACGCCGCCACCACGCCGCCGCACAGCAGCGCGAGGACGCCGAGCAGCGTCGCGCGCCGGGTCCGCTCGGCGAGCGGGGCCTGGCCCTGGACGGGTACGACGGGGAGCACGGGTCGTCCGGTCGGCGGTCCCTGCCGCTCGAGCACGGTCTGGTGCTCGGTGAGGGGGCGCGTGACCCCGGCGGGTGTCCGCGGAGCCACGGCCGGCGCGGCGCCAGCGGCGGCGGCGGGCGCGGGCCCGACGGCCGGCGCGGACGGCCCCATCCGGTCGGTCGGGGTGACGTCGGCGCCGGCCTGCGCGGCGGCGTAGGGCAGCGTGAGCCGGTCGGCGGCGGCCGGCGGAGGGGGCGGCACGGGCGTGGCCGGCCGCTGCAGCGCGACCACCTGCGGCCGCAGCCAGCCCAGGATGGCGGGCAGCTCGGGCCGGCGGACCGGGTCGGGGTCGAGCGCCTCGGTGAGCAGCTGGCGCAACGGCTCGGGGATGCCGGACAGGTCGTGCTCGCCCCGGCGGACGCGGTCCATGATCGCCATCGAGGGGCCGCGACCGAAGGGCGGCTTGGCCGTCGCCGCGAAGGCCACGGTCGCCGCCCACGAGTGCACGTCGGAGGCGGTGGTGGCGTCGTCGCCGTACAGGATCTCCGGCGCGAGGTAGCCCGGCGTCCCGAGCAGCCACCCGGTGTGGGTCAGCTTCGGGTCGTCGGCCACGCGCGCGAGCCCGAAGTCGATGAGGATCGGGGTCCGGCCCTCCATCAGCACGTTGGACGGCTTCACGTCGCGGTGCAGCACACCGACCGCGTGCACGGACGCCACGCCCTCGGCCAGGCAGGCCGCGAACCACGTGAGGTCCTTGCCGGTGATCGGCCCCTCCTCGTGCACGTGGTCGTGCAGCGACAGGCCGGGGACGTAGCGCGTCGCGACGTACGGCACCGGCGCCCACGGGTCAGCGTCGAGGATCTCGGCGACCCACTTGCTCTTGATGCGCCGCAGCGAGCTGACCTCACGGGCCAGCCGGCGCCGCGCCTCGTCGTCGCCGACCACCGCCGGCCGCAGCACCTTGAGCGCCACCCGGGGGCCGTCGGTACGCCGGGCCAGGTGCACGACGCCCATGCCGCCCTCGCCGATCTTGGCCAGCAGCGTGTACCCGCCCACGGTCGGCGCGGCCGCGGTCGCCGGCGGTGCGTAGGACGCGGCCGGTACGCCGCGCGCCGGGGTCCGCGGCGTGCTGGTCACGCCCATCAGACTAAACGGCAGGGCCGCGGGTTCCCGGTTGACGGGCGCGACCTCGTCCGGCATCGTCGTATCAATGGACGTTGATATCAACCGCCTGCTGACCGCCACGACCCGGGAGGCGGAGGGCACCGAGCTCCGCCTCGTCCGGGAGTACGCCGCGAGCCCGGCCGAGGTCTGGTCGGCGGTGACCGAGCCCGAGCGCATCGCCCGCTGGCTCGCCCCGGTGAGCGGCGAGCTGAGGCTCGGCGGGCGCTACCAGGTCGAGGGCAACGCCGGCGGCGAGATCACCGCCTGCGACCCGCCGCGCTCCTTCGCGGCGACCTGGGAGTTCGGTGGGCACGTGAGCACCCTCGACGTCACCCTGACCGAGGCCGGGGACGGCACCCGGCTCGAGCTGCGCCACCACCTGCCCAGCCCGCCCGAGCACTGGGAGCAGTTCGGCCCCGGCGCGGTGGGCATCGGGTGGGAGCTCGGGATGTGGGGCCTCGAGCTGCACCTGGCCGACCCGTCGGCGCCGCGCCCGGACCCGGCCGACCTGCCCGACCTGTCCGCGCTCATGGCCCGGCTGGGCGAGGCGTGGGGCGAGGCCGCGGTCGCCGGCGGCGCCGACCCCGCGTGGGCCCGCGCCAGCGCGGCGCGCTGCGTGGCGGCGTACACCGGCGCACCCGAGGACACCCAGGCACCCGAGGGCTGAGCCGTGCACGCCTTCGACGTCCTGGGCGACCCGGTCCGGCGGCGGATCCTGGAGCTGCTCGGCCAGGCCGAGCGGTCGTCCGGTGACGTCGTGGAGGTCATCGGGCGGGAGTTCGGGATCGGCCAGCCGGCGGTGTCGATGCAGCTGCGGGTGCTGCGCGAGAGCGGGTTCGCGACGGTGCGGGCCGAGGGCCGGCGCCGGGTCTACGCCATCGACAGCGCACCGCTGGCCGAGGTGGACGCGTGGCTGCACCCGTTCCGGCGCTTCTGGGAGCAGCGGCTCGACGCGCTGGGGACCGAGCTGCGGCGCGGGCGCCGGGAGTGAGGGAGGCTGGCATCGTGCGCCTGACCCGCTGGACCCACGCCTGCGTCACCCTCGAGCGCGACGGCCGCCGCCTCGTCGTCGACCCGGGCATCTGGAGCGAGCTGCAGGCCCTCGACGGCGCCGACGCCGTGCTGCTCACCCACCACCACCGCGACCACGCCGACGTCGCGCGGATCGCCGCGAGCGGCGTACCGGTCTGGGCGCCGCGCGGCGCCGAGCTCGGCGACCTCCCCCGCACCGTGCTCGACCCGGACCAGCACCTCGAGGTCGCCGGCTTCGCGGTCACCACCGTGGGCGGCCAGCACGCCGCGGTGGTGCCGAGTCAGGAGGTGTGCGCCAACCTCGGCTACGTCGTGACCGCGGGCGGCGAGAGCGTCTACCACCCCGGCGACGCCCTGGCCGTCCCCGAGCAAGCCGTCGCCACGGCGCTCGTGCCCCTGCAGGGCAGCTGGCTCAAGACCGTCGAGGCGATCACGTTCCTGCGCGAGCTGCGCGCCGACCGGGCCGTCGGCATCCACGACGCCATGGTCAACGACCGGGCCCGGGCCGGGCTCAACCACTGGCTGGCCACCGAGGGCGACACGGAGTACCACTGGCTCACCCCGGGCACGACGCTCGGCGAGCCGTCCCGACCGCGCGTCGGCCAGCTGCGCCTCGTGGTCGAGGCCGACGACCTCGACCACGCGGTGGCGTTCTACCGCGACACCCTCGGCCTGCCGGTCGAGCTCGACCTGGCCGGCGAGCACGGCGAGCGGGTCGTCATCCTCGACGCCGGCCGCGCGACGCTGGAGCTCTCCAACCCGGCCCAGGTGGCCATGATCGACGAGGTCGAGGTCGGTCGCCGGGTCGCGCCACCGCTGCGGCTCGCGCTCGAGGTCGACGACGCCGCCGCGGCCACCGACGCGGCCGTCGCGGCCGGCGCCGAGCTCGTCGCGCCCCCGACGCGCACGCCGTGGGACTCGCTCAACAGCCGCCTCGCGGCGCCGGGCGGGCTGCAGCTCACCCTGTTCGAGGAGCTGGGCCGGTAGCGCCGCTCAGACGATCCGGCGCATCCAGCCGAAGGTGTCCTCGGCCCGCCCGAACTGCACGTCGACCAGCGCCTGCCGGATCGCCGAGGTCAGCTCGGTCGAGGCGGGGGCCGGGGTGTGGCCGCCGTCCTGCCAGCGCAGCTCGCCGACGGGGGTGACCACGGCCGCCGTGCCGCAGGCGAAGATCTCGACGATGTCGCCGCTGGCCACGCCGTCGCGCCACTCGTCGATGCCGAAGCGGCGCTCCTCGACCTGGTGGCCCATCTTGCCGGCGAGCTCGATGATCGAGGCGCGGGTGATGCCCTCGAGGATGGTGCCGAGCGCGGGGGTGACGATGCGGCCGTCCTTGAAGACGAAGTACATGTTCATCCCGCCGAGCTCCTCGACGTACGTCCCCTCCTCGCCGTCGAGGAAGACGACCTGGTCGCAGCCCTGCGCGATGGCCTCGGACTGCGGCAGCAGCGAGCTGGCGTAGTTGCCGCCCGTCTTGGCCGCGCCCATGCCGCCGCGGCCGGCGCGGGTGTACTCCTCCGACAGCCACAGGCTCACCGGACGCACGCCGCCCTTGAAGTAGGACCCGGCCGGGCTGGCGATCACCATGAACGTCACGTGCTGCGAGGGCCGGACACCGAGGAACGCCTCGGAGGCGAACATGAACGGGCGCAGGTAGAGGCTCTTCTCCCCCGCAGGGTCGGGCACCCACCGCTCGTCGACGGACACCAGCGCCTCGACGGCCTGGACGAAGTCCTCGACCTCCAGCACCGGCAGCGCGAGCCGGTGGCTCGAGCGGACCATCCGCGCGGCGTTCTCCTCGGGACGGAAGGCCCAGATCGAGCCGTCGCCGTGGCGGTAGGCCTTCATGCCCTCGAAGGTCTCCTGCGCGTAGTGCAGGACGGCCGTGGCCGGGTCGAGCGACAGCGGGCCGTACGGCGTCACGCGCGCGTCGTGCCAGCCCTCGGCCGGCGTCCACTCCACGGTGAACATGTGGTCGGTGAAGTGCGTGCCGAAGCCGGGCTCGGCCAGGATCTCGGCCAGCCGGGCGTCGTCGACCGGGCGCTCCGTGCGCGTGGTGCTGATCTGCATGGACATCAAAGTAGTCGCTTCCAGAGGTCGGGAGTAGGGAGGCCGAGAGGCTCAGCCGGCTACTCGGGCCGCGATGGCGTCGCCGACCTCCGAGGTGCGCCGGGTGCTGCCCGGCTCGCGGTCCGCGAGGTCGGCCACGACGGCGTCCTCGACCGCGGCCGCCGCGTCGGCGTACCCGAGGTGGTCGAGCAGCAGCGACGTCGACAGGATCGCCGCCGTGGGATCGGCCTTCTGCTGGCCGGCGATGTCGGGCGCCGAGCCGTGCACCGGCTCGAACATGCTCGGGCTGGTGCGGTCCGGGTTCACGTTGCCGGAGGCGGCCAGCCCGATGCCGCCGGTGATGGCGGCGGCGAGGTCGGTGAGGATGTCGCCGAAGAGGTTGTCGGTGACGACGACGTCGAAGCGCGCCGGGTCGGTGGCCAGGAAGATCATCGCCGCGTCGACGTGGATGTAGTCCACGGTGACGTCGGGGAACTCCGTCGCGACGGCCTGCACGGTGCGCCACCACAGCGAGCCGGCATGGACCAGCACGTTGGTCTTGTGGACCAGGGTGAGCTTCTTGCGGGGCCGGCGTGCCGCGCGGGCGAACGCGTCGCGCACGACCCGCTGCACGCCGTAGGCGGTATTGACCGAGACCTCGGTGGCGATCTCGGCCGGGGTGCCGACCCGCAGCGCGCCGCCGTTGCCGGTGTAGGGCCCCTCGGTGCCCTCGCGGACGACGACGAAGTCCACGTCGCCCGGATCGGCCAGGGGCGAGGTCACGCCGGGGAAGATCCGGGACGGGCGGAGGTTGACGTAGTGGTCGAGCTCGAAGCGCAGCCGCAGCAGCAGTCCGCGCTCGAGGATGCCGGGCGGGAGGTTCGGGTCGTTGGGCTTGCCGCCGACCGCCCCCAGCAGGATCGCGTCGTGCTCCCGGATCTCGGCGAGCACGGAGTCGGGCAGCACCTCTCCGGTCGCGAGGTAGCGCTCGGCGCCGAGGTCGTAGGCCGTCTGCTCGAACCCCACCCCGTCCGGCGCGGCGACCTCGAGGACCTTGAGGGCCTCGGCGGTCACCTCGGGGCCGATGCCGTCACCGCCGATGACGGCGAGGCGGACGGAACCGGAGGGTGCGGGAGTCTCAGTCACGCGCCGAGGCTAGTTGTCGTCGTGCGGCTGGCCGCCGTTGTCCCGGAGGTCGAGCGCGGCCTGGACGGCGGCGTGGGTGTTCTCGGCGCTGCGGGGGTTCTCCGGGTGGTGGCTCGCGGGCCCCCAGTCGGGGTACATGTCGTACATCGGTCTGCTCCTCGTGTCTGTTCAGGGTGTGCTGGAGTCGGGGCTGGTGGTGCTGGCCGAGGACGCCCCGGCGACGGGGACGTTCCGACTCGTGGATCGCACGAGGATGGACCTGCTGCACTGCGGATCACGCTGGTGGTGCGGGTGTCCGCGTCGCGGGGGCGTCTCGACCTGGTTGAGCTGGATTGAGAAGCCACGCAACGCCGACCACCGCGGCGAGGTGGCCTCTCGTCAGGCCTCGCCGCGGCGCTCGATGAGTACGAACACGCTCCGCATGGTGAGCCGATGCTAGGACGTCATCGGATCGCGCGTCACCCGTTTCCACAGGCTGTTCGCATGTCGAGACGCGCGTCCCGGGATGGAAGACTCGACGGCGTGAGCCACCCGCCCGACCTCCCCCGATCGTCAACCGCGCGTTCGACGTCTCGCGCCGGGCCGGCTACGTGTCCTTCTGCCGCAACGAGACCGGCCGCCTGCTGGCCATGCTGGCCGCGACCCGCGACGGCACGATGGCCGAGTTCGGCACCGGCTGCGGCGTCGGCACGGCGTGGCTGCGGTCGGGGGTCCGCGGCCACCCCGGCAGCGAGAAGGCCCGCATCGTCACCGCCGAGCTCGACCCCGCGCTGGCCGAGGCCGCCGCGGAGATCTTCCGCGACGACGACCAGGTCGAGGTGCTGGCCGCGGACTGGTCCACGCTGAAGGACCGCGGGCCCTACTCCCTGCTGTTCCTGGACTCCGGGGAGCCCACCGAGGTCACCGTCGATGCCATCGCCGACCTGGTCGAGGACGGTGGCGTCGTCGTGCTCGACGACTTCACGCCCTGCGAGCTGTGGCCGCCGATCACCTACGGCCGCGTCGACACGCTGCGCGAGCACTGGCTGACCGACGAGCGGTTCACCGCCGTCGAGGTGATGGTCGCGCCCGACGCGTCGACGATCATCGCCACCAAACGATGACGCTCGCGTGTGCTCGACGCGCTCGAGCCCTCGTCTTCCCTCCTCCCTCGCTCGCTGGCGCTCGCTCCGGTCGTCAGTCCAGACGAGGCCGCGCGTCGAGCGCGGCCGCTGCGCCCGGTCGCGGCTGAGGGCGAGCCGGCAGCTCGACGATCCAGGCCGGGAGCATGGCCTGGGTCAGCGGGCCGATGGCCAGCGCGAAGAGCACCGTGCCGACGCCGGCCACGCCGCCGAGCAGCAGGCCGAGGAGCACGACGGTGACCTCGAGCAGGGTGCGGACCAGGCGCAGCGAGAGCCCGGTGCGCCGGGCCAGGCCGGTCATCAGCCCGTCGCGGGGGCCGCGGCCGAGCTGGGCGCCGACGTACATCGCGGTGGCCAGCGCGCAGAGCACGATCCCGGTGAGGCAGTAGACGCCGCGCAGCCACAGCGCGTCGGGCTGGTCGAGCACGGCGAGGAACACGTCGGCCGCGACGCCGAGCACGATCGCGTTGGAGATGGTGCCGAGCCCCGGGACCTCGCGCAGCGGGATCCAGAGCACCAGGACCAGCAGGCTCACGACGACCAGCGCCTCGCCGATGCTGATGGGCAGGTGCTTGGCCAGCCCCTGGTGCAGCACGTCCCACGGGAAGCTGCCCAGGTGACCGCGCACGGCCAGCGCGATGGAGAGGCCGTAGAGCACCAGCCCGACGTAGAGCTGCGGCAGCCGGCGCCCGAGCCGGCCGGCGCGGAGCTGGGCCAGCGGACCCAGGTCGACGAGGCTGCGGCGGGGGACGGCGGTCGTGGTCACCGGACCAGCCTGCGGCCAAGTGGCCTTTCGTGAAATAGCCAATCGTGGGACAGTGGCCTGCATGGACCGCTCCATCACCGCGCGTCGGGTGGCCACCCTGGCCGGTGACTTCGACCGGAGCCCGGCCTACGCCGGCCTGGCCGACACCCTCGTGCTGCTGGTCGGCGACGGCCGGATCCCGCCGGGCACCCGGCTGCCGAGCGAGCGCGAGCTGACCGAGGCTCTCGGCGTCTCGCGGACCACCGTCACGCGGGCGTACGCCGCGGTGCGCGACGCCGGGTACGCCGAGGCCCGCCGGGGCTCCGGCACCTACACCCGCCTGCCGGGCGGGCCGACGCGCGCGCACGACCGCGCCCTGCTCCCCCGCGCCAGCGACCGCGACGCGATCGACCTCAACTGCGCCGCGCCCTGCGCTCCCCCGCAGCTCGCGGCGGCGTACGCCGAGGCGGCGACCCGGCTGCCGGCCTACCTGGGGGGCCACGGCTACTTCCCGGCCGGGCTGCCCGAGCTGCAGGCCGCGGTGGCGGCGACCTACGACGCGCGCGGGCTGCCCACCGACCCGGCGCAGGTGATGATCACGCCCGGCGCGCTGGCCGGCGTGGCGGTGGTCGCCCAGGCGCTGGTCGAGCGCGGCGACCGGGTGCTGGTGGAGTCGCCGGGCTACCCCAACGCGGCCGAGCGGCTGCGCCACGCGGGCGGCCGGCTGGTCACCACCGACGTCGACCCCGACGGCTGGGACCTCGACGCGACCGCGGCCAGGATCCGGCAGGCCGCACCGCGGGTGGCCTACCTGGTGCCGGACTTCCAGAACCCGACCGGCCTGCTGATGAGCGACGCCGAGCGCGAGCGGTACGCCGCCGAGCTGCGCCGCCACCACGTGGTGCCGATCGTCGACGAGACCCACGCCCTGCTCGCCCTCGACGGCGGCGAGGCGCCGCGGGCGTTCGGCGCCTTCGACCGCGACGCGTTCAGCGTGGGCAGCACCAGCAAGGCGTTCTGGGGCGGGCTGCGGGTCGGCTGGGTCCGCGCGCCCGCCGACCAGCTCGACCGGCTGACCCAGGCGCGGGTGACGCTCGACCTCGGCGTACCGGTCATGGAGCAGCTCGTCGTCCAGCACCTGCTCGAGGACCCCGGTCCGGCACTCGCCGACACCCGCGCCCGGCTGCGCGAGCGGCGCGACGCGCTGGTCGCGGCCCTCGGGAGGGAGCTGCCGGAGTGGCGGTTCCGGGTGCCCGACGGCGGGCTGTCGCTGTGGTGCGAGCTGCCGGGGCCGGGCCGCGGGCTGGGCCTGGCCGTGACCGAGGAGGCCGAGCGCGAGGGGGTGATCGTCGCGCCCGGGCCGGTGTTCGCTCCCGACGGCGGGCTCGACCGGTTCGTGCGGATCCCCTTCACCCGCCGCGTCGACGAGCTCGAGACCGCGGTCGGCGCGCTGGCCCGGGCCTGGGCGCAGGTGCACGAACGCCGGCCCGGCGGCCGCCGCCCGACGGGGCGGGTGATGGTGGCGTGAGCGGTCTCGAGGAGATCCGCTCCGGCATCGACGCGGTCGACGTGCACCTGGTGGCGCTGCTGGCCGAGCGCGAGCAGCTCGTGCGCCGGGCCGGTCGCCTCAAGGGCGATCCGGCGGCCGTGCCCGCCCCCGACCGGGTCGAGCAGGTGGTGGCCAAGGCGCGGGCGCTCGCCGCCGAGCACGGCGCGGACGCCGACGTGGTCGAGCGGACCTACCGCGCGATGATCACGGCGTTCATCGACCTGGAGCTGACCGAGACTGACCGCGGCTAGGAGCTCAGTCGAGGTCGGCGGCGCGCACCGAGACGGCATCGATGGCGTCCTCGATCTCGAGGAGCACCTCGGCGGGGATGGCGGAGTCCACCGACAGCGCGACGAGGGCGAGGCCGCCCTTGGAGTCGCGCGAGACCTGCATGCCGGCGATGTTGACGCCGGCCGCGCCGAGGATGCCGCCGACGGTGCCGACCATGCCGGGCTTGTCCTCGTAGTTGAAGAAGGCCAGGTGCTGGGTCGGCTCCAGGTCGACGTCGAAGCCGTTGACCTCGACCAGCCGCTCGCGCTGGTGGATGCCGACGAGGGTGCCGCTCACCGAGACCCGGCTGCCGTCGGACAGGGTGCCGCGCAGGGCGATGACGTTGCGGTGGTCGGGGTCCTCGCCCTGGGTGACCAGGCGGACGGCGGTGCCGCGCTCGGCGGCCAGCAGCGGGGCGTTGACGTAGGAGACCTGCTCCTCGACCACGTCGGTGAAGATGCCCTTGAGCGCGGCCAGCTCGAGCACCTTGACGTCGTGCTCGGTGATCTCGCCGCGGACCTCGACGTCGACCTGCTGCGCGACCCCGCCGGCCAGGGCGGTGAAGACCCGGCCGAGCTTCTCGGTCAGCGGGATGCCGGGGCGGACCTCCTCGGCGATGAGCCCGCCCTGGACGTTGACCGCGTCGGGGACGAGCTCGCCGGACAGCGCGAGCCGCACCGAGCGGGCCACGGCCAGCCCGGCCTTCTCCTGCGCCTCGTCGGTGGACGCGCCGAGGTGCGGGGTGGCCACGACGTTGTCGAGCTCGAAGAGCGGGCTGTCGGTGCACGGCTCGTGCGCGAAGACGTCGAGCCCGGCCGCGCCGACGCGCCCCTCCTTCAGCGCGGCGTACAGCGCCTGCTCGTCGACGATGCCGCCGCGCGCGGCGTTCACCAGGACCAGGTGCGGGCGCACGGCGTGCAGCTCGGCGTCGCCGATGAGCCCGATCGTCTCGGGGGTCTTGGGCAGGTGCACGGACATGAAGTCGGACTCGGCCAGCAGGGTGGCGAGGTCGACGAGGCGTACGCCGAGCTGCGCGGCGCGCCCGGCCTGGACGTACGGGTCGTAGGCGATGACCCGCATCCCGAAGGCCGCGAGCCGGTGGGCCACCAGCACGCCGATCCGGCCGAGGCCGACGATGCCGACGGTCTTGTCGAACAGCTCGGTGCCGGTGAACCGCGAGCGTTGCCACTCCCCCTGGCGCAGCGCCGCGTGGGCCGGGCTGACGTGGCGGGCCGCGGCCAGCATGAGTGCGACGGCCAGCTCGGCGGCCGAGACGATGTTGGAGGTCGGCGCGTTGACGACCATGACCCCGGACTGGGTGGCGGCGCGGACGTCGACGTTGTCCAGGCCGACACCGGCGCGGGCCACGACCTTGAGGCGCGGGGCCGCGGCCAGGGCCTCCGCGTCCACGGCGGTGGCGCTGCGGACCAGGAGCGCGTCGGCCTCGGCCAGGGCCGGCAGCAGCGACGCGCGGTCGGCGCCGTCGCAGTGGCGGACATCGAAGTCGGGGCCGAGCTCCTCGAGGGTCGCCGGGCTCAGCTCCTCGGCGATCAGCACGACCGGCTGGTCGGACACGGCGTTCTCCCGGTGGGTCGGGGACGGGTCGGAGTCGGGCCGCACGACGGTGTGCTGACGCCTCACGTTACCGCGCGGTGAACCGATAACCGGGTGCGCTCACCGACTGGGCGACCTAGCCTGGGAGACGTGGACTGAACCGGTGACCGCCCTGCCCGCCCCCGTCCCCCGGGAGTCACCGTGTCCTCCGCTGCCCTGTCCTTCTCCGCCCTCGGCCTGACCTGGCCCGACGGCACCGCGGCCTTCGACGGCCTCGACCTCCTCGTCCCGCCCGGCCGCTCCGGCCTGGTCGGCGCCAACGGCTCCGGCAAGTCCACGCTGCTCAGGCTGGCCGCCGGCGCCCTGCGCCCGACGTCCGGCTCGGTGTCGGTGGGCGGCGAGGTCGGCTACCTGCCGCAGGACCTCACCCTCGACCGCGGCTCGCGCGTGGACGACGTGCTCGAGATCGGGGTGGCGCGCCGCGCGCTGCAGCGGCTGGACGCCGGCTCGGGCGATCCCGCGGACCTCGAGGCCGTCGGTGATGAGTGGGACGTCGAGGAGCGGGCCGCGGCCGAGCTCGAGCGGCTCGGGCTCGACCCGTCCGTGCTCGACCGCCGGCTGGGCGAGCTGTCCGGCGGCGAGGTGGTCCGCCTCGGCCTGGCCCGGCTGCTGCTGCGCCGGCCGGAGGTGCTGCTGCTCGACGAGCCGACCAACAACCTCGACGCCGCCGCCCGCGCCCGGCTGCACGACGTGCTCGGGTCCTGGCCGCGGACCCTGCTCGTGGTCTCCCACGACCGCGAGCTGCTCGAGCGCGTGGAGCGGATCGGTGAGCTCCGCGGTGGCGCCGTGCGGTGGTACGGCGGCGGCTTCTCCTCCTACCGCGCCCAGGTCGAGGCCGAGCAGGAGGCGGCCGAGCAGGCCGTGACCGCGGCCAGGGCCGACGTACGACGCCAGCACGCGGACCGGCAGGAGGCCGAGCGGCTGCTGGCCCAGCGCAAGCGGCAGGGCGAGCGCAACATGGTCAAGACCAACATGGGCAAGGGCGCGCGGGACTTCTACAAGAACCGCTCGGAGAAGAACGCCGCGTCGTACCGCCGCATCCACGACGACCGCCTCGAGGGCGCCCGCGAGAAGCTCGAGGAGGCCGAGGCCCGGGTCCGCTCCGACGACACCATCCGCGTCGACCTGCCCGCCACCGAGGTGCACCGCGGCCGGGTGGTGCTCACCACCGACGACCTGGTGATCCGCACCGGCGCCGCCGTGACCCTCGACCTGCGCGGCCCGGACCGGGTCGCCGTCGTCGGCCCCAACGGCGCGGGCAAGACCACGCTGCTCGAGACCGTCGCGGGCTCACTCCCGCCGCGCTCGGGCTCGGTGCGCACCCACGTCCCCACCGCCCTGCTCCCCCAGCGCCTGGACCTGCTCGACCCGGACCTCTCCGTCGTCGAGAACGTCGTGCGCCGCGCACCCGGCGCCGAGCTCAACGCCATCCGCGCCCAGCTGGCCCGCTTCCTGTTCCGCGGCGCGAGCGCCGAGCAGCTGGTCGGCACGCTCTCCGGCGGTCAGCGGTTCCGGGCCACCCTCGCCGCCCTGCTGCTCGCCGACCCCGCGCCCCGGCTGCTGCTGCTCGACGAGCCGACCAACAACCTGGACCTGGCGTCGTACGACGCGCTGGTGTCCGCGCTCGCGGCGTACCGCGGCGCGCTGCTGGTGGTCAGCCACGACCGCGCCTTCCTCGACGACGTCGGCGTGGACCGGACCCTGGAGCTCTAGGGAACGTCCGGGCCGGCGGGCCAGACGTAGGGCAGGTCGTCGGGGTCCGGCCCGAACACCGGCCGGTAGGCGTCCGGGTCCTTGCGCAGCAGCGCCGAGCGGTGCGAGCGGTGGAAGGCCTCGTCGCCCAGCCACGGCGGCAGCGCCCCCGCGGCCCCCAGCGCGGCCTGGCTGCGCGGCACGCCCACGGCCTGCTCGGCCAGCTCCGCGCTCATCGTCGCGGCCACCGTGTCCGCGCCCCCGCCCTCGACCCACACCTCGCACACCGTGAGGGTGTAGCGGCCCAGCGCCTCGACGTACCCGCGCCACATCTTCACGGCCGGGTGGTGCCGCCAGCCGTCCGTCGGCACCGTCAGCCCGCGCAGGACCTGCAGGCACTCCACGCGCTGCTTGCCCAGCCGCTTGCGGTCGAGCACCTCGGCCGAGCGCCGGAAGTCGACGTACGGGAGGAAGGTCTGCACGCCGCGACCGGTGCCCCGGGAGGCCTCAGGCGAACAGGGCCTGCCCGACGTACTCGCCGTCCCGGGCGCCGGGCGGCACGGCGAACAGCGCGGAGCCGTTGACCTTGAGGTACTCCATCAGCGCGTCGTTGGCGGCCATCTTGGTCTGGATGGGGATGAAGTGGGTGTCGGGGTTGCGCACGAAGGCCAGGAAGAACAGGCCGGCGTCGAGGCCGCCGAGCGGGTTGGTGCCGTCCACGAAGTTGTAGCCGCGGCGCAGCATGCGCACGCCGTCGTTGAAGTCCGGGTGGACCAGGCGGACGTGGGCGTCGGGCGCGATGATCGTGGTGTCGTTGCTGCCCGGCATGTCGAAGTCGGGCGCGGTGAACTCGCCGCCGCCGGACAATGGGGCGCCGGAGTCCTTGGTGCGGCCGACGAAGGCCTCCTGGTCACCGAGCGGCTGGCGGTCCCAGACCTCGATGGTCATGCCGAAGCGGCGCGCGACGAGGTAGGAGCCGCCGGCCAGCCACTCCGCCTTCGGGTCGTCTCCGGAGGCCACCCACACGTGCTCGGAGACGTCGTCGGTCTCCTCGGCCTTGATGTTCATGGTGCCGTCCTTGAACCCGAACAGGTTCCGCGGCGTGGACTGGTCGACGCTGGTCGTCGAGGTGCGACCGAAGCCGAGCTGGGAGTAGCGCACCGAGACCGTGCCGAAGCCGATGCGCGCGAGGTTGCGGATGGCGTGCACGGCGACCTGCGGGTCGTCGGCGCAGGCCTGGATGCACAGGTCGCCGTACGAGCGCGCGGGGTCGAGGTTGTCGGCCGGGAAGTGCGGCAGCGTGCGCAGGGCCGCGGGCTGGCGGTCGGCCAGGCCGAAGCGGTCCGAGCCGTCGTCGGTGCGGAACAGCGACGGTCCGAAGCCGAAGGTGATGGTGAGCCGGCTGGCCGGCAGCCCGATGGCCTCCCCCGTGTCGTCGGGCGGCAGGTTCGAGGGGCCTCCGACCGGGCCGACGGTCCCGGCCGGGTCGCCCGCCATCATCCGCTCGGCGGCGTCAGTCCACTTCTGCAGCAGCTCGACGAGGTCGTCGCGGTCGTCGGTGATGACGTCGAAGGCCGCGAAGTGCAGCCGGTCCTGCGCGGGCGTGGTGATGCCGCTCTGGTGCGCACCGCGGAAGGGGTACGACGCGGGCGCGCTCGGCGTGGCCGCCGCGGCGTGCGACTCCTCCGTCGCGCGTCCGGCCACGAACGCGCCCGCGACCCCGGCGGCGGCCGCGCCGCCGCCGAGGAGGGCTCGTCGGGAGAAGTGGGCGGGCATGGTTCCTAGGAAAGCACCGCGGCGGTGAGGCGGGAGAGCGGCTCGGAGAGGGCGTTCACCGCGTCGGAGAGCGCCTTGATCTCCTCCGGGGTGAGCTGGGAGTAGTTCTTGAAGCCGTCGCCGCTCTTCTGCGCGTCCAGCAGCTGCTGCAGGTCGGCGAAGCGCGAGTCCAGCTCGGTGGCCAGCTCCGGGTCCTTCTGCTCCACGATCGGCTTGACGCCCTCGTAGCCGACGCGCGCGCCGTCCACGTTGGCCTGGAAGTCCCACAGGTCGGTGCCCGACCAGAACTCCTCCTCGCCGGTGACCTTGCCCGTCGCGACCTCCTCGAGCAGCCCGCGGGAGCCGTTGGCGATCTGGTCGACGGTGTAGGTGAGGCCCTGGACCCGGTCGTGCAGGGTGGTGATGTTGGCGAGCAGGTCGTCGCCGTACGTCGCGCGCTCGGCCGGGGTGAGCGGCGTGTAGTCGCGGGCCTTCTCGGGCCACAGGTCCTTCTCGATGCGGTGCCAGCCGGTCCACTCCTGGCCGGGCTCGAGGTCGGCCTCGCGCAGGTCGGTCTTGGGGTCGAGGTCACCGAAGGACTCGGCGACGGTCTCGATGCGCTCCCAGTGGGTGCGGGCGTCGGGGTAGAGGGTGCGGGCCTGGTCGTCCTCGCCCTGCTCGTAGAGGTCGACGAACTGCTGGGTCTTGGCCAGCAGCTGGTCGGCCTGGTCCTTGACGTACGCCGCGTAGTTGGTCGTGGCCTGGTCGACGAGCTGCTGGTCGTCGGCGGTGGGGGCCTCGGAGCCGTCCTGGGCCGCGGTGACGGTGAAGTCGGCGCGGATGCCCTCGCCCTTCATGCCGGGCTTGCAGGCGGTGAAGTACTTCCCGGCCGGCGCGTTGACCGTCATCTCGCGGTTGAGGCTCGGGCCGATGTTCTCGACCTCGGAGACGATGCGCAGCCCGTCCTCGCCGAGCAGGTAGAACTCGGTGACCTGCGAGCCGGTGTTGGTCACGTCGAAGGTCAGCGTGCCCGCGGGCGCCTCGGCGGCCGAGACCTGGCAGCCGTCATCTGTCGACTCGACGCTCAGCGCGCGGGGGTTGCCGGTGTCGGCCGCGCCGCCGGCGTTGCTGTCGGTGTTCTCGGTGCACGCGGCGAGGAACGGGGCGGCGGCCAGGCAGGCGACCGCGACGAGGGTGGTGCGCATCGGTGGTCAGGTCCTTCTAGGAGTGGCTCGGGACCGAGGTCCCGGCGGTCTTCGTGGAAGAGGTGGCGGGTCGGGTCTGGCGGCGCCGGACACCGAGGAGGAACAGGACCATCACCGGCACGGCGTACAGCAGCCACGCGGCCGCCTCGAGCTTGGTGGTGGCCGGGCTGAAGTTGAAGACGCCCTTGAGCAGCGCGCCGTACCAGCTGTTGATGTCGATGGTGTCGGACACGTCGAAGGCCAGGTCGTTGAGGCCGGGCAGGAAGCGGGCCTCCTGCAGGTCGTGGATGCCGTAGGCCAGCACGCCCGCTGCGACGAGGATCAGGAAGGCGCCGGTCCAGGTGAAGAACTTGGTGAGGTTGATGCTGATCGCGCCGCGGTAGATGAGGTAGCCGAGCGCCACCGCGGTGGCGATGCCCAGCGCGGCGCCGAGCAGCGGCTCCCACGTCGGGGTGATGGTGCCGACGCTCTCGCGGGTGCCGGCCTTGGTCGCGGCCCACAGGAACAGCGCGGTCTCGAGCCCCTCCCGGCCGACCGCGAGGACGGCGACGACGACCAGCGACCAGCGGCTGCCCTCGGCGGCGGCGTCGATCTGGCCCCGCAGCGTCCCGCTCATGCTGCGCGCCGCCCGCGCCATCCAGAAGATCATCCAGGTCACGAAGGCGACCGCGACGATCGACAGGCCCCCGCCGATGGCCTCCTGGGCCTCGAAGGTCAGGCCGCGCGGACCCCACGTGAGGGCCGCGCCGAAGCCCAGGCTCACCGCCACCGCGAGGGCCACACCGGCCCAGATCCGCGGGAGGAGGTGCCGCCGGTCGGATTTGACCAGGTAGGCCACGAGGATGCTCACGACGAGCGCGGCCTCGAGCCCCTCCCGCAGTCCGATGAGGTAGTTGGCGAACACAGGACGGGACTGTACGCCTGTCGACTAAGGCGTGCCTAACCTAGGTGAGGTTCGCCTCACCTGTCCCCTGCGACGGCTCAGATGGCGCAGCCGTCGGGGCCGCAGGCGTCGGCGCCGGGGCCGCCGACCAGCTCGACCTGCGGGTGGCTCTCGGTCCAGGCGCGGTCGAGGAGCTGGGTGAAGACCTCGGTGGGCTGGGCGCCGCTGACGCCGAACTTCTCGTCGACGACGAAGAAGGGCACGCCGTTGGCGCCGTAGGCACGGGCCTGGGCGATGTCGGCGCGGACGGCGTCGGCGTACTCGTCGGAGGCGAGCACCGCGTCGACGCGGGACGGGTCGAGGCCCGCGTCGACGGCGACGCTGCGGAGCACGGCGTGGTCGCCGACGTTCTCGGCGCGGGTGAAGTACGCCGCGAGCAGGGCCTCCTTCAGCTCACGCTGCCGGGCGGGGCCGCCGTCGGCGAGGGCCAGGTGGAGTAGCCGGTGCGCGTCGACGGTGCGGGCGTGCAGGGCGTCGGCGTGGTTGAACGTCAGCCCCGCGGCAGCGGCGGCGCCGTCGGCGCGCTTCATCAGCTCGCGGGCACCGGCGACGTCGGTGCCGAACTTCTTGGCCAGGGACTCCACGGTCGTCTCGACCGGGACCTGCGGGGCGGTGGGGTCGAGCTCGAAGGAGCGGTAGACCACCTCGACGTCGTCGGCGTGCGGGAAGGACTCCAGCGCGGACTCCAGGTGGCGCTTGCCGATGTAGCACCAGGGGCAGACGACGTCGGACCAGATCTCGATTCGCACGACCCGCACAACCCCGGGGGCGCGGCGCGTGTTCCCGGGGGGCACCCCTGAGGCGGGCTCAGGGTCCGGCAAGGGGACGCTCGGGACCGCTCCCCGATGCCCAGAGGCCCCCGGCGGCGGGAGCGTCGTACTCATGATCGACGTGACCGCACTCACCAGGACGTACGGCGGCCTCCGGGCCGTGGACGACGTCTCCTTCACCGCTCGTCCGGGCCGCGTGACCGGGTTCCTCGGTCCCAACGGCGCCGGCAAGTCGACCACCATGCGCGTCATGGTCGGTCTGACCCCGCCGACCTCCGGGTCGGCCACCGTCCTCGGCCGGAGGTACGCCGACCTCCCCAACCCCGGCCGCGAGGTCGGCGTGCTGCTCGACGCCTCGGCGCAGCACGCCGGCCGCACCGGCCGGGAGACGCTCAAGGTCGCCGCCCGCACCATGGGCCTCCCGCTCTCCCGGGTCGACGCGATGCTCGACCGCGTCTCGCTCACGCCCAAGGAGGCCGAGCGCCGGGTCAAGAACTACTCCCTCGGGATGCGCCAGCGCCTCGGCATCGCCACCGCGCTCATCGGCGACCCGGAGGTGCTGATCCTGGACGAGCCGGCCAACGGCCTGGACCCGGCCGGCATCCGGTGGATGCGCGACCTGCTGCGCGGCTTCGCCAACCACGGCGGCACCGTGCTCCTCTCCAGCCACCTGCTGCACGAGATCGAGGTCATCGCCGACGACCTGGTGGTCATCGGCCAGGGCCGGATCGTCGCGCAGGGCACCAAGACCGAGCTGCTGGCCACCGCCGGCACCCTGGTCCGCTCCAGCGCCGTCGCCGAGCTGGCCCGCGCGCTGGGCGAGCACGGCCTGACCGCCGTGGCCGCCGGGCCGGGCGGGCTGCGCGTCGAGGCCGACGCCGACCAGGTCGGCCGGGTCGCGCTCGCGGCCGGCGTACCCCTGTCCGAGCTGCGCGCCGCCGACGGCGCCGGCCTCGAGGAGATGTTCCTCGAGCTCACCGCAGACACGTCCCGAGAAGGAGCCGCGGCATGACCGCCACCACCGCCGAGTCGACCGCCCAGCAGGCCGCCGCGCCCGCCGCCCGGAGGCCGGCGCCCGCGCCGATCCCGTTCACCCGGCTGCTGTCGGTCGAGACCATCAAGATGTTCAACACCCGCGCCGGCTTCTGGCTCATGGTGGGGATGGCCGCGGCCGCGGCCGTGGCCACCGGCGCGGTCATCCTCGTCGCCCCCGACGACCAGATCGTCTACGACAACTTCGGCGCGGCCATCGGCATCCCGATGACCCTGCTGCTGCCGGTCATGGCGATCCTCTCGGTGACCAGCGAGTGGAGCCAGCGCAGCGGGCTGACGACGTTCACCCTCGTCCCCAACCGCGGCAAGGTGATCCTGGCCAAGCTGGTCGTCTCCGTCGTCATCGGCGCGGTCTCCATCGCCGTCGCCCTGGCGATCGGCGCCCTCGGCAACATCGTGGGCAGCGCCATCGCCGGCACCGACACCGTCTGGGACATCTCGGCCAACCAGATCGTCATGCTGGTGCTGGCCAACGTGCTGAACCTGCTCATCGGCTTCATGCTCGGCGTGCTCATCCGCAACTCCCCCGGCGCCATCGTCGGCTACGTCGTCTACTCCTTCGTGCTGCCGACGCTGTCGCTGCTGCTCGGGAACTTCCAGGACTGGTGGAAGGACTCGCGGCCGTGGCTGGACTTCAACTGGGCGCAGGGCGAGCTGTACGACGGCCACCTGAGCGCCACGGAGTGGGCCCAGCTCGGCACCTCCGGGCTGATCTGGCTGGTCCTCCCCCTGGCCGTCGGCCTGGCCATGGTGATGCGCTCCGAGGTCAAGTAGCGCCGCAACGCACCGCCGACCCCCGCCGCCCAGCGGCGGGGGTCGGTGTGCGCGAGGTGGCCGACGCCACACGCCCTCCGCCCCTGGTCGGACGTCGCGCGCCGCGCGGGTGGTTACCGTCGGGTACGTGCCACGTCTCGGACTGCTCCGCCTCGCCGTGCCCGCCCTCGTCCTCGCCGCGGGGCTCGGCGCCCTGGCCCCGGCCGCGCCCGCCTCGGCCGCGGTGACCGGGACGACCCAGAGCGGCGACGTGGTGCTCTACGAGCACTGCCAGCAGCACCCGATCACCTACGACCTCGCGGTCGGCCCGTTCACCAGCGGCTGGCGCGTGGAGATCCAGGTCGTCGACCCCGAGGGCCTGACCTCGCAGGGCACGGTGCTCAACTCCGCGGACAAGCCGCCGCTGTCCGGCACGACGTACTTCCAGTTCTGCGGCTCCGAGACACCCGGGACGTGGACCGTGCGCAGCATGATCCGCTACGCCCCCATCGACCTGACCCCTGACAGCGTGCTCACCACCTCGACGTTCCAGGTGCGCCCGATGCAGACCCAGACCACGCTGCGCGCGAAGCGGCTGCGCGACGGACGCTTCCGGCTGGTGAGCCGCGTGCAGCAGGAGGCACCGCAGGGCTTCGAACGCGCGGCGGGCATCACCGTGCGGCTCGAGCGGCAGACCGGCGACGCCTGGAAGAAGGTCCGCGGGCTGACCCTCACCACCGTCCGCGGCCGGGCCGTGGCCGTCCTGGGCCGCGGGACCTACCGGGCCGTCGTGCCCGGGGGCGGCAACCACACGGGCTCGGTCTCGGAGCCGGTGAGGGCGCACCGCTGACCGGTCGACCCTCGTCGCCGTAGTCCCTTCGGGCCATCTCGGCCGCGATCGGGCCGACCTCCGCCGAAGCCGCCGCAGGCGCGCCGGGCCGCTCCTAGCGTCCAGGGGAGATGTCCGGACTGCTCCCTCCGCTGCGCCGGCTCGCCGTCCTCGTGGTCTCCCTGCTGTGCCTGCTCGGAGCCGAGGCGGCGTTGCCGGTGACAGGCGCGACCCCGGTCACCGCGATCGCGGCGGCCGATGCGGTGGCGACCTACGACGCGGGCGTCCCGGCCTCGGACTGCGCGCTGGTGGGCCGGGTCTTCGTGCGCGGCGAGGGCTGCGCGCGCGAGCGCTGCGTCGAGGGTGCCGTGGTCTGGCGGCGGACGGCGGGCGCCGAGGCGTGCGCCCTGCCGGGGCAGCCGCGCGGCTACGGGTACGCCGCGACCGTGGACGTCCGCACCTGCCGGGCGCTGCACCGGCGGTGGCTGGCCTCGGTCAACTACTGCGCCGCACAGCCCGACCGGTCGGTGCGCACGCTGCCGGACGCGCCGCAGTGCCGCGGCGCCCACTCGACCTACGTCGTGGGGCGGGTCGACGCGTGCGTGCGCCCCGGCGACGCCCCTCCCCCACCCACAGCTGTCCGCGAGCACCGCACGGGGGTGCTCGTGGTCGGGGACTCGCTCGGCTGGCGCGGCGGTGACGAGCTGGTGGCGATGCATCCGGCCGTCACCGTCGACGCCCAGCCCGGCCGGCGCCCCAGCGAGCTGCTCCGCCGGCTCGACGCCTACCGCACGCACTCCGGGCCGGTGACCGGGCTCGTGGTCGAGCTGGGCACCAACACCGCGCCGGGCTACGGCCGCGCCGACCTGGCCGCGGCCATGCGCACGCTGCCCGGCTCGACCCGGGTGCTGCTGGTCGAGCCGTTCGTCGCGGCGGGCACGGGCTCGAGCCTCAACAGCCCGGCCGCGGAGCGGTTCGGAGCCTGGATGCGCTCAGTCGCCCAGTCCCGGTCGCACACCTGCGTGGCCGACTGGCCGGCGTACGTCCGTGCGCACGCCGGCCTGCTCCAGGACGGCATCCACCCGCGCCACGACGCCGAGGCGGCGTGGGCGACGTGGGTGGCCGACGCGTGGAGCGCCTGCCGCTGACCGCTGGGGTCAGCGGGCCGAGGAGCCCTCGACGTAGTCGCTGTCGTGGGACTTCACCCACGCCATCAGCTTGCGCAGCTCGCGGCCGGTCTTCTCGATCGGGTGCTGCTCGGCCTCGGCGCGGAACTTGGTGAACTCCGGGCTGCCGGCGTCCTGGTCGGCGATGAAGCGCTCGGCGAAGGAGCCGTTTTTGATGTCCTCGAGGACACCCTTCATGTTCTCCTTCACGTGCGGGTCGATCACGCGCGGGCCGGAGACGTAGTCGCCGTACTCCGCGGTGTCCGAGACGCTCCAGCGCTGCTTGGCGATGCCGCCCTCGTACATGAGGTCGACGATCAGCTTGAGCTCGTGGAGGCACTCGAAGTAGGCGACCTCGGGCTGGTAGCCGGCCTCGGTGAGGACCTCGAAGCCGTACATGACCAGCTGGCTCGCGCCGCCGCACAGCACGGCCTGCTCGCCGAACAGGTCGGTCTCGGTCTCCTCGGTGAACGTGGTCTTGATGCCGCCGGCCCGCAGGCCGCCGATGGCCTTGGCGTAGGAGAGCGCCAGCGGCCAGGTGTGGCCCGAGGCGTCCTTCTCGACCGCGACGAGGACCGGCACACCGCGCCCGTCGACGTACTCGCGGCGGACCAGGTGGCCCGGGCCCTTGGGGGCGACCATGAACACGTCCACGCCCTCGGGCGGGGTGATGTAGCCGAAGCGGATGTTGAAGCCGTGGCCGAAGACCAGGGTGTCGCCGGGCGCGAGCTCGGGCTCGATCTCCTCGGCGTACAGCTTCCGCTGGTGCTGGTCGGGGGCGAGGATGACGATGACGTCGGCCTCCTCCGCGGCCTCGCGCGGGGTGAGCACGCGCAGCCCCTCGGCCTCGGCCTTCTCGCGGCTCTTGGAGCCCGGCTGCAGGCCGACCCGCACGTCGACGCCGGAGTCGCGCAGCGACAGCGCGTGGGCGTGGCCCTGGCTGCCGTAGCCGATCACCGCGACGTTCTTGCCCTGGATCAGGGAGAGGTCGGCGTCGTCGTCGTAGAACATCTCAGCCACGTGGCTGCTCCTTCTTGTTGGTGGGACTTCAGACCGCAGCCGGCGGTGCGGGTACGGCGACCGGGCGCAGCGAGCGCTCGGAGATGGAGCGGGAGCCGCGGCCGATGGCGACCATGCCGGACTGGACGAGCTCACGGACGCCGAACGGCTCCAGGATGCGCAGCACGTCGGCGATCTTGGCCTGGTTGCCGATCACCTGCAGGGTGATGGCGTCGGGGGCGACGTCGATGACGCTGGCCCGGAAGAGCTGGACCACGTCGAGCACCTGGCCGCGGGTCTCGGCCGTGGCCGCGACCTTGACCAGCACGAGCTCGCGGTCGACCGACTGCTCGGGGTCGAGCTCGACGATCTTGATGACCTCGATCAGCTTGTTGAGCTGCTTGGTCACCTGCTCCAGCGGCGAACCCTCGACGTTGACCACGATGGTCATCCGCGAGATCTCGGGGTGCTCGGTCGGGCCGACCGCGAGGGAGTCGATGTTGAACCCGCGCCGGCTGAACAGGCCGGCGATGCGGGCCAGGACACCGGGCTGGTTCTCCACCAGGACCGAGAGGGTGTGAGACGTCATGTCAGAGGTCGTCCTCGTCGAACCGGGGCGCGAGATCGCGCGCGTACTTGATGTCGTCGTTGCTGGTGCCGGCGGCGACCATCGGCCAGACCATGGCGTCGCGGTGGACGCGGAAGTCGATGACCACGGGCACGTCGTTGATCTCCATCGCCTTGGTGATGGTGGCGTCGACGTCCTCGGGGCTGTCGCAGGAGAGCCCGACGCAGCCGTAGGCGTCGGCCAGCTTGACGAAGTCGGGGATCCGCTTGGAGTGCAGGTCGGTGTTGGAGTAGCGCTCGTTGTAGAACAGCGTCTGCCACTGCCGCACCATGCCGAGCGACTCGTTGTTGATGACCGCGACCTTGATCGGGATGTCGTTGATCGCGCAGGTGGCGAGCTCCTGGTTGGTCATCTGGAAGCAGCCGTCGCCGTCGATGGCCCACACGACCTTGTCCGGCTGGCCGACCTGGGCGCCCATGGCCGCCGGGACGGCGAAGCCCATGGTGCCGAGGCCGCCGGAGTTGATCCAGGTGCCGGGCTTCTCGTAGTCCACGAACTGCGCGGCCCACATCTGGTGCTGACCGACCCCGGAGGTGTAGATCGCGTCGGGGCCGGCGATCTGGCCGAGCCGCTGCACGACGTACTGCGGGGCGAGGCCGCCGTCGGCCGGCTCGTCGTAGCCGAGCGGGTAGGTGCCGCGGACGCCGTCGAGGAACCGGACCCAGCCCTCGTGGTCGCCGGTGTGGCCGGCGTCGGCCTCGGTGCGCAGGGCCGCGAGGAGGTCGGCGAGCACCTCGCGGACGTCGCCGACGATCGGGACGTCGGCGTGTCGGTTCTTGCCGATCTCGGCCGGGTCGATGTCGGCGTGGATGACCTTGGCGCCGGGCGCGAAGGAGTCGAGGTTGCCGGTGACCCGGTCGTCGAAGCGGGCGCCGAGGCTGATGATGAGGTCGGACTTCTGCAGCGCGCCGACCGCGGCCACCGTGCCGTGCATGCCCGGCATGCCGTAGTTGCGCGGGTGGCTGTCGGGGAACGCGCCACGGGCCATGAGCGTGGTGACCACGGGGATGCCGGTGAGCTCGACCAGCGCGCGCAGCTCCTGCTCGGCGCGCGCGCGGATGGTCCCGCCGCCGACGTACAGCACGGGGCGGCGTGACTCCAGGACCAGCCGGGCGGCCTCGCGGACCTGCTTGGCGTGCGGCTTGGTCACCGGGCGGTAGCCGGGCAGGTACAGCTCGGTCGGCCACTGGAACGTGGTCATGGCCTGCAGCGCGGACTTGGCGATGTCGACGAGCACCGGGCCGGGGCGGCCGGTGCTGGCGATGTGGAAGGCCTCCGCGATGCGCTGCGGGATGTCGGCCGGGTCGGTGACCAGGAAGTTGTGCTTGGTGATCGGCATCGTGATGCCGCGGATGTCGGCCTCCTGGAAGGCGTCCGTGCCGATCGAGCTCGCGCCGACCTGGCCGGTGATGGCCACGATCGGGACCGAGTCCATGTGGGCGTCGGCGATCGGGGTGACCAGGTTGGTCGCGCCCGGGCCGGACGTGGCCATGCAGACGCCGACCCGACCGGTCGCGGTGGCGTAGCCCTGCGCCGCGTGACCCGCGCCCTGCTCGTGGCGGACCAGGATGTGGCGGATCGAGGAGTCCATGAGCGGGTCGTACGCAGGGAGGATCGCGCCGCCCGGGATGCCGAAGATGTCGGTGACGCCCGCTGCCTCCAGCGACGTGACCAGGCTCTGGGCCCCGGTGATCTGCTCGCTCATGTTCTGTGTTCCTCGGTCGTGGGTGGGCCAACAAAAACCCCTCGGCCGCGTGGGCGACGAGGGGTGACGCGCTGACGGCGGCGTGGGTGCCTGGTGTCAGACGCGTCGCATGCGTACGAGGAGCTGGCGCATGCTGCCACGGTAGTCGCCCGGTCCGCGCCGCGTCATTCCGGGGCCGGAGTCGTCCCAACATCTGGGACGGGCGTCTCAGAACTGGACGTCGCCCTCGCGCCCGTCGGCGGTGCACACGCAGACCTGGTTGCCGTGCGCGTCCGCCAGGATCCAGAACGCCGGGACCGCGTCGGTGCTGACCAGCGTGCCGCCGGCGTCGACGGCCGCCTGCACCCGCTCCTCGGCCACCTCGCGCGGCACCACGATGTCGAGGTGGAAGCGCTGCTGGACCCGGCCGGTGGCACCCGGGGCGTCTTGGAACCACAGCGTGCTGTTGCGCCCGCCGGGGTCCTGCACCTCCGGCCACTCCTCGTGCTCGCGGTAGCCGAGCACGGCGGCCCAGAACGGGCGCACCTCGTCGGCCGACGGCACGTCGAGCGCGAGCTCGAGCGTCTGGACCTCCCGCGGGGTGGCCTCGACGCCGAGCTCGCGGGCGATCGCGCTGATCCGCCGGGCCAGGTCCACGTCGCGGCTCGTCGTACCGCCGACGTCGTGGCTCCACAGGTCCACGTCGACCTGCGGGTAGGTCAGCACCACGTCCGGGTGGTGGTCGGCCTCCTCCGCGGCGGCGGTGATGCGGGTGACGAGCTCGAGGCCCTTGGTGAAGCTGCCCGTCCGGAAGCGCGCGTGCAGCTTGGTCAGGAAGAACCGCCAGTCCTCCAGGCCCTCCTCGGCCAGCACCTCGGGGTAGCGCAGCGTCTGCTTCGGGTCGCTCACACCCCTACCTTCTCGCGTGCGCCCGCCCCGGTGTCCAGCACCCGGTCGACCCGGTCGAGGCCGACGCCGTCGTGCGTGATCCATACGACGCTGCGCCGGCCGCGCTCGGCCAGCAGGTCGTCGGCCACGGCCTGGGCCGTGGGTGCATCGAGGTGGGCGGTCGGCTCGTCCAGGACCAGGACCGGGTGGTCGGCCAGCAGCAGCCGGGCCAGCCCGATCCGGGCGCGCTCACCGCCGGAGACCGAGGCCGCGCCGTCGCCGAGCCGGGTGGCCAGGCCGTCGGGCAGGGAGGCCAGCCACTCCCCCAGGTGCGCGCGCTCGAGGGCGTCGGCGACCTCGGCGTCGGTGGCGTCCGGCCGGGCCAGGCGGACGTTCTCGGCCAGGGTCGAGGCGAACAGGTAGGGGTCGTCGTCGAGCAGGCCGACCCGCCGGCGCACGTCGTCCGCCGTGAGCGCGCTCGCGCCGCCCAGGGTGTAGCGGCCGCGGCTCGGGGCGAGGAACCGGACCAGCACCGCGGCCAGCGTGCTCTTGCCGGATCCCGACGGGCCGACGACGGCGACGCTCGCGCCCTCGTCGAGCCTCAGGTCGACCGGTCCGACGCCGCGGCCGCCGGGCCAGTGGGCGCACCCCGCGTCGAGCTCGACGCTGCTGCCCCGCGGCCGCTCGGGGCGCTCGGGGTCGGTGACCGCCGGCTCGAGGGCGGTGAGCGCGTCGAGACGGCGTACGGCGGCGCGCGTGTCGTGGCTCAGCGCACCGGCATCGGCCAGCGGGGCCATCACGTCGGCCAGCGCGAGGGGCAGGAGCAGGAGGAGCGCGCCGACCGGGGTGGGTGGTGCCACCAGCGCGGTGCCCACGACCGCGGCCGCCGTGGCCACGGCCGGTGCGAGGCGGGCGGTGGCCAGCCCACGCGTCCTGCGCCTGGTCGCCGCCTGGTGGAGCATCGCCTCGCGTTCGACGCGGCCGAGGGCACGCCCGCCCGCCTGCCACTGCGCGAGGGGACGGGCGTCGGTGACCAGCTCGAGCACCCGCCGGCTGAGCGCGGCCCGCCCGGCCAGGGCCCGCTCGCCGGTGCGCCGCGCGCCGGCGCGAGCGGTCAGCCAGGCCGCGCCGCCGCCGAGCAGCGTGGTGGCCAGCACCACGGCGCCCGCCCTCGGGTCCAGCCAGGCGGCGACGGTCGCGGTCAGCACGGTGGTGCCCAGCCAGGTCCACAGCGGCGCGCGGACCCGGAGGCGCTCGTCGAGCAGGGCGTCCACGTCGTCGACCACGCTCGCGAGCAGGTCTCCGCGGCGCCGGCCGAGCCGGCCGGGGACGAGTGGCACGAGGGCGGCGTACACCTCGGCACGGCGCCCGGCCAGCTCGTGGAGGGCGCGGTCGTGCCCGAGCAGCCGCTCGAGCCACCGCAGCACCGGGCGGGCCAGGCCGAAGGTCCGCACGCCCACGATCGCGACCATGAGGGTCAGGACCGGAGGCCGCTCGGCCGCGGTGGCGATCAGCCAGCCGGCGGTGGCGGTGAGCGCGACGCCCGAGGTGCTGGCCAGCACGCCCAGGCCCCAGACGGCCGCCCACGGGACCCGACGCGTGGGCACGTCGGCCCTAGCCGGGGCGGTGGCCGTCGCGCGCGGGTCCGCGGTGGGGTGCGGCCGGCTCGGGGCGGGTGCGGGGAGGGCCAGGACGGAGTCGGCCGCCTCGACCAGAGCGGGGCGGTGGGCGACCGCGACGACGCAGCGGGTGCGGGCCAGGTCGCGGACGACGTCGACCACGAGCGCCTCGGTGTCGGCGTCGAGGTGGGCGGAGGGCTCGTCGAGGAGGACGTACGGGCGGTCCGAGACCAGCACCCGCGCCAGGGCCAGACGGGCGCGCTGGCCGGCGGACAGGCCGGCGCCGTCCTCGCCGAGCCGCAGGTCCGGGTCGAGGGCCAGGCCGACGGTGGCCAGGGCCGCGGCGACCTCGGCGTCGGTGGCGCAGGGCCGGCCGAGGCGGACGTTCTCGGCCACCGTGGCGTCGGCCAGCCACGGCCGCTGCCGGAGGTGGGCGATCCGGTCCAGCGGCGGTGCGACCACCCGGCCGGCCGTCGGGGTGAGCTCACCCAGGAGGGCGGCCAGAACGGTGCTCTTGCCGCAGCCGCTCGCGCCGGTGAGGACCGTGAGCCCGCGCTCGGGCAGGACCGCGGACAGCCCGGTGACCGCCGGCGTCGTCCGACCGGGCCAGGTCAGGGTCACGTCGTCGAGGACCAGCGGCCCGCCCGACGGGTGGCGCCCGTCGCGGCGGCCGGCGGGAGGGAGGTCCGCGATGGCGGCGAGGGTCGCGCTGCCCTCCGCCGCGGCGTGGAACTCGGCGCCGACCCGGCGCAGCGGCCAGTAGGCCTCGGGCGCCAGCAGGAGCACGACGAGCGCGGTGCGCAGGTCCAGCCCGCCGGCCGCGAGCCGGAGGCCGACCACGACCGCGACCAGCGCGACCGAGAGCGTGGCCACGAGCTCGAGGACCGCGGAGGAGGCGAAGGCCAGCCGGAGGAGGTCGCGGTTGGCCCGGCGGTACCGCTCGGTCACCTTCCGGATCGTCGCCGCCTGCGCGTCGGCCCGGCGGTGCACGACGAGCGTGGGCAGACCGCGGACCACGTCCACGAAGTGGCCGGCCAGCCCCGACATCGCTCGCCACTGCCGCTCGGCCCGGCGCCGGGTCTCGACCCCGACCAGCGCGGCGAACAGCGGGACCAGCGGCAGCGTCGCCGCCACGACCAGCCCGGCGATCCAGTCGACCCGGAACAGCACCGCCACCGTGACCACCGGCAGGACCGCTCCGGTGACGAGGGCCGGGACGTAGCGGGTGAGGTACGGCTCCACCGCGGCCACGCCGCGCGTGGCCAGCGCCGTGACCTCGCCGGGACTGCGTGCGGCGGCCGGGTCGTCCAGCACCGCGTGCAGCACCCGCGCGCGCAGCGCGGTCCCGACCCGGGCCGCGGCCGCGGCGGCCGCCACGTCCACCACCCAGCCGGCGAGGGCGCGACCCAGGAGCGCCGCGACGAGCAGCGCGCACGCCCGCGGCCAGGAGCCCGAGCCGGCGAGCAGCCCGCTGACCAGCCACGCGGCGGCGTACGCCTGGATGACGACGAGCAGCCCCGCCACCACCTGCCCCGCGACGACGAGCGCCAGCGGCAGCCGCGCGACCGCGAGGTGGGGCCTCACGACGCGACCGGGATGTGGTGCACCGAGATCCGCTTGCGGAACACCCAGTAGGACCAGGCCTGGTAGCCGACCACCAGCGGCGTGAA
The DNA here is from genome assembly GCF_011046535.1 of Nocardioides anomalus. NCBI lineage: Bacteria > Bacillati > Actinomycetota > Actinomycetes > Propionibacteriales > Nocardioidaceae > Nocardioides > Nocardioides anomalus. The sequence continues at coordinate 1,019,805 of NZ_CP049257.1, read as the reverse complement.
CAGCAGCGCCACCCAGGTCATGATCTCCAGCGTGTACGGCGTCGCGGCGGCGTTGGTCGTCGTCAGCGAGTACGCCGCGTCCGTGGTCGACGGCATCACGTCGGGGAACAGCGCCAGGAACAGCCCGGCCACCAGCAGCGCGATGGTCACGAACGTGCCCAGGAACGCCCGGCCCTCGCGCCCGGCGCGCAGCGCCACCACGCCGGCGAGGAACGCGACGACCGATGCTCCGAACACCAGACCCGATGACGTACTACCGCTCGATGTCTGGATCCAGACTTCCAGACCTGACAGCGCAACGACATCAACGCCACTGAGCCTGAGGGCGAGCGCCCGGGCGCGGTGGCGGATGTCGCCGTCGGTCTTGAGCGAGACGAAGACCGCGCCGTGGGTCAGGAACAGCAGGAGCGTGACCACGCCGCCGAGCAGCCCGAACGGGTGCAGCAGGGTGAGCAGGGAGCCGGTGAACTCGTGGTCGGCGTCGAGCGGCACGCCGCGCACCAGGTTGGCGAAGGCCACGCCCCACAGCAGCGCGGGCACGAACGAGCCGACGATCAGGGCCAGGTCCCAGCGCCGCTGCCAGGTGCGGTCCTCGCGCTGGTGGCGGTACTCGAAGGCCAGCCCGCGCACGATGAGCGCGACCAGGATGAGCAGCAGCGGCAGGTAGAAGCCGCTGAACAGCGTCGCGTACCACTCCGGGAACGCCGCGAAGGTCGCGCCGCCGGCCACCAGCACCCACACCTCGTTGCCGTCCCAGACCGGGCCGATGGTGTTGATGAGCACCCGCCGCTCGGTGTTGTCGCGGGCCAGCACCGGCAGCAGCATGCCGACGCCGAAGTCGAAGCCCTCCAGGGCGAAGTAGCCGATCCACAGCAGGGCGATCAGCGCGAACCAGACGGTGGTGAGCTCCATGACGGGTCTCCAGTCGAGGGTCAGTAGGCGAAGGCGAGCGGGCGGTCCTCGGCGTCGTCGTCCGGTGCGGCCGGCTCGACGTACGGCGCGGGGCCGGAGCGGACGGTGAGCAGGATCAGCCCGATCTCGATGACCGCCAGCACGCCGTACAGCGCGGTGAGGGTGACGACCGAGATCAGCGCCTCGGTCACCGAGACGCTCGGCGACACGGCGTGGTCGGTGGTCATCAGCCCGAAGACCACCCAGGGCTGGCGGCCCATCTCGGTGAAGATCCAGCCGAAGGAGTTGCCGGCCGCAGCGCCGAGCGGCAGGGCCACGCAGAGCGTGCGGAACCACCGGCCCGACGGCGTCCGGCCGCGCCGGGTCAGCCACAGCACGAGCGCGCCGCCCGAGGCCGCGCCCATGCCCAGACCGATCATGAGCCGGAAGGACCAGTAGGTCACGGGGACGACAGGCACGTAGTCGTCGACCTGGTAGTACGCCGAGCCGGGGTCCTGGCCGTAGCGCTCGGCGTACTCCGCGCGCAGGTCGTCGATGCCCTCGACCCGGCCGTCGACCGAGCCGGTGCCGAGGAAGGACAGCAGGCACGGCACGGTGAAGGCCTTCTTCTCCTCGCGCCCGTCCAGCGAGCCGATGGTGAGCACGGAGAACGGCGCGCAGGAGTCGCGGGTCTCGTAGAGCCCCTCGGCCGCGGCCATCTTCATGGGCTGGACCTCGGTCATCACCTTGCCCTGGAGGTCGCCGCTGACCGCGACCCCGAGACCGGCCACCATGGCCACGGCCGCGCCGAGGCGCAGCGCCGTGCGGTGCACCGCCCGGTCCTCGCGGTGCCGGTCGGAGGCGTGCAGCCAGCCCGAGACCGCGACGAGGAACAGCCCCGCGGTCAGGTACGCCGCCAGGACGACGTGCGGGAACGTGACGAGCTGGACCTTGTTGAACATCACCGCCCAGAAGTCGGTGAGCTCCGCGCGGCCGGACTCCGCGTCGTAGCGGTAGCCGACCGGGTGCTGCATCCAGGAGTTCGCGGCCAGGATGAACCAGGCCGAGAACAGCGTGCCGAGGTGCACGACCCACATGCACGCCGCGTGCAGCCCGCGCGGCAGCTTGTCCCAGCCGAAGATCCACAGGCCGAGGAACGTCGACTCGAGGAAGAAGGCCAGCAGCCCCTCGATGGCCAGCGGCGCACCGAAGACGTCGCCGACGAAGCGGGAGTAGTCCGACCAGTTCATCCCGAACTGGAACTCCTGCACGATGCCGGTCACCACGCCGATGGCGAAGTTGATGAGCAGCAGCTTGCCGAAGAACCGGGTGAGCCGGAGGAGCGCCGGGTCGCGGGTCCACACCCACCGCGTCTCGAGCACGGCGACCAGCGCGGTCAGCCCGATCGTGAGCGGCACGAAGAGGAAGTGGTAGACGGTCGTGATGCCGAACTGCCAGCGGGCGATGTCGACGACGTCCATGTGGCGCTCCTTCTACTACACGTCGTAGTATCTACTACGGAATGTAGTACTACGACCCCCGTAGGTACAATCAGGACATGCCCTTGCGATCCCTCGGTGAGCTGGAGCGCTCCGTGATGGAGCAGCTCTGGGCCGCGCCGGCCGACCCCGCCCACGACGGACTCACGGTGCGCGAGGTGCACGCGGCGCTGGCCGAGGAGCGCGACATCGCCTACACGACGGTGATGACGGTGATGGACCGGTTGGCCCGCAAGGAGCTGGTGGCCCAGGAGCGCGACGGGCGGGCCTACCGCTACCGCGCCCGGGCCAGCCGCGCCGAGATGACCGCCGACCTGATGCGCGAGACCCTCGCGGACTTCGACGCCCACGACCGGCGCAGCGCACTGGCGGCGTTCGTGGACACCGCCAGCGCGGCGGACGTCGCCGCCCTCCGCGCCGCCCTCGACCAGCTGGACTGAGGGTGCCCACCCCGCTGGTCCTCGGGGCCCTGGCCGTGCTGCTGGCCGGTCCGGTGCCCGCGGTGCTGGCGCGGGTCCCCCGCACCCGTCGTACGCCGCGCGCCGCGATGCTGCTCTGGCAGGGCGTGGCCCTGGCCGCGGTGCTCGCCGCGCTCGGCGCCGGGCTGTCGGTGGTGACCGGCCCGGTCGGGTGGCCCGACCTGGTCGCGCTCGTGCTCACCGCGCTGGTCCTGGGCCGGCTGCTGCTCAGCGGCCACCTGGTCGGCACCGACCTGCGCGCCCTCCGGCGCCGCCACCGCGAGCAGCTCGACCTGCTGGCCCGCGCCGACGCCCGCGCGCCCGGCCGGACGGCGGTGCTGGAGCACGACGTGCCGGTGGCCTACTGCGTGCCCGGCCGTCGGGTCGAGCGAGTCGTGGTGTCGGCCGGCACGCTCGACCGCCTCTCCCCCGCCGAGGTCAGCGCGGTGCTCCAGCACGAGCGCGCGCACCTGCGGGCTCGCCACGACCTGGTCCTCGAGGCGTTCAGCGTGCTGCACCACGCGTTCCCGCGCTGGGTCTCCAGCGCCGCCGCGCTGTCGGAGGTCCGGCTGCTGGTGGAGGTGCTGGCCGACCGGGCCGCCACGCGCTGCTCCGACCGCCGGGCGCTCGGGCAGGCCCTGCTGACCCTGGCCGAGGGCCGCGCGGGCGGCCCGGACTTCGCGCTCGGCGCGGCGGCGGTGGAGTCGAGCCTGCTGGTGCGCGTGCGGCTGCTCGGCGACCGCGGCCCGCACCGGCTGCAGGCCGTCGTGCTGGTCGCGCTCGCGGTCGGCGTGCTCGTGCTGCCCACGGCGTTCGTGGTCTGGCCCTGGCTCAGGACCTACTGAGGCACGACCGACATCCCGATGTCCTGCGGGTTGTGCGCGATCTCCCAGCGGTAGCCGTCGGGGTCGCCGAAGTAGCCGCTGTAGCCGCCCCACGCGCGGTGCTCACCGGCGTGCACCGGGTCGGCGCCGGCGGCGCGCGCGGTCTCGAGCACGGCGTCGACCTCCTCCGGCGAGGCCACGTTGTGGGAGATCGTGAACGGCGCGATGGCGCCGGCCGGCGCGGCGATGGCGCCGACCTCGGCCTCGAAGTGGCCGCGGTCCCACAGCGAGAGGACGAGCCGCTCGCCCGCGCGGATCATCACCACGTCGCCCTCGACCTCCACCTCGGCGTCCCAGCCGAGGCCGTCGAGGTAGAAGCGCCGCGAGGCCTCGAGGTCGCTCACGGCCAGGGTCAGGAAGCTGATGCGTTGGTCCATGCGCACTACCGTGCCACGGACAGCCGACGGCGCTGGGCGCCCGCGTCGTCGAAGTTCGCCGGGTCCAGCCACGCCTCGTGCGCGGCCCGGACCGCCGGCCACTCGGTGTCGGTGATCGAGAACCAGTCGGTGTCGCGGTTGCGGCCCTTGACCACCAGGTGGTGGCGGAACCGGCCCTCGTAGGTGAAGCCCAGCCGCTGCGCCGCCCGCCGCGACGGCTCGTTGAGCGAGTCGCACTTCCACTCGAAGCGGCGGTAGCCCAGCTCCTCGAACGCGTGCCGCATCAGCAGGTGCACGGCCTCGGTGGCCGCCCGCGTGCGCTGCAGGCTGCGACCGAAGAGCACGCCGGCCACCTCGACCTGCCCGGTGGCCGGATCGATGCGCGTGTACGACGCGAGGCCCTCGGCGCCGCGGCCCTCGGGCACCAGCGCGAAGGTCAGCAGGTCCGGCGTGGTGAGGGTGCGGGCGACCAGCGCGGTCATCTCGGCCTCGCTCGTGGGCGCCCCGGTGGCGCGGTAGGTCCACAGCGCCTGGTCCTCCGGACCGCAGGTGGCGGCGTACAGCCCCTGGGCGTGGCCCGTCGAGAGCGGCTCGACGACGACGTAGCGCCCCTCGAGCGTGACCGGGCGCGGCCGCGGCCGGGGCGCCCAGCCGGGGACGAGGTCGCCGACGGACTGGCCGTACTCGTTCTCCTCGGGCACCCGTGGACCCTAGTGTCTGGCCCGTGACCCTGCGCACTGCTCGACTCTGGCACGCACTGACGGCCGTCGTGGCCGTCGTCGCGCTCGTGCTCCAGCTCGTGCTCGTCGTCCACGGTGGCCGGGTGCTCGACGAGCAGGACCCGCCCGGCCTGGGTTTGCGGCTGGTGCGGTTCGTCTCCTACTTCACGATCCAGAGCAACGTCCTGGTCGCGGTCGTGACCGCCCAGCTGGCCCGCGACCCGCTGCGCGACGGCACGGTGTGGCGCGCGGTCCGGCTCGCGGCGGTCGTCGGCATCACCGTGACCGGCGTCGTGCACTTCTTCCTGCTCCGCCCGCTGCTCGACCTCGACGGCGCCGACTGGGCGGCCGACAAGCTCCTGCACGTCGTGGTGCCGGTGCTGGCCTTCGTCGGGTTCGTGCTGTTCGGCCCGCGGCCGCGCATCGAGCGCCGGGACGTCGGGCTGGCGCTCTGCTGGCCGCTGGCCTGGACGGCGTACACGATGGTGGTCGGGCTGGCCAGCGGCTGGTACCCCTACCCGTTCCTCGACCACCGCGAGGAGCACGGCTGGCCCGGCGTGCTGATCGCGGTCGCCGGGATCACGGTCTTCTTCCTGCTGCTGTTCTGGCTCGCGCTCCAGCTCGACCGGCGGGCCCGGCCGCAGCCGCAGCCCTGGGACCCGTACCGCGATCCCGGTAGCGTCGCTCCGTGACCACCACCGGCATCGACCCCACCGTCCCGCCGAGCGGCACCGGCTGCGCCGAGTGCGACGAGGCCGGCGGCTGGTGGGTGCACCTGCGCCGCTGCGCCCAGTGCGGGCACGTCGGCTGCTGCGACTCCTCCCCCGCCCAGCACGCCTCCGCGCACTTCCGGGCGACCGGCCACCGCGTCATGCAGAGCTTCGAGCCCGGCGAGGACTGGTTCTGGGACTTCGAGGCCGAGGACTCCGTCGACGGCCCCGACCTCGCCCCGCCGACCGCCCACCCCGACGACCAGCCCGTCCCTGGGCCGGCCGGACGCGTGCCGGCCGACTGGCGCAACCACGTCCACTGACCACGGTGGCTGAGGTGGGAGGCCGTCCACGGCCGACCCTCGAAGCCTGGTGAGGCCCGGCCCCCCGCTTGAGCGGGTGCCTCCCCCTGCGGAGGCTTCGAGGCTCGGCCGTGGACGGCCTCGCACCTCAGCCACCGAGGGGCGGCACTTCCTCGAGCACGTCCGCGACCGCCTCGAGGCCGGCCCGCACCTCGGCGTACGACGTGGACAGCGGTGACAGCCCGATCCGCAGGCCGTCGGGGTCGCGGTAGTCGGGGATGACGTCGCGCTCCCACAGAGCCGCAGTGGCCGCGCGCATCAGCGGGTGGCGCAGCGTCACGTGCCCGCCCCGGCGCTCGGGGTCGGCCGGTGACGCGAGCACGACGCCGGCCGGGGCCAGGAGCGCGTCGGCCACGTCGACGGCGTACGCCGTGAGGCCGACGGACTTGGCGCGCACCGCGTCCAGACCGGCCTCGGCGATCAGCTCGACCATGTCCGCCAGAGCGAGCATCCCGACGATCGCCGGGGTGCCCGACAGGAAGCGGCGGATGCCGGGGGCGGGGACGTAGGACGGCCCCATGAGGAACGGGTCGTCGGCACCCATCCAGCCCTGGATCGGCTGGGTGAGCTCGTCCTGGAGGCGCTCGGCGACGTAGAGGAACGCCGGGGCGCCGGGGCCGCCGTTGAGGTACTTGTAGGAGCAGCCCACGGCCAGGTCGACGTCCCAGGCGTCCAGCTCGGTGGGCACCACGCCGGCGGAGTGGCAGAGGTCCCAGAGCACGAGCGCGCCGGCGTCGTGGGCGATCCGGGTGAGCTCGGGTGCGTCGGCCAGGTACGCCGAGCGGTAGGCCACGTGGTTGACGACGACCAGCGCGGTCTGCGGGCCGACCACCGCGGCGAGCTGGTCGGCGGTGACGCCGGCGTTGGTGTCGACCTCGATCCAGCGCAGGGTGAGCCCGCACTCGCGGGCCACGCCGTCGGCGACGTACCGGTCGGTCGGGAACTGGTCGCGGTCGAGCACGATCTCGGTCCGCCCGGGCCGCGCGGCGACGGCGGCGCGCATCAGCTTGTAGAGCAGCACCGTCGTCGAGTCCCCGATCGCGACCTGGCCGGCCGCCGCGCCGAGGCAGACCTCGCCGAGGCGGTCACCGAGCGTGCGCGGCAGGTCGAACCACCGCTCGTCCCAGCCCCGGATCAGCCTCCCGCCCCACTCCTGGTCCACGAACGCCGCCAGCCTCGGGCCGGTCGCCCGCAGCGGCCGGCCCAGCGAGTTGCCGTCGAAGTAGACCAGCGGGGTCTCGGCACCGACGAAGCGGTCGCGGTACGCCGCCAGCGGGTCGGCGGCGTCGAGGTCGGTGGGTGCCTGCACGCGGCATGTCTACCTCAGTCGACACCCCGGGGGGTTTGCAGGTCGGGGTGTCGGGCTACAGGTGCCTCGGAAGGGTCACCGACCCTGCCGGACCTCACGGGGAGGTGTTCTGGGCCCGGGTCCTCCAGCTCGTTGGAGGGATTCCATCTTCATGTCCAGTCCTCGTCACACCGGCTCCGGCCGTCTGTTGGGCCTCGTCGCGCTCGTGGTCTCGGCCGCGCTCGCACTCACCGCGGCGCCGGGCCTCGCGCAGGCCGCCGCTCCCACGTCCGACCGCGGCGCTCGCAGCTCCACCGTCGCCCACACCGACCAGGGGACGATGACGTCCCGCGTGGTCGGCCGCACCGCCGATGGCCAGAAGGTCACCGGCTCGTTCACGCCGCTGCGCGTGGTCACCAAGCAGGGCCAGCCCGCGGTCAAGGGCCTGCTCCAGGGCGTCGTCAAGGAGGGCGGCGGCCGCACCAGCACCTTCAGCTCGCTGCAGACGATCCCGATCAAGAAGATCGCCGGTCAGCCCGTCGACGCGAAGTCCGCCGGCGCCGCGGTCTCGAGCCGGGCCGGCTGCGACATCCTCAACCTGGTCCTCGGACCGCTCGACCTGGACCTGCTCGGGCTCCAGGTGCACCTCAAGCAGGTGGTGCTCGACATCGTCGCGGTCACCGGGGCCGGCAACCTGCTCGGCAACCTGCTGTGCGCGGTGACCGGGCTGCTCGACGGCGGGCCGCTGGCCGGGCTGCTCGGCCAGCTCACCACCCTGCTCAACCAGATCCTGGCCGCGCTGCGGCTCGGCGCCTAGTCCAGGAGACCCCGTGGGGGCGTGCCCGCCCGGCTCCGGCCGGGCGGGCACGGCACGACTACTGGAAGCTCACGAAGCGCACCTTCGGCCGGATCCGGTGCACGTCGGCGGCCGACATCCGGCGCACGTCCTCGTCGTAGAACAGCTTGAACCCGAGGTAGAACTGCTGCGGCCGGGCCACGGCGTGGAAGGTGTCGAGCTTCTGGCCGGGGGTGCCGAAGCCGTCGACGTGCTGGACCATCACCAGCCCGCGACGCGGCTTGATGGCGCCGATGTCGCGGATCATGTCGGTGCGGAACTGGTGGAGCACGAACAGCTTCTGCGGCAGGTCGTTGCGGCGCACCAGGTCGCTCAGCCAGGCCGAGACCCGGTTGACCTCGGCCGCGCCGACCGAGCCGATCCGCGTGCCGGGTACGGCGTGCCGGCCCATCCGCCACTCGGGGTCGAGGGCCAGCCCGACGTACGGGTCCTTCAGGGCCCAGCCCCAGCGCTTCGCGATCGTGAGGAAGTCCGAGCGGCCCGGCTGCACGTCGAGCAGGAGCAGGGCGCCGTGCTCGTGCGCGGCGTCGATGTAGCGCTGCACCTCCTGGCGCGCGATGTCGTGGGAGAAGTCGCCACCCGGGCCGGCGGAGCGGTCGGCGATGCTGACGATCAGCTCGAAGACGACCTGCACCGGCTGGTGGCGGCGGGCGAACGGCGCGGCCGCGCGGCGTACGCGCTTGACCATCTGCTCCGGCGAGGTCTCCCCGAGCACGCCGAGCGCGCCGGTCTGCGCGGTGCCGTAGTAGGCCACCAGGAAGCGGCCGTCGCCGAAGATCCGCTTCTCCCCGCCCGGGAGGGTGGCGGGGGTAGCCGGCGCCGGGGGTGGCGCCGGCGAGGCCGGCGGGCTCGGGGCCGGCGAGGCGGGTGCGGACGGGCTGGGCCCGAGCGCCGGCGCGGACGCCAGGTCGGCCTGCGGTGTGCTCCCCCAGGCCGGGGCGTCGCGCACGTCGGGCACGACTGCGGCGGTGGCGATCAGCGCCACCAGCGCGACGAGCGCGGCGGCCAGCACGGAGCGTTCGGAACTGTCCATCGCACCGGAGACGATAAGCGACCCGCGTTGGTTGCCGGGTCAGGCGCGGCGCCTAGCCCGTGACCGCCCCGTGCGCGGCTGAGGAGACGAGCTTGCGGTACTTGGCGAGCACACCGGTGGTGTACTTCGGCGCCAGCGGCTCCCAGCCTTCCTTGCGCTGGTCCCAGTCCTCGCCCTGCTCGACCTCGAGGGACCGGTTGAGGACGTCGAGGGTGATCCGGTCGCCGTCGCGCAGGAACGCGATCGGGCCGCCGTCCACGGCCTCGGGGGCGATGTGGCCGACGCACAGGCCGGTGGTGCCGCCGGAGAACCGGCCGTCGGTGATGAGCAGGACGTCCTTGCCCAGCCCGGCGCCCTTGATGGCGCCGGTGATGGCCAGCATCTCGCGCATGCCGGGGCCGCCCTTGGGGCCCTCGTAGCGGATGACGACCACGTCGCCGGCGGTGATCTGCCCGGCCTCGAGGGCGTCCATGGCGGCGCGCTCGCCGTCGAAGACCCGGGCGGTGCCGGTGAAGACCGACTCGTCGAAGCCGGCGCTCTTGACCACGGCGCCGTCGGGGGCGAGCGAGCCCTTGAGGATGGTGAGGCCGCCGGTGGCGTGGATCGGGCGGTCCAGGGCACGCAGCACGTCGTCGTCCAGGGGCGGCGGCGACAGGGTGGAGAGGTTCTCGGCCATGGTCTTGCCGGTGACGGTGAGGCAGTCGCCGTGCATGAGGCCGGCGTCCAGCAGCGCCTTCATGACCACGGGGATGCCGCCGACCTTGTCGACGTCGTTCATCACGTAGCGGCCGAACGGCTTGAGGTCGCCGAGGTGCGGGACCTTGTCGCCGATCCGGTTGAAGTCGTCGATGCTCAGGTCGACCTCGGCCTCGCGGGCCATGGCCAGCAGGTGCAGCACGGCGTTGGTCGAGCCGCCGAGGGCCATGACCACGGTGATGGCGTTCTCGAACGCCTCGCGCGTCATGATCTGGCGGGCGGTGATGCCCCGGCGCAGCAGCCCGACCACGGCCTCGCCGGAGCGGTGCGCGAACCCGTCGCGGCGGCGGTCCACGGCCGGCGGCGCGGCCGAGCCGGGCAGCGACATCCCGATGGCCTCGGCCACCGCGGCCATGGTGTTGGCGGTGTACATGCCACCGCACGCGCCCTCACCGGGACAGATCGCGCGCTCGACGCGGTCGACCTCCTCGCGGCTGATCTTGCCGGCCAGGCAGGCGCCGACCGCCTCGAAGGCGTCGATGATCGTCACGTCGCGACCGTCGACCTGGCCGGGCATGATCGACCCGGCGTACAGGAAGACGCTGGCCAGGTCGAGCCGCGCGGCGGCCATCATCATCCCGGGCAGCGACTTGTCGCAGCCGGCCAGCAGCACCGAGCCGTCCATCCGCTCGGCGCTCATCACCGTCTCGACCGAGTCGGCGATGACCTCGCGCGAGACCAGCGAGAAGTGCATCCCCTCGTGGCCCATCGAGATGCCGTCGGAGACCGAGATGGTGCCGAACTCCATCGGGAAGCCGCCCGCCGCGTGCACGCCGTGCTTGACCGCCTGGGCCAGCCGCTGCAGGGAGAGGTTGCAGGGGGTGATCTCGTTCCAGCTCGAGGCCACGCCGATCTGGGGCTTGGCGAAGTCCTCGTCGCCCATGCCCACCGCCCGCAGCATGCCTCGCGCCGCGGCCCTCTCCAGGCCGTCGGTGACGTCGCGGGAACGGGGCTTGATGTCGGGCGCGTCGCTCACGCCCCGAGCGTACGGCGCGCGCCGCCGGCCGGGCGCCGGGCGTCAGGATGCGGGCGCGGAGCGGGAGGGCGGACTGTGACTGCGGTCACAGCACAGTGGGTACCGTCGGCCGGTTGCCTTCAGCAACCGTTTCCGAGAGGAGTGCGCGCATGGCCGCGACCACCGAGGCCCCCGAGCAGGGCCAGCAGCTCAAGCGTCACGTCGGCGTGGTGGGGCTGCTGTTCGCCAGCGTCGGCTCGATCATCGGCTCGGGGTGGCTCTTCGGCGCCCTCGACGCCTCGACCCAGGCCGGTCCGGCCGCGCTCATCTCGTGGGCCCTGGGCGGGGTGATGATCCTGCTCATCGCGCTGACCTACGCCGAGCTCGGCACGATGTTCCCGCTCTCCGGCGGCGTGGTCCGCTTCCCGCACCTGGCCTTCGGCTCCTTCGCGTCCTACACCTCGGGCTGGATCACGTGGGTGGCCGTGGCCACGACCGCGCCGATCGAGGTGGAGGCGTCGCTGCAGTACGGCACCAAGTACGCGCCGTTCACCCACGAGCACACCGTCGACGGCGAGACCGTGCACACGCTGACCGCGCTCGGCTACGGCAGCGCCGTGGTGCTGATGGCGATCTTCGTGGTCGTGAACTACTTCGGCATCCGCTGGTTCGCGCGGGTCAACAACGCGCTGGTGTGGTGGAAGATCGGCGTGATCCTGCTGGTCATCGTGGCCTTCCTGCTGACCTCGTTCCACAGCTCGAACTTCACCAGCCACGAGTTCATGCCCAGTGGCTGGCACGGCGTCTTCGAGGCCATCGCGACGTCCGGCGTGGTCTTCTCCTACCTCGGCTTCCGCCAAGGCATCGAGTTCGCCGGCGAGACCGACAACCCGCGCCGCAACGTGCCGCTGGCCGTGATCGGCTCGGTGCTCCTCACCGGGGTCATCTACGTCGCGCTGCAGTTCGCGTTCATCGGCGCCCTGGACCCCGGCATCCTGGACGACAGCAAGGGCTGGTCGGGGCTGTCGTTCGAGAACGACTTCGGCCCGCTCGCGGCCATCGCCTCGCTCATCGGGCTCGGGTGGCTCGCGGTCGTGCTGTACGCCGACGCGATCATCTCCCCCGGAGACACCGGGCTGATCTACACCACGGCGACCTCGCGCATCTCCTACGCGATGGCCAAGAACCGCAACGCCCCGCAGGCCCTGGCGCGGACCACCGACCGCGGCGTACCGCTCATCAGCCTCATCGTCACCTTCGTGGTCGGGCTGATCGTCTTCCTGCCCTTCCCGAGCTGGCAGCAGCTGGTCGGCTTCATCACCTCCGCGACGGTGCTGTCCTTCGCCACCGGTCCGCTCGTGCTCGGCGCGCTGCGGCACGGGCTGCCGGAGGCCGAGCGCCCGTTCTGCGTGCCCGGCGGCCACGTGATCCCGGTGCTGGCCTTCATCTCGGCCAACCTGGTCATCTACTGGTCGACCTGGCCGATCAACTGGAAGCTCGGCGTGGCGATCCTCATCGGCTTCGTGCTGCTGCCCGTCTACCACCTGCTCGGCAAGGACGTGCCCTCCCTGGACTGGCGCTCGGGCGCGACGTGGGTGGTGCCGTGGCTGCTCGGGCTGGGCGTCATCTCCTACCTCGGCAACTACGGCGGCCGCGGCGTGCTGACCTTCGGCACCGCCGTGCCGATCATCGCGGTCTTCTCGGTCCTCATCTACGTCCTCGCCGTCCGCTCGCGGCTGGCGACCGAGGAGATCGAGAAGCACGTCGAGTCGAGCCGCCGGGAGTCCGAGCAGGAGGAGTCCGAGCTGGAGACCGCCTGACGCGCACTAGGTTGGGCCGGTGGCGGCGCGCGGCTCTCGGGTGCGCCTGTCGCCGGTCTGGCTGGTCCTGATCGGGATCCTCTCGGTCCAGTTCGGGGCCGCGGTGGCCAAGACCCTCTTCGACGAGGTCTCCCCCACCACGATCGTGTGGCTGCGCCTGGCCGCGAGCGCAGCGGTGCTGCTGGCCGTGGCCCGGCCCTCGCTGCGGGGCCGCAGCCGGCAGGACTGGCTGGTGGTCCTGGCCTTCGGGCTGGCGCTGGGGCTGATGAACTGGTCGATCTACCAGTCCTTCGCGCGCATCCCCATCGGGCTCGCGGTCACCGTCGAGTTCGTCGGTCCGCTCACCCTGGCCGTGCTCGGCTCGCGCCGCCGGCGCGACCTGGTCTGGGTCGGGCTGGCCGGTCTCGGCGTGCTGCTGCTCGGGGTGGAGCCGGGCGACCTCAACCTGCCCGGCGTGCTCTTCGCGCTGCTCGCCGGGGCCACCTGGGCGGCGTACATCCTGCTGAGCGCGCAGACCGGGCGCCGCTGGCAGGGCGTCGACGGCCTGGCGCTGGCCTCGCTGGTGGCCACGCTGCTGCTGTCGCCGCTCGCGCTCGGGAGGTACGCCGGCCAGCTGGCCGACGTCCGGATCGTGCTGCTCGGGGCGCTGGTCGGCCTGCTGAGCTCGGTGATCCCCTACACCTGCGAGCTCATCGCGCTGCGCACGCTGCGCCCGGCGACGTTCAGCGTCCTGATGTCGCTCGAGCCGGCGGTGGCGGCGCTGGCCGGCGTCCTCGTGCTGCGCGAGCTGCTCGGCCCGGTGCAGCTGCTGGCCATGGCCTGCGTGGTCGCGGCGAGCGTCGGCGCGACCCGGTCCGGGGCGACGATCGGCGAGCCCGTCCCCGACTAGCCACGTCTCAGCCTGCTCTCACGGCATTGTTCACAGACTCTTCACATCGGGGTGATGACGGGTGCCCACCCGCTGGCTAGCGTCGTCCGGGTGATGCCGCTCGCCCCTCTCTCGGCCCTGTGGGGACGCGTGCGCACCTGGCCGGTCGAGTCCCAGCTGGGCGCACGCCGCAACGCCATGGTCGCCAGCACCGCGCTGGCCGCCCGTCGTGCCGAACGCACCGACGTCGACGACTACTTCGCCGCCCTGACCGCCCCGCCGGTGGCGCCCGCGCTGCCCGCCACCGCCCGGACCTGACCCTCACGACACGAGCGCTCTGGGAGACTGGGGCGCATGCCGACCTCTGCGGCGCGCCTGGCGCCGGCGCCGAGCATCTCCTACCGCGACGTGCTGTCCGACGACGGCACCCGGCTCACGGCCTGGACCAACGATCCCGACGGCGTCGTCGACGGACCGACCGTCGTGCTCTGCAACGGGCTCGGCACCGGACCGTGGTGCTGGCCGGCGCTGCTCCGCCCGGACTGCGGCGTGCGCGTCGTCTCCTGGAACCACCGCGGCACCGGCGGCTCGGACCGGCCCGAGGACCCCGCGCACTGCGGCATCGAGGCCTTCGTCGAGGACGCCCTCTCGGTCATGGACCACTTCGGCATCGACCAGGCCCCGCTCATGGGCTGGTCCATGGGCGTCAACACCATGTTCGAGCTGGCCTTCCGCCACCCCGAGCGGGTCACCGGGCTCTTCGCGGTGGCCGGCGTCCCCGGTGACACCTTCGCGACCATGCTCGCCCCGCTCCGGCTGCCCCGCCCGGTCGCCCGCGCCCTGACCGTCAACACGGCCCGCGTCCTCGAGCTGGCCGGCCGCGCCCTCACCCCGATCAGCTCCCGGCTCCCGGTCGGCCCCCGGGGCGTGGCCGTGCTGAGCCACAGCGGCTTCATGCTCCCCGTCGCCGACGCCGAGGTCACCGCGAACGCCGTGCGCGAGTTCCTCATGACCCCCATCGAGTGGTACATGCACCTGGCCCTGGCCACCTCCGAGCACGCCCGCGTCTCGCTCTCCCGCCTCCGCGTGCCCGCCGCCTTCGTGGCCGGCCGCTGGGACGTCCTCGCCGGCTCCCGCGACATGGCCTCGGCCGCCCGCCGGATCGACGGCGCGACGTACGTCGAGCTGGACGGCAGCCACTTCCTGCAGCTCGAGCAGCCGGAGACCGTGCACGAGCTGCTGCTGGAGTTCCTCGAGCGGGTGGGCTGAGGCTCAGCCGGGGCCGGTGACCACTCCCACCACCGTCGCCCGGCGGGCGGCGCGGCGCAGGGTGGTCAGCACGGCGGGGCCGACGACGAGGATGGCGACGGCGTTGGTGACGGCGCGGCCGGTGTCGAAGGAGCCGGTCGAGGTGATGAGCGTGTAGACGCCGAAGCGGTGCAGGTTCTCCAGCAGCGGGGCGCCGGGCTCGAAGGACAGTTGGGTCTGCTCGTGGCCGGGGATGGCGACGCCGAGCAGGAACGGCCAGCCGGACAGGTTCATCAGCAGGCCGTAGACGTAGGCGGCCACCACGCCGTACGCCGCGAGCGCGGCGATCTCCCAGCGGCCGGTGAGGCGGCGCGGGAGCAGGCCGGCGCCCATGCCGACCCAGGCCGAGACGAGCATCTGGAACGGCAGCCACGGGCCGACGCCGGCGGTCATGAGGGCGGAGGCGAACAGCGAGGTCACGCCGAGCACGAAGCCGAAGCCCGGCCCGAAGACGCGGCCGGCCAGGATGAGCAGGAAGAAGACCAGCTCGATCCCGCCGGTGCCCGCGGACAGGCCGCGCAGGATCGCGATCGCGGCCGAGAGCACGCCGAGGACGGCGAGCACGCGGACGTCGAGGCCGCCGGTGGAGAGCTCGGCCAGCATCACGGCGATGACCACGGGCAGCAGGGCCAGGAACAGGAACGGCGGGTCGAGGCGGTCGTCGGGCTGCACGCGGACCAGCAGCGGCCAGACGAGCATCATCAGCCCGCCGAGCGAGGCCACGGCGAGCAGCAGCGCGGAGCGGCGGGAGACGGGGATTGCGCGGGTGGTGCTCACAGGGCCGCCACCACCTCGTCGACGGTCAGCCACGGCGGGCCGAGGACCTTGGTGACCTGGGGCGCGAAGGCCGGCGACTCGGCGACCACGCGGCGTACCGGACCGGCCGAGACGACCTCGCCCTCGGCCATGACCACGACCTGGTCGGCGGCCAGCGCGGTGAACTCCACGTCGTGGGTGGACACGAGCACGGCGTGGCCGTCGGCGGCCAGGTCGCGCAGGGAGGTGGCGAGCACGGCCTTGGCGCGGTAGTCCAGGCCGCGCGTCGGCTCGTCGAGGAGTACGACGGGCGGCCGGCTCGCGAGGACCAGGGCCAGCGCGAGGGCGAGCCGCTGGCCCTCGGACAGGTCGCGCGGGTGCTGGTCGTCGGGGATGCCGGGGGCCAGGGAGTCGAGGATGGCCCGGGTGTCGGGGCCGCCGGCCGCGCACTCCTCGGCCACGGTCTCGAGGTAGAGCAGGTCCGCGGCCTGCTGCGGGAGCAGCCCGACCAGCCCCCGGCGTCCGGCCGGCTTGAGCGAGGCCGGGTCGGTGCCGCCGACCGCGACCGAGCCGGAGCGGCGCGGCCCGCTGCCCTGGAGCGCCCAGAGCAGGGAGGACTTGCCCGCGCCGTTGCGGCCCATGAGCGCGGTGACCACGCCGGCCGGCAGGGACAGCGAGAGCTCGCGGACCGCCACCGTCCTGCCGTGCGTGACGGTCAGCGCGGTGGCGGCGAGCGCCTCGGCGCCGGGGGTCACGGCAGTCGGCGCGGGCGGCTCGAGCGAGAGCCCGGCGGCCCGCCGCCGGGCGTCGCGCACGGTCAGCGGCAGCGGCGACCAGTCCAGCGCGCGGCCCAGCGACACCAGCGGCGGCACGATCGGCGAGGTGGCCAGGATCTCGGCGGGCTCCCCCACGCTCACCGCGCCGCCCGCGACCACGCAGACCCGGTCGGCGAACGGCACCACCCGCTCGAGGCGGTGCTCGGCCAGCAGCACCGAGACGCCCAGGTCGTGCACCAGCCGGGTGATGGTGGCCAGCACGTCCTCGGCCGCGGTGGGGTCGAGTGCCGACGTGGGCTCGTCGAGGACCAGCAGCCGCGGGTGCATGGTCAGCACCGACCCGATGGCGACCCGCTGCTGCTGGCCGCCGGACAGGGTGCGCAGGTCGCGGGCGCGCAGGTCGGCGATGCCGAGCAGGTCGAGGGTCTCCTCGACGCGGCGGCGCATGGTCTCCGGCGGCAGCCCGAGCTGCTCCATCCCGTAGGCCAGCTCCTCCTCGACGGTGTCGGTGACGAACCCGGCGAGCGGGTCCTGCCCGACGTACCCCACGACGTGCGCGCGCTCGCGCGGCGGCAGGTCGAGGACCGACCGGTCGTCGAGGCGCACGTCGCCCGCCAGCGTCCCGCCGGAGAAGCGCGGCACCAGCCCGGTCACCACGCCGAGCAGCGTGGACTTGCCCGAGCCGGTCGGTCCGGTGACGAGGAGCAGCTCGCCCTCCTCGACGCTCAGCTCCACCGAGGAGAGGACGGGCTCGTCGCCGTAGGTGAACGTGACGTCGCGCAGCTCGAGCAGGCTCACGCCGGCACCGCCCGGGGCTCGGGGGCGACGGCCGCGGCGGCCAGCCCGAGCAGGGCGCCGACCAGCGCGACCAGGGTCACCGAGGGGAAGGACGCGAGGTCGGGGTAGGCCACGACCAGCTGGTGCCCCGAGACCCACCAGCCCACGACACCGGTGGCCACGCCCGAGGCCATGACGGCCAGCTCGGGCCAGCGCCACGGGTCGGGCCGGTAGCGCGTGCGCCCCACCCGGCGCCCGGCCAGGGCCAGCCCGGCCACGGCGCAGACCACGCCGAGGACCAGCATCGGCGTGGCCAGCCAGCGGGGGGCGGTGTGGTCGAGCACGGCGTACACCCCGACGGCGACGCCGCACAGCCCGGTCAGCATGAGCGCGCCGGTGACCCGGCGCTCGGTGCGCGGGGCGCCGGCCGAGCGGCCGTAGCCGCGGGTGTCCATGCCCGCCGCCAGCCGCAGCGAGCGCTCGAGGGCGTCCTCCAGGACGGGCACGAGGTAGCGGCGCAGCCGCCCGGTGCGCCGGGTGTCGCCGGCCCGCAGCGCCTGCGCGGCCCGGACCCGGCGGGCGCTGTCCACCAGCTGCGGGAGGACGGTCACCGCGACGACGAGCGCGGTGCCGACCTCGTGCAGCGCGGCGGGCACCGAGCGCAGCAGCCGCTTGGGGTTGGCCAGCGCGTTGGCCGCGCCGACGCAGATGACGATGGTGCCGAGCCGCAGGCCGTCGTACAGCCCGGCCAGCACGGACTCGCGGGTCACCGGGCCCAGCAGGTGCAGGCCCAGGACCCAGTCGGGCAGCGGCACTTCGGGCAGGTCGATGAGCACGGTCCCGAGGTCGCCGCCGCCCCCGAGCAGCACCCGGAACAGCACCCGCATCACCACGATCACCACGGCGACGACGACGTAGAGCCGGAACGCGTCCGCCCACGGCTGCGCCGACCGGCGGGCCAGGACGACCAGGGTCGCCACGGCGACGAGGGTGAGCAGCACCAGCGGGTTGGTGGTGAACGACGCGGCGGTGGCCAGGCCCAGGGCCCAGACCCACCAGGCGACCGGGTGCAGGTCGCGGGGCAGTCGGGCGGCGCTCACCGGACGGTGCCCACCGCGTCGGCGACCGGCCGGGGCCGGGTCAGCTCTTGGGGCGCGGCCGCGGCCGGTACTCCGGCCGGGTCTTGGGCTGGGCCGGCCGGGTGGGCCGGGTGACCGGCGTCGGCGCAGGCGTGGCCTCGACCACGACCGCGGCGGGCGTCGCCACCGTGCGGTTGGCGCGGCCCAGGACGCCCCCGAGCAGGGCCAGCAGCGAGGTCAGCACCAGCAGGATGCCCGGCACCACCCACACCGGTGCGCTCGTGGTCGTGGACGGAGCCGCGTCGTTGAACGCGTCGTACTCCGCCGCCGTGCCCGCGCCGTCGTCGGTCGCCACCGCGCTGGGGTCGTCGCTCGCCGTGGCCACTGCGGCCGCCTCCGTCGCCGCCGCCGTCGGCGGCACCGCGTCGGTCTGCGGGGCCGACGGGGTCGGCTTGGCCGCCTTGGTCGGCGCGGCCTGCGTGGTCGGGGCGGCGGGCTGACTCGAGCTCGTCGTAGCCGACGTGGTGCCCGAGGTCGTGCCCGACGTGGTCGAGCCGCCGGTGTTCTGCGAGGTGTTCTGCGACTGCGAGCCCTGGTTGCTCGAGCCGCTCGAGCCGTTCGAGCCGCTGGAGCCCTTGCCGCCCTCGCTGCCGCCGTTGTTGCTGAGCGAGGCCGGCTTGCCGCCGCCCTTCGAGCCCGGCTTGGACGTCGGCTTCGGCGTGGGCTTGGGCGTGGACTTGACCGGCGGCTGCTTGGTCGGCGCGGCCGGCGGCGGGGCCGCCGAGCTCGGCGCGGGCGGCGGCGGAGCGGGGTCGCTCGGCGCCACGCTCACCGTGGGGGTCTTGGTCGGCGTGGGCGTCTTCTGGGTGGCCAGCGCGACCGGCGCCTGGGCCGGTCCCGCGGCGACGCCCCGGTCCGAGCCCGCGGCGCTCTGCGGCCAGAACGCGACCAGGCACGCCGAGAGCGCCAGCACCAGCGCTGCCAGCATGCGCACCACGTTGGTCCGGCGCACGCTCACCGATTCCTCCTGAGTCCCCATGACCTCGGGTGAGGCTCCACCCGGCTGTCGAAGGTACCGCACCGACGCCCACCGGGAGGAAACAACGGGCACGCAGCCGACCCCTCATGACGACGGCCGGGCACGTCTCCTGACGACGTACGTCGCGACGCCCGCCCCGGCGATCACCACCAGCACCAGCGGCACGACCCAGGCCGGCAGTGTCGACTGTCCCGCGCTCTGCGGCTCCACGGGCGTGGACACCACGTCCGGCCCGCCCGTGGGGCTCGTCGGCGCCCCCGACGTGGGCGCACTGGTCGGCGCCACCGCCGCGCTGCTGGTCACCGGGCTCGCCGGTGCCGACCCGGTCGGCGACGGTGCCCCGCTGGTCTGGTCCGGTGTCGCGCTGGACGTCGCCGCCGCCGAGGTCACCGGCTCCGTGGGCTGACCCGGCGTCGGCGTCGGCGCGGCCGCCGAGGGCTTGGCACTCGGCCCGCCACCGGGGTTGGTCGGCTTGGAAGTCGGCTTGGAAGTCGGCTTGGAGGTCGGCTTGCTGGTGGGCTTGGTCGTGGGCTTGGTCGTGGGCTTGGTCGTCGGCTTGGTGGTGGGCGTCACCGGGGCTGCACTGGTGGTGGTCGGGGCGGGGTGCGCCGCGGGGCTGACACCGGGCGGGTTCTTGCCGCCGGTCTGCCACGCGAAGCCGACGTACGCCCCATCGGGGACCTTGAGGCTGCCCACGCCGTAGTTGCTGTAGCTCCACGAGCCCGAGGTGCCGTCGGACCACCACAGGCCCCAGTAGGCGTCGTCGGGCGGGGTGTTGACGCAGGGCTCGCGGTCCGGGGAGGGCAGGCCGTCGATCCGGCAGACGAAGCCGGGCTCGTTCTGCACCGGCGTCATCGAGAACCCGGCGCTCGAGAACAGCGAGCTGGCCGACTTGCCCGCACCGCCCGCGACGCAGGCCGACCGCACGCCGCCGCCCAGGCTGCCGAAGTCGACCACGACGCTGACACCCGAGCCCGACCCGCACGTCGCCGCCTGGGCCGGTGCGGCCGTGACCGCGCCGACCAGCCCCGCCGCCGCGGTCGCGAGGACCGCGGCGGCGAGGCGCAGCGAGACGGTGGCCGGACGGATCACTTGACGACCGTGACCGTGACCTTGTCCTTGCGGCTGCTCAGCGCGCCGGTCACCTTGACCTTGGACGTGCCGACCTTCGTCGCCTTGAGCTTGACCCGGAGCACGCCCTGGCCGTTGGCCGTGAGCTCCTTGGTCTTGCCGCGGTACTTCACCGTGACCGGCTCCCCGGGCGCGAACCCGGTGGCCTTGACCTTGAACTTCTTGCCCTGGGCGATCTTCTTGGGCGCCTTGGCCTTGATCTTCGCAGCCGTCAGGCCGGTGATCTTGATGCTGTCGGCCTCGCCGCCAGCGTCGACGGTGCTCACCGTCACCGCGCCGGTGGCGGCCGGCAGGGTGAGCGGGTACGTCGCCGTGCCGCTGGCCGGCAGCACGATGCGGGTGCCCGCGCCACCGGTCGACGCGCAGATCGTGTCGCCCGGTGCGCCGGAGATCGTGACGTTCTGCGTCGAGCCGGCCGGCACGAAGGCGTCGGCCACCGAGAGCGTGGTCTCCCCGGCCTGGGCGCCGCCCGGCGCCCAGAGCAGGGCCGGGAGGGCCTGCGAGGTCGCGTAGGTCGCCGTGCTGTTGGCGTTGATGTCCATCGGGGCAGCCTTGGCGTTGATGACGCCGAGGTCGTCGACCACGAGCGCACCGTTGTCCGCCGCCGCGAACACCGCGCAGCTGCCGGCGTTGGCCAGCTGGTGCGCTCGGAGCCAGGTCGCCGCCTTGACAGCGGCGTTGGTCTGGCCCGAGATGCCCAGAGCCCAGGCGGCGAGGCCGGTCGAGTTGGCGTTGCCGTCGTAGGAACCGTCGGCACCCTGCTGGGTCGTCAGCCAGGTGATCGCCTTGGACAGGCTCGCGGCGACAGGCGCGGCGGCCTTCTGGTCCTGCAGCTGCAGCACCGCGAAGGCGGTGTAGTCGACGCTCGGCAAGGAGCCGTCGGGGTCGGCCGGGTCGCAGGACTGGTTGTCAGCGTCCTTGTCGGAGAAGTCGGAACGGAAGAAGCCGGCCGCACACTGCTGGTCGAGCAGGAAGTCCAGCGCGATGGCGGCGTTCGAGGCACCCGCGTCGTGCAGCGCCTTCGCGGCGTAGGCCTGGGTCAGCGGCGACTCGTAGTCGGTGGCACCGGGGGCGTTCTCGAGCCGGCCCGCGTACACGCCGGACGTGGCGATGGCGCCGTTGGCCTTCGTGACGGCCGCGTTCAGCGCAGCACCGGTGCGACCCAGGGCGTACTCGAAGGCCGCGAACTTCGCCGCCCCGCCAGCAGAGCCGGTGGGGTAGGTGCTCGCCTCGACGCCGGTGGCCATCTTGGCGACGGTGGCCGCCTGGCCACCGACGGCGTCCAGGGACAGGGCCGCGTCGATGGTGATGCCCGGCGAGGGCGTGTCGTACTGGGTGCCGAGGTACTCGGAGTGGGACACGATGATCCCGTCGGCGCCCGGCTGCTTGGCCAGGTAGGCCGCACCGACGGCGGCCGGCGACGGGTCGGCGCCGACCGGCTTGGCGATCGGCGCGGCCTGGGCGGCCGGCCCGGCGACGGCGACGCCGAGCGCGAGGGCGGCGCCGGCGGTCAGGGCCGCGGCACGGCGCAGGGTGGTGCTCTTCATGAGGTTCCTTCCCGCTGCACAGACGGGAGGGCCTCGAGGCCGACCCGCTGTTGGTCCGCGACAGCGAAGGTCAGGACGCGTCGCAGCAGGTGCTCCGGCTCGCGCACGCCGGCGGAGCCGGGGTGCGCCTACGGTTGCGGGTCAGCGCCGGACTCGGACCGGCTTTCCCCGCGGCGGGCGTGGTGGGTGGAGTTGTCGGTGGTGCGGGCGGAGCGTAACCCGCTCCCCCGGTCCGGGCCGATTCGGGACCGGCCCGTGAGCGGGACGGCGAGCGGGGTCAGGCCAGCTTCTCCAGGACCAGCTCGCGGACCCGGCCGGCGTCGGCCTGGCCCTTCATCTCCTTCATGACCGCGCCGATGAGCGCGCCGGCGGCGGCGACCTTGCCGTCGCGGATCTTGTCGGCGACGTCGGGGTTGGCGGCGATGGCGTTGTCGACGGCGGCCGCGAGGGCGCCCTCGTCGGAGACGATGGCGAGCCCGCGGGCGGCGACGACCTCGTCGGGGGTGCCCTCGCCGGCGAAGAGGCCGTCGAAGACCTGGCGGGCCAGCTTGTCGTTGAGGGTGCCGTCGTCGACGAGCGCCTGCACGCGGGCCACGTCGGCCGGGGTGACCCCGAGCTCGGCGATCTCGACGCCGGAGTCGTTGGCGCGGCGGGCGAGCTCACCGAGCCACCACTTGCGGGCGGCCTGGGGGGCGGCGCCGAGGGCGACGGTCTCGGCCACGAGGCCCAGCGCACCGGCGCCGACGGTGTCGCGCATCTCCAGGTCGGTGAAGCCCCACTCGGCCTGCAGGCGGGTACGCCGCTCGGTCGGGTTCTCCGGCAGCGTGCCGCGCAGCTCGTCGACCCACTCCCGCGAGGGCGCGACCGGGACCAGGTCGGGCTCGGGGAAGTAGCGGTAGTCCTCGGCGTCGGACTTCTCCCGGCCGCTGGTGGTGACCCCGGAGTCCTCGTGCCAGTGGCGGGTCTCCTGCCGGACGGTGCCGCCGCCGTCCAGCACGCCGGCCTGGCGGCCCATCTCGTAGCGCACCGCGCGCTCCACGGAGCGGAAGGAGTTCACGTTCTTGGTCTCGGTGCGCGTCCCGAGCCGGTCGCTGCCCTTCGGGGCGAGCGAGAGGTTCACGTCGGCGCGCAGGTTGCCCTGGTCCATGCGGGCCTCGGAGACGCCGAGGGCGACGATGAGCTCGCGCAGCTGGGAGACGTACGCGCGGGCCACGTCGGGCGCCTTGGCCCCGGCGCCGGTGATCGGCTTGGTGACGATCTCGATGAGCGGGATGCCGGCGCGGTTGTAGTCGACCAGCGAGTAGTCCGCGCCGTGGATGCGACCGGTGGTGCCGCCGACGTGGGTGGCCTTGCCGGTGTCCTCCTCCATGTGGGCGCGCTCGATGCCGACGCGGAAGGTCTCCCCGTCGACGTCGACGTCCATGAAGCCCTCGAAGGCGATCGGCTCGTCGTACTGGGAGGTCTGGAAGTTCTTCGGCATGTCCGGGTAGAAGTAGTTCTTCCGCGCGAAGCGACACCACTCGGCGATCGAGCAGTTGAGGGCCAGCCCGATGCGGATCGCCGACTCCACCGCCTTGCGGTTGACCACCGGCATCGAGCCGGGCAGGCCGAGGCAGGTCGGGCAGACGTGGGTGTTGGGCTCGGCGCCGAACGCCGCCGGGCAGCCGCAGAACATCTTGGTGTGGGTGTTGAGCTCGACGTGCACCTCGAGGCCGAGGGCCGGGTCGTAGCGCTCCAGCACGTCGTCGAAGCCGACGAGCTCGTCACGGGTCGCGGTCACAGCGAGCCTCCTTCCAGGGCGGGGGCGCGGTCGAGGAGCGGGCCGCCCCACTGCTCGACGAGCAGGGACTCCAGCGCCGCGCCGACGCGGTAGCACCGGTCGTCGGCCAGCGCGGGGGCGAGGACCTGGAAGCCGGCCGGCAGCCCGTCCTCGTCGGCCAGGCCGCTCGGCACCGAGATGCCGGGCACGCCCGCCAGGTTGGCCGGGATGGTGGCCAGGTCGTTGAGGTACATCGCCAGCGGGTCGTCGACCTTGTCCCCGATCGGGAACGCCGTGGTCGGCGCGGTCGGCGAGACCAGCACGTCGGCGACCTCGAAGGCCTGCGCGAAGTCGTTGCTGATCAGCGTGCGCAGCTTCTGGGCCTGGCCGTAGTAGGCGTCGTAGTAGCCGCTGGACAGCGCGTAGGTGCCGAGGATGATCCGGCGCTTCACCTCGTCGCCGAAGCCGACCTCGCGGGTCGCGCGCATCACCTGCTCGGCGCTCGGCGCGTCGACGCCCTCGGGCAGCACCCGCAGGCCGTAGCGCATCGCGTCGAAGCGGGCCAGGTTGCTCGACGCCTCCGCCGGGAGGATCAGGTAGTACGTCGCCAGCGCGTGCACGAAGTGCGGGCACGAGACCTCGACGACGTCGGCGCCGGCCTTGGTCAGCAGGTCGACCGACTCCTGGAAGCGGGCCATGACGCCGGCCTGCCACCCCTCGCCCGCGAGCTCGGTGATGACGCCGATCCGCACGCCGGACAGGTCACCGGTCGCGCCTTGCCGCGCGGCGGCCAGGAAGTCCGGGACCGGCTGGTCCAGCGAGGTGGAGTCCCTCGGGTCGTGGCCGGCGATGACGGTGTGCAGCAGCGCGGCGTCCTCGACGGTCCGGGTCACCGGGCCGACCTGGTCGAGGGAGTTGGCCAGTGCCACCAGTCCGTAGCGCGACACCCCGCCGTAGGTCGGCTTCACCCCGACCGTGCCCGTGACCGCGCCGGGCTGACGGATCGAGCCGCCGGTGTCGGTGCCGAGGGCCAGGGGCGCCTCGAAGGACGCCACGGCCGCGGCCGAGCCGCCGCCGGAGCCGCCCGGGATCCGGTCCAGGTCCCACGGGTTGTGCGTGGTGCCGTACGCCGAGTGCTCGGTCGAGGACCCCATGGCGAACTCGTCCATGTTGGTCTTGCCCAGGATCGGCATCCCGGCTCCACGGACCCGCGTGACCACCGTGGCGTCGTACGGCGGCACCCAGCCCTCGAGGATCCGCGAGCCGCAGGTGGTGGCGAGGCCCTCGGTGGCGAGCACGTCCTTGACCGCGATCGGTACGCCGTCCAGCGGGCCCGTCGTCTCGCCGCGGCCCCGGCGCTCGTCGGAGGCACGGGCCGAGTCCAGCGCCTGGTCGGCGTTGAGGGCGAGGAAGGCGTGCACGCTGCCGTCGACCTGGGCGATCCGGTCGAGGGAGGCCTGGGTGAGCTCGACGCTGGTGGTCGTGCCCTCGGCCAGGTCGCGGGACAGCTGGGCCGCCGTGCGGCGCAGGTCGGCGCTCACTGCTCGTCCCCGAGGATCCGCGGGACGACGAAGCGCTGCTGCTCGGCCTCGGGGGCGCCCGAGAGGGCCTGCTCCGGGGTGAGGCACGGCGCCACCACGTCCTCGCGGAACACGTTGGTCAGCGGCAGCGCGTGCGACGTCGGGGGGACGTCGGCGCCCGCCACGCCCTGGATGGAGGCGACCGACTCCAGGATCACCGACAGCTGCGGCGCGAGGTGGTCGAGCTCGGCGGCGGTCAGGTCGATCCGGGCGAGGTCGGCCAGGTGGGCCACCTCGTCGCGGGAGAGGGCGTCGGGCATGGGCTCAATCCTAGGGAGGTCGCGAGTCGGCGCCCGCACCGGTCAGGGACCACGCATCGGGGTACCGGTTGAAACGTCAACCGAAATCAGAAGGAAGAGGCCAACGAAGCGATGACCAAGCTCGCGATCGTCTACTACTCAGCCACCGGCACCGTGGACGCCATGGCCCGCCGCGCGGCCGAGACCGCCGAGAAGGCCGGCGCCGAGGTCCGGCTGCGCCACGTCAAGGAGACCGCGCCCGAGGAGGCTGTGCAGTCCCAGGACGCCTGGGTCCAGCACCGCGCCGACGTCACCGACGAGCCGGACGCCGAGCCGGACGACCTGGACTGGGCCGACGCCGTGCTCATCGGCACCCCGACCCGGTTCGGCAGCGCGGCCAGCCAGCTCCAGGGCTTCATCGACACCCTCGGCCCGCTGTGGTCGCAGGGCAGGCTCGCCGACAAGGTCTACGCAGCGTTCACCGCCTCGCAGACCGCGCACGGCGGCCAGGAGTCCACGCTGCTCGGGCTGTACGCGAACTTCGCGCACTGGGGCGGGCTCATCGTCCCGCCGGGCTACACCGACCCCTCCAAGTTCGTGGACGGCAACCCCTACGGCGTGGGCCACGTGACCGGTCCCGAGAACAACGCCCCGCTCGAGGACGCCGACCGCGACGCCCTCGACCACCTGGTGACGCGACTGCTCGACGTGGCCCAGCGGCTGGCCGCGTAGCGGCGAGGCCGCCGCGGCGTGACATGCTCGGCGGGACTGTTCCCGCCGACCTGGAGGCCGCGTGACCTCACTCGACGAGCGCTTCGTCGACGTCTCCCTCTCCACCGCCATGCGCGAGGGCTCGCAGGCCGAGCACCGCGCAGCCGAGGACTCGACCTTCATGGCCGAGCTCCTCGGCGGGCGGGTGGACGAGGCCGGCTACACGGCGTACCTCCAGCGGCTGCGGGTCGTCTACGCCGCGCTGGAGGCGGCCGGGCGCGCCCACCGCGGCGATCCGCTGGTGGCCGCCGTGCACGACGAGGACCTCGAGCGGCTCGACGCCCTCGACGCCGACCTCGAGCACTGGGCGCCCGGGGCGTCGCACGACGTCGACTCCCCCGCCGCGTCGGCGTACGCCGAGCGCATCCGCGCCGCCGCCGAGGAGTGGGGCGGGCTCTACGTGGCCCACCACTACACGCGCTACCTGGGCGACCTGTCCGGCGGCCAGGCCATCGGTCGGATCCTGGAGCGCGACTTCGACCTCGGCGGTGCGGGCACGGCGTTCTACGCCTTCCCGGCCGTGCCGAAGCCCAAGCCCTACAAGGACGCCTACCGCGCCCGTCTGGACGCGCTCGGCGCGACCCAGGACGACAAGGCCCGCATCGTGGCCGAGGTGCAGGCGGCGTTCCGGCTCAACCGCGGGCTGTTCGCCGAGCTGGCCGAGCGGCTGCCGGAATACGCGCGCTAGTCGACTCGACGGCGCGCCGGACCCGGCGCCGACGTGGGCCGGCGGCGCACCCCGGGAGGGGTGCGCCGCCGGCTCAGCGTCGGATCAGTTGTCGACGGCCGACTTGAAGGCGGCGCCGGCCTTGAAGCCCGGCACCTTGCTCGCGGCGATCTGGATCTCCGCGCCCGTCTGGGGGTTGCGCCCGGTGCGCGCGGAGCGCTCCCGGCGCTCGAAGGTGCCGAAGCCGGGGATGGTCACCTTGTCGCCGGAGGCGACGGTCTTGGTGATGGTGTCGATGACGGCGTCCAGTGCACGCTCGGCATCGGCGCCACTGAGACCGGCGGCCTCGGCGATGGCGTCCTTGAGCTGTCCCTTGTTCATTCCAGATCCTCTCGATCTACGGTCGGGGCCACTCTTTCACCCCCCACCCCCCTTCTGCGCAACCCGGGGGCAGTGTCGGCGCCGCCTGGGGCCACAAATTTCCTGGCAGGCTGTCGAAATCGAGCGGTGAGCGGCGACGAGGGGTGAGACGTGCCCCAGCCCGGGGCCGCGACAGAGAGGCACAGCCATGAAGTACGTCCTGATGTACACCTCCCGCCCCGACCTCGCCGCCGGGGCGGACCCGGAGGCCGCGCAGGCGCTCTACAAGCGGGTCTACGAGTGGTTCGGCGAGAACGCCGGCGTGATGGCCGACTCCGGCGCCGAGCTGCTGGGCGTGGAGACGGCGACCACCGTCAAGCACGGCGACGACGGGGCCGTCGTCGTGGACGGCCCGTTCAACGAGGCCAAGGAGGTCGTGGGCGGCTTCAGCGTGATCGACGTCCCCGACCTCGACACCGCGATCGCGGTGACCAGGACCTGGCCGCTGCTCGACCTGCCCGGCGTGGCGGTCGAGATCCGCCCCATGGTCGAGGACTACTCGCACATGGAGCAGTGAGCCGGTGAGCCCGACGGACGACCTCCTCGCGCAGGTCCTGCGCGAGGAGGCCGGTCCGCTGGTGGCCCGGCTGGCCCGCCGCTACGCCGACTTCGACCTGGCCGAGGAGGCCGTGCAGGCCGCCGTGGTCGAGGCGCTCGGCCAGTGGCGGCGCGACGGACCGCCCGCCAACCCGGCCGCGTGGCTCCAGGTGGCCGCCCAGCGCAACGCGGTGGACGGCGTACGCCGGAGCACGCGGCAACGCGCGCTGGCCGAGCGGGCGCCCGCACCCTCGGCCGAGCGCAGCGGGACCGACGAGCGGCTCGCGCTGCTGTTCGCCTGCTGCCACCCCGCGCTCGCCCCGGAGGCCCGCCTCGCGCTCACCCTGCGCGCGGTCGTCGGTCTCACCACGCCGCAGATCGCGCGCGCCTTCCTGGTCCACGAGAGCACGCTGGCCCAGCGCATCGTGCGGGCCAAGCGCAAGATCACCGACGCCGGCATCGCGCTGACCGTGCCGCCGCCCGAGCAGCTCGAGGAGCGGCTGCGCGACGTGCTGGCCGTGGTCTACGTGATGTTCAACGAGGGGTTCGTCTCCTCCACCGGCGCCACCCAGGACCGCGACCTGGCCGCCGACGCGGTCTGGCTCGCCGGCGTCGTCGCCACCGCGGTGCCGCACCAGGCCGAGGCGTGGGGACTCGCGGCGCTGCTCACCATCCAGCACGCCCGGGCGGCCGCGCGCTTCGACCCCGACGGCGCCCTGGTGCTGCTGCGCCACCAGGACCGCAGCCGGTGGGACCACCCGGCCATCGCCGCCGGCGAGCGGCTCATCGAGCAAGCCGCCGCGCTGCGCCGCCCGGGCCCCTACCAGCTCCAGGCCGCCATCGCCGCCGTGCACGCCACCGCGCCCTCGTGGACCGAGACCGACTGGCTCCAGATCGTGCTGCTCTACGACGTGCTGGCGCGGCTCGACCCCTCCCCCGTGGTCGTGCTCAACCAGGCCGTGGCCCGGGCCCAGCTCGGCGAGCCGGAGGCGGCGCTGATCCAGCTGGAGGCGCTCGGCGACCGGCTCGCGGCGTACCACCTCTGGCACGCCGCCCGCGCCGAGCTCCTCACCGCGCTCGGTCGTCACGACGAGGCCCGTGCGGCCAACCGCCGGGCGCTCGAGCTGACCTCGAACGACGCCGAGCGCCGCCTGCTCACCACGCGGTTGCACCGGCGCCCCCTGCAGGACGGCTCCTAGTCGGACTACCCCGGCGGGGGCCCGGATGGGCCATGCCCTGAGGGGCATCGTCGTGTGAGGATCCGGTGGTCACGGGCGCGTCCGCTCTCGGACACGTCTACATGGGGGAGGCGTCCGTGCGCGCCACGGCACCTGTTCGTCTGCTGTCCGCTCTGGCCCTCGTGGGGGCCGGGCTCGCGCTCGCCGCGCCTTCCACACCCGCGGCGGCTGTCGACCCGTACCCGTTCCCCTTCAAGGACGACACCTTCACCCTCTCCGACCAGCCGGGCTTCCCGAGCGCGCTGGTGACCCGCGGTGGGGACGCGACCTGGCTGAGCGGGACGCTCAACTCCGCCGTCGCCCAGGAGTACGGCCTCACGGCCAAGAAGGCCTCCGACATCAGCGACGCGCTGCGGCAGAGCTGGGTCGACGAGCAGCCCTACCCCGATCCCAGCGGCTCCGTGGCCGGCGCCGACTCGGTCGCCCTCGGCTACCTGACCCACTTCGACGACGACGACCCCGATGACCTCTCCGCGGCGTACCTCACCAAGGGCACCGGGGGCGCGAAGGACAACGTCCGGATCTACGGTCCGCAGTCCCGCGGCTTCGGGAACTTCAGCGGACTCGACGTGGCCCCGGGGGTGCTCTCGATCACGGTCACCGAGCCCGCGGTCGGGCAGCCGTCCTACGTCTTCCTCCGGTACGCCGACCACTTGGGCGCGGTGAGCGTGGCCGACAACGGCGAGATGAAGGAGGTCACCGTCACGGGTGGACCCACCGGCAAGCTGCTGGACCTCTACCACCGGGGCACCTGGCTCGACCAGGGCTCGGCCAAGAACACCGCTCTCGACGAGCGCAAGCGCGCCTTCGCCGTGCTGACCGACGAGGGCGGGAGCCCGGACACGCTCAGGGCCCGGATGCTCACCGTCGCCAGCCACACCGCCACCTCGGTGACCGTCTCGCCGACCACGTACAGCATCGCCCAGCAGATGCCGTCGTCCGGCACCCGCTCCTGGCTGCCCACCGGTCAGGTGCGCTACGCCTTCGCCGGCGGCACCGAGAGCAGCCTCTTCAACAACGGCAACCCCCAGTACTTCCTGGCCATGACGGGCCGGGACGCCGCGGCCGGCGGTGGCCAGGCCCACAACCACCTGGTGGCCTCGCTGAAGGGGTCGAAGAACATCATCGACTCCCTCGCCGACGGCGACGGCAGCAAGTGCGGCGACGACACCCCGCTGGCCATCGACGTGGAGAGCTACCACGCCGACTCCATGCTGGGGTGCGCGTCCGTGCGGGTCATCGGCGACGCCGACCGACTCGTGCAGAACATGGGGCGGCTCCACTACGCCTCGGGCTACCCGACCCCGACCTGGCTCGGGCAGCACGACAACGCCGTCGACAACCAGGACCGCCTCGGCCAGCTGAACCCCCGCGTCGTGCTCCCGTGCGCGACCCTGATGGCGGCCGCCGGCCAGAGCTGCAGCATCGGCGCCACGGCCCCCGGGGACGGCGCCGGCAACGCCACGCTCCAGACCACGCTCGCCGCCGACGTCGACAGCAGCGCCCCGGACCCGACCTTCAGCCGCCAGTACGTGACCAGCGACGAGTGGCTGGACCAGAAGAAGCCCGCGACCACGGGTGCGGCCGGTCAGTTCCAGTGGACCCGGCTCGCCGGCTACCAGACGGTGGGCACCGACGCGCCGCTGCTGGTGGCGCCGCTCCCCCTGGAGGTCAACGAGGTCCAGGTCCGCATCACCGCCACCCAGCCGGTGCTCACCCGCTCCAAGCCGATCCCGATCGCCTTCCTGGCCGCGCCGCCGGAGGTCTCCGGGGCCGGCCAGCAGGGCGACGCCCCGGAGTTCGCCTCGACGACCGGCTCCTCCAACGGGAGCACGACGTCCACCTCGAGCCGGATCGGTGTGCACGTCGGCATGGAGTGGGAGGACCCGCTCGGCGCGAACGGCCTGTCCATCGAGGCCAACCTCGAGAGCGAGGTCAGCGACGACAAGACGCTCGAGCGGACCGTCACCACCGCCCAGGCGTTCCGCGGCCTGGAGGACCAGGACGTGGTGGTCTACCGGACGGTGCCCACCGTGCAGTGGCGAGGCGAGGTGGTCCACTCCAGCACCGGCGTGGGGGCAGGCTCCCAGACCTCGATCGACTTCCCGACCGATGGTGTCGTCACCTCGGCGGCCAGCGTCTCCAGCCTGGCCCGGAGCTACCCGGACCTGTTCGGACCGACCGGCCAGCTCAAGCCGGTGCTGGACCAGGTCTTCGACCACGAGGTCGGCAACCCGGGCAGCTACCGGCCCTACGGCACCGACGGCTCCGCCGTCAGCGACTACTGCGACGGCTCGCTCGCCGACAACGGCGACCGCCAGCTCAAGTCGCTGGACCCGCTGGTGCCCGGGAACCCCTACCTCGCACCTACCCCTGTGCCGCCCAAGCCTGACATCCTGGTCAGCGCCCAGCACGACGTGCAGACCGGCACGGGCAACGCCGAGGGCGCGACGTTCGCCATCGAGAACGCCACGACCAACAGCCGCGTGCAGAGCACGTCGCTGGACGTCAGCATCAGCGGGCGCGCGGGCTACATCGCCGCCGGTGTGAGCGGCGGCTACACCTGGGGTCAGGGCTGGAGCTCCACGATCTCCGACGGCGCCGAGTTCGCGTCGTACGTCGGCCACATCCCCTCGGACAACCCGGCCTTCGACACCGAGACCTACTCCTGGCGCTCGTTCCTGTGCCAGAAGACGGTCGGCGACAGCACCGGCGCGCCGATCACCGCGTGGGTCCTCGACTACGCCGTCGACGGCTACCAGGGCTCCGGCGGCCTGGCCCCGCTCGCGCCGGTCGTCGCCGCCGGACCGGTCGCGAGCGCGACGACCGACCCCCAGGCGACCCGGCTGCGGTGGAGCCAGGAGACCGGCACGGTCGAGACCTACGACTGGCGGCTCGAGGCCGTCGGCGCGCAGGACGTGCGCTCCGGCTCGATCGGCTTCGACACGCCCAAGGACTCGAAGGCGCACAACACCCCGACCCA
Source organism: Nocardioides anomalus (assembly GCF_011046535.1). NCBI lineage: Bacteria > Bacillati > Actinomycetota > Actinomycetes > Propionibacteriales > Nocardioidaceae > Nocardioides > Nocardioides anomalus. Next base: position 987,722 of record NZ_CP049257.1, on the reverse strand, counting down.
CGACGTCGCGGTCGGTGGGGCCCCGCTGCTCCCCGGCCAGCTCTACCGCTGGAAGGTGGTGGCCACCGACTTCTTCGGCAACGCCACGACCAGCGACTGGGAGTACTTCGTCACCAGCAAGCCGGCCGCCGCGCCGGGACCGCCGGTCGCGGTGGACGACCGGACGTCGGTGCTCGAGGACCACGCGGCGGTGGTGAACGTGACGGGCAACGACACCAACCCGGGTGGCGGCGCGTTGACGGTCGCAGTGGCCGACGACCCGGTCCGGGGCACCGCGACGGTCCAGGGCGGCGCGGTGCGCTACGAGCCCAAGGCGAACTGGTGTGGCGTCGACTCCTTCGACTACACCGTCACCGACGCCTCGGGCCGGTCCTCGACCGCCACGGCGACGGTGCGCGTGCGGTGCGTGAACGACGCGCCGGTGGCGGTCAACGACCGGGTGCGGATGCCGCAAGGTGACCGCACGGTGTCGGTGCTCGCGCCGGGTCCGCTCGGCAACGACAAGGACGCCGACAGGGACGACCTGGAGCCCAAGCTGATCCGGGCCCCCCAGGGCGTCGACGTCGAGCTCGGGGAGCGGGGCGCGCTGTTCGTCACCATCCCGAGGACGATGCCGCGCGAGGGCACGCTCAAGATCAAGTACCGCGCCTGCGACGACGAGTCCTGCAGCGACGTCGCGACCATCACGATCGTGCTGTAGCAGCCGCGCAGTCTAGGGACAGCTCGCGCGCAGGACCCGCCTCGTCGAGGCCGGGTCCTGCGCCAGGGCGGCTGCTGGCCGGACCGGACGAGCGGTGAAGCCACCGCCGCAGTTGGGGCACACGCCGCGCAGCACCTGCTCGGCGCAGTCACGGCACCAGGTGCACTCGTAGCTGCAGATCATCGCGTCGGGCGAGTCCGGCGGCAGGTCGCGGTTGCAGCACTCGCAGTTGGGACGCAGCTCCAGCACACCGAGATCCTCTCAGCTCGAGGTCGGGAACTGCAGGCTCGCGCCCGAGGCCTGCCGGGTCTCGGGCCACCGGCTGGTGACCACCTTGGCCCGGCTGTAGAAGGCCACGCCCTCCGGCCCGTGGACGTGGGTGTCGCCGAACAGCGAGTCCTTCCAGCCGCCGAAGGAGTAGAACGCCATCGGCACCGGGACCGGGACGTTGATGCCGATCATCCCGACGTGCACGCCGCGCTGGAAGCGCCGCGCGGCCGCGCCCGAGGAGGTGAAGACCGCGGTGCCGTTGCCGTAGGGGTTGGCGTTGACCACGGCGATGGCCTCGTCCACGTCGTCGGCCCGCACCACCGACAGCACCGGCCCGAACACCTCCTCGCGGTAGACCTCCATGTCGGTGGTCACCGCGTCGAGCACGGTCGGGCCGACGAAGAACCCGTCCTCGTGACCCGGGACGACGAGCCCGCGCCCGTCCACGGCCACCCGGGCGCCGGCGCGCTCACCGCTGTCGACCAGCCCGACGATCCGCTCGCGTGCGGCCGCGGTGACGACCGGGCCCATCTCGCTGGCCTCGTCGCGGCCCGGGCCCACGCGCACGGCGCGGGCGCGCTGGGCCACGGCCTCGACGACCCGGTCCGCCCCGGCGCCGACCGCGACCGCCGCGGACACCGCCATGCACCGCTCCCCCGCCGACCCGAAGGCCGCGGCGGCCAGGTGGTCGGCGGCGAAGTCCACGTCGGCGTCGGGCAGCACGACCGCGTGGTTCTTGGCCCCGCCCAGGGCCTGGACCCGCTTGCCCGCGGCGCTGGCGCGCTCGTGGATCGAGCGGGCGATCGGCGTGCTCCCGACGAAGGAGACCGCCGCCACCCACGGCGAGTCCAGCAGCGCGTCGACCGCGACCCGGTCGCCGTGGACGACGTTGAAGACGCCGTCGGGCAGCCCGGCCTCCTGCCAGAGCTCGGCCAGCAGCAGCGACGCGGACGGATCACGCTCGCTCGGCTTGAGCACGAAGGTGTTGCCGCACGCGATGGCCACGGGGAACATCCACATCGGCACCATGGCCGGGAAGTTGAACGGCGTGATGCCGACGCAGACGCCGAGCGGCTCGCGGAAGGAGTAGGAGTCCACGCCCTGCGAGACCTGGTCGGAGTAGGAGCCCTTGAGCAGGTGCGGCACTCCGCACGCGAACTCGACCACCTCCAGCCCGCGCTGCACCTCCCCGAGGGCGTCGGAGAGGACCTTGCCGTGCTCGTCGGTGATGGCCTCGGCCAGCCGCTGCGCGTCGCGGGCCACCAGCTCGCGGAACGCGAACAGGATCTTGCTGCGCGCCGTGACCGACGTCTGCGACCACCCGGCGAACGCGTCGTGGGCCGCGGCCACCACCGCCTCGACGTCGGCGGCCTCGGCCAGCAGGACCTGGCGCGCGGTCCGGCCGGTGGCCGGGTCGAAGACCGGCGAGGTGCGCGTCGAGCCGAGCGCCGTGCGGGCGCCGGCGACCCAGTGCTGGACGGTCTGCGGGGTGCTCACGCCCCGAACCTAGCCGTCGCTCGGGCCGGTCAGGCCCGGGCGGCCGCGGCGATCACCACGGCCAGGGAGGCGACCAGGCAGGCCAGCGCGACCAGCCACGTGGTCGGCCGTGACCAGCGCGCCTGGGACACGAACGGCAGCACCAGCCCGGGCAGCCCGACCGCGAAGCCGAGCAGGATCCACCCCACCCCGCCGTCGGCGAAGCCGGACAGGCAGGAGATGACCGAGACGAGCACCGCCGCCCCGACGAGCGTGTCGCGACCCCAGTCCTCGGCGACCGAGCCGAGGCCCCGGGCCACCTCGCCGGCGATCGACGGGCCCTGCTCCTCGTGGGTGGGTGGCGGCTCGCTCACGTGTCGGCGCCCTCGTCGGCGGCGTCGTCCGGTGCGGCGGCGGCCACCGCGTCCGGACCCTCCTCGAGGAGTCGCTTGAAGCCGTCCTCGTCGAGCACGGTGACGCCGAGCTGCTCGGCCTTGTCGGCCTTGGAGCCGGCGTTCTCGCCGACCACGACGAAGTCGGTCTTCTTCGACACCGAGCCGGAGGCCTTGCCACCGCGGGCCAGGATCGACTCCTTGGCCGAGTCGCGCGAGAAGTCGACCAGCGAGCCGGTGACGACGACCGTCAGCCCCTCCAGGGTGCGCGCGACGGATGCGTCGGGCACGTCCTCCATCGAGACCCCGGCGGCGACCCACTTGTCGACGATCTCGACGTGCCAGTCGACGCCGAACCACTCGATCACGGCCTCGGCGATGATCGGCCCGACGCCCTGGGCCGCGGCCAGCTCCTCCTCCGACGCCGCGCGGATCCGCTCCATGGACCGGAACTCCTGGGCCAGCGCCCGCGCTGCCGTCGGCCCGACGTGGCGGATCGAGAGCGCGACCAGGACCCGCCAGAGGGGTACGTCGAGCCGGCTGCGCAGGTTGTCGAGCAGGCGCTGGCCGTTGGCCGTGAGCTGCGGCCCGTCCTCGCCCTTCTTGGGCGCGCGGGTGAAGAGCGGCGCCGTGCGGAGTGCGGCCTCGTCGAGGTCGAAGATGTCGCCCTCGTTGCCGATCGCGCCCGCCTCGAGCAGCGCGCTGGCCGCCTCGTAGCCCAGGCCCTCGACGTCGAACGCCCCGCGCCCGGCCACGTGGAACACGCGCTCGCGCACCTGGGCGGGGCAGTACTGGTGGTTGGGGCAGCGCAGGTCGCGGTCGCCCTCCTTCTGCTGGTAGAGCGTGCTCCCGCAGGCCGGGCACTCGGTCGGCATCACCCACTCGGGCAGCCCCTCGGGGCGCAGCGGCAGCACCGGCCCGAGGATCTCGGGGATCACGTCGCCGGCCTTGCGCAGGATCACCGTGTCGCCCGGGCGCACGTCCTTGCGCTTGACCTCGTGCGCGTTGTGCAGCGTGGCCTTCTCCACCGTCGAGCCCGCGACCTTGGTCGGCTCCATGAGCCCGAACGGCGAGACCCGGCCGGTCCGCCCCACCTGGACGTCGATGGCCAGCAGCTTGGCGTTGACCTCCTCGGGCGGGTACTTGAAGGCGATCGCCCACCGCGGCGCCCGGCTCGTCGAGCCCAGCCGCCGCTGCAGCGCCACGTCGTCGACCTTGACCACCACGCCGTCGATCTCGTAGGGCACGATCGTGTGGCGGTGCTCGCCGGCGTGCTCGACGTAGGCCTCGACGTCCTCGAGACCGGCCACCACCTTGACCTGGTCGGAGACCGGCAGCCCCCAGGCCGCCAGCGCCTCGTAGGCGTGCGACTGAGCGTCGGGGCTGAACCCCTCGCGCGCCCCGATCCCGTGGCACACCATCCCGAGCGCCCGCGACGCGGTGACCCGCGGGTCCTTCTGCCGCAGCGACCCCGCGGCCGAGTTGCGCGGGTTGGCGAACGGCGCCTTGCCGGCCTCCAGCAACGACTCGTTGAGCCGCTCGAACGCCTTCACGGGCAAGAACACCTCGCCGCGCACCTCGACCAGCCCCGGCACCGGGAACTCCTCGGTCCCGGTGAGCCGGCTCGGCACCGACTCGATCGTCTTCACGTTGGGCGTGACGTCCTCACCCGTGCGCCCGTCGCCCCGGGTGAGCGCCCGCACCAGCCGCCCGTCCTCGTAGAGCAGGTTGATGGCCAGCCCGTCGACCTTGAGCTCGCACAGCAGCGCCGCGTCCTCCGCCCCCCTCCCGGGCCAGCCGCGCGTACCACGCCTCGAGCTCGTCGTAGGTGAACGCGTTGTCCAGCGACTCCATCCGCTGCAGGTGGTCGACCGCCGTGAACTCGGTCGACACCGCCCCGCCGACCTTCTGCGTCGGCGAGTCCGGCGTCTGCAGCTCCGGGAACTGCGCCTCCAGCGCCTCGAGCCGCCGCATCCGCTTGTCGAAGTCCGCGTCGTCCAGCGTCGGGTCGTCGAGCACGTAGTAGCGGTAGCGAGCCTCGTCGACCTCCTCCGCCAGCCGCTGGTGCTCCTCGCGGGCCTGCGGCGTCGCTGCCTGGGGTTCGCTGGTCACGGTCGACATTCTGCCGGTCACCGCCGACAGGTCGTCCGAGCTCTGGGTCCTGTCTCTGCCTGCCGGTGCGGCTGCTCGCTGGCTGGGGTGATCAATTGCGTGCGGCACTTGTAACGCTCAGTTACGGGAACTGTCGACCCGTTGCAACGGGTCGGAAGATCCGATAACTGCGCGTTACAAGTTCTCGGCGGCGCCGGCCGCGGCAACCCGCACCACACCCCCACCCACCCGTGAAGGCGGAGACGAGACGGTGCCGCCGCCGACCAGGCCGCCTGTGGGCTGACCCGGCCCCCGCCTGACCGCAGCCCCCTCGCCGAACGCTAGACCCGCGGCGTGGGGCACGCATACGCGGCGCGACCACGCTGGGGGCAGTCGCGTGCACCACGGCGTCGGTTGCGTTCGGTGAGGGGGCTGCGGTCCGGCGGGGGCCGGGTCAGTCCACAGGCGGCGGGACCCGAGAGCCCGCACCACGAGACCCAGCACCCAGACACACCGCCCGACTGGTCCAGACCTGCCCCACAAAAGCGATTGGGTCAGAGGCCTCCTCCATGCCACGCTGAGACCCGATGAAACGAAACCGTTTCGTTTCACGCGTGTGAACGAGGAGCGGACCTGCTCATGTCCCCCCAGGCCGAGGCCGCTGCCGCCGCCACCCGTCCGCGGGTCGAGGGCGACCGGGAGTCGGAGATCCTCGAGGCGGCGCTGGCCGTCCTCGCGGAGGTCGGCTACGACCGGCTGACCATGGATGCGGTGGCCACCAAGGCCAAGGCGTCCAAGGCGACGCTCTACCGGCGGTGGAACGGCAAGGTCCAGCTGGTCATCGACGCGCTGCACCACGGGCACCGGCACGAGGGCCCCGGCCTGGAGATGCCCGACACCGGGACGCTGCGCGGCGACCTGCTGGCGGCGTACTGCGGCCACGGTGGTCTCACCGACAAGCCGGAGGTCGACGGGTTCGTCGCTATCCTCACCGCCATCAGCCGCGACGCCGACTTCGCCGAGGCGTTCCGCTCCCAGGTGCTGGCGCCCAAGCTGGCGGCCTCGTCGGCGATCTTCGACCGGGCCAAGGCGCGCGGTGAGGTGCGCGAGGACGTCGACATCGAGCTGCTGGCGCCGGCGCTGGCCGGGATCGTCCTGCACCGCTTCTTCATCATGGGCGAGCCCCCGACCCCCGAGACGATCGCGCAGGTCGTCGACCAGATCATCCTGCCCGCCGCCACCGCGGCCGGCCGGTAGCCCACCCTCCCAACCCGCCCACGAGGCAGAAGGAACACGATGACCGACACCACCGTGCCCGACCGCGACGAGGTCGAGGCGAACAGCGGGAAGGAGCTGCACCTGGGCTGGGCCCTGGTGCTGATCTCCGTCGCGCAGCTGATGGTCGTGCTGGACGGCACGATCGTGAACATCGCCCTGCCCTACATCCAGAGCGACCTCGACATCTCCAGCGCCAACCTGACCTGGGTGGTCACCGGCTACGCGCTCGCCTTCGGCAGCCTGCTGCTGCTGGGCGGCCGCCTCGGTGACCTCTACGGCCGCCGGCGCATCTTCATGGCCGGCCTGGCCATCTTCGCCGTGGCCTCCGGGCTCGGCGGTCTGGCCAACAGCGAGGGCATGCTGCTCGCCGCCCGTGGTCTGCAGGGCCTCGGCGCCGCGCTCGCCTCGCCCGCCGCCCTGGCGCTGATCACCACGACGTTCCCGGCCGGTCCGGCCCGCAACCGCGCCTTCGCCGTGTACGCCGCGATGTCCGGTGCCGGCGCGGCCGTCGGCCTGCTGCTCGGCGGGTGGCTCACCGGCCTGGACGGCGTCTTCGGCCTCGACATCGAGGGCTGGCGCCTCACCCTGCTGATCAACCTCCCGATCGGCCTGGCCGCCGCCGCCCTGGCCCCGCGCTTCCTGCGCGAGTCCGAGACCCAGGACCACGCGCTCGACCTGCCCGGCGCGGTCCTCGGCACCCTGGGCCTGCTCGGCCTGGTCTACGGCTTCAGCCGCGCCGGCTCGGACGGCTGGACCGACACCTGGACCCTGGCCAGCCTGATCGCGGGCGCCGTGGTGCTGGTGGCCTTCGTCCTGGTCGAGCGCCGCACGGCCGACCCGCTGCTGCCGTTCCGGGTGTTCCTCAACCGGACGCGCGGGGCGTCGTACGCCGCGATGTTCCTCGCGCCGGCCGCGATGTTCGCGATGTTCTACTTCCTGAGCCAGTACATCCAGAACGTCATGGGCTACAGCCCGATCAAGGCCGGCGTCGCGTTCCTGCCGTTCTGCGCCGGCATCGTGGTGGCCGCGGGCCTCAGCTCCAACCTGGTCAACCGGTTCGACGCCCGCTACATCGCCGGCGTCGGCACGCTGATGGCGGCGGCGGGGCTGTTCGGGTTCTCCCGCCTGCCCTACGACACCGACTTCCCGGTCTCGGACGTGACCGGGAGCTACGTCACCGACCTGCTGCCCTTCATCCTGCTGATGTCGCTGGGCATGGGCGCGACCTTCGTCCCGCTCACGCTCACCGCGGTGCACCACCTGCGGGCCGACGACTCCGGGATCGGCTCGGGCGTGCTCAACACCATGCAGCAGGTGGGCGGTGCGCTCGGCCTGGCCATCCTGGGCAGCGCGGCCACGCAGATCGTCTCCGACCGCACCGCCGAGCTGTCCAAGGCGGCGGCCCAGGCCGGCGGCGCGGCCCCGTCCGAGGCCCAGCAGTCGGCGCTCCAGCAGGTGCTCGGCGCGCAGATCTTCACCGAGGGCGCGACCAACGCCTTCCTGGTCGGCTCGCTGATGATGCTGCTGGCCTCGGTGGTCGTGTGGACGTTCCTCAACGTCAAGCACGAGGAGCTCGCGACCGACGGCCCCGAGGGCGCGCACGTCGGGGTCTGAACCCCGGCACGACTTCGCCGTACGACGCACCGCGGCCCCCGCTCCTCGGAGCGGGGGCCGCGGTCTGCGTCGGGGTTGGGCCTCAGCTGGTGAGCGCGTCCTCGATGGCGCCGACGAAGGCGTCGAGGTCGTCGGGGTTGCGGCTGGTGATGAGGTTGCCGTCGACGACGACCTCCTCGTCGACCCAGGTCCCGCCGGCGTTCTTGACGTCGAGGGCCACCGACTCGAAGCTCGTCAGCCGCTTGCCCTCGACCAGCCCGGCCGAGACCAGCAGCCACGGCGCGTGGCAGATGACGGCCAGCGGCTTGTCGGCCTCGGTCACCTGACGCACCAGCTCCTGGGCGTCCTCGTCGACGCGCAGCTTGTCGGCGTTCACCGTGCCGCCGGGCACGACGAGGGCGTCGATGGTGTCGACGTCGATGTCGCCGAAGCTGCCGTCGGCCTGGATCTCCTGCTTCGGGTCGGTGTCGCCCTCCACGGTCTGGATGGAGGAGCCGTCGGGCGAGTAGATCTTCACCGTCGCGCCGGCCTCGGTCAGCGCGTCGCGCGGGGTGGTCAGCTCGGCGTCCTCGACGAAGGTCACTGCGATGATCGCGACGTTCTTGCCGCTCAGGTCAGCCATGTCCCGGCGGTAACCGTGGCCTCACTGCCGGACGCTCACCCGGAAAGGTGAGTGGCCGCCTCGTGCAGCAGCGCGAGCGAGCGCTGGGCCCACGCCGGCGAGGCCCCGGCCAGCCCGCACGACGGCGTCAGGACGAGCCGCTCCCCCACCTCCTCGGGGTCCAGACCGACCATCTCCAGCCAGCGCAGCAAGGCCTCGGTGACCTGGGCGTCCGTAGGCACGTCGGCCGGGTCGGTGGACGGCACGACACCGAGCGCCACCGTCTCCCCCGCCTCGAGGGCGGTGGCCACCTCGTCGTGGTCGCGCGCGGACAGGTGGGCGTGGTCGACGCTCAGCCCGCGGGCGCCGGCGCCTCGGAGCAGGTCGAGCGGCGTCTCGCCCGCGCACGAGTGCACCCACGGCTCGGCGCCCGCCTCGGCCACGGCCCGGAGCACCCACTCGAGGGCCTGTGACGCCTCGGGGGCGTGCACGGTGCGGTGCCGGGAGAAGCCGGAGGCGGTGGGCACCCGGCCGGCCAGGACGGCGGCCAGGGCCGGCTCGTCGACCTGCACCACGAGCCGCTCGACGCCCGGCAGCCGGCGGCGCACGTCGGCCACGTGGTCGCCCAGCCCCTCGGCCAGGGCCTGGGCCAGGTCGCGGCGGGCGCCGTGGTCGGCGAGCACCTTGTCGCCGCGCGGCCGCTCGACGGTGGCGGCCAGCGTCCACGGCCCGGCGACCTGGACCTTGAACACGCCGGCGTAGCCCTGGGCCTGCTCCTCCAGCCCGTCCAGGTCCTGGGCCAGCAGGCTCCGGGCGCGGCGCTGGTCCACGCCCGGGCCGTCGGTGAGCCGCCAGCCCGCCGGCTGGAGGTCCGCGCCGAGCGCGGCCACCACAGCCATGGCCCGGCCGGTCATGGACGCGGTGGCGCCTCGACCGGGCACCTCGGGCAGGTAGGCCAGCTCCGGCAGCTCGCCGAGCACGAGTCGGACGGCCTCGTCGTACGCGCGCTGGTCGTCCCCAGGGTGGGAGCCGACGCCGGTGGCGAGCGTCATCCGAGCCGCCCCGCGCCCAGCAGGGTCTCGCGGCGCTCGGCCGGGACCGGCTCCTCGACCACGCCGCGACCCTCGGTCGCGTGCAGCAGCCCGACCTCGGTGACGAACCCGACGTGGCTCACCGGCTCGCCGCGACGACCGAAGAAGAACAGGTCGCCCGGCTCCGGCTCGCTGACCGGCGCGGCGGCCGCGGCCTGGTCCGCGGCGTCGCGCGGGACCCGCACGCCACAGGCCCGGAAGGCCAGGTGCACGAGTCCGGAGCAGTCGAGGCCGCCCCAGACGTACGCCGCGCCGAGCCGGCCGCGCGCCACGTCGAGCGGGGTCGCGCCGAGCGCCGCGGTCGGCACCCAGCCCGGGTAGCCGGCCGGGTCCAGCGAGCTCGGCTGGTCCGGCACGACGACGCGCGTCCAGTGGGCACCGGTGGCGACCACGACCGCCTCCTCGCCCACCGCGAGCGTGGTGACCCGCTCCGAGCGCTCGTCCGGATCGCGGTGGACCGGGGTCTCGCGGATCGCCCTCATGGGTCCATCCTGCCGACCCGCACCCGACCGGCGGGGTAGGCCACCGGCCCGGGGTCGCGCAGCCACCACGCGCCGTCGAGGTCGGGCACCACGTCGCAGCCGACCTCGGCCGCCAGCCGGGCCGCCGCGGCCACGCCGACCGGGCCCTCGAGCATGCAGCCGACGGTGACGCCGAGGCCGTGCTGCCGGGCCACCCGGGCCAGCTCGCGGGCGGGTGTGAGGCCGCCCGCCTTGGCCAGCTTGAGGTTGACCAGGTCGGCCGCACCGAGGCGGATCACCGCGACCAGGTCCTCGAGCCCGAAGACCGACTCGTCGGCCAGCACCGGGACCGGGGCGTGCCGCCGCACGTGGGCCAGGCCGAGCAGGTCACGAGCGGGGACGGGCTGCTCGACCAGCTCGAGGCCCTGGTCGGCCAGGTCGTCGAGGACCGCGAGCGCGGTGTGCGCGTCCCAGCCCTGGTTGGCGTCGATGCGCAACGCGGCCCCGGGCGCGGCGGCGCGGGCGGCCCGGACCCGCGCGCGGTCCAGCGCGGGGTCGGTGCCGACCTTGAGCTTGAGGTCGGTGAACCCCTCCGCCACGCGCGCCGCGGCCGCGGCGGCGACGTCGTCCGGCTCGCCCACGGGCAGCGTCACCACGGTGGGCAGGTCCACGGCCGGCGCGCCGCCCAGGCCGTGCAGTGCGCAGTCGAGCGCGCTCTTCGCGGCCCCGTGGCCGAGCACGGCCCGGTCCAGCCGCGGCCACAGGGCTCGCGGATCGACCGCGCGGCCCAGGACCGCGTCGCGCAGCGGGCCCTCCAGGACGGCGGTGTTGCCCTCGAGGGTGGTGCCGAGGACGGGGCCGTTGGCCGGCGCCTCGCCGTACCCCACCCGGCCGTCGCTGTCGGTCACCCGCACCAGGACCGACTCCACGCTGGTGGCCCGGCGCAGGGCGGTGACGAACGGCGTGTGGAGCGGCGCGCTGAGCCGCTCGACCTCGACCCGCTCGACGGCGGTCACCGGCGGCGGGTCCAGGCCTCGCGGGCGGCGAGGGCGATGGTGCCCTCGGGCTCGTCGCGGGTCAGCACCACCAGCGCGAACGGCGTCGCGTCGGGCGGGCGGACGATGCCCATGTCGTGGCGGTGGCCCTCGATCCAGCCGGTCTTGTTGGCCACCGGCGTGCCCTCGGGGAGCCCGGCCGGGATGCCCTCGCGGTAGGTCTGACCGCGCATCACGTCCTCGACCTCGTCGTGCACCGCCGCGACCCGGCCCAGCAGCTCGCCCCACTGCCGGGCGCTGGCGGCGTTGACGATGCCGCGGTCGGTGGCCGGCTGGTCGCCGATCATCCGCAGCACCTGCGGCATCAGCGCGGTGACGGCGGCGACACCGGTCTGCTCCATGACCAGGTCGGTGGCCAGGTTGCCCGAGTGGACGATGGCGCGCCGCACGAGCTCGCGCAGCTCCTGGTCGCCCCCGACGTCGTCCCACGTGTCCGGGTCCTGGTCGCCCGCCTCGTCGAGCGCGAAGGTCTCCCCCACCACCACGGAGTCGAAGTCGGTGTGCACCGGCACCGAGCGGTCCAGGTCGAGCGCCTCGGCGGCCATGGCCACCGGCACCTTCATCAGCGACGCGGCCAGCACCGGCTCGTCGGCGTCCTGGGCCCACCACGTCGCGCCGTCGAGGCCGCCCAGCCAGACGTGGACGCTCACCGTCGGGTGGCGGCGATGGTGGCCGAGCCGACGACGCGGGTGCCGTCGTACACCACCGCGGCCTGCCCCGGCGCGATGCCGTACGCCGGCTCGAGGAGCTCGACCTCCACGCCGTCGCCGTCGACGGTGACGACCGCCGGGTGCTCGGCGCCGTGCGCGCGCAGCTGGACGGTGCCGCGCAGGCGGGCGGGCGGCGTACCGCACCAGCGTGGGCGGATGCCGGTGAGGCCGTGCACGGCCAGGTGCTCGCGCGGACCGACGGTGACCGTGCCGGAGACCGGCTCGATGTCGAGCACGAAGCGCGGCTTGCCGTCCGGGGCCGGCCGGCCCAGCCGCAGGCCCTTGCGCTGGCCGATGGTGTAGCCGAACGTGCCCTCGTGCCGGCCGAGCTCGGTGCCGTCCTCGTCGAGGATCGCGCCCTCGGTGTTGGGCGCGCGCTCGCCGAGCTTCTCGCGCAGCCAGCCGGAGGTGTCGCCGTCGGCGACGAAGCAGATGTCGTGGCTGTCGGGCTTGTCCGCGACCAGCAGCCCGCGCTCGGCCGCCTCGCGCCGCACGTCGGCCTTGGTCGAGCCGCCCAGCGGGAACAGCGAGTGCCGCAGCTGCTCCTGGTCGAGGACCCCGAGCACGTAGGACTGGTCCTTGCCGTCGTCGACGGCGCGGTGCATCTCGACCTGCCCGTCCGTGCCCTGCCGGAGCCGGGCGTAGTGCCCGGTCGCGACGGCGTCGAAGCCGAGGGCCAGCGCCCGGTCGAGGACCGCGGCGAACTTGATCTTCTCGTTGCACCGCAGGCACGGGTTGGGCGTCCGGCCGGCGGCGTACTCGGCCAGGAAGTCCTCGACCACGTCCTCGTGGAACTCCTCCGACAGGTCCCAGACGTAGAAGGGGATGCCGATGACGTCGGCCGCGCGGCGCGCGTCGTTGGCGTCCTCGATGGTGCAGCAGCCACGTGCGCCGGACCGGTACGACGCGGGGTTGCGCGACAGGGCGAGGTGGATGCCGGTGACGTCGTGGCCGGCCTCGGCGGCGCGCGCCGCGGCGACGGCGGAGTCCACGCCGCCGGACATGGCAGCGAGGACCTTCATCAGCGGGCCCTCGCCGCCCGGGCGCGTTCGACCGCGGGCCCGATGGCCTCGACCACCGCGTCGACGTCGGCCGCCGTGGAGGTGTGGCCGAGGGAGAACCGCAGGGAGTGCCGCGCCTGGACCGGGTCGCAGCCCATGGCCAGCAGGACGTGCGAGGGCTGCGGTACGCCGGCCGAGCAGGCCGAGCCGGTCGAGGTCTCGATGCCGTGGGCGTCGAGCAGCATGAGCAGCGAGTCGCCCTCGCAGTCGGGGAAGCCGAGGTGGGCGTTGCCGGGCAGCCGGTGCACGCCGAGGGGGTCCAGTGCGCCGCCGTGCACGTGCGCGTCGGGCACCACCTCGCGCACCCGGCGGACCAGGTCGTCGCGCAGCGCGCCGATGCGGGTCGCCCGGTCGGCCTGCTCCTTGACGGCCAGCTCGACCGCGGCCGCGAAGCCGGCGATGGCCGGGGTGTCCAGGGTGCCGCTGCGGATGTCGCGCTCCTGACCGCCGCCGTGCACCAGCGGGGTGAGCTCGAGCTCGCGGCGCACGACGAGCGCACCGACGCCGTACGGACCGCCGAGCTTGTGCCCGGTGATCGTCATCGCGTCGACCCCGCTGGCCGCGAAGTCCACGGGCACCGCGCCGACGGCCTGCACGGCGTCGGTGTGCACCGGGATGCCGTGCTCGGCGGCGATCGCGACGATCTCCTCGATCGGCTGGACGGTGCCGACCTCGTTGTTGGCCCACATCACCGAGATCAGCGAGACCGGACGCTCGGACACGAGCTCGCGCAGGTGGTCGAGGTCGACACTGCCGGTCGCGTCGACGCGGATCAGCCGGACGTCGGCCTCGTCGGCGTCGCGGAGCCAGTCGGTGGCGTCGAGGACCGCGTGGTGCTCGACGGCCGAGGCGAGCAGCCGCGGGGTGCCGCCGAGGGCGTCCATCCGCGACCAGTGGATGCCCTTGACCGCGAGGTTGTCGGCCTCGGTGCCGCCGGAGGTGAACACGACCTCGCCGGGTCGGCAGCCGACCGCCTGGGCGATGGTCTCGCGCGACTCCTCGACGATCCGGCGGGCGTGCCGGCCGGAGGCGTGCAGCGAGCTGGGGTTGCCGACCTCGAGCAGGTGGGCCGTCATGGCCTCCACCGCGGCCGGCACCATCGGCGTGGTGGCGGCGTGGTCGAGGTAGACCGTGCGCTCCGGAGCAGTCATGACCTGCCCAGCGTACGGCGCCCGGCCCGGAGGTCGGACGTCGATGCCCGCGTCAGCGCAGCCGCCCGAGCCAGCGGTGGTCCGGGTGCAGCTCGGCCACCGCCTCGCGCAGCCAGGTCCGCCGCGCGTCGTCGAGCAGCGGCAGCGCGGCCTCGAGGTCCGCGTCGTCCTCGGGGCGCAGGTGCTTGGCCTTGAAGAGCAGCGCCACCTCCGGCGCCAGGAAGCGCAGCCCGTCCTCGCGCACCCAGGTGACCTCGTCCAGGACCGCGGTGTGCCGCGGCAGCCGGCGGTTGACCCACCGGCCGTCGGCGTCGGGGTTCAGCAGCACCTCGAAGGCCCACGGCGCGTCCGCGCCCGGGCGCACCCACAGCTGGTCGGCCTCGGGGTGCAGCGGCAGCTCGTCGGTGAACGGGCGCAGTGCACCGTCGAAGACCGACCAGCACTGGAAGCGGTCGGCCAGCGCGGTCCGCAGCGCGTCGGCGTCGCGGCGCAACGCCGCGAGGTCCAGGTCCTTGTGCCGACGGCGCACGCCGGTGAAGGCCTCGACCGCCCATCCGCCGGCGACCCACCACGGGCCGGCGAAGCCGGCCATCAGGGCCGGCGCGTCCTCCGGGCGGGGGACGTCCCACGGGCCGTACCACCGGCGGATCTCGGCTTCATCCACGCGCTGCGACCGTGGCCACGAGCCCGTTGTGGTCCGAGCCCTCGATGTCGACGGTCTCGGTGCCGAGGGAGGCGAGGGTGTCGGCGACGAGCACGTGGTCGATGCGGACCAGCGGCGGCAGCAGCGGGAAGATCGAGACGTGGTTGGCCGGCCAGGTGGGCTGCCAACCGACGTTGGCCAGCTCGCCGGCGTCGCGGAAGCCGGCGTCGTCGAGCTCGCGCATCACGTCGTGGTCGGGGGTGGCGTTCATGTCGCCGACGACGAGATCGGCGTGCGCGGCGACGGCCTCGTCGCGGATGACGTCGTGGTCGCGGCGCCAGGCGGGCGGGTCGACGGGCGCGACGGGGTGGACGGCGAGCAGGGTGAGGGACCCGACCTGGACGCGGTAGGAGCGGAACTGGGTGTTGAGCAGCGCGGGCTCGCCGAGCGGCTGGTCGGAGAAGACCATGGTCCCGGCCACGTCGGGGTCGGGGTCGCCGATCCGGTTCGGCAGGAGCTCGGCCAGCCCGAGGTCGTCGAGCTTCTCCAGCGCGACCGGGGTGATCTCCTCCAGGACCAGGACGTCGACGTGGTGGTCGCGCACCGCGCCGATCACGTCGGCCGGGTCGCCGCGGCCCTCGTAGAGGTTCGCGTTCATCACGACCAGGTGTGCCGCCCCCGGCGCGGGCGCGGGGTTGTCGCCGAGCACCTGGGGCGAGAACCACCAGGCGTGCAGGCCGAGCCCGACCAGCGCGAGCACGGCGCCGACCGCACGCGGTCGCCAGCCCTCGCGGCGGCGTCGAGCGGCGCCGGCCGCGAGCAGGACCAGCAGCGCGGCGTACAGCGGGAGCCCGATCGGCGTGAACGCCTCGATGCGGATGAGCGTCCCGACGTCGGTGTCGGTCACGCGCGAGCCGGTGATGAGCAGCGCCGGCGTGGCCAGCGTGAGGACCACGAGCCAGAACACGGCCTGCATCAGAGCAGCACCAGGTCGTCGCGGTGCACGACCTCGCGTTCGTACGCCGCGCCCAGCTCGCGCTTGAGGTCGCCCGAGGAGCGGCCGAGGAGCGCGGGCAGCTCCTCGGAGTCGAAGTTCACCAGCCCGCGCGCCACCGGTACGCCGTCCGGCCCGGCGATGGCGACGGGGTCGCCGGCGTGGAAGGTGCCGACGACACCGGTGACGCCGGCCGCGAGCAGCGAGGCGCGCCGCTGGGTGACCGCGGCGACCGCCCCGGGGTCGAGCACGAGCGTGCCGAGGGGCTCGGTGGCGTGGGCCAGCCACAGCAGCCGGGTGGGCTGCCGCCTGCCGGTGGCGTGGAAGAGCGTGCCGACCGCGTCGCCGGCCAGCGCGTCGCCGACCCGTTCGGCCGCGGTGAGCACGACCGGGATGCCGGCGCCGGTGGCGATCCGGGCCGCGTCGAGCTTGGTCTGCATGCCGCCGGTGCCGACGCCCGCGGGGCCGGCCTTGCCGACCTTCACGCCACCGAGGTCGTCCCAGGACCGGACCTCGGGGACCAGGCTCGCGCCGGGCGAGGCCGGCGGCCCGTCGTACAGCCCGTCGACGTCGGAGAGCAGCACCAGCAGGTCGGCGTGGACCAGGTGCGCGACCAGGGCGGCCAGCCGGTCGTTGTCGCCGAAGCGGATCTCGGTGGTGGCCACGGTGTCGTTCTCGTTGACGATCGGCAGCACGCCGAGCTCGAGCAGCTTGGCGAAGGTCTGGTAGGCGTTGCGGTAGTGCGAGCGCCGGGTCACGTCGTCCACGGTGAGCAGGACCTGGCCCGCGACCACGCCGTAGCGCGCGAGCTCCTCGGTGTAGCGGTGCACCAGCAGCCCCTGCCCGACCGACGCGGCGGCCTGCTGTGCCGGCAGACCGCGCGGCCGGCGCACCAGCCCGAGCGGGACCAGCCCGGCGGCGATGGCCCCGGAGGAGACCAGCACGACCTCCACCCCGCGGGCGCGGGTGGCGGCCAGCGCCTCGACCAGGTGGCGCACCCGGCCGGGGTCGATGCCCCCACCGGCGCTGGTCAGTGAGGACGAGCCGACCTTGACCACGACGCGCCGGGCGTCGGTGACCTCAGTCCTCGTCGTCGACACGGTCTGGATCCTGCTCGGACCCGATCTCGTACGACGTGGGACCCGCCGGGGTGCGCCGTCCGCGGCGCTCCTCGTCGAGGCGGCGGGCCACGTCGGCGCGCTCCTCGCCCTCGGAGCGCTCGGACATGGCCTCCTGGATCTCGCGGCGACGCTGGGCGGCCGGACGCTTCTCGTCGAAGCGCTGGTCCTCGCCACGGCGCGACAGGATCTCGGCGCCGGCGTCCAGCTCGGGGCGGAAGTCGAAGACCACGGCGTCGTCGGGGTCACCGATCATCACCGTGTCGCCCGCCTCCGCGCCCAGCTTGAGCAGCTTGGCCTCGACCCCGAGCCGGTTGAGCCGGTCGGCCAGGAAGCCGACCGCCTCGTCGTTGCTGAAGTCGGTCTGGCGCACCCAGCGCTCGGGCTTGGTGCCGCGCACGTGCCAGCCGGCGTCGGTGGCGGTCACCGTGAAGTGGTCGCTGCCGTCGGAGCCCGCGGGCCGCAGCACGATCCGGGTCGCCTCGACCACCTCGCGCTCGGCGCGCGCGGCCCGGACGATCTCGGCCATCGCGAAGGTCAGCTCGCGCAGCCCCTCCCCCGAGGCCGCGCTGACCAGGAACACCCGGTGCCCCTGCTCGCGCAGGTCCGCCAGGACGATCTCGGCCAGGTCGCGCCCGTCCGGGACGTCGACCTTGTTGAGCGCCACCAGCCGCGGCCGGTCCTCGAGCCCGCCGTAGCGGCTCAGCTCGCTCTCGATCACCACGAGGTCGTCGACCGGGTTGCGGCCCGGCTCCATCGACGCGGTGTCGACCACGTGGACCAGGGCGGCGCAGCGCTCGACGTGGCGCAGGAACTCGTGGCCGAGCCCGCGGCCCTCGCTCGCGCCCTCGATGAGGCCGGGCACGTCGGCGACGGTGTAGGTCGTCTCGCCCGCGGTCACCACGCCGAGGTTGGGCACCAGCGTGGTGAAGGGGTAGTCGGCGACCTTGGGCCGCGCCCGCGAGATCGCGGCGATGAGGCTGGACTTGCCGGCGCTGGGGAAGCCCACCAGCCCGACGTCGGCCACCACCTTGAGCTCGAGCACGACCTCGAGCTCGTCGCCGGGCTCGCCGAGCAGCGCGAAGCCGGGGGCCTTGCGCTTGCTGCTGGCCAGCGCGGCGTTGCCGAGCCCGCCGCGCCCGCCTTGGGCCACGACCAGCTCGGTGCCGGGACCGACCAGGTCGGCCAGCACCTCGCCGCGGCGGTCGGTGACCACGGTGCCGTCGGGCACCGGCAGGACCAGGTCGCCGCCGTGGGAGCCGTTGCGGTGCCCACCGGCGCCGTGGCCGCCCACGCCGGCCTTGCGCTTGGGGCTGTGGTGGTAGTCGACGAGCGTGGTCACGTCGGGGTCCACGCGCAGGATCACCGAGCCACCGGGGCCGCCGTTCCCGCCGTCCGGGCCGCCGAGCGGCTTGAACTTCTCGCGGTGCACCGACGCCACGCCGTTGCCGCCGCGCCCGGCGCTGACGTGCAGCGTCACGCGGTCGACGAAGGTCGGGACGGCCATGGGTCAGGTGCTCCTGTCGGGGGCTGAAATCACGAGAGGCGCCCCGATCGGGACGCCTCTCGTCGTGTCTGGTGGGGACGACTCAGGCGTCGTCACCCGGGACGATGTTCACGACCCGGCGGCCGCGACGGGTGCCGAACTGCACCGCGCCCGCCTCCAGGGCGAACAGCGTGTCGTCGCCACCGCGGCCGACGCCCGCACCCGGGTGGAAGTGGGTGCCGCGCTGGCGCACGATGATCTCGCCGGCGTTGACCAGCTGGCCGCCGTACCGCTTGACGCCGAGCCGCTGGGAGTTCGAGTCGCGGCCGTTCTTGGTGGACGCCGCGCCCTTCTTGTGTGCCATGTCTGTGTCTCCTCGGGAAGAGCTGCGGCCTCAGGCCGAGATGTCGGTGATCTTGACCTGGGTGTACTTCTGGCGGTGGCCCTGGCGCTTCTTGTAGCCGGTCTTGTTCTTGTACTTCTGGATGATGATCTTCGGGCCCTTGGTGGCGCCGAGGACCTCAGCGGTGACCGACGCCTTGTCGAGCTGGGCCGCCTCGGAGGTCACCGAGTCGCCGTCGACGACGAGGACCACGGGCAGGGTGACGTTCTCGCCCACGCCGGTCGAGACCTGGTCGATCTCGATGACGTCGCCGACGGCCACCTTCTGCTGCTTGGCGCCTGCGCGCACGATCGCGTACACCGCGGTCTCCTCGTTGGTTCGTGGAATCTGGGTCTGGGCGCGACGCTGACGCGCGCCGCAGGAAGAGGGCGCGCCGCCTGGGCGCGCACCGACGTTCCATGGTACGGATCCGCGGCGCTCAGGGCAAAAGCGCGCGGATCCGCTCTCGTCAGCGCTTCCGGGAGCCCTTGCGCTTGATCGGGACGTGCTCGACGGCGGGCTCGGCGGGCTCGGCGGACTCGGCCGAGACGGCGTCGCCCTCGGCCGCGGCGGTGCCGGGCTCGACCATCCCGTCCAGCGCGGGCGCGCCGACCGAGCCGTCGCGCTCGGCACCGATGCCGGCCGTGGCCTGGTGCAGGGCCGGTACGCCGGCCGGATCCGGCTCCGCGTGGTGCTGCGGCGGGCCGGCCGGGCGGCTCGCGCTGCGCCGGCGGGTCCGGGTCACCACGGTGGTCTGCTGCGGCGCGGGCTCCGGCTCGGGCGTCGGCTCGGGCTCCGGCTCCGGCTCGGGCTCCTCGGCCACGGTCTCCGGCTCGGGCTCGCGCACCGGCTCGAGGTCCTCGAGCTCCTCGGAGGCCTCGTGCTCGTCGACCACCTCGGTGTCGGTGAGGTCCTCGTCGGGCTCGTCGTGGTCCTCGTGCTCATCGGCCGGCGGGCGGGCCATGGCGGCGATGTCCTTGGGCGAGGGCATGGCCTTCGCGCCGTTCCCGTTGCCGTTGCCGTTCCCGCCGTTGGTGCCGCCGCCCTCGCCGCGCGCCCGACCACCGCGGCTGCGCCGACCGCCGCCGCCGCTGCTGCTGCCGCGCGCGCCGCCACCGCGGCCGCCCTCGTCGTCGGAGCGCTTCTGCTCGACCGGGTGGTCGTGCAGGACCAGCCCGCGGCCCTGGCAGTGCTCACAGGTCTCGCTGAACGCCTCGAGCAGGCCGGTGCCGATCCGCTTGCGGGTCATCTGCACCAGGCCGAGCGAGGTGACCTCGGCGACCTGGTGGCGGGTCCGGTCGCGGCCCAGGCACTCCACCAGCCGGCGCAGCACCAGGTCGCGGTTGGACTCCAGCACCATGTCGATGAAGTCCACGACGATGATGCCGCCGATGTCGCGCAGCCGGAGCTGGCGCACGATCTCCTCGGCGGCCTCGAGGTTGTTCTTGGTGACCGTCTCCTCGAGGTTGCCGCCGGAGCCGGTGAACTTGCCGGTGTTGACGTCGACGACCGTCATCGCCTCGGTGCGGTCGATGATGAGCGAGCCGCCCGAGGGCAGCCAGACCTTGCGGTCCAGGCCCTTGGCGATCTGCTCGTCGAGGCGGTACGCCGCGAACACGTCCTTGCCGTCGTGGTCGGCGACGTCGTACTTCTCCAGCCGCTCCTCGAGGTCGGGAGCCATGTGCTGGACGTACTGCTGCACGGTGTCCCAGGCGTCGTCGCCCTGGATCACCAGCTTGACGAAGTCCTCGGTGAACAGGTCGCGGACCACCTTGAGCGTGAGGTCCGGCTCGCCGTACAGCAGCTGCGGGGCGCTGCCCTTGGTCTTCTTCTCGATGTCCTCCCAGCGCGCCTTGAGCCGCTCGACGTCCTGGGTGAGCTCGTCCTCGCTGGCACCCTCGGCCGCGGTGCGCACGATCACGCCGGCGGTCTCGGGGACGATCTCGCGCAGCAGGGTCTTGAGCCGGTTGCGCTCGGTGTCGGGCAGCTTGCGGGAGATGCCGGAGGTGGTGCCGTCCGGCACGTAGACCAGGAACCGGCCGGCCAGGCTGATCTGGCTGGTCAGGCGGGCGCCCTTGTGGCCGATCGGGTCCTTGGTCACCTGGACCAGGACCGACTGGCCCGAGGACAGCACGGACTCGATCTTGCGGGGCTGGCCGTCCTTGTGCCCGAGCGCGGACCAGTTGACCTCGCCGGCGTAGAGCACCGCGTTGCGGCCGCGTCCGATGTCGACGAACGCCGCCTCCATCGACGGCAGCACGTTCTGGACCCGGCCGAGGTAGACGTTGCCGATCAGCGACGTCTGCGACTCGCGGGCGACGTAGTGCTCGACGAGGACCTTGTCCTCCAGCACCCCGATCTGGGTGAGGTCGTCGCGCTGGCGGATGACCATGACCCGGTCGACCGACTCGCGGCGGGCCAGGAACTCGGCCTCGCTGACGATCGGCGCGCGCCGGCGGCCCGCCTCGCGGCCCTCGCGGCGGCGCTGCTTCTTGGCCTCCAGGCGGGTCGAGCCGGACACCGCGGTGATCTGGTCCTCGGCCGAGCGGCCGCGGCGCACGCGGGTGACGGTGTTCTCCGGGTCGTCGGAGCTGCCACCACCGTCGTCGCCCGAGCGCCGGCGCCGGCGTCGACGGCGCGACGTGCCGCCCTCGCCGGACTCACCCGCGTCGCTGCTGTCGCTCTCGGCCTCGCCGGACTCGCCGTCCGCCTCGCCGTCGGTCTCGGCCTGCTCGCCCTCGTCGGAGCCCTCGGCGTCCCCGCCGCCCGACTTGCGCCGGCGACGGCCGCCGCGACGGCGGCGCCGGCGGCCGGAGCCGCCGCCCTCGCCCTGCTCGTCGCCCTGCTCGTCGCCCTGGTCGTCGCCCTGGTCGTCGCTGGCCTCGTCGGACTCGTCGGACCCGTCGGCCTGCTCGTCGGCCTGCTCGGTCCCAGGCGCCGGCAGCTCGGCCGTCTCGTCCTCGTCCTCGGGCTCGTCCGCGACCGGCTCGGGCTCGGCCTTCTTCCTGCTGCTCTTGCGCGTGGTCTTCTTCTTGGGCCCGGCCTCGGCCGCCGGCTCCTCGGCGACGGGCGCCTCGGCGACCGGCTCCTCGGCGACCGGCTCGGCGACCGGCTGGGCCGGCACCTCGGCGGCCTTCTTCGTGGTCTTGCGGGCCGAGCGCTTGCGGGTGGTGACCACCGGCTCCGGGACCTGGAACAGCACCGCCGTCCCCGCCGCCTCGGGGGCCGCCTCGGGCGCCGCGGCCTCGGCGAGCGCCGGCGCGGCCGCGGCCTCGTCGACGGGCTCGTCAGCGGGGGCCGGCTCGGCGGCCTTGGCCGCCTTCTTGGTGGTGGTCTTCTTCGCGGCCGTCTTCTTGGCCGTGGTCTTCTCGGCCACCGCCTTCTTGGCCGCGGCCTTCTTCGCGGGGGCCTTGCGCGCCGCCTTCTTGGCCGGTGCCGGCGTGTCGCCGCCGGCGTCCGGGGTGCCCTCCGGGGTGGCGTCCGGGGTGGTGGTGAGCTCGTCGTCGGGCATGTGCTGCTCCTCGACCCGGGTGCGCTGCACCCAGGTGGTCATCGCCGCGTCCCGGGCACGCCCGGGCGCAGCATCAAGCCTTCATGGCGACGACACCCACGTGGTGTCACACCGGGGCCGTGCCGGCTCCTGCCGCGGTCGCTGGTGTCTGCCTGGCCTGGTCGCTGTCACCGACCCGCCGGCCGCGTCGCGGTCTGGCGTCGGCGAGCCCCGCACAAGGCGGAGTCGTCGGGTCGAACGGGTCGACCTGTGGCGAGTATCGCACAGCCGGTCGAGGTCAAGTGATTTTCA
This sequence comes from Nocardioides anomalus, assembly GCF_011046535.1. Classification (NCBI taxonomy): domain Bacteria; kingdom Bacillati; phylum Actinomycetota; class Actinomycetes; order Propionibacteriales; family Nocardioidaceae; genus Nocardioides; species Nocardioides anomalus. Next base: position 965,346 of record NZ_CP049257.1, on the reverse strand, counting down.
CGGCCTCAGCGGGTCGCCGATGCCGCCGGTCGCCTCGTCGTAGGACCCCTGCGCCAGCCGCGTCAGGAGCGGTACGCCGTCCAGCACCAACCCGCCCACGACGGACAGCCCGGAGAGCACGTCGTCGGGACGCACGGCGGGCTCCAGGTGGCGCAGCACCAGGTCCAGGGCCGCGCCCTCGCCGTCCGGGACCACGGTCAGGGCCAGCACCGCGGCGCGGGCGTCGAAGTCGCGCAGCCCCTTCTTGGTCATCCGCTGCACGAGCACCTCCGGCGCGGCCAGGAACAGGTCGGCGGCGGTCTCCACGGCGGTGGGTGGGACGGGGACGGCGACCCGCCAGCGGCTGGCCTGGAGCAGGTCGGCAAGGGCGCCGCCGGGTGACTCGACGACCTCGACCACGTCCAGGCCGTCGGGCAGGGCCTCGTCCAGGGCGGCGTGGACCGCGGCGGGGTCGACCAGCTCGGCCAGGGCGAGCTCGAGGTACTCCGCCTCGCTGGCCGCGCCCGTCGGCGACGCGCCGGCGTAGGAGATGCGGGGGTGGGGGTTGAAGCCGGAGGAGTACGCCATCGGCAGCCGGGCCCGGAACACCGCGCGCTCGAAGGCGCGGCTGAAGTCGCGGTGGCTGGTGAAGCGCAGCCGGCCGCGCTTGGCGTAGCGCACCCGCAGGCGCTGCACGGGCGGCGGCGCCTGCTTCGGCTGCTCCCGCGTCATCGGCGCGCCATCAGGGGTGCACCCACTCGACCGTCTTCATCGCCGCTGAAGGGTAGACGGTGCCGACGCGGACGCCGTCCAGCCAGTCGGTCAGCCGCTGGGCCTCGACCCGGAAGGCGGCGGCGGCCGCGCGCGGCAACTCCTGCAGCAGCCGGACCTCGACCACGCCGGCGTCGTCCTGGACCCAGCAGCCGACGACCCGGCCGTCCCACCAGGCCGTGGTCCCGGCGTTGCCGTTGCGGTCGAAGAGCTGGGGGCCGTGCGGGCCGAGGTAGAAGTCGCGCTGCTTCCAGCCCATGACCGTCGGGTCGAGCACCGGCAGCAGCGCCGCCCACGGCTCGACCGGCTCCTCGGGCTCGACGTCGTCGGGCAGCACGTAGCCGGTCGCGCCGCCGTCCAGCGACACCTCCACCGCCTCGACGTCGGCCAGCGCCGCGCGCACGGCGCCCTTGGTCGCGCCGAGCCACCAGACCAGGTCCGTCTCGGTGCCTGGACCGAAGGAGCGCAGCCAGCGGCGCACGAGCTCGGCGTACCCCTCCTCGGCGCCGAGCGGCTCGGGCACCTCCCCCAGCCAGTCCTCCGTGCGCGTCCAGCGCGGTCGGGACAGCCGCCAGTGCTGGGTGTTGGCCCCGCGCACCAGGTCGCGGGTCAGGCCGAGGTGGGTCAGGACGCGGGAGTGGTTCCAGACCGAGCCGTTGGTGACCGCGAACTTCACCGCCACCTCGGGCAGCCCGTCGCGGATCTCGATCGCGGTCATCCCCTCGGGGCGGCCGGCCAGCTCGGCCAGGATCGCCGCCCGCGAGCGGTCGAGCCAGGCGTGGCCGTCGTCGGCCACCCCGGCCTTCTCGACGTCCTTGGCCATCCGGTTGCGCTCGGCCTCGGCCACCCGGACCGACGCGCTCCCCCACGCCGCGGGCAGCAGGTCGCGCGGGAACACGAACAGCGTGCGGCGCATGGCCAGCTGCTTGACCAGGGTGCGCTCGGCGTACAGCGCGCGGTCCACGTCGGCCACCGTCACGCCGTCGACGCGGGCCAGCACGCTGAGGTAGACCGTCGCCGGCTCGGTGGCGTGGAGCACCGTCACCGCTCGGGTGGCGGCCTCCGGACCGTCCACGCGGTACGCCGGCGCGACCGCGTGCCGCCGGGCCAGCCGCCACCGGCGCTCGTCGTCGGGGATGTGCCGCACGGTCGCCAGTCTCCCCCTCGTAGGCTGGGGACAGTGAGCCGCCGCACCACTGTCCTGGTCCTGGTCGGCATCGTGCTCCTCTCCGTCAACCTGCGACCGGCGGCGGTCAGCGTCGGCCCGGTCCTCGACGAGATCCGCGCCGGTCTGGGCATGGGCCCGGCCTCCGCGGGTGTGCTCACCTCGCTGCCGGTGCTCTCCTTCGCGGTCTTCGGCGCCCTGGCCCCGGTGGTCGCCCGACGCCTCGGGCCGCACCGCGTGACCCTGCTGGCCCTGCTGGCCGTGGTCGCCGGGCTCGCCGCGCGCTCCGTGGTGCACGACGAGGCGGCGTTCCTCGTGCTGTCGCTGGTGGCGACCGCGGGGATGGCCATGGCCAACGTGCTGATCCCCTCGCTGGTCCGACTGCACTTCCCCGACCGGATCGGGCAGGTGACCGCGCTCTACACCACGATGCTGGCGGTCGGGCTGACCGCGGCCTTCCTGCTCACGGTGCCGGTCTCACACGCGTTCGGCAGCTGGCGCTACGGCCTGGCCGTGTGGGCGGTCCTCGCCGCCGTCGCGGCGCTGCCGTGGTTCGGGCTGGTCCGCCACGACACGACGATGGAGGCGCCCAAGCGCGACGTGGGCTACGGCGACATCGCCCGGACCCGCCTCGGCTGGGCCATGACGCTGTTCTTCGGGATCCAGTCGCTGATGGCCTACGCCGTCTTCGGCTGGTTCGCCACGCTGTGGCGCGACGCGGACTTCGGGGCCGGCGCGGCCGGCGCGCTGGTCGGGATCGTGGCGGGGATGTCGATCCCGCTCTCGCTGTTCCTCCCGCAGCTGGTGGCGCGCCCGGGCGACCAGCGGTGGGTGCTGGTGCTGGTCATCGCCTGCTACCCGGTCGCCTACGTGGGCCTGCTCGTCGCCCCGCACTCGCTGGCCGTCCTGTGGGCCGTCGTGCTGGGCGCCGCGCTCACCACGTTCCCGATCGCGCTGACCTACATCGGGCTGCGCACCCGCACCGCCGGCGCCACCGCCGCGCTGTCCGGCTGGACGCAGTCGACCGGCTACCTCCTGGCCGTGGCCGGACCGTTCGGCATCGGCGTCCTCCACGAGGCCAGCGGCGGCTGGGACGTCCCGCTCGTGGTGCTGCTGGTGCTGTCGGTGCCGCTGTTCGTCGTGGGGATGTACGTCGGCAGGCCGGCCCACATCGAGGACCAGCTCCGCGCCTCCTGACCCACCGCGGGGCGCCCATGTGGAACGCTGCTCTCGCGCACCGACCACGGCGGATCCCCCAGGGAGAACGATGAGCACACCGCAAGACCCGGCCGACCCGCAGAACCCCTACGGCACGCCGGGCTCGGACTCCACCCCGCCGCCCCCGCCGCCGAACCCCTACGGCACCGGGCCCACCGAGCCGCCCTCGGCCCCGGCCGCGCCCTCGACGCCCGACTACAGCAGCGCGCCGCCGCCTCCCCCGCCGGCATACGGCCAGCCGCAGCCGCCGGCCTACGGGCAGCCGCAGGCGCCGGCGTACGGTCAGCCGCCGTTCCCGCAGTACGGCGCCCCGCAGGAGCAGCAGCCCGGCAAGGGCATGGCGATCGCGGCGCTGATCATCTCGTTCTTCGGCTGCGTGTTCATCGGCGCGCTGGTCGCGATCCCGCTGGCCATCGTGGTGCTCGTGCGCAGCCGCGGTGGCCAGAACCACGGCAAGGGCCTGGCGATCTCCGCCATCGTCGTCAGCCTGGTGACGCTGGCGCTGCCGATCATCCTGCTGGTGGCCGGGGTGAGCTACGTCAACAGCCTCACCGACGTCAACGACCTCGACCAGGGCGACTGCATCACCGCCGACGGGCTGTCGGACGAGAACGCCAAGAGCGTCACCGACATCAAGACCGTGGACTGCTCGGACAAGCACGACGGCGAGGTCATCGCGGTGGTCGACCTGACCGCGGACCAGGCGCAGAACTACACCTCGACGCCCATCAGCGAGATCTGCGGGCCCGCCATCGACGCCGCCGGCAAGACCGACCTGATCACCGAGTCGGTCATCTACACCTCGCTCACCGTGTCGGACCCCGCAGCCGGCGACCAGGCCGCGTGCGTGGCCTACAACGCCGACGGCTCGCAGCTCACCGGCACGCTGGGCAGCTGAGCCCTTGCGGCGCGCCGTGCTGACGGCGGTCGCGGTGGCCCTGGCCGCCGTGGCCGTCGCCGTCGTGGTCGTCGTCCGCCAGCACTCCGCCCTCGGCTCGGTCGCCGACCTCGACCGCGGCGACTGCGTCGACGCCCGGGCCTTCCTGCGCGGCGAGCAGCCCGCCCTCGCCGACCTCGAGCGCGCCGACTGCGACGACCCCCACGACGCCGAGGTCCTGGTCATCGTCGACCTGTCCGAGAAGCAGGCCGCCGCCTACCGCCCTGTCGTCCCCGACGAGGTCTGCCTCGACGCCCTCGACGGCCAGGCCGACGTCGCCGTCGACTCCGAACGCCTGCTCGTGGCGGGTGTCGCGGACCACGCCCGACCGTCCGCCGGTGACGCGATGGCGTGCTTCGGGTTCGCGGCGGACGGCAAGCGCTTGAACGGACACGTGCGTCCTCGCTGACGCTCGGTGACCTGGCCGAGCGCAGACACCTCAGCAGCGGCCCGGACCCGGCCTACTCGTCGTCGATCGCCCGCCCCAGCTCGGCCATCGTGGCCACGAACGCCCGCTCGAGGTCGACGCCGTAGGCGTCGGCGAGCGTCATCACGCACCACAGGCAGTCGGCCAGCTCGTGCGCCAGGGCGTCGTCCAGGTCGGCGCGCGGCCGGACGCCCTCCTTGCCCTGCACCAGCTTGGCCAGATCGCCGACGTCACCGAGGAAGCCGAGCATGATCTCCTCACGCGACCACGGGCGGCCGTAGCGCTCGGCCTCCTGCGCGGCGTACGCCGCTCGCACGGCGCGGGCCATCTCGCTCAGCTCGGAGAAGTCCATCCCGGCATCGTGCCAGCACGAGTCGCGCCGTCGCCGTGGCCGGCGGCCGGGCGCCTGAGGGTGAGGACCATCATCAGCGTCGCGTCGTCGCGGGTCAGCGACGAACCGAGGGCGCCGCCACTTCAGTCCGCCTCACAGACGCAGAGCTGCAGCGCGGCGGCGCCGGTGAACGGCGTGCCGGACCAGTCGCCTAGGCGCTCGACCAGGCGCAGGCCGGCGGCGGCGAGGAGCAGGGGCAGCTCCTGGGGGAACACGCTGCGCAGCGCGAGCGGCACGACCAGGAAGTCGCGCTCGTCGGCGCTGGAGAACGACCAGGTCCCGCGGGTCACCTGGGCGGCGGCGTCGTAGGTCTCGGCGACGTCGACGGTCACGGGTCCGCGGTCGGGGTCGTCGAAGCCCAGGTCCGCACGGGTACGCCGGGCGCCGTCGGCCGCGGCGAGCAGACGGGGGTGGGGGTTGAAGACGTCGAAGACGAAGCGGCCTCCGGGGGCGAGGTGGCGGCGCACGGCGCGCAGGCAGCTCAGCAGGTCGGCGGTCTCGAGCAGGTGGAGCAGCGAGTTGCCGGAGCTGAAGACCAGGTCGAAGGTGCGGGCGAGGTCGAAGGCGCGCATGTCGCCGGCCACCCAGTCCACGGTGAGGCCCCGGTCGGCGGCGGCGTGGCGGGCCCGCTCGAGCATGGCCGGCGCGAGCTCCAGGCCGGTGCACGGGTGGTCGTCGGCGGCGAGGGGCAGCAGCTTGCGGCCGGTGCCGCTGCCGAGCTCGAGGACGGAGCCTCCGGCGCGGTCGGCCGCGGCTCGGTAGTGGGCGACGGCCTCGTCGCCGCCGGGGAAGAGCCGGTCGTAGAGCGCCGCGTCCGCGTAGAAGGCCACGGGCGCGGACCGGTCAGACCACGCTGAGCGGCAGCAGCTGGCGGCCGGTGGGCCCGATCTGGGTCTCGGTGCCGAGCTCGGGGCACACGCCGCAGTCGTAGCACGGCGTCCAGCGGCAGTCCTCGACCTCGACGTCGGCGCTGCCGTCGGCGACCGCGAGGGCGTCCTCCCAGTCGGCCCAGAGCCAGTCCTTGTCGAGGCCGGAGTCGAGGTGGTCCCAGGGCAGGACCTCGTCGTAGCCGCGCTCGCGGGTGGTGAACCACTCGAGCGAGACGCCGAGTGCGGGCAGGACGGCCGCAGCGGCAGCGGTCCACCGCGCGTAGGAGAAGTGCTCCGACCAGCCGTCGAAGCGGCCGCCGTCGCGCCACACCTGCTCGATGACCGCGCCGACCCGGCGGTCGCCGCGCGACAGCAGTCCCTCGATGGAGCCCGGCTCGCCGTCGTGGTAGCGGAAGCCGATGGCCCGGCCGTACTTCTTGTCGGCGCGGACCAGCTCGCGGAGCTTGGCCAGACGATCATCGGTGGTCGAGGGGTCGAGCTGGGCCGCCCACTGGAACGGCGTGTGCGGCTTGGGCACGAAGCCGCCGATGGAGACGGTGCAGCGGATGTCGTTGCGTCCGGAGACCTCGCGGCCCTTGGCGATCACCCGCTGGGCCAGCGAGGCGATGGCCAGCACGTCCTCGTCGGTCTCGGTGGGGAGACCGCACATGAAGTAGAGCTTCACCTGCCGCCAGCCGTTGCCGTACGCCGTGGCGACGGTCCGGATCAGGTCCTCCTCGGTGACCATCTTGTTGATCACCCGGCGCATCCGCTCCGAGCCGCCCTCGGGGGCGAAGGTCAGGCCCGAGCGGCGCCCGTTGCGGGAGAACTCGTTGGCCAGGGTGATGTTGAAGGCGTCCACGCGGGTGGAAGGCAGCGAGAGCGAGACGTTCTGGCCTTCGTAGCGGTCGGCCAGCCCCTTGGCCACCTCGCCGATCTCGGTGTGGTCGGCCGAGGAGAGCGAGAGCAACCCGACCTCCTCGAAGCCGGACTTCCGGATGCCGTTCTCGACCATGTCGCCGATGGTCTGGATCGACCGCTCGCGCACCGGCCGGGTGATCATGCCGGCCTGGCAGAACCGGCAGCCGCGCGTGCAGCCGCGGAAGATCTCGACCGAGAACCGCTCGTGCACCGTCTCGGCCAGCGGGACCAGCGGCTTGGCGGGGTAGGGCCACGCGTCGAGGTCCATGAGCGTGTGCTTGCGCACCCGGGCCGGTACGCCGGGCCGGTTCGGCACCACTGCGGCGATCTCGCCCGTGGGCAGGTAGGACACGTCGTAGAAGCGCGGCACGTACACGCCGCCCGAGACCGCCAGGCGCCGCAGCAGCTCGTCGCGCCCGCCCGGCGAGCCCTCGGCGCGGAACTCGCGGATCACCTCGGAGATCGCCAGCACGACCTCCTCGCCGTCGCCGAGCACCGCGGCGTCGATGAAGTCCGCGATCGGCTCGGGGTTGAACGCCGCGTGGCCGCCGGCCAGCACGACCGGGTCCTCGTCGGTGCGGTCCGCGGCGTGCAGCGGGATCCCGGCCAGGTCCAGCGCGGTGAGCATGTTGGTGTAGCCGAGCTCGGTCGAGAACGACAGCCCGAGCACGTCGAAGGCGCGCACCGGGCGGTGCCCGTCGACGGTGAACTGCGGGATGCCGTGCTCCCGCATCACCTGCTCCATGTCCGGCCACACGGCGTAGGTGCGCTCGGCCACGATCCAGTCGCGCTCGTTGAGCACCTCGTAGAGGATCTGCACGCCCTGGTTGGGCAGCCCGACCTCGTAGGCGTCGGGGTACATGAGCGCCCACCGCACCTCGGTGCTCGACCAGTCCTTGACGGTCGAGTTCAGCTCGCCGCCGACGTACTGGATCGGCTTCGAGACCGTGGGCAGCAGCGGCTCGAGGCGGGGGAAGAGCGACGCGGGGGCGGACACGACCATCAAGCGTACGTGCCCGCGCGAGGATGGGCGGCTGACCGCGGCGAAGCAGGCCCTGTGGCGGCTGGCGCGCTTCACCGGTACGCCGCCGCGCGGCGTGGTCGAGCCGGTCCCGGGTCGGCCCGTCGCGGCGCGGGTCTCCGAGCCGCGCGACGAGGTCGACGCACTGGAGTCCGGCGACGACGTCGAGCACCGCGCGGTGCTCCGCGTGGTCGACGGGCGCCTCGAGGTCGCGCCCGTCTCGCGGTGGGACTTCGGCGGCGAGGCCTGGACGTCCTGGGGGCGTCCTAGGGTCTGGTCATGACCGAGTTCGCCTCCCCCGACGGCCTGCCCACCCCGTTCGGCTACTCCCACGTGGTCGGCATCCCGGCCGGCCGGCTGGTGTGGACCTCCGGCCAGGTGGGGGTGACCACGGACGGCGAGGCACCCGAGGGGATGCAGGCGCAGACCCGGCTCGCCTTCGAGAACGTCGGACGCGCGCTCGCCGCCCAGGGGGCGGGGTGGTCCGACGTGGTCAAGCTGACCTACTACGTGACCTCCGTGGAGGAGGTCGCCACCGTGCGCGCGGTGCGCGACGAGTTCGTCGACACCTCCCGGCCGCCGACCAGCTCGCTGGTGCAGGTAGCGGGGTTGTTCCGGCCGGACCTGCTGGTCGAGGTCGAGGCCGTGGCCTGGCTCCCCTAGTCGCGAGGTGCGGCCGGTGCGGTGGTGGCCGCACCGCCGGCGGAGGCCCGGGCCGCGGCCGCCGCGGAGGTGGCCCGCAGCTCGACCTTGGGCATCAGCAGGAGCAGCAGGAACGCGATCAGCCCGACCCCGGCACCGAGCAGGAACACCGTGTCCATGGACTCCGCGAAGCCCTGCTTGAACGGGTGCGCCAGCGCCGGCGAGAGCGTGTCGATGAACGACGAGTCGCCCTGGACCTGGTCGGCCGAGCCGCCCATGTTCTGCAGCACGGCGGCGTCGGCCGGCGTCGGGTTGGCCACGACCGCCTGGAACTCGGCGGTGCGGGAGGCGTCGCGGAAGGCCGAGGCGATGTGCCCGCCCACGGTGCTGAACAGGATCGAGAGGAACACCGCGACCCCGAGCGTGCCGCCGATCTGGCGGAAGAACGTCGCGGAACTGGTGGCCACGCCGATCTCGCTGGGCGGCACGGCGCTCTGCATGATCAGCAGCAGCGGCTGCATGCAGTTGCCCAGGCCCAGGCCGAGGACGAGCATGAACAGGTCGATCACGACCAGCGAGGTGTCGGCCGACGTCGTCGAGAGCAGCAGCAGCCCGACCACGAGCAGCGCGGAGCCGACGCGCGGGAAGACCCGGGTCTTGCCGGTCGCGGCGATGATCCGGCCCGAGAGCAGCGCGCCCGACATCATGCCGATGACCATCGGCAGCATCAGCAGCCCCGCCTTGGTCGGCGACGCGCCGTGCACGATCTGCATGTAGAGCGGCAGGATCAGGATCCCGCCGAACATCGCCGCGCCGATCGCGATGCTGGCGAAGATGGTGACCGAGGCGGCCCGGATCCGGAACAGCCGCAGGGGGATCAGCGCGGCGTCGCCCATGGCGCGCTCGGCGCAGAAGAAGGCCAGCAGCCCCAGCCCACCCACGACGTACGCCGTGAGCGAGCGCCCGGAGCCCCAGCCCCAGTCGCGGCCCTGCTCGGCCACGGTGAGCAGCGGGACCAGCGCGACGACCAGCGCGACCGCACCCCACCAGTCGATGCGGGCCTCGCGGCGCCGGTGCGGCAGCTGCAGCGTGCGGTAGACGACGACCAGGGCGGCCACGCCGACCGGCACGTTGACCAGGAAGACCCAGCGCCAGCCGGTGACGCCGAGCAGCGAGGACTGCCCGGCGAAGAAGCCGCCGACCACCGGCCCGAGCACGCTCGAGGTGGCGAAGGTGGCCATGAAGTAGCCGGTGTACTTCGCGCGCTCGCGCGGGCTCACGATGTCGCCGATGATCGCCAGCACCAGGGTGAACAGCCCGCCGGCCCCGATCCCCTGGACCGCGCGGAAGGCCGCGAGCTCGTACATCGACGTGGCGAACGTGCACAGCACCGAGCCGCCGATGAAGACCGAGATCGCGAACATGAACAGCTTCTTGCGCCCGTACAGGTCGCCGAGCTTGCCGTAGATCGGCGTCGCGATGGTCGAGGTGATGAGGTACGCCGTCGTCACCCACGCCTGCACCGACAACCCGTCCAGGTCGTCGGCGATGGTGCGGATGGACGTGCTCACGATGGTCTGGTCGAGCGCGCCGAGGAACATCCCGAGCAGCAGGCCGGTCAGGATGGTGAGGATCTGGGCGTGGGAGTACTCGCCGCTGTCGGTCGCGGGCGAGGCGTCGTTCGTTGTCATCTGCAACGACCTTAGCGGTTCGTCGGGATCCGTAGGGTTCAGACGTGAGCACAGCGACGCGGGGCCGGTACTCCTGGACGGTCGTCGTGCCCCTGGTGGCGTTGGTGGTGCTCGCCTTCTCCTGGGGCCGGTACCCCGCGCCCCTCGTCGCCGCACTGATCGCCGTGCCCCTCATCGGCGCCGTCCTGGCCGCCGTCCACCACGCCGAGGTGGTCGCGCACCGGGTCGGCGAGCCGTTCGGCTCGCTGGTCCTGGCGGTGGCGGTGACGGTCATCGAGGTGGCGCTGATCCTCACCCTGATGATCTCCGGGGGCGCGTCGACGTACGCGCGGGACACCGTCTTCGCGGCGGTGATGATCTCGGCCAACGGCATCGTCGGCATCTCGCTGCTGGTCGGGGCCCTGCGCCACCACCTGGCGAACTTCAACCCCGAGGGGACCGGCTCGGCGCTGGCCACCGTCATCACGCTGGCCTCGCTCACCCTGGTGCTGCCCCGCTTCACCACCGGCGCGCCCGGCGCGGAGTTCACCGGCGCGCAGCTGGCCTTCGCCGCGGTCGCCTCGCTGGCCCTCTACGGGCTGTTCGTCTTCACCCAGACCGTGCGCCACCGCGACTTCTTCCTGCCCGTCGAGCCCGACCGCCCGGGTCCGCACGACGACGACGGCGACGGCCACGCCGACCCGCCGTCCACCCGCGACGCCCTGGTCTCGCTCGGGCTGCTGGTGGTGGCGCTCGTCGCGGTGGTCGGGCTGGCCAAGGTCGAGTCGCCGTCGATCGAGCACGGCGTCGAGGCTGCGGGCTTCCCGGCCGCGTCGGTCGGCGTGGTCATCGCCTTGCTCGTCCTGCTCCCGGAGTCGATCGCGGCCGTGCGCGCGGCGGCCCGCGACGACGTGCAGATCTCCTTCAACCTGGCCTACGGCTCGGCCATGGCCTCGATCGGGCTCACCATCCCGACCATCGCGGTGGCCACGATCTTCATCGACGACCCGCTCGACCTCGGCCTGGCCCCGCTGCAGATCGTGCTGCTCGCCGTCACCGCCGTGGTCTCGGTCTTGACCGTCGTGCCCGGGCGCTCCAAGCCGCTCAACGGCGGCGTGCACCTGGTCCTGCTCGCGGCCTTCGTGTTCTTGTCGTTGCAGCCCTAGCCGCGCGGGTACGGCGTACCCGTGGACGAGCAGCAGCTGACGGTCGCGGTGACCGGGACGACCAGGAGGCTCGGCTGGGCGCCGCGGTCCAGCGCCCGCGAGCCCCTGGCGCAGACCCTGCGGCCGGGGCCAGAGTCGTCCCATGGCTGAGAAGGTCCTCCAGGGGCGCCGCGGCGCCCGGATCGAGGGCGACTTCGTCGTCTTCCTCATCGGGGCGCGGCTCGACCCGCGCAACCCGATCCGGTCGCTGCGCGACCTCGGCGGCCGACGCGGTATGCCCGCGATGCTGCGCTACCTGACCGAGCACCCCGAGAAGGGGCCGCTCGGCTACGAGTCGTACGGGCTGACCATGAGCGTGCAGTACTGGCGCTCCTTCGAGCACCTCGAGCGGTTCGCCCGCGACGAGTCCGACCCGCACCTCCAGGTCTGGCGCGACTACTGGAAGCGCGTCGGCAACGACCCGCGCTCCGGCATCTGGCACGAGACGTTCCTGGTCCGCGCCGGGGAGTACGAGGCGGTCTACGGCAACATGCCGCCGCACGGGCTGGCCCGCGCCTCCGAGGTCGTGCCGATCGGCACCGACTCCTCCGCCCGCGGTCGGCTGCGGCGGCGCTCCTCGTGACGCTCGCGTGCCGGATCGGCGTGCAGCTGCCCGAGGTCGAGCGGTACGTGCCGATGGCCGACTACCTGGACCTGGCCCGCCGCGCCGAGGACGCCGGCTTCGACTCGGTCTGGGTGGGCGACCACCTGCTCTACGACCTCCCGCACGGCGCGACGCGCGGCCCGTGGGAGGCCTGGACCACGCTGGCCGCGATCGCCGCCGTCACCTCCCGCGTCGAGCTCGGCCCGCTCGTGGCCTCCACCGCCTTCCACGCCCCGGCCATGCTGGCCAAGCAGGCCGCCACCGTCGACGCCATCAGCGACGGCCGGCTCGTCCTGGCCCTCGGCGCCGGCTGGAACCGTCGCGAGTTCGACGCCTTCGGCTTCCCCTACGACCGCCGCGTCTCCCGCTTCGCCGAGGCGCTGACGATCGTCCACGCGCTGCTGCGCGACGGGCGCACGTCGTACGCCGGGCAGTTCTACGCCGTCGACGACTGCGTCCTCGACCCTCGGCCGGCCCGCGACGTCCCGCTCGTCCTCGGCTCGAACAGCCCCCGCATGCTCGCGATCGGGCTCCCGCTCGTCGACGCCTGGAACGTGTGGTGGTCGGTCTACGACAACTCCGCCGCGCGCTTCGCGTCGATCAAGGCGGAGGTGGACGCCGCCGCGCCCGCCGGCCGCACGGTCGAGGCCACCGCCTGCGTCCTCGTCACGCTCCCGGGCGGCCAGGGCCGGGTCATGGGCGAGTCCTACGACGCGCCCGTCGCCACCGTCACCCTCGACTCGCTGGCCGAGCACCTGCAGGCCATGGCGGAGGCCGGGGCCAGCCACCTCCAGCTGGTCCTCGACCCCATCACCGCCGACTCGATCGACGCCGTCGGCCGGGTGGTCAGCGCGGCTCGAGCAGCACCACGGGGATGACGCGGTCGGTCTTGCGCTCGTAGTCCGCGAAGCCCGGGTAGCGCTCCTTCTGCGTCTCCCAGACCGGCTCGCGCTCCTCGGGCCCCAGCTCCCGCGCCGTCACCGCCACCGTCTCGGTCCCGACCTCGATCGTGGCCTCCGGGTGCGCCAGCAGGTTGTGGTACCACGCCGGGTTGGTGTCCGCCCCCGCCTTGGACGCGAACACGGCGTACGCCGACCCGACGGCCTGGTACATCATCGGGTGCACCCGCTCCTCGCCGCTCCTGGCACCGGTGCTGTGCAGCAGGAGCAGCGGCGCCCCCTCGAACTGGCCCCCCACCTCCCCGCCGTTGGCCCGGAACTCGGCGATGATCTTGTCGTTCCAGTCGCTCACGACTGGAACGTACCCAGACCGGCCCCGACGTCAGCGGCCGACGAGCACCCTGCGCTCGGCCAGCGGCGCGACGTACGACGGCGCCTGGCTGCGGGCGTGGATGTTCTGCAGGAGCCCGACGGCCAGCATCCCCGCGAACAGGCTCGAGCCGCCGTACGACACGAACGGCAGCGGCACCCCGGTCACCGGCATGATGCCCAGGCACATGCCGATGTTCTGGAAGGCCTGGAAGCCGAACCAGCAGGCGATGCCGGCGGCGGCGACGCGGCCGAAGGTGTCGTCGGCGCGGCGGGCGATGACCAGCGCGCGCCAGATGACCAGGCCGAGGAGCGCGATCAGCAGACCGGCGCCGAGGAGGCCGAGCTCCTCGCCGGCGACGGTGAAGACGAAGTCGGTCTGCTGCTCGGGGACGAAGCCGGAGCGGGTCTGGGAGCCGTGGAAGAGGCCCTGGCCGAGCAGGCCGCCGTTGCCGATGGCGATGCGGGACTGCTCGACGTTGTAGCCGGCGCCGCGGGGGTCGAGGTCGGGGTTGACGAAGGCCAGGAAGCGGTCGACCTGGTAGGCCTTGAGCACGCCGGAGGACAGCGCGACGGCGGCGACGGAGACGGCCGAGCCGAGCACGAGGACCAGCCAGCGTCGACGGGCACCGGAGACGGCGAGCACGCCGAAGACGGTGGCGGCGAGCACGAGCATGGTGCCGAGGTCGGGCTGCAGCAGGATGAGGGCGGCGGGGAGCCCGGCGATCACGAGCATGAGCAGCACGTCGACCGAGCCGACGCGGGCCCGCCAGCGGGCGGCGGAGGTGCGCTCGGCCAGGACCAGGGCCATGCCGATGACCACGGCGAGCTTGGCGAACTCCGAGGGCTGGATGGACATGCCGCCCAGGTGCAGCCACGAGCGCGAGCCGTTGATCGTCGAGCCGACGAACAGCACGAGCACCAGGCCGACGAGCGACAGCAGGTAGACCAGCGGCGCGGCGATGCGGACCCAGCGGTGGTCGAGGGCGACCACGCCGAGGAGCAGGACGCCGCCGATGACGATGTTGACCAGCTGCTTGCGCAGGTACGCCGTGTCGTCGCCGCCGGTGAGGTCTGCGCGGTGGGAGGTGGCCGACCACACGAGCAGCACGGAGAGCACGAGCAGCGCGAGCACGGCGCCGAGCAGCACCTTGTCGAGGCGGCGCAGGGACGGCATCAGTCCTCCTCTCGGGCCGGCGGCAGGATCGAGCCGTCGTCCATGAACTGGGGCAGCCGCTCGGGCGGCGTGGTGCCGGGGATGTCGGCGTCCGCGGGCGTCACGTCCATGCCGTCCACGCCGTACAGCGACTCCCAGATCGCGCGCACGGCGGGACCGGAGGTGCCGGAGCCGGTGCCGCCCTGGCTGACCATCATGATGACGACGTAGTTCTCGTCGTACGTCGCGACCCAGGACGTCGACTGCTTGCCCTGCACCTCGGCCGAGCCGGTCTTGCCGCGGATGTGCACGCGGTCGAGGGGGAAGTCGGTGAACTTCCAGGCCAGCGTGCCGACCTTGGGCGTGCCCTGGAGCGCGGTGTCGACGTAGGCCAGCGACGACGCCGACGCGTCGAGGTGGCCCGCGACCTTGGGCGCGATGCGCCGCAGCACGGTCCCGTCGGGCGAGACGATGGCCTTGGCCACCCGCGGCTCGTAGAGCGTGCCGCCGTTGGAGATCGCCGAGTAGGCGCGGGCGAGCTGGAGCGGCGTGACGATGGTGTCGCCCTGACCGATGGAGAAGTTCACGGCGTCGCCGGCGCGGTAGTGGTTGCCCTCGAGGCAGAACTCGTGCGCGAACAGCCTCATGTACGCCGAGGGGGCGTTCCCCTTCTCGTCCATGCCGCAGTAGTAGGACTTCATCGACTTCCAGTAGTCGTCCTTCCACTGCCGGTCCGCGATCCGCCCGGGCGCCTCGCCCGGGATGTCGATCCCGGTGCGCGAGCCGAAGCCGAAGTCCTTGGCCTCCTGGACCAGCGGGTCCTTGGCCTGGACGTCGGTCTCGTCCGAGCCGTACTGCTGCCAGTACTTCAGCCCGACGCGGTAGAAGAACGTGTCGCACGAGAGCTGCAGCGCCTGGTCGAAGCCGATGTAGCCGTAGGAGGCGGACTCGTAGTTCTTGAACCACCGGTTGCCGACCTGCAGGCCACCGGAGCAGTCCAGCTTGGTGTCCTCGCTGAAGCCGTGGTTGAGCGCACCGACGGTCATGATCGGCTTCCAGGTCGACCCGGGCGCGAACTGGCCCTGGGTCGCGCGGCCGAGCAGCGGCTCGCCGGCGGCCTTCGAGTAGAGCGCCGAGAGCTCCTTCTTGCTGATGCCGCCGACCCAGACCGAGGGGTCGTACGTCGGCTGGCTGGCCATCGCGACGATCCGGCCGGTCTTGGCCTCCATCACGATCGCGGCGCCGGAGTCGGCCACGTAGTTCTTGCCGCTCACGTCGTCGAACGTCGCCCGCGCGGTCTGGATGGTCGAGGCCAGCTGCTGCTCGACCACCGACTGGACCTTGGCGTCGATGGAGGTGACCAGGGTGTCGCCGGGCTGGGCGGAGACCTCGTCCTCGTCGCCGAGCACGCGGCCCATCGAGTCGACCGCGACCTGCTGGTAGCCGGGCATCCCGCGCAGCCACTCGTCGTACTCCTGCTCGACACCGGCCCGGCCGACGACCGACGCGCCGTTGACCGAGGTGTCGCCGCCCGCCTTGGCCGCGTCGTACTCCGGCCCGGTGATCGGCGAGAGGTAGCCGAGCAGGTGCGCGGCGTTGATGCCGAACGGCTGGGGGTAGGCGCGCAGGCTCTGCTGCTCGGCGGTGACGCCGGGGAAGTCCTCGGGCTGCTCGAGCACGCGCAGCGCCATCGGCTGCGGGACGTCGACGGCGACCGGGACCGGCTGGAACGGCGAGCCGTTCCAGCAGTCGCCCTGGACCGCCTTGTCGGTGCCGCAGTCGGTGAGCAGCCGGTGGATGCGCGGCACGGCCACGGCGGTCACGCGCTGGACCCGGTGCAGCAGCGCGCGCTGTTCGTCGTCGGGCAGCTTGGCCAGGGTGCCGCGGTCGACCGAGACCACCCACGAGGTGCGGTTGGTGACCAGGGGGCGGCCCATGTCGTCGACGATCAGCCCGCGCTGGGGCTGGACGACGACCTCGCGCACCGACTGGGAGGCGGCCTGCTGGGCGTACTCGTCGCCGCTGACGACCTGGAGGTAGTAGAGCCGGCAGAGCAGGGTCGCGAACAGCGAGAAGACCAGGGCCTGGATGACGACCAGGCGCAGCCGGCTCCGGTGCTCCGTCACACCAGGACCCGGTCCGGCTCGACCCGGGCGAACAGCGCGAGCGTGAGGGGTACGACGACCAGGGCCAGCCCGGCGTCCCAGGCCAGCGAGACCAGCTCGACGCGGAGCAGCTCGCCGACACCCACGGCCGGGTCGCGCAGCAGCAGCCCGGTCAGCGCGAAGACCGACGTGCCGACGAACGCCGCGGCCACCGACAACGGCCACCACTGGGCGAGCCGGGGCCGGCCCGAGGCGGCGAGCCGGCCGGCGACGTACCCGACGACCAGCAGCGCGAGGGCCCAGCGACCGGCCACGTGGTCGGCCGGCGGGGCCAGGTCGAGGAGCAGCCCGGCGCCGAAGCCGAGGACCAGCCCGACCTCCGAGCCGTGGGCCAGACCGGCGGCCACCACGACGAGCAGGACCAGGTCCGGGACCACACCCTGCACGGCGAGGTGGTCGAAGAGCGAGGCCTGCAGGACCAGGGCCAGCGAGACCGCGAGGACGGCGGCCACCGCGCGCGGGAGGGTGAGCAGGGGGGGTCACCTGACGCTCCCGTCGACCTCGATGACGCCACGGTCGGAGTCGGTGCCGGACGGCACGACGACGCCGACGACGTCGAGGGCGGAGAAGTCCACGAAGGGGGTGATGACCGCGCGCTGGGTGGTCTCGCGCAGGCTGCTGTAGACCGACTCCACGGTGCCGACCGGCACGCCGGAGACGTACGGCGCGCCGTCCTGGCTGCCCCAGGTCACCACGGTCTCGCCCTGCGCGGGCACGTAGGACTGGTCGACGAGCTCGAGGTCGAGGCGGGCGTCCTGGCCCAGGTCGCCGCGGCCGTGCAGGAAGCCGACCTTCATGCTCTTGCCGACCCGGCCGCCGACGGTGGAGTCGGCGTCGGCGACCAGCAGCACCGTCGCGGTGGTCGCGGTGGTGCGCAGGACCCGGCCGACCAGGCCGTCGCCGTTGACCACGGTCTGGTCCGGCACGAGCCCGGCCCGCGAGCCGGCGTCGATGGTCACGGTGCGCGAGAAGGACTGGGCCGGGCCGATGGCGACCACGCGGGCCGGCACCAGGGCGTAGCCGAGCGACTCGGCGGTGGCCGTCAGGTCGTCGTACTCCTGCAGGCGGTTGCGGTCGTAGTCGCTGCTGGCCAGCTGTGAGCGCAGCCGGTCGTTGTCGGACTGCAGGGCGTCGACCTCGGCGGCCAGGTCGCGGTGGCTGCGCAGCCAGTGCGGCACCGCCAGGACCGGCCCGACCACGGTGTCCATCCCCGACTCGGCGGGACCGTAGACCTCCCCGGCCAGCCGGCGCAGCGGGTCGACCGCGGCGCCGTCGTTCACGTGGTCGAGCGTCATCAGCGTCGCGCAGGCCAGGACCAGCGCCACCACGAGCGAGCGGCGCGGCCGGCCCGGCTCGCGGGGCTCGAGGCTGCCGCGACGGTTGAGGCGCTCGCCGGACGTGGCGTCGGGACGGGCGCGGGGGCGCTGCTGCAGGTCGACCACGTCAGGCCGTCCGCGCCAGCCGGCGCCGCTCGGTGACCAGGACCTGCTGGAGCGCCTCGAACTCCTCCACGCACCGCCCGGCGCCGAGCGCGACGGAGCGCAGCGGGTCCTCGGCCACGTGCACGGGCATGCCGGTCTCGTGGCGCAGCCGCTCGTCCAGGCCGCGCAGCAGCGCTCCCCCGCCGGTCAGCACGATGCCGCGGTCCATGATGTCGCCGGCCAGCTCGGGCGGGGTCTGGTCGAGGGTGACGCGGACGGCGTCCACGATGGTGTGCAGCGGCTCCTCGAGCGCGGCGCGCACGTCGGCGCTGGTCAGCTCCACCGACTTGGGCAGCCCGGAGACCAGGTCTCGGCCGCGGATCTCGGCGGTGGTGTCGGCCGGCCCGGGGAACGCCGAGCCGAGGGTCACCTTGACCTCCTCGGCGGTGGCCTCGCCGAGGAGCAGCGCGTGCTCCTTCTTCATCCAGGTCGCGATGGCGCGGTCCAGCTCGTCGCCGGCGGTGCGCACGCTGAGCGAGGTGACGATGCCGCCGAGGCTGATGACGGCGACCTCGGTGGTGCCGCCGCCGACGTCGACGACCATGTTCCCGGTGGCGCGGTGCACGGGCAGCCCGGCGCCGATGGCCGCGGCCATCGGCTCCTCGACGATGTAGACCCGGCGCGCGCCGGCCTGGTAGCCGGCCTCCTTGACCGCGCGCTGCTCGACGGCGGTGATGCCGCTCGGCACGCACACGACCAGCCGGGGCTTGGCCAGGTAGCGGCGGCGGTGCACCAGCGCGATGAAGTGGCGCAGCATCAGCTCGGTCGCCTCGAAGTCGGCGATCACGCCGTCCTGCAGCGGCCGGATCACGTCGATGTCCTCGGGCGTGCGGCCCAGCATCTGCTTGGCCTCCTGCCCCACGGCGACCAGCTCACCGGTCTTGGCGTGCACGGCCACGACGCTGGGCTCGTCCACGAGCACGCCCTTGCCGCGGACGTACACCAGCGTGTTGGCGGTGCCCAGGTCAACGGCCATGTCCCGGCCGACGAAGTTGTTCGCCATCCGTATGTGTCCTTGCGCGCGGGGAAGAGGGTCGGCTGGACGGCCGGCCCGGCTCCTCGAGGCTAGGTGGACCGCGCGCCGTACCCCCGGAGGCACGCCGAGGCGGGAGTGACGGATGTGACTCGTGTGGTCAGCTGCGGGTCAGCGCAGGGTGTCCGTGTTGACCGGGTCCGCGACGTCCTGGGGTGGCTCCGGCGGCAGCACCACGACGTCCACGTCGGGGTGGCGGCGCCGGACCGCGGCGAGCAGCGGGTCCGGGATCGGGCTACCGGGCGGGTGCAGCTCCCTGCGTCAACCCATGCCCGGACCTCTGCCCCTCAAACGGCCCGACCAGGTCGCGGGCCCGGTCGACGCCCACGCGGACGGCCTCGGAGGTGAGCTCGAGGAGCACGCTGGTGGTGATCGGGGAGAAGGTCGCGTAGAGCTGTCCCTCGGGCCCCCACGCCACCGTCTGCCGCGGGTCCGCCGGCGGACGACCGACGACCCAGCCGGCCAGCCGGAGCTCGTGGCGCAGCGTGAGCAGGAGGGCGAAGCCGTCCGGGCGCACGTCGACCAGCTGGGTGGTGGCGCAGACCGAGCCCCTGTCGTCGGCGTACCGCAGCCGGGTGGCCGGCTCGGCGCCGCTCTCCGGGGCGACCGAGGCCCACGCCCGCGCGACCGCGCGGTGCGCGGCGGCGGCGAGCTCCTCCGGGCACGGCGGCCCGAGGTCGGGTGGGGTCACCCCAGGTGACTGCCCGCCCTGACGCCGGGCCAACCCCTGGACTAGTCAGGGGTCTTGGCGCTGGATCGACGCGTCTAGAGCGCGAGCTGCGGGAACCAGATCGCGATCTCGCGCTCGGCGGACTCGGCGGAGTCCGAGCCGTGCACGAGGTTCTCGCGGTTGGACAGCGACAGGTCGCCGCGGATGGTGCCGGGCGCGGCCTTGCGGCCGTCGGTGGCGCCGTTGAGCGCGCGCACGACCTCGACGGCCTCGTCGCCCTCGAGGACCAGGGCGACCAACGGGCCGCTGGTCACGAAGGCGCGCAGGGGCGGGTAGAAGTCCCGCTCGACGTGCTCGGCGTAGTGCTGGTCGGCCAGCGCGCCGTCGACGTGGCGCTGCTCCATGGCGGCGATGGTCAGCCCCTTGGCCTCGAAGCGGGACAGGATCTCCCCCACCAGGCCGCGGCGGACGGCGTCGGGCTTGAGCAGGACCAGGGTGCGTGCCATGTGCCCCAAGATAGACAGGGCGCTAGCGGCCGAGCTCCGCGGCCCGGGCGGCGACGTCGGACGGGACCGGGCGCGCGGTCAGCGGGTCGGTCTCGACCTCGCCGGCGACGACCCGCAGCGGCAGGACGCCGGCCCAGGTGCCGGCCTCGACGTCCTCCGGCTCGTCGCCGACGCCGCCGGTGCGCTGCTTGAGCGACGCCTCGGCCAGCGGTACGGCGAGCACCGCGGTCGCGACGAGCTCCTTGCGCGTCGGCGGCCGCAGGGTGGCGGCGCGGCCGGGCACGACCTGGTCGACGACCAGGTCCAGCGCGCGGGCCCGCTCGTCCTCGTCCTCGACCAGGCGGGCCGCGCCGATGACGACGGCGGAGCGGTAGTTCATCGAGTGGTGGAAGCCGGACCGGGCCAGCACCAGCCCGTCCACGCTGGTCACCGTCACGCAGACCTGGGCGCCCGGCGCCTCGCGCAGCCAGCCGGCGGCCACCGAGCCGTGCACGTAGAGCTGGTCGCCCTCGCGGTCCAGTGCGTAGGCCACCGGCAGCGCCACCGGGTGGTCGCCGGCCACCACGGCCAGGTGCGCGACGTACTGGCCGGCCAGGAAGTCCAGCAGCGCCGCACGGTCCTCGACCGCCCGCTCCTTGAGCCGGGTGAGCCGGGTCCGTTCAGTCACCGGCCCGCTCCTGCGCGTCGTAGGCCGCGAAGGCCGCGGCCCGCTCGCGCTCGATCTTGCGGCCGAGGAGGTACGACGTGGCCCACAGGCCGGCGAAGACCGCGCCGAGGAAGAACATCATCCCGACCACGAAGCCCAGGCAGATCGCGGCGACCTGGATGGCCCAGCCGAGCCCGTAGGCCCACTCCGAGCGCAGCGCGCCCGCGGTGAGCAGGCACAGCACGGCCAGGCCCAGGCCGATGGTGAGGGCCAGCGGGGCGTCGACGTCGGCGATGGTGATGAGCACCGGGGTGGTCAGGCCCAGGGTGATGGCCTCCAGGCTCAGCGTGGCCGCGCACATCCCGCGTCGCGGCGACCGCTCGCGCTCGGGCGTGCTCACTGCTCGCCCCGCCGGCGGCTCGGCCGCAGCATCGCGCGGGCCTCGCCCACGGTCACGACGGAGCCGGTCACGAGCACGCCACCGGCGGCGATGGAGCCGCCGCCCGAGCCGTCCTCGGCCAGGGCCACGGCGCGGTCGAGGGCGTCGGCCAGCCGCGGCTCGACCACGACACGGTCCTCGCCGAAGACCTCGCGCGCGACGACGGCCAGCTCCGCGGCGGGCAGCGCGCGGTCGGTGGAGTTCTGGGTGACGACGACCTGGGCCAGGTGCGGCTCGAAGGCGGCCAGCAGGCCCTCGGCGTCCTTGTCCCCCATCACGCCGATGACGCCGACGAGCGGGTCGAGGGTGAAGGAGTCCTCCAGGGCGGCCGCCGTGGCCTCGGCGCCGTGCGGGTTGTGCGCCGCGTCGAGCAGGATCGTCGGCCCGGTGCGCACGATCTCGAGCCGGCCCGGCGAGGTGACCTGGGCGAACGCCGCGCGCACGAGCTCGTCGTCCAGGGGCGCGCTGCCGCCGACGAAGGCCTCCACCGCGGCCAGCGCGACGGCGGCGTTCTCGGCCTGGTGCGCGCCGTACAGCGGGAGGAACAGCTCGTCGTAGCGACCCCGCAACCCCTGCAGGCTGACCAGCTGCCCACCCACGGCGGACTGCCGGCTGACCACACCGAAGTCCGTGCCCGCACGCGCGGCGGTGGCGCCGACCTCGGCGATCCGGTCGGCCAGCACCGCGGAGACGTCCGGCTCCTGCTCGGCCAGCACGGCGACCGCGCCCGCCTTGATGATCCCGGCCTTCTCCACCGCGATGACCGCGGGCGAGTCGCCGAGGTACTTCGCGTGGTCCACCGCGATGGGCAGCACCACGGCCACCACGCCGTCGGCCACGTTGGTGGCGTCCCACGAGCCGCCCATCCCGACCTCGACGACCGCGACGTCGACCGGGGCCTCGGCGAACTTCGCGTAGGCCATCGCGACCACGGTCTCGAAGAAGCTGAGCGGGTGGGACTCCTGCTCGTCGACCAGGTGGGTGTACGGCGCGACGTCGTTGAAGGCGGCCACGAACTCCTCGTCGCTCAGCGGCTCGCCGTCGACGCTGATCCGCTCGCTCATCTTCTCCACGTGCGGGCTGGTGAACCGCCCGGTGCGCAGGTCGAGTCCGCGCAGGAGGGTGTCGACCATCCTGCTCGTCGACGTCTTGCCGTTGGTGCCCGTCAGGTGGATGACCGGGTAGGCCGTCTGCGGGTTGCCCAGCAGGTCGAGGAAGGCCTCGATCCGGTCCAGCGACGGCTCGAGCTTGGTCTCGGGCCAGCGGGACAGCAGGGCGTCCTCGACCTCGGCGTAGGTCTCGGCCAGGCGGGCCTGCGGCTGCTCAGTCATGGTCGTCCCAGAGTAGGGGTGACAGCCACTAGAACAGGTTCTAGGTTGGCGGCGTGCAGACACGCGCCGCCGTCGTCGAGGCCCAGGGCCAGCCGTTCACGCTGAGCGACGTCGAGCTCGAGGAGCCGCGCGCGGACGAGGTCCTGGTGCGGATGGTGGCCACCGGGCTGTGCCACACCGACCTCACCATGGGCAGCTTCCTGCCCCCGGAGATGTTCCCGAACGTCTTCGGCCACGAGGGCGCGGGCGTGGTCGAGCGGGTCGGCGCGGACGTCGCGGGGCTCGAGGCCGGCGACCACGTGGTGCTGAGCTTCCGCTCCTGCCGCGACTGCGCGAAGTGCCGCGCCGGACTCGTCGGCTACTGCGACAGCCACCTGCTGCTCAACTACATGGGCATGCGCCTGGACGGCTCGCAGCCGATCAGCCGCGACGGGGAGCCGCTGTTCGGAAGCTTCTTCGGCCAGTCCAGCCTGGCCGCGCACGCGCTGGCCTACGCCGACAACTGCGTGAAGGTCGACCCGGCGCTCGACCTGACCCTCCTCGCGCCGTACGGCTGCGGCTTCCAGACCGGCGCCGGCACCGTGCTCACCGTGCTGCGGCCCCGGCCCGACGAGTGCCTGGTGGTGTACGGCGCGGGGGCGGTCGGGCTTGCCGCGGTCGCCGCCGCGCGGGCCGAGGGCGTGGAGTGCGTCGTCGCCGTCGACCCGCTGGCCGGTCGCCGCGCGGTGGCCGAGCGGCTGGGCGCCACGGTGGTCGACCCGGCCGAGGCCGCAGACGTGGTGGCGCGGGTCAAGGAGCTGACCGGCGGCGGGGCGGCGTACGGCATCGACACCACGGCCATCCCTGCGGTCATCAAGCAGGCCCAGCAGTCGCTGGGGATCCGCGGGACCCTGGTGGCGCTGGGACTGGGCGCGGAGGAGTTCGCGCTCGACGCGATCGACCTGCTCCAGGCCGGCAAGACGGTCAAGGCCTCCATCGAGGGCGATGCGGACCCGCAGGAGATGGTGCCGCGGCTGCTCGCCATGCGCGCAGAGGGCCGGTTCCCGCTGGACGACCTGGTGGCGACCTACCCCGCCGAGGCGATCAACGACGCGGTGGCCGACGTGGGCGCCGGGACGGTGGTCAAGCCCGTCCTCGTGTGGTGATCTGCATGCTCACCATGTCCACGACCGGGACGTAGCCGATCGCGGCGTAGATCTTGTTCGAGGTCGGGTTGGCCTGGTCGGTGAACAGGCACACCCGCGAGCCGGCGTCGCGCAGCAGCCGCGAGACGTGCGCGGTGAGCGCGCTGGCCAGGCCGCGGCCGCGGTGGGACCGCGGCGTGTAGACCGGACCGACCCGGGTCACGCCGTAGGACGGGGCGTTGAAGCCGACCAGCGACACCGGCGCCCCGAGGCGGTCCTCCCACAGCCAGATCCGGCCCTCGGCGATGCGCGCGTCGATGTCGGCGCGGTCGAAGACCTCGGCCTGCGGCTCCAGCCGACCGGCCTGCTCCGCCGCGTCCGCGTGGAAGGCCTTGAACCAGGCCAGGGCGACGTCGCCGTCGGCCGGCACGGCCACGCGGGGTCGCCCGTCCGGGGCGACCCGCGGCTCGACCAGCCGCTCCAGGACGTGCAGCCGGGTGTGCTCGTGCACCCGTGCCCGCCGGCCGGTGCGCCGGGCCAGCTCGGTGGCCAGGACCTCGGCGGCCGGGCGGACGCCGTTGACGCCGGTGACGTCCTCGCCGCGGGCCACCAGCGCGGCCGCGACCTCGCGGGCCGCGGCCTCGGGCAGCGGCAGGACGTAGAGCGGGTGCGGCGGGAACGGCGCGGCCCGCATGGCCACGCCGCACACCTCGCCGGCGGCGTCGCCGACGCTCAGCCACCACCGCGGGTACGCCGGCGGGGTGGGGTCGTCGAGGGCCCGTGCGGTCACCGAGGCGACGACCGTGCCCAGCACCGGGTCGGCCTCGAGCAGCCCGCCGGCCCGGCGCAGGAACGCGGCCGGGTCCTCGGTGAACTCGAGGGTGAACGTCACTGGAGCGACGCTAGTGGGACCCTCCAGACGGCCTGCAGGGACCCGAACGTGGCCCGCACGCCGGCGTGCGGCGGTGGCCCGAAGCGGTAGGCGTAGGTGGCGTCGGCGAAGCGCCCCAGCAGGGCCTCGACGCCCGCGACGTGGTGGCCGTGGGCCGGCACCTCGACCTCCACCTCGGCCGCCTCGCCGTCGGTGCCGTCCTCGCGCAGCAGCGCGACGCGGAGCGTGCCGGTGACCGGCTCGGGCCCGTCGTTCGCCACGTGCACGTCGAGCCCGTTGAGCCCCTCGTCGACCAGCCAGACCGCGGTCGGCTGGAGCACCGGCGCCAGGACCCGGGCGGCCGGCTTGGGCCGTCCGGTGTGGTCGAGCAGACCCCAGCCCGCACCGGGCTCGAGGTCACGCAACCACAGCACGATCCCGCCGCCGCAGCCGGACTCCGGACGGCGCCACTCGCCGAACACGTCGGCCATCACCTCGCCGGTGACCCGCTGGGCATCGGCCTCGGTCGCCTCCGGGCCGTACCGCACGCGCAGGTAGTGCTCGCGCACGTCGGCGAAGTCCCAGTCCGCGCCGTTGTCCCGGGGCACGCCGCCGGCGACGACCGGGTCGGGCAGGTGGCTGAAGGCCAGGCACTCGGCGGCGAACCCGACCCGGCTGTGCCGGGCGTCGGGCAGGTCGCGGAGGTAGGCGCCGACCCCGAAGTACTGCGCGATGCCGGTGTCCACCCGCGTGACCGGGTCGCCGCCGGACGGGCTCGAGTCGACCCACACCGCGTCGAGTGGGGAGGCCTCGACGACCGGGCGGAGCAGCGCGGCCAGCTCCGCGGCGTACCCGGTGGACGGGCTCACGCCGAACATCGCCGCCTGCTGCTCGTGCTCGGCTGACCCGCAGACCACCGCCGTCGACGGGTGGGCGGCCAGCCGGGCGGCGTGGTCGGCGACCTCGGCCTCCACGGTGGCCACGAAGCCGTCGTCGGCCAGCGGGTAGTCGAAGGTCGCGAACGCCAGGTCCTGCCAGACCAGGAGCCCGAGCTCGTCGCAGCGCTGGTGGAACGCGTCGGACTCGTAGGCCCCGGTGCCGGGCACGCGGACCAGGTTCAGCCCGAGGCGCGCCGCCTCGTCCAGCGCGTCCGGCGAGCCCGGCGTCCACACCGCGCCGCGGGCGAAGACGCGCACGCCGTTGACCCAGAGCTCGAGCGAGTCCGGCGAGCGGTTCTCCACGGTGCGGAAGCCGACGCGGCCCACGACCTCGCCGTCGACCCGCACGTCGTGCAGCGTCGGGGTGCCGTGGGTGTGCGGCCACCAGAGCGCGGCGTCCGCGATCTCCTCGTGGCGGGCGCCGTCGACCTCGACGACCCCGGTCGTGCCCTCGAGCCAGGCGCGCAGCCGCGGCCGGCGCGGACCGAGCGTGATCGGCTGGTAGGGGCCGACCACGGGCGGACCGGGCGAGAAGCCGGGCGCACGGCCCAACAGCTGGGTGCGGACCCAGCGCAGCCTGGACTCCTCGACCAGCATGGTCCGCCACCGCTGCCGGGGCCTGGTCGGCAGCTCGGCGAGCAGGTCGGCCAGCGGGTGCACGACGACCCGGACCTCGTGCTCCCCCGGCTCGAGCGTGACCTCGTGCCGCTCGAAGGCCGAGCGTCCGCTCGCGACCTCGGCGCCGTCGACGAGCAGCGACCACACCGTGGCGATCCCGCCCACCTCGAGCACGTCACCCGCGGCGGCCGTGCAGCGTGCGACCCACTCGTGCCGCTGGGCGTCGGCGTCCGGCCCGGGCTCGGGCGTCAGCCGCTCGAAGGCCAGGACCGCCCGGCTCACGAGACCAGCGCGTCGAGCTCGGTGAGGGCGGCGTCGTAGGCCTCGGCCATCGGGCCGACGACGCCGGCCGCGTCGAACTGCCGCTGGCGGGCCAGCCGGAAGAGCAGCATCTTGGAGCCGCCGACCACGTCGTCGAGGTGGGTCGCGGCCTTCTCGCCGTCCTCCTCGAACAGCCAGCGGACGTGCCCGGCCAGCAGCTCCATCGAGGCCCCGACCATGCGCGGGTTGTGGAAGGCGTAGGCGTTGTAGTCGGCCGACGAGCCGGCGATGAGCGCGGGCAGGTCGGCCTCGAGCTGGGCCGAGAACCGGAGGAACGGGTTGTCGCCGGGACGGCGGGCCAGGTAGCCGGCGAGCAGCTCGCGGGCCACCGCGCGCAGCGCGTCACCGGTCGGGACCGGCCCGGCCTGCGGCCGGATCAGCTCGACGTACGTCGGGAGGTGCCCGTCGCCGGAGTAGGTCGCGAACAGCTGGTCGTAGTCCTCGCCGGCCAGCTCGTGGTAGCCGGTGTTGTGGAAGTAGCGCAGGACCCGCGCGTCCTCGTCGATGGACTCGGCGATGATCGTCGACTTCACGTGGTCGGTGCGGTAGCTCGTGGCCGCCACGTCGGGCAGGTAGAAGGAGTCGACCTCCGGCATCACGGTCTGACCCGCGGCCAGGCGGGTGGCGATGAGCGTCGGGAAGCCGCGGTAGGGCTGCACCTCGTGCAGGTCGATGCCGTAGAGACGGAACAGGTCGCCCGGCGTGGGCTTGAAGAAGCTCCACTGGTCGAGCTCGAAGTCCGAGGCCACCGCGCCGCCCATCATCGCCTCGGGCTCGAGGCCGGCCGACTGCACGAACTCGACCAGGCAGTCGACGTAGCAGTTGGTCTCGGAGTAGGTCCGCTCGTCACTGTGGATCGGGTGCTCGGCGTACGACGACGGGTCGAGGTCGAACAGGCTGATCACGAGGCGCTCCTCTTGCTCACGGGGTCTTGCTCAGGGTGCGGTCCAGGAACTCGGTGGCGCGCTCGTAGCCGACGAGCTGCGCGCGCCGGGTCAGCAGCGAGTGGTCGAAGTCCTCGCGGGACTCGAAGCGGAAGCCGAACCGGCGGCGCATCCACCAGAACAGCGGGCGCAGCGCGTAGACCTCGGTGAAGTGCTGGGCGTCGTCGGGACAGGCCACGATCTCCACCGGGGTGCGCCGGCGCAGCACCCGCCACGGCACCAGCAGCGGCGCGTGCCAGACGGCGAGCTCGCGGTAGATCCGCCACAGGCCACCGGCCAGGATGCGGTGGGTCTCGGCCAGCCGGGCGAAGGGGCGGTTGGGCAGCATCGCCGCCCGGCGGCGGTCGGTGTAGACCGGCGTGCCCTTGGCCGCGGGGTAGAGGGTGAGCCGCGGGTTCATCGCGAAGATGCCGTCGACGTGCTCCCACATCGCGACCTCGAAGGCCGAGTAGGAGCCCGAGCACAGCCCGACCAGCGCGACCGGCACGCCGTCGGTGCGCAGCGCGGAGACGACGTGGCGCATGTCGTCGATCCACTCCGGCGCGAACGGCCGGTCGTCGGCCTGGCCGGGCAGCGTCGGGCTGTCGCCGACGCCGCTCTGGTCGATGCGCACCACGCGGTAGCCGCGCGCGGCCCAGCGGCGTGCCCACTCGACCCACCGGCGGCCGGGGCCGATGTGGTGCTCGGCGGCCACGTTGACCAGCACCACCCACGGCTCGCGGCCGGTCGGCTCGAGCGGCTCGTCGGCCAGGCCCACGATGCCGTCGGGGCCGAGCCGGGTCAGCCGCTCACGGACCGGGACGGCCGCGTCGGGCTCGGAGCCGACGACGACGGCACGCTCGGCGTCGGGCGCCTTGACCGGGACGGCCTCCTGACCGGCCACCTGCTCGGCCAGGAAGGCGACCACGCGCCGCAGGGCGTCCTGGGGCACCACGCTCAGCTCGGGGGGTACGTCGAGCAGCTGGCCCTGGCCGCCGGCGGCTGCGGTCTCCAGCGTCTCGAGGCCGAGCCGCTCCAGCAGGGCGGGGACGCTGGGCCGGTCGTCGCGGGTCAGCAGCAGCACCCGGTCCGCGAGCCGGCGGTCGGCCGGCAGCTTCCCGAGGTCGACCGAGCGCAGCGCCGTGGCCGTCTCGGTGTCGTACTGGAAGCCGGGGGTGTGCCGCAGCCCGTCGTCCGGCGGCTCGAGGGTGGCGTTCTCGCCGAAGCCGTAGAGCGCCTCGCCCTCGCGCAGCCAGGTCCGGCCCGAGACGCACGGGTCCCAGCAGACCAGCGCCGAGAACGGCGCCTCGGCGGCGCGGGCGCCGGCCAGGGTGGCGCCGAGCCGCATGCCGACCGCGGCCACCGAGGGCACACCGAGGTCGAGCAGGTGCTGGCGGGCGGCCTCCACGCTGTCCAGCCAGGCCGCGACCCGGCCGGGCTCGTCCTGGAGACCGGCGGAGTCGCCGGTGCCGTCGTAGTCGAAGCGCAGGGCCACGATGCCGGCCTCGGCCAGGGCCTGGGCCAGGCGCCGGAAGGTGCGGTGCGCGGCCCGCCCCTCCTCGCCCATGGGCGGGCACAGCACGGCGCCGCCGCGGGCCAGTCCGTCCGCCGGGCGCGAGACCCACCCGAAGAGCGGACGCTCCTCGGGACCGAACCACACCTGCGTGTGCTCGGTGGCCCCCCTCTGCTCCCCGTTCGTCACGCCAGCGCCAGGTGCGCCTTCACCTCGGCCGGCCACGCGTCCACGTCGGTGCCGTGGGTGGCGAACAGCGCGAGGGCGATGCGGTCGAGCCCGAAGCCGATGCAGGCGCTGTGGGCCGGGGAGCCGTCGGCCAGGTGCAGGCCGAAGGTCTCGCCGAAGTGGTCCTCGTGGTAGTTCGAGGAGCCGATCGCGGTGGGCTTGACGTCGGTGAGGTCGACGACCATCTCGTACTTCAGCTGGGAGTCGAGCTGGTTGACCGCCAGCATCTTGCCGACCCGACCGAAGAACGGGTCGTTGGCCGCTTCCGAGCGCACCGGCAGCCCGAGCTGCTGGAGCGCGGCCAGACCGCGCTCGAGCCACTCGTCGCGGTGGGCCAGCGATTGCTCGGGGGTGCCGACCTTGACGTACTCGTAGATGCGGAAGATCTGCATGCGCGCCGGGTCCAGGCTCGGCTCGTGCCGGAAGGACCAGCCGCTGCACTCCTCGTCCAGGCCGTCGGCCGGGACGTCGGTGGGCAGGTTGCCGTAGAGCGGGTGGCAGACCGACGAGGGCAGCACCACCTCGGCGGGGGTGAGGTGCGCGGTCCAGTCGCCGCCGTCCTCCAGCACGGCGAGCAGCGCGCGGTGCTCCTTGTCGCCGCCGGTGAAGACGTCGATGGAGCCGACCAGGTCGGGGAAGGAGCGGACGTAGTCGGTCTTGAGGAACTCCTCGCGCGGCATGATCGGCGGGAACCACCGGCGCGGCGCCCCCTCGACCACGGCCTGGGCCATGACGTGGCCCTCCACCCCGCGCAGCACCCGCTCCCAGTCCCAGGAGCGGTGGTAGACGCCGTCGACGGCGGTCTGGAAGATCGTGCCGCCCTCGACCAGGGCCTCGCGCAGGTCGTCGGGGGTGGCGTACGGCGCCCCCACGTCAGAACTCCCGCTGCACGAGCGCGAGCTGGGCGGTGTTGCCGGCGATCCGGTCGTTGTTCACCATCACGGCGGCGCCGTGGGCGTCGCGCAGGATCCGGCCGAGGGAGTACTCGGTGTCCTCGCGGTAGCCCTGGATGCCGCAGATGAGCAGCGCCTGGTTCACCACGTCGACCACCTCGGTCGAGGCGGAGATCTTGAGGGTGTTGATGGCGACCATGAAGTCGACCGCGCTGGTGGCGTCGGGGTCGTCCATGACGTCGAGGTAGCGCGACATGAGGGACTCCACGTTGCCGGCGAACTCCTGGCGGGTGACCATCAGTGCCGCCAGCCGGGCCGCGCCGGGCGGCACCGTGCCGGGGCTCTTGCGGGCCGCCTTCTGCACGTAGCGCTGCGCGCGCCAGGAGGCCTCCTCGGCCAGCCCGAGCCACAGGCTCGACCACAGCAGGTGCGCGGTGGGGAGCATCGTCTGCGCCGAGACGTCGCCGAACGGGTCGTCCAGGATCAGCGCGACGTCGCCGGTCGCGGTGAGCGTGAAGCCCAGCGAGCAGGTGCCGCGGAAGCCCATGGTGTCCCAGCCGCTCAGCGGCTCGAGGGTCACCGCACCGGACTCGCAGACGGCCAGGACCTGGTCGCTGGGCGGGGCGTCGGCGTCGCGACGCGCGGTGGTGAAGATCGCGTCGGCGTACTGGCCGTAGGAGATGACCGGCGCCTGCTTGGTGACCTGGAACTGGCCACCGTCGCGCTCGACGTAGCAGGTGGAGTTGCGGGTGTTGCCGCCGATGCCGATCTCGGTGGTGGCGCTGGCCAGCAGCAGCTGCTCGCTCGCCACGCGCCGGGCGTAGTCGCGCAGCGCCTCCGAGCGGCCGTGCCGGACCAGGCAAGCCACCTGGATGTGGTGCATCGCCAGGATCATGGCCGAGGAGGCGCAGTAGCGGCCGACCGTGCGGACCACGGCCGCGGCCGCGCGCAGGTCGTGACCGAGACCGCCGAGCTCCGTAGGGACGAGCGCGCCGAGCAGGCCCTCGGCACGGAACGCGTCGACGGTCTCCTTGGGGAAGCGGCCCTGGAGGTCGACGTCGGCGGCGTGGATCGCCGCCGTCTCGCGGCCGATCCGGTGGCCGAGCGCGGTGGCGTCGGCGACCGAGATCGTCGAGGTCGAGGTGGGCATCAGGCGCTCACCGCGGACTCGGCCCCGTCGACGCCCATCTCGGCCAGCGCGGCGCGGATGTTCGCGATGGAGGCGAAGGTGCTCTTCTTCAGCATCTGCTGGGGGAACTCGATGTCCCACTCGTCCTCGCAGGCCAGCATGACGGTGACGGACGCGTGCGAGGTCATGCCCGCGGCGTACAGGTCGTCGGTGTCCGACAGCGTGGCGACGTCGGTGCCGAGCCGGGCGTGCTCGGCCAGGAGCGCGCGGATGGTGTCGGTGACGGACTGGCTCATGCGGTGTGGGTCCTCGGTTCTGTCTCGTGGTCGGTCTGGAGGGCGACGGCGACCGCGAGCGCGTGGTCTCCGGAGTGGCTGAGGCTGACGTCGATGGGGCCGAGGCCGGCGTCGGCGGCGAGGTCGGCGGCGAGGCCGCTGAGGCGGACCACGGGCCGGCCGTGCTCGTGCGCGATCTCCACCGAGCGGGGGTCGACGCCGTCGGCGGTGCCGATCAGCTTGAGCACGGCCTCCTTGGCGGCGAAGCGGGCGGCCAGCGAGGGGGCGCCGCCGGTGCGGCCGGCCTCCTGCTCGACGGGGGTGTAGACACGGTCGAGGTAGCGCGCGCCGAAGTCGCGGACGGCGACGCGCACGTCGTCGATCCGCTGCAGGTCACACCCCGTCCGGGCCCGGGGCGCCTGGTGCGGTGTCCGCATGGCTGCACTCCCCCTCGACTTGTCGTTGCCCCCACACTGCGCCACTGATCAGGCTAACCCTGCAGGTCAGCGCGCATCCCGTTTTCGGCGCAGCCGCGCTCAGACCTACGATTTGGCCATGACCGAGACCCAGCAGGACCAGGCACCGGAGACGTCGACGGCCGCCCGCGCCGTCGTCGTACCCGAGAAGCCGGCCCTCGAGGGGCTCGAGCAGACGTGGGCCGAGCGCTGGAAGGCCGACGGCACCTACGCGTTCGACCGGACCCAGGCCCGCGAGGACGTCTACTCCATCGACACCCCACCGCCCACGGTGAGCGGGTCGCTGCACGTGGGGCACGTGTTCTCCTACACCCACACCGACCTCATCGCCCGCTTCCAGCGGATGCGCGGCAAGGCCGTGTTCTACCCCATGGGCTGGGACGACAACGGGCTGCCGACCGAGCGGCGGGTGCAGAACTACTTCGGTGTGCGCTGCGACCCCTCGCTGCCCTACGAGCAGGACTACACCCCGCCCGAGAAGCCCGACCCCAAGCGCCAGGTGCCGATCAGCCGGCCCAACTTCGTCGAGCTCTGCGAGCAGCTGGCGCAGGAGGACGAGAAGGTCTTCGAGTCGCTGTGGCGCACGCTCGGGCTGTCCGTGGACTGGTCTCTGACCTACACGACCGCCGGTCCGCACGCCCGGGAGATCAGCCAGCGCGCGTTCCTGCGCAACTTCGCGCGCGGCGAGGCCTACCTGGCCGAGGCGCCCACGGTCTGGGACGTCACCGACCGCACGGCCGTGGCGCAGGCCGAGATCGAGGCGCGCGAGTACCCCGGCGCCTACCACCGCGTCTCCTACCACGCCCCCGACGGCACCCCGCTGTACGTCGAGACCACGCGCCCCGAGCTCATCCCGTCGGCCGTGGCGCTCATCGCCCACCCCGACGACGAGCGCTACCAGGCGCTGTTCGGCACCACGGCGACCTCGCCGGTCTTCGGTGTGGAGATCCCGGTGGTCGCGCACCCGGCCGCGGAGATGGACAAGGGGTCCGGCCTCGTCATGTGCTGCACCTTCGGTGACCTCACCGACGTGCAGTGGTGGCGCGAGCTCGACCTCCCGGTCCGCACCGTCATCGGCCGCGACGGCCGGCTGGCCCGCGAGACGCCCGCCTGGATGTCCACCGACGCCGCGGTCGCGGCGTACGAGCGGCTGGCCGGCAAGACCGTCTTCTCCGCCCGCGAGGAGATGGTCACCATGCTGCGCGAGTCCGGCGACCTGGACGGCGAGCCCAAGCCGACCACCCGCATGGCCAACTTCTACGAGCGCGGCGACAAGCCGCTGGAGATCGTGGCCACCCGGCAGTGGTACATCCGCAACGGCGGCCGCGACGCCGACGTGCGCGCCGAGATGCTCGAGCACGGCACCGAGATCACCTGGCTGCCCGCGCACATGAAGACCCGCTACGACAACTGGGTCTCCGGCCTCACCGGGGACTGGCTGATCTCGCGGCAGCGCTTCTTCGGCATCCCGTTCCCGGTCTGGTACCCCCTCGACGCCGACGGCGAGCCCGACTACGCCCACCCCCTCATGCCCTCCGAGGCCGAGCTCCCGGTCGACCCCTCGACCGACGCGCCGCGCGGCTACACCGAGGACCAGCGCGGCAAGCCGCACGGCTTCCTCGGCGACCCGGACGTGATGGACACCTGGGCCACGTCCTCGCTCACCCCGCAGATCGCCGGCGGCTGGAGCAAGGACGACGACCTCTTCAACCGGGTCTTCCCGATGGACCTGTGCACCCAGGCCCACGAGATCATCCGGACCTGGCTGTTCTCCCGCGTGGTGCGCGCCCACTATGAGAACCACGCGACGCCGTGGTCGCACGCCATGCTCTCGGGCTGGATCCTCGACCCGGACCGCAAGAAGATGTCGAAGTCCAAGGGCAACGTCGTCGTGCCCACCGAGATCCTCGACAAGTACGGCGCCGACGCGGTCCGCTGGCGCGCCGCGCTGGTGCGGCCCGGCATGGACTCGCCCTTCGACGAGGCCCAGATGAAGGTCGGCCGCCGGCTGGCCATGAAGGTCCTCAACGCCTCGCGCTTCGTGCTCGACGGCGTCGGCGCCACCCAGCTCAACGCCTTCCAGGTCTCCGCGCCGGTCGACTGCGCCCTGCTCGGCCGCCTCTCCACCGTGGTCACGACCGCGACCGAGGCGTTCGAGGCCTACGACTACACCACCGCCCTCGAGGTCACCGAGCGCTTCTTCTGGGAGTTCTGCGACGACTACCTCGAGCTGGTCAAGGAGCGCGCATACGGCGACCCCGACTCCCCCGGCACCCAGTCGGCCCGGGCCACCCTCGCCATCGCGCTGCAGGTCCAGCTCCGGCTGCTCGCGCCGTTCCTGCCCTACGTGACCGAGGAGGTCTGGTCGTGGTGGCAGGAGGGCTCGATCCACCGCGCCACCTGGCCGAGCCAGACCGACCTCGGCGCCGCCGCGGCCGCCGACGCCTCGACCCTCACCGCCGTCTCCGCCGCCCTCATCGGCCTGCGCGGCGCGAAGTCGCAGGCCAAGGTCTCGATGCGCCACGAGCTCACCCGGGTGACCATCACCGGGCCGGAGGCCCAGGTCCGGGCGGCCGAGCAGGCCGCCGACGACCTGCGCACGACCGGTCGGGTCTCCGGCGACCTGGACTTCGTGGTCGACGACGGGCTCGCCGAGCTGCGGGTCGACGCCGAGCTGGCGCCGGTGGCGGAGCAGTCCTAGCGGCCGTCACCGGCCGCTAGACGCAGGGGCCCTGGCCGAGCAGGCGCAGGCCCTCGCGGTCGCCGTCGCCGAGCGTGGTGCGCCCGACGTTGTCCTCGTTCATGAGCTCGCCGGAGGAGTGCACGTGCGCGAGGCCGAGGACGTGGCCGAACTCGTGCAGCAGCACCGCCAGCGCCTCCGCGTGGTCGCCGCGCTCGGCCAGGTAGGCGTAGAAGTCGCGGGACAGGGCGATGGCGCCCGCCACCCAGTAGCGCGTGCCGCCGGGGGCGGTCATCGCGTAGCTGCCACCCAGGCCGGCGACGTCGTCGGTGAGCTGCTCGATGGCGGTCGCGTCCTGCCAGGAGACCACGACCGGGTCGGTGGGGGTCACCGGCGCGGCCTTGAAGTTCCAGTTCGGCGCGTAGCCGCCGAAGGAGCCGGTCACCACGATGTCGAGCCCCGTCGCGGCGCGCACCTGGGCCACCGCCTCGCGCACCAGTGACTCGGCGTCGGGCGGACCGCCGGCCGGGTAGACGGCGACCTGCACCTGCTTGCACGAGCTGTAGGTGACCGGCCGGCCCTGCTCGGTTTCCATGAACGCGTAGTCCGGCCCGCCTCCGATCGAGGGCAGCACCCGCGGTCCGTAGACCACGAGGAGGAGCACCACGCCCACCACGACGGGCACCACCCGCGCAGCCCGGCTCGGGCCGGTCCCGGGCACCGGCCGTCGGCGTCGCTGGCGGCCCACCGCGGGCTCGACCCGCAACGTCGCGGACGCCACGCGCTGGCGCTGCTCGAGGTCGCGCACGATGCGGTCGTACGCGCGGGCGCTCACCCCCGCCTCGGGGCTCGACGCCCCGTCCCCCGGTGTCTGCGGCTCGTCCATGGCCGGACGAGAGTACGGTCAGGAGGCCCTGGCGCGGGTCGGTTCAGTGCAGACCCTGGGGTCTACTGCTCGGGCAGCTGGTCGGGGTCGCCCTGCGCGCGGGCCCGGCGCGCCTGGTCGCGGATCCGGGCCTTGACCGTCCGGGTGAAGACCGCGGCGACGGCGAGGGCGACGCCGACCACGCCGGCGGCGACCGGGCCCATCAGCACGAGCTCCTCGGGGCTCTTGAGGACCAGGCCGCACAGGTAGACCACCAGGCCCACGGTCAGCAGGAAGAACCCGATCCGCTTCTCGGCCAGCAGCTGGGCGTGGGTGGAGATCGCGTCGTCCTCCCCCACCGCCGAGCCCTCCTCGCCGATCTCCTCGCGCAGCTCGACGATCGACTCGGCGTTGTGGGCGTGCGACAGCACGCCCGCCCCCACCAGGTCCAGGGCCACGCCGCTCACCAGGAGCACTTCGGTCACCAACGCCATGCCGCATCCTCGCGCAGCGCCGTGTGACGCGCGAGGGGTGGCGTGCGTCGGAGAGGGTGGACCACGAGCCGGGGAGGGACATGACCAGCAGCAGCCGGGGCGCGGAGCGCGACCGCGCGTTCACCGACTTCGCGCGGGCGCGGATGCCGGAGCTGTACCGGCGGGCCTGGCTGCTCTGCGGTGACTCGCACAGGGCCGAGGACCTGGTCCAGGAGACCCTGGCCAAGGTCTACGTGCGGTGGGGACCGGCGATCGCCAACCCCGCGGCGTACGCCCAGACCGCGCTGACCCGCACCTGGATCAGCCAGCAGCGCCGCCGCTCGAGCCACGAGCGGCCGGTCGAGCACGTGCCCGAGCGCGCGGTCGCCGGGCCCGACGACGTGCTGCGGCTGACGCTGCTCGCGGCCCTGGACGAGCTCGAGCCGCTCGACCGGGCCGTGGTCGTGCTGCGCTACCTCGACGACGCCTCGACCGAGGACGTCGCCCGGCTGCTCGACCTCACCAACGGCGCGGTGCGCAACCGGCTGCTCCGCGCGTTGCGCCGGCTCCGCGAGCGCCTCGACCTGCCCCTGTCCGACCTGATGACCGGAGGGATCCTCCCGTGACCGACACCGAGCTGGGCCGCCTGCTGCGCGGCCTCCCCGACGAGCTGGGCCCCGCCGCCGCCGACCGCCTCCTCTCCGAGGCGATGGCCGACGGCGCCCGGCGACGGCGCGGCCGGCGGCTCCTCGTCGCCGCCGGCACCGCCGGCAGCGCGGCCGCGGTGGTCGCCGTCGCCGTGGCGGTCACCGGTCTCACCGCGCCCCGCGCGGCCGTGGACCCGGCTCCCGCCGTGGCCACGAGCGCACCGGCCGTGCCCGTGCCGACCGCGACCCCCACGCACTACGCCGAGGGCTCGGCGACCGAGGTGCCCGGCGGCCCCGTCATCGCGACCGACCGCTCGGTGGTCGACGACGCGAGCCTGCGCGCCGCGCTGCTCGACCTGCTGCCCGCCGACCGGGTCGCGGACCTCGAGGTCGCCCACACCTGGTCCTCCGACCCCACCCACATGGCCGACACGACCCGCAACGGCCGCGCGCTCACCTTCAGCTTCGCCGGCGGTGGCGCCTCGGTGACCATCCAGCGCTGGGACGGGTACGCCGCGGTCGGGATCGCCTCTCCGGGCGACGGGCTCGCCTCGAGCCTCGACGGGGACCTGGAGCAGCGCGTCGCGCTCACCGCGCGCGAGGCGTGCCAGGGCGCCTACCGGGCCTTCCCGCCCCTGGACTGCACCCAGGACCCGGGAGGTTGGCGCTCGGTCAGCCACCCGAGCCAGGGCGCCGACGCACCGGCGAGCCACCAGGAGCTGTACGTGCGGCTCTTCACCGACGACGGCTACGTGATCACCGTCGACTCCTACAACACTCCGGGCGAGAAGGCCGGCGACGTCGTCGCCGACGAGCCGGTGCTCAGCCTGGACGCCTCGCTCGCCCTCGCCCGCAGCGAGGCGTGGTTCACCACGCCGTGAGCGGTCCCCGCCCGCGCGAGGCGGTGACCAGGGAGGAGACGGTCGGCTGACCGTCAGGTCAGGCGGACTTCTTCTTCTTGGTCTCGGCCTCGCGGGGGACCAGGGTCGGCGCCACGTCGTCCATCACCGTCTCCTCGGTGACGATGACGCGGGCGACGTCGCCGCGGGAGGGCACGTCGTACATCACGTAGAGGAGGACCTCCTCGATGATGGCGCGCAGGCCGCGGGCGCCGGTGCCGCGCTCCATGGCCTTGTCGGCGATGGCCTTGATGGCCCCGTCGGTGAACTCCAGCTCGACGCCGTCGAGCTCGAAGAGCTTCTGGTACTGCTTGACCAGGGCGTTGCGGGGCTGGGTGAGGATCTGGACCAGGGCCTCCTGGTCGAGCTTCTGCACCGCAGCGATGAGCGGGAGCCGGCCGATGAACTCGGGGATCAGGCCGAACTTGGTGAGGTCCTCGGGGCGGACCTGCTGGAGGAGGTCGTCGGCGTCGCGCTCCTCCTTGCCGCGGACCTCGGCGGTGAAGCCGAGGGTCTTCTTGCCGACGCGCTGCTCGATGATGTGCTCGAGCCCGGCGAAGGCGCCGCCCACCACGAACAGGATGTTGGTGGTGTCGATCTGGATGAACTCCTGGTGGGGGTGCTTGCGGCCCCCCTGCGGCGGCACCGAGGCGGTGGTGCCCTCGATGATCTTGAGCAGCGCCTGCTGCACGCCCTCGCCGGAGACGTCGCGCGTGATCGAGGGGTTCTCCGCCTTGCGGGCCACCTTGTCGATCTCGTCGATGTAGATGATCCCGGTCTCGGCCTTCTTGACGTCGTAGTCGGCGGCCTGGATCAGCTTGAGCAGGATGTTCTCGACGTCCTCACCGACGTACCCGGCCTCGGTGAGGGCGGTGGCGTCGGCGATCGCGAAGGGCACGTTGAGCATGCGCGCCAGGGTCTGGGCGAGGTAGGTCTTGCCGCAGCCGGTGGGGCCGATCACCAGGATGTTGGACTTGGCGACCTCGACGACCTCCTCCTTGGAGTGCCGTCCGCTGGCGGGCTGGACGCCGGCCTGCACGCGCTTGTAGTGGTTGTAGACCGCCACGGCGAGCGACTTCTTCGCCTGCTCCTGGCCGATGACGTAGGAGTTGAGGAACTCGAAGATCTCGCGGGGCTTGGGGAGCTCGTCGAGGGAGACGTCGGTCCCCTCGCTCAGCTCCTCCTCGATGATCTCGTTGCAGAGGTCGATGCACTCGTCGCAGATGTAGACCCCAGGGCCCGCGATGAGCTTCTTGACCTGCTTCTGGCTCTTTCCGCAGAAGGAACACTTCAGCAGGTCGCCACCATCACCGATGCGGGCCACTAGGTGCCTCCTCCTCCACTGTGATCATCACCGCAGTGCGTCCCGAACGGTACCCCGTCCCACACCTGTGTGGTGGTGGGACGGGGCCGCGTGTCCGGTCGGCCTGTCGATGACGCGGGTCGTCCGACGGTCAGCCGGCGTTGAGCGCCGGGGTCCCCTTGAGGGACGCCAGCACCGAGTCGATGAGGCCGTACTCGACGGCGCCCTCGGCGGTGAGGATCTTGTCGCGCTCGATGTCGCGGCTGACCTCGTCGATGCTCTTGCCGCTGTGGTCGGAGATCATCTTCTCCAGCAGCTCGCGCATGCGCAGGATCTCGTTGGCCTGGATCTCGATGTCCGAGGTCTGGCCGAAGGTGCCCTCGGTGTAGGGCTGGTGGATGAGGATCCGGCTGTTGGGCAGCGCCAGCCGCTTGCCGGCCGTGCCGGCCGCCAGCAGGATCGCCGCCGCCGAGGCGGCCTGACCGATGCAGACGGTCTGGACGTCGGGCTTGATGAACTTCATCGTGTCGTAGATCGCGGTCAGCGCGGTGAACGAGCCACCGGGGCTGTTGATGTAGATGCTGATGTCCTGGTCGGGGTTCATCGACTGCAGGCACAGCAGCTGGGCGATCACGGCGTTGGCCACGTCGTCGGAGATGGGGGTGCCGAGGTAGATGATGCGGTCCTCGAACAGCTTGGCGTAGGGGTCGATGCGGCGGAAGCCGTACGACGTGCGCTCCTCCCACTGCGGGATGTAGTAGTTCATGCTCGGGGAGAGCTCGGGCGTGTTGGTCATGAGGGGTCAGTCCTTCTGCCGCGCGGGGCGGCCGTCGTCAGCAGCCTCGCGAGCGCTGGTGATCACCTGGTCGACGAGGCCGTAGTCCTTGGCCTGGTCGGCGGTGAACCACCGGTCGCGGTCGGCGTCGGCCTCGATCTGCTCCACCGACTGGCCGGTGTGCTGGGCGATGAGCTCGAGCAGCACCTTCTTGATGTGCAGGGACTGCTGGGCCTGGATCTTGATGTCCGAGGCCGAGCCGCCCATGCCCGAGGAGGGCTGGTGCATCATGATCCGCGAGTGCGGCAGGGCGTAGCGCTTGCCCTTGGCGCCGGCGCAGAGCAGGAACTGGCCCATCGAGGCCGCCAGGCCCATGCCGACGGTCGCGACGTCGTTGGGGATGTAGTTCATGGTGTCGTAGATCGCCATGCCGGCGTCCACCGAGCCACCGGGGCTGTTGATGTGCAGGAAGATGTCGGCCTCGGGGTCCTCGGCCGAGAGCAGCAGCAGCTGGGCGCAGATCGCGTTGGCGTTCTGGTCGCGCACCTCGGAGCCGAGGAACACGATGCGCTCGCGCAGCAGCCGCTGGTAGATGTGGTCGTCGAGCACCGCCATGCCGGCGCCGCCGCCGGCCGTCGGGCCGGTCAGCCCGGGAGTCTGTGCAGTCACGTTGCGACCATAGCCGGGCCGGGGCCCGGTTCCACGGCGTGTCCCGCCTTGTTCGCTCAGGGCAGAGGAACGGCGGGTCCGGCCTGGTCCGGCGCGTCCTCGACCAGCCGCTTGAGCCGGGCCACGGACTGCGCCATCCCGGCCTCGAGCTCGTCGGCGTGGCCGCCCACGCCGCCCAGGAACGCCCGCGCGAACGCCGCGCTCAGCGGCGTCAGGCGCCGCGGCACCGGCCGCCGGTGCACCACGCGCGTGCCGCCCTCCCCCGCGGGGGCCAGCTCCCAGATCCACCGCGCTCCGCTGGAGGTGGTGTCCCACGCCAGCCGGCGCTCCGGGTCCACCGCGCTCACCACGTTGCGGGTGGGCCACACCGCGGCCCGGCGACGGTTCAGCCCGACGTACCACTGACCGGGGCGGAGCCCGCCCGGCTTCACCGGCACCATCCGCACCAGCTCGTCGGAGAGCTCGGGCATCCGGCGCACGTCGGACAGGACCCGCCACACCCGCGCCGGGGGGCGCGTCGATGCTCGTCTCCGCGCGCAGCTCGCGGTCCGGCTCGCCCCCTCCCTCGGCCTCGCTCACGCCAGCCAGTCTCGCAGCGCGCGGTGGACGTCGGGGTGGTTGAGCAGCCCGAAGTGGTCGGTGCGGCCCACGTGCAGCACGTCGGCGCCGGGGAACAGCGTGCGCCGGCGGTCGCGGCCGTACGCCGAGCGCGGCCGCACCAGCAGGTCGCCCACCAGGTCGCCCACCGGGTGGCGCCGGTCGCGGGTCAGGGTCGCGGCCACCAGGTGGTAGCGCGCGTGCGGCAGCGGCGGCACGTCCTCGGCCAGCCCCGCCACCAGGTCGTGCACGCCGCGCGAGCGCCAGTCGAGGATCCGCCCGAACGCCGCCGTCTCCTCCAGCGCCTGCAGGGCCCGGCTCCCGTGCCCGACGCCCCACGCGATCGGCGCCCCCAGGTGCGGCGTGCCCAGCGTGACCACGTCGCTCACCCGCTCCGCCCACGGCCGCTCGACGTCGCTCATCACCGCGCCCGCCGCCCGGATCACCAGCCCGCCGAGCGAGTGCCCCACCAGCGCCACCCGCTCGACCTCGACCGGCCACGCGTCCACCAGCCGCTGGCCCAGCGAAGCCAGCGCCGCGCCGTTCTCCCGCAGCCCCAGCCCCGTGTTGGCCCGCAGCATCACCGGCGTCCACCCCCGCTCGGCCAGCGCGTCGGCGTACGTCGGCGCCGTGGCCCGCCCGCGGTCCCAGTAGGACTCGTTCTCGCACAATCCGTGCAGGAACAGCACCAGCCGGCCGGTCGCCTGCGGGAACGCCTTCCTCAGTGCCTCGGTCTCCAGCTCGACGTCCGCGCCGTCGCGCCGGACCGCCATGGCGATGGCCATCTGGGGCCGCTCCCGCAGCAGCCGGTCCCCGATCAGCCCGTTGACCGCCGCGTTGACGAACCTGCCGCGGGGGTCGGCCTCCAGCCGCGGGCCGACGCCGGTCGCGGCCAGGCGGTCCAGGGCCCGGCTCGCGCCGGACAGCGACCCGGTCAGGCCCCTGTAGACGGTCGTGGTGATGCCGCGGTGCAGCGGCCCGGCCGGCGTGCGGCCCAGCACCGCCAGGTGGGTGTCCCGCACCGTCCGCACCACCAGCTCGTCGCCCACCTCGGCCAGCAGCGACAGCGCGTCGAGGACGGTCGGACCGGGTGCGGTCGTGCTCATGCGGTCACCGTAGCCGCTGAGTGAACAGTCGTACACCGCCGCGCCGCGCGACACCAGCCGTTCACCTCGGGTCGACCGCTTCTCACCTCGGGGCGCGACGGCCCGTGGAAGACTCCCCCGCATGCTGCGGGTCACGTTGCGGGGGGCGGGCCTGCCGACGGTCACCGTGGGCACCGGCGAGACCCTGCTGTTCGGCCGCTCGCCGCACTACGCGGTGCCGGAGGACGACCCGGACGCGGCGGTCAGCGTGTCCGCGCTGGTGCTGCCGCGGTGCGCGCCGCACGTCAGCCGCCTGCTGGGCGAGCTGACCGTCGGCGACGAGATCGCGCGGCTGCGGTGGCACGGCGCGGGAGAGACGCAGGTGGCCAGCCTGTTCGACGCGCCGGGCGGGGCACGGCGGGTGACCATCACCGAGGGGATCTCGCTGCTGCTGGACGAGGGCGAGAACCAGCTGGTCGTCATGCGCGGGCGCAAGGGCCCGGACGGCACGTTCGACGACCTGTCCATCGTGGTCGAGGTGCAGGGCGACAGCTCCGAGCCGCCGCCGCGGCCGCGGCCGGAGGGCGAGGGCGACGAGGACGACGCGATGGCCACGGCGCCGGCGCCGCGGCTGATGCCGCAGTCGCGGGAGTGGTACGTCGCGCTGGCGCTCGCGGAGCCGTGGCTGGCGGGCACCGACGACTACCCGCGCCCGCCGTCGAACCGCGAGATCTACGAGCGGGTCCTGCACTGGCACGGCTACGCCTGGAACCTCCAGCGCTCCCAGCGCGTGGACGACGCGATCCGGTCGATCTCGGCGCTGGCCTTCGGGCCCAAGGACGACCCGTTCCGGGCGGGCGCGGGGCGGGCGCAGAACGTCCGCTTCGCGGTCGGCCGGCGTACGGCGGAGGTCCGGCTGGTCACGCCGGAGGACCTCGAGGCGGTCGACCGGGCCGCGACGCGGAGGAACGTTCCACCCGCCCACGCCTAGCCGCGCCGACGCCGCCGTGCCTACGTTCCGGCACGAGCCACCCGGACGAGCCGGGGCACGTGGAGGAGCGAACCGATGACGCAGGGCAACTCGATGCAGGGCATGGACACCGAGCAGGGCCGCCAGGTCAGCGGCCAGATGGACTCCCACGCCAGCCAGGTCTCCGGCATGGTGGGCCGCATCTCCAGCGTGGTGGGCGCCCTGAAGTGGCAGGGCAGCGACCGCGAGACCTTCCTCTCCGACTGGCACGGCAGCTTCGCGCCGCAGGCGCACAACGCCGCCCAGTCCCTGCAGGAGCAGGCCGGCGTGCTCAACCGGCACGCCGACGCCCAGGACGCCGCCAGCTCCTGATCCGGCGCCGCGACGGACGCGCAGGTCCCAGCAGGCCGGGCGACAGCCCGGAACCTTCCAGGCCGCCGACCGTCGACGCCGACCCCCGCCCGTGCCTAGCGTCCGGGCCGGACAGCAACGAGCACCCAGCCAACGCAAGACCACTCAGGAGGTGGACCGGATGTCGTTCCTCGGGGCCGACACCGACGAGCTGCGCAGTGCCGCGGACGAGTGCCTGCAGGGCAAGGAGATCACCGACACGGTGATCCAGTACCTGCAGGCCCTCATCGCCCTGCTCAAGGCCGCGTCGTTCTTCAGCGGCGGCGCGAGCGCCGCCTACGCCGAGTACCTCGAGACGGTCGTCGTCCCGTGGCTCAAGAAGATCTCGATGGCGCTCGAGCTGTTCGCCAAGGTCCTCGGCGGCAACGCCGATGCGCAGGACCAGGCCAGCGCCGGCGAGAGCGTCGACCCCGGGTCGATCCCGAGCTACACCTCGCAGGTCAGCGGGGACTCGACGGTCCAGCCGTTCACCGGCTCGGTGCTGGGCAACGGGCAGAACGCCGGGCAGGCGTTCGGTGCGATCAGCGGCGCCGCTTCCTCGATGCAGAACAGCCCGGCCCTGGGCGGCACCGGCGCCGGCACCGGGACGGGCACGCAGGTCACCGTGACCTCCCCCGACGGCACCGTCACGACCGTGACTCCGGGCGGGGCGACCACCACCGGCCCGACCACGGCCGGCCAGGACTACGCCTACCCGCACGCCACGAGCGCCACCACCACCCCGACCACGACGACGCCGATCGTGGCGCGCGACAACCTGAACGCGCTGCACGGCGACCACCCGGCCTCGTGGACCGCACCGGCCGGCTCGGGGGCCGGCGCGGGCCACGCGGCGCTCGGAAGCGGCACCGGGGGCGGCGGCGCGAGCCCGTCGTTCTCCTCCGGCAGTGGCCTGAGCAGCGGCCTGGGCGCGGGCTCCGTCGACGGCTCCCACGGCAGCGACTTCTCCGGCCCGACCGCGGTGCACAGCACCGGCGGCGCCGGAGGCAGCACGCCGGGCGCCGACACCCTGGCCACCACCGCCCCCTCCGGCGGCGGCGACCCGGTCAGTGCGGGAGGCAACGGCCACAGCGGTACGTCGTACGGCACGGCCGCGGGCATCGCCGGCGGCGCCGGCGCGCTGGGCCTCGG
The DNA here is from genome assembly GCF_011046535.1 of Nocardioides anomalus. Classification (NCBI taxonomy): domain Bacteria; kingdom Bacillati; phylum Actinomycetota; class Actinomycetes; order Propionibacteriales; family Nocardioidaceae; genus Nocardioides; species Nocardioides anomalus. The sequence continues at coordinate 921,017 of NZ_CP049257.1, read as the reverse complement.
CGGTGCGGCCCTGGCGGCCAAGGGCAGCGGCGGCACCACGACCGGCGGCGCCGACGGCGAGATCGACCGGCTCGGCTCCAGCAACGGCTACGGCAGCAAGGGCTCGGGCGTGACCAGCCTCCAGCAGCGCCTGACCGACGCCGGCTACGACACCCAGGGCGTCGACGGCCAGTGGGGCAAGAACACCCAGGCCGCCTACGACCAGTACCGCGCCGACCACCCCCTGCCGGTGCAGAGCGGCTCGGGCTACAGCAGCCCCAGCGGCTTCGACTACAACCAGATCAAGGGTGTGCGCAACAACCCCAACGTCACCCCGGAGTTCCTCCGGGCGGTCGAGGGGGTCGCCTCGCGCACCGGCGCCAAGCCCGAGGAGCTCATGGGCGTCATGAGCCTGGAGAGCAACGGCACCTTCCGCTCCGGCGTCGCCAACCCCGACACCCACGCCACCGGGCTGATCCAGTTCATGCCCAAGACCGCGCAGGGGCTCGGCACGAACATCGGCGACCTGGCCAAGATGACACCGACCGAGCAGCTGACCTACGTCGAGAAGTACCTCTCGCAGCCGCAGTACCGCGGCAGGGTCGGCACCCTCGAGGGCCTCTACTCCGCGGTCCTGCCGGGCCACGTGATGGGCGGCGACGAGGTCATGTTCCGACCGGGCACCGCGGCGTACGACGCGAACAAGTGGCTCGACACCGACGGCCGCGGCGGCATCTCCGTGCAGGAGGCCGTGCAGCAGGTCCGCATCCGGATGGGCCAGGGCGCCGCGGCGCGCTGAGCGCCGCACCGAGCCTGGCCGAGCAGCACCCACCAGACCCGACACCAGGGAACCCAACCGAAGGAGAAGAACCGTCATGACCATGAAGGGCATGGACATCGAGGCCGGTCGTCAGTCGGCCCAGACCATCCAGCAGGGCTCCCAGGAGCTCGAGCAGCTGACCAACACCCTGACCCAGTCACTGGAGAGCTTCCAGTGGATCGGGCCGGACGCCGACCGGACCCGCCAGAGCTGGCAGTCCGAGCACCGCACCGCGCTGACCAACATCTCGCAGGCGCTGCAGGAGTTCTCGACCCTCATCAACAACCAGGCCCAGGAGCAGGAGCAGGTCTCCAGCTGACCCTCGCCCGGGCGATCCCCGGGGCCGGGCGGACGGCGACGACGACGACGAGGAGGTGGACCGGTGCAGAGCTGGATCCTCTCGGTGCGACCCGCGACCGAGACCAACCTCCCCTCGGTCGACGTCGCCGTCCGGGCCCGGCCGGACGCGACCGTGGCCGACCTGGCCCGCTCGCTGGGCCGGCACCTGGCCCCCGACCAGCGCACCCTGCTGCTGGTCCCGAACGACGGCGGGCAGCTCTGGCCCGCCGAGCGGCGGCTCTCCGAGTGCGGACTGCGCACCGGTGACCTCGTCGACGTCGGCCCCGCCCCCGCCTCGTGGCGCGACCGCCCGGCCGGCAGCGCCGGCGCCCGCGCGGTGCTGCGGGTCACCGACGGCCCGGACCGCGGGGCGCGCGTGCGCGTGGCCGCCGGGCAGGCCACCGTCGGCCGCGCCGCCGGCTGCACGCTGCGGCTGACCGACCCGCGGGTCTCCCTGCGCCACGCCCGCATCGAGCTCGGCCCCCGGCCCGTCGTCCACGACGAGGGCTCGGCCAACGGCACGTCGATCGCGGGCGCGCCCGCCGCGGCCAGCCAGGTCGACTGGGGCACCGAGATCCGCGTCGGGGCGACCCGCATCGTCATCGAGCCGGGCGACGTGGTCGATCCCGAGCTCCCCGTCTCGGTGTGGCGCCCCCCGCGCTTCGGCGACCCGCTGCGCGACGACGAGCTCGACGTCCCGGCGCCGCCCTCGCGCCACAAGCCGACCCCGCTGCCGTGGGCGATCCTCGCGCTGCCCATGGTCATGGGCGCGGCCATGTTCATGCGCATGCACACGGCGTACGCGCTGGTCTACATGCTCGCCTGGCCGATCCTCGGCCTCCTCGGCTACTGGCAGCAGCGGCGCACCGCCGAGAAGCACTTCCAGGAGGAGCTGCGCGAGTGGCGCATCGACCTCGAGGAGATGCTCGACGAGCTCGACGCGAACAACCTGCGCCAGCGCGAGCGGCTGCTCGACGACTTCCCCGACGAGGAGACACTGCGGGCGCGTGCGGCCAGCCGCAACTCCTACCTGTGGGCCCGCGCCGAGGACCGCGCGCAGTTCCTCACCACCCGTGTCGGCACCGGGCCCGTCCCGGCCCTGCTGACCGGCAAGCTCCGCGACGGCGGTGACCGCAAGGAGCGGCGCCAGGCCGCGGGCGAGGTGGCCGAGCGCGCGGTGCTCGAGGACCTGCCGGTCCTGGCCGACCTCACCCAGCACGCCCTGGTCGCGGTGACCGGCGAGGACGAGGCGGTCGACGCCCTGGCCCGCGCCCTGCTGCTGCGGATCGGCTTCGACCACTCCCCCGCCGAGGTCTCCATCGCGGCCTGCCTGGGGCGCCAGCGCCGCCACCACGAGGCGTGGCTGCGCTGGCTGCCGCACACCAGCGCCCGGCTCGGTGGCGAGCCGCCGGTCGCCGTCGGCTCCCGCGACGCCACCGCGCTGCTCGAGCACCTGGTCGCCGAGGGCGACGGCTTCGGACACACCATCTGCCTGGTCGACGACGACGCCGGCGTGCCCCGCCGCACGGTCGAGGCCGTGGCCCAGGCCGCGGTCGGGCGCGGCGTCCACCTGCTCTGGCTGGGCCGCTCGGCCGCCGAGGTCCCCGCCGCCACCGGCCTGCTCGTCGACCTCGACGCCGGGATGGTCGGGGTGCGTGACCGGATGGGCACCGCGCGCGTCGAGGTCCCGGACCGGGCCAGCCTCGAGCACGCCTGGCGCCACGCCCGCTCGGTCACGGCGTACGTCGACGAAGCGGCCGTCCTCCCGCCCAGCACCGCGATCCCCACCGTCGTCCGGCTGCCCGAGGTGAGCAGCGACCTGGAGGACCTCGACGCCCCCGAGGCCGTGCTGCGCCGCTGGCGCCAGGCCGGCGGGCTGCGCGCCCAGATCGGCCGCGGCGTGGACGGCACCGTCACCATCGACCTGCGCGAGGACGGGCCGCACGGCCTGGTCGCCGGCACCACCGGCTCCGGCAAGTCCGAGCTGCTCCAGTCGCTCATCTGCTCCCTGGCCCTCAACAACCCGCCGGAGCGGATCACCTTCCTCCTCGTGGACTACAAGGGCGGCGCGGCGTTCCGCGAGTGCGCCGACCTGCCCCACACGGTCGGCTACATCACCGACCTCACCCCGGCGCTGGTCTCCCGCGCGCTCACCTCGCTGGGCGCCGAGATCACCAAGCGCGAGGAGCTGCTGGGGCAGTACGAGGTCAAGGACCTCATCCAGCTCGAGCGCGAGCACCCCGAGGCCGCGCCGCCGAGCCTGCTGATCTGCGTCGACGAGTTCGCGGCGCTGACCAAGGAGGTCCCGGACTTCGTCGACGGCATGGTCAACCTGGCCCAGCGCGGCCGCTCGCTCGGCATGCACCTGCTGCTGGCCACCCAGCGGCCCGCCGGTGTGGTGACCGGCCCGATCCGGGCCAACACCGACCTGCGGATCGCGCTGCGCGTGGCCTCGGCCGACGACTCCCGCGACATCCTGGACTCCCCCGAGGCGGCCCGCATCTCCCGTCGTACGCCGGGACGCGCGTGGGTGCGCCGGACCGGGCACGGCACCGCCGAGCTGGTGCAGTCGGCGTGGACCGGCGCCCGGGCGCCCCTGGTGGGCGTCGAGGACGCGGTGGTGGTGCAGCCGTTCGCGGCCACGACGACCAGCGAGCCCGACCAGCACGGCGGCGCCGACGTCCGCCTGGACCCCCGCACCGACCTGGAGCGCTGCGTGCGCAGCATCCAGGAGGCCTTCGTGCTGAGCGAGCAGGCCGCCCCGCACCGGCCCTGGCTGCCCTCGCTGCCCTCCGAGCTGCTGCTCAACGCCGAGGACGTGGCCCGCGGCGGCGCCGAGCGCGGGACCGGACGGGTCCGCCTCGGCCTGCTCGACGACCCCGCCGCCCAGGCCCAGCCGGACTGGGTCGTCGACCTGGCCTCCATCGGCCACCTGCTCGTGCATGGCGCCTCGGGCGCCGGCAAGACCGAGCTGCTGCGCACGGCAGCGCTCTCGGCCTCGGTCGGCGACGCCGCCGGTCCCGAGGGCGTGGCGCCCTACGTGTACGGCATCGACTACGCCGGCGGCGGACTCACCGCGATCTCGGGTCTGCCGACGGTGGCGGCCCTGGTCTCTGAGACCCAGGTCGGCCGGGTGCTGCGCCTGCTGCGCCTGCTCCAGCGCACCACCGCCGAGCGCGCGCAGGCACTGGCGTCGCGCGGCTGCTCCGACGTCGACGACCTGGGCCGCCACGGGATCCGGCTGCCGCGCGTCTACGTGCTGGTCGACAACCTGCCGGCGCTGGTGGAGGAGCTCGAGGGCGGCGGCCCGCTCCACCGCGAGCACATGGAGCACCTGCAGCAGGTCCTCCAGAACGGCCGCCGCGTCGGCGTGCACGTGGTCGCGACCGCCCCCGGCCGGGTCGGGGTGCCCACCGCCCTGGGCGCGTCGTTCGGCGCCCGCGTCGTGCTGCGGATGCCGACCACCGACGACTACCTGATGCTCGGCGTGCCCAGCAAGGTGCTCGACATCGAGACCGCCGCCGGCGCGGGTCTGGTCGGTCGTCGCCTGGTCCAGGTGGCCACCACCGGCGGGGTCGGCACGCCGGTCCAGGCCGAGCGCATCCGCTCCTTCGGCGACCGGGTGGCCCCGGTGGTCGAGGGCCGCGGCACCGCGCCGGTGCCGCCGATGCCGACCAGGGTCACGCCCGAGCAGCTGCCGACGCCCGAGGGCAGCCTGGTCCCCCTCGGGGTGGACGCCGACGCGGTCGCCCCGATCGCCCCCGACCTGCTCGCCGGGCCGGTGCTCATCGCCGGGCGCAGCCGCTCCGGTCGCACGTCCGCCCTGGACGGGGTCGAGGCCCTGGCCGCGCGGGCCGCGCAGGGCGGCCCCTCGCCGTACGTCGTGCGCAGCGCGGACCCGCAGGAGGCCGCGGCCCGCCTCGAGGAGTGGTTGAGGACTGAACCGGAAGGTTCCGGATCGTGGGCACTGCTCTTGGTCGACGGGGCCGAGGCTTGGGACACTCGGGGCGTGGCTGATCTCGGGATCAGCGGCGCTGTGGCCAGCCTGGTCAAGGCCTGCACCGAGCAGGCCCACCGGGTCGCCCTCGTCGCCGCCGTCGATGTCGCTGCGGCGCGCCAGCGCGGCGGGCCGGAGGGGCTGGTCGCCTGCGCCAAGCGCAGCCGGCGCGGCTTCCTGCTGGCCCCGGAGTGGAACGAGGGTGACGTCTTCGGCGTGACCGTGCCGACCCGCACGATCGAGCCGATGACCGGGACCGGCCGCGGTCTGTGGTGCGAGAACGGCCAGCTCCGCGTGGCCCAGCTGGTCGGGGCACCCGAGCCCGTGCAGCCGGCCGGCGCCGACGAGCTGGCGGCCCGCTGATGGGCACGGACGGGTCGACCGGCAGGTCCAGCGACAGGGTTGAGAGCCGTCCTGACCGGGAAGGGACGGGTGTGCGCACGCCTCTCGGGGGATCCGTACCCGCCTCGGGCGGGTGGCCGGCCGTCGCTCCGAGCGCTCGGCGCGGGGCACGGCCGAGCTGTCGGTCCTGGTCGCCGCGGGCGCGCTGGTCGCCGGCGCCCTGTTCGGGACCGGCCTGAGCCGCACCGCCACCCAGCTCGGCGACGGGCTCACGTGGTTCTCCGACAGCCCCAGCGGCGAGGTCATCCAGGTCAACCCGGCCACCGGCCGCCCCGAGACCCGCATCGACGTCGGCGCGCCGGGCAACGAGCTCGACATCGCGCAGTACACCGGCCGCCTCATCGTGACCAACCGCACCAGCGGCCAGCTGGTGTCCTACGACATGAGCAGCATCCTCACCTCGGGCCAGCGCCGGGTCACCCCGGGTGCGGCCACCGAGGTGCTCCACCACGGCAGCGACGTGTTCCTGGTCGACCGCGAGCGCGGCACCATCGGCGCGATCGACCCGGTCAGCACCGACACCCTGGGCGAGCTGTGGCAGTCGCCGGAGGGCATCGCCGACGCGGTCGTGGACGGCGGGGGCAACGTCTGGTCGGTGGACCAGAAGGGCACGCTGAGCGAGCTGCGCTGGTCTGGCCGGGACGGCGCGTTCGTCACCGAGGACGAGCGGGAGATCGACCACAGCGGCGCCCGGTCGGTCCTGGTCGGTCACGACCAGGGCGTGACCCTCTTCGGCCCGGACGCCGGCATCGTGGTCCAGGTCGGCACCGGCAGCGACGAGGAGGTCGTGGCCGGCGCGCCACGGCTGTCCGGTGAGCTCCAGGTCCCGCAGTACGCCCCGGCCGACCTCGTCCCCGTCGCCGCCCCCGAGACCGGCACCGTGGCGATCGTCTCCGACGGCAAGGTCCACGAGGTCGACGTCTCCAGCATCGGCTGCGCGCGCCCGGACCGGCCCGAGGCCTTCCAGGGCACGGTCTACGTCCCCTGCCCCGGCGACGACAAGGTCGTGCGCCTCGACGCGGGCGGTGCCCGGGCCGGCGACGACATCGCGCTGCCCGAGGGTGGCGACCCGGCCCTGGTCGTCGACGACGGCACCCTGCTCATCAACGTGCCCGGCGCGACGCACGGCGTCTCGGTCAGCCAGGACGGCTCGGTGTCCGAGATCGTCCGCCTCGACGACGACGTGCCGACCGTTTCCGGCGACCCGGCCGACGTGCCGAGCGTCGACCCCGGGACCGTGGACACGGTCGCGGACGGCGACCTCCAGGGCGGGCCCTCCGCGCCGCCGTCGGTCCCCCCGGTGTGCGTCGGCACGCGCTACCAGTGCGGCCCGGGCAGCGGCCCGCAGTCCGACCCGCCGCCCAGCACCCCGTCCAACCCGCCGGCCACGATCCAGACGCCGTCGAGCAACCCCTCGTCCAACCCGCCCACCACCCCGACGGGCTCGCCCTCGGGCTCCCCGTCCGGCTCGCCCTCCGGCGGCATCCTGACCATCCCCGGCGGCGGTGGCGGCAACCACGGCGGCAACCACGGCGGCGGCGGCAACCACGGCGGCGGTGGTGGCGGTACTCCGACGAGCACCCCGACCAGCACCCCGCCCGGCGGCGGGGGCGGCGGAGGCGGCGGTGGCCAGCAGCTGCCGGCGCCCACCGGGGTCACCGCGACCCAGCTGCAGTCCGGCGAGGTCCAGGTCACCTGGGTCTTCGACAGCCGCACCCCGGTCGACGGCTTCTCGGTCCAGGAGGCCGGCTCGCCGACCTCGCTGGCCGCGGTCAGCGCCGGCGTCCGGCAGGCCTCGGTGACCGTCCCCATCGGCGCGCACCGCTTCACGGTCACCGCGCTCAAGGCCGGCTCGTCGCCGCAGGTCTCGGCGCCCTCCGCCCCGGTCAGCACCGCCGACCGGCCGGGTGCGCCCACGCGGCTCGAGGGCACCGTCGTCGGCACCGCGTCCGACACCGCGGCGACGTACTCGCTGAAGTGGCAGCCCGCGACCGCCAACGGCTCCGAAGTCCTGGACTACACCGTCCAGGCCAAGGACCAGTACGGCGTGCACACCGTGACCGTGAAGGGCACCACCGCGCAGCTCACCGTCGACTGCGGCCAGACCTACTGCGACCCGACCCCGTCGACGGTGTCGGTGACGGCCCGCAACGCCCGCGGCTCGGGCGCGGTGGCCACCGCCCAGCTCACCTACACCGGGCCGACCCCGCCGCCGCTGCCCGAGGGCGGTGCGCAGCTGGTCGCCGGCGACAGCACCCAGTGGAGCGGGGTCGACGTCGAGGGCAACGGCACCACGACCCTCACCCTCGCCGCCCCGGACAGCTGGCGGACCTTCGCCGGGACCTGCTCGTGGACCCACACCGGCAACACCAACGGGGCCCAGACCGGGACCTTCCCGTGCGGCCAGGGCAGCGTGCAGGTCGACATCCGCAACGGCTACCTCTACGAGCCCGGGTCCGACGGCACGACGACCCACTCGATCGTCTTCCACGCCGAGGGACCCCGCGGCTCGGTCGACAGCGCGCCCTACCAGTGGACGACGACCCAGCAGCCGGTGTGCGAGGGCTGCCAGCTGCCATGAGCACAGGAGGACACCCGTGACCGCTCTGGCCGACTCCCCGACGCCGACCGAGGCCGACGTCGCCGCGTTCCGCCAGCTCCACCAGCGGCTCGGTGACGCGGTCGAGGCGGCGCTGCACGGCAAGCGCGCCACCATCGACCTGGTCCTGGTCTCGGTCTTCGCCGAGGGCCACGTCCTGCTCGAGGACGTGCCCGGCACCGGCAAGACCACGCTGGCCCGGGCCGTGGGCCAGGCGCTCGGCGGGCAGGTGCGGCGGGTGCAGTTCACCCCGGACCTGCTGCCCAGCGACGTCACGGGCACCACGGTGTTCGACCCGCGCGACGGTGAGATCCGGTTCCGGCCCGGTCCGGTCTTCGGCCACGTGCTGCTGGCCGACGAGATCAACCGGGCCGCGGCCAAGACCCAGTCCTCCCTGCTCGAGGTGATGCAGGAGCGGACGGTGACCGTGGACGGCGAGACCCACCCGGTCCCCGACCCGTTCGTGGTGATCGCGACCCAGAACCCTGTCGACCTCGACGGCACCTACCGGCTGCCCGAGGCGCAGCTCGACCGGTTCCTGGTCCGGGTCACCCTCGGCTTCCCCGACGCCGAGCACGAGATCGAGGTGCTGCGGCCCGGCAGCACCGCCGGCCACGTCGGCGAGGTGGCCCGGGTGACCTCGCCCGACGAGGTCGCGATGACCATCCGCCAGCTCGAGACGCTGCACGTGGCCGACCTGCTGCTGCGCTACGTGCGCGACCTCGGCGTGGCCGTCCGCGAGGACCCGCGCGTCCGGCTGGGCGCCAGCACCCGCGGGCTCAAGGCGCTGGTCCGCTGCCTGCAGGTGTACGCCGCGGCGCAGGGCCGCAACTACGTGGTGCCCAGCGACGTGCAGCGGCTCGCCGTACCCGTCCTCGCGCACCGCACGGTGCTCACCCGCGACGCCGCGCTGGCCGGGCACACGCCGAGCGCCGTCGTCCAGGACGCGCTGGAGGCGGTGCCCCCGCCGCAGCCCGACCGGGCCTGAGACGTGGCCCGCCGCGCCGGGAGGGCCGCCGTCACCAGCCGGGGCTGGCTGGTCGGCGCGCTGGCCCTCGGGATGCTCGTGCTCGGTCTCGGGCTGCACTACCCGCTCGTCGCCGCGCTGGGCGGTGCGCTGCTGCTCGCGCTGGCGCTCGAGGTCCTCGCCGTCGTGGCGCCGCCCGACCTCGTGGTGCGCCGCACCGTCACCCCCGCGGTCGTCGTGCGCCACGACGACTGCCGCGCCACCCTGGCCGTCACCGGCCGCCGGCACCGTGGCCTGGCCCGGCTCGAGGTCAGCGACACCGTCGAGGGCGCGCTGGTCCCCGTCCCGCTGCCCGAGGCGGCCCGCGCCGAGACGGTGAGCGTGCCCTACCCCATCCCCACCGGCCGTCGCGGCCTGGTCGAGGTCGGCCCGGTCCGGCTCCGGCGGGTCGGGCTGGCCGGGCTCGCCGACCACACCGTCTGGGTCGGGCGCACCGACCTGGTCCGCGTCCTGCCCCGCCGCGTGCCGGTGTCCGGGATGCCGACCGGCACCCGCCGCTCCGCCCGCGGCGCCGAGACCGCCTGGGAGCTGGGCGGCACCGACCTGGTGGGCCTGCACGAGTACGCCATGGGCGACGACCTGCGCCGCCTGCACTGGGCCACCAGCGCCCGCACCGGCTCGCTCATGGTGCGCGAGGACGTCGACCCCGCCGAGCCGCACGTGCGCGTGGTCCTCGACGACACCGCCGCGGGCTACCGGTCCGGGCGGCCCCGCGCCGAGCGCGACGACCAGACCTTCGAGGACGCCGTCGAGCTGGCCGCCGCGCTCTGCCGGTCCGCCGCCGCCGAGGGCCACCCGGTGCGCTTCCTGACCACCAGCGGCCGCCACCAGGTCGAGGTCCCGGGCTCGCCCACGGGCCAGCCGCAGCACGAGGCCCACGAGCTGGAGTGGCTGCTGGCCGAGATCGAGCTGGTCGAGGCCGGGCTGCCCGCCACGGTCGAGACCGACAGCGCCGACGTGGCCGTCGCGGTCAGCGGCCCGGGCGCCGACGAGCCCGCCCTGCGCCGGCTGCTCGACTCCGGCTCACCCGCGCGCACCGTGCACGCCGTGGTCGACCCGAGCGCCACCGTGGTCAGCGAGGACCACGCCGGACTCCTGGTCCTGCGCGGCGAGGACGCCACCGCGCTGGCCCGGACCTGGGACCGGGTGCTGCGACCGTGACCGGCTCCTGGAAGACCTCCGTGGCCGCCACGACCTGGGCGGCCTGTCTGGTGGCCACCGGCAGCCTGGCCATCGCCGGCGTCTGGGACTCCTGGGTCGCGACCGTCGTCCTCCTGCTCGGTGCGGTGCTGCCGCTGGTCCTGCTGCGCGTCGTGGTGTGGCTCGGCGTGCCGCGCTGGCCCGCCGCGGCCGTGCTGACGGCGCTGCTCGTCCTCACGGCGTACCTCATGACCGCCGGGACCGACGGCACCCTGGTGGAGAGCCTGGGCGACGCCGTCCCGCGGCTGCTCACCGAGCCGCTGCCCTACGCCGCGCGCGCCGACCTGCTCACCGCGCCCCTGGTGCTCGTCGCCCTGGTCTCGCTGCTGGCCGGGCTACGCCTCGACGCCCGCACCCGCGTCGGTCCGGTGGCCGGCGCCGTCGTGCTGTACGTCGCGGGCGCGCTGCTCAGCGCCGGCGCGACCGACCCGCACGGGCTGCTCGCTGTGCTGCTGGTCGCGCTGGCCGTGGCGGGTTGGGTGCTGCTCGACCACCGGCCCGACGACGCCCGCCGCCGGATCGCCACCGGGCTGCCGGTCGTCGCCGGGCTCGCCGTGGTCGTCGCCGGCGTCGCGCTGGTGCCGGTGGGCAACGCCTTCGAGCCGCGCGACCACGTCGACGCTCCCGTCCTGTCCGTCGAGCTGCCCAGCCCGCTGCCCCGCCTCGGCGCCTGGGCGGCCAACCCCGACGCCGAGCTGTTCCGGGTCCAGGGCGACCCCGTGCCGCTGCGGCTGGTCACCCTGCGCGACTACGACGGCACCCAGTGGCAGGCCTCCACGCGCTACTCCCCGCTCGGCTCGCCCGGCGAGAAGTCGCTGCCCGACGGCCGGCTGCGGCAACGCTCCGACCTGCGCGTGCAGCTCGACGCGCTCGGCGGTCCCTGGCTGCCCACCCCCGGCGACCCGGTCGCGGTCAGCGCCCGCGACGCGGCGGTCGACCTCGAGTCCGGCACCGTGTACGACGGCCGGGCCGGCACCGGGACCCGCTACGACGTGACCGGGGTGGCCGACGCGCCCGACCCCGACGACCTGCTGTCCGCCACCGTCCCGACCGGGGGCGACGCGGCGGCGTACCTCCGGCAGCCGGAGCTCCCCCTGTCCATCTCGACCTACGGCGCCCGGATCACCCGGGGCGCCGGGTCGCCGTACGAGACCGCGCTGGCCATCGAGAGCGCGGTCTCGCACAACCGCAAGCTGACCGCCCGCGCGGCCTCCGGGTCGGCGTTCTGGCGCATCGAGCAGTTCCTGTTCGGCGAGCCGGGCACGCCGGGCGCGCGGACGGGGACGTCGGAGCAGTTCGCCACCGCCTTCGCGCTGCTGGCCCGCGACGCCGGGCTCCCGACGCGGCTCGTGGTCGGCTTCGGGCCGGGCGACCCGGACCGCGACGGCACGCTCGTGGTCCACGGCCGCGACGCGCTGGCCTGGCCCGAGGTGTACTTCGACGGGCTCGGCTGGGTGCCGTTCAACCCCACGCCCACCGACTCCGCGATCGGCAGCAGCCGGCCCACGGTCGCGCAGCCGCCGGTGCCGGACAGCGACGGGCCACCCGCGCCCCAGGAGCAGCCGACGGAGGCGGGCGCATCGCCGCAGGACGACGACGCCGCGGCCCCGCGGCCGGCCGCCGGGGACTCCGGGGGCGGCGTCGGCGCTGCGACCCTCGCGCTGGGGGCCGGCGCGACCGTGCTGGTCCTGCTGCTGCTCGTTCTCGCCCTGCGGCGCCTGCGCTCGGTGCGCCACCTGCGCCGCGGCGCCCCCGGCGCGTGGGCCGAGGTGCTCGACACGCTGGCCCTGGCCGGCGTACCCGTCGACCGCACGCTGCCCGCCACCGACCTGGCCGACGCCGCGGACGCGCGCTTCGGCACCAGCGCGGCGCGCACCGTCGCCGACTCGGCCGAGCGGACGGTGTTCGGACCGGGCGGCGCCGAGCCGAGCGCCGGCGACCGGCTGCGCACGGCCCTGGCCGACGTACGACGCGCGGCGCGGTCGAGCGTGCCGGCGTGGCGCCGCTGGTGGTGGTGGGTCGACCCGCGCGTGCTGCTGCGCTGAGCGGTCCGGCGGGGGCCTACTTCGGCGTGACGCAGCGTGGCTGCGGTTGGGCGACCCCGAAGCGGCCGTCCGGCATCACCACCGACAGCACGAAGCAGGACCGGTCGCCCACCGACATCGGGTAGGACAGCTCGGCCTCGGTGACGCCGGGCGAGAACTGCTTGAGGACGTTCTTCTCCGGCGAGGTCTCGGTGAGCACGAAGCGGCCCTCGCCGTCGCTGGGGTCGTTCCACCGGAGGGCCAGCGTGAGCCCGTCGTCGGTGATGTCGAGGAAGTCGAAGGTGAGCTGGGGGTCGGGGATCCGCGGCTGCGGGTCGCCGCTGACGGTCGGCGCGCTGCTCAGCGTCGGCACCGGCTCGCCGGTCTGCACCGGCCCGGCGGTCGGTCCGGGGTCCTCGGCCCGGTCGTCGTCGTCACCACCGCGCAGCGCGGAGCCGAACAGTCCCAGGGTGCCGCCGACGAGCAGGGCCACCGCGGCCAGCACGAGCAGCGTGCGGCGGCGGCGGCGCGCGCCCGGGTCGACGGGCCGCTCCTCCTCGGGCGGGCGGGGCGGGACCGCTCCTCCCCCGGTCCGGGGCGCCAGCGCGGTGCCGGTGGGCTCCTCGTCGACCGGCTGCGCGCCGTGGGCCAGCACCGACAGGGCCAGCGGGGACGGCTCGGCGGGCGGAGGCGGCTCCTCGGCGCGGGCGGCGTGCTTGCCCCCGGTCGGCTCGGGCTCGGGGTCGACCCGGGTCGTGGCCGGCACCGGCGTGGGCGTCGGGGCCAGCGCCGTGCCGGTGGCCGCGCCCGGGCCCGCGCTCAGCGGGACGACGGGCGCGCCCGGCTCCCAGCCGTGCACCCGCACCTCGGCCAGGGCGTCGCGCACCTCACCGGCCGAGGCCCAGCGCTGGTCGAGGTCCTTGGCCAGGCAGCGGTCGACGATGCCCAGCACCGCCGTGGTGTCGCCCTGGCCACGGTGGTGCTCGAGGGGCCGGCGCTCCTCGGTGCGGACCCGGCGCAGGTAGGCCAGCGCCGAGTCGTCGTCGGGGTCGTCGCTGGCGAACGGCGGGCGGCCGTCGAGCAGGGTGAACAGCGTCGAGCCGAGCGCCCAGAGGTCGTCGGCCGCGGTCGGTGCCATCCCGTCCAGCAGCTGGGGCGAGGCGTGGCGGTAGGTGAAGGTCTCCACCGACGCGGTGTGCTCGGTGTCGACGAGCCGGGCGATGCCGAAGTCGGCCAGCACCCACGAGGTCGGCAGGACCAGGACGTTCTGCGGCTTCACGTCGCGGTGCAGCACGCCGTGCGCGTGGGCGAAGGCCAGCGCGTCGGCGACCACGACCATCGCGGCCACCGCCTCGTCGACGGCCATCGGCCCGCGCTCGCGGAGCTGGTCGTGCAGGCTGCCGCGCTCGTAGAAGTCCATGACGATCGCCGGGCGTCCGCTCGCGGTGGTGCCCACCGCGAGGACGGTGACGATGTTCGGGTGCTGGCGGCCCAGCGCGACGGTGATCTCGATCTCGCGAACGAACCGGTCGACCCGGCCGGGGTCGTCTACGGCGAGGACCTTGATGGCCACCTCGCGGTCGACCGCGAGGTCACGGGCGCGGTAGACGACCGAGTCGCCGCCGCGGCCGATCTCGACCAGGTCGGCGTAGCCCTCGAGCTCCTCGGCGGGGCGTGCCGGCGCCTGTGGCGGTCGCCACGCGTCGTCGTCGTTCGCCCCAGTCACGATCCCCAGAACCTCGTGTCCCTGCGCGTTCCGCAGTTGTGTGCGTCCCGGACGGATGATCGACCGTCCGGGACGCAGCCAAACCTACGGAACGCGTGGTCTGGTCACCCCAGGGGGTGGGCTACTTCGCGTCGTCCTCGTCCTCGGCGGCGTCCCCGGTGCCGGCCTCGGCCTCGCCGTCGGTGTCGCCGTCGGTGTCGCCCTCGGCCTCGGGCTCACCGATGGTGCCGTCCGGGCGGAGGTTCTTGAGCTCCACCGGCTGGCCCGACTCGTCGGTGACGCTCGCGCCCTCGACGATCTGGGCCAGCGCCTTGCCGCGCAGGATCTCCTGCACCAGCTCGGGGATGTGGTTGTGCTCGAACATGTGGTTGGCGAACTCCTGCGGGTCCTGGCCCGACTGCTGGGCCCGCCGGACCAGGTGCTCGGAGAGCTCGCCCTGGTCGACGCCGAACGCCTCCTGCTTGGCGATCTCGTCGAGGACGAACTGGGCGGCGACCGCGTCGCGGACCCGGCGCTCGAGGTCGGCCTCGAACTCCTCCTGGGTCTGGCCCTGCTCCTCGAGGTAGGCGTCCATCGTCATGCCGGAGTACACCAGCTGCTGCTCGATGCTCTGCCGGCGCGCGTTGAGCTCGTCGGTGACGATCCCCCTCGGGCAGCGGGATCTCCATCTTCTCCAGCAGTGCCTCGAGCACCGCGTCCCGGGCGGCCGCGGCCTGCTCGAGCCGCTTGCCGCGGGTGAGCCGCTCGCGGACGTCGTCCTGCAGCTCGGCCAGGGTCTCGAACTCCGAGGCGTCCTGGGCGAAGTCGTCGTCGAGCTCCGGTAGCTCCTGCTCCTGGACCTGGGTCACCTTGACCTGGACGTCGACCTCCTGCCCGATCAGGTCGCCGCCGACCAGCTGGGTCTGGAAGGTCTTCTCCTCGCCGGCGGCCATGCCGGCGAGCGCGTCGTCGAGGCCGTCGATCATCCCGCCGCGACCGACCTGGTAGCTCATGCCGGTCAGCTCGGCGCCGTCCACGACCTCGCCGTCGCGGGTCGCGGTGAGGTCGATGACCACGAAGTCACCGTCGGCCGCCGGCCGCTCCACGTCGGACAGGGTGGCGAACCGCTCGCGCAGCGCCTGCACCTGCTCCTCGACGTCCTGGTCGCTGACCGTCAGGTCGTCCACCGAGGCCTCGAGGCCGGCGTACTCCGGCAGCGTGATCTCCGGCTTGACGTCGACCTCGGCGGTGAACTCCAACCCGTCGTCGCCGTGCTTGGTGACCTCGATCTCCGGCTGCGCCAGCGGCTCGAGGGAGTTGTCCTGGAGGGCCTCCATGTACTTCTGGGGGAGGACGTCGTTGATCGCCTGGTCCAGCACCGCCTCGCGGCCGACCTGACGGTCGATCACCGCCGGCGGCACCTTGCCGCGCCGGAACCCCGGCACGTTGATCTGCTTCGCGATCTGCTTGTACGCCGCGTCGAGGCTCGGCTTGAGCTCCTCGAAGGGCACCTCGACGGTCAGCTTGGCCCGGGTCGGGCTCAAGGTCTCGACGGCGCTCTTCACTGCTTGATCTCCTCCTGGGGCCGCACTCGGCCACGTCTGGACGTCTCGCCCTGCCGGGCGACGTTCCATCGTATCGACGCCACCCACAGGGCCACGAATCGCGCTCGGCGGGGTCGGGTGCGCCGTCAGCCCTGGGAGGGCGTCCGGACGGTGAGCAGCGGCCCCGCCACCACGTCCTCGGCGCAGCACCCGTCCGTGCACGCCGCCCTGGCGGGACCCCCGGCGGGGCCGGGTGCGCAGCACCCCTCGCCGCGCCAGGCCTGGACACCTTCGCGCACCGCCACGGCCGCGATGACCAGGCCGGCGAGGGGATCGGCCCACGACCACCCCAGCGAGGCGTCGAGGACCAGGCCGACCAGCAGCACCGCCGACAGGTAGGTGCACAGGAGCGTCTGGGTCGAGTCGGCGACCACGGCGCCGGACCCCAGCGCCCGCCCGGTGCGCCGCTGCGCCCACGACAGGTTGGGCATGATCACCAGCGACGCCGCGGCCAGCACGATGCCGACCGTGGAGGTGTCCGGCTCCCGGTCGCTCGTCAGCGAGCGGACCGACTGGACGCCCACGTAGAGCGCGAGGGCGAAGAAGGACACCGCCATGAGGCGCAGGGCGGTGCGCTCGCGGGACTCGGGGACCACGTGGCGGAACTGCCACAGGATGATCAGCCCGGAGGACACCTCCACGACCGAGTCGAGACCGAAGCCCACGAGCGCGACCGAACCGGCGACGACCCCGCCGTGATCGCGACGACGGCCTCGAGGACGGTGTAGGTCACCGAGGCCCCGGCGAGCAGCTGGGCGCGACGGCCCAGGCGCACCCGGTCGGCGGCGGTGAGGACCTCGGACACGACTCGATACGAGAGCGGCGGCCGTCGGACCGGCCCGGACCGCAGAGGCCGCTCCCGACGAGTGCGGGAACGACCTCTGACCTGCGGTGCTGCTGGTCGGGGCGACAGGACTCGAACCTGCGGTCTCCTGCTCCCAAAGCAGGCGCGCTAGCCACTACGCTACGCCCCGCCAGACCGGCCCCGAGCTGCCTCGGACCCTGCCTGGAGCGGATGACGGGAATCGAACCCGCGTAGCCAGTTTGGAAGACTGGGGCTCTACCATTGAGCTACATCCGCGCGCTCCGGCGCGGGCCGGAGACCGTCGAAATCTAGCGGTCCGGACGCTCCCCCGACGAACCGGCGCCTGCACGGCGCGCTCGCGCCGCCGGCCGCGGCTGCTCCGGAACGCCGCCCGCACGGCCCGCAGCACCGGCGGGCGCTGGCGCGGCCGACGCGACGGTGCGCGACGTCGACCTGGCCTCGACCGGATGCTCGGCGAGGCCGAGCACCTGCTCCGCGGCGGCGTCGAGGGCGCCGCCCAGGGGGTGGGAGGCGCCCCCGCACTCGCGCGGCGACGGCCGCGCGGTGGTCGTCGGGTCGAGTCGAGCTAGCGACGAGCGATGACGACCACGGCGCGGTCGTCGTCGCGTGAGCCGAGGGCGTCGACCATCCGGCGGGCAGCGCCCTCGACGCCGCCGCGGAGCAGGTGCTCGGCCTCGCCGAGCATCCGGTCGAGGCCCAGGTCGATGTCGCGGCGGGGCTCCTCGACCATGCCGTCGGTGTAGAGCAGCAGGGCGTCCTGGTGGCCGATGCGGCCGTGGGCGGTGACGAAGTCCGCGTCGGGCATCAGGCCGAGGACCGGGCCCTCGCTGGTGAGCACGCCCCAGCGGCCGGCGCCGGCGTGGCGCAGGGCGGCGGGCGGGTGGCCGGCGCTGCGGACCTCGAACGAGCCGTCGTCGAGGTCGAGGGTCAGGTGGACGGCGGTGGCGAAGCCCTCGTCCCAGTCCTGGCGCAGCAGGTAGTCGTTGGCGGCGGTCAGGAACTGCTCGGGCGGCAGCGCGCCGAGCAGGCCGCCGAAGGCGCCGGAGAGCAGCAGGGCGCGGGTGCCGGCCTCCTCGCCCTTGCCGGAGACGTCGACGACCACCAGGTGCAGGCGGCCGGGTGTGGTGCAGGCGACGATGAAGTCGCCGGCGAACGGCGTACCGCCGGCGGAGCGGAGCGCGGACTCGGCGTGCCAGCCGGCCGCGAGCTCGGGGATGCCGCCCTGCTGGAGGATCCGGTCGCGCAGGTCGACGAACATCGACTCGCCGATCGCGCCGGCCACGCCGAGCCGCTGGCGGCGCAGCGCGAAGGCC
The DNA here is from genome assembly GCF_011046535.1 of Nocardioides anomalus. Classification (NCBI taxonomy): domain Bacteria; kingdom Bacillati; phylum Actinomycetota; class Actinomycetes; order Propionibacteriales; family Nocardioidaceae; genus Nocardioides; species Nocardioides anomalus. The sequence goes on along the minus strand of NZ_CP049257.1, from coordinate 903,182 downwards.
AGCACGATCAGGCACATCAGCACCTGGATGCCGACCGCGCCGTAGGTCTTGAGCGTGACGCTCTCCTGCGCGGCCAGGGAGACCATGAGCGCACCGAAGAGGTAGACGCAGAAGTACGGCAGCAGGCGCGGCGTGAGCAGCAGGCTGCCGAGCAGCAGCGGGACCATGAGGCTGGTGAACGGCACGTTGACCGGCGAGATGACGACCCCGACCACGATGGCCAGCGGCAGCAGCGACAGCGCGAGCAGCAGCTTGGTGTCCTGGTAGGCACCGCGCCGCGCGAAGCGCCGCACGGTGTGCCGCGGGGCGGAGACCTCCGAGGCACGCGCGCGCGAGGGCCGCACGTCGGTGCTCATCGCTGCTCCCTGGCGTCCGTCGGGCCGGTCGCGATCACTGTACGGCGCGCGAGCGGGAACCGGGGCTGGCATCGAGGACACCAGTAGAGGTTGCGGCCCTGGAGCTCCGCGGTCCGCACCCGCGTGCCGCAGACCCGGCAGGGCTCGCCGGCGCGGCGGTAGACGTAGGACACGCGCTGACCGTTCGTGAGCTCCTCCTGCGTCAGGTGCTCGGGCCGCACCGTGCGGATCACGCCCTCGCGCACCCCGGCGGCCATGAGCCCGACGAGGTCGTCCCACAGCTCCGCCCAGCGCCCGGGCCGCACGCTGGTGCCCGGGCGCATCGGGTCGAGGCGGTGCCGGAAGAGCAGCTCGGCGCGGTAGACGTTCCCGATCCCCGCGACGACCGACTGGTCCATGAGCAGCCCGCCGAGCGGCGCGCGGCTGCGCCGGATCCTTTCGTACGCCGCGCCGCCGTCGGCGTCCGGGCGCAGCGGGTCCGGGCCGAGCCGGGCCACGATCGCCGCGCGCTCCTCGGGCGTCTGCAGCTCGCAGGCGGTGGCCCCGCGCAGGTCGGCGTACGCCGTGCGCGAGACCAGCCGCAGCCGGACCTGGCCCACCGGTGCCGGCACGACCGGGACGTCCGGGTGCACGTCGAACTTCCCGTAGAGCCCCAGGTGCACGTGCACCAGGTCGCCGCCGGCGAAGCGCAGCCACAGGTGCTTGCCCCACGACTCCGCGCCCTCGAGCACCCGCCCGTCCAGCAGGGCGGCCGAGTCCGCGAACCGACCCTGGGGGCTGCTGACCCGGAGCTGCTGGCCGGCGAACGCGCCGTCGAGCGCGGTGGCGAGACGGTGGAGCGTGTGCCCCTCAGGCATCCTGACCCTGCGTCTGCTGGCCGCCGTGCCCCTGGGCCGAGTCCGGCAGCGGCGGCAGCTCCCGGGTCTTCTCGTACTCCGCGACCTGGCCGAGCCGGCGCACGTGGCGCTCCTCGCCGCTGAACGGCGTGGCCAGGAAGATCTCGACGAAGCGCGTCATGTCCTCGATCGGGTGCATCCGCCCGCCCACCGAGACCACGTGGGCGTCGTTGTGCTCGCGGGCCAGCGTGGCCGTCTCGTCGGACCAGGCCAGCGCACAGCGGATGCCGGGCACCTTGTTGGCCGCGATCTGCTCGCCGTTCCCGGAGCCGCCGATCACCACGCCCAGGCTGTCCTCCAGGCCGTCCTTGCGGTCCACGGCCACGCCCTCGGCGGCGCGCAGGCAGAAGACGGGGTAGTCGTCCTGCGCGTCGTAGGCGAACGGCCCGTGGTCCACCGGCTCGTAGCCGTGCTCGGTCAGCCAGGCGACGAGGTGCGCCTTGAGGTCGAGGCCGGCGTGGTCGGAGCCGAGGTGCACGCGCATGCCGCCATCCTGTCAGGGGCCTCCCCCGGTCAGGCGACGCCGTGGCCGCGGAGGAAGGCGCAGGTCTGCCGCAGCGCCTGCTCGGCCGCCGGGAACACCGGGTGGCGCCAGTAGCCGTGGATCTGTCCGAGGTAGCGCACGCACGTCACGTCCCCGCCGGCCTCGGCGATCCGCGCGGCCAGCAGCTCGCCCTCGTCGCGCAGCGGGTCGTGCTCGGCGGTGGTGACCAGCGTCGGCGGCAGGGTGCCGAGCCGGTCGCTGAGCAGCGGGGCCAGGTCCGGGTCGGTCCGGTCGGCGTCGGTGGCGGCGTACTGCTGCCAGTACCACGCGGCCTCGCGCGGGTCGAAGTCCGCGGCGGCGCCCAGCGCGTAGCTCTCCCCCGCCGCCGTCGGGTCCAGGAACGGGTAGTGCAGCACCACCGCCGCAAAGCGCCCCGGGTGCCGCAGCGCGGCGACCAGCGCGAGGTTGCCACCGGCGCTGTCGCCGTGGACGTACGTCGGACCGCCGGCCGCCAGGTCGGAGCCCCGGAGCCACGCCAGGACCGTGTCGACGTCGTCGGGCGCGGCCGGGAACGGGTGCTCGGGTGCGAGGCGGTAGTCCACGCTCAGCACCGCCATCCCGAGCCGGTCCGCGAAGCGTCGGCACACCCGGTCGTGCACGTCGAGGTCGTGGAAGACGAACCCGCCGCCGTGCAGGTGGACGACGAGTCCGGGGTCCGCGCCGGCCGGGCGGTACAGCCGGACCGGCACCCCGGCCGCGTCGAGATCGCGGATCTCGGCCAGCTCGAGCGGCTCCTCGGCCAGCGCGGCGGCGCGGTTGGCCGCTCGGGCCGCCGCCACGTCGTACCCGTCGTCGTGGACCTGCGGCTCGCCCTGCGCGGCCTCGACCGCGCGGCGTGCCTCGGGGTAGAGCGCCATCAGCGGCTCACCGCGACATCAGGGCGTCCATGGCCACCGCGATCGCGGCGGCCACCCGGTAGTCCACGCGCGGGTCGGGGACCCGGACGGTGTAGCGGTCGCGCACCGTGCCCTGGCGCTCGACGCTGAGCAGCGGCTGGCCGTCGGAGCCGACGTAGTCGAAGTGGATCGGCAGGAACGGGATCTCGGTGAACCGGCGCACCAGGGCCACGAGCTGGCTGCGCTCCTGGCCGGTGCCGGCGTACCCCGGGCCCTCGACGTGGAACGTCGAGCGCAGCAGGCTGGCGCCGAAGTCCTTGCGGAAGAAGCCGATCTGCTGGCGCTGCTCGTCGAAGACGTCGTAGCCGGAGTTGAGGTCCATCACCGCACGCGCCTTGAAGCTGAAGACCGGCTGGCTGCGGCTGGCGTCGGAGTAGAAGGTGACCTCCTCCTTCAGCGCGAACCGCTTCTGCTCGGCCAGCGCGATGATCCGCGCCTCGTTGTCGCCGGCCACCACCTCGTAGCGGTTGGTGGTCATCGCGAACTTCTGGCGCAGGAAGAACAGGGGCACGTGGTCGACGCTCATGCGCAGACCCTAGAGAAGCGACGAGAATGCGCGGGTGCGTGCCTTCGGCTGGACGGTGCTCGCGCTGGTCTTCCTCGACGAGCTGCTCACGGTGGCCGCACTGGCCGTCGTCGGCTGGGCGGCGGCACCGGCGTGGCTGCTGGTCTGGTCGCTGCCGGCGCTCGGTGTGGCGGCGTGGGCGGCGTTCGCGTCCCCGCGGGCGCCGTACGGCGGGCCGGTGCTGCGCCCGGTCGTCAAGGCCCTGGTCTTCGGGGCGGCCTCGCTGGGTCTGGTGGCCGCCGGACACCCCGGGTGGGGGGTGGCGTTGCTGGTGTTCTCGGTGGTGGTCAACGGCCTCGCGCTGCTGCCGGACGTGCAGCGGCTCACCACGGAGGCCGGGAGGTGAGGACCCGGAGCGGACGCGCCCCCCGACGCGTCCACCCCGGGTCGGCTCTCACTTGCGGAAGACGTCCTTGACGTCCTCGACGGTGTCCTTGGCGGACGCCTTCGCCTGGTCCTTGTTGCCCTCGGCCTCGAGCTTCTCGTCGCCGGTCAGCTCGCCGACCTTCTCCTTGGCCTTGCCGAGGGCGTCCTCGGCGGCGTTCTTCGCCTTGTCGACCATGCCCATGCTGATCACTCCTTCTTGGTGTCGGTTCTTCTCGGGTGGTGAGGGGGTCCTGCTGCCGGGGGCGGGCTACTGCACCCGCACCCGGTCGTCACGGGGCCGCGTGCGTCGCGGCGCGTCGAGCAGCACGCGGAGCGGCACCGCTCCGGCGAAGGCCTGCTCGACCTCGGCCGCGCAGGTGCGCACGGCCCGGTCCAGGGCGTCGGTGTCGGCGTCGGGCTCGACCCGGCCGCGCACCTCCAGCACCGTGGTGCCGCGCACCCGGTCGGTCGTGCCGCGCGCTCCGGTCACGGGGCCGAGGTCGGCGAGCCGGTCGGCCACCGCGCTCGCGACCGAGCGCAGCTCGACCTCGAGGGTGCCGCCCTGGTCGCTGCCGGCGAGCCGGGTGCGGCCCGGGCCGCGGTGCGGCAGGTGGGCGAGCAGCCAGGCCAGCGCCAGCAGGGCGAGCACCACGCCGACGACGGCGCAGACCCACGGCCACCAGCCCGCGTCGACCACGTCGAGCACCGGTCCGGCGTCCAGCCGGTCGCGCAGGTCCAGCACGGTGCCGGTGCGCCAGTCCACGGCGAGCAGGCCGGCGGCGAGGAGCAGCAGCCCGACGAGGGCCACGACCACGCGGTCGAGCACGACGGTGCGGCGGCTCACGACGCCACCCCCTGCCGGGCGCCCCGGACCGTGACCACCGGTCTCGGCAGCCGGGCCAGGGCGGCGTCGACGTCGCGCTGGGCGGCGCCGGCGGCGGCCGGGGTGTCCTCCGCGGCGGTCACCACGACGCGCACCCGGCGCCGCGACGTCTTCTCGGTCCGGGCCTCGAGCACGCCGGCCGAGCGGTCGGCGACCGACCGGGCCAGGGCGGCCACGGCGGCGGGCGTCAGCCACGCGTCCGGGGTGTCGCCCAGCGGCACGTGCGTACGCCGGGCGGGCCAGAGCGCGCCGAGCAGCACCAGCAGCCCGACCACGGCGACCACGATGCCGAGCAGGGCCAACCCGGTGCTGGCCTGCGTGCCGTCCACGGCCGCGACCAGGTGCCGCGTCCACGACCGGCCGGAGACCCAGCCCTGGGTGACCGCGAGGTCGCGCACGGCCACCACGGCCACGGCGAGCAGCAGCAGGGCCACCAGCAGCGCCAGGCGCGCTGCGGCGGGCGCCTTCGTCGGCGAGCTCATCACTCGACCCTCCTGTCCTGTCGGTCGGCTGCGGCCGCGTCGCTCGCGGCCTGCACGGTCACGTCCACGCTGAGCACCTGCACGCCGGTCAGGGCGGTGGCCTGCTCTGTGACGCGGGTGCGCACGTCCGCGGCGATCCGGGCCACCGGCGCCGGCCACCCGCAGGCCACCGTGACGTCGATGCGGGCCCGGCCGCCGCGCACGCTCACCGAGGCGCGCGGGGCGCCGGAGCCCAGGACCCCGCCCAGCGTGCGGTGCTGGGTCACGGTGCCGGGCACGTCGAGCGTCGCGCGCTCGACCACGTGCTGGAGCGCCTTGGTGCGTACCTCGAGCGTGCCGCGCTCAGCGGCGGGTCCGAGAGCGGGCTGGAGGACGTCAGCCACGGCGTCCGCGCAGCAGCTCGTCGAGGTCGACCTCGCCGCTGAGGCGGGCACCGACCAGCCAGCCGCCGGCGCCGAGCACGACGGCGAGGAGCAGGCCCAGCACGCCGCCGGTCGTGACGGCGAGGGTGAGGGAGCAGGCCGGCCAGGAGGCCGGTGGTGGAGGTGGTCATGCGAGGTCCTTCCAGAACAGGGATGGGTGGGGCTCAGAGCGAGCCGTAGCGGCGGGCGCCCGGCCAGGACGCCGGCAGCCGGGTGCGGAGACCGCGGGCACCGCGGGCCGCGGCGCGAGCACGGGTCCAGCGCGAGCGCACCGCGACCGGGCCCACCGCGGCGGGGCCGGGCCGCTCGGCTCGGTCCAGGGCGGCCATGGCCCGGGCGAACTCCTCGGCGTCCCCGCCCAGGTCCGGGTGCAGCCGCCGGGCCACGGCACGCCGGGCGGCGCGCAGCTCGGCGTCGGTGCGGGTCGTCACGGTGCCAGCGCCGCCGGCGGGGCGACGTCCTCGACCGTGAGGGTGAGCGGACCGCTCACCAGACCGGCGAGGGCGGTGCGGACCGCGGCCGTCGTGGCCGCGACCGGAGCGCCCCAGTCCAGGACCAGGTGCAGCTCCCAGCCGTCCTCGTCGCGGCGCACGCCGGCCACGCGCCGGCCGGGGAGGTACGTCGCCGCGTCGCCCAGCAGCCCGGCGTGCAGCCCGTGCACCCCCGGGACGGCGAGGACGGCGTCGACGACGGCGTCCACCTCGGCGCCGGGGCCGGCACCGGGGTCGGCACCGGAGTCGGCACCGGGGTCACTCGACACGGGGCGCCTCGTCGCTCGGCTCCTCGCTGCCGTCGTCAACGAACACGTCGTGGACCACGATGTTGACCTCGGTCACCTCGAGCCCGGTCATCCGCTCGACGGAGTCGATGACGTTGCGCCGGATGCCGGCGGCCAGGTCGGCGATCGAGACGCCGTACTCCGCCACGATGTCCAGGTCGACCGCCGCCTGGCGCTCGCCCACCTCGACCGTGACGCCCTGCGACAGGTTGGTGCGCGAGCCGGGGATCCGCTCGCGGAGCGCGCCGACCGCACGCGCGGTGCCGCCGCCGAGCGCGTGGACGCCGTTGACGTCGCGCGCGGCGATGCCGGCGATCTTGGACACCACGGTGTCGGCGATCGCGGTGCGGCCCTGCTCGGACACGAGCGGTCCGGTCGTCCGGGTGGCCACCTCCGCGCCCGTGCTGGAAGAGCTGGCGGGGCTGGCGGGGCTGGTGGCAGGGCTGCTCGTGGGGGTCGGCTTGGTCTCGGTCATCATCGACTCGCTCTCTCTCGTTCGGACACCCATCAGTCGCTTCGTCCCCACGGGTCGTCACGCTCGGTCCGGGTGACCCGCATCACCCCGGGGGTGTGGACCACCCGTGCGGCCGGCTTGGGACCGGCAGGCACGATCGACCCGTGACGACCGGTCCGGGCACCCCCACCGGGGCCGAGGCCGGACCCCGTGGCGTGCGGGCGCGTCCCGACGCCACCGACCGCGCCCTGATCAGGGCGGCCCGGCTGGGCGACGACCTGGCCTTCCGGCAGATCGTGGACCGCTACGGCCCGCAGATGTACCGCTACGCCGTCCGGCTGGTCGGCGGCAGCGAGAGCGACGCCGCGGAGGCGGTGCAGGAGGCGTTCATCTCCGCGTGGCGCGGACTGGACGCCTTCCGCGGCGAGTCGAGCCTGCGGACCTGGCTGTTCCGGTTGGTCCACCGGCGCGCGGTCGACCTGCAGCGCAAGCGCAAGCCGACCCCGGTCACCGACGAGGCGCTCACCGGGCTGGTCGCCCCGGCCGTCGACAACGCGCTCCAGCACGTGCTCGACGAGGAGCTGCTCCACGAGTTGCAAGCCGCGCTCAACGAACTACCGTGGCAGCAACGGGCCGCCTGGCTCCTCCGCGAGGTCGAGGAGCACAGCTACGAGGAGATCGGCGAGGCGCTCGGAGTGCCGGTGAGCAGCGTGCGCGGGCTGCTGCACCGGGGACGACGGACCCTGGCGGAGAGGATGTCCCGATGGCGGTAGAGCCCGGGACCCCCGACGCCCTCGCGCGCGCCATCGAGCAGGCCCGCCGCGAGGCCTTCGACGCGACGCCGCAGGGCTGGGTCGAGCTGTCCGACACGATCATGACGCGGGTGCGCGGCCTGGTCCGCCCGGCCGAGCCGGTGCTGGTCTTCGGTCCCGACGGACCCGAGCAGGACGACCGGGGCTCGCGGACCTACGTGTCCTCCCGCGTCGTCGTCGACGCCCTGCGCCGCGTGCTGCAGGCCCATCCCACCCACACGCCGGAGCGCATCGACCTGGCCCTGGAGGACGGCCGACTCCGTGGGGTCGAGGTCGCCCTCGTGGCGACGTACGGCGTGGAGCTGCGTCCGCTCGCCGAGCAGGTGCGCGCCGAGGTCCTCGACACCCTGCGCGAGCTGCTGGGCGTCGACCCCGAGCTCGACGCCGCCGCGATCGCCGTGGACTTCGTCGACGTCGTGCCGGGCGACCCGCTCGACGCCTGAGCTCAACGGCCCTGCAGCACCTTCCACAGGTCGCGGGTGACGACCCCGGTCCCGGGCAGGCCGGCCCCCTTCTGGACCTTGCGGACCGCCTTGGCCGTCTTCGCGGTGTAGACCCCGGTGATGCTGGTCCGCCGGCCGGCCGCGGTGAGCGCGCGCTGGAGCCGCTCGACGCTGGTGCCGGTGAGCCCGACCTTGAGCACCGGGGTCGACCCCTTGGCCAGCAGCGCGGTCCACGTGGCGCGGGTCAGGGTGCCGGTGGCCTTCTGGCCGGTCTTCCGCTGGAGCTTGCGCACGGCGGCCGCGGTCTTCGCGGTGTAGGTGCCCGTGATCGGGGCGGCGCTGAGCCGGTTGCGGCGCAGCAGGCACTGGGCGACCTCGACCGCGGCGCCCCGCGATCCGGCCCTGAGCGTCGGGTAGCGCTCGAGGTCGACGTCGACGCCCTTGCACAGCGGCTTGTCCTTCGGAGGCACCGAGCCCTGGCCGACGTCGAGCCAGTTCTCGTCGACGCTCAGCGCGTAGCCGCCGTAGACCGCGGTGACGTCGGTGCGGTACTGGTGGATCCGCGCGTGGTCGTCCCACGCGTCGGTCCGCACCCAGTCGGCGGTCCCGGTGTCGGCCTGGCCGTTCGACCAGGCGAACCAGATGTCGTCGGGCATCTGGTAGGAGCCCGGCGAGGCGAAGTTGGCGAAGTCCAGCGCGGTGATCGCGGCCGCGATGTTGGAGTAGACGCCGGAGTCGTAGCCCTGCGCCTCGAGCTCCTTGGCCCACCCGGACAGGAAGCCCAGCGCGGCCTGCCGGCAGTCGTCCGGCCCGATGTCGAAGTCCTCGAGGTCGTAGTAGAGCGTCGAGCCCTTGCCGATCCCGAGGCCCCGCGCGATCGCGACGGCTGCGTTGGCCTCGGAGCGGCCGAGCGATTCGGCCGCGACCCGGTCGGCCGGCATCCGGTCGGCGTATCCCGAGCAGCTGGCCTGCGGACCGACGTACAGCGACAGCACCCGCCACCCGCGCTTCTGCTGGGTGCGGACCCAGCCGGCGCTGAGCTCGGGCTGGTCCTGGCACAGCCGGTTGCTGCCGCCGATGTAGACCCCGACCGCGGCGTACGGCGAGCTCTGCCACCAGGCGTCCATCAGCTCCTGGGGCGGTGCGCTGCACGTGTCGAAGCCGTAGCCGGTCAGCGACCCCGGCGCGCTCGAGGCCTTCGTGGCCACGGGGCGCGGCGCGGCCTCCGCGGGCGACACCACACCGAGCGCGACGGCCACCGCGACGAGCGCGGACACGACGAGGACACGGGCTCCCGAGACAGCAAGCATCGGGACATCCTGCCTGACGGGCGGGCGGCCGGCCCGCTCAACGCTGCTGGACGGCGAGCCTCGCGCTGAGCGCGACGAAGGACGCGGCGAAGACCTTGCGGATGCGCGCGACCAGCTGCGGGCGGGTGAGCACGCGGTCGCGCAGGGCGCCCGCGGCCACGGCGTACACCGCGAAGGTCAGGAACGTCATCACCATGAAGACGCCCGACAGCGCGGCCATCCGCGGCAGCGAGGACGAGCCGGCGGGCACGAACTGCGGCAGGAAGGCCACGAAGAACAGCGTGAGCTTGGGGTTGAGCAGGTTCGCGGTGATCCCGGTGGTGAGCACGGAGCGGACCGAGGTCGGCGCGCTCTCGGTGTCGACGTGCAGGGCACCGGTGTCGCGCCAGGTGGCCACGGCCATCCAGAGCAGGTAGGCCACGCCGGCGTACTTCACCGCCTGGAAGGCCACGCCCGACGCGTGCAGCAGGGCCGCGAGCCCGGTGAGCGCGGCCACCGCGTGCGGGATCGTGCCGAGGGTGCCGGCGAAGGCCGCCAGCAGCCCGGCGCGGGTGCCGCGGGCCAGCCCGGCGCCCATCGTGAAGAGGGCGCCGATCCCCGGCGTCGCGCAGATGACGAACGACGTCAGCAGGAACGACCACGACATGCGCGGACGCTACCGCGATGAGTTCGGCCCTGACGAGGGGTCGGACGAGGCATGGTCACCATGGGCATGGTCATCGTCGCCGGCCACCTGCTGGTCGACGCGGACGAGCGGGCGGCGTACCTGGAGAGCTGTCGCGAGGTGGTCGAGGCGGCCCGCGCGACGGACGGCTGCCTGGACTTCGCGCTCACCGCCGACCTGGTGGACCCGCGCCGGGTCAACGTGTTCGAGCGCTGGGAGAGCCAGGAGGCGGTCGAGACGTTCCGCGGCGACGGCCCCGCCGGCGACCAGCAGGCGGCGGTCCGGGGCGGGTCGGTCGCGGAGTACGGCGCGGTCGAGGAACGCGTGCTCTTCTGACCCCCGCACGTCGGCGGCGTACGGCATGATCCCGCCATGACGCGGACCCGGCCGAAGGCCCTTCGAGGCTCGCTGCGCTCGCACCTCAGTGCGAGCCTCGCCCCGACCATCACCTCCCTCGCGCTCGTCGCCAGCGGCGCCCTGCTGCTCGACGCGCCCGCCCCGGCACGGGCCGCGACCGTCGTGGCGGCGCCCGCCGCCCAGGGCGACGGCGGCCCCAACACCTACCTCAGCAGCCCTCCCGAGCTGGTCGCCGGTCGCACGGCGGCGCCGGCGCCGGCGCGGCCGGAGCCGCCCAAGACCCGCGGCACCATCACCGGCCAGGTCGTCGGCCCCGGCGGCACGCCGATCCCGAACGCGCTCGTCACCGGCGTCCGCTTCTCCGACCTCGGCCTGCCGGTCGACCGCACCGAGGAGAAGCCGGTCCTGGCCCGCACCAACGGGCGCGGCCAGTTCAGCCTCAAGCAGCTGCGCGAGCCCTACCTCGTGCGGATCTGCAGCGAGTCCGTGAGCAGCGGGGGTGCTCGCACTGAGGTGCGAGCGGAGCGAGCCTCGGAGGGCCACCGGGCCCGGCGCTCGGGCGAGTGCGACCAGGAGAGCAGCAAGAGGTTCACGCCGACCTGGCTCGGCCCGGACGGCAACCTGCCCAGCTGGATGCGCCACACCCGGATGTACCAGCCGGTCGCGCACCGCTCGATGGGCCGCATCGTCGTCCAGCCGACCGCGGTGGTCACCGGCACCTGGAAGGTCGACGGCGCCGACCGCACGATCTACCTCACCCGCATCGACGGCAGCATCGCTGCGCAGACCCAGACCGACGCCCAGGGCCAGTACCGCTTCGAGGTCGCCCCCGGCCCCTACCGCGTCGAGGCCGACCGCGACCCCGGCCTGCGCACCGCGTCCACCGTCCCCGGCTTCCGCTCGCACCGGCTGCTGCTGCGCGCCGGCCGCACCGCCCGGATCAGCTTCAAGACCCGCCACGCCGGCATCATCCGCGGCCTGGTCACCAGCAACGGCGTCCCGCTGCCCGACCAGTTCCTGTCCATCCTGGACAACACCGGCGCGTTCGCCGGCGGCGTGGTGACCAACGAGATCGGGCGCTACGTCGTCACCTCGCTCAAGCCTGGCGCCTACACCGTCGCCACCTCCTACGCCGGCTCGGCGTACGTCCCCAAGCAGCAGATCGTGGCCGTCACCGAGAAGACGGTGGCCACCGCCGACCTGGCCCTCGACCCGGGCCGCTCGATCACGTTCTCGGCCACCGACACGCTCCCGGGCGCCAACGGCTCGGTCGACGCCGAGCTGCGCAACGCCGACGGCCGCGTGCTCAAGGTCTTCCAGGGCAGCCCCGCCGCGCAGCCGGGCGGCAAGGTGACCTTCGCCGGGCTGCCGGCGGGCACCTACTCGCTCTCGGTGCGCCGCTCGGCCCTGCCCAGCGACGGGCCGGAGCAGGTCGACTTCCCCTGGGGTCAGCAGACGATCGACCTCAACGTCGCCACCTCCGCCGACCTCGCGATCCCCCTCGACCAGCCGACGGTCAACCTGAGCGGCTCGCTGCCGGCCGGCGGCCAGGTCAAGCTGACCGCCGTCCCCGAGGACCCCTGGCTGCGCCCGGCGTTCGTCGACGGCGACCAGGCCACCCCACTCGCGCTGAACTGGACCGAGCAGGAGACCGGCGGCCAGTACGTCGTGCGCGGCCTGGTCCCGGGCACCTACACCGCCGCGGTCACCACCGCCCGCAAGGAGCGCGAGGACCGGCCGAGCAAGACCGGCGCCAACCTCGCCGTCACGCACTCGGCGGTGAGCGTCACCAGCGCCGGCGGCACCCAGGCCTTCACCGCCCCGGTCGGCGCCGTGGTCCGTGGCCAGCTGCGCTACAGCAACAACCGGCCGGTCATCGCGCCCCTCGGCGTCCGCGTCCTCGACACCGGCGACCAGTCCTGGCTGTTCCCGACGGTGTCGGGCAAGCAGAAGTACGGCCGCCCGTTCAAGGTCGAGCGCCTGCACTCCGGACCGGCCACCACGGCCCTGCTCGACCTGGTCGGCCTGTTCGACGAGCACCCCGACGTCCTCGTCCCCGACGACCTGCTCAGCTCGGCCCGCGACGAGCCCGGCACGCCGTACTGGTTCACCGCCAAGCGCGAGCGCCTCGACCTGGTCAGCGGCCAGACCGAGGACCTCGGCGTGGTGAGCGTGAAGCTCCACGGCGTGAACGGCGTCAAGGCCGTCCTCGGCGGAGGCGGTCGTCAGGCTCCCTAGGGTGCTCGACGGCCGAACCGCGCCAGCAGGTGCCACACCCGCTTGAGCGTCTGCCGGTCGTGGCCACCGGCGCGCGCGGCGTCCCCGACCACCGCCGGGCTCAGCTCGGCGCCGAGCGCACGGGCCAGCGCCAGCGGCCCGGGACCGCGGTAGGCCGCGTCCAGGTCGGCGGTGGCCACCCGGAAGCCCGGGTGCCACTCCACCGGACAGCCCAGCCGCTCGGCGGCCTGGTGCACCGGACCGGCGCGGAAGCAGGGGTCGAGCACCACGGCCTCGGCGTCGCGCGCGAAGCGGACCCCGCCGTGGACGTGCGCCTCGACGTAGCGGTCGAGGTCGTCCAGCTCGGCCGACGCGCAGCGCGCCACCAGGTCGGCCAGCCGCTCGGGGCCGACGACCTGGTCCGGCTCGAAGACCGAGTCCGGGAAGCAGAACGTCGCCCGCTCGCTCACCTCCGGCCGCAGGCGCACGTGCGCGGAGCCGAACCGCGGGGCGCCGCCGTACGCCGAGCCGAGGTCGACCGCGCCGTAGACCGGCCGCTCCCGGGCGTCCGCGGCGTCGTACCGCCCGTCGAAGAGCCGGCTCTCCCACCGCCACCGGTCGCCACCGGGGTGCGCGGTGAGCCCGCCGTTGGAGGTGCCGGTGGCGAACTGGCTGAGGTAGGCGCCGTCGTCGGCCATCGCCTCGAGGACGCGCCGGTCGCCGACCGGCCAGTCGGGGTGGAACTGCAGGGTGATCCTCACGCCGGTCGGCGGGCGCGCACGATGTGCGCCCCGCTGCCCGGGGGCAAGGGCAGCTCGTCGACGTCGGTGAAGCCGACCTCGCGCAGCAGCGCGGTCATCTCACCGGGCGCCCAGGCGGGGGTGAGCTCCTCGCCGACGGCCGCGACGCGCTCGGCCAGCCGCCGCAGGCGCTCCTCGCCCGCCGCGTCGCGGTCGGTGCCGGGGTGGTCCAGCACCACCTCGGCGCCCGGCACGGTGGCCACCGCCGACAGCGTGGCGCGGACGGCCTCGCGGGTCAGGTAGGGCACCACCCCGAGCCAGACGAACACCGCGGGCGCGCCGACGTCGAAGCCGCCGGCCCGCAGCCGCTCCAGGAGCGAGTCGCGCTCGAAGTCCACCCCGACGTACGTCGCCACGGGGTCGATGCCGGCCTCGTCCAGCCGTTCGCGCTTCCAGGCCTGGGTGGCCGGGAAGTCGACCTCGAAGACGCGCAGGTCCTCGTGCGGGTTGCGGTAGGCGATCGTGTCGAGCCCGGCGCCGAGCACGACGCACTGCCGCGTCCCCCGCTCGTACGCCGCGGCGAGGGTCTGGTCGGCGAACCGGTGGCGCAGCGCCACGAACACCCGCAGCCGCGAGCGCGGCGGGGCGTCGGCCAACAGCGTCTCGCGGTCCACGCCCAGGAGGGGCAGGGCCAGCGGGTCGTCGAAGAGGACCGGGTCGTCCAGCAGCGGGTGCACCGCGCGGTGGACCGCGGCGCCCCACGCCGTGCGCGACGGCTCGCCCTCACGCACGAGCGCCCACCACCGCGTCCACGAACGCCGTGACCAGCGGGTGCACCGGCGCGCCGGCCAGCGCTCCGACGTGCGGCTGGAACATCGAGGTCACCCAGAACGGGTGGCCGGGCAGCTCGAGCACCTCGGCCCCGGCGTCGAGTGCGGTCGCCCCGACGACCACGCCGGCCGCCTCCAGGGCCTCGATGACCGCGGGGGCGGGCGCGTAGGAGCAGAAGTGCGTGCCGAGGAACGGCTCGCCCACCCAGGACCCGAAGCGGGTGCCCGGCACCGGGGTGACCAGCCGCTCTTCGCCCTGCAGCGAGCAGGCCAGCGGGGCCACGGCGTTGTCGGCCGCGACGCCGGCGGTCTCGGCGTGGGTGGCGCTCACCCCGAGCACGGACCGGGCCAGCTCCAAGACGGCGTACTGCATGCCGCCGCAGGTGCCGAGGAAGGGCACCTCCTCCTCGCGGATCGTGGTGAGGGCCGCGAGCACCGCGTCGTCGTCGGCGTACGGCGAGCCTGGGACGAGCCAGACCCCGTCGTACGCCGTGACGTCGAAGCCCGAGCCGGTCGGGACCCACTCGGTGTCGACCGGCAGGGCCGGGCGCAGGGAGTCGAGCTCCCGGTGGCTGCGGTGTCCGCTGCGGTCACCGAGGAGCGCGACGCTCACGCGCCGCCGAGCCTGGCGAGCTCCTCGTCGACCACGCTCGGGTCGAGCTTGGTGAAGATCGGCGTCGGCTTCTCGACGCTCGCGCCGACGGTGACCGGGCGCGACTCCCAGCGCGGCGTGCCGGAGTAGTCCCCGGTGATGACCGGGTAGAAGTCCAGCCCGGCGCCGTTGTCGGGGTCGAGCTCCTCGACGGTCTCGATGCGCGGCATGGGCATGAACTCGCCCTCGCCGCCGAGCACCCGGTGCACCTGGTTGGATGCGTGCGGCAGGAAGGGCGCGAGCAGGGTGTTGCAGTCGCTCACGCACTGCGCGGCCACGTGCAGGACGGTGGCCAGCCGCTCGCGCTGGGACTCGTCCTTCATCTTGTAGGGCTCGGTGACGGTGAGGTACTTGTTCACCTCGCCGACCACGCGCATGGCCTCGGCGATGCCCTGGCGCAGCCGCTGGCGACCGAGCAGGTCACCGACGGTGTCGAAGCCCGCGCGCACGGTCGCGAGGACGGCCTCGTCGACCGGCTCGAGCGGCCCGGCCTCGGGGATCGCGCCGAAGTTCTTGGCCAGCATCGTCGCGGTCCGGTTGACCAGGTTGCCCCAGCCGGCCACCAGCTCGCTGTTGTTGCGCAGCACGAAGTCGGCCCACGTGAAGTCGGCGTCCGAGGTCTCCGGGCCGGCCGCGCAGATGTAGTAGCGCAGCGCGTCGGCGGAGTAGCGCGCCAGCATGTCGCCGACCAGGATCACGTGGCCGCGGCTGGTGGAGAACTGCTTGCTCTCCATGGTCATGTACTCCGAGCTGACCACCTCGGTGGGCAGGTTGAGCACGCCGTACTCCCCCGGCTCGCCGCCGGCCGCGCCCTGGCCGTTGTAGGCCAGCAGCTCGGCCGGCCAGATGACGGAGTGGAAGACGATGTTGTCCTTGCCCATGAAGTAGTACGACAGGGCCTCGGGGTCGTTCCACCACTCGCGCCACCGGTCGGGCTGGCCCTGCCGGCGGGCCCACTCTATGGAGGCCGAGAGGTAGCCGATGACCGCGTCGAACCACACGTAGAGCCGCTTGTTGGTCTGCTCGGTCCAGCCCTCGACCGGCACTGGGATGCCCCAGTCGATGTCGCGGGTCATGGCCCGCGGCTTGAGGTCCTCGATGAGGTTGAGGCTGAACTTGATGACGTTGGGACGCCACGTGCCACTGGCCTCGCGACCCTGCAGGTAGGTCTGCAGCGCCTCGGCCAGCGCCGGCAGGTCGAGGAAGAAGTGCTGGGTCTCCACGAACTCCGGCGTCTCGCCGTTGATCCGCGAGCGCGGGTTGATGAGGTCGGTCGGGTCCAGCTGGTTGCCGCAGTTGTCGCACTGGTCGCCCCGCGCCTCGCCGTACCCGCAGATCGGGCAGGTGCCCTCGATGTAGCGATCGGGCAGCGTGCGACCGGTGGACGGCGAGATGGCGCCGAACGTCGTCTGCTCCACCATGTAGCCGTTCTGGTGCACCCCGCGGAACAGCTCCTGGACGACGCCGTAGTGGTTGCCCGTCGTCGTGCGCGTGAACAGGTCGTAGGACAGCCCGAGGTCGACCAGGTCGTTGACGATGATCGCGTTGTTCTTGTCGGCCAGCTCCCGCGCGCTCACGCCCTCGCTGTCGGCCGCCACCAGGATCGGCGTCCCGTGCTCGTCGGTGCCCGAGACCATCAGCACGTCGTGACCCGCCATCCGCATGTAGCGGCTGAAGACGTCGGAGGGCACGCCGAAACCGGCCACGTGGCCGATGTGGCGCGGGCCGTTGGCGTACGGCCAGGCGACGGCGGACAGGACTCTGCTCACGGTGTGATCCTAGGGAGGGGTGTGTCTGGTGGGCGACGCAGATACGTTCGGAGGGTGACGCTGATCGCGGAGGACCTGCTGCTCCTGCTCCTCGACAACGTGAAGGGAACCGTCTCGTCGTGGGGCTCGACCGACGTGCTGCTGGGTGGCGCGGTGCTGGCCGAGCTGGCGGTGGCCGGGCTGGTGACGGTGGACGAGAACAGGTCGAGGTGGAGGACCGACAAGGTCCACCCGGCCGGCGAGGCGCCCGCCGACCTCGACCCGGTGCTAGCCGACGCGCTGGCCACCATCGCCGAGAAGGACCGGGCGGCCAGCGACCTGGTCGGGCGGATCGGCAAGGGGCTCGAGGAGCGCCTGGCCACCCGGCTGGCCGAACGCGGCGTGATCGAGCGCAAGGACGGCAAGGTGCTCGGGCTCTTCCCACGCACCACCTGGCCGACCAGGGACTCCACGCACGAGGACGGCGTACGCCGCGCGGTGGCGAGCGCGCTGGTCGAGGGCCAGGACCCGGACCAGCGCACCGGCGCCCTCATCGCCCTGCTGGCTGCGGTGGACCAGGCCCACCAGGCGGTGGTCCCCGACACCGGAGCGAAGAAGCGCGAGCTCAACCAGCGAGCGAAGCAGATCGCCGAGGGCCAGTGGGCAGCCAGGGCGGTCAAGGACGCCGTCGACGCCGCCACCGCGGCGACGGTCGGCGCCGTGGTGGCGTCGACCGCCGCGACGACGGCTGCGACCAGCTAGACCTCAGTCGAAGTGCAGCTCGGACTCGCGGGTCCGCTTGAGCTCGGCGAAGTACGGGAACGCGCTGAGCGCCACCGCGCCGTCCCAGATCTTGCCGGCGTCCTCGCCGCGCGGGATCCGGGTCAGCACCGGGCCGAAGAAGGCGTGCCCGTTGATGGCGATCGTGGGCGTGCCGACGTCGTAGCCGACCTGGTCCATGCCCTCGTGGTGGGACGTGCGGATCGCGTCGTCCAGCGAGTCGTCGTCCATCCGGTCGGCGAGCTCGGTGGAGAGCCCCGCCTCGGACAGCGCGTCCTCGATGAGCCCGCGGTCCAGCTTCTCCGCGCCGCCGTTGTGCTTGCGGGTGCCGAGGGCGGTGTAGAGCTCGGCCAGCTTCTCCTGGCCGTACTCCTGCTCGACCGCCATGCACACGCGGACCGGCTGCCAGGCGTCCTTCAGCAGCGCGCGGTAGTCGTCGGAGATGTCCTTGTCCTCGTTGAGGTAGGCCAGGCTCATGATGCGCCAGGTCACCTTGATGTCGCGGACCTGCTCGACCTCGAGCACCGTGCGGGAGGTGATCCAGGCGAACGGGCAGAGCGGGTCGAACCAGAAGTCAACGTCGTCAGTGGCCACGTCCTTCTCTAACCCGTCGTGTGCACGAGTATTCCGGCGACCGCACCGGCGGCGACGTACCAGCCGGAGTTGAGCCGCGTGCGCCACAGCAGCACCAGGGTCATCGCAAAGAGCGCGACGGTCCACCCGTCCACCAGCGCGTCGCGCCCGAGCGTCCAGGAGACGCCGGCCATGAGGGCCAGCGCGGTGGCGTTCAGCCCGTCCAGCAGCGCGGAGGTCCAGTCCCGCGAGCGCAGCCAGCCGGCCAGCCGGGTGAGCAGCCCGACGAAGACGAACGACGGCAGGAAGATCCCCACCGTGGCCAGGAACGCCCCGGGCAGTCCCGCCACCAGGTAGCCCACGAACGTCGCGGTGGTGAAGACCGGTCCGGGCGTCACCTGGCCCACCGAGATCGCGTCGAGCAGCTGGTCGTGGGTGATCCAGCCCAGCCGGTCGACGAAGTCGCCCTCGAGGAAGGCCAGCAGCACGTAGCCGGAGCCGTAGAGCACCGCCCCGATCTTGAGCATCGTCGCGAACAGCGTCGCCAGCTGGCCGGCGCTCGGGTCGGCGAAGACCGGCAGGGCGGCCAGCGCGACCCCGTGCGTGCCCCGCAGCCGGACCAGGACGTGGACCAGCACGGCCACCGCGGCGCCGCCGAAGAGCACGACCAGCTCGTTGACCCCGAGGAGGTACGCCGCCAGCCCGGCCACCAGCAGCACGGCCAGGAAGGCCGACCTCACCACGGTCCGCACCAGCGGGACCAGGGCCCAGACGATGATGGCCACCACGACCGGCACCACGCCGTACAGCACGCCGTCGAAGGCGGGGGTGTCCCCGTGCTCGACGTACAGCCAGGCCAGTCCGGTGACGATGAGCGCGGCGGGGAGGATGAAGAGCACCCCGGCCAGCACGAGCCCGCGCCAGCGCGCCCGCTCGTGGCCCAGGTGGATGGCCAGCTCGGTGGAGTTGGGGCCGGGGATCAGGTTGGTGGCCCCCATCAGGTCCACGAACCGCTCGTCGCTCACCCAGCCGCGGCGGCGGACCAGCTCCTCGCGCATCATCGCGATGTGCGCGGCCGGGCCGCCGAAGGCCACGACGCCCAGGCGCAGGAACACCAGCGCCACCTCGCGGACCCTCCCCGGCGCGGGATCATGACGAGGTCCCGATCCGGTCACGTCTGCATCCTGCCGTGCCCCTGACGTGGTCCCGCTCACAGCCCGGGTGGCAGGATCGCCCCCATGCCTGGAACCAACCTCACGCGGGACGAGGCGGCCACCCGCGCCGCGCTCCTCGACGTCGCGTCGTACTCCATCGACCTGGACCTGACGACCGGCGACACCCACTTCGGCTCCACCACGACCATCGTCTTCAGCAGCCGTGAGACCGGCGGCTCCACCTTCGCCGACCTGGTGGACGCGACCGTCCACGAGATCACCCTGAACGGCGAGAGCGTCGACGTGTCGGCCTACGACGGCAGCCGGATCGCCCTGAGCGGGCTCCAGGCCGAGAACACCCTGGTCGTGAGGGCCGACTGCACCTACTCCCACACCGGCGAGGGCCTGCACCGCTTCGTCGACCCGGTCGACGACAGGGTCTACCTCTACAGCCAGTTCGAGGTGCCGGACGCCCGCCGCGTCTACACCACCTTCGAGCAGCCCGACCTCAAGGCGCCGGCGCAGTGGACGGTCACCGCGCCGAGCCACTGGGCGGTCGTCTCCAACGCCGCCTCCCCCGAGCCCACCGACCGCGGTGACGGCACCGCGACGTGGGCGTTCGCGCCGGCCGACCCGATGTCGACGTACGTCACCGCACTGGTGGCCGGTGAGTACCACGCCGTGCACCGCACCTACCGCGGCGCCACCCAGGAGATCCCGCTCGGCCTCTACTGCCGCCAGTCCCTGGTCGAGCACCTCGACGCCGACGAGCTGTTCAAGATCACCGAGCAGGGCTTCGCCTACTTCGAGGAGCAGTTCGGCTACCCCTACCCCTTCGGCAAGTACGACCAGCTGTTCGTGCCGGAGTACAACATGGGCGCGATGGAGAACGCCGGCTGCGTGACGCTGCGCGACGAGTACCTCCCCCGCAGCCGCCAGGACCGCTCGTTCTACGAGTTCCGCGCCGAGGTGGTCCTCCACGAGATGGCGCACATGTGGTTCGGCGACCTGGTGACCATGAAGTGGTGGGACGACCTCTGGCTCAACGAGTCGTTCGCCGAGTGGGCGTGCTACCACGCCGCCGTCAACGCCACCGAGTTCACCGAGGCCTGGACCGGCTTCACCAACGCCCGCAAGAACTGGGCCTACCGCCAGGACCAGCTGCCCAGCACGCACCCGATCGCCGCCGACAACCACGACCTCCAGGCGGTCGAGGTCAACTTCGACGGCATCACCTACGCCAAGGGCGCCTCGGTGCTCAAGCAGCTGGTGGCCTGGGTCGGCCTGGAGTCCTTCCTCGAGGGCCTGCGCGGCTACTTCCAGGACTTCGCGTTCGGCAACGCCGAGTTCAAGGACCTGCTCATGGCCCTGGAGAAGTCCAGCGGCCGCGAGCTCGAGTCGTGGGCCCAGGAGTGGCTGCAGACCTCGGGCGTGAACACCCTCGCCTCCTCCTTCGAGCTCGACGAGTCCGGCGCGTACTCCTCCTTCGCCGTCACCCAGTCGGCGGCCGCCGACTACCCGACGCTCCGCCGGCACCGGCTCGGCCTCGGGCTCTACGACAAGGTCGACGGCCGGCTGGTGCGTCGTACCTCGTTCGAGATCGACGTCGAGGGCGAGGCCACCGACGTCCCGCAGCTGGTCGGCGAGAAGCAGCCCGACCTGCTGCTGCTCAACGAGGGCGACCTGGCCTACGCCAAGATCCGCCTCGACGACCGCTCGCTGCAGACCGTGGTCACCAGCATCGAGACCATCGACGACTCGCTGGCCCGCGCCCTGTGCTGGGGCGCCGCCTGGGACATGACCCGCGACGCGGAGATGTCGGCCTCCGCCTTCGTCACCCTCGTGCTCTCGGGCATCGCCTCGGAGACCGACGCCTTCGGCGTGGCCCGCATCCCCGGGTACGCCGCCCAGGCCGTCACCCAGTACTCCGCCCCCGAGCACCGCGCCGAGCTCCGCGCCCGCTGGGAGTCCGGCCTGCGCGAGCTGCTGACCACCGCCGACCCCGGCAGCGACCACCAGCTCTCCTTCGCCCGCGCGTACGCCGGCGCCGCCCACTCCGACCAGGCCCTGAGCGACCTCGAGGGCCTCCTCGACGGCTCCTTCGAGATCGAGGGCCTCGCGGTCGACACCGACCTGCGCTGGACGATGCTCTCGGCCCTGGCCAAGAACGGCCGCGCCGACGCCGCCCGCATCGACGAGGAGCTCGCCCGCGACAACACCATCAGCGGCAAGGAGCACGCCGCCTCCGCCCGCACCCTGCGCCCCACCGCCGAGGCCAAGGCCGAGGCCTGGGAGCTGGCCATGGTCCGCGACGACGTCCCCAACGAGACCCAGCGCTCGATCGTGCTGGCCTTCCAGGCCTACGGCCAGGACGACGTCCTCGAGCCGTACGTCGAGAAGTACCTCACCGCCGCCGACACCATGTGGGAGGAGAAGGGCACCCAGCGCGCGAGCACGGCGCTGGAGTACATCTTCCCCAAGCACCTGGCCTCCCAGCGCCTCCTCGACCGGATCGACGCGTGGCTCGAGAGCTCACCGGCGAACCCCGCGGCCAAGCGGTACGTGCGCGAAGGCCGCGACGACGTGGCCCGGGCGCTGAGGGCTCAGGCGCGGGACGCTCAGGGCTAGGTTTCTTCGTCCGGGCCTGTGGTCTTCGTGCTGGGCTCCTGCTGACCTCGACGGTTCTTGCTCGTGCCGGGATCAATTGCGTAGCGGCCGCGCGCTCACCACCCCGACTCCCGCTGTCAAGGACGCCTTCGGCGCCGCGAGCGGCGAACTGCGGGGGCCTTCGGCCGTCGGGAGTTCGTCCTTGACAGCGGGACCCGGTCGGGGCGGTAAGACGCGCTCGAGGGCGGGGCACGCCCCGCCCGCAATGCGCGGCCGCCTCTGGCGACCACGCTGCGGTCCGCCTCCACGCACTTGTAACGCTCAGTTACGGGATCTTCCGACCCGTTGCAACGGGTCGGAAGATCCGATAACTGCGCGTTACAAGTTCTCGGCGGCGCCGGCCGCGGGACCCCGCACCACACCCCCACCCACCCGTGAAGGCGGAGGCGAGACGTTGCCGCCGCCGAACCAGGCCGGCTGTGGGCTGACCCGGCCACCGCCGGACCGCAGCCCCCTCGCCGAACGCTAGACCCGCGGCGTGGGGCACGCACACGAGACGTAATGGGGCTGGAAGCAGTCGCGTGCAACACGGCGTCGGTTGCGTTCGGTGAGGGGGCTGCGGTCAGGCGGAGGCCGGGTCAGTCCACAGGCGGCCGGAACCCCGAGAGCCGCACCACGAGACGAAGCACCCAGACCAAACCGAAAGTGCTCGGAAGGTCTACTCCGCGTGCAGGGTCTGCGGCGCCCGGGCGTGCTCCGCCAGCATCTGGATCCCGCGCCGCAGGCCTGCCACGAGCTCGCCCTGGGCGAAGAACGACTGCATCTGCGCCACGGCGAGCTCGACCTGCGGGTCGCGCAGCGTGCGGCGCACGGCGCTGCCGGTGACGACCTCGAGGGCGCGGGCGTCGGGGTCGACGAGGACCAGGACGCTGCGGGCCGGGGCGACGAGGGTCGCGTGCAGGCTCTCGGCGTACGCGCGGGGGTCGCCCTCGGCGTGGCCGACGAAGACCGAGAACTCCGCGCGCGAGAGCTGCTCGGCGCGGCGGATGGTCTCGTCGAGGGCCACCCGGTCGTGGGCGTTGAGCCGCCCGCTCAGCTCACCAGCGGCCACTGGCACCGCCCGAGTCGGAGTCCGCGGTCTCGCGGCTGGTCAGCTCGGCGGTGCCGGTGCGGGGGCCGCCGATCCACTGGTTCTCGACCGGGGGCTGGCCCGGGGCGATCCGCTCACCGCGCAGCAGCGAGGGGAGGTAGACCGCGACCGCGATCGAGAGGAACAGCAGCAGCGGGATCCCGCCCAGCACCAGCAGGGCGTGGACCATGTTCACGTCCTTCGGGTCGCTCCACCCCACGGGCACGTCCATGGGGACGAGGGCGGCGATGGCGCTCGGCGAGAGGGTCACCGCCCCAGGGTATCGACCTCGGGCCGTTCTGAGAGCCTGGGGCCCATGTTCCTGAGCAGCCCGTGCCAGCCGGACGAGTCGCTCTGCAACTGGGTGGACGACAGGACCGGCAACGCGACCCTGGCCAACCTGGCCGACGCCTTCATCGGCCTGCCCCTGGCCGTCCTCGGCCTGGTGGTGCTGGGGCTGGTGGTGCGCTTCGTGGCCCACCGGGTCGTGGACCGGATCGTCGCCGGCGCCGAGGAGGGGGTCCTCCCCGACCGGGTCAGCCGGTTCTCGCGCCGCCGGCGCCACCAGGAGCAGACCCACACCCAGGAGCTGCGCGACCTGGCCGCCCAGACCCGGCGGGTGCAGCGGGCCAAGACCATGGGCGACCTGCTCAAGAGCGTGATCACCGGTGTGCTGGTGGCGATCTTCGGGACCATGATCCTGAGCCAGGTCGGCGTCAACATCGCCCCGATCATCGCCAGCGCCGGGATCATCGGCATCGCGCTCGGCTTCGGCGCCCAGTCGCTGGTGAAGGACTTCCTGTCCGGCATCTTCTTGATCTTCGAGGACCAGTTCGGGGTCGGCGACGTGGTCGACGTCGGCGAGGCCAGCGGCACGGTGGAGGCGGTCAGCCTGCGGGTGACGCGGCTGCGCTCGCTGGACGGCACGGTCTGGTACGTCCCCAACGGCGAGATCCTGCGCGTGGGCAACCAGAGCCAGAACTGGTCGCGTGCGGTGATCGACGTCGGCGTCGGGTACGACGAGGAGCTGGGTCGCGTGAAGCGGGTCCTGCAGGAGGTCGCCCGCGACCTGTGGGAGGACGACGACTACCGCTCGCTCATCATCGAGGAGCCGGAGGTGACCGGCGTCGAGGCGCTGTCGGCGGACTCGGTGACGCTGCGCGTGCTGGTCAAGACCCAGCCGCTCGAGCAGTGGGGCATCGGCCGCGAGCTGCGCCAGCGGATCAAGGCGCGCTTCGACCACGAGGGCATCGAGATGCCGTTCCCGCAGCGGGTGGTCTGGCACCGCGACGGGCGGCCGCACCCGCCCGGCACCCCGCCGGAGCAGGGGCCGGGCGAGCCGGCCGACGACCGGGTCTGACTCAGGCCAGCGCTGCGTCGAGGGTGATCGTCGTGCCGGCCAGCGCCTGGCTGACCGGGCAGTTGGCCTTGGCGTCCTCGGCCGCGGCCACGAAGTCCTCCTCGCTGATGCCGTCGACGGTGCCGCGCACGGTCAGCCGGATCTCGGTGATGCCGGTGCCGGGCACGAAGTCGACCTCGGCCGAGGTCTTGAGCTCGGTGGGCGGGGTCCCGGCCTTGGCCAGGCCGTTGGAGAAGGCCATCGAGAAGCACGCCGAGTGGGCGGCCGCGATGAGCTCCTCGGGGCTGGTCTTGCCGTTCGCGTCCTCCGCGCGCGACGCCCAGGTCACGTCGTACGTGCCGATGCCCGAGGACTGCAGCTCGACGCTGCCCGCGCCCTCGAACAGCGAGCCCTGCCAGGTGGTCTCTGCCTTGCGAGTGGTTGCCATGCCGCCGAGTTTGGCAGGCCGTCAGAATGGGTCGGTGAGCACCTTCTACGACGAGATCGGCGGCTACGAGACGATCCGCCTCATCGTCGGCCGTTTCTACGCGGGCGTGGCCGAGGACCCGGTGCTCCGCCCGCTCTACCCCGAGGAGGACCTCGGTCCGGCCGAGGAGCGCTTCCGCGACTTCCTGGTGCAGTACTGGGGCGGCCCCACGACGTACTCCGACGGCCGCGGCCACCCGCGGCTGCGGATGCGGCACGCACCGTTCGCGGTCACCCCGACCGCCAAGGACCACTGGCTCACGCACTTCCGGGCCGGGCTCGACGAGGCGGTGCGGGCCGGGCTGCTGAGCCCGGAGCAGGACACGCAGTTCTGGGAGTACGTCACCCACGCCGCCCAGTTCATGGTCAACCACTTCGACCAGGCCCCCGGCCCGCGCTGACGAGAAGATCCCGCCGCCGGCTGTAACGCTCCGCGGCGCCCGTGACAGGAAGCGGGTGTCGGAGGAGCTCCCGCCTCGACCCAGACGAGGCGGGTACGGCCCGGCGGTCTGCGCCCCCCGCGCTGCCGCCGGGTCACCTCCGGCGCCTCTGGTGGTCGTCCGGGAGGGGGACAGCGTGCTCGACCTGCGGCTCGACGTACCCGAGCTGGAGCCCGACCCGCGACTGCTCGCCGAGCTCTCCGCCCGCAGCGCCGGCGCGGCCCCCGGCGCCGCAGGCACCGGGCGCGTCCTGCTCGCCGCGGCCGGCGTGGCGGCCGTCGCCGGCGTCTCGTGGCTCGCCGGCGCGCTGCCCGGCACCCACTCCCCGCTGAGCCCGGAGCCTGTCCACCGGCCCGCGCCCGGCGTCGGGGTCACCCCGGGTCCCGACCCGTCGCCGCTCGGCGCGGCCGCGGCTCCCCCGTCGGCCTCGGCCGCCCCGGGCGCGACGACCGGTCCGCCCGGCACGGGGAAGGGCAAGGGGAAGAGCAAGGCGAGGGGGCACGCCGAGGCGCACCACCCCGCGGGGCCGAGCAGGGCGCCGGAGCCGACCGAGCCCCCGCACCCGGCCCACCCGGCCCACCCGGCCCACCCGGTCCACCCGGTCCACCCGGTCCACCCGGTCCACCCGAGCCACCCGAGCCACCCGAGCCACCCCGTGCACCCTCCCCACCCCCAGGGCGGCGCGCCCGGCCGGGGCCACCAGCGGTGAGGGACGACGCCGTCGTCGCCGCGGCCAAGCAGGGCGACCAGGACGCGTGGCGCGCGCTCTACCGCGCGCACGCCGGGCGCCTCGTGGTCTGGCTCGAGACGCGCTCCGGCACCGATGGGGCGTACGCCGCCGAGGACGTCGCCGGGCAGACCTGGCTGACGGCGGCCGAGAAGGTGCACGACTACCACGGGAGCGCCGAGGAGTTCGGCGGGTGGCTGTTCGGGATCGCCCGCCGGGTGGCCGCCAACGCCCGCCGCCGGGCCGGGCGCCGCCAGACCGACCCGGTCGAGGACATCCCCACCGTGGTGGTCGCCGGACCGGAGACCACCGTGCCCGGTCAGGCGTGGGTGCGCGAGGTGCTGGCCGGCCTGTCCCCGCGCGAGCGCGACGTGGTGGCCTGCGTCGACGTGGTCGGGCTCAGCGTGGCCGACGCCGCCCAGGCACTGGGCATGACGCCGGTCGCCGTACGAGTGGCGCGGCACCGCGCGCTGCGGCGCCTGCGCGACGCCGGAGCCAGCCTGGCGCTGCTCAGCTCGGCCTGACCTGGAGGGCCGCGGCCTCCAGGCTCGCGCGGACCTCGGGATCCGGCTCGGTGGAGCGCTCGCTGGCCAGGTCGAAGAAGACCACGGTGACCTGGGCGCGCGCGAGGGGCTGGTCGCCGTCGCGGATCTCGGAGTCGATCGTCATCGAGCGGGTGCCGACCCGGCTGATGACCGAGTGGCAGGCGTAGGGCTCCGGGCGGAACAGCAGCGGGCGCAGGTAGTCCACGTCGGTCTGGGCCACCACGACGCTGAACCGACGCTGCGGGACCAGCTCGTTGACGAGGGTGACGCGGGACTCCTGGAGGTACTCGAAGTACTTCACGTTGTTGACGTGGCCGTAGACGTCGACGTCGGAGAACCGGACGTGGACGGGGTAGAGCGAGCGGGACTCGGCCAGCGCGGGCGTGCGGCGCCGGGGCTGGGCGTCGGGCTCGAGGTGCTGCTCGAGGGCGGCGCGCTCCTCCGGGGCGATCCGGCGGGGCCGCTCCTCGGCGAAGACGTACGGCGTGAGCACGGTGGTCGCGCGCAGGTAGACCACCCGGCCGGCCTCGGCGTCCTCGTGGAAGATCTCGTAGGCCATGGTGAAGCTGGCGGCCTTGACCTCGGTCACCCAGCACTCGATGGAGACCGGACGGAAGTCGAAGGTCAGCGTCTTGAGGTAGGTGACCTCATGCCGGGCCACGACCAGGCCCTCGGCCAGCCGCTCCGGCCCACGCCCGTGGGCGCGGAGCATGTCGACGCGCGCCTCCTGGAGGTAGTCGACGTACACCACGTTGTTGACGTGACCGAGCTGGTCCAGGTCGGCCCAGCGCATCGGGCACTCGTAGCGGTGGCGCACGCCCCGACTCTGCCAGAGCGCGCTCGCGCCCCGGGGGCTCAGTGGGCCAGGACGAGGCGGCGGTAGTAGGTCGGGATGCTCTGGTGACGCGCGACGCGGACCCGGTGGTGGTGGGTCACCTCGCGCCCGAGGACGGTGAGCGACGCGACGGCGCCGGCCACGGCCAGCAGGGCGATCACGACGAAGAACGGCAGGACGCCGGAGAGGTCGTACAGCATGGCGGTTGCTCCTTTTCTACGTTTGTAGAATTCTCTACATCTGTAGAAAGTACGCCGCTCGTGGGCGCTCCGCAAGCCCGACGGCACAATGGGGTGGTGCCGTCCGTCACAGCCGCCGAGTCCGAGGCGCCCGCGCTCTCGCCGCGACGTCGCGCGCTGCTCGAGGCCGCGCTGCACGTGGTGGCCGAGGAGGGCCTGCGGGGCCTGACCCACCGGGCCGTCGACCGGCGGGCGGGGCTGCCGGAGGGCACCTGCTCGGCGTACTTCCGGACGCGGGAGGCGCTGCAGACCGGTCTCACGGCGTACGTCGCGGCGCAGTGCGGTCAGGACGTGCGGGACCTGGCCGACCAGCTGGCCGCCCTCGGCACTGACGAGCCGGGGCTGCCGGAGCGGGTGGTGACCACGGTCGTCGAGGCCTTCGAGAGCTGGCTGGACGAGGGCGAGCTGATCCTGGCGCGCATCGAGCTGTCCATGGAGGGCTCGCGCAACCCCGCCCTGGCCGCGGTCCTGGCGGAGTACCGCGACCGGCTCGTGGCCGTCGTCGACGCGACCCTGGCCTCGCGCGGCAAGCGGCACGACGGGCGCACCGCCGAGGCGCTGGTGGCCGCCTCCGACGGGCTGCTGGTGGCGGCGCTGCAGAAGCCGCCGGCCGAGCGGCGGCCGTTCCTGTCGGAGTCGCTGCGCCTGATCCTGCACGCGCTCACCGAGGCGTGAGTCACACCGCCGTCCTCTGCGACGTCCCCTAGGCTCGGGCTCATGCCTGAAGCCGTGATCGTCTCCGCCGCCCGCTCCCCCATCGGCCGCGCCAACAAGGGCTCGCTCAAGGACCTGCGTCCCGACGACCTGACCGCGACGATCATCCAGGCCGCGCTGGCCAAGGTGCCCGAGCTGGACCCGACGACCATCGACGACCACTACCTCGGCTGCGGGCTGCCCGGCGGCGAGTCCGGCAACAACATGGCCCGCGTCGTCAACGTGCTGCTCGGCCTCGACGAGGTCCCCGGTGCCACCATCACGCGCTACTGCTCCTCCTCGGTGCAGACCACCCGGATGGCCTTCCACGCCATCAAGGCCGGCGAGGGCGACGTGTTCCTCTCCGCCGGTGTCGAGACCGTCTCGCGCTTCGCCAAGGGCACCTCGGACCACTGGCCCGACACCCAGAACCACCTCTTCGACGAGGCCAAGGCGCGCACCGAGGAGCAGGCGCAGGGCGGCCAGGGCTGGCACGACCCGCGTGAGGACGACACCCTCCCCGACGTCTACATCGCGATGGGCCAGACGGCCGAGAACGTCGCCAAGCTGCGCGGCCTGGACCGCAAGGAGCTCGACGAGTTCGGCGTCCGCTCGCAGAACCTCGCCGAGAAGGCCCTCGCCGACGGCTTCTGGCAGCGCGAGATCACCCCGGTCACCACCCCCGACGGCACCGTCGTCTCCGCCGACGACGGCCCGCGCGCCGGCGTCACCTACGACGCGGTCTCGCAGCTGCAGCCGGTCTTCCGCCCCGACGGCGTGGTCACCGCCGGCAACTGCTGCGCCCTCAACGACGGCGCCGCCGCCGTCATCATCATGAGCGACACCAAGGCCGCCGAGCTCGGCCTGACCCCGCTGGCCCGCATCGTCTCCACCGGCGTCTCCGGCCTGTCGCCCGAGATCATGGGCCTCGGCCCGGTCGAGGCCTCCAAGCGCGCCCTCGCCCACGCCGGGATGTCCATCGACGACATCGACCTGGTCGAGATCAACGAGGCGTTCGCGGCACAGGTCGTGCCGTCGTACCAGGACCTCGGCATCGACCTGGACCGCCTCAACGTCAACGGCGGCGCCATCGCGGTCGGCCACCCGTTCGGCATGACCGGCGCCCGCCTGCAGAACACGATGCTCAACAGCCTCGACTTCCACGACAAGTCCACCGGCCTCATCACCATGTGCGTCGGCGGCGGTCAGGGCATGGCGCTCATCCTGGAGCGCCTGTCCTGACCCGCACCCGACTTCTCAGCGCTTCGCCGGGAGGTCGGGTAGGTCGCGCCTGACCGGCGGATTAGGATCCCCCGCGTGGAGGCGGAGGAGACTCGGTGGCTCGACGTCGGCCAGCAGCGCTCGTGGCGCGCGCTGGTCATGGGCACCACCCTGCTCTTCGACCGCCTCGACGAGGACCTGCGCCGCGCGCACGACATCTCCCTGGTCGAGTACGAGATCCTCGTGCGCCTCTCCGAGCGCGACGGCCAGATGCGCATGGCCGCCCTCGCCGACGCCCTGGCCCACAGCCGCAGCCGGGTGACCCACACCGTCACCCGCATGGAGAAGCAGGGCCTGGTCCAGCGCTCCAGCTCACCTGAGGACGGCCGCGGCATCCTGGCCACGCTCACGGAGAAAGGCCACGACCTGCTCGTCCGCGCCGCCCCCTCGCACGTGACCGGCGTGCGCGAGCACCTCGTGGACCTGGCCAGCGACGCGGACTTCGAGGCCCTCGGCCGCGTCATGGACGCGGTCTCGGACAACCTGATCTCCGACCACCCCGAGATGGAGATCCGCTAGCGGATCCCCGGCCCGCCGCGCGGTCAGTCGCGGGTCAGGCGGCGGTGGGTGACGCGGTGCGGGCGGGCCGCCTCGACGCCGAGGCGCTCGACCTTGTTCTCCTCGTACGCCGCGAAGTTGCCCTCGAACCAGAACCACTTCGCCGGGTCCTCCGCGTCGCCCTCCCACGCGAGGATGTGGGTGGCGATGCGGTCCAGGAACCACCGGTCGTGGGAGGTGACCACGGCGCAGCCGGGGAAGTCGAGCAGCGCGTCCTCGAGGCTGGAGAGGGTCTCCACGTCCAGGTCGTTGGTCGGCTCGTCGAGCAGCAGCAGGTTGCCGCCCATCTTGAGCGTGAGCGCGAGGTTCAGCCGGTTGCGCTCACCGCCGGAGAGGACGCCGGCCTTCTTCTGCTGGTCGGGGCCCTTGAAGCCGAACGACGCGACGTACGCGCGGGAGTTCATCTCGAAGTTCGCGACCTTGATGAAGTCCAGGCCGTCGCTGACGACCTCCCAGACGTTCTTCTGCGGGTCGATGCCGCCGCGGCTCTGGTCGACGTACGACAGCTTGACGGTCTGGCCGACGGTCAGCGTGCCGGCGTCGGGCTTCTCGTCGCCGGTGATCATCCGGAACAGCGTGGTCTTGCCGACGCCGTTGGGGCCGATGACGCCGACGATGCCGGCGCGCGGGAGCGAGAACGACAGGTCGTGCATGAGCAGCCGGTCGTCGAAGCCCTTGGTCAGGCCGTTGGCCTCGAGGACGATGTCACCCAGACGCGGGCCGGCCGGGATGTTGATCTCGGAGGTGTCGATCTTGCGGTCGCGGTCGGCCGCTGCGGCCATCTCCTCGTAGCGCGCGAGCCGCGACTTGCTCTTGGTCTGGCGGGCCTTGGCGTTGGACCGGACCCACTCCAGCTCCTTCTCGAGCATCTTGGCGCGCTTGGCGTCCTTCTGCCCCTCGATCTTGAGCCGTTCCTTCTTGGTCTCGAGGTACGTCGAGTAGTTGCCCTCGTAGGGGTGCGTCTTGCCGCGGTCGAGCTCGAGGATCCACTCGGCCACGTTGTCGAGGAAGTAGCGGTCGTGGGTGATGGCCAGGACGGCGCCCGGGTAGGACTTGAGGTGACCCTCGAGCCACTGCACCGACTCGGCGTCGAGGTGGTTGGTGGGCTCGTCGAGGAGCAGCAGGTCCGGCTGCTGGAGCAGCAGCTTGCACAGCGCGACGCGGCGGCGCTCACCACCGGAGAGGGTGTCGACGATGGCGTCCGGCGGCGGGCAGCGCAGGGCGTCCATGGCCTGGTCGAGCCGGCTGTCGAGCTCCCAGGCGTTGGCGTTGTCCAGGTCGGTCTGCAGGTCGCCCATCTCGGCCATCAGCGCGTCGAAGTCGGCGTCGGGGTCGCCCATCGCCTCGGAGACCTCGTTGAAGCGCTGCATCTTGGCCATGATGTCGCCGACGGCCTCCTGGACGTTCTCCAGGACGGTCTTGCCCTCGGTCAGGGGCGGCTCCTGCTGGAGCATCCCGACGGTCGCGTCCGGGTCCTTGATGGCGTCGCCGTTGTTGGCGTGCTCGAGGCCGGCCATGATCTTGAGCAGCGTCGACTTGCCCGTGCCGTTGGGTCCGACGACGCCGATCTTCGCGCCGTGCAGGAACGACAAGGTGACGTTGTCGAGGACGACCTTGTCACCGTGGGCCTTGCGCACGTTGCGCAGGGTGAACACATACTCCGCCATGGTCCACGAGCCTAGTTGCGGGCCACGAACCTTCCACAATCGCGTGCTCCGGGCCCGTCCTCCACAGGTGGCGTCGGCGGGCCTGCGTCGGGTCGGCTCGATGAGGCACCGTCGTGCGCACTGACCCCTTCCTCGACGGAGACCGCATGAACGAGACCCACGTGACCCTCCAGGGCAACCTCGGAGGCGACGTCCGCTTCCACGACACCGCCAAGGGCGCGGTCGCCAGCTTCCGCGTCGGCACCACGCCCCGCTGGCCCGACCGCACCACCGGCGCCTGGGTGGACGGCGACACCACCTGGTACACCGTCACGGCCTGGCGCGCCCTGGCCCGCAACTGCGCCGCGTCGCTGCACAAGGGCGACCCCGTGGTCGTGCACGGTCGCCTCACCGGGCGCGAGTGGTCCAACGCCCAAGGCTCCGGCACCACGTTGGAGGTCGACGCCACCTTCGTCGGCCACGACCTCAACCGCGGCACCGGCACCTTCGCCAGGACCGGTCCCGGCCCGGCCCTGGCTCCCGACCCGGCGGCCGCCGGCGCGGCCTCCGCGGAGGAGGAGGTGGTGCCCCAGGGAGCCGCCGCCTGAGCCGACCCCACGAGCCGGCCGGGGTCGCGCCCAGCGCACCCACGCCCGCCGCACGGGCGCCCCGGGCCGGTCGCCCGGCGTCACCCGGACCGCTGCGCACGGTCCGGGCGGCGGCGGGCTGGACCGGTGACGGGACGCGGGCCGCGCGCGGGACGCCGCGCGGGCTCGACCCCCGGCGCCCGGCTAGAGGTCGGCTACCCGCGGGGCGACCTCGGTGCCGAGCAGCTCGATGCCGCGCAGCAGGTCGTCGTGGGCCAGGCGCGGGTTGGTCATCTGCAGCGAGACCCGGTCGACGCCGCCGAGCTGCTCGGCCACGCGCCCGAGCTTGGTCACGATCTGGTCGGGGTCGCCGAGGAAGAAGGCGCCGTCCGGTCCGCTCGTGGCGTCGAACTGCGCGCGGTTGGGCGGCGGGAAGCCCCGCTCGCGGGCGACCGAGGTGAACATCTCGTGCCAGCCCGGGTAGATCGTGTCCGCGGCGTGGCGACGGCTCTCCCCGACGTAGCCGAAGACGTGCAGCCCGACCTGCAGGTCCGCGGGTGCGTGACCGGCCTCTGCACCGGCGCGGCGGTAGAGCTCGACCAGCGGCCCGAAGCGTCGCGGCTCGCCGCCGATGATCGCGACCATCAGCGGCAGGCCCAGCACGCCGGCGCGCACGAAGGACTCCGGCGTACCGCCGACGCCGACCCAGATCGGCAGCCGCTCCTGCACCGGTCGCGGGTAGACGCCCTGGCCCGTGAGGGGAGGGCGGTGCTTCCCGGACCAGGTCACGTGCGGTGCCTCGCGGATCTGGAGCAGCAGGTCGAGCTTCTCGGCGAACAACGAGTCGTAGTCCGCCAGGTCGAGGCCGAACAGCGGGAAGGACTCGACGAAGGAGCCGCGCCCGACCACCAGGTCGGTCCGGCCGCCCGAGATCAGGTCGAGCGTCGCGAACTGCTGGAAGAGCCGCACCGGGTCGGCCGCGCTCAGCACCGCCACCGCGCTGCCGAGCCGGATGGACGTCGTGCGCGCGGCGGCCGCCGCGAGGATCACGGGGGGCGCGGAGTCGTAGTACTCCTCACGGTGGTGCTCGCCGATGCCGAACGAGTAGAGCCCGGACCGGTCGGCGAGCTCGATCTCCTCGAGCAGGTGGGCCATCCGCTCGGCGGGGCCGACGACATGACCGGTCGACGGGTCGGTGACCCGCGAGACGAAGCTGTCCACGCCGACGTGCAAGGCGACCTCCGAGGCTGGTGGTGAGAGTGCCGGGCCAACACCCGCGGCTGCGCGCTCATTCCGCACCGCCCGTCGACCGGCGGGGGCGCGGTGAGGAGGCAGTGGCCGCTAGGTCGCGAGCACCTGGTCCAGGCCGTTGCGCACGGCCCGGAAGGCGTCGAGCTCCTGCTCGACCGGCGCGACCACCAGCGCGGACGACACCTGGCTGACCGCCTCGCGCAGTCGTCGGTCCGCGGCGGCGGCACGGCGGCGGGCGGTGAGGTCGACCAGCGGTCCGCACACCAGCGCCAGGAGGATGCCGAGCACCACGCCACCGATGAGCAGCAGCAGCGGCAGGTCGATGCCGGACACCGACGGGACGGAGGAGGAGCCGAGGCCACCGGAGGCCGCGAGGGCGACGGTCCAGGCGCCGCCGACGAGCACGGCCAGGATCAGCAACCACTGCACGACGCGGACCAGGCCGGCCCAGGAGGGCACCGTGGAGACGCCGAGGTCGGTGCCGCTGACGGCGGCGTCGAGCTGGTCGCCCATGTCGTCGACCTGGGCGAGGGAGGCGCGGCGCACGGCGTCGGCCCACGGGCGGGTCATGCCGGCGGAGACGTCGTCGGCCAGGGCGCGGACCTCGGTGTCGACCTTGGCGCGCTGGACCGGCGTGGCGGTGGGGATCGAGGTGCGCGCACGACCGGTCAGCAGGCGGCCGTCGGCGCCGAGGTCGAGGTGCAGGCGGCGCAGCGGGTCGGGGCGCAGGCGCGACAGCCAGGAGACGACCGGCCAGCCCGTGGCGGCGCGGGCGCGCATCCGGGTGGAGCGCTCGATGGCCTCGACCACGGTCGGTACGCCGGCCGAGTCGGCCAGCGCCTCGTCGAGGGCCTGCACGCGGCCGGCGGCGAGGGAGCGGGGGCGACCGGGACCGCAGGCCTCGGAGAGGCGGGTGGCGACGCCGCGGACGTCGGCCTCGATGCGGGCGCGGGTCGCCTTCTTGTCGGCCACGCGGCGCGCGATCTCGGCGCGGAGCTCGGCGATGCCGTCGCCGTGGCGGGCGCTGGTGGCGATCACGGGCACGTCGGACAGGCCGTCGGCGTCGAGCAGGCGGCGCACGTCGGCCAGCATCGAGGCGCGGCGGTCCTCGGGCACGGTGTCGATGTGGTTGAGCACGACGACCATGACGCCGGCGTGCGAGGCCTGGGGCGCGAGGTAGCGGTCGTGGATGGCGGCGTCGGCGTACTTCTGCGGGTCCAGCACCCACACCAGCAGGTCGGCCAGCTTGACGATGCGGTCGACCTCGAGGTGGTGGGCGACCTCGGTGGAGTCGTGGTCGGGCAGGTCGAGCAGGACCACGCCCTCCATGGCGCGGTCCTCGCGGCGCGTGGCCGGCGAGAGGGACCCGGAGGAGTCGAGCATCGAGTCGCGGGTAGTCTGGTGGCGCGGCGGGATCCCGAGCCACTCGAGCAGCTCCTGCGCGCCCTCGCTCCCCCACACGCAGGCGGTGGCCCACGAGGTGGTGGGGCGGCGTACGCCGACCGCGGAGAGCTCGAGTCCGGTGAGCGCGTTGAAGGTCGAGGACTTGCCCGAGCCGGTGGCGCCGGCGATGGCGACCACGGTGTGGTCGGCGGACAGCCGGAGCCGTGAGCCCGCCCGGTCCACGACCCCGGCAGCGTCGTCGACCACGTCGTCGGGCAGCCGGCCCCGGGCCGCGGAGACCGCGGACTCCAGCGCCTCGATGCGCCCGCCCAGGTCGGACCCGCGCGTGACGAGCCGGCGGGCGCCCTCGAGCAACGACGTCATCGTCTCCCTCGATGTGCGGTGTGGACAGGTGGCGGGTGGGGTGGTCCCAACCTAGTGGCTGCTCACGAGCCGCGCTGCCCCGCGTACCTCGCGTCCTCCACGCGACGCGAGGCGCGTCGCAGCTGCTCGGGGGCGTCGGCGTCGAGGTCCAGGCTGTCGACGAGCGCGGTGTAGCGCGCGAGCTCGGCCGCGAACAGCTCGCGGACCCGCACCTCGAGGGCCTTGCGGGCCCGCTCGGCCAGGCTGCGCACGGCCTGGTCGCCGAAGACGGCCTCGAGCAGCTTCTGGCCGAGGACGGCGGACCCGCCGGCGATGCCGACCTCGGCGCCGGTGAGGCCGTAGGAGTAGGAGAAGACGACGACCATGAGCGCGACGGACAGCCCGTTGACGCCGAAGGCCAGGAACCGCGCGGTGGTCCGCTTGTCCTGCCCCTGGGTGCGGACCATGTCCAGGACGTCCTGCTGCCACTCGCGCACGGAGCGCTCGGCGTTGCGGCGCAGCTCGCGGGAGGCGCGGCCGAGCTCGGAGCCGCCGTCGGCGAGCAGCCCGAGGCCGGAGGCGAGCTGGCGCCAGGACGCCTCGGCGCGCTCGGCGGCGGCCTCGGCGTGCTCGAGGATGAGCATCTCCAGGCCGGACTCGACGGCGACGGTGATCCGCTCGGCCTGGGCGGGCTTGCCCTTGACGGTGTTCATCAGCCGGTCGCGGATCCGGCCGACCCGGCTCTCGAGGCCCTTGAGCAGCTCGCCGGTGCCGACGAACTCCTGCCAGCGGGCCAGCACCTCGCCACGCAGCAGGGTGCCGTCGGCGATGCCGGCCAGGACGCCGCGCACGCCCTCGTCGTACGCCGACGTGGCGTCCTCACGCAGCCGCACGGCCGCGGCGACCTGCTCGGCGGCGGCGTCGGCGATGGGGTAGGTGCGACGGGTCAGGGTCCGCACCGCGCCGTCGAGGGTCTGCACCACGACCTGCTGACGCGCGGCGGTGTCGCCGGCCAGCGACTCCAGCCAGGTCTTGATGTCGGCCACGTGGTCGGCGGGCAGCAGGCCGTCCTCGCTGACCGGCCCCTCGTGGACGATGAAGAGCGGGGAGTCCTTGAGCCCGCGGCTGGCCAGCATCCGGGCCAGGTGGGTGGCCACGGTCTGCACGGCGTCCTCGGGCGTGCGGTCGAGGACGACGGCGACCGCCGTGGAGCGCTCGGCGGCCTGGCGCAGGAACTCCCAGGGCACCTGGTCGGCGTACCGCGCGGCCGAGGTGACGAACAGCCACAGGTCGCCGGCGGCCAGCAGCTGGGCGGCGAGCTCGCGGTTCTCCTCGACGACCGAGTCCACGTCGGGGGCGTCGAGGACGGCCAGGCCGCGGGGTACGGCGGGGTCGGCGACCAGCTGCAGCGCCGCGGGGTCGGTGGTCATGTGGTCGACCCGCTCCAGGTCGGGCAGCAGCCGGTCCGCGCCGAACCACGACGCGTCCTCGGGGTGGTGCACCAGCACCGGGGAGCGGGTGGTGGGGCGCAGCAGCCCGGGCTCGGTGACCCGGCGCCCGACGAGGGAGTTGACCAGGGTCGACTTGCCGGCGCCGGTGGAGCCACCGACGACGGTGAGCAGCGGCGCCTCGAGCGTGGTCACGCGCGGGATGACGTAGTCCTCGAGCTGGTCGACCATCTCGGTCAGCCCGGAGCGCAGCTCGGCGGTGCCGGGCAGGTCGAGCGGGAGCCGCACGGTCTGCAGCGCGTGGTGCAGCCGGACCAGCGCGGTGAGCATCACCGTGCCGTAGGAGCCGGCCGTCGGCGCGCCGGCGCCGGTGGCCAGGTTGAAGGGGTTCGCGGGATCCGGGACGGTCGTCATCGCGTCGGCACCACCTGTCCGGGGAAGGCGATGGCGGGGCGGATGGAGTTGATGAGCGCGAGGAAGTCCTGGCCGCGCGCGGCGTAGTCGCGCGGCGCCGTCCCGCGCAGGTAGCGGTGGTGCAGGAAGCCGAGCTCGATCGCGGCCTGCTGGTAGTCGCGCATCTGCTCCTCCCCCGCCTTGCCGCCGATCTGCTTGGCGTAGGCCCGGGCGGCCCGCCGGGCTCGGAGGTCGACCACCCAACCGATGTCGGTCGCCGGGAACAGGCCCCGCTGGGCGGCGTCCCCGAGCGCTGCGGTCAGCATCCTCCGCTCCGAGCGGCGCGACCAGACCCCGAGCCAGATCAGCCCGGCGAAGGCCGGGACCATGATGAGGAAGTAGGCGCCCACGAAGCCCTGGAAGCCGAAGATCGTGGAGCCGTTCCACGTCGCGTGGGCGAGCACCGCGCAGCAGTACCCGCCCAGCGGCGCCAGCCACCGCAGCGCGGGGTTGCGGGTGGTGACCGCGATCCCCACACCGATGCCGGTGAAGGCCGTGAAGAGCGGGTGCGCGAACGGGCTGAACAGGCAGCGCACCACGAAGGTGCCGGTCACGCCGGCCAGGCCGCCGGGCGCGGAGCCGTCGGTCCCGTTGTACGCCGCGCCGAGGTAGAGGATGTTCTCGGTGAAGGCGAATCCGATCCCGACCATGCCGGCGTAGACGATCCCGTCCAGCACGCCGTCCAGCTCGGCCCGGCGCCACCACAGCAGCAGGATCAGGAACAGCCCCTTGCTGAACTCCTCGGTGACGGGCGCGATCAGGGCCAGGCTGACCTCGTCGGTCACGCCGGCGAACAGCCCGCCGATGCCCTGGACGACCAGGGCGCCGAAGGTCGCGGCGAACGCGCCCCACAGCAGCCCGAGCAGCAGCAGGCGCCGCGGCTCCGGCTCGTAGCGGTCCAGCCACAGGTAGCAGAGCACCAGCGGGACCACGGGCACGGCGGCCAGCACCGTGGCCAGCACCGCGATCCCCGGGGCGCTCGAGAGGGCGATGATGAGCAGCATCGGGAGCGCGCCCAGGCACACGAGCACGCTCACGATGATCGTGAACGCACGGCTGTCCCGGCGCGGTCCCTTGGCCACGGACGGGAGTCTAGGTCCCGGCTCGGGCGCACCCGCCCGGCGTACAGTGGCGCGGGTGAGCGAGCAGGAGATGACGCCCCCACCGGTCGACCACTCGAGTGAGCCCAAGACCGAGCAGCACGACCCTGCCGTCCCCGAGGCGTACGCCGCGTTCATGCGGACCGGCTGGGGCGACCGCGAGCTGGACCTGCCCCGCCACCCGGTCGCCGACCGGGCCGCCGCGCGGCGCGCGAGGCTGGCCGCGTCCTTCCCGGGCGAGCGCCTCGTGCTCCCGTCCGGCACCTTCAAGGTCCGCGCCAACGACACCGACTACGTCTTCCGGCCCGACACCGCGCACGCCTACTTCTCCGGCAACCTGACCAGCGACGCCGCGCTCGTGGTCGAGGACGGCGACGCCGTGCTCTACGCGCGGCCCCGCTCCTCGCGCGAGACCGACGAGTTCTTCCGCGACCGGCAGTACGGCGAGCTGTGGGTCGGCCGCCGACCCTCGCTCAGGGAGATCTCGGACTCCCTCGGCATCGAGACCCGCCACATCGACCAGCTCCAGGACTCGCTGACCTCGCGCTCGGGCCCCAAGACGCGGGTGCTGCGCGGCATCTCGCCCTCGGTCGACCGGATGGTCGCGGCCGACACTGCCCTGGACGCCGACCTGTTCCGCGTGGTCGGCGAGCTGCGACTGCTCAAGGACGACTGGGAGATCGCCGAGCTCCAGGCGGCGTGTGACGCGACCACGCTCGGCTTCGAGGACTGCGTGCGCGAGTGGCGCCAGGTCCTGGAGTACGGCGAGCGCTGGATCGAGGGCACCTTCAACCGCCGGGCGCGGGTGATGGGGAACGCGGTCGGCTACGACCCCATCGTGGGCGGGGGTCGGCACGCGACCACGCTGCACTGGATCGACAACAGCGGTCCGATCGCGCCCGGCGAGCTGGTGCTGCTCGACATGGGCGTCGAGGGCCACAACCTCTACACCGCCGACGTCACCCGCACCCTGCCGGTCGACGGCACCTTCACGCCGTTGCAGCGCGAGCTCTACGACCTCGTCTTCACGGCCCAGCAGCGCGGCATCGAGGCCAGCGTGGCCGGCGCGCCGTTCCTGGCCGCCCACAACACCGCCATGGGCGTGCTCGCGCACGGGCTCGAGGGGCTCGACCTGCTCCCCTGCTCGGCCGAGGAGGCGCTCGACCCCGACTCCAAGGTCTACGCGCGCTGGACGCTGCACGGCACCAGCCACATGCTGGGCATGGACGTGCACGACTGCGCCGGCACCTCGCCGGACATCTACCCCAAGGGCGACCTCGAGGTCGGGATGGTGCTCACCGTCGAGCCGGGGCTGTACTTCCAGGAGGACGACCTGCTGGTCCCCGAGGAGCTGCGCGGCATCGGCATCCGCATCGAGGACGACATCGTCGTCACCGCCGACGGCCCGGTGAACCTCTCCGCGTCGCTGCCGCGCACCTCGGCGGACGTCGAGGAGTGGATGGGTCGCCACCTCGGTGGCTGAAGGCGGGGTCGAGCACCACCTCGAGGCCCTCGAGCAGCTGGTCCTCTGGGCCGGCTTCCTGGGCGCCTGGCTGCTCGTGGCCGGCCCGCTCCACCAGGCCCGGGTCGAGCTCGGCGAGGAGGAGCTCGAGCGTGAGCGGTACGTCCCGGCCTTCGACGCGGCCGGGCCGCCGCCGCGGACCTCGGCGTGGTGGTGGCTGGTCCCGCCGCTGCGGCTCTACCTCGGCCACCGGCGCAAGGAGCGCTGGCAGCGCGAGGTCTGGATGCGGCTGCCGCACGAGGACTTCGAGGCGCTCGCGTCGTTCATGAGCAAGGCGCGCGGCTGGCTGCTGGTCGGCGGCGGCGCGTTCTTCATCGCGATCAAGGAGACCCACGAGCTGGTCGAGGGCTACGAGTGGGCCACCTGGGTGTTCTGGGTGCTCTGCGTCGCCATGCTCGCCCTGTGCCTGACCAACACCGTCCTCGGCGCGTTCCAGCAGCGCGGCGTGCTCGAGGCGCACGCCCGGCAGGTGGAGGCCGGCGAGACGGCTCAGTAGGGCGAGGTCTTCGCGACCGCGAGCGCCCGCTTGAGGTCGAACGGGTCGGCCTGCATGTAGAGCCACGGCCGGCCGATCCAGAGGTAGCCGTCGGCGTACGCCGCCGCGTTGGCCGCGTCGGTCGGCGACAGTCCCCAGGCCGGGTTGGCCACGTCGTAGGTCGGCGGGATGCCGAGCGTCACGCACGCCGCCTGGCCCCGGACCTTGCAGGTCTCGGCGTTGTCGTAGTTGGGGCCCTTGTAGTCGTAGCCGTTGAACGGCGCCCCGTTGGCCGCGGTGTTCACCACGAAGTGCTTGTCGGGGTAGCCCGCCGCCGCCAGCGCCTGCACGACCGAGGTCCCGAACGCGACCTCGGCCGACGTCGAGGCGTAGTGCGTGGAGTTGAGCGCGAACCCGCGGGCGGTGTCGATGCCCGCCGGCAGCAGGATCTGCAGCGCCTTGGCCGGGTCGTCCCGCAGCCAGTCCGAGGCGCCGGCGTCGATGTAGACGCTGACGTTCGGCAGCGCGCTGAACACGTGCGAGGCGTACCCCACCAGCTGGGACGGCAGCTGCGAGCCACCGGGTGCGCACAGCGCGAACGGCCCGTCCGGCTGCAGCACCAGCGCGACGTGCGCCGTGCCGATGCCGGCCGCGAAGCCGTCGATCCACCTCGTGTAGTCCTTCTGCTCCTTGCGCGTGGGCAGCCGCTTGCACGCGTCGCCCTCCCACGGCTTGAGCCGGAAGACGGTCATCTGCACCAGCGCCTCGGGGTCGCCCGCCTGCGCGTTGGCGATGTGGGAGCGCACCACCCCGGCGATCTTGCCGGCCGGGATCCACTGGCCGTACCACTTGGCCTTGGGCGCGAGCGCGATCTTGGCCAGCAGCGTCTTCTTCTTGCCGCGCGCGGTGAGGTACGGCGTCCACGCCTGGTCGCCGGCGCCCTTGTAGACGCCCCAGGTCCGCCCCGCCAGCGGGTTCGTCTCCACCGGGGTCCGGACCACCTGCACCCCACGCTGCGCCGCAGGTGCGTCCGAGCCGACCGCTGGAGCCGAACCCGCCGCGAGTGCGCACACCAGCGCCGCCGCCGTCAGCCCGCCGGCCGACCACCGCAGCGCCGCCGAACGCAGCGTGGGTCCACTTCCCATGGCAGAAGCGGACCACCGCCGCCAGCCGCCACGCCGGGGAACCGCGCCGATTCGTCCTTTCGGACAGACCTGACCGGAATCGCTGCGCGTACGCCCACCCGCTCACCCCGGGACACCCCGGAACCGGCTGGCCACCAGCACGCCGCTCTGCTGACCGTTGCTCGGTGGCCTGATCCGCAGCGTCACCGAGGCCCGGTGCTCCCAGGGCCGCACGTAGTAGCACTCGTCCGTGTCGGGGCAGTAGATGCAGAGGAGGTCCACCTCAGACTTGTCGACCGGCACCGCATGGGTCCCCTGCCGGTCGTTCCACACCGAGCGGAACCGGACGGTGACGCCGCCGCGGCTCGCCGTGCGGAACTTGACCTGCACCCGGCTGAAGCGTCCTCTCCGGTAGGCGACCAGGTCGAACGGGGCGTGCTCGGTGGCCGGGAACAACACGGTGCAGCCCTGGCTCACCAGGTCGGCGAACGCCTTGGCCACGCCGAGGTCGCCCTTGTCCTTGGTGTGGTGGCCGGCCATGCCTGGACGCTAGGCGGGCGCACCGACACCACACGCGCTGCTGGATACTGTGCTGTGGACCGGCCCCCGTAGCTCAGCTGGATAGAGCAGTGAGCTTCTACCTCACGTGCCGCAGGTTCGAGTCCTGCCGGGGGTGCTCAGACTGCCTTGACCACCGCCGCCGCCAGCCGCGCCACCTGCCCTCGCGGCGCGAGCTCCGCCAGGCGGCGCGGGTCGGTCGGCAGCCCGAGCTCGCCGGCGGCGGCCAGGGCCTTCTCGTCGAGGAACGGCGCTAGCCCCCACACGTCCTGGACCTCGCGCACGAAGATCCGCGCGCCGACCGGGCCGATGCGGGGGAAGTCCGCGATGGCGTCGGCGAGCTCGTCGGCGCCGTCCGGCGAGGAGGGCCGGAGCGCGCGCAGGTCACCCCGGTAGGTCTCCTCCAGGTGGCGGGCGCTCTCCTCCAGCTTGGTGGCGGTCGACTCGTCGTAGCGCTTGTAGTGCGCGCGACCGAGGGCGTCGACGCGCTGCCGCCAGGTCGAGGCGAGCAGGCGCTCGGGGGTGCGCCAGCCGGCGTAGAACAGCTCGCGGGCGGCGGCGACGGCGAGGTCGGCGGAGATGCGGGTGCTGGCCAGGGTGGTGAGGACGAGGAGCTGGTAGAGCGGCGCGGGCTCGTCGCGCAGTGTGATGCCGGCGTCCTCGGCGTACGTCGTGCCGTGCTCGCGCAGGACGCGGTCCGCGATGTCCTGGTGGGTGGCCACGCCAGCGGGTACCCCGCAGGTCATGACCTCCACCCTCACCCGCGGCCTGGCCGCCGGCGCGGTCGGCACCGCGCTGCTGGACGCGGCGACGTACGCCGACCTGCTGCTCACCGGGCGGCCGGCCAGTGACGCTCCGGGGCGCACGGTGCTGGGCCTGGCCCAGGCGCGGGGACTGGACCTGCCGGACGACGACAGCCGGCTCGCGGCGTACGGCCAGCTGGGCGGACTGGCCGCCGGCCTCGCCGTCGGGGTGGCCGCGAGCGTGGCTCGGCGCGCAGGCGTGAGGCTGCCCGCGCCGCTGAGCATCGGCGCCACCGCGGCCGCGGCCATGGCGGCCACCGACCTGCCGATGGCCCGCGCCGGTGTGAGCGACCCGCGGACGTGGTCGGCCCAGGACTGGGTGCGCGACGCGCTGCCGCACCTGGCCTTCGGCGCGGGTGTGCACTACACGGTGAGCCGGGTGCCGGTGGCGACGGCCGAGCGCGAGAAGGGCCTGCTCTGGCGGAGCACGGCCCTCGGCGTGGCCGCCGGGGCGCGGGCCAGCCTGGGCGCGGTGGCCTTCAGCCGGGCGGCGGGGTGGGGCACCAAGGCCACGGCCGCGCTGAGCCTCGGCGAGCTGCTGGCCGACAAGCTGCCGCAGGCCCCGAGCCGGCTGCAGCCGGGGAGCCAGGCGGGTCGTCTGGCCAGCGGGGCGGTCGGGGCGGCCGCACTGGCCCGGCGCAGCGGGAGCAGCCCGTGGCTGCCGGCGGCGTTCGGCGCCCTGGGGGCGGGCGTCGGCACCATCGCGGGTGCGGCCTGGCGCGAGGCGGCGCAGCAGCGCGGCTGGACCTGGCAGGCGGCCCTGGCCGAGGACGGCGTGGCGCTGGGCCTCGTCGCAGTGGCGGTACGACAGCGCAGGTGACCGCCGACCTCGTCTACCTCGTCGCCGGGGCGAGCCTGCTGCTCGCCGTCGTCCTGCCGGACCTGCTGCACCGGTGGGCGATCTCGGCGCCGATGGTGCTCGTCGCCGTGGGGATGCTCATCGGGCTGACTCCGCTCCCCGACGACCTCCCCCTGGACCCGCAGCACAACCGCGCCGCGATCGAGCACGTCACCGAGTTGGTCGTGCTGGTCGCGCTCATGGGTGTCGGCCTCGCGCTCGACCGCCCGCTGAGCCTGCGCAAGCGGGAGAGCTGGCACCGCTGGACCGCGACCTGGCTGCTGCTGGGCGTCGCGATGCCGGTCAGCATCGCGGCCACCGCCCTGCTGGGCTGGTGGGCCGGGCTGGCCGCGCCGGCCGCGCTGCTGCTCGGCGCCGTGCTGGCGCCGACGGACCCCGTGCTGGCCTCCGACGTCCAGGTGGCCGGCCCGCAGACCGGCGACGACCACGAGGTCGACGAGACCGACGAGGTGCGGTTCACGCTCACGTCGGAGGCCGGGCTCAACGACGGCCTGTCCTTCCCCTTCGTCTACGCCGCGATCCTGCTGGCCACCGAGGGCGCGGTCAGCCACTGGGGTCTCGAGTGGATCGCGTGGTACGCCGTCGGCAAGGTGGTCGTGGGCGTCGCGGTCGGCATCGTGGTCGGCCGGGTGCTGTCCTACGTCGCCTTCCGCTCGCGCAGCGACGCGTTGCGGGTCGCCGAGCGCGGCGAGTCGCTCCTGGCGCTGGCCGCCCTCGTGGCGTCGTACGGCGCCGGCGAGGTGGTGGGCGGCTACGGCTTCCTGTCGGTGTTCGCGTGCGCGATGACGTTCCGCTCGGCCGAGCGCAGCCACGACTACCACGCGGCGATGCACGACGTCGCCGAGCGGCT
Source organism: Nocardioides anomalus (assembly GCF_011046535.1). NCBI lineage: Bacteria > Bacillati > Actinomycetota > Actinomycetes > Propionibacteriales > Nocardioidaceae > Nocardioides > Nocardioides anomalus. Next base: position 858,959 of record NZ_CP049257.1, on the reverse strand, counting down.
GGAGCGGATGCTGACCCTGTTCGTGCTGCTGGTGCTGGGCATCGCGGTGACCCGCGGGCTGCTCTCCGCGCTGGACTGGCGGGGGGTCGTGATCACCCTCGCGGTGCTGCTCGTCGTCCGGCCGCTGACCGGCTGGCTGGCCCTGCTCCCCTGCCGGCACGTGATGACCGCCGGCGACCGCGGAGCCATCGCGTTCTTCGGGGTCCGCGGGATCGGCTCGCTGTACTACCTGGCCTACGCCAGCAAGGAGGACAGCGTCCTGGCCCAGGACTGGCTGTGGTCGACCGTGTCGTTCACGATCGTCGCCAGTGTGCTGCTGCACGGCGTGCTGGCCACGCCGGTCATGCAGCGGCTGGACGTCAGTCGTCGAGCGGCCAGCCGTGGTGGCTGACCAGCCGCTGCTCCACCCGCGTGATGTCCTCCGGGTCCGGCAGCGCGTCGGTGAGCTTGGTGATCTGCACGCCGATCTCGGCGGCGTCGCCGTCCTCGGTGGTGGCGATCTCGTGCGCGACCTCACGCACCTCCTCCTCGGTCAGCCGCCGCCGCAGCAGGGCGAGGAGGGGGATGTAGTCCTTGGGCGGTACGCCGGCGGGGTAGCCCTCGCGCAGCCAGTCCAGGATCCCGGCGAGTCGGGTGTTGAGCGCCATCAGGACCTCACTTCGGCTTGTCGACGATGGTCGGGTAGACGTGGTCGAAGGAGACCACCTTGCCCTGCCCGGCCGCGATGATGATCGTCAGTCCGAGCGCGATGCCCGCCAGGACCACGGCGAAGCACAGCACCGCCACGGCGCGACCGACCGGGTGCGCCGGCTGGTCGGCGACCACCTCGGCGCTGCCCCCGGTCCCCCACGCCAGCGACCGCACCCCGGCGGCGAACACCGCCGGCAGCCCGGCGCCGAGGACCAAGCCGACCAACAGGACCTTCCACGCGCCCTCGAGGGCGAAGCCCAGGTTGTCGCTCACGCCGCCACCTCCTGCTTGACCGAGCTGGCCGGCGTACCGGACCACTCGTCGTTGACGTTGCCCGGGTGCACCGGCTGGCGTTGCGAGCGCACGAACATGTACGCCGCGAGCGCGGCCAGCACCGCGAAGACGACCACCGGCCCGGCGTACCCGCCGAGCGCGTCGCCGACGTACCACATCACCGCCCCGACCAGGCCCGCCGCGGGCAGGGTGATCAGCCAGGCCAGGACCATGCGGCCCGCGATGCCCCAGCGCACCTGCGCGCCGGGCTTGCCGACGCCCGAGCCGAGGATCGAGCCCGTCGCCACGTGCGTCGTGGAGAGCGCGAAGCCGAGGTGGGAGGAGGCCAGGATGACCGCCGCCGACGCCGACTCGGCGGCCATGCCCTGCGGCGACGTGATCTCGACCAGGCCCTTGCCGAGCGTGCGGATGATGCGCCAGCCGCCGATGTAGGTGCCCGTCGCGATGGCCAGCGCGCAGGCCAGCTTGACCCAGAACGGCACGTTGGAGGTGTCGCTCCAGTGCCCGCTCGCGATGAGGGCCAAGGTGATGACGCCCATCGTCTTCTGCGCGTCGTTGGTGCCGTGGGCCAGCGAGACCAGCGAGGCGCTGCCGATCTGGCCCCAGCGGAAGCCGTTCTCGGTGAAGCGCTGCGCGACGCCGGCGGTGATCCGGAAGATGAACCACGTGCCGACCGCGGCCACGACGCCCGCGATGACCGGCGACATCAGCGCCGGCAGGATGACCTTCCCCATCACGCCGTCGAGCTTGGAGCCGTCGCCGTTCCAGTTCACGCCGCTGGTCCCCAGCCCCGCGATGGTCGCGCCGATGAGCCCGCCGAACAGCGCGTGCGAGGACGAGGACGGCAGGCCGATCAGCCAGGTGAGCAGGTTCCAGAGCACCCCGCCCACCAGCCCGGCCATGATGATGAGCAGCAGCGCGTAGCCGCCGTTGTCGGTCAGCTCCGGGATCGGGGCACCGCTGGAGTCCTGGACCTTCACCACGGCGTTCGTCACCGTCAGCGCGACCTCCACGGAGAGGAACGCGCCGACCAGGTTGAGCACCGCCGAGAGCCCCACCGCGACCTTGGGTCGCAGGGCCCCCGTGGCGATCGAGGTCGCCATCGCGTTGCCGGTGTCGTGGAAGCCGTTGGTGAAGTCGAAGGCCAGCGCGGTCCCGATCACCAGGACCAGGATCAAGGTCGCTTCGGTCACGACCTGACTGTGCGCCTCGCGCTGACCCGCGAAAAACCCCGCCGCAGCGGTGTTCGCCGACTGTTCACCTCGGTTGTGGGAGGCGAGGATCTCGGGCGTGGCGCTCCTCGCGGGTACGCCGGGCGCCGGCGCTGCGCGGGTGCGCGGTCGGCTGCGGCGCGGGCGGCACACCCCGCGGGCCGAGCGGCGGCGGGTGCGAGCGGCGGCGGGTGCGAGCGGCGGCGGGTGCGAGCGGCGGCGGGTGCGAGCGGCGGCGGGTGCGAGCGGCGGCGGGTGCGAGCGGCGGCGGGTGCGAACAGTGCCGCCCGGCGTTCAGTCGCCGACCGCTTCGATCCCGCGCCGGACGATCCTGGGGTCGGGCTCGCCGACGGTCTGGGGGTCCTTGCCGTCGTAGTCGAAGCGCGAGAGGAAGGCGCGCATGGCGTTGGTGCGGGCGCGCTTCTTGTCGTTGCTCTTGATGGTGGTCCAGGGCGCCCACTCGGTGTCGGTGCGCCGGAACATGGCCTCCTTGGCCTCGGTGTAGTCGTCCCACTTGTCCAGCGACTCGAGGTCGATGGGCGAGAGCTTCCACTGCCGGACGGGGTCGACCTGGCGGATGATGAAGCGGGTGCGCTGCTCGGCCTGGGTGACCGAGAACCAGAACTTCGTCAACGAGATCCCGCTGTCGACGAGCATGCGCTCGAAGAGCGGGGCCTGGGCCATGAACTGCTCGTACTCCGGCGGGGAGACGAAGCCCATGACGCGCTCGACGCCGGCGCGGTTGTACCAGGAGCGGTCGAAGAGGACCACCTCGCCAGCGGTGGGCAGGTGCTGCACGTAGCGCTGGAAGTACCACTGGCTCTGCTCGCGGTCGCTGGGCTTGCCCAGGGCGACGGTGCGGGCGTACCGGGGGTTGAGGTGCTCCATGAACCGCTTGATGGTGCCGCCCTTGCCGGCGGCGTCGCGGCCCTCGAAGAGCAGCACGTGCTTGCCGCCGACGTCGGCGGCCCAGGCCTGGAACTTCAGCAGCTCGACCTGCAGGAGGTACTTCTGCTCGTCGTAGTCCTCGCGGGTCATCCGCTCGTCGTACGGGTAGTTGTCGCGCCAGGTGTCGACCGCGCGCCCCTGGGGGTCGAGCAGCACGGGGTCGTCGTCGTGGTCCTCCCCGATGGTGTGACCATCGATCTGGAGCCGGTCGATGTACTCCCGCACGTCCTGCAGCACGAGGCGACCGTACGGCGGCCCGGTGAACGAGCCGGTCACCTGCCGTTCACCTCGGTGCCGCACCATGCGGCCAGTGGAGCCCGTGGACGCCGTCGACCCGCTGCGTCGCGGCGACCTCGCGCCCCCGCCGCGGACCCTGGTCGACGTCTTCCGCGCCACCGTCGAGCAGGCCGGGGACGAGCCGGCGGTCGATGCGGGCAACGGGGTCCTGACCTACGCCGAGCTGGCCGAGGCCGCCGACGAGCTGGCCCACGAGCTCAACGCGCACGGCGTCGGCACCGGCGACAAGGTCGGCGTCCGGGTCACCAGCGGCACCACCGACCTGTACGTCGCGATCCTCGGCATCCTGCTGGCCGGGGCGGCGTACGTCCCCGTCGACGTGGACGACCCCGACGAGCGCGCGCGGCTGGTCTTCGACGAGGCCGGCGTGGCCGCGGTGGTCGGCAACGACCAGACCGTGGTCATGCGCTGGGAGGGCCCGCCGCGCGAGCCTGAGGAGCCGGACCTCACCGACGACGCGTGGGTGATCTTCACCTCCGGGTCGACCGGTACGCCGAAGGGCGTGGCCGTCAGCCACCGCAGCGCCGCGGCGTTCGTGGACGCCGAGTCCCGGCTGTTCCTCCAGGCGGCGCCGCTCGGCGTCGGCGACCGGGTGATGGCCGGGCTGTCGGTGGCCTTCGACGCGAGCTGCGAGGAGATGTGGCTGGCCTGGCGGTACGGCGCGTGCCTGGTCCCCGCCCCCCGCGCGCTGGTCAAGAGCGGCATCGACGTGGGGCCGTGGCTGGTGGCCAACGGCATCACCGTGGTCAGCACCGTGCCGACCCTGGTCGCGCTGTGGCCACCGGAGTCGCTGGCCCGGGTACGGCTGCTCATCATGGGCGGCGAGGCCTGCCCGCCCGAGCTGGGCGCCCGCCTGGTGGCGCCGGGCCGCGAGGTGTGGAACACCTACGGCCCGACCGAGGCCACCGTCGTCGCGTGCGGGGCGGAGCTGACCGGCGCGCCGCCGGTGCGGATCGGGCTGCCGCTGGACGGCTGGGACCTCGCTGTGGTCGACGCCGAGGGGCACGAGGTGCCCGAGGGCGCGACCGGCGAGCTCATCATCGGGGGCGTCGGTCTGGCCCGCTACCTCGACCCGGCCAAGGACGCCGAGAAGTACGCCCCCATGCCGACCCTCGGCTGGGACCGCGCCTACCGCAGCGGCGACCTCGTGGTCCGCGACAGCGCCGGGCTGGTCTTCGGCGGCCGGGCCGACGACCAGGTCAAGCTGGGGGGGCCGGCGCATCGAGCTCGGTGAGATCGACTCCGCGCTGCTGGCCGTGCCGGGTGTGGTCGGCGCCGCGGCGGCGGTCCGCAGGACCGCGGCCGGCAACCAGCTCCTGGTCGGGTACGTCGCCACCGACGAGCGCTTCGACCAGGGCCAGGCCATGGACGTGCTGCGCCACGCGCTGCCCGCCGCACTGGTCCCCCGGCTGGCCCAGGTCGATGTCCTGCCCACCCGGACCTCGGGCAAGGTCGACCGCGACGCGCTGCCCTGGCCGCTGCCGAGCCTGCAGGGATACCCGGGTACCCGGGGATCCCTGCACGGCACGATGGCCTGGATCGCCGAGCTCTGGCTCGAGGTGCTCGGCGCCGACGTGCGCAGCCCGTCCGACGACTTCTTCGACCTCGGCGGCGGCAGCCTGACCGCGGCCCAGATGGTCTCCCGGCTGCGTGAGCGGTTCCCCGAGGTCGTGGTCGGCGACCTCTACGAGCACCCGACGGTCGGCACCCTGGCCGCGCACCTCGACACCCTCGGCGCGGCCGGCCCGGCCAGCGACCGGACCGTGCCGCCGACACCCCTCAAGACCCAGGCCGGCCAGGTCGTGGGCACCCTGCTGCTCCGCGCCCTGGCCGGCCCGCGGTGGCTGGTGTGGGTCGGGATCGGCTCGCGCGTGCTGGCCGACGGCCTCGGCTGGACGGTCCTGCCCCAGCCGTCGTGGTGGCTGCTCCTCGTCGGCTGGCTCGTCTTCGTGACCCCGCCCGGGACCATGCTGCTGGCCGCGGCCGGCGCCCGGCTGCTGCTGCGCGGCGTCGAGCCCGGCGAGCACCCGCGCGGCGGCAAGGTCCACCTGCGGCTGTGGCTGGCCACCCGCCTCGTCGACGAGCTCGGCGCCACGGGGCTGGCCGGCGCGCCGTACATGACCTGGTTCGCCCGACTGCTCGGCGCCGACATCGGCCGCGACGTGGACCTGCACTCCGTCCCCCCGGTGACCGGGATGCTGCGCCTGGGCGCGGGCAGCTCGGTCGAGCCGGAGGTGGACCTCAGCGGCTTCTGGGTCGACGGCGACGTGCTGCACCTGGGCGAGGTCCGCGTCGGCGCCCGCGCCCGGGTCGGCGCGCGCAGCATGCTCTGCCCCGGCGCCGACGTGGGCAAGGACGCCGAGGTCGCGCCCGGCTCGGCGGTCTTCGGGTCGGTGCCGGACGGCGAGTTCTGGTCCGGCTCCCCCGCCGAGCGGGTCCAGGAGCGTGCCCGCGGCCCGTGGTCGGACCGCCCCTCCAGCACCCGCGCCTGGGTCGCGGCGTACGGCGCGGTCGCGGTGCTGCTCGGCGGCCTGCCCCTCCTCGCCCTGCTCGCCGGCGCGGCCCTCCCGGTCCTCGCGAGCGACGACCCCACGTCGTACGCCGAGCTGTGGGCGCTGCTCGCCTGGCTGCCGGCCTCGGTGGTCGTGGCGTTCGTGGTGCTGGCCGGGCTCGTCTGGCTGGTCGTGCGGGTCGCGGGCCTGGCCGTCGCGCCCGGCGTGCACAGGGTCCGCAGCGGCACCGGCCTCGCGGTGTGGACCACGGTGCGGGTGCTGGACGACGCGCGCACGTGGCTGTTCCCGCTCTACTCCTCCAGCCTCACGCCGTTCTGGCTGCGCGCGCTCGGCGCCCGGGTCGGCCGGCACGTCGAGGCCTCGACCGTGCTCCTGGTCCCGAGCCTGACCCAGGTCAACGACGAGGCCTTCCTGGCCGACGACACCCTCATCGGCGGCTACGAGCTCGGCGGTGGCTGGATCCGGGTGGAGCGGGTCAAGATCGGCAAGCGGGCCTTCGTGGGCAACTCCGGCATGGCCGCCCCGGGGCGCAAGGTGCCCAAGGCCTCGCTGGTCGCCGTGCTCTCGGCCGCCCCGCGCCGCAAGAAGGCGCAGGCCGGCGAGTCCTGGCTGGGCAGCCCGCCGGCCCCGCTGCGGCGTACCGCCGCGGAGGGCGACGCCGGCCGCACCTACGCCCCGCCCACCCGGCTCAAGGTGCTGCGCGCGCTGGTCGAGGCCTGCCGGGTGGTCCCGGTCGCGCTGGCCGGGGGCACCGGCGTCGCGGTGGCGATCACCCTGGCCTGGCTGCTCGACCAGAGCGCGCTGCTCGCGCTGGTCCTGGCCGGGCCGGTCCTGGCCGTGGCCGGGATGGCCGCCGCGCTGGTCACCGTGGTCGCCAAGTGGGTGCTCGTCGGTCGGCACCGGCCCGGCGCGCACCCGCTGTGGAGCGGGTTCGTGTGGCGCAACGAGCTGGCCGACACCTTCGTCGAGGTGCTGGCGGCGCCGTGGTTCGCCCGCGCCGTGGCCGGCACCCCGCTGCTCAACGTGTGGTTCCGGCTGATGGGCGCGCGGATCGGCCGCGGGGTCTGGTGCGAGTCCTACTGGCTGCCCGAGACCGACCTGGTCGAGCTGGGCGACGGGGTCACCGTCAACCAGGGCACGGTGGTGCAGACCCACCTCTTCCACGACCGGATGCTGACCACCGACCGGGTCGTGCTGAAGCGCGGCGCGACCCTCGGGCCGAACAGCGTGATCCTGCCCGCGGCGACGCTCGGACGGCACGCTACGGTCGGTCCCGTGTCGCTGGTCATGAGGGGTGAGTCGGTGCCCGACGGCACGGTCTGGATCGGCAACCCCATCGGCCCGTGGACGGCCGCGGCCGCCGAGACCGCCCGGTGAGCCACGGCTCCCTGCCCACGGCCGACCCCTACCTGCCCGGGCACGGCGACCCCGCCTGGGGCGCGACGCACTACGCGCTCGACCTCGACTACGACCTGGCCGGCAACCGGCTGCGGGGCGACGCGGTCATCGACGCGGTGGCCCGCGAGGACCTCACCCGCGTGGTCCTCGACCTGGCCGGGATGGACGTGGCCAAGGTCAGCGTCGACGGCCGCGCGCCCGCGAAGTACGCCGTGCGCGGCACCCGCCTCGTCGTCACCCTCAAGCAGCCGCTGGCCGGGGGCACGCCGTTCCGCCTCGCCGTGCGGTACGCCGGCGCGCCCGAGCCGCTCATCGACGAGCACCACGGCGACGCCGGCTGGGAGGAGCTCACCGACGGTGTGATCGTCGCCGGCCAGCCGCACGGGGCACCGACGTGGTTCCCGTGCAACGACCGGCCCGACGACAAGGCGTCGTACTCCCTCAGCGTCACCACCGACGCCGACTACACCGTGGTGGCCAACGGGGAGCTGGCCGAGCGGCGTCGCGGCTCCTCCAGGGTCACCTGGCGCTACGAGCAGGTCGAGCCGATGGCGACGTACCTCGCCACGGTGCAGATCGGCCGCTACCGCGTCCAGGAGTACGCCGGCGCGCCGGTCCCGATGCGGTCCGCGGCCCCCGCCGACGCCGGGCCGGGCTTCGAGGCCGCGTTCGGCCGGCAGCCGGAGATGATGGCGCACTTCGTGGAGCGCTTCGGGCCCTACCCCTTCGCGACGTACACCTCGGTGGTCACCGCCGACGACCTCGAGATCCCGTTGGAGTCGCAGTCGCTGTCGACGTTCGGGCGCAACTTCTGCGTCGACGACTGGGACGCGGTCCGGCTGGTCGCCCACGAGATGGCCCACCAGTGGTTCGGCAACGCGGTGACGCTCGCACGGTGGCAGGACATCTGGCTGCACGAGGGGTTCGCCTGCTACAGCGAGTGGCTGTGGTCGGAGGCCTCGGGCGGCGAGAGCGCGGACCACTGGGCCGACCACCACCACGACCGGCTGGGCGGGCTCGACGAGGACCTGGTGCTCGCCGACCCAGGCCCGGAGCTGATGTTCGACGACCGCGTCTACAAGCGCGGGGCGCTCACCCTGCACGCCCTGCGGCGCACGGTGGGCGACGAGGCGTTCTTCGCGCTGCTGCGCGACTGGGTGGCCCAGCACGTCGGCGGCACGGTGACGACCGAGGAGTTCCGGGCCTTCGCCGCGCGGCACACCGGCGCCGACCTCGAGGCGCTCTTCGATGCGTGGCTCAACGAGACCGGCCTGCCCGAGCTCCCAGACCGGCCAGCCGCCAGCTGACCTGCTCCCCCGCCACGGCCCCGACGTACGCCGGCGGCAGCGGGAGCGGGGCGACCGGGACCTCGGCGCCCGCCTTGAACAGGGCCTCGGCCACACTGAACTCCGCCCGCGGCCGACCGTCGACCGGAGGCCCCACGTCCTCGACGTCGATGCCCACCGGACCCTCGGCCCAGGCCACCGCGACCAGGTCGGTGGCGTAGGAGATCGAGACCCGGGCGGTCGCGCCCACGGCGTACGGGCGACCGTGCGCGGCGCTCCCGCACCGGGGGCACAGCCGGCCGACCGACCGCGCGCCGAGCTCCTCGCGCAGCAGCGCGTGGGCCAGCTCGCGCAGGGGCAGGCTCACGCCGAGCGCTCGGCGTACGTCACCGCCGCGAGGTTGACCGCGCTGACGTAGCTGGCGCTGTGGTTGTAGGCGAAGACCGCGGCCGACCAGCCCGCGCCGGTGGTGAGGTCGTAGCCGGTCCCGCAGAGGTACGCCGCCGCAGCGGCGGCCGCGTCGTTGAGGTCCTGCGGGTCGGCGGTGCCGTCGCCGTCGCCGTCGCGGGCCCACGTGGCCCAGGTCGACGGCAGGAACTGCAGCGGTCCCACCGCGTGGTCCCAGGTCGGGTCGCCGTGCAGCGCCGTCCCGTCCGGCGCCGCGCGGATCGCGGCCACCGGGCCCGCGCCGTCGAGGGCCGGGCCGATGATCGGCGTCGACGGCCGGCCGGTCGCGTCGAGCGTGCGACCGTCGATGGTCCCCTGGTGGGACTCGACCCACCCGAGGCCGGCCAGTGTGGTCCAGCCGATCCCGCAGCCCTGCGGGGCGCTCAGCACCGCGCGGCCGTAGGCGGCCACCGCGACCGCGGACAGCCCGGCGCGCTGCGCCGTCCGCTGCGCCCACGCCGGGTCCACCTGCGGGGGACCGTCCGGCGCGGCCGCGGGCGCTGCGGCCGGGGCGGCCGCCGGCACCGGCTGGGCCACCTTCGGCGGCTGCGCGCTGCTGAGCACCGGGCTGAGGTCCGAGGTCTGCCGCTGGGTCAGCCAGGCGAGGCCGCTGAGCAGCGCGAGCGCCACAGCGACGTACGCCACGGAGCGGAGCCTCACCCGGCCATCATCCCGGTCATCGGCGCAGAGTCCGAACCCTCACCCGAACCGGCCGTTGACGTAGTCGGAGGTGCGCTGGTCCCGCGGGCTGCCGAACATCGCGTCGGTGCGGCCGTGCTCGACGATGACGCCGGGCGTGCCCTGCGAGGCCAGGAAGAACGCGCAGGTGTCGGAGACCCGTGCCGCCTGCTGCATGTTGTGGGTGACGATCACGATCGTCACCTCCTCGGCCAGCTCGACCATCGTCTCCTCGATCACGCGGGTCGAGGTGGGGTCGAGCGCCGAGCACGGCTCGTCCATGAGCAGGACCCGCGGCTTGACCGCGAGCGAGCGCGCGATGCACAGGCGCTGCTGCTGACCGCCGGACAGGCCGCCGCCGGGCGCGTCGAGGCGGTCCTTGACCTCGTTCCAGAGCCCGCCCTTGATCAGGCAGGACTCGACGAGGTCCTCGCGCTCGGAGCGTGAGGCCTTCGCGCCCGTGAGCTTCAGACCCGCCAGCACGTTCTCGCGGATCGACATCGCGGGGAACGGGTTGGGCTTCTGGAACACCATCCCGATCGCGCGCCGCGCGTCGATCAGCCGCTTCTGCGGGTCGTAGATGTCGCCGCCGTCGAGCAGCACCTCACCGGCCAGCGCCGCCGACGGGACCAGCTCGTGCATCCGGTTGAGGATCCGCAGGAAGGTCGACTTCCCGCAGCCCGACGGCCCGATCAGCGCGGTGATCCCGCCCGCCGGCATGGTCAGCGACACCCGGTCCAGCACCTTGTGCGTGCCGAACCACGCGGTGATGTCCACCGCCCGCAGCTCGGCGAGCCCCGCCCGCGACGCCGCGGCGTCAGCGGGGTCGGCGGCCACGCGGGCCGCGGGGAGCAGGTCGGTGTCCTGTCGGGACGTGGCGCTCATCGTCGTTCTCTCGTCTTCTCGAGGGTGGTGCGGGGTGCTGCCGGGCGGTGGCCCGGTCCGGACGGCTCCGCGGAGCCGCCCGGACCGGGACCGGTGCTGCGTGGTGCGGGGTGGTGCTACTTCTTGCCGCCCTTGCCCTTCTTGGGCTTCGGGAGGGCCTTGACCTTCACCGTGGTGGAGCTCGCGTTGCCCGCGGAGTCGCCGGGCCACGAGACCGTCAGCGTGTGCTTGCCGGGCTTGAGCTTCTTGAGCGTGATCGTGGCCGTCCCACCGGACAGGGTGCCGGTGCCGACGACCTTGCTGCCGTCCTTGACGGTCACCGTGCCGGTGGCCTTGGTCGAGACGCCGGCCAGGGCGACCGTGACGGTGCCCTTGGCCTTCTTCCCGAACTTGACCTTCTTCGGGAAGTCCGCCGAGATCGACGAGCTGGCCTTCGAGGCCGGGGCGCCGGTGACCGTGCCGGTCCCGGTGCCGGACGAGGTCTTGAACGCCGAGTTGGCGGCCGGGACGAACGTCGCGGTGTAGGTGTGCGAGCCGGGCGCCGCCGCCGGGGTGATCGTGGCCTGGCCGGACACGAGCGGGACGTTGGCCTGGACGACCTGGCCGTTCTCGGTGAAGGTGACCCGACCGTTGGGGGCCGACGGGGCGGTCACCTTGGCCACGACGCGAGCCGAGGAGGCGCTCTGGCTGGTCACGGTGACGGCCGTGGCCGTGTCGACCTGCGCGGTGACGAAGTTGGTCTCCGCCGCCGTGGTGTTGACCCCGCACTTCCCGCCGTTGGCCGGGGTGCTGAGCTGCTGGAAGCCTGCGGCCTCGATCGAGGACGTCGCGGCGGGGCTGCACAGCCACTGGAAGAACGCCTGGATCTTGGTGTCCGAGGGGCCCGTCGACCGGGTCACGTTGTACAGCGCGCGCTTGCGCGCGAAGTTGCCCTCGATCTTGATCGAGGAGCCGGCCAGCGTCGCCCGGCCCTGGGAGAACGGGACGATGGCGTTCGGGTCACCGGCCACGGCGGCGGGGTCGTGCTCCTGCGGGGTGGTGTCGACGGTGCCGAGGGTGATGGCAGCGCCTCCGGCGTTGCACGACGCCAGCTCACCCAGGAAGAACTTGGTGGTGCCGGAACCGCTCTGCGGGAGCTTGGCCTTGATGGTGCCGTCCTTGCCACCCGGCAGCTGGTTCCAGTTGGTGACGTCGCCCTTGTAGATCTTGACGAGGTCCTCGCAGGAGAGCGAGGCCGGGGCGTTCGACGTCGCGGCGGTCACGGTGACCACCGTGTCGAGGGCGAAGGGATAGGACTGGAGGCCGTTGTTGGTCTCGTCGTCGGACTGCTTGGACGAGGAGCGGGCGAAGTCGACCTCGGCGAGGTTGCTGCCGCCGTACAGTGCGGCCTTGCCCGGGCCGGAGCCGTTGGGCCGGCTGACCGGGGTGCCCGGCGTCGGGATGGTGCCGCCACCCGTGGCGGCGTAGCTGTACACCTTGAAGCCGGCGGAGCTGGCCTGGGTCGCGTTCCAGTCGTTGGCGGCCAGGAACAGCGCGTGCTGGCTGGTGTCGGACCCGACCGCGATGAGGTCGGCGGACACCGGGGTTCCGGCCGTGTCGTCGGGGTCGACCGCGGCCATGGCAGGAGCGGCCGCCATGGCCAGGACGGTGACCGCCGCGGCGCCGCCAGCGATGCCGGCGACGAGCTTGCGTGCGTACATCTGTTCTCTCTCCAGGATGGGCCGCGAGCGGCCGTGTGGGTGGTGCGGTGGTGGTGCGGGTGGTGGTGCGGGTGGTGCGTGCGCGGGTCAGACGACGTTGGGCAGCAGCCGCATCACCACGTCGGTGGTGGACCAGGCGAGGGCCACCGCGACGGGTGTGGCGACGATCCAGACCAAGGTCGAGGACCAGCGCTGACGGGCGGCGACGACCGCGAGGGTCACCGCCAGGAGCAGCGCCAGGTGCAGCGCCAGGAGCGGGAAGGCTCCCCGGTCGCTGTGCATGACGAGCTCCGGATCAGGGACCGTCCGGGGCAGCCCGGGCGGTGGGACGAAGCCCTTGGGGGCGTCGGCGTCGACGTACAGCACGTCGCCCGGCGTCAGGGCTGCGAACGGGCCCGAGCCCTCGGCGGTCTCCAGGACCAGCCGCGCTCCCCCGGCCGCGAGCGGCTGGGAGTAGGGGTCGCCAGCCCGGCGCACGTTGACGACCTCGAACGCCACCACGCCCTGCGCCATGGTGACCTCGATGTCGTCACCGGGCCGCAGCTCGGCCAGGTCGCGGAAGGGCGCGCCGTACGTCGCGCCGCGGCCCATGACCACCGACGTGCCGGCCTGACCGGGAAGCACGGTCTTGCGCAGGTGCCCCGGCCCCGCGAGGGTGTCACCGGACGCGGTGCCCTCGACGACGACCTGCGAGACGCCGATCCGCGGGATCGAGAGCAGCGCGACCGGGCTGCCGACCGGCTCGGTCGGGCCGATCGGCGGCACGATGTTCGGGTCGCCGGCGATGGCCACCCGGAACTGGTCGTAGAGCAGGTCCTGCGACCGCGCCTGGCTGAAGGTGCCCAGGAACAGCATCTGGGCGACCACCCACAGGCAGACGATCGCGAGCATCGTGCCGGCGGTCGAGACGACGGCCCACAGGTCGTCCCCGGGCCGGGGAGGACGGCTCTCCGGCGGCCGCGGGCGCGCCGGGGCTCGGCGGGGAGCCGGGGAAGGAGCGGGCGGGGGCGTGACCGCAGCGGTCTCGTCGCGGTCGGGCAGCGTCGCCGTCACCGGACCGGCCCTCGCGGAGGTCGCACGAAGAAGCGCACGGCCGTGGTGAGGGCGATCCCGACCAGGCCCAGCAGGAGCAGGACCGGCACGGTGCGGTTGCCGAGGTCGGAGCTGACGGCCTCGGTCTGCGGCATCACCACTGGTGCCGCCGAGGCGCTGGCCGCGGCCGGCGAGGCCGCGTCGCTCGGCGCCTCGCTGGGCACGTCGTCGGACGGGACGTCGGGCAGGGGCTCGTTGGTGACGGTCCCGCCCGGCAGGGTCGGGTCGGCCGTCGGGGAGGCCGACGCGGTCGGGCTCGGCTCCTCGGTCGGCTCGGGGGTCTGGGCCTCGACGGCGTCCGCGACGTCCTGTGCGAGGGCGTATAGCTTGCGGGTGCTGCCGCTCTTCTCGATCGGCACGAAACCACCGGGCAGCTCACCGTTGCCGGAGCCCTCGCGCTGGCCCTCGCTGGTCGCGGTGCGGATGAAGAGCGCGACCTTGTCCGCATCGTCCTGGACCAGGTCCTGCAGCTTCGCGGCGGTGTAGACGATCATCGTTCCCGGGTAGGCCCCCGTCGACTTCCGCACGTCGTCCTGATCCAGGACGAACGGCTCCTGCAGACCGCTCAGGTCCGGCGCCTTGTCGGAGGAGCGTCGCTGACCAGCACCCCCGTCGCCCTTGCCGCCGCCCTTGCCACCGCCGCCCTTGCCACCCTTGCCTCCCTTGCCTGGCTCACGCAGCTGCATGAGGTCGACGGCCGCGCGGAGAGAGTCCTCGGTCGGTCCGACGTACGAGCCGCTCTTGGTCTGCAGGGCGGCTGCCCTCAGGCCGTACCGGGCTGCGTCACCCAGGCTCACCACGCCGAGCATGAAGCGGCCGCCGAAGTTCTGCCGGTCGATCCGCCCCAGCTTCCAGAGGTTGGTGGCGGGGTCGAAGTCGCACCGGGTCTGGGTGTTGGGCCAGCCGTCGAGGAGGGCCTCGGCGATCTTGCGCAGTGTCGTCACCGGCGCAGCGAGCTGGTTGGAGTACACCGCCGGGTTCGCCTGGCGGCACGTGTTCGGCGAGGGCGGGATGAAGTCGTCCAGGAGCGGCCACTCCGAGCGGGGCATGGTCACGTCCTTGTAGGACGGGTTGACCCGCATGCCCCACGGGTCGGGCTTGCCCTTGATGAAGTCCATCGCGGACGGGTCCTGAGCGATCCACTCCGTCAACTGCTCGACGACGTCCGAGTCGTTGGCGAGATTGAGCAACGCCGCGCCCGTCTCGGTACCGCTCGTGTCCAGTCCCGGGTTCAGCTCCTGGAACTCGGGGTCGGCCTGGATGCCGTCGGGGTTGTTCTCCATCCCCGGGTGCGTGCGACCCAGTGCGGACCCGGTGTAGGACTGCGTGAGGAGCTTGGCGACCAACCGCTGGTCGAGTCGCAGCGAGCTGTACTCGCCCTGGTTGTCGGGCTTGTCGATGTTGTAGCCGATCGCGAAGCCGGTCAGCGCCGTCGGTGCGTAGCCGACCGGGTCGTCGCTCCGCTTCTTGTGCGCAGAGGAGACGAACGCCGCGGCACCCCCGCCACCCTCCATCAGGTTCCAGCCCGCGGCATCGGACATCTGGTTGAGCTGGAACTTGAAGCGCTTCTTGTTCAGGCAGTACGCCGGAGACCACTGCAGTGCCGCTTGGGCCATCAGCTCGGAGCCGTAGAAACCGGTGGGCGGGCGTGGGTCGAGGATGTCGCAGGTGTCGGGCGGGAGGCCCATGGTGATGGGGATCGAGATCCGGTTGCTCCAGTTGGTGCCGCTCCACCACAGCGCAGGGCTGGCGGAGAGGTCGACGCCGGCGCCCTGGAAGTTGCTGCTGCCGGGGCTGAACTGTCCGCCCTTGCGGCAGGTCGTGTCGGCGATGCTCGGTGGAGTGGCTCCCTGAGCGCAGCTCAGCCCGTTGATCGGGATGACGACGATGCTGCACGCCGTCGTGTCGCTGCAGCCCAGCGACTCGTTCTCCACGTCGCTGCGCACCTCGAACTGCACGCTGCCGGCGCCGTCGGCATCACTGAACGCCGCGATCTCCGCGGGTGGGAAGGCCGCCCCGACGGCGGCTTCGGGCGGCATCGTCGACGCATCACACGCCGGGAAGACCTTGCCGGAGGCCGCCACGAACGGAGTGAGGTGGGTGTAGAGCGGGTCCTGGTCGGCGTTGGCGCAGACGTCCTTGCCCGGGAAGGGGTCCACGCCGGAGATCCGCTGGCGGTCTGCGTCCGGCTCGAGCGGGTCCTTGGTCCAGACCGCGTCACCGTCGTTCTTCAGGACCTGCGAGCGCTGGGAGAAGGAATTGGTCCAGCACGTCTGCGGAGCCACCTGCTGGTCGGCCGGCAGGCTGGCGTCGTCGGTGCCGCGGCACTGCAGGATGACCACCGGGTACTCCTGCTGGAGGCCCGCCTCGCCGTACGGGTTGCTGGCCCGGCCACCACTCGGCTGGGCACCCGTCCAGCTGATGAGGATGCGTTGCCGGCCGCGGAGGTTCTTGGTCTGCGACGCGGTGACCGTGACGGTGTTGCTCGGGAACGAGTACGTCGAGCCGTCGTCCTCGACGAACGTCCGGGTCAGCGTCTTGGTGGCGGTGAACCCCGGGTCCGCGCCTTCCCGGCCGACCTGGACCACTCCGGTGCGCGTGTCGGGCACGGCAGCGCTGGCCGGCATCATCGCCAGCACGACGCCGGCGAGCAGCAGCAGCGCCGACACGGCGGTCGGCACGCGGAGGGCTCGGGTCGTCATCGAGCACCTCGCCGCAGCGGACGCTTGCGGAAGCTCGAGAGCATCAGGCCGGGCAGCAGGATGATGCCGCACAGCAGGAGCACGGCCACCCAGCCGAAGGTCTTGTCGTCGGCCGGCCGGGAGGACTGCAGCTCGGTGGGCTGGGGGAAGTCGGCGGCCTGCTGGCCGGTGCTGGTGGTGGTCGTCGTGCCCTGGTCGGCGCCGGTGCCGGCGTCGACGGGGGCGGGCGTGGAGACCTCGCCGGTGTCGGGGTCGACGACCGGCCCGGTGTCGGTGGGCGCGGCGACGGGTGGTGGTGCGGCGCCGCCCGTCTGGTCGGGCGCGCTGGACTGCGAGGCGGTGGGCGACGCCGGGTCGTCGGTGGACGGCTCGTTGGTGCCGGTGTCGGTGCCGCAGGGTCCGGCGCCGTCCTTGTCGCACTCGGCCGGCTGCGGTGCGATCTGGGCGAGCTTGTTCTTCGACAGGTTCTTGCCGTCGAAGGTCGGGTTGTTGCACGACTTCACGTCGCGGTTGGTGATGTCGACCAGCGGGTCCGCGGCCTTGAGCTTGGCCAGCTGGTCGAAGCCGGCCTGCACGAGGTTGAGCGGCAGCGGAGAGTAGCCGTAGGGCCCGGCCTTGGTCTGGCCCGCGCACAGCGAGTAGTACATGAAGTCGGCGAGCGTCTGCCGCTTGGCCGTGGTCATGCGGGTGTCGCTCGCCCCGGTCGGGATGATCATGTAGCTGTAGGAGCTGATCGGGTAGGCCCGCGGGTCCGGGTTCGTGTAGACGTTGTCGAGGATCTGGGTCAGGTAGAGCTGGCTGCTCGGGTCCTGGTTGATCTGGGCCTTGGTCAGCGCGACCGCGGTGTTGTACTGCGTCGGCTCGACGTAGTAGCCCGCCTTGTTGAGGACCTTGACGACCGGGTAGTCCTTGTTGAGCGGGTAGGAGTACTCGACGTAGCCGATGGTCCCGTTGCCGGCGAACCCGGAGATCGTGTTCATCACCTGGTCCGAGCCGGCCTGGCCGATGGCCCGGCCCTTGCGCGGGTAGTACGACGTGAGGCCGGACTTGCCGTAGAACGGGCGCCAGATGTCGGGGTACTGCTTGTCCATCCACAGCGTGAACTGCGCGGTGGTGCCCGAGCCGTCGGAGCGGACGACCGGCGTGATCGGGAGCTTGGGGAAGGCCCGGCCGTTGTTGTCCTTGGTGATCGCCGGGTCGCTCCAGTCGGTGATCTGGTTGGTGAAGATCTTGGCGATGGTGTCGCCGGACAGCCGCAGGTTGCGGACCAGCTGGCCGCCGATCTTGAGCTGGTAGGTGAACGCGGTGCCCCCGGCCACGATCGGCAGGTAGGCGAACTCGCGACCGTTGCTGGTGTCGGCGTTGCCCTGCTCGTCGGTGCCCTGGTAGGGGATCTCGGAGATCGCGAAGTCGGTGCTGCTCTGCGAGAAGTCCTTGCGGCCCTTGGACGAGCCACCGCCGGTGTAGACGACCTTCATGCCGTTGGCGTCGACATCGGCGATCCACTGCTGGACGATCAGCTCCGACCAGGTCGAGCCGGTCCCCTCGATCTGGGCGTACGTCGTGCGTGGCGCGAGGGGCGCGGCGTGGTCGGCCGCCGCGACGCCGGGCAGCGACAGCAGGCAGGCCGCACCGGCCAGGAGCACGAGCAGGGCACGGACGCGGTTCACGAGGGGTCCTTCACGGTGTCGGTCGCGGGTCGGCGGAGCGCGGGTCGGCGGAGCGCCGGTCTGCGGCGCCCGCTGCGGCGGGGCCGGGCCAGCAGGCGGGCGATGGTGAAGAGCACCAGCACCAGGAACAGCAGCGCGGTGGCGGCGGCGAAGGCGCGCTCGATGGCCACGGGCTCGCCGCTGCGGACGTTGGAGTAGATGAACAGCGGCAGCGAGTTCATGACGCCGTCGGTCGGGTTGGTCACGAGGAACGCCGCGGCGCCGGAGGTGAGCAGCACCGGGCTGGTTTCTCCCACCCCGCGGGCCACGCCGAGGATGACCGCGGTGGCCAGGCCGGGACGGGCGGTGGGCAGGACGACGTGCCACACCGTCCGCCAGCGGCTCGCGCCGAGGGCCAGGCTGGCCTCCCGCAGACCACCGGGGACGACCCGGAGCACCACGTCGGAGGCGCGGGCGATGATCGGCAGGATCATCACCGAGATCGCGAGCGCGGCCGCGAGCCCCGAGCGCGGGTAGCCCAGCGCGATGATGAAGACGGTGTAGATGAACAGGCCGGCCACGATCGAGGGCAGCGCGGTCATCGCCTCCACGACCGTGCGCACGATGCGCGCGAACTTCCCGCCGATCTCGGTCATGAACACCGCGGTGCCGATGCCCAGGGGCAGCGTGATGAGCAGCGCGATGCCGAGCTCGATGGCCGAGCCGGTGATCGCGTGGAGGACGCCGCCGTTCTCGAAGCCGTCCTTGGGGCCGACGCCGCTCATGTCGTCGGTCCAGAAGTTCACGTGCAGCAGCGGCTTCCAGCCCCGCGCCGTGACGAACACGACCGTGCTGACCACGGCCGCACCGACGACCAGCGCGGCACCGGTGATGACGGAGGCGGCCACCCGGTCCTTGACCTCGACCATGCCCCCGCTCATCGAGGCGGTGACCGCGGTGACGACCAGGCCGAGCACGAACCAGGTGAGGAGGAACCACGGCAGCCCGCCGAGCGGCAGCAGCCGCTGGGTGATGAGCCAGGCCAGGCCGAGCGCGGCGACCCAGGAGCCGCCGCGCGCGAACCGCTCGTCCGGGCTGGGCCGGCCCAGGCCGAAGCGCGGCACCGGGGGCGGCGCGTCCTCGTCGTACGACGGGAGGACGGTCGCCGGCGGAGCGGCGACGTCGTAGGTGGGCGGCTGGGCCGATCCGTGCGTGAGCGTCATCAGTCGACCCCCGCTCCGGAGCGGCTGCGGTTGACCACGACGGCCGCGACCGTGTTGACGACCAGGGTGATGAGGAACAGCACGAAGCCGGCGGCGAGCAGGGCGGAGAGCTGCGACGTGCTGGCCTCGCCGAAGCGGCCGGCGATCAGCGAGCTGACCGTCGTGGTGCCCACCTCGAGGATGCGCGGCTTGATCTCGAAGGCCGGCGAGACGATGAGGACGACCGCGATGGTCTCGCCCAGGGCCCGGCCGAGGCCGAGCATGGTGCCGCCGATGATGCCGCCGCGACCGAAGGGCAGCACGACCGAGGTGATCATCCCCCACCTCGTGGCGCCCAGCGCGAGGGCCGCCTCCTTCTCCCCGGGCGGGGTCTGGGAGAAGACCTGCCGCATGACCGCGCAGGCCATCGGCATGACCATCATCGACACCGCGATGCCGGCGCAGAACGCGCTGGCGGTGTAGCGCGTGGCGTCCCAGATGGCGGCATCGGGGTCGGTGTCCTCGACCGCGAAGACCGGGATCCAGCCGAGGTGCTGCTGGAGCCACAGGGCGAGCTCCGCGGCGTGCGGCATGATCAGGAAGAAGCCCCACAGGCCGTAGACGATCGACGGGACGGCCGCCATCAGGTCGATGAGCGCGACCAGCGTCGGCTTGAGCCGCGCCGGCGCGTACTCGCTGATGTAGAGGGCCGTGGTGAGGGCCAGCGGGAAGGCGAAGAACATCGCCACGAGCGCGACCGACACCGTGCCGCAGAGCACCGCGGCGATGCCGATGACGTCCTGGTCCGGCTGCCACTGGGTCTCGGTGAAGAAGCTCCACCCGTAGCGCTTCAGCGTCGGGTAGGCCTGGTAGCCCAGGAACAGGCCGACGCCGCCGGTGATCACCAGGACCGAGGCACCGATGGTGCGCGCGCCGAGGGCGAAGACGGCGTCCGCGCCGGTCGAGGCCCGGGAGATGCGCCGGGGACGGACGTCGACCTCAGCCAGGGCAGGGTCGTGCGTCGGGATCGAGGTCACAGTCGCTTCCAGGTCGGGCCGAGATCGGGCGTGCGTGGTCCGGCCACACCGGACGGCCGCAGTGTTGAGAGCCGCTCGGAACGGATCGGAGGCGACAGGTGAACGCGACGGGAACAGGTCTCGCCCGGAGTGCCAACGGGCTACCGGGATGGTGGTGCGGGTGGCCCGAACGGGCCACCGGCCCGGGGGTCGTTCACCGAGGGTTCACGCACCGGTGGGGGCGGGGTCTCCCTGCACGTCGCGGTGCGTACGCCCGGCGTTCGCCCGGCCTCCCTACGGTTCCCGCGTGGCCCGGCGTCAACGCATCCGAGCCGGTCTGCACCGGTGGATGGACGACGCGTGCCTGCGCTGCGGGCTGCACCGTCGCGAGGTCTGGCTCCTCGACGACCGCGGGCGCGAGGTGATGGCGCTCGTCTGGAGCGACCGGGACGGCGACCTGCGCCTGCAGCCCTTCCCGCCGATGAAGGGGCTGGAGGCACCGCAAGCCCCCACGCAGACGCGCGTGGAGGCCTTCGGCAACCTTCCGGTCGGTCCCGAGCCGACCTGCGGGCCGGTGCCCGCGGTCGACGACGCGACCGGGTGACGAGCACGGGCCGACCCGCGGTGACCCACCGGGTCGGATGACCCGGAGCCGCGTGCCGGCCCCCGACGGACGTGGTCCCCGTGAGCACGGTGGAAGGCCGGGGGGCACCCTTCCACCGCGAGCTGGAGCAGTTCCGTCGGACCCCCGGGACGATGTGCCCATCCCCCTAGGGGCATCTTCAGTGTGACTGCTGTCACCGGCGCGGTCTGTCCCTGCAGCGAAGTCTTGCGGGACGTTGTGCGAACCACTCTTCCGGGTGGTTCCGCCGGGTCGGCTCGCTGTCACGATGCCAGGAACGACCGGACGTGGGGTGGGGGATGCGCGCCGAGTTCGAGACGACCGACGCCCAGGAGACCTGGGCGCTGATGCAGCAGGCATTCGGCGTGGACGTGCAGGTGACGACCGAGCCCGGACCCGTGCACCTCGTGCGCGAGGACCTCGGCACCCTCGTCGTCGACGAGGTGGAGCACCACGTCGGACTGGCGGGGACCGCGCTGCCGACCGGCTTCCTCAAGATCGTCGAGGGCCGCCGGGGGTGGGCCGACGTGACCCGCCGCGAGGGCACCGACCGCGTGGCGCCGGGCGTGGTGCTGGGGCTCGCCCAGCCCGGCGAGGAGTGGTCGGTGCGCAGCGGTCCGGTGGTCCACGAGCGCGTGGTGAGCCTGGACGAGGCGGCGCTGCGGCAGGCCGTGCGGGACCGCAGCGACGCCGACAGTGACGGCACCGTGCGCTTCGCCACCCTGGTGCCGGCGCCCGCCTCCTCGGCCCCGTGGACCAGCCTGGCCGATTTCGTGGCCCGGACCGCCGCCGCCCACCCCGAGGTGCTGCGCCAGCAGCTCGCCCTCTCGTCGTTGACGCAGCTGGCTGCGCACACCGCGCTCGCGGTCTTCGCCAACGACACCTGGGGCGACCCCTCCCAGGCGCAGCTCGCCCGCGACAGCATGGACTCCGGATCAGGCGCCGTGGTGCGGGCGGTGGCCTACATCGAGACGTCGGCGCACACCGACATCACCGTGGCCGACATCGCGGAGGCGGCGCACGTGACGCCGCGGGCGTTGCAGTACGGCTTCCGGCGCCAGCTCGGCACGACGCCGATGTCCTACCTGCGCAAGGTCCGCCTGCACCACGCCCGGGCCGAGCTGCTCGCGGCGGACCCCGCGACCACGGTCGCGGGGGTGGCCGGGCGGTGGGGGTTCTTCAACCTGGGCCGCTTCGCCAGCTACTACCGCGCCGAGTTCGGCGAGAACCCCGCGCACACCCTGAGCGTGGTCACCGGTCAGCGCAGCTCGGACAGCTCGCCGTCGTAGGTGCGCACCACGTCGGCGAACGCCGCGACCAGGCCGTCGCACAGGGTGTCGGCGATCGGCAGGCTCACCGTCACCATCCCGCGACGCGCCAGCCAGTAGCCGCGCTCGACCAGGCCGAGGAAGACCAGCTCCTGGGCCAGCGCCCCGGCCGGCGTCGGCGGCTGCGCCACGGCGTACGGCGGGAGGCCGGCGTGGATCGTCATCATCGACCCGCGGCCGGTGACGTGCAGGCCGGCCGGGCGGGCCACGTCGTCGAGGGCGGCGCGCAGCCGGTCCCCGCGCTCGTTGACGTCGGCCAGCGTGGCGTCGTCCAGGACGTGCTCGAGGCCGGCGATGCCGGCAGCCAGGGTGAGCACGTTGTTGTTGAAGGTGCCGGCGTGGAAGAGGGCGTCGGGCCGGGTGGGGTCGAAGGCGGCCATCAGGTCGGCGCGCCCGCCGAAGGCACCGAAGGTGAGCCCGCCGCCGAGGTACTTGCCCAGCGTCGTGAGGTCCGGCGTGACGCCCGTGGCCTGCTGGAGCCCGCCAGGAGAGAGCCGCGAGGTCATCACCTCGTCGAAGACCAGCACCGCGCCCGCGGCGGCCGTCTCCTCGCGCAGCATCTCCAGGAACGCCTGGCTGGCCGGCACGCAGCCGCCGGCCCCGAGCATCGGCTCGACGAGGACGGCGGCGAGCGTGCCGGCGTGCGCGCGGACCAGCGCACGGGTGCCGTCGACGTCGTCGTAGTCGGCCAGCACCCACGCGTGCGGCACGGTGACCGGGCTCGGCTCCTGGCCGAAGGTGAGCACGCCGCCGTGGTAGCCGCCGCGGAAGACCAGCACCTCCGGCCGACCGGTCGTGGCCACGGCGAGCGCCAGCGCCATCAGGTTGGCCTCGGTGCCGGAGTTGGTGAAGCGCACCAGCTCCACGCTCGGGAACCGCGCGCACACCAGCTCGGCCAGCCGCGGCTCCAGGTCGTTGACGCCGCCGAAGGACAGGCCGCGGTCCAGCGCGTCGCGGACCGCGTCGAGCACGACCTTCTCGGAGTGCCCGTAGAGCCCGGCGGTGAACTCGCCCAGGAAGTCGGCGTACTGGTGGCCGTCGACCGACCACAGGTAGGGCCCCTCCCCGCGCTCGAACGCGACGGGGAACGGCTCGACGTGCAGGATCGAGCGGGTGTTGCCGCCCGGCAGCCACCGCGCCGCCCGCGCGTGGCGGGCGGCGCTCAGCGGGTGCCGGTCGGCGTAGCGCCGCCGGGCGGCGACGACGGCGTCCTCGAGGCTCACGCGGTCATCGTCGCACCCCGCCCCGCGCGCTTGTAACGCTCAGTTACGGGAACTGCCGACCCGTTCGAAGGGGTCGGCAGTTCCCGTAACTGAGCGTTACAAGCGGGCGGCGGTGCTCAGTTGTCGGTGGCGAACGCCGCGTCGAAGGCGGCCTCGGGGGCGTCGAAGGCGAGGCGGCGGACGAACTCCAGGGCCTCGGGGGCGCCGAGGAGGCGGTCCATGCCGGCGTCCTCCCACTCCACCGAGATGGGGCCGTCGTAGCCGATCGTGTTGAGCATCCGGAAGCACTGCTCCCACGGCACGTCGCCGTGGCCGGTGGACACGAAGTCCCAGCCGCGGCGGGGGTCGGCCCACGGCAGGTGCGAGCCGAGCCGGCCGTTGCGGCCGTTGCCGGTCTGACGCTTCGCGTCCTTGCAGTCGACGTGGTAGATCCGGTCCTTGAAGTCCCACAGGAAGCCGACCGGGTCGAGGTCCTGCCACACGAAGTGGCTGGGGTCCCAGTTGAGGCCGAAGGCCTCGCGGTGGCCGATGGCCTCCATGGTCGCCACCGTCGTCCAGTAGTCGTAGGCGATCTCGGAGGGGTGCACCTCGTGGGCGAAGCGCACGCCGACCTCGTCGAAGACGTCGAGGATCGGGTTCCAGCGGTCGGCGAAGTCCTGGTAGCCGGCGGCGACCTGGTCGGCGGTGGCCGGCGGGAACATCGCGACGTACTTCCAGATCGAGGAGCCGGTGAAGCCGACGACGGTCTTGACGCCGAGCTTCGCCGCGATCCGCGCGGTGTGCTTCATCTCCTCCGCCGCGCGCTGGCGCACGCCCTCGACGTCGCCGTCGCCCCACACGTGCGCGGGCAGGATCGCCTGGTGCCGGGCGTCGATCGGGTCGTCGCAGACGGCCTGGCCCTTGAGGTGGTTGGAGATCGCGAAGACCTTCAGGTCGTACTTCGCGAGCAGGTCGAGCTTGCCCTGGACGTAGGCGTCGTCCTCCCACTGCCAGGGGTCGAGGTGGTCGCCCCAGCAGGCGATCTCGAGGCCGTCGTAGCCCCACTCGGAGGCGAGCTTGGCCACCTCCTCGAACGGCAGGTCGGCCCACTGGCCGGTGAACAGGGTGATCGGGCGGGGCATGGTGTGTCCTTCCTGGGGATGGCGGAGAGGGAGCTCAGCGGACGCCGAGCAGGTGCTCCATCGCGAGCTGGTCGAGCGCCTCCATGGCCACGCTCCGGGAGCGCAGGCCCGCGAGGTCGTACGAGGCGTTGCGCACGTCGTGGAGGGACTCCCCCGGCGCGAGGGTGGGCTGCTCGAGCTCCATGACGCCGGCCGCCTCGACCGCGGCGGCGACGTCGGGGTCGGCGCGGAACGCCTGCACCCGCTCGCGCAGGATCAGGTAGTTGCGCATGCACCCGCGCGCGGACTCCCACACGCCGTCCATGGCCTCGGCCCGCGGCGGCTTGTAGTCGAAGTGCACGTAGCCGTCGTAGCGGCGCTCGGTGCCGGCACCGAGCATGGCGTCGACGGTCCAGAAGGCACCGCGCAGGTTGCCGGCGCCGAAACGCAGGTCCTGGTCGAAGCGCGGACCGTGCTGGCCGTTGAGGTCGATGTGGAACAGCTTGCCGTGCCAGAGCGCCTGGGCGATGCCGTGGGCGAAGTTGAGCCCGGCCATCTCCTCGTGCCCGACCTCGGGGTTGAGCCCGACCAGCTCGGGGTGCTCGAGCTCGGAGATGAGGGCGAGGGCGTGGCCGATGCTCGGTAGCAGGATGTCGCCGCGCGGCTCGTTGGGCTTGGGCTCGAGCGCGAAGCGCATGTCGTAACCCTGCTCGAGGACGTAGCCGCACACCGTGTCGAGCGCGTCGCGGAAGCGGTCCATGGCCGCGCCGACGTTCTTGCTCGCGCCGTGCTCGGCGCCCTCGCGACCGCCCCACATGACGAAGGTCTTGGCGCCGAGGGAGGCGGCCAGGTCGATGTTGCGCAGCACCTTGGCCAGCGCGTAGCGGCGCACCTCACGGTTGTTGGCCGTGATCGCGCCCTCCTTGAAGACCGGGTCGGAGAAGGTGTTGGTGGTGACCATCTCGACGATCAGGCCGGTCTCGTCGAGCGCCGTGCGGAACCGGTCGAGGGTGGCCTCGCGCTGGGCCTCGTCGGGCAGCAGGTCGTCGTCGTGGAAGGTGACGGCGGCGGCGCCGAGCTCGGCCAGCCGGTACGTCGCCTCGACGGGGTCGAGGAGGTCGCGGGAGGCCGGACCGAACACGTCGGTGCCCTGCCAGCCGACGGTCCAGAGACCGAAGGAGAACTTGTCGTCGCGGGTCGGGGTGTAGTCGTCGCTCATGAGGCGACCTCCTGCCAGGAGCGGGTGTCGGAGCTGGTCTCGACGGCGGCCAGCACGCGCTGGACCTGCAGGCCGTCGGCGAACGACGGCCTGGGCGCCTCGCCGGCCGCGAGGGCGTGGACCAGGTCGACGACCTGGTGGGTGAAGCCGTGCTCGTAGCCGAGGCCGTGGCCGGCCGGCCACCACGCGGCGACGTACGGGTGCTCGGGCTCGGTGACCAGGATCCGGCGGAAGCCGGCGGTCTCGGCGGGCTCGGTGGCGTCGTAGAACTCCAGGACGTTCATGTCCTCGAAGTCGAAGGCCAGGCTGCCCGCCGAGCCGTTGACCTCGATGCGGATGGCGTTCTTGCGGCCGGTGGCGAAGCGGGTCGCCTCGTAGACCCCGATCGCGCCGCTGGTGAGCCGGGCCAGGAAGACCGCGGCGTCGTCGACGGTGACGGGGCCGAGCTCGCCGCTCGAGCCACCGCCGCCGAGGGTGCCGGCGGTCTCGCCGGCCGGGACCGGTCGCTCCTTGACGAAGGTCTCCAGCTGGCCGGAGACCTCGGTGATGCGCAGGCCGGTGATGAACTGGGTCAGGTCGATGATGTGGGCGCCGATGTCGCCGAGCGAGCCCGAGCCGGCCTTGCTCTTGTCCAGGCGCCACGACAGCGGCGCCTCGGCGTCGGCGATCCAGTCCTGGAGGTACTGCGCGCGGACGTGGCGGATCTCCCCGATCCGGCCCTCGGCCACGAGCTGGCGGGCCAGCGCGACGGCCGGGACCCGGCGGTAGGTGAAGCCGACCATGGCCTGCACGCCGCGGGCCGCGGCGCGCTCGGCGGCCGCGACCATCCGCTCGGCCTCCTCGACGGTGTTGGCCAGCGGCTTCTCGCACAGCACGTGCTTGCCGGCCTCGAGCGCCGCGATCGCGATCTCGGCGTGGCTGTCGCCGGGGGTGCAGACGTCGACCAGGTCGACGTCGTCGCGCGCCACCACGGCGCGCCAGTCGTCGGAGGACTCCTCCCACCCGAGCCGGCTCGCCGCCTCGGCCGCCCGCCCCGCGTCCCGGCCGCACACGACGCGCATCACGGGGTCGAGCGGCAGGTCGAAGAAGCGCGGCGCCACGCGCCAGGCCTGGGAGTGGGCGTTGCCCATGAAGGCGTGGCCCACCATGCCCACGGCCAGCGTGGGCTTGGGGTCGGTCATGAGGGGGACTCCGTTCCAGGGTGGAGGGCCGCCGGGGCGGGCGGTCACGGCGAATCCGGATCCCTCGACGGTGGGTCGAGGACCGGACTCGCCGTGACCACCACGCAGGCGGGGTCGGTCAGGTGTGGCTCAGGACTCGAACGCGGTGTCGATGAACTGGTCCACGTTGTCCTTGGTCACGACCGGCGCGTAGAGCTGCACCGTGCGCGGGACCTCGACCTCGACCAGGTCGCTCATGTTCTTCTGCTGGCCCAGCAGGCGGGCGAGCTTGATGCCGTCGGCGGCCTGGGTCGACGGGTAGATGACCGTCGCCTGCAGGACGCTGTCGCCGGCCTGGATCGAGCGCATCGCGTTCGCGGAGCCGGCGCCACCGACCATGAAGAACTCGTCACGGCCGGCGTTCTTGATGGCCGCGAGGACGCCGACACCCTGGTCGTCGTC
The DNA here is from genome assembly GCF_011046535.1 of Nocardioides anomalus. Lineage (NCBI taxonomy): Bacteria > Bacillati > Actinomycetota > Actinomycetes > Propionibacteriales > Nocardioidaceae > Nocardioides > Nocardioides anomalus. Next base: position 831,837 of record NZ_CP049257.1, on the reverse strand, counting down.
GTGGTTCCAGATGGCGTCGATCTTCGGCGCGGCCTGGAGCAGGTTCGCGGCCGCCTCCTCGCCGCCCTCGACGGTGAAGTCGGCGGCGACGCGGTTGTCGACGTCCTGACCGCAGTCGGCCAGCGCGTCCTTGAAGCCCTGGCTGCGCTCCTGGGTCAGCGGCAGCGAGTCGATGCCGGCGATCTCGGCGACGACGGCGTCGGACTTGTCGCCGATCTGCGAGCAGATGTAGGCACCGGCCGAGACGCCCATGCCGTAGTTGTCGCCCAGGACGGTGACGCGGGCGGCGTTCGGGTCGTCGAACTCGCGGTCGACGTTGATGACCGGGATGCCGGCCTGCATGGCCTTCAGGGCGACCGGGGTCATCGCGGCGCCGTCGAAGGGCAGCAGGACGATCGCGTCGACCTTGTCGTTGATGAACGTCTCCACCTGGCTGATCTGGAGGTTGACGTCGTTGGTGCCGGAGGCGACGCGGAGCTCCACGTCGTCGTACTGGTCGGCGACCTTCTTGGCGGAGTCGGTGATCGACGCCATCCAGCCGTGGTCGGCGGCCGGCGCCGAGAAGCCGATGACGATCTTGTCGCCGGCCTCGTCGTTCGAGCCCGAGTCGGCCTGGGTCGTGCCGCCGCCCAGGTCCTGGTCGTCGTCATTCTTCTCGTTGCCGGTGCAGGCACCGAGGGCGAGGACCGCGAGACCGGCGACCAGGGTGGTCCCGAGGCGGCGCGACCGCGTGCGGAAGGGACGGACAGACTTCATGGTGTGCTCCTGTTGTGCTGACGGTTGGTGGTGCGGGTGTGCAGGTACGCCGAGGCGTCAGGTGCTGCTGTTCCGAGACGCCAACCGCTGCTGCAGGAGCACGGCGGCGACGATGATGGCTCCCTTGAGGAGCGACTGCTCCGAGATGGAGCGGTTGTTGAGCGTGAAGACGTTGGTCAGGGTGGTGAAGATCAGCACGCCGATGACCGTGCCGACGATGCTGCCGCGGCCACCGGTGAGCAGGGTGCCGCCGATGACCACGGCGGCGATGACGTCCAGCTCGAGGCCGGTGCCGTGGGTGGAGCTGCCGGTCGTGGTCCGCGCCACCAGCATCAGCGCGGCCAGGCCGCAGCAGAGGCCGACGAGCACGAAGACCATCACCGTGTGCCGCTTGACGTCGATGCCGGCGAGCCGAGCGGCCTCCGGGTTGCCGCCGACGGCGATGGTGCGGCGCCCGAACGTCGTCCGGTTGAGCAGCACCCAGCCGGCGATGGCGACCAGGACGAAGATGTAGACCTGGACCTCGATGCCGAAGAGCTCGTGGTCGAAGAAGTCCACGAAGCCCGGCACGTCGACGATCTGGGTCTTGCGGTTGGAGATGATCTCGGCCAGGCCGCGGGCGCTGGCCAGCATGGCCAGCGTGGCGATGAACGAGACCACTCCCCCGTAGGCGACGAGCAGTCCGTTGACCAGTCCGCAGCCGGCGCCGACCGCGAGGGCCACGAAGACCATCACGATCCAGTGGCTGTCCTGGGCGGTCTGCTGGGTGGCCAGGGTCGTGCACCACACCGAGGACAGCGCGAGGATCGCGCCGACCGACAGGTCGATCTGTCCGGCGGTGATGACGAAGGTCATGCCGACGCTCACCACGCCGGTGACCGCGGCCAGCCGCAGGATGGTCAGCGCGTTGTCCGAGGAGCTGAACCGGTCGCCCGCGGTGATCGCGCCGACGATGCAGAGCAGCAGCAGCGCGACCACGAGCCCGGTGTTGCGACCGGCGCTGCTGCGGAAGAGCGCGACCGCGCGGTTCGGCTCGCGCGCCGTCTCCTCCGCGGCGGCCTCGACCCGCGCGGTGTCCGCGCTGGCCGGTCCGGCGGCGCCGGTGGTGTTCTCGCTCATGCGACGTTCCCTTCCATCACGAGGTCCAGCACCTTCGACTCGTCCAGCTCCGTCGACGGCGCCTCGTGGACGACGCGCCCCTCGCGGACGACGAGGACCCGGTCGGCGAGACCGAGGACCTCCTCGATCTCACTGGAGACGACGACCACGGCGACGCCGCTGTCGGCGAGCCGGCGGACGAGCTGGTAGATCTCCGTGCGTGCGCCGATGTCGACGCCGCGGGTCGGTTCGTCCAGCAGCAGCACGCGGCAGTCGCGCAGCAGCCACCGGGCCAGCACGACCTTCTGCTGGTTGCCGCCGGACAGCGTGCGGGCGGCCCGCGTCACGCCGGCGGGACGTACGTCGAGCGCCGTGGTCAGCTCCGAGGCCTTGTGCTTCTCCCCGGCCCGGTTGAGGAACCCGACGCGGGCGAAGCGGTCCATCGAGGAGACGGTGATGTTGCTGTAGACCGACTGGTCCAGCAGCAGCCCCTGGCTCTTGCGCTCCTCGGGGGCCAGGCCGACACCGGCCTTGACCGCGGCGGTGACCGAGCCGCGCCGCAGCGGGCGGCCGTCGACGCTCACCGTGCCGGTCGAGCGCTTGCGCGCGCCGTACACGGTCTCGAGGATCTCCGAGCGGCCCGCGCCGACGAGGCCGGCCAGGCCGACGATCTCGCCGGCGCGCACGGTGAGGTCGACGTCGCGGAAGACGCCCGCCAGCGAGAGGCCGGCGACCTCGAGGACCACCGGCTGGTCGGCGACCGCGGTCGGGCGAGGCGGGAAGACGTACTCGATGGAGCGACCGGTCATCAGCTTGATGAGCTCGGCCGTCGGCGTCTCGGAGACGGGCAGGCCGGTGGCCACCGTGCGGCCGTCCTTGAGGACGGTGATCCGGTCGCCGATCTGGCGGATCTCCTCGAGGCGGTGGGAGATGTAGACGACCGCGACGCCCTCGGCGGTGAGCCCGCGGATGACCCGGAACAGGTTGTTGACCTCCTCCTGGTCGAGCACGGCCGACGGCTCGTCGAGGATGAGCAGGCGGGTGTCGCGCGACAGGGCCCGCGCCATGCTCACGATCTGCTGGCCGGCCGGGGAGAGCGAGCCGACGGAGCGGCCGGGCGAGATCTCGGAGTGGCCGAGCCGCGCCAGCAGCTCGCGGGTGAGGCTGTTGGCCCGGTGGCGCTGGGAGAAGCCGACCGTGGAGAGCTCGTGGCCGAGGAAGATGTTCTCGGCGACGCTCAGCTCGGGGACCAGGTCGAGCTCCTGGTAGATCGTGGCGATGCCGGCCTTGAGCGAGGCCTGCGGCGAGCTCAGCGAGACCTCGGCGCCGTCCCAGACCACCGTGCCCTCCTCGGGCTGGTGCACGCCGGCGAGGACCTTGATGAGCGTGGACTTGCCGGCGCCGTTCTGGCCGAGCAGGCAGTGCACCTCTCCGGCGCGGACGTCGAGGTCCACCCCGCCGAGGGCGCGCACCCCGGGGAACTCCTTGACGATCCCGGACATCTGCAGCAAGGCGTCGCTCATCGTGCGGCTCCTTCGGGTGTGGCGCGGCGCTCGACCCGGGCCGGGTCGGCGAAGACGGACTCGAGCGAGCGGGTGGCACCGCCGCGGACGGCCGCGGAGAAGCCGAGCCGGGAGAGCTCGATGCGGGTCCCGCCGGCGTCGGGGGCGAGCACGCCGTCCCGGAGCCGGGTCTCGACCGCGGCGCGCATGTGCTGGCCCACGGCCGCGAAGTAGCCGCTCAGCACGACTGCGGCGGGGTTGAGCGCGTTGACCAGGACCGCGGCCCCGGCGCCGACCCAGCCGCCGACCTGGGCCAGCGCGTCGAGGGTGCGCGTGTCGCCCAGGTCGGCGCGCCGGTTGAGCTCGGCCAGCCGGTCGTCGATGGCCAGGTCCGGGTCCCGGACCGGGTCGTCGGGGTCGGCGGCCAGGTCCAGCAGTGCGCGGAGACCCGCGACGGTCTCCCAGCAGCCGACCCGTCCACAGCCGCAACGGCGTCCCTGCGGCTCGACGATCATGTGGCCGAACTCGCCGGCGTAGCCCAGGCGACCGCGCAGCAGCCGGCCCTCCGCGACGATCCCGCCACCGACGCCGACCTCGCCGAAGATCACCAGGACGTCCTGGCGCTCGGGGTCGCCGGGCGTGGCCTCGGCCACCGTGGCGAGGTTGCCCTCGTTGTCGATGACGACGGGGTACGTCGGGCCGAGACGGTCGCGCAGCAGGTCGCCGACCGGGACGTCGCGCCAGCCCAGGTTGGGGCCGTGGGTGAGCAGGTCGCGCTCACGGTCGACCAGTCCCGCCACGCCGACGGTCAGGCCGACGGGCTCGGCGCCGCGCTTGCGCACGTCCCCGGCCGTGCGCTCGACCAGCTCGGCCAGCCGGGCCAGCACCTCCTCGGCGGGCAGGGCGCGGGCGTCGAGCCCGACCTCGTGCCGGCTCAGCACCTCCCCGCGCAGGTCGAGGGCCAGCGTGGAGACGTGGTTGACGTTGATCTCGGCACCCAGTCCGGCCACCAGCCGGCCGTCCAGCTCGACCGAGGTGCCCGGTCGGCCGACCGCGCCCCGCTCGACGCCGGCGGAGCGGACCAGGCCGCGCTCGACCAGCTCGGCGACCAGGCTGGACACCGCGCCGCGGGTGAGCCCGGTCTCGGCCGCCAGGGTGGCCCGGGAGCGCGGTCCGCGGTCGCGCAGCTGGCGCAGGACCGCGGCCAGGTTGCTGCGGCGCACGGACAGCTGGTCGGTCGCGTCGGCGGTGTGCACCACGCGTCCTCCTCCCGCCGTCCCGGCCAGGCGACGTGATCGTCGTCACTGGTTTGTCTGAGCGACGCACAAACTAGGTGCAGGTTCGACGGGAGCGCAAGGCTTCTCGGCCACATTTCCCGAAGTTGTGGCGAAACTTCCGCCAACACTGGACGAAGTTGGTCCTCACGTGGTCGGCTCGGTGCATGGAGTCGGCGTCCGGACCGTGGCAGGATGCGGTCGTGCGGCACTCGCTGGCCGGACGGGCCGAGACGCCCGTCCAGGCGCTCCTGCTGGCCCGGCTCCGCGACGAGGGACCGCTGTCCAAGGCCCAGCTCGCCGACCGCCTCGAGGTCTCGCGCACGACGGTGGGCGCCGAGGTCGCGCGCCTGACCGAGCTCGGCCTCGCGGTCGAGGCCGGGCCGGCCGCCTCCCGCGGCGGACGGCGCTCCACGCTGGTCGACCTCTCCCCCGACATCCGCTTCGCGGGCCTGTCCATCGGCGCGACCGGGCTGTCGGTGGGCATCACCGACGGTCGGCTCAGCACGCTGGCGGTGCGCCACGCGCCCTGCGACATCCGCCAGGGGCCCGAGCAGGTGCTCGCCCTGGCCCTGGAGACCACCCGCAAGCTGATGGCCGAGGTGGGCGTGGACGGGCTGAGCGGCGCCGGTGTCGGCGTGCCCGGGCCCGTCGACTTCCACCGCGGGGTCTCGGTGTCGCCACCGATCATGCCGGGCTGGGACGGCTACCCCGTGCGCGACGTGGTCTCGCGCGACCTCGGCTGCCCCGTGGTGCTGGACAACGACGTGAATGTGCTGGCCGTCGGCGAGCAGCACGCCGGCGTGGCCAAGAACGCCCGCGACTTCCTCTTCGTCAAGATCGGCACCGGCATCGGCTGCGGCATCGTCGTTGACGGTGAGCTCTACCGCGGGGTCGACGGCTGCGCGGGCGACATCGGCCACATCCGGGTCGAGGACTTCGGGCCGACCTGCGCGTGCGGCAACACCGGCTGCCTCGAGGCCTTCGCCGGCGGCGCCGCCCTGGCCCGCGACGCGACGGCCGCCGCGCGGTCCGGACGCTCCGACATCCTGGCCGGAATGCTCACCGACGGCGCCGACCTCACCGCCGCCGACGTCGGCGCCGCGGTCAGCCAGGGTGACCCGGTGGCCGTCCAGCTCATCCGCGAGTCCGGCCGGCGAGTCGGCCAGGTCCTGGCCAGCCTGGTCTCGTTCTTCAACCCCGGGCTCATCGTCATCGGCGGCGGCGTCACCGCGGTCGGCCACTCCCTGCTGGCCGAGGTGCGCGGCGTCACCTACCGACGCTCACTCCCGCTGGCCACCGGCAACCTGCCCATCGTGCTGAGCGAGCTCGGCGCGGACGCCGGGGTCATCGGCGCGGCCCGGATGGTGAGCGGCGCGGTCTACTCCTCCGAGCCCGCCCGGGGCTGACCGACGATCAGGTCAGCACGAGGCCGTTCTGCCAGTCGCGGTGCTCGACGGCCGGGTCGTCGAACCAGTGGCCGTCGTCGGTGAGGTAGCGGAAGCCGAAGGCCTGGCCGGCGGGGACGGCGACCTTGACGCTGCGGGTGCCGTTGCTGCGCTTGACCATCCGGTGAGCGCCGGGGGTCCAGTCGTTGAAGTCGCCGACGACGCAGACGCGGCCGGCAGGCTCGTCCTGCGGGAGCACGAAGGTGAGGTGGGTGAGCTCACCCCGGGGTTCTTGCTTGATCACGGGACCAAGCCTGGTCGTCTCGTCGTGCGCCGGGCGGCAGGACGCGCCGGACCCCACCCCGTGGGGCCAACCTCACAAGACCCCGCGGACGGTCAGAGCCGCAGCAGGCGGGCCAGCGCTCGGGGCAGCACCCAGTTGAGGTGGCCGAGCGCACCCACCAGGGCGGGGGCGAGCAGGCCGCGGACGATCACCGCGTCGATGGCGATGCCGAGGGCCAGCGCGGTGGCCAGGATCTTGACCTCGACGCTGGGGGTGGTGGAGAGCGCGATGAAGGCCAGGAACAGGATGAGCGCCGCCGAGGTGACCAGCCGGCCCGTGTAGGCGATGCCGTCGCGGGCGGCGCGGTCGGTGTCGCCGTGCTCGTCGTAGGCCTCGCGCATCCGGCTGAGGATGAAGACCTCGTAGTCCATCGAGAGCCCGAACAGGAACGAGAACGCCGCGATCGGCACCCACGTGGTGATGACGCCGGTGGCGGACTGGTCGAAGAGCAGCTCCGAGCCGTGCCCCTCCTGCCAGATCAGCACGGTCACGCCGTACGCCGCGGAGATGGACAGCACGTTGAGGACCAGCGCCTTGACCGGCAGCCACAGCGAGCGCAGGGCGCGGGCCAGCAGCAGGAAGGTGACCACGACGACGGCGAGCACCACCCACACCGCGTCGCCGTACACCGCGGAGACGAAGTCGGCGTCCTCGGCCGGCGTTCCGCCCACGTCTCCGCCGCCCGTCCCAGCCGCGTCGCGGACCCGGTCGAGGGTCGCCCGGCCCGCGGCGCTGGCCGGGTCGTCGGCGGACCACACCTGGAGCAGCCGCTGACCGTCGGCCGACCACGACGGCGCCGCCACGGCGGCCACACCGTCGACGGCGCGCAGCTCCTCGGCCAGCGCGTCGGCGTCGCCGTCGTCGACGAGGACCTCGGTGGGCCGCAGCACCCCGACCGGCACGCCGGCGTGGACCGCGTCGCTGACCGCGCGGTACGCCGGGCTGGAGGACGTCAGCCCGGAGAGCCGGGGGGAGCCGAGGGTCAGGGAGAGGACCGGGGCGGCCAGCGCGAGGAGGACGACGACGGTCCCGACGATGGTGAGCCACCGGTGCGCGAGGACGCCGACGGCGAGCCGGTCCCAGAAGCGGCTGCGCGCCCGCGCGGGCCGGCGCCGCGGCCAGAGCAGCCGCGGCCCGACGGTGCTGAGCAGCACGGGGACGAGGGTCACGGCGACGGCCACGCTGAACAACGGGATGAGCAGGCCGCCGAGACCGATGCTGCGCAGGAACGGCACCGGCACGAGCACCAGCGCGGCCAGCGAGACGGCGACGGTCACACCGCTGAAGAGCACCGACCGGCCGGCGGTGCGCATGGCGGTGCGGACGGCCTCCTGGTTCTCCGCGCCGCCGTCGCGCTCCTCGCGCCAGCGGGTGACCACGAGCAGGGTGTAGTCGATGGCCACGCCGAGCCCGATGAGCGCGACGAGGTACTGCACCACGAACGAGACGTCGGTGACCCCGGTCAGCGCGAGCAGCGCGAGGTAGGTGCCGAGGATCGACACCGCGGCGACCGCCAGCGGCAGGACCGCGAGCAGCGAGCCGAAGACGAGCGCCAGCACGACGAGCGCTCCGAGCGCACCGAGCAGCACCTCGACCAGCACGCTGCGGTCACCGCCGCTGCCCTCGGTGAGCTGGACGAACCCGGTGAGCTCGGCGTCCGCGCCGCTGTCGGCGACCAGCCGCTCCAGGACCGGCTGGCTCGCGGCGTACGGCTCGGGGCCCGGGGTCACCGGCGGGTAGACCACCGCGACGGCCACGTCCCCGGCGTCCAGGGCCTCGGCACCGGGGTCGGCGGCGGTGACGACCCGCGTCCCCCGGACCTGCTGGGTGGCCTGCTCGGCCAGCTGCTGTGCGGTCGCAGCGGCGTCGTCCCCGCGGGCCACGATGAGCAGCGGCTCGTCGAGCCCACCGCCGCCGAACTGCTGGGCGATCGCCTCGTTGGTCTCGTACGCCGGCTGGCCCGGCAGGGCGAACTCGTAGCTGAGCCGGTCCACGGTCGTGGTCGTGGTCGCGCCGCCCGCCACCCCGACGGCGAGCCAGACCAGCACCACGAGCAGGCGGTGGCGCAGCACCCAGTCCGTCAGCCGCTCCACGGGAACGGCGGTACCCGCCGCGCCCTAGAGCAGCGGGAGGGCCGGGTCGTCGCTCGCCACGCGGCCGGTGGCCAGGCGGATCCAGGTCAGCCCGACGTCGGGCGGCTCGCCGGGGTACGCCGTGGCCAGCGCGCCCGCCACCGCGTCCACCGCCGCGGGCAGCAGTGGCGCGTCGTCGCGCCCGAGGGTGCGGGCCAGGTCGTCGGCGTGCACCACCAGCTCCGTCAGGCGGGTCAGCAGGTAGTCGTCGCGCGCGATGGGCCCGCGCCGCGCCTGGAGCACGGCGCCCGGGGTGGCGTCCAGTGCGGCGAAGGCCTCGGCCGCGGTGCGGCGGAAGCCGCCGATCACGTCGGCGCCGTAGGTGTCGCGCATAGCCCTTGTGTCCGCGGCGATCTGGTCGGCGTGGGGTGGGTACGCCGCGACGTAGGCCCCGAAGCCGAGCGGCTCCGCGCCCTCGGGGGCGGTGGTGACGAAGCGGGACAGCCCGATGCCGAGCCCGAGGTGGGCGATGAGGTCGCGCACCGTCCAGTCCCCGAGGCCGACCGGCTCGGCGAGGTGTGCACTCACGTCCACCTCGTCGAGCCAGTCGGAGAGGGCGGCGTACTGCTGCTCCAGCAACGTCCTCACGCCGCCGAGCGTGGCCGAGGGTCGGGGCGGCCGTCGAGGGCCGCGACGGTCAGGGGCCGTCGAGATCCGGTCAGCGGACCGTCAGCTCAGCGGGGTCCCGGTCGGTGCGGCCGGGGGCTGGGCCTGCTCGTCGTCGGAGCCGTGCACCTTCTCGGCCACCGCGCTCGCCGCAGCGGTGGTCTTCTCCTTGACGGCTTCGGCCACGACCGGCGCCTGTTCGGCCACGGTGGTGCCGACCTTCTTGGCGGCGGACTGGACCCGCGGGTCGCTGGCCACCTTCTGCGCGCCGGACTTGATCGACTCGTAGCGCTGGCGCCCGGCGGCCGCTCCCGCGACGTACCCGAGAGCGAACGCGATCAGCAGCTTGAGCTTCGACATGGTCGTGCAGTACCCGCGTCAGCGCACCGGAACCGTCAGCACCGAGGGGTACGCCGGACCGGTGTGCAGGGTGAGCGGTGCGATCTGCGGCAGGTTCGGCGCGGTGGGCAACAGGTGCGGCACGTCGAAGGCCTGCACGCTCAGCCGGAGCCGGTGGCCGGGCAGGATCGCGGCCCCGGTCGGGAAGACCTCGACGTCCACGGGCACGACGGCCCCGGCCGGGACCGGCTGCTGCGAGGCCCGGGTGAACGGGTGGTAGGGCTGGACGAGCTGCCCGTCGAGGTAGCGCGAGCGCGACTCGTCCAGCGCGCGCTGCGAGAGCGTCTGCCACCCGCCGGTCAGCCGGGAGACGGTGCCGTCGGGGGCGACGTCCTCGACCGCGACGGAGTACATCCCGTCGCCCGTGGGCGTGGAGGTGTAGAGCCGCACGTTGATCGGGCCCTGGACCCGCAGGGGCGCGGTGAGCGGTTCGGTCTGGAAGGTGAGTCCGCCCAGGTCGTTGACCCGGTTGTCGCGCAGGCACGGGCTGTCCGGCCAGGCCTGGTGCAGGATCCCGGCCGTCCACTGGTTGGCCGAGCGGGTGCAGAGGCCGGTCACCGGCAGCGGCGGGACCGTCGAGGTGCCCGACTGCGCGCCGTCCTGGGTCAGCCCGCCCGCCTGGCCGCCGACGGCCGCGGAGCCGGACAGCCGGAACGACGTCGCGCGCAGGTCCTTCGAGACGTACTTCTTGGTGGTCACCCAGCGGCCGCTGCCCTGCTCGTAGTAGGTGAACGGCTTGATGTCCTCGAGCAGTCGCGGGTCCGGCACGCCCTTGACGTAGTGGTCGAACCAGCGCAGCTGCAGCTCCTGCAGCGAGCCGTAGCCGGCCTGGCCGACGTCGGCGCCCGACGAGCCCTGGAGGTGGTCCCACGGACCCGTGATCATCCGGACCGGCACGCCGTGGGCCTGGAGCCGCTCGTAGAGCAGCGGGGTGCCGCGCTGGAACAGGTCGTACTCGCCGCTCACGAGGAACGTCGGCACCTTGATCCGGTCGACGACGTTGATCGGCGAGCGGTCGGCGTAGAACGGGCCGTCGTAGGCCGGGGCCTGGCCCAGCACCGCGCCCGTCAGCAGCGGCACGGTGAAGGTCGTCGCCGTGGCCAGCCGGTCGAGCAGCGCGCCGAAGCCGGCCGCCGGCTGCTGTGCGCCGTACGCCGGCGGGACCAGCCCGGCGGCCGTCACGAGCCCCATCCAGAGCGGGATGAAGCTGACGTCGAGCGCGCCGCCCGAGGCCACGATGTCGCGGTAGGTGTCCGCGCCGGGCACCTGCGGGAAGATCGCCTTGAGCCCCTTCGGGTGCGCCGCGGCGGCGTAGAGCTGCGCGATGCCCATGTAGGACGGGCCGGTCATCGCCGACTTCCCGTTGCTCCACGGCTGGCGGTGCGCCCAGTCCACCACCTCGCCGTAGTCCTGGGTCTCGCGCGGGCTGAACGCCTCCCACACCCCGGCCGACGAGCCCGTCCCGCGCGCGTCCACGGTCAGCTGCACGTAGCCGCGCTCGACCAGGTAGTCCGCCGCCGGCCCGGCCAGCCCGCCCCCACCGGTCTGCAGTGTCTTGTTGTAGGCCGTGATCGTGATGACCACCGGCAGTGGCGTGGTCACCACCGCGCCGTCCGCGGTGGTCGGGCGGACCACGTCACCGCGCAGGACCACGCCGTCCGACATGGGGATGGCCACGTCCTGCGTGACCTGCGTGCCGGCGTACTGCTCCGGACGGGGGCGCCAGCCGCCCGCCTGCTGGACCTGCGAGCCCGGACCGGGCACCCAGTGCGCGTCCCGCCCCGCGGCCCGCCCCGCGGCCTGGGCCGCCGGCGCTCCCGGCGTGAGCGTGGTCGCGGTGGCGGCCAGGACGACGAGGGCGAGCGTGGCGGCCCGAGAGCGCAGCGTCATGCCGGGTCCAACGAGACCAGGGTGTCTGCGTCACGGTGTCGCAAGAGGGATCTCGGCAAAGTCAGGACTCGGCGGGCCCGGGCGCCCTACGCTCAGGCCAGGTTCGTCCGGCGACCCCATACGGATGAGCCGAGACGGCCCTCGCTGCCCCCACGGCGAGGGCCGTCGCCGTCCTCAGTCGAGGACGGTGAACTTCCCCTCGCCGGTGCGTCCGGGCGCCATGCCCACGACGCTCACGGTCCGCACGCCGGTGTCGTCGCCGACCGCGAAGCTGTAGGTGACGGTGCCGTCCTCGGACGCCTTCTCGGTCGTCAGCTCCTCGTCACCCAGGCTGAGCGTGACCTCCTCGCCGGCGACCAGGCCGCTGACGGTCACGGTCTGCTGCTTCTCGCGCGGGAGCTTCTTGCGCTTGAGCTCGACGCCGAGGTCCTTGGTCGGCTTGACCACCTGGAGGGTCGCGGTGCCGACGCGGCCGGCGTTGCTGCCGGTGAGCGTGATGGCGAGCTCGCCCTCGACGTCCAGGGGCGTCTTGACGGTGCGGTGCACCTCGCCCTTCTTGTCCGCCTTGCCCGAGAAGACGGGCTTCCCGGCCACGCGCAGCACGTAGGCCTCACCCTGGGCGAGGCCGTCGGCGGTGACGTCGACCGCGGTGCCGCCGAGGACCAGCGCGTCGGCGTCGGTGGTCAGCTCGAGGGACTTGGCCTTGCGGATCGCGGTGACCTTGACCGTCGCGCGGTCCTTGCCGGCGGCGTTCTTGACGGTCAGCCGGAACACGTGGGTGCCGCGGTCGGTGAGGCGCACGGTCGTCGAGCCCTGGGACTTCTGCCGGCCCTTCCACTCCCCCGAGGCGCGGACCTCGTCGGCGTTCTTGCTGCTCCAGCGCAGGGTGACCTGGTCACCGACGGACGCGTTCGTCGTGGACACCGACAGCTTCACGACCGGCTTCTTGACCGGCTTGGGCGGCTTGGGCGCCTTCGGCGGGTCGTTGACGAACTGGGTCATCACCGCCGAGGTGGAGGCGGCGTTGAGGCCGTCCCCCTCGTAGGTCGCGGTCAGCGTGTGGCTGCCCACCGCCATGGTCGACGTGGTCAGGGTGGCGACCCCGCCCGCGACGGGTGCCGAGCCGAGCGTCGTGCTCCCCTCGAGGAAGGTGACGGTGCCGGTCGGGTCCGAGCCCGTGACCGACGCGGTCACGGCGACCGCCTGGCCGGCGGTCGACGGGTTGACCGAGGAGGCGAGGGTCGTCGTGGTCGCGGCCGGGGCGTCGGCGACCGCGGCCGGGGCGGTGCCGACGACCCCCAGCGAGCCCAGGGCGACGGCGGCCACCGGGGCGGCGACGAGCAGGCGCAGCGTGTCCAGCTTCTCCCTCATGCGCACGACGGTAAGAGCCCTGATGCCTCCGTGTTCGCGAGTTGGTCAAAGACGTGTTCATGGAATCGAGGTTGACATCGATGCCCTAGGGGGTATGCCATAGCACCACGGCACCTGGCCGACTCCCCCCAGCGTCCAGGTGCCGCGTCGCTCCCTCGAGCCGTCGCGGCCTCCACCGCGCGCCGAGGGGGTGCCGGGTCCGGCCGGGCTCCTGACCCCGGCCGGGCCCGGCCTCTGCGTCTCGCTCGGGCCTCTCAGGCCTCGGACCACCCGGTCATGCCGGGAACGGCGGTCGGGTACGGGACAGCCGTGACCGACGCCCCGCACCCGCCGCCCCACGTCCTGGTCCTCTTCGGGGCCACCGGCGACCTGGCCAAGCGCAAGCTCTTCCCCGGCCTGGCCAAGCTCCAGGCGGCCGGCCGGCTGCCCGAGGACTACCGGGTCATCGGGAGCGGACGCCACTCGCCCGGCACCGACGACGAGTTCCGCGACCAGGTGCGCGAGGCGCTGGAGGACCTGGACGACGAGGCCGTGGACGCGCTGCTGGAGCGGACGTCGTTCCAGACCTCGAGCGCCGACGACGGCAGCGACCTGGCCGAGGCGGTCCGGGCGGCGGAGGAGGAGCTGGGCGACGACGCGCGCCGACTGGTCTACCTGTCGGTGCCGCCGGCCGCGATGCAGGACATGATCGCGATGCTGGGCCGCGAGGGCATCACCGAGCGGGCGCGGCTGGTGGTCGAGAAGCCGTTCGGGCTCGACCTGGAGAGCTCGCAGCGCCTCGACGCCGCACTCAAGGACGTGGTGGACGAGGACCAGGTCTTCCGCATCGACCACTTCCTGGGCAAGGAGGCGGTGCAGAACATCCTGGCCCTGCGGTTCAGCAACCGGCTGTTCGAGCCGGCCTGGGACCGCGAGAGCGTGGCCGAGGTGCAGATCGACGTGCCCGAGACGCTGGGGATGGAGGGCCGCGGCAGCTTCTACGAGGCCACCGGCTGCCTGCGCGACATGGTCTCCACCCACCTCGGCCAGCTGCTCGGGTTCGTGGCCATGGAGGACCCGCACACCCTCGACGAGCAGGCCCTGCGCGACGCCAAGGTCGCGGCGCTGGAGGCGCTGCGGCCCTTCGACAAGGAGCACGCGGTGTTCGGCCAGTACGCCGGCTACCGCGACGAGGACGACGTCGACGAGGACTCCGACGTCGAGACGTTCGTCGCGCTCACGGCGTACGTCGACACCGACCGCTGGCGCGACGTGCCGTTCCACCTGCGCACCGGCAAGAAGCTGGCCGAGACCCGGCGCACGGTGACGCTGAGGTTCCGGCCCCCGGAGTCGCAGCTGCTCGACGGCGAGCCGGTCCCGAACGACCTGGTCCTCGAGCTGACCGACGACCCCGAGATGAGCGTCGAGCTCAACGCCAAGCGGCCGGGGCCGGACCTGGTCCTCGCGCCGGCGACCATGACCGTCGACCTGGTCGAGGAGATCGAGGACGCCGAGCCCCTCGAGGCCTACGAGCGGCTGCTGCTCGACGTGCTGCGCGGCGACCAGACGCTGTTCACGCGCGCCGATGAGGTCGACGCGCTGTGGCGGGCCTGCCAGCCGCTGCTCGACGACCCGCCCGAGGTGCAGCCGTACGACGCGGGCAGCTGGGGACCGCAGGCCGCGGTCGACCTGCCCGAGCGCGGCTGGCGGCTCGGTGGCTGAGCGTGCCTGACCAGCTGCCGATCGCCGACCACGGGCTGATCGGCGACCTGCGCACGTGCGCGCTGGTCGGCTCCGACGCCACCGTCGACTGGTTCTGCGCGCCGCGCTTCGACTCCCCCAGCGTCTTCGGCGCGCTCCTGGACGCGGAGAAGGGCGGCGCCTGGACCCTGGAGGTCGTCGACGGGGAGCCGCGGACCCTGCAGTTCTACTTCCCCGACACCAACATCCTGGTCACCCGCTTCCTCACCGAGGAGGGCGTGGCCGAGGTGCACGACTTCATGCCGATCCTCGCCGCGCACGACCCCGACCACCGGCAGCGGCTGGTGCGCCGGGTGGTGTGCGTGCGCGGGGAGGTCCGGGTGCGCACCCGCGTCGACGCACGGCCCGACTACGGCCGCGCGGAGCCGCGCCTGACCGAGATCGACGGCGGCGTGCTCATCGAGGCCGACGGGGTGCGGCTCGGCCTCGCGGCGTCCACCGGCCTCGCCGTGGACGGCACGGTCGTCACGGCCGAGGTCGGGCTGAGCGGCGGCGACGAGGTCCTGTTCGTGCTCGAGGTGCTCGACGGCGACGCCGACCCGCACCCCGGCGACACCGACAGCACGACCGAGCTGTTCGACGGCACGACGGCGTTCTGGCGGCAGTGGCTCGCGCGCTCGACGTACCGCGGGCGCTGGCGCGAGATGGTCGAGCGGTCCGCGCTCACCCTCAAGCTGCTCACCCACGAGCCGTCGGGCGCGGTGATCGCGGCGCCGACGACGAGCCTGCCGGAGAAGATCGGCGGCGCCCGCAACTGGGACTACCGCTACGTCTGGATCCGCGACGCGGCGTTCAGCCTCTACGCCCTGCTCCGGCTCGGCTTCACCGACGAGGCGGCGTCCTTCATGGAGTGGCTCTCGGAGCGGATGGGCGAGCGCGACGAGGAGCGCGACAAGACCCTGGGTCCGCTGCGCGTCTGCTACGACATCGACGGCAACGCGCCCGGCGAGGAGGTCGAGCTCGACCACCTGTCCGGCTACCGCGACTCGAAGCCGGTGCGCGTCGGCAACCTCGCGGTGCACCAGCTCCAGCTCGACATCTACGGCGAGCTGATCGACAGCGTCTACCTGTTCAACAAGTACGGGCCCGGCATCAGCCACGACGCGTGGGCCGACCTGCGCCGGCTGCTCGACTGGCTGATGGACAACTGGGAGCGGCCCGACGCCGGCATGTGGGAGATCCGCGACGACCCCAAGCCGCACACCACCTCGCGGCTCATGTGCTGGGTGGCCATCGAGCGGATGATGCGCACCGCCCGCCAGCGCGGCCTGCCCGGCGACCTCAGCGGCTGGGCCGAGGTCCGCGACCGGATCACCGAGCGCATCATGACCGCGTCCTGGGACGACGAGGTCGGGGCGTTCATGCAGTACGAAGGCGCCGACACCCTCGACGCCGGCGTCCTGCTCATGCCGATGGTGAAGTTCGTGGCGCCCAACGACCCGCGCTTCGTCTCCACCCTCGCCGCCATCGAGGACCGGCTGGTCTCCGACAGCCTGGTCTTCCGCTACGACGTCGAGGCCTCCCCCGACGGCCTGGACGGCTCCGAGGGCACCTTCTCGCTCTGCTCGTTCTGGTACGTCGAGGCGCTGACCCGGCTCGGCCGCCTCGACGAGGCCCGGCTGGCGCTGGAGAAGATGTTCACCTACGCCAACCACCTCGGGCTGTACGCCGAGCAGGTCGGGCTCGCCGGCGACCAGCTCGGCAACTTCCCGCAGGCCTTCACCCACCTGAGCCTGATCAGCGCGGCCATCAACCTGGACCACGAGCTGGGGAGCTGAGCGCTCACTCCTCGTCGTGCAGGTCGATGATGAGCCGGGCCAGCTCGGTGACGGGGATCCCCGCCTGGGTCGCCGCCGACCGGAGCCGCTCCGAGGCCTCGTCGACCTGCACCCCCGAGCGCTCGGCCAGCACCCCGGAGGCGATGTCGACGATGGCCTGGTTCTCGATGGTGCGCAGTGTCTCCTCGGCCTGCCGGCGCGAGGAGAAGGACAGGTCGGCATCGCGGATCACCTCGGAGGCCGGGGCCTGCACCAGGGCGGCCAGCTCCTCGGTGCGACCGGAGAACGCGCCCACGGTCGAGGCGTAGACGGTGAGCCCACCCACCACCGCGTCGCCCACGTGGACCGGGGCCGACAGGGTGCTGCGCACCCCTCGATGGGCGCTGGCCCGCGCGAACAGCGACCACCGCTCCTCGTCCAGCGCGGCGGCGTCCGGCACCTCGAGCGGTCGGGCGTGACGGATCGCCGCGAGGGCGGGACCGTCCTCGAGGTACTGCACACCGTCGAGGGCCAGCAGGCGACGGTCGCTGACCGCCATGGTGAAGGTCACCTGGGGCTCGGCGAGCGACAGGCTGACGCCGACGGTCTGCGGCACCACCGCCTGCACCCGGGCCGCCAGCGTGCGGACGTGGTCCTCCAGCTCGGGCCGGTCGTCGAAGGCCAGGAAGCGGAACGCGTCAGCAGTCGCCGCGACCGGCTCCAGCGGGTCGCTCGGCTCGTCAGGCACTCGTCCTCCTCGGCTCGGTCCCGGCGGGGTCTCGGCTCGGGTCCGACACCCCTCTCGTACCCGAACCTGGAGGAGCCAGTACGCCCGCTTGGGCGGTGGGGGCGGCCACCTGCTCCGCCGCTGGGGCTCCGGGGCGGCGCTCGGCCGGCGACGGGCAGCACGTGGTGACCGTGGACGGCCGCCAGGGCGCCGACTTGCGTGAGCGGGTCCGCACGGTCACCCGCGGCGAGCGCCTGCCCCTCGCCCAGGCGCGGACGTCACGACGCCTCCTGCACCCGGATCGGATCGGCGGTCGCCACCCAGCGGCCGTCGCGGAAGGCCGCCAGCCCCCGCTCCTCGAAGGCCGCGAGCCAGCCCTCCATCGGCCAGCGGCCCCACCGCTCGTGGAACAGCGCGGCGTTGCGCAGCACGTCGTCGAGGTGCTCGACGGGCGGGCGGGAGACCGGGTGCCACTGGTGGTAGGCGCGGGCGCCGCCGAGCACGCCGTGCTCGAGCCCGGACCGCACGACGGCGTGGCCGAAGTCGGTGTCCTCCCCGCCGTAGCCGACGTAGTCCTCGCAGAAGCCGCCGGCGTGCCCCCACGCGGAGGCCGCCATGGCGAAGGACAGTGACCAGAACAGGTCCGGGTCGGTGCCGTACAGCGCGTGCCCGGGTCCCGGGTCGGGACGGGCCGGGTGCGGGTCGTCGAGGGCATCGAGCCGCGCGAGGTCGTAGCCGCCCGGCGGCGGCTCGGGCAGGTAGGTGACCACGCCGCTCCACACCGTGGCGGGCTCGGTGGCGCACGCCGCGGCGTACGCCGCCACGAGGTCGGGACCGGCCAGGCAGTCCACGTCGAGCAGGACGACGGTGTCGGCGCCGCCGGCCAGCGCGTGGGCCACGCCGGCGTTGCGGGCCGCGGCCAGCGGGAGGCCCAGCGGCTCGCGCGGCACGGCGACGACCTCGCGGCGCAGCCCGTCGCGGACGGTCGGCTCGATGCTCGGGTCGTCCATGGCCACGACGACGTACCGGTCGGGCCGGCGCGAGCCGCGGGCCAGTGAGCGGTGCTGTGCCGCGAGGTGCTCGTGGCGCCCGTGGGCGAGGGTGACGACGGCG
This sequence comes from Nocardioides anomalus, assembly GCF_011046535.1. NCBI lineage: Bacteria > Bacillati > Actinomycetota > Actinomycetes > Propionibacteriales > Nocardioidaceae > Nocardioides > Nocardioides anomalus. Next base: position 813,741 of record NZ_CP049257.1, on the reverse strand, counting down.
ACCCGGCTCACGGCTGCCCGCCCGCGCCGACCGTTCGGACCACGTCCGCCGCCCGGTGGGCAGCGTCGCCGTCGCACCACAGCGCCCAGGCGGCGCCGTCGAGACCACGGGCCTGCTCCAGCACCTCGGACCAGCCGTGCGCCGGGAAGTCGTCGAGGACGACGGCGGGCCACGGTCCGCGGCTCAGCACGGCGCCGGTGGTCCGCTGCTCGCGGTGCGGCCGCTCCTGGGGTACGACGACCGCGGGCACGCGCGAGGCGGCGATCTCGGCCACGGCGTTCTGCCCGGCGTGGGTGATGGCGACGTCGGCGTCGGCCAGCAGCCCGGACGGGTCCTCGACCCACGTGCCCAGCTCGGCGTCCAGCACGGTCCACTCCCAGTCCGGCGTCTCCTTCTGGGCGAGCTCGAGGCGGTGCGCGTCCAGGTCGCGACCACCGGCCCCGGACATGAGCACGACCCGGGGAGGTCCGGGACGGCGCTCGCCGCGCTCGACGACCGGGAACCGGGAGAGCCCACCGACCGGGACCAGGCGCTCGAGGACGCCCGGCCGGACACCGGTGAGCAGGCCGGCGGCGCCCGCCGGCCAGCAGGCGAGGATGGTGTCGGAGACGTCGTAGCCGAGCTGGTGGGCCTGGTCGTCGCGGTGCCCCGGGCCGGCGACGGTGACGACGGGGATGCCGTGCAGCCGGACCAGGACCGCGACCTCGACGGAGACGTCGACGACGAAGACCCGCGGGGCGACGTGGCGGATCCACGCGGCGATCTCGGCCATCCGCGAGCGCAGCCCGTGGTGGCCCAGCGGCACCCAGTGCAACCGGTCGCCGGCGGTGCGGTCGGTCGAGGCGAGGTCCCCGGCGCCCTCGTCGGCGTCGTCGCGCTCGAGCTGGATCCACGGCCCCGGCCAGTCGGGCGGCTCGGGGAGGGAGGAGAAGCCGGTGACCGGCTCGCCGAGCGCCTGCGCGATCGCCGTGGCCCGGTGCAGGTGCCCGCGGCCCACGTGGTGGACGTAGTAGCCGATCACGCGGCGACCGGGTCCAGGACGGCGTCGTAGAGCCCCTCGTAGCGGTCGACCATCCGCTGCAGCGAGCAGTGCCGCTCGGCGTAGGAGCGGACGACCCGGCGCTCGCACCGGGCCGCGACCAGGATCGCGCGGGCCAGCGCCGCCACGTCGGCGTCGGGGGCCAGCGCGCCGACGCGAGGGTCGACCAGCTCGGGCAGCGCGCCGCGTGAGAACGCCGCGACCGGCGTCCCGCAGGCCATCGCCTCGGCGGCCACCAGGCCGTACGGCTCGTCCCACTGCGGCGTGACCACGGCGACCGAGGCCCGGCCGAGCACACCCACGAGCTCACGCCGCGACAGGTGCCCGGCGTAGGAGATGCCGTCGCCCAGGCGCGGGCGGACCTCGCGCTCGACGTACGCCGGGTCGGAGACCGGTCCGGCGAGGACCAGCTCGACGCCGGCCAGCCGGGCGGCGTCCATGGCCAGGTGGGGTGCCTTCTCCGGGGTGAGCCGGCCCGACCAGACGGCCGGTCCACCGCCGGGACCGGGCACGAAGGCGGTCACGTCGACGCCGTTGTGGATCACCGTGGAGGAGACGGCGTGGGCCCAGGCCCGCGCGGTCATCTCGCTGACCGACACGAAGTGGCCGACGCCGCCGGACAGGGCCACGGCGGACTCCAGCCACGGCACCGGCGGGGTGTGCAGGGTGGTGACGACCGGGGCGTCCAGGCTCTTGGCCATCGCCACGGGCAGGTGGTGCAGGCTCGTGTTGTGCACAAGGTCGAAGCGCTGGTGCCGCAGCCCGAGCATCAGGTCGAGGTAGGCGTGGTGCTCGAGCATCCACTGCTCACTCGGCGAGTTCACGTCGGTCAGCGAGACCGCGCTCGGCGCGAAGGCGGGCACCTCGAGCCGGGTCACCGGCAGCCGGGGGTCGGAGCCCGGGCCGGCGAACAGGGTCACGTCGTGGCCGCGCCGGTCGAGCTCGGAGACCATCGCGTGGGTCCAGGCCTCGAGCCCTCCCGCGAACGGCTCGGCGATGGGGAAGCGGCTGGAGGCGATGACGCAGATGCGCACGTCAGACCCGTTCCGTCACCGACCGGTAGACCTCGGCGTGTGCGGCCGCGATCTCGGCCCGCTGCCGGCGGCGCTCGGGCACCGTCGCACCGAACGGCGGGCGGGCGTCGTACGCCGCGGTGACCGCGTCGCGCAACGAGGCCGGGTCGAAGCGGTCCTCGTCCATCTCGTAGGTCAGCACCGGGCCCTGCTCGGCGTAGAAGCCGCAGGTCGGGGCGACCACGGTGGTGCCGAGGTCCCGGCACGCCTCGAGCCAGCCCGAGTGCGTGCCGAAGCGGTAGGGCAGCACCGAGACGTCGAGGGAGTTGAGGTAGCTGTAGAAGGCCTGGTCGTCGGCGAGGTAGTCGTGCACCCGCAGGTCGACGTGGCGGTGGGCGGCGGCCACGTCGATCGCGGCGGCGACGACGGGGTCGTGGCTGCGACCGGCCGGGTCGTGCAGCTCGGCGTGCACGTTGACCTGCAGGACCGCGCCGGGCAGACCGGCGACGGTCTCGGCCAGGACCGGCAGCACTGCGAGCGGGTCCATGCTGGCCCGCACGCTCTTGACGTGCAGGCCCACGCGGAACTGGCCGCTGCGCCGGCGCGCCCGCGCGTCGGCCGCGACCTGCATGGTGCGGAAGTCGACGACGTGCGGGTGCGGCACGACGACGGCCTCACGGCCCCACCGGCGGGCGATCTCGGCCGCCGCGCCGCGGGTCAGGGTCACCAGCGCGTCGGCGCCCCGGACCAGGACCTCGAGCTGCTCGTCGTGCAGCGCCCGCGTCGGGTGGTGCGGGTTGCGCAGGTCGTGGACGGTGAACACCAGCGGTCGGCCGGTCGCGTGCAGGGCGTCGACGAAGTCCTGCAGCTCCTCGGGCGGCCGGGCGTCGAAGCCGAAGTGCAGGTGGGCCAGGTCGAAGTCGTGCGCACGCACCCAGTCCGGGCCGAGCATGACCGGCGGCCACCAGCGCTGCTCGCCGGACCGGACGCCCTCGGGCGTGGGGTCGGCGAGCCGCAGCGGTCCGGTGCCGTCCTCGGGGCCGAGGTGGCGGATGTAGGCGTGGTTCTGCGGGATGGAGGCGACCACGAGGGGCGTCGCCGCCTCGGGCCGCGCGTGAGCGACGGAGAGGGCGGTCACGGCCGGAAGACGATCTTCACGGCCCCGTCCTCCTTCTTCTGGAACGTCTCGTACGCCTGCGGCGCCTCCTCGAGGGACAGGTGGTGGGTGGCGAAACCCTCCACCCCCAGCACGTCCTCGTCCTGGTTGAGCAGCGCGAGGATGTCGTCGCTCCAGCGCCGGACGTTGGCCTGGCCCATGCGCAGCTGGAGCTGCTTGTCGAAGATCTGCATCATCGGCAGCGGGTCGGCCGACCCGCCGTACACCCCGGAGATGGAGACGGTGCCGCCGCGGCGCACGGAGTCGAACGCCGAGAGCAGGGCCTCGAGCCGGTCGATGCCGGCGTTCATCATCAGCGGCTCGGCCAGCTTGTCGGGCAGCAGGCCGACGAGCTTGTGGGCCAGCTTGGTGGCCCCGGAGCCGTGCGCCTCCATGCCGACGGCCTCGATGACCGCATCGGCGCCGCGTCCGTCGGTCATCTCACGCACCGCGTCGGCCAGACTGTTGTCGCCGAGGGCCGTGATGTCGACCGCCTCGGCGCCCCGACCGGACACCCGCTGGAGCCGCTCGGGCACCAGGTCGGCGACGATCGCGCGCTTGCCCTCGAGCATGGCGATCCGCGAGGCCATGTCACCGATCGGACCGGCGCCGAGGACGAGCACCGTGCCGCCGTCGGGGATGTCGGCGTAGCGCACGGCCTGCCACGCGGTGGGCAGCACGTCGCTGAGGTAGACGTAACGGTCGTCGGGCGGGCCGTTCGGCACCTTGATGGCGCCGTAGGCACCGTGCGGGACGCGGAGGTACTCCGCCTGGCCGCCCGGCACCTGGCCGTAGAGCTTGCTGTAGCCGAGCAGGCTCGCGCCGGTCCCGGTGTCGCGGTTCTGGGTGGTCTCGCACTGGCTCTGCAGGCCGCGCTCGCACATCCAGCAGTGGCCGCAGCTGACGTTGAAGGGGATGACCACGCGGTCACCGACGTCGAGGTGCTCGACCGCTGACCCCACCGCCTCGACGACGCCCATCGGCTCGTGGCCCACGATGTCGCCCGGCTCCATGAACGGCCCGAGCACCTCGTACAGGTGCAGGTCGGAGCCGCACAGCCCGGTCGAGGTCACCCGGATCAGGACGTCGGTCGGCTCCTGGATCGTCGGGTCCGGGACCGTCTCGACACGGATGTCCTTCTCGCCCTGCCACGTCACTGCTCGCATGCGGTGCCAGTGTCCGGGCCCCTCCGCCCGCACCCCCACCCCTGGGGGTGGAAGTGCGGACGGTGCGCGTCAGCCCTGGGCCTGGTCGCGGACCGACTGCGCCGAGGACTGGCCCTCGTTCGCGACGGTCTGCGCGGAGTCCTGCGCGGACTCCTTGACCTGCTGGGCCGCCTCGGTGGCGTTCTCCTTGACGTTCTGCGCGACGTCCTGGGCCGCCGAGCGCACGTCGTCGAGCAGCGGCTGGCCGTGCTCCTTGACCGCCTCGCTCACCTGGTGGGCGGCCTCGGCCTCGGCCCGGCTGGCCGGGATCAGCGAGGCGATGACCAGCCCGGCGCCGAAGGCGACGAGCCCGGCGGCGAGCGGTGCGCCCTCGACGCGGTCCGTCGCGGACGAGGCCAGGGCGCTGGGCGCCCCGGTGGCGCTCGAGGTCGCCGACGACGCGGTCGAGGTGACCGAGTCCCTGGCGCTCTGCGCCGTCCCGAACACCTTGTCCCGGACCGAGCCGGCCCGGTCGCGGGCGGCCTGCTTGCGCCGCTCCACGATCGCCGAGGGGCTCACGCGGTCCTGCAGGGTGTCGAGGTCGCCCGCCATGCGCTGCCGGGTCTGCTCGATCTGGGTGGTCAGCTCTTCTGTGCTCTGGCCCATTGCACGTCCTCCTTGATGGTCTGCTGGGTCTGGGGCAGCTGCGGGTTGGCCGCCTGCAGCTCTCTGCGCCCGATGAGGGCGAGGACCGCCGCGATGACGGCCCACACGCCGAAGGTGATGAGGGCGCCGATCTCGATCGGCAGCCAGTCGTCGAGGAGGAACATGAGCGCGAGGCTGAGGAACAGCAACGCGAAGTGGCCGGCCACGCCGGCCCCGCCGAGCATGCCGGCGCCCTTGCCGACCTTGCCGACCTCCTCCTTGAGCTCGACCTTGGCCAGCTCGACCTCCTGCTTCATCAGCGTGGAGAGGTCGGTCGACAGGTCACTGACGACTTGGCCCAGGCTGCGCTCGTCACCGAGCGGTTCCTGCGGGTGGCTCACGGCGTCACCCCGCCGGGGGCGTCGGGCGCCGACGGCAGGCCGGTGCCGGGCGGCGGCGAGGAGTAGCCCGTCGCGCTGGGCGGGACCGGCTCGATCGTCGGGCGCCCGTGGCTCGCCGCCACGTCCGTCGTGTTGGGCGCGCCCGGGGTGACCCGCGGCGGGTCGGTGAGCGGGCTGGTGCCAGGGGTGGTGCCCGGGTTGCCGTGGGCGTCCGGGGTCGCCTCGGCGGCCTCGACCGCGTCCTTGGTGCCGCGCAGCAGCCGCCCCGCCACCACGCCGGCGGCCAGCGCGCCGAGCAGGAACGTGCCCGGACGCTGACGCGCGAACCGTCGTACGTCGTCGAGAAGCTCGGTCGGCTCGCGGCCCTCGAGGTGCTGGGCCAGGGACCGGGCGCGGTCGGAGACCTCGCGGGCCAGGTCGCCGGCGAGGCCCGAGGCGTTCTCCGACATCTGGCCGAGGTCGTCGCTGAACGTCGACAGGGTGCCGGCCAGCTTGTCCTTCTGCTGGCGGCCCTGGTCGTCGAGCTGGCCGCGGACCTGGCCGACGGCGTCGTCCACGACGCCCTTGGCCTGCTGGGCCGCCTCCCCCGCGACGCCCTTCGCCTCGCTGGCGGCGAGGCCCGCGACGTGCTTGCCCTCGTCGGCCGAGGTGGACGCGGTCTGCTGGGTGCGCTCCGCCGCCCCGTCGGTGCTCCCGGTGCCGCTGGTGGCGCCGGTGGCGGCGGTCGTTCCCGTGGTCGTGCCTGTGCCGATGTCGGCAGTCATGTGACCTCCTGGAGGTGTCTCGACCACCGGGTAGCCGCCGCTCCGGGGTCCCACCCCACCCACGGGGGTGAACGGTGAGGGACCGCTCGGCGGGTACTCCGAACCCATGCGCTTCGGATACTTCCTGTCCTGCGAGGAGTACTCGCCGTCCGAGATCGTCGAGCAGGCGGTCGCCGCCGAGCAGGCCGGGTTCGAGGCGCTGTGGATCAGCGACCACTTCCACCCCTGGAACGACGAGCAGGGCCAGAGCGCCTTCGTCTGGGGCATGATCGGCGCGCTCTCCCAGGCGACGTCGCTGCCCATCACCACGGCGGTGACCTGCCCGACGGTGCGCATCCACCCGGCGGTCATCGCCCAGGCCGCGGCCACCGCGGCCGTGCAGACCGGCGGGCGGTTCACGCTCGGGGTCGGCACCGGTGAGGCGCTCAACGAGCACGTCCTCGGCGACGTGTGGCCCTCCGCCGACACCCGGCTCGAGATGCTCGAGGAGGCCGTCGACCTGATCCGCGAGCTGTGGCAGGGCGGGGTGGTGACGTGGGACGGCAAGCACTACGAGACCGACACCGCGCGCGTCTACACCCGGCCCGAGGAGCCGCCGGCGATCTACGTCTCGGCTTTCGGCCCGAAGGCGCTCGAGGTCGCGGCCCGCATCGGCGACGGCTACATCGGCACCCAGGACGACCCCGAGCTGGTCCAGGGCTTCAAGGACCAGTCCGGCGGCAAGCCCGCGCAGGGCGGCGTGAAGGTCGCGTGGGCCCAGACGCGTGACGAGGGCGTCGACCACGCCTACCGGCTCTGGGCCAACTCCGGACTGCCCGGCGAGCTCTCGCAGGTGCTGCCCACCCCGCAGCACTTCATGCAGGCCGCCGAGCTGGTCACCCGCGACGCGGTCTCCGACAGCGTCGTGGCGGGCAACGACGTCGACCAGCACGTCGAGCAGCTACGGAGCTACGTCGACGCCGGGTACGACGAGGTGTACGTCGCCAACATGGGGCCGAACTACGTGGCCATGATCGAGGCCTACGGCCGCGACGTGCTGCCCCGGCTGCGCTGAGCCCGGCGCCCGCTCACGACGGCAGCCAGTCGTCGAGGTGCTCGAGCAGCTCGGCGGCGTCGCGGTAGACCCGCACCGCCCCGGCCTCCTCGAGCTCGCTGCGGCTGGTCCCGCCGGTCAGCACGCCGTACGCCGGGACGCCGGCGCGCCGGGCCGCCTCGACGTCCCACACCGAGTCGCCGATCATGCAGGCCGCGTCGGGGCCGAGCCGCTCGAGGGCGATGTCGACCAGCTGCGGATCGGGCTTGGACTCCTCGGCGTCCTCGGCGGTGGTCGCGGTGTCGGCATGGTCGTGGGCGTCGAGCAGGTCGAAGCCGTGCTCGGCGTGCTTCGGGATCGCCGAGCTGGCCAGCGCCACGTCGACGCCGCGCTCGTCGAGCCCGGCCAGCAGCTCCTTGGCCCCGGGCAGCAGCCGGACCTCGCTCATGACCGCGTCGTACTCCTGCTCCCACCGCTCGCGGATCGCCTCGCCGTGCTCACGCTCGACGTCGTCGCCGGCGACCTCGGGCACCAGCTTGTCGCCGCCCATCCCGATCGCGCGGTGCACGCGCCACAGCGGCACCGTGACGCCGACGCTCTCGAACGCGCGCGCCCAGCACACGACGTGGTGGTAGTTGGTGTCGACCAGCGTCCCGTCGACATCGAGCACGACCGTCGTCCCTGTCACGGTGCGACGGTGCCCACACGCGTGGGCGACCACGCAGGGGTTACCGCTGAGCCGTGAGCTCCAACACCCGGATCGTGTCCGCCACGCCCGAACAGGTCTGGGAGGTGCTGAGCGACGGCTGGCTCTACCCGCTGTGGGTGGTCGGGGCCTCCCGGATGCGCGAGGTCGACGACTCCTGGCCGGAGCCCGGGTCCCGGCTGCACCACTCGGTGGGCAGCTGGCCGCTGCTCCTGGACGACGAGACCGAGGTCCTCGAGGCGGTCCCGGGCGCGCGGATGAAGCTGCGTGCCCACGGCTGGCCCGCGGGCGCCGCCGAGGTGACCATCCACCTCGTCGCCCACGCCTCCGGCACGGAGGTCACCATCGAGGAGGTCGCCACCCACGGTCCCGGCGCACTGGTGCCGAAGCCCCTGCAGGACCCGGTGCTGGGTTGGCGCAACACCGAGACGCTGCGCCGGCTCGCCTACCTGGTCGAGCGCCGGCAGCAACGGGTCTGACGCCCCCGTGACGACGTACGACGCGGTCGTGGTGGGCTCCGGCCCGAACGGCCTGGTCGCCGCGAACCTGCTGGTCGACCGCGGCTGGTCGGTCCTCGTCCTCGAGGCGCAGCCGACCATCGGCGGCGCGGTCGCGAGCGCCGAGGACGTCCACCCCGGGTTCGTGCACGACACCTTCAGCGCGTTCTACCCCCTGGCCATGGCCTCGCCGACCATCCAGTCGCTGGGGCTGGAGGAGCACGGGCTGCGCTGGCGCCACGCCCCGGCGGTGCTCGGCCACCCGTTCCCCGACGGCAGCTGGGCGATCCTGCACCGCGACCGCGAGATCACCGCCCGGCTGGCCGACGCCCAGCACCCCGGCGACGGCGAGGCCTGGCTGGAGCTGTGCGCGGAGTGGGACGCCGTCGGCGAGCACCTCGTGCACGCGCTGCTGCGGCCGTTCCCGCCGGTGCGCCCCGCGCTGTCGCTCCTGGCCAACCTGCGCAAGGCCGGCGGGCTGCGCTTCGTCCGCACGCTGCTCACCCCGGCCGCCGAGATGGGGCGGCACCGCTTCGGCGGCGCCGGTCCGACGGTCCTGGTGGCGGGCAACGCCGGCCACGCGGACATCCCCCTCGACGCCCCGGGCTCCGGCCTGATGGGGCTGCTGCTGGCGATGCTCGGCCAGACCGTCGGCTTCCCGGTGCCCGAGGGCGGCGCCGGCGAGCTGGCCGGCGCGCTGGCCCGCCGCTTCGCCTCCCGCGGCGGTGAGCTCTGGTGCGACGCCGAGGTCATCGGCATCGACGTCGAGGGCGGCCGCGCCGTCGGGGTGCGGACGCCGACCGAGCGGGTCCGCGCCCGGCGCGCGGTCATCGCCGACGTGGCCGCACCGAACCTCTACGGGCGGCTGCTCGCGCCCGGCGACGTGCCCGAGCGGGTGGCGCGCGGGATGCGCCAGTTCGAGATGGACCCCGGGACCGTGAAGGTGGACTGGGCCCTGAGCGGCCCGATCCCCTGGCTGAACGAGCCGGCGTACGCCCCGGGCACGGTGCACGTGGCCGACTCGCTGACCCAGATGCAGGACGCGCTCAACACCGTCTGGACGGGGCGCGTCCCGGCGGACCCGTTCATGCTCACCGGGCAGATGACGACCAGCGACCCGACCCGCTCCCCCGCGGGCACCGAGTCGTTCTGGGCCTACACGCACGTGCCGCAGGAGTTCCGGGGCGACGCCGGCGACGGCTCGATCAAGGGCACCTGGGACGCGAGCGACCGGGAGCGGATGGCCGACCGGATGCAGGCGCGGATGGAGGCGCTGGCGCCGGGGTTCGGCGAGCGCGTCCTGGCCCGCCGCGCCCTCGGGCCGCGGGAGCTCGAGGCCCGCAACGCCAACCTCATCGGTGGCGCGGTCAACGGCGGCACGGCCCAGCTGCACCAGGAGCTGGTCTTCCGCCCCGTGCCGGGGCTCGGCCGGGCCGAGACCGGCGTGCCGGGGCTCTACCTCGGCTCGGCGGCCGCCCACCCGGGCGGCGGCGTGCACGGCGCGGCCGGCAGCAACGCCGCCCGCGCGGCCGTGCTGCACGAACGGCTGCGGCTGGGGCGGCTCTCGACGAAGAGCCGCTAGGCGTCGCGCCCGGCGCCCTGGTCGTCGGGCACGTCCTGACCGCCGGTGCCGGTCTCGTCGGCGCCGCCGCGCCCGACGTACTCCTCCTTGCCCCCGCCGGTCGGACGGGTGCCGTGCGCGGGGTCGGTGGGCGCGTCGGCCTCACCGCGCTCGCGCATCGTGCGGTCGCGTCGCAGGGCGTCGGTCAGCTTGCCGATCCAGCTCATGCGCTGGCGGTATCCCGCCTCCACCCCCGCGGTCCCACCCCAAGGGGTGGGCGTGGCCGGACCGGTCCGGGGGCACCCACCCGGCACCAGCCGTCTGCCCCCAGGAGGACCCCGTGGCCAGCGTCGAGCGCACCATCACCGTGTCGACCCCGCTGAGCAGGGTCTGGCCCTACCTGGCCGACTTCACCACCACCGAGGAGTGGGACCCGCCCACGGTCTCCACCACCCGCACGTCGGGCGACGGCGGCGTGGGCACGACGTACCACAACGTCTCGTCCTTCCTGGGCAAGGAGACCGAGGCCGACTACACCGTGGTGCGCCGCGAGGAGGAGTCGGTGCTCGAGCTGGAGGGCGAGGCCGGCTCGGTGGGGCTGCACGACACGATCACCCTCACCGGCACGCCCGAGGGCGGCACCGAGGTCACCTACCACGCCGAGTTCCACCCCTCCGGCGCCGCCAAGCTGGCCGAGCCGCTGCTGCCGCCGGCCCTGAAGGTCCTCGGCGACAAGGTCGCGGCCTCGATGGCCGAGAGGCTCGAGCAGCTGTGACCACGCTCGAGAGCGCGCCGCTCACCGTCGACTTCGGCGGCCTGCGCATCGAGTACGACGAGCGCGTGCTCACCCCGCGCCCGTGGACCGCCGCGCAGTCGCGCTGGGCCGCCGACCTGATCCGGCTCGCCCCGCCCGGCACGGTGCTCGAGCTCTGCTCCGGGGCCGGTCAGATCGGGCTGCTGGCCACCACACTCGCGCCGCGCACGCTGGTCTGCGTCGACGCCTCCCCCGTCGCCTGCTCCTACCTGCGCCGCAACGCCGCCCACGCCCGCCAGCGCGTCGACGTGCGCGAGGGGCTCATGGACGAGGTGCTGCAGCCGGACGAGGAGTTCGCCGTCATCATCGCCGACCCGCCGTGGGTGCGCCGCGAGGGCGTCGCGGAGTTCCCCGAGGACCCGGTCACCGCCATCGACGGCGGGGACGACGGCCTCGACCTGGTGCGCAGCTGCCTCGACGTCGTGGCCGACCACCTGGTCGTGGCCGGCTCCGCGCTGCTGCAGGTCGGCCCGGACCAGGCCGACGACGTGCGCCGCCTGGTCGCGACCCACCACCACTTGGCGGTGGTCGAGGTCCGCACCTTCGAGCGCGGCGCCCTCGTGCAGATCGACCGGCTCGAGGACCTCGTCGCCTAGGGCGCCGGACCGGGTCCTGTCCTCAGGGCCGGAGCTTCTTGGGCAGCACCTTGTGGGTGCCGTCGCACCACGGCTTGGAGGCGGACTTGCCGCAGCGGCACACGGCCGAGACCGGCCGGGTGGTGGTGTGCTCGACGCCGTCGTCGTCGGTGATCGTGTGCTGACCGCGCAGCAGCATCGGCCCGGCGGGGCAGAGCACGATGTCGGCGCGACGCCCGCTCATGCGGCCACGCCCCACTGCGCGAGCAGGCGGTGGGCGGTGCGGTCCTCGAGGTCCAGGCACGCCCAGGCCCCGAACCACACGTCGGCCTCGAGGGCGGGCTCCTCGCGCACCAGCGCGACGCACACGTCGCGCAGCGCGACCTGCTCGTGCACGGCGTCGGCCTCGACGTGCTCGGTGTAGTAGCCGACGATCTCGACCGGGAAGCCGAGCCGCTCGAGGCCCTGGGCCATCCGGCGCGACGGCATCGAGCTGGTGGCCTCGAAGGCCGCGAGGTGGCCGACCGACGCGGCGCGGAGGCGGCGCTGGAGCCCGAACATCGACAGGGCGTTGTTCTGCTCGAGGATCTCGGCGGGCGCCTCGTCGACGTACGCGCCGGACTCGGGGCGCAGCCCGCTGGCCTCCATGCCGCGCGCCCACAGGTGCGCGTGCAGGCGAGCCGGGTCGCCGACGCCGTACTCGTCGTACTGCAACTCGACCAGCGGCGCCTTCACCACGTTGGGCAGGCGCGGCACCGTGAACGACGTGGGGTCGGCCTCCTTGAGGTGGTAGATCGAGCGGACCCGGAACAGGTCGAGCACCTGCTCCTCGCTCGCCTGGGTCTGCACGAAGCGGGCCAGCGACGGACCGTCGTGCTCGTCGAGCCAGTCGAAGAAGCCGCTGGCCAGGTCCACCCCGTCCGGTACGCCGGGCCAGCGCTCGCGCAGCGAGGCCTCCAGCGTGTCCTCGAGCCGCTTGCGCACGCGCAGCAGCTCCGGCTCGCGCTCGGCGCCGTCGTCGACCTCGTCGAAACCGCCGAAGCTCAGCTCCTGCAGCACCCACAGGGTCAGGGCGGCGTCGTCGGCCGACTCGGGCTCGGTGTCGATGCGCGGCACCTCCCGCTCCGGGAGGTCGCGCAGGGCGGCGAGCACCTGGTCGCCGAGGGGTCCGCGGGGCTTGGGGAGGGCGGTCACGGGGCGTCGGTATCCGCTCGATGAGGCGTCCCTCACTCCGAGGGGTGGTTTCACCTGTGGGGGTGAGCAGCAGCAGTAGCCCGTGTGGGCTACTAGAGGGGTAGCCCGGGCCAGTCGCGCCGGGACGCCCCGCTGAAGACATCGGCGTGGCACCACCCCTGATCTGAGGGGGTCCGTGTGAGCACCACACAAGCCATCACCCACGTCACCACGCACGCCACCAACCGCGCCACGAGTCAGGCCACCTCGCGCGCCGAGCGCAGCCGGCTCACCCACGAGCTGCTGACGCAGGCGCACGCCACCACCACCGACCCGGTCCGGCGCACCGAGCTCCTCGACGAGGTCGTGGTGCTCAACCGCGGCGTGGCCGAGGCGGTCGCCAACCGCTACCGCGGCCGTGGCGTCGCGGTCGAGGACCTGCACCAGGCCGCCTACGAGGGCCTGGTCAAGGCCGTGCGGAAGTTCGACCCCACCGTCCGCCCCGACCTCCTGACCTACGCCGTGCCCACCATCCGCGGTGAGGTCCAGCGCTGGTTCCGCGACCAGTCCTGGATGGTCCGGCCCCCGCGCCGGCTCCAGGAGATGCAGTGGCGGGTCAGCCGCGGCACCGAGACGCTCCAGCAGCAGCTGGGCCGCGAGCCCAGCGAGGACGAGCTCTGCGCGCACCTCGAGTGCACTCGCGCGGAGCTCGACGAGACGACCCAGTCCTTCGGCTGCTTCGCGCCGCCGTCCCTGGACCGGCCGATCGGCGGACTCGACGGTCCGACTCTCGGCGACGCCCTGCCCCACGAGGCGGACGAGCACAGCGCGGCCGAGGCCCGGGCCACGCTCGGCCCGGTCGTGCGCACGCTGCCCGAGCGGGACCGGCGCATCATCTACATGCGCTTCTTCCAGGACCGCAGCCAGCAGGACATCGGCACCGAGCTCGGCGTCACCCAGATGCAGGTCTCGCGCCTGCTCGAGCGGATCCTGCGCGACCTGCGCACCCAGATCGCCTGATCCGACCCGCGCCCGGACGGGTGGCCCGCGCGCTACCCGTCCTGGGGCTGGGACGGCTGGACGTGGCGGACCACGTCGGGCTGGAAGCCGTGCTGGATGCCCCAGAGCACGGCCTGGGAGCGGCGCTCGACGCCCATCTTGCGGTACGCCGTGCGGATGTAGGTCTTGACCGAGTTGATGCTGAGGTAGCTGCGGTCGGCGATCTCCTGGTTGGACAGGCCCTGGGTGATGAGGGCGATGATCTCGGACTCGCGCACGGTCAGCCCCTGCTCCTTGCCCGGGTAGCTGCTCTCCGGACGCGGGTTCACCGTCCCGCCACCCTTGGGCACCACCCGACGCCCCTCGTGCACCGCCTCCAGGGCGCGGACCAGCTCCTCGGCGTCCATGCCCTTGGACAGGTAGCCCGAGGCCCCGGCCTCCAGCGACTCCTGGACCAGCTCGGCGTGCAGGTTCCAGCTGTAGATGACGACCTTGGCCCGGCCACCGTCGACCAGCGAGTCGACGTCCACGCCCTTGCCCTGCACCTGGCCGAAGGTGTCGTAGAGGATCACGTCGACCTCGCGCACCACGGGCAGGTTGCTGTCCACCTCGATGACCCGCACCCGGTCGCGGAACGGTTCGAGCAGGGCGGCGACGCCCACGACCACCAGCTCGTAGTCGTTGACGATCGCGACACGCACCGGTCGTCCTTGCTGCATGGGGCACACCCTAAGTCGGCGGCCGACACGCCGTCGCCCTCCCCCGCTCGCGTGGCCACCACGGCTAGAACAGGAGTGGCCCCGCTGCGTATGAGGTAGCGGGGCCTGTTCGTGCCCGGGCTCAGCCCGCCACGTAGGCGTCGATCTCGCCCAGCAGCCGCGTCTTGATCTCCTCCGGGGCGAACGACACCCGCACGCCGGTGCGCGCCAGCTCGGCCAGCCCGGCCTCGTCCAGGCCCAGCAGGTCGGCCGCGACGGCGTACTCGTGGACCAGATTGGTGCCGAACATCGGCGGGTCGTCCGAGCCGATGGTGACCGTGACCCCGGCGTCGCGGAAGAGCGGCAACGGGTGCTCGGCCAGCGAGGCGACCGCGCGGGTGGCGACGTTGGACGACGGGCAGACCTCGAGCGGTACGCCGGTCTCGGCCAGGTGGCGCAGCAGCTCCGGGTCCTGCGCGGCCGACGTGCCGTGCCCGATCCGCTCCGCGCCCAGCAGCCGCAGGGCGTCCCACACGGTCTGCGGCCCGGTCGTCTCGCCGGCGTGCGGCACGCTGTGCAGCCCGGCGGCGCGGGCCCGGTCGAAGTGCGGCTGGAACTGCGGACGGGGCACGCCGATCTCCGGCCCGCCCAGCCCGAAGGCCACCAGGCCGTCCGAACGGTGGTCGAGCGCGTAGCCGAGGGTCGCGTCCGCCGCGGGCAGCCCGAACTCGCCGGGGATGTCGTAGACCCAGCGCAGCACCAGGCCGAAGTCGCGCTCGGCCTCGGCCCGCGCCGCCTCCAGCGCCTCGGTGTAGCCCTCGATCGACATCCCGATCGTGGGGTCGTCCGGCCGGACCGAGGTGTACGGCGTGCAGGTGAGCTCGGCGTAGCGCAGGCCCTGCTCGGTCGCCATCTCGCGCGCGATCTCGTAGGTCAGGTAGTGGATGTCCTCGGGGGTGCGCACCAGCGCGACGACCGCGAGGTAGACCTCGATGAAGTGCGCGAAGTCGCGGAACTCGAAGAACGACGCGAGCTGCTCGGGGTCGGTCGGGACGGTGCCGGGGTGGCGGGCCGCCAGCTCGCCGACGATGCGCGCCGAGGCCGAGCCGACGTGGTGCACGTGGAGCTCGGCCTTGGGCAGGCCCTGGATGAACGCGTCGAGCGGAGAGGCGTGGTCCGGCACGCCTGGGAGTGTGTCAGCCGGCCGCGGCGAGGGCCGCATCGATGGCGTCGCCGAGGGTCGAGCCGGCCTTCTTGCCGTCCACGAAGACCGTCGGGGTGCCGGTGACGCCGTTCTTGGACATCTCGTCGCGGGTGTTGGTCACCCACTGGTCGAACTCGCCGTTCTCGATGCCGTCCTTGACCGCGGACTCCTCGGCGCCGGCCTGCACGGCCATCTTCACCAGCTCGTCGTTGCTCGGCCCGGGGCCGCCCTCCTCCGGCTGGTTGTCGAAGAGCAGGTCGTGGTACTTCACGAACGTGTCGACCCCCGAGGTGTCGAGCACGACCGCGGCGGCGTTGAGGGCGCGCGAGGAGTACTGGTTGGTGGAGGCCTTGTCGAGGAACGACACCATCCGGTAGTCGATCTTGATCTTCCCCGCGTCGACGGCGGCCCGGAGCTGGTCGCGGGTGGACTTCTCGAACTCGTGGCAGATCGGGCACTGGAAGTCCTCGTAGACCGTCACGGTCTTCGGCGCGGACGCGTCACCGACCACGACGCCGTACCCGCCGTCGCTCGTGCCGCCCGGCGCGGTCGCCGCCTCGCCCGAGGTGTCGCGCAGGCTCTGGATGAGGAAGCCCGCCCCGATGATCACGGCGATGGCGACCACCACACCCACGACCGCGAACAGCTGTCGGCGGCGCTCCTGGCGCCGCTTCTCGGCGAGGAGGGCCGCCGCCCGCTCGGCGCGCTGCTGCTGCTTGGTCTTGCTGGCCATCGTCTCAGGCTCCTGCGGTCTCGAGGTCGTCGTCGTGCACGTCGGTGTCGTGGGTGGGGAAGAGGAGGGCATCGAGGGCCAGGCGCGAGCGGCGCAGCCACACCAGGAACAGGGACAGGACGAGCAGGCCGCTGTCGCGCGCGATCTCCCAGGGGTACGCCGAGTCGGCGCCCTCCTTGGCCCCGCCGCCGCCGAAGCAGCCGCACTCGATGGAGAGCCCGCGTGCCCACACCGAGGCGATGCCCACGATGAACGCCGCCAGCAGCAGCGCGGAGACCACGGCCGCGCCGCGGGTCAGCAGCCCGAGCACCAGCAGGGCGCCGAGGACCACCTCCACCACCGGCAGCAGGTGGCCCACCGTCGGCACCAGCGACTCGGGCAGCAGGTCGTAGGCGCGGACCGCCTCGACGCTCGCGTACGGGTCGGCCAGCTTGAGCCCGCCGGCCACGATCCAGACGATCCCGGTGACCAGGCGCGCCAGGGTGCCGGCCCACTCCTTCACGACCTCAGGGTAGGCAGCGGTCCTGAACCGGCGCTGAGAGACGGGAACTAGGGTGGGCAGGGTGAAGGAACGACTGGTCTGGATCGACTGCGAGATGACGGGCCTCGACCTGCGCGCCGACGCCCTGATCGAGGTCGCCGCGCTGGTCACCGACTTCGACCTCAACGTGCTCGGCGACGGCGTCGACCTCATCGTCAAACCGCCCGCCGAGGCCCTGGACCAGATGGGCGACTTCGTCCGGAACATGCACGAGCGCTCCGGCCTGCTGGAGGAGCTCGAGGGCGGCCTCACCCTGGCCGACGCCGAGGCCCAGGTCCTGGCCTACGTCAAGGAGCACTGCCCCGACGGCAGCCGCCCCCCGCTGGCCGGCAACACCGTGGCCACCGACCGGGCGTTCCTGAGCCGCGACATGCCGGCGCTCGAGGGCTTCCTGCACTACCGGATCGTCGACGTGTCCTCCATCAAGGAGCTGGCCCGCCGCTGGTTCCCCCGCGCGTACTTCCAGGCGCCGACCAAGCGCGGCAACCACCGCGCGCTGGCCGACATCCAGGAGAGCATCGAGGAGCTGCGCTACTACCGCGACGCGGTCTTCGTCGCTCCGCCCGGCCCGGACAGCGACACCGCTCGCGCGATCGCCGAGCGCCACGGCGGCGCCCTGACCGGCCTGCCGGTGCCCGAGGAGCCCGCGCAGGGCGGCGATTCCGCGCCCGCCGCAGACCTCCCCTAGACTTCTCGCTGGCTCCGGCACTCCCGGGGCCGATGGTGGGTGTAGCTCAGCTGGTAGAGCGCTGCGTTGTGGTCGCAGATGTCGCGGGTTCAAGTCCCGTCACTCACCCGGAGACGAGCCCCGGACGGCACCGCCGTCCGGGGCTCGGTCGTCTTCTCCGCCGCTCCGGCCGAGGTGGCCCTCAGGCCGGCGTGAGCGTGGCGCCGATGGCCGCGATGTGCGCGGGCGTGGAGCCACAGCAGCCGCCGACCAGGTCGATGCCCAGCTCGGCCAGCCGCGCCGCGTGGGCGGCGAGGTCGTCCGGGGTGGCGTCGTACTCGAAGTGGTCGCCGACGACCTGCGGCAGACCGGCGTTGGACTGCGCGACGAGCAGCAGGTCGCCGGTGCGGGCGCCGGCCATCTCACCGGCGATGACCTCCATCTCGGAGGGACCGCGGCCACAGTTGGCGCCGACCGCGTCGGCGCCGGCGGCGGCCAGGTGGGCCACCGCGTCGGCCGGGCGGACGCCCATCATGGTGCGCAGGTTGGTGTCGAAGCTCATGGTCACCACGACGGGCAGGTCGGGGGCGACGGCGCGGGCGGCGGCCAGCGCCGCGTCGGCCTCGCCGAGGTCGCTGAGCGTCTCCACGAGCACCAGGTCGATGCCGCCCTCGACCAGGGCCGCGAGCTGCTCGGCGAAGAGGGCCTGCGCTTCCTCGGGCGTCATCGCGCCCAGCGGAGCGAGCAGCTCGCCGGTGGGCCCGAGGTCGCCGGCCACGAGCAGGCCGTGCTCGTCGGCCACCGAGCGGGCGATGCGCGCGGCGTTGCGGTTGACCTCGGCCAGCCGGTCCCCGAGACCGTGCATGTCCAGGCGCGGGCGGGTGCCGCCGAAGGTGTTGGTGGTGAGGATCTGCGCGCCCGACTCGGCGTACGCCGCGTGGGCCGCGCGGACCGCGTCCTGGTTCTCCAGGTTCCACAGCTCGCCGGGGGCGCCGTCCTCGAGCCCGCTGTCCTGCAGCAGCGTGCCCATGCCGCCGTCGAAGAGGACCGGCCGGCCACTGCCCAGCAGCGCCGCGAGCCGGTTCACGAGCCGAGCCCGTCGAGGTAATCGGCGATCCGGTCGCTGGGCCACGCCGCGTCGAGCTCGGCGCTCACCCGGTCGAGGACCTCGGCCGGGCTGCCGTCCGCGCCGGTCCACGCGGTGCGCTGCCATCCCGCGAGGTAGTCGTCGGCGCCCGTGTCGCCGAGGCGCATCGCGGCCTCGTCGATGGCCTCCTGGAACCGCGGAGCGAGCTCCGCCTTGACCGTCTCGTCACCCGCGCGCGCCGCCACCATCGAGGGGGAGCTCGCGCCAGGTGGTCACCTGGTACTCCGTCACGGACCGAGCCTAGGCGCAGCCGGGGCGCCGGCCGGACCGGAGCGTCAGCCGCGGACGAGCCAGGCGGCCAGCGTCTGCCGCACCGCGGCCAGCAGGAGTCGCGACTCCAGCAGGGCCGAGCCGGTGATGGAGGGCAGCGCCGGGGGCGTGGGGCCGTGCGGCGTCCGCGGGGCGGTGTCGGTCATGGGCCACCAGTTGCCCGCGACAGTGCGTCGCAAACGGGGTCTTGTTCGTCGTGCGCCGGCGACGGCGCTCGCCAGCCGCCCAGATCTCTGACTAGAGTCAGAGGATGAGCACGACGGCGGTGCTGCGCCGGTTCAACCGGACCTACACGCAGCGGATCGGGGTCCTGGAGGAGTCCTTCCTCGGGCTGGGGCTGCCGCTGGGCGCCGCGCGCCTGGCCTTCGAGGTCGGCGCGGTCGGCGAGGCCGGCGCGACCGTGCGGGGGCTGCGCGCCCGGCTGGGGCTGGACTCGGGGCACCTGGCCCGGCTGCTGCGGCGCCTGAAGGAGGCCGAGCTGGTCACGGTGGCACCGGACCCCGCGGACCGGCGGCGCCGCACGGTGACCCTGACCCGCAAGGGCCGCGGTTTCCTGCGCCGGCTCGACGACCGCTCCGAGGAGCTGGCCGCGCGCCTGGTCGCGCCCCTGACCCCGCGGCAGCAGGAGCGGCTGGTGGCCGCGCTGGCCACGGCGGACCTCCTGGTCCGGGCCGCGACGGTCGACCTGCGGACCGTGCACCCGGCCGCACCCGAGGCGCGGGCCGCGGTGTCGGCGTACTTCGAGGAGCTGCGCGAGCGCTTCGGCTTCGACCCCGGGCAGCCCGACGACGAGCGGGCCATGGCGCCGGGGGCCGGGGTCTTCGTGGTGGCGACCAGCGACGGCGAGCCGGTGGCGTGCGGCGGGGTCCAGGCGCTGGAGCCCGGCGTCGGCGAGGTCAAGCGGATGTGGGTGCACCCCGACTGGCGCGGCGCGGGCCTGGGCGCCCGGCTGCTGCGCCACCTCGAGCAGGTCGCGGTCGACCTCGGCCACCACACCGTGCGCCTGGACACGAACGGGACGCTGACCGAGGCCATCGCGATGTACGAGCGGGCGGGTTACCGCCGCACCGAGCGCTACAACGACAACCCCTTCGCCCAGGCGTGGTTCGAGAAGGCCGTCCCTAGCGCCCGCCCGGACGGGGGGTGAGCCGCTCCCAGTCCAGCTCGATCGGCAGCAGGCGGGCCTCGGCCCACGCCTCGTGCTGGTCGAGGTGGTGCGGTGAGCGCGGGTCGCCGGAGGCGCCCATCGGGACGACCCAGCCGCTCCGGGCGCGGTCGCCCAGGTCCCACACGTAGCGCGCCACCGACCCGCGGTAGGCCTCGTCGGTCACGCCGGGCAGCCACCCGGTGCAGCGCACGGTGTCGGTGTCGCCGCTGACCGGGGTGGCCGGCACGACCGGGGGCTCCAGGTCGGGGTCGGCCACGTCGAAGGCGTGCGTGGGCGCGAACACGTGCGTGGCGCCCCACGCGGCCGGGTGGTCCGCGGCGTCGGCCAGGGCCTCGACGGCCAGGCGTCGGACGTCGACCCCGAAGGCGGTGCCCGCGCCGACCAGCGGCTCGAGGGCCAGGCCGACGCTGGCCGGCAGCGAGAGGTACGCCGCGAACAGCGGGCCGCGCACGGTGTCGTCGAGCAGCGGCCGCAGCGCGTCGGCCGCGCAGATCCGGTGTGTGAGCGCGGCGCGCCAGGCCGCGAACGCCGCGGCGCCCTCGGAGTCGGCGGCCATCACGCCGTCCCAGGCCAGGATCCGCTGACGGACCTCCTCGCCCGCTCCGGTGGCCTCGACCCCGCGCAGTGCGTCGCGCAGGGGGACCGCGGTGAGGGCCGCGCAGTCGCCGTGGATCGCCGCGAGGTCGGCGACGGTGAGGTCGTCGCGGTCGCGCAGCAGCGCGTCGATGCGGTCGGCGCGGTGCGGCGGGGCGAACTCGGTGCCGAGCAGGTCGCTCTCGCTCCCCCGCCGCTCGTTGGCGGTGACGACCTGGCCGTCGGCCGGGACGTCGTGGCGCGGCAGCTCGACCCAGCCGCTCCAGGTGTCGGCGCCGCGGCCCGCGGCGATGCCGCGGCGGTTGGCCTCGGCCCGCACCGGGACCCGCCCGGCGTAGCGGAAGCGGACCTGGTCGCGGTCGGCGATGACCACGTTGTTGACCGGCGCCACCCAGGCGTCCAGCGCGCGGTCGACGTCGTCGACGGTCCGGCTGCGCAGCAGCGGGAGCAGGGCGTCGAAGCCGAGGTCGCCGAGCACGGTGGCCGCGTCGCGCAGGGCGGTCCCGCGGCCGGCGTCCCGGTCGACCTCGAACAGCGGTCCGCGCTCGGTGGCCCAGACCTCGACGGCCACCGGGTCGGCGCCGCGCACCTCGACGACCTCCTCGTGGCCGTCGACGACGTCGTCCAGCGACTCGTCGTACAGGTCCTGGTAGTCGGCCACCGCGTTGGTGATGGCCCACGCCACCTCTCCGGCGTGCGCGAAGTGCTGGACGCCCGGGACGCCGGGGAAGGTGAAGCCGACCACGTCGAGCGCGTCGACACCGGTCACCGCCAGCCGCACCTGGCTGTAGACGCCGGGCGACTCGAAGACCCGGTGCGGGTCGCCGCCGATGAGCGGCCGGCCGCTGCGGGTGCGCGCGCCGCCGACGGCCCAGGCGTTGCTGCCGGGGACGTACGCCGGGTCGCGCGACAGCAGCGCCTCCTCGGCGCCCAGGACCTCGCGGGCGCGCTGGTGCCAGAGCTTGGCCGGGGTGCTGGCGAAGAGCAGGTGCTGGGCGTGGAAGACGGCGAGCGGCGTCCACGGCTCCCACGGCTCGGGTGCGATCGCGAGCCGCTCGAGCTCGGGGGCGTCGTCGTGCAGCCCGGCGTTGACGCCGTCGACGAAGGCGGCCACGAAGGCCTGGGTCTCGGCGTCGCAGCCGGCCAGCGCCCGCTGGGCGGTGTCGACGATCCGGGTGCGGCGGGCCCAGGTGTCCCACGGCAGCTGCGCGGCGCCGAGCACGGCCGCGGCCGTCCCGGTCGCCCGGCGGCGCTGGTGCTCGAGCTGCCAGGCGCGGTCCCGCGCCGCGGCGTACCCCTGACCGCGGGCGAGGTCCCGCACGTCGCTCGCGCGGACGTGCGGGACGCCGTAGGCGTCCTCGAAGAGCTCGGCCACCCCGCGAACCTAGTGCGCGTGGTGGTGGCGCTTCTTCTTCCTGAGCTTGAGCGGCGCCAGGGAGTTGCCCGGCGGGATCTGGTCGCAGTTGCCGGTGAACGGCAGGCCCGCGAAGCGCTGGCCGAGGAAGGCCATCGCCTCGGGGAAGAACTGCAGGCCGGCGGTCGTGTGGTCGGCGCCCTGGTAGACCTTCAGCTGCACGGGCGCGCCCTGGCCGCAGTACTCCTTGGCCAGGCCCTGCACGTCGCCCTTGATCATCACGTCGTCGCCGGTGCCGTCGTGGTCACCGACGCCGAAGAACAGCGGCGTCTGCGGCGTGCCCGGCGTGCTGCCCATGATCAGCTTGTTGATGGTCTTGGCGATGGGGCGGATCTTGAGGAAGCGGTGGTACTTCTTCTTGACCAGCTGCTGCACCTTCAGCCCGGGGTAGTTGCCGTTGAAGGAGCCGATGCACTGGTCCTGCACCTCGGCCATGACCTGCTTGCCGTAGCGGCTGGCGTACTTGTTCACCTTGATCCCGAACGCGCGCGCCAGCGACACCAGCACGGCCGGCATGACCCCGGACCACGAGGCGCTGCCGTTGACGTACTTCAGGTTGTGCGCCAGGTGCACCGGCAGCCCGCCGACCGCCGCGCCGACCAGGTTGAGCTCAGGGGCGTACGACGGCGCCAGCTCGGCCGCCCACTCCCCCGCGATCGAGCCGCCGGAGTAGCCGAAGAGGCCGACCTTCTGGCTGGCCGGCATCCCCAGGTAGCTCTCGGTCGCACGGATGCTGTCGAGGGTGCTCCAGCCCGACTCGTGGCCCGCGACCCAGTGCAGGTCGGTGCCCTCGAAGTCCGGCACGGTCACGGCGTATCCCTGCGCGGCCAGGCCGACCACCAGGCCCGCCTCGGTGACCGCCAGCTGGGAGTTGCTCGCGCCCGGGTCGCCGCCCTGGAGGGTGTAGCTCGGCGAGCACTGGTCGCCCAGCGCGTCGTAGAAGCTGAGGTAGGCCACCAGCCCGCCGTTGACCGGCCCCGTCGGGTTGAGCACCGTCGTGACCGTCGCGCTCGGGCGGCCCTGCTCGTCCTGGGTGCGGTAGAGCAGCTGCACACCCGGCACCACGCCCTGGCCCGCACCCGGCACCCCGACCGTCACCGGCCGGCTCCGCAGCACGGTGCCCCGCGGCACGTCCTGGAGGGCCGACGCGCTCCACGCGTAGAAGGGGTCCTCGTGCGGCCGCGGCACCGCCGCCTGGCTCGGCGCGGCCGTCGGCAGCGCCAACGCCAGTGCCACGGCGACCGCCACGGCGGTCCGTCGTACGGCTCGGATCATGGTGCCCTCCCGGTGTCTCGCTGTCCCCGCGGGTCAACGCGCGACCCCGCCCGCGGTCACGGTTCCCGATTTCGACCGCACCTGACGCGCTGGTAGTGTTGCTCCTCGCAGCAACCGGGCGCCATTAGCTCAATTGGCAGAGCAGCTGACTCTTAATCAGCGGGTTCGGGGTTCGAGTCCCTGATGGCGTACCAGCATCACCGCAGGTCATGTGCCCCGTTCGACTCTCGTCGGAGGGGGCACTTGCGTCTCCGGGGGGCGTACTGGTCACCGACTGGTCACGCGGCCCTCGCGCTAGAAGGTTCCCCACCGCGTCGGCAGCCCTCCTGCTGACACCACCCACCAGGTGGGCGTAGGTGTCCGCGGTCAGCGAGAACGAGGAGTGGCCGAGGAGTTTTGAGACGATGGCCAGGTCGTAGCCAGCCGCGAGGAGCAGCGACGCGTGGGCGTGACGAAGGTCGTGAAGCCGCTGGTGACGCAGTCCGGAGTTGCTGACCATCTGTGCGAAGCGCTTGGTGACCCGCTCTGGGTGGATCGGGGCTCCGTCGTCGCGGGCGAAGATGAGGTCGTGATTGGTGTACGCCGATCCCCACGAGGCGATGTGCGCCGACTGCAGGAGTCGCTGTCGTTCCAGGAGATCTAGGGCCTGAATACCGAGATCGATACGGCGGGCGGTCCCGCTGGACGTCTTGGGCGTCGAGAAGCCGAGGTTGCGGTGGGCGCCCAGGCATGTCGAGCAGCGGATGTCGCCCTTCAGGTCGACTACCTGCTGACGGACGACGAGACAGCCCTCGTTCGCCTTGATGTCAGTCCACCTGAGACCGAGGAGCTCCCCTCGTCGCAGCCCCGTGAGGACCGCGAGCTCGAAGATCGGGCTCCAGGGGTCCTCGCTGATGGAGACCAGGAACTCACCGATCTCCTCAGGCTCCCAGGGGTTGATCTTGGCCTTCAGGTGGCGAGGCAGCCAGGCGTTGGTTGCGGGGTTGCGCTCGACGAGTTCTTGGCGCACAGCGTCGCCTAGGGCTGAGCTCAGGGTGGCGTGAATCCGCCTCACTGTGGGTGCACCCCGCCCCTCGTCGATGAGGGCCCGTGTCATCTCGGAGATGTGACGGGTCCTGAGCGCTTGCAGGCGCACCGCGCCAAGCCGCGGGGCGATGTCCACAGAGACGTGACGGCGGTAGTCCTTGATGGTCGTGGGCTTGGAGTTCTTGGCCTTCTCGTCGAGCCATCCGTCGAGATACTCCTGAAGCGTGAGGCGTTGGTCGTCACGCATCCCGCCGTTGGCAGCCTTGCGCTCTGCCTCGAGCATCGCCTTCTTCGCCTCGGCCTGGGTTGCGAAGCCGCTGCCTCTCACCTGTTTGCGCCGACCGCTCCCGAGGTCTTGGTAGCTGATGACGTAGGACCAGCTGCCGTGCTTCTTGTTGCAGGCGACCCTCCGGCCTCGCTTGTCATAGGCCGGCGGGCACCCGCAGCGCTTGTTCAGGCTTCCGATGACGGCACCCCCTTCTTGAGCTTGTCGAGGATCTGCTGTAGCTCCGCAGCGACCTCACGGACGGCTTCTTGGCGACCGGCTTGAAGGCCGTGAAGTCGACCCTCCTCAAACGAGTCGACCCCGGTGGTGAAACGCTCCCAGCCCGCCTTGATCGAGGGCAGCTTCGGCGCAGGGTCACGACCCTCGTCGGGCAGGGTGCTGAGTCGGTCCTCGATCAGCGGGTCATCTCCGACGGCGTCGTGGTTGAAGGCAAGCCAGGCGAGGAACCTGGGGGTCATCAGCTGGACCTCGTCTACCTCCTCGTCGGGACGCCCGAGGTGGATCCACGGGGCGTCGATGTCCACCTCCTCGTTCTGGGGCGTAGCCGTTGGCGGCAGGAAGAACCATGACAGCGGCAGCCGCAGTGCCAGGCTGAAGGCAATGACGTCGGTGACGTCGAAGCTGCGCAGGCGGGGACTTCTGGCGGCCCACCCTTGCTCAGCGGCGCTGACCGCGGCGACGGTCCACTTCTTGCCCGTGAGCCGGCGCAGTTCGCCCGCCAAGTCCTTCTGACTCATCTCCCTCCCGGTACGACCCAGCTTGAGGTTGTACGCGACGACCTGACGCACGTTCACAGGCGGCACGGCGAGGTCGGCGCGCTTGTGCGTCGTCGGTTCGCTCCATGGGCTGAACCACCTGAGCTTGGCCATGGCTTGACGCTACATGTCTAGACTCAACATCTCAACAGAACATGGTGTTCTGCTCTAAAACAGAAGGGACGAGCGATGGCACCTCCACTGAGCCGCACCTGGACACGGTGCGACATCGAGAACCTCGGCGTGGTCACGGACGTCCGGACGGCTGCCGCGATCCTTGGGATCTCCAGGTCCCATGCGTATGACCTCATCAACCGGGGCGAGTTCCCGTTCCCCGTCCTGGCGTACGGGCACAGGAAGAAGGTGCCGGTGGCCGGCATCCTGCTCCACCTCGGCTTCGCCGGGGACGACGACGACGACACCACCACCCGCACCGAGGGTCTATGAGCAAGCTCAAGCCCAAGAACGTCGACCATCAGACCCTGTGGGCGATCCGCGACGCACGGGACCTCGACGCCTGGGAGAAGGCGTTCCTCTTCGTGGTGGCCACAAGGGGCCTGATGTTCACCACAGCGGCCCGGGCAGCGGCGGACATGGGGATGGGGCTCACGAAGTTCTACGCCGTGCGGAAGTCGCTGCTCTCCCGCGCCCTGGTATCTGTGACCACGCGAGGACAGGGCAACGGATCGTCGATGACCACCACGTACAGCGTGAACCTCGACGAGGTGCGCAAGCTCCTGCCTTCTCCGGGCGAGGAGTTCGCAACCGGCACGACCACGCCCGACGGCGAGATCCCTCCCGCGTCGCGAGTGAAACCACTATCGCAGGACGAAGAGGTATCTACCGCTGTGCGAAGCCTGCGTATCCGTCGCACGGCAGAGAGAAGGTCACCCGAAGGTTCACCTGAGGAAGACCACAAGACCACCACTAAGCCGGAGCCGGGCTGGTCGAAATCAACGCAAGAGATGAGCCCGTACATGAAGGAGCTCACCCACAGGATCGGGTCCTTCACCGAAAAGGATCTCCGCTTGGTCTTCCTCGTGTGCCTATACAACCGCAAGCACGTTCAGGGCCTCGAGTTCATCTTCACTTCCTCGCCACCTAGCTTTGCCTTCGGCGGTATGTCTCCGGCACCCACGGAGGACTTCCGAAAGATCCTCGGGGAGCGACCTGGTCTCCTCCAAGAACTTCTTCTGGAACTTCCGGAGGAAGAACTCAAGCTCGCATTCGATCTGGGGCCTGAGGGATACCGCGACCACTTCCGCAATAGGACTTCCACCTCGGTAACTTCATAGCCACCAAGCATGGACACCTGACACCGACCAGGGCTCTTCGCCGGCGGACGTTCCTGCCTGCCGGCGTATCGGATCTGTTCTCCGATACGACCCCACCTAGCAGAAACCTCCGCGACCATTGCGTCATGGCCCTCAAACCGGTGACGCCCATGCCGGTGGATCTGATGACACCGCCATCCGCAGGCGGTCCTCCAGCACACACCGCGCGCGACGCGACCCCAAACTCAAGCACTCCAGATCGACGGCCATGAGAGCTCGTGCCCTAGCAGTCGTGCTGGTGGCCACCACCACCTTCACCATCACCACCTTCTCGCCGGTCGCGTTCACCACCTCGCGCGCCCTCGCGACAAACCAACACGACAGCAGCGCTCATGCCGACCGGCGCGCAAGCACGGCCAAGGTCGTGCGCTGGGTCGATGGCGACACCGTCAAGACCTCGGTCGGCCGCATACGCCTGATCGGGGTAGACACCCCCGAGGAGGGACAGTGCGGGTACACGCAGGCCAGGAAGCTGGCACAACGCCTCGCGCCCGTCGGCACCACCATCCGCCTCGGCGACCCGCCGTCGGTCCAGAACAAGGACAGCTACGGACGGCTCCTCAGATACGTGAACCATGGCCGAATCGACATCGGGCTCCGTCAGATCCAAGCGGGATCTGCCGCAAGATACGACTCGCTCGACGGCTATGACCCGCACCCGAGGGAAACGGTTTACCGGCAGGCCGATCTCGAAACAGACCCCTACTGCACCCCCGCGGGTCCCCCGCCACCCCCGCCACCCCCGCCGGACCTCACCTCATACCCGCCGATCCCAGGCACCTGGGACTGCCCCACCAACGCACCCATCAAGGGCAACCGCGGCGAGACCGAGTGGATCTACCACCTGCCCACCAACAAGTACTACTCCGCCACCAACCCGGAAGAGTGCTTCGCGACCGAAGCCGGGGCTCTAGCCGCCGGTTACCGCCCGGCCCGGGTCTAGGGCCCACAACCTCACTGGACCTTCGAGGCGCGGTAACCAGCGTCCTCAGCGTCGTCAGCCGTCGAGAAGCACTCGCTCGGATAAGTAGCGTCGTAGTACTGCCAGCCGGGCAGGTGATAGATCCGTTCGCCGGCCTGCGAGACGTTCCCCTTAACCGGGAAGTCGCTCGGGCAGTTCCGACCGTCCGGCGACCGTGACGTCTCAGAGTCCACAGACGAGTTATCACCGTCATGGGTAAGCACCAACGCCACCACCGTGGTGATCACCGCGCCCCCTACCGTGGCCGCCGTCCACTGGACCAAGCGGTGCGACCAGTGCCGTTCCGGCCTCGACGCGGGACGGTGACCGCTACTCATGGGGCCACTCTGTCAGGGTGGGGCACTGAGCCTGATCAGGTCGACTTCTCTCTCAACAAGTCCAGAGGTTCCACACCGATCGAGGAGGCCAACTTCTCGACGGTCCGCAGAGTGAGGTTCCGCTCCCCCCGCTCGACTGATCCCATGTAAGTCCGGTGCACTCCAAGCTCGTCGGCGAACGCCTCTTGAGAGAGCCCCTCGTCCTCACGATGGCGACGCAGGTTGCGGCCCACAACCCGTTGAAGTTCGCCTTCCATGACGCAACCGAGCGTCTTGGGCCGCTACCTTTAGGTCTACAGACTTATAAGTAGCGGGGAGTCATCATGAGCAGGTCGTCAGCGGATGTCACGATCGCGCTCGTGGCCCTGGTGATGGTCGTCAGCGGCTGTGGCAGCTCATCGACAACAACACCTGGCGACAGCGCGGCGGCGACATCGGCAGCGTCGTCGGCGTCGACGGCGTCTGTCGACCTCTCCGACGCCTACAACTCATGCGCCTTCGAGCGCGCCACCGCAGAGAAGCTCTTCCCCGGGAGCTCAGCGTTCTCACTCGGGGACAACGGCAAGAGCATCATCATCGCCGGCGCCCCCATGGCCTACCAGGAGTTCCTCGACGCTCTCACGTGCCTCTTGGACGAGGTAGGCACCTCCGATGCCCTGACTTCTCAGATCGGCACGACCACCAACGGCACCGAGCCTCAACAGGCGTCGGAGGCCGGGCTGGACTACCAGTGGAGCTTTTCCAGCACCGGCGGGCTGTCACTCACTGTCACCTATGCCGAGTGAGGCCAGAAACGCGAGAAGACCAGCGAGGGGGCGGCCTGGTGGCCGCCCCCTCAGTAGTCATGCCAGCACGGCTTGCAGCGTTGACCACGCTTCCTGGTCGACCCGCCCGAAGTCACCTGCGATGGTCCGCAGCATGTTCCGCTCGGGCCTGCTGGTTCCTCTGACCGGGTTCTCGTGGTGCTCGTAGGTGTTGACCGCCTGAAGCGCCCCATGTGCGGTGCCTGACCAAGGCGCTACCCGGTCGTCGTATCGGTACAGGTTGTCCAAGAGGTCGCGCTTCTTGTCGGCCAGGGTGAGCGATCTCCCCGTCAGGGCTCTACCGTCCGCCCCCACCCTTGGCACATAGGTGTCCAGGAACGAAGACCACGCAGGGTCGGGCACCTTGACCTCGCACAGGTGAGCGACCTCTCGGGCGAAGGAGTCCGCGATGGTGTGCACCATCGACAGAGCGTCCCGGGCCGCCATCAGATGGGTGCGTGAGTGCCGTGAATGCTTCACCTTGTAGGCCTGGCCCTTCTCAGCCAAGGCTGTCTCGCGGGTGTTGTCGCATACGACGTCAGTGATGGTGCGCTTGTAGGTCGTGGCGGTCGAGCCGTCGAAGCTGGTAGTGGCGAGGAGGTTGGGCCTGAAGATCACCCCCTGCGGCGTCGTGATCGACTCCGGGACCGAGACCTCGACCCAAGCGACCGCCCCTCCTCGAAGGAGCCCAGCTGAGCTGATGCTCAGGTCGTCGTCGAGCAAGTTGGCTACGGTGCCCAGCAGCCATTCGCGGTACTGGTGCATGGCGTAGCCGGGGGCGAAGATGCCCATAACCGCGTTGTTGTCATCACGGCAGATGGCCTGCCGGTCCTCGACCACGTCCCAACGGACGGGGCTTCCCGCCGAGCTGAGGTGCGTCATCGTCGTGACGTCGGTTGGCGTCTCGACCGCGATCTGCCGCGAGACGGCTTCCCAGGAGAAGAGACGACGCTCGACGTCCGAGACCGGTATGGGGCCGGGGTAGTGGTTCGACTCGACGCCTTGGTGCTCGGCTCGGTAGTGCCATGCGGTGCCGCGGTGGTCCGTGTTCCCGATCAACGTGTGGGTGTTCAGGTGCTCCAGCGTTTCCTTGCTCATCAGGTTTGTCCTCCTCTTGAAATGACGAAAGCCCCCGACGGATGTCGGGGGCTCGGATTGGAGATGTCGAGATGTTCGGTCTGCTAATCCCAGTAGCCGTGACCGGGATCCAGCCGTCGGCCGCGTCCGCGGAGGACGGCCAGGAGCGCCTCAGCCAGTTGGAAGGCGAAACTTCTGATCCTCCGGTTGTCGAGCAGCAGGTCGGCAGCCGCGATCGCGACTCGAACTAGCGCTTCGGCGTAGCCGGGGTCCGCTGCGTACTGGTCGCGACGTCGTTGGGCCCATATTCCGATCGCATCGGCCAGCCGCTGGAGCTCGCGATGGAGCGCCAACAGCACCTTCTTGATCTGCCTCCTTGCGCCTACGAGGAAGCGCTTGGCCTGCCTCATCGGAGACCTCCTTGCGTGGTGATGGGTTCGTCGCCGTAGATGGAGGCAGCCAGCCGTTCCGCCGAGTGCTTGGCAACCTCAGGCGAGATGTGGCTGTAGATGTCTGCGGTGACGCTTAGCGAGCTGTGGCCAAGCCGTCGGCTGACCTCGACGAGTGACTCCCCCGACGCGAGTCCGAGCGAGGCGGAGGTGTGCCTGAGATCGTGCAGCCGGATCCGCGGCAACCCGCACGCGTGGACCAGGCGCACGAAGCGTCGTGACACGTGCGCTGGATCCAACGCCTCACCATGTTCGTCGGAGAACACGAGCTCGGGGCGCTGCGGAGGCGCCAGCACGCGAGAGACAGCCAGTTCTTGCGCGCGCTTGTGCCACGTCAGACGACGACAGGTCTCGTCGTCCACCGCAATGGTTCGGTGACCCGACCTGGACTTGGGCTCACCAACAACGACTCGCCCACCCACCAGCACAGCCGCCTGCCGAACGCTGAGGCGACCAAGGTTCAGGTCGACATCACGCCACCTCAACGCGATCACCTCACCTCGACGGAGTCCCGTGACCGCCAGCAGCAAGAACAAGGGGTGAAGCGGGTCAGACTGCACGGCTTGAAGGAAGGCTTGGAGGTCCTTCGCGGTCCAAGTCACCGGTTCACGACGCCGTTGCTGTGGTAGCTCCACAGCGCTAGCTGGATTGCGCTCCAGCTGCCCGCGCTTCACCGCGGTGCTCAATGCGCTGAGCAGCGTGGCGTGTACACGCCTCAGCGTCGACACGGAGAGCCGCTGGTCTTCTCGTGAGGCGAGTTCGCGGTACATCTTGTCGAGATGCGCCGGGCGAAGCTCCCCCAACGGGTGGTGCCCCACGTAGGGCACCAAATAGTTGCGAACGTGACTCTCGTAGGACTTGAAGGTCGATGCACGCAGGGACTGCTTGGCCCACAGCCACTCTTCTAGATAACTCGCCACCGTCATCGAGCTGGCACGGTTGTCGACGACTGACAGACGTCGAGGTTCTTGCATCACAACTCCTCTCAGAAATGCAGAAAGCCCCCGGTTCCGGAGAACAAGGGGCTGATCGAATGGGGCCACCGGAGCGGCGACCACAACAACCTCGGTCAGGGCCTTCTCTGAATTGGCACACGTCTTCCGAGGTGCTTCCAGTATTTCACAATTAGTTGCACATGACAACTAATTTCTCGCCCTGCATATCGCCGCGATCCCTCATAATCCTCCACGGGCACCGGTGCTTTACCGGCTTCGCCGCCAGGTTGCGAGAAGCGAAGCGAGCGGCCGAGGCAACCGCTGATTGCAGGCCTTCCGTGACCCGCAGGCCCTCGCTCCGCCTCGTGAGTGAGCAGGCAGGTCGGTGCTGGTGCCTCCGAGTCCGAAGGGCGTCGTGCGTCGTGCGTCAGGCCGCGTAGACAAGTCGCTGAAGCCTCTCCAGGTGGGAGCGCAACAGTCGCGACACATGCATCTGCGACATCCCGAGCTCGCGACCGATCTCGGACTGCGTCCTCCCCTGCGAGCGCAGGTGGAGGATGCGTTGATCACGAGCGGACAGCGAGGCAATGTGCGGCCACACCAGCATCCTCAACTCGCTGTCGGCCCACGCACTATCGCGCTCATCGACGAGTCCATCGCCCAGCCTCGACTGGTCCTCGGGGTCGGGCGTATCGAGGCTGAATGGCCGGTAGCACGTGCCGACATCGACACCCTCAGAGACGTGCGTGTCCGGGCAGTCGTCCCGGGCCCGCCAATACGAGACATGAGCGTCCTGAAGGTGCCGGGGCGGTCGGATCAGCCACGCGTCATCACGGAAGTAGTGGCGGACCGCGCCGTTCAGGCACGGAACGGCGTAGCTGAGGAAGTCCCTGCCCAGCATGGGGTCGAAGGCGCGTACAGCACGCACGAGCGCCAGGTAGGTGACCCCGAGGATGTCTGGCGCGTGCTCAGAGCGGCCTGAATAGCGTCTTGCGTAGCGACGGGCCACCGCCCTGGCGACCGGCATGTTGATCACCGTCAACTCCTCCACCAGGCGGTCCCTGTCCGCGTCTGCGGCGCTCATCAGGAGCTCGGCGATCTCATGATTGCGGGCGCGCAGGACTTCGTCTGTGCCTGCGATCGGGCTACGGCTCGGCGTCATGGCTAGCCGACCACAGCGGACGTCGAGCTGTGACGAACGAAGCCGGGCCGCAGGTGTCACGGATCGGGCGGCTGCACGGTCGGGTGGGGTGATCAGTCAACCGCCGTCCGAGGCGGTAGGAGGAGGCCCTGCATGTCCACCAGTCGCGCGACGAGTTCCGGCACGAGGGGGGTCGAGGACCTCGACTCACTCCGCGAGCACCTGCAGTGGGCCATCGAGCTCGAGCACTGCACGCTGCCGCCGTACCTCTGCGCTCTGTACTCCCTCGACGCCGAGCGGAACGCGGCAGCGGTCGAGGTGGTGACGAGCGTGTTTGTCGAGGAGATGCTGCACCTGACCCTGGCCGCCAACCTGCTCAACGCCGTGGGCGGCCGGCCGGTCCTGGACTCGCCTCGCCTGCTGCCGGGCTACCCGATGACCTTCCCGCACGGGGACCGCTCGTTTGAGATCCCCCTAGCGCCCTTCGGCGCCGAGGCGCTCGAGGCCTTTCTCCGCATCGAGCAGCCGTCAGCGGTGGACGCTCGGGCCGAGAGCGAGGAGTACGAGACGATTGGGCAGTTCTACGAGGCCATCCGCGCCGGCCTGGTCGAGCTCTCGGGGGACCTAGGTGAGGCCGCCGTGTTCTGCGGCGACCCGGAGCGACAGGTCACCTCCATGGCGGCCTACCGCGGGGGCGGTCAGGTCGTCGGGGTCACCGACCTCGCGACGGCACTGCGCGCGCTCGACGAGATCGTCGAGCAGGGGGAGGGCATCGCACATCGCGACGTGTGGGACGGCGACCACGACATGTTCAAGCCGGACCGGGACGAGGTCGCTCACTACTTCCGCTTCCTCGAGCTCAAGCTGGGTCGCCGCTTCCAGCGCGGAGACACCCCTGCGAGCGGGCCCACCGGCGAGCCCGTGCTCGTGGACTGGGACGCCGTGCGGCCCATGGAGCTCAATCCGCGTGTGGCGGACCACCCGGTCGACAGCCCGGTGCGGGACGCCATGGACACCTTCAACTACAACTACCGCCAGCTCCTGCAGCAGCTCGAGACGGCCTTCGACGGACGGCCCGACACCCTGTTGGCATCCGTGGGCGCCATGTACGCGCTCAAGGCCCAGGCCACCGCACTGATGGCCATGACCACGGGCGACGGCACGACGGTGGCCGGCCCGAGCTTCGAGTACGTGTCGGTCGACGACCGTGACTGAGCGCATGGTTGAGCCGCCGCCCGACCGGGACCAGCTGCTGAGGGTCGTCGACGAGGAGCTGGAGCTGGCCGCCGCCGGCGACCAGGAAGACCTCGAGACGGTGGAGTACGAGGCCCGCCTGCGCGGACTGCGCGGAGCCATCACCCAGGCGGGGCCCGACGGGCTCGCTTCGGAGCGCACCCGATGACCCCTCCACGCAGACTGACACCGTTGCGCCAGGTCCAGACCGACGTCCTCGACGTCTCCTACTACGAGGCCGGACCCGCCGACGGCCGACCGGTGGTGCTGCTCCACGGCTACCCCTACGACATCCACAGCTTCGTGGACGTCGCCCCGTGGCTGGCCGAGGAGGGTTGCCGCGTGATCGTGCCCTACCTGCGTGGCCACGGGTGCACGGCCTTCCGCGACCTGCGGACGCCCCGCTCCGGTCAGCAGGCGGCCCTCGCAGTCGACGTCCTCCAGCTGCTCGACGCTCTCGAGGTCCCGCACGCGGTCCTCGCCGGTTACGACTGGGGTGGTCGCGCGGCCTGCATCGCCGCCGCCCTGTGGCCCGATCGGGTGACCGGCCTGGTCTCGGTCAACGGCTACCTGATCCAGGACATTGCCGCCTCGGCGCGACCGTTGCGACCCGACCTGGAAGCCGGGCTGTGGTACTTCTTCTACTTCCTCACCGAGCGCGGCCGGGCCGGTCTGGAGAATCACCGCCGCGGCGTCGCCGAGGTCATCTGGCGCCGCAACTCGCCGGAGTGGGAGTTCGACCCTGCCGTCCTGGACCGGGCCGCGGCAGCGTTCGTGAACCCGGACTACGTCGAGGTGGTGCTGCACTCCTACCGCCACCGCATGGGCGCGGCTCCCGGCGCCGCGGCGTACACCCTCGTCGAGCGTGCGCTGGCCGCCCAGCCGGCGATCACGGTGCCGACCGTCACCCTGGACGGCACCGCGGACGGCAACTTCCCGGCACGGACCGGGGAGCCCGATGCCTCGCTCTTCACGGGCCCTCGACGTCACCACCTGGTCGAGGGTGCGGGCCACCACCTGCCGTTCGAGGCCCCCGTGGCGTTCACCGACGCCGTGCTCGAGGTGCTCGAGATGGCCGGGTTGAGCCGCTAGCCGCGGCCTTCGAGCGCCTTGGCGATCTCCCTGCGGGAGGACACGCCGAGCTTGGCGAACACCTTGCGCAGGTGCCATTCGACCGTGTGCGGACTGATGAACAGCTGCGTGCCGATCTCCGGGTTGGTCAGCCCTTCCGCCGCGAGGCGCGCGATCTGCGCCTCCTGCGGGGTGAGCAGCGCAGCCTCCACCGTGCCCGAGCGGCGCAACGTCGCGCCCGTGGCGTCGTGCTCGCGCCGGGCCCGCTCGGCGAACGCCACCACTCCCATGGCGAGGAGCTGCTCGTGGGCGAGACCCAGCTCCCGGCGAGCTTCGCGTCGCCGACCGGCCCGACGCAGCCACTCGCCGTGCAGGAGCCGGGCGCGCGCCGCCTGGAGGTGCACACCGGCGCGCTCAAGCCGGGCGACAGCCTCACCGAAGCCCTCGTCGGCCGCAGAGCCGTCCGCCAGCTGCGCTGCCACGAGCGCTGCGGTGCCCAGAGCCCACTCGGTACCGCTCGCCTGGCACATCTCCAGGAGGCGCTCAGCGTCGGCCGCGGCCTCCCCGGGCCTGCCGAGGTGCACCGCCGCCTCGACCAGCTCGGTGGTAGCCCAGATCGACAACCCGAGCTCCTGCGGGTAGGCCGCACCTTGGCGTGCCGCGTCGAGCGCCTGCTCGTGACGCCCGAGGCCGTTGCAGAGCACCGCCGTCGCCCAGGCGGTCGCGGTTGACGCCTTCTCGGCGCCACGAAGCGCCAGGTCGCCGATCACCGCCTCGATCACGGCCCGCGTCCGGTCCTCGGAGCCGCGCCACGGCTCAAGCACCAAGGCGCAGTACTGCGCGAAGAAGCTGCCACCCAGGGCCTCCCCGGCGTTCGCGGCCTCGTCGGCGAGGCGCGCCGCGGCGTCCATTTCCCCGGCGAAGACGAGGTTAGAGGATTGCAGCAGCAGCGCCGAGGGCAGCAGGGACAGCGCTCCGGTCTCCCGAGTGAGGTGCACCAGACGTGCCGACAGATCGCTGTAGGCCTCGAAGTCGAGGACGTTGTGCGCCATCCGGCTCGCCAGAGTCAGCCACCCAAGACCCTCCTCGTCCGGCACCGGCTCACGGCGGTAGGAGTCCAGAGCCTGGCGCACCAACCGGACGCCCGCCTCGTAGCCGTCGGTGTAAAGCCGTGCGGACCCCTCGAGCAGAAGGTCGGCACGCGAGGGGGGCGAGTCGGGCCTGAGCGCAACCGTTGCGGCCGCGATCCGCTCGACGGCGGCTGTGCCCGACAACCGGCCCGCGGTGATCGAGGCGTAGTAGGCGTCGCGGTAGGTCTCGCGAGCCAGTGCCGGGTCTACGGGCTCGAGCCGTTTTGCTGCGGCGAGGATCCTGGGAAGTCCCGCGCTCGCACCCTGGGAAGCGAAGAGCACGAGACCTCTCAGCAGTTCGGCGCGACCGCGGGTGGCCTCATCCAGCGGTGACAGCTCCGCTGCGTCGAGAAGCTCCAGCGCTGATGCGTACGCGCCGGTGCGGTACGTCGCCTCGGCAGCGGACACGGCTCGCCGTCCCCGGCGTTCGAGGTCGGGCGTCAGCTGGGTCGCCCGGTCCAGGAAGGCGGCCGTCGCAGCGAGGCTGCCCCGGGACCGGGCCCGGTCCGCGGCCTGCTCGAGCTGCTCGGCGACGTCCTCATCGGGAGCGGCGGTAGCCCGTGCGAGGTGCCAGACGTACCGGTTGGGATGCGACGCCTGGTCGGTGGACTCGGCCAGACGCCGGTGCGCCTGTTGACGTTGAGACTGCGAAGCGGCCGCATAGATGGCAGACCGCACGAGCGGGTGCCGGAACCGGACCGCGTGAGTTACGTCCACCAGCCCGTCGGCGACGGCCGGGGCGAACTCCCGCACCAGGTCGAGCCCCTCGGCGGCCGCAACCCGTTCGAGGTGTGCCAGGTCGCCCGTCGCCTCGGTGGCCGCCAGCAGCAGGACGTCTCGGGTCGACTCGGGCATAGCGGCGACCCGGCGTTGGAAGCCGGCCTCCAGCTCCATGGTGAGACCTGACCGCTCGAGTCTCCTGAAGGCACCAGTGACCTCCGCAATGGTCGGGTCCCGCGGCAGCTCCAGCAGGGCCAACGGGTTTCCCTGCGTTTCAGCCAAGACCCGTTCGCGGATCCGGTCGTCCACCGGACCGGAGGTCACCGCCGCGAGCAGCGAGCGGGCGTCGGCGTCGCCCAGTCCGCGAACCTCAAGCCGCGGCAGGTCGCGCAGCGCCGGGGACGGGGCACCCCGCACGCCGAAGAACAATCCGACTCGCTCCGCCTCCAGCCGCCGCGCCACGAAGGCGAGCGCCTGCGCCGAGACCGGGTCGAGCCACTGCGCGTCGTCGACCACGCACACCAGCGGACGCTCCTCGGCGACGTGCGCCAGCAGGCTGAGCAACGCCAGCCCGATGAGGAAGGGGTCAGGCGGCGGCCCGGCCACCAGCCCGAAGGCCGTCATCAGCGCAGCCCGCTGCGGTGCGTGGAGCTCGGAGCACTGGTCGATGAACGGCGCACACAGCTGGTGCAGGCCCCCGAAAGGCAGGTCGGTCTCCGACTCGACGCCCGACACCCACAGCACGCGACACTCGTGTGCGCGCTCGACCGCGTGCTCCAGCAGCGCGGTCTTGCCGATCCCCGCCTCGCCGTGGACCAC
Organism: Nocardioides anomalus; assembly: GCF_011046535.1. Lineage (NCBI taxonomy): Bacteria > Bacillati > Actinomycetota > Actinomycetes > Propionibacteriales > Nocardioidaceae > Nocardioides > Nocardioides anomalus. The sequence continues at coordinate 776,431 of NZ_CP049257.1, read as the reverse complement.
GAGTGCAGCACTGCGACCGTCCACGACGCCGGTCACCAGCTCGTCGAGGACGTTCCGCTCCTGCCGACGCCCGAGGAACGCCCCGGCCGCCCTCCCGCTTCGCCTCATCCGTCTCCGGTCGGCAAGTTACAAGTGCCTCATCATGCACCGCGCCGCCCCGCCCGTGTCGAGACGTCCGCGGGTCAGGCGGCAGACGCGACCCCGCGGGGCATCCGACGCCGGGTACAGCGGGCGGCCCGACCGGTTCGGCTCTTGAGCAGGTCCTCGAGAGGACCGAGGTCCCCGGAGGCGGCCCCCGCGAACGCCGCCACCAAGTCTTGGTGGGCAGCGCGGTCGACGCGGTGCCGCGCGTTCGCGATCAGGGCCACGTGCGCCCTCCGCACCAGCTGGCGCGCGTGTGGAGCGTTCGTCCCGAGGACGGCTGCGAGCTCCTCGTAGGGGTACTCGAAGGCTTTGCGGAGGAGGTAAGCCGCGAGCTCGCTCGGGCTCAGTCGGCTCATGAGGTGGCCCAGCAGGGCGGCGTTCTCGGCGGACCGCTCTGCTCGCGCGGCGGGGTCAGTCTCGGCCACGACTGCGATTCGGAGCTCTTCGGTCGGGGCCTCGTGCCGATACCGCGCAGACTGCACCACATTGATGGCGAGGTGGGTGGTCGCCGTGGTGAGGAAGGCGGCTGGGTTCTGGATCTGGGCGTGGTCGGTGCGCTGCCAGCGCAACCAGGCGTCCTGGACCACGTCCTCAGCGGCGGCCCGGTCGCCGACCACGCGTTGAGCGATCCGCAGCAGGCGGGTGCGCTCGGCCAGGAAGACGGTCGCTGCGCCCTCCAGGTCCGAGACGCGGCTGCTGGGGGCAGCAGGGGGTGCGGCAGTCATGGGCACGGTCGGCCCTCCTCTGAGTGTCGTGGGCCAGCGGCGTGGCCTCGGTGCTCCCGAGCCTGGCGCCAAGCACCCGTGGGTCGCGCCACGGACATCCGTGGTCCTCTCCGGGGTGGACCACGTGGCGGGACCCCCCGGCCACGTGGCCCGCGGCGTCCTGTGCAGGACGTCAGGCGCCGTCGACGACGGCCAGCCGGCCGGCCAGCTGGCGACGGGAACGGACGCTGAGCTTGGCGTAGACCTTGCGCAGGTGCCACTCGACCGTATGCGGGCTGAGGAACAGCTGCGCCGCAATCTGGGGGTTGGTCAGGCCGTCCGCTGCGAGCTGCGCGATCTGCAGCTCCTGGGCGGTGAGCCCGCGGTCGTCTCGCTGGGCGCCACCGGTTGCCGTCGCGCCCAGCGTGCGCAAACCGCTCACAGCACGCTCCGCGAACAAGCGCGCGCCCATCAACGTGAGGAGAGCCTCGGCCCGACGGAGGTGGTCAGCCGCGGCCACGCGCCGATCGGTCTGCAGCAGCCACTCCCCGAACAACAACTCCGCCCGGGCGTGCTCCCAGGACGTGGTGGTCCCGGCGAGGCGCGTCACCGCCTCTTCGTAGAGCTCGCCCGCCGTCCGTGGGCCCGCTGTCAAGGCACGGGCGCGGGCCCGCACGCCGAGGGCCCAGTCCGTGCCGCTCGCCGTCGCGAGCTCGTCCAGCTGCGCGGCGGCAGCCGCAGCGGTCGGCCCCTCCCCGCAGCGGGTCGCTGCCTCGACCAGATCCGCGAGACCCCACTGGGGCAAGGCGAGCTCTGGAAGGTACGCCGCCGCGGCGCGCGCCGCGGGCAGGGCGGACGCGAAGTCACCCCGTCCGAGCTCGATCAGGGCCAGCGCCCAGTGGGAGGCCGTGACCCCGACGCCCTCGCCTCGCTCGGTGACGTCGGCGAGGTTGCGCTGGATCAGCTGCGGGGCGCGGGCATCGCCGGCGAGGGCGGCGACGTACAGCGTCGCGTACAGCGAGAGCTCGACACCGGTGCTGGCGCGCAGTGCCGAAAGCTCGGCCACGAGGGGCTTGGCGAGGTCCAGCCGGCCGGCGAACACGTGCACCGTTGCCAGGGAGTTGATGGCGAGAGGGAGCTCGGCCAGCGCACCGGTCTCTCTCGCCACCCGTACATGCGCCTCCGCGATCGACCGCCACGCATGGTCCTGCCAACCGTCGGCGGCCACGGCGGCGCTCAACCAGAGGTAGCGCAGGTCCGCACCGTCCAGGGGGCGGTGGGCGAGGGCGGCCAACAAGCGGCGTGCTGGAGCGATGGCCGCGGCGTAACCGTCGGTGAAGCGGCTGGCGAGGACGTCGACCAACAACCCGGTCAGGTCCCCGTCGAGCGCTTGCGGACCACCGTGCCGGGCGGCCTCGGCGAGCGTGCGGATGGAGCCCGGCGGCGCGAGCCGTCCGGAGAACATGCCGGCCGACATCGCCTCCAGGTGCGTCTCGCGCGCGAGCTTGGGATCGAGGTCTTCCAACTGCCGTGCCGCTGCGAGCAGCCTCGTCGAGGCCCCCTGTCCGCGGTCGGCCGCGAAGCGGGCCTGGGCGTCCAGCAGGGACAGCCGCGCGAGGCCCAGCTGGGTGAGGGGACCCGCACGAGCGGTGGCCAGCAGTGCGAGGCAGTCCTCAACGAGGCCGGCGCTGAGCTTGGCCGCTGCGGCGGACAGCGCACGCTCACCTTTGACCTGCGGGTCGGGGCTGAGCAGGGCGGCCCGTTCGAGCAGTGCCGCGCCCGCGGCCGCACCACCCCGCGACCTGGCCCGGTCCGCCGAGGCCTCCAGCTCGGCCGCGATCTTCTCGTCGGGTCCGTCGACGGAGAGCGCGCGGTGCCAGGCGCGCTGGTCCGGGTCAGCCTGGGCGTCGAGCGCCTCCGCGAGGGCCGCGTGGGCTCGACGACGCTCCTCCGCGGACCCCGACGCGTACGCTGCGGTCCGGAGCAGCGGGTGCCGGAACCGGACCCGCCGTCCGACGTCGAGGAGCCCCTCGGCGGCCACCGCGTCGGAGAGGTCGGTGTCGAGCGACGCTGCGGCTCGCTGCAGGACGGTGGCGTCGCCCCGCGGCTCGAGCGCAGCCAGAAGCATCAGCTGCCGGGTGCGGCTCGGGAGCGCAGCGAGGCGTGCGGCGTACTGCTGCTGGATCTGGTGCGCCGTAGAGGCCCCCGTACCGCCTGCGGGGGTGAACGGCGCACCAGACAGCTCCAGCAGGGCGAGCGGGTTGCCTCGCGCCTCGTCCAGAACCCTTCCCCGCACCCGGTCGTCCAGAGACACCGCTCGGGCCACGTCCAGCAGTTCACCTGCATCGGTGCGACTCAGGCCACCGAGCGGCAGCTGTGGGAGGCCGCGCAGGATCGGGTCGTCCTCCGCCCGGGTCGCGAAGACCACCGCGATGGGCTCAACCTGCAGGCGTCGGGCGACGAACGTGAGGACCTGCGCCGAGACCTGGTCGAGCCACTGGACATCGTCGACGAGACAGAGCAGCGGCTGCGCAGCAGCTGCGTCCGCCATCAGGCTGAGCGTGGCGAGTCCGACCAGGAAGCGGTCCGGTGGGCCGGTGGTGACCACACCGAAGGCGGTCTGGAGCGCGTTGCGCTGCGGCTCAGGAAGCGCGTCGACACCCGAGAGGAGCGGCGCACAGAGCTGGTGAAGTCCAGCGAACGGCAGCTCCATCTCAGCCTCGACCCCGGTGGCTGCGACCACCGTGAAACCGACGGCTTCGCGGCGCACCTGCTCGAGCAGCGCGGTCTTGCCGATCCCCGGCTCACCTCTGAGCACGGCCGTACCACTGCGGCCGGCGCGGGCGTCCGCCAGGATCGCGCGCAGCGCGGTGAGCTCGCGCTCACGACCCCACAGCTCTCCAGCCGGGGGTGCCCCTGCCGCCATCAACCCTCCTCGCACGTGGAGGCTACGGGCCCGCCGCGACGTGGACAACCAGCTCGAGCCACGGCTCGGGCGTCACGCGTACGCGCTCGTGCCGGTCGCTGAAGAGAGACCCGAGTGAGGAGTGTCCGATGGTCGAGGTGTTGATGACCTGCAGTGGCTGCGGGCGCGAGATCGCTGTCGAGATGGACCGAGCCGTCCTCCGCATGGACGTCACTCCCCGACCAGAGGCCGAGCTGTTGTTCTGCTGTCCTCGCTGCGACCTGCCCTCGGTCCGGCACGTGGGCGCCGAGCTGCTGACGCTGTTGTTGTTCGTGGGCGTCGAACCGGTGTGCCTGGCCGAGCCGACCCTGCCGATCGCCGACCGCCCGCCGACGAGCGTCCCGTTGCGCCATGACGACCTCCTCACCTGGCACGAGCAACTGCGCGACGTCGACTCCGTCGCCCCGTGGGTGCGCTGAGTCGAGGTCCTGCATGTCACGTCCTGCCTCCTCGCGCGGTCGACCCGACGAAGACCACCAGAACCAGAACAAGGAACCCAGATGACTCCCACCGCCCGAGCCGCCCACCGCAGCCGCCGTCGCCGTCGCCTCCGCGCGGCTCTCCTGCTCGGATCGGTCGCGCTCGCCTCCGTCGTGACTCCGGACCCGGCCGGCGCCACCGGCGCGTCCCACCACTCCGACACCGCGACCCGACGTCCCACCATCGTCCTCGTGCACGGCGCCTGGGCCGATGCATCCAGCTGGAGCGGGGTCGTGCGCGGTCTTCAGGCTGACGGCTACCGCGTTCTCGCGCCTGCCGATCCGCTGCGGTCCCTCGCTTCGGACGCTGCAGACCTCTCCCGGCTGGTCGACGCCATCGGCGGGCCGGTGGTGCTGGTCGGTCACTCCTACGGCGCTGCCGTCATCACCAACGCGGCCACCGGTGACCCCGACGTCCAGGCGTTGGTCTACGTCAACGGCTCGGTCCCGGCGCGAGGCCAGACCGTCGCCGAGCTCGCCGGCCCGGATTCCGCGCTCTCGGTGACCGACCCGACCACCATCTTCGACTTCGTCCCCGGATCGGTGCCTCCCGGACCGGCCAGCGACGTCTACCTCAAGCGCTCGACGTTCCTCGCCTCCTTCGCGACGGGGTTGCGGCACCGGACCGCTTCGGTGCTCTGGGCGACGCAACGGCCGATCACGTTGGGCGCGCTCAACGAGCCCTCCGGACCGCCGGCGTGGGAGTCCATCCCGAGCTGGTACCTCGTCGGGACGCGTGACCGGGTCATCCCGCCCACCGCACAGCGCGCCATGGCCCGATCGGCTGGGTCGACGGTTGCGACGTTCAGGGCCGGTCACCTCGGCCTGATCACCGATCCCGGCCCGGTGGTCCGCACGATCGAGGCCGCCGTCCGAGCGACCGACTGACCACGAGCCCCACCACCACACCCACCGTGCCGCGGCACTGCTGCGGCCGCCGACAGGAGGACCCACCCGTGAACCCGCCCGAGAACCCACCCGCGAACCCGCCGCAACTCGAGCCAGAGGCCCAGCAGCTGGCCGACGCAACCGCACAGCCGCCGTTCTTCTACCAGATGACTCCCGAACAGGCCCGCAAGGTCCTCGACGACGTCCAAGCCGCGCCGATCCCGCTACCCCCGGTCGACGAGACGTGGGTGACCGTGCCCGCCAGCGTCGGCGACGTGGAGGTGCGCGTCGTGAAGCCTGCCGGCAGTACCGGGCCCCTGCCGACCGTCTTGTACATGCACGGCGGCGGATGGGTCCTGGGCAACGCAGGGACCCACGACCGGCTCGTCCGTGACCTCGCCACCGGGGCCGGGGCGGCCGTGGTGTTCGTCGAGTACACGCGATCGCCCGAGGCCAGGTACCCCGTCGCCATCGAGCAGGGGTACGCAGCCGCGCGGTGGATCGTCCAGCAGGGAGCGCAGCACGACCTCGACGCGACCCGGCTCGCCGTGGCCGGCGACTCGGTCGGCGGCAACATGGCGGCCGCGCTGACGCTCATGGCCAAGGAGCGCGCAGACGTGAGCTTCTGCCACCAGCTGCTGTTCTACCCGGTGACCGACGCAGCCCAGGACACCGAGAGCTACACCCGCTTCGCCGACGGTCCGTTCCTGCTCGCCAAGTCGATGGCCTGGTTCTGGGACGCCTACCTGCCCGACGTCGAGCAGCGCACGCGCGTCACCGCCTCTCCCCCTCCGGGCGTCACTCCAGGAGCTCGCCGGACTACCGGAAGCGCTCGTCGTGGTGGACGAGAACGACGTCCTGCGCGACGAGGGCGAGGCCTACGCACGACGCCTCGCCGAGGCGGGCGTGCGGACCACGTCGGTCCGCTACAACGCCACGATCCACGACTTCATGATGCTGAACCCGCTGCGGTCCTCGGCGGCGAGCACCGCCGCGATCGAGCAGGCGGTCCACGTCCTGCGCAAGGCCTTCACGAGCCCGACGCCTGAGCCGGGCCCGGTCCTCCGAGCCCGTTGAACCACCCCAGAAGGAGACACCTGTGAACCACCTCAACCCCACCGTCCTGCTGGTGCACGGCGCCTTCGCCGAGTCCGCCAGCTGGAACGGCGTGATCAAGGAGCTGCACGGCGCCGGCACGGACGCCGTCGCTGTGGCGAACCCGCTGCGCAGCCTGTCGGGCGACGCGTCGTACCTGCGTGACGTCATCGCCTCGACCGAGGGTCCGGTCATCCTGGCCGGCCACTCCTACGGCGGCATGGTCATCACCCAGGCCGCAGCCGACAACCCCAAGGTGCAGGGTCTGGTCTACGTGGCCGCGTTCGCTCCGGACACCGGCGAGAGCGCCGTCGCGCTCTCGGGGTCGGCCCCAGGCAGCACCCTGGGCCAGACGCTCGAAGGACGACCGCTCAACGACGGGACCACCGAGCTCTCGATCCGGCTGGAGGCCTTCCACGAGCAGTTCTGCGCCGACGTCGACGCACCTACCGCGGCCCTGATGGCCCGGACGCAGCGACCGGTCACCGAAGCCGCCCTCACTGAGGGGCTGCCCACGTCTCGACCGGCCTGGCGCTCGCTGCCGTCCTGGTTCGTCCTCGGCACCGAGGACCGGAACATCCCCGCGGCCGCGATCCGCGCCGAGGCGGCGCGCGCCGGCGCCCGCGGGACCCATGAGCTCACCGGCGCCTCGCACGCCATCAGCGTCTCGCGCCCCTTCGAGGTCGCGGCCACCATCGCGCAGGCCGTCGCCGCCTGTCGCGCCGATCACGCTGCCTGACCGCAGCCCTTCCCGCCGAGGGCGGGGCCGACCGGTGAGCGGTCGGCCCCGCCCTCTTCTGTCCTGCCACCTCACTGGAGACCCCGTGCACCCCTCTCGTCCTCGCCTCACCCTCCCCCGCACGGTCCGCCTACACTGGACCGGGCTGCTCGGGGTGGTGTCGCTGACTTGCCTCGGCGTCCTCGCGGTGACCGGTGTCGCGCTGTCCTTCTGGTACGACCCCTCCGGAGACACCGTCGACTACTCCGGCAGCTACCCGCTCCTGCGCGGACTGCCCGTCTCGCGCGCCTACGCCAGCACCATGCACATCTCCTTCGACGTGCCCGGCGGCCTGCTGCTGCGCCAGACGCACCACTGGGCCGCCCTGGTCCTGCCGGCGGCGCTCATCCTCCAGATGCTCGCAACCTTCTTCACCGGTGCGTTCCGCGACCCGCGCCGGCTGACCTGGGCGCTCCTCGTCGGGACCTTCCTGCTCGTGCTCGGCGCGGGGTGGAGCGGCTACGCCCTCCCCGACGACATGCTCGCGGGCACCGGGCTGCGGATCGTCGAAGGGATCGTGCTCGGCATCCCCGTCGTTGGCACCCGGGCCTCGTTCGCCTTCTTCGGCGGCGAGTTCCCCGGCACCGCGCTCACTCACATGTACTGGCTCCACGTCGCCGTCCTGCCCAGCCTGGTCGTCGTGGTGGTGGCCTTGCGCGCGCTCGCCGCGCTCCGTACCCCGGTGGACGCCTCGGACTCCCGGCGTGTCCCCCTCCGCGTGTACGCCGTCCGTGCCGCCGGCCTCAGTCTGATCACCACCGGCTTCCTGGTGCTGCTCGGTGGTCTGGTCGAGGTGAGCCCCGTCTGGATCTACGGGCCGGCATCGAGCGGCCACGCGTCCGCGGGCAGCCAACCGGACTGGTACACCGACTTCCTCGACGGTGCTCTGCGTCTGGTCCCGTCCGGGTGGGAGCCCCAGGTGCTCGGCCATCCCCTGTCCCTGTCCGTCCTCGTCCCTCAAGCACTCGTGGGCGCGTTCATCGCGACGATCCTGCTCTGGCCGTTCCTCGAGGCCGTGGCGACGGGCGACCGCAGGCGGCACGTCGTCCTCGACCGTCCACGTGAGCACCCCACCCGCACGGCTCTGGGCGTCGCCGGACTGGTCTTCTTCTGCGGCCTGTGGCTCGCTGGGGCGACCGACGTCGTCACCGTGGCCTTCGGCATCTCGTTCGAGCACCAGGTCGTCGCGCTGCGGACCCTCGTGCTGCTCGGACCCCTGGTCGCCTTCCCCGTCACGAGGGCGCTGTGCACGGGTCTGACCGCCCGCGAGCTGACCGAGCGCGCCGGAGGCATCGAGACCGGGGTCATCCTCCGCGACCCCCTCGGCGGTTACACGGAGCGCCACGGACCGCGCCCAGCCGACCCCCCGGCCCTCACCGGAGAGCGCCGTGACACCTGACCTCACCACCTGCCCGGAGTGCGGCGGCCTCGCCGAGATCGTCTGGCGGACGGTCCTCGCGAGCACCGACGGACCGGTCGAGCACGCGCGAGTGCGGTGCGTGCGCCGACACTGGTTCCTGCTCCCGGTGGCGTCGATCGGTCACCAGGCTGCGGTTGCCTCCGGCGCCGAGCCCGACGATGCCCTTCGATGAACGCACCTCAGGTGACTGGCCGACTCACACGCTCGGGTCCCGCCCCCTGGTGACGTGGGCTCGACGAGCCCAAGTGATCTCCTGGCGCGCGCCCCGAGCGGCCCCGACACGCTGCGCCGCCGGTCGGATGGAATGAGGACGCTCCTCGAGCGACCGGTGGTGGACCGCGAGCGCGTCCGCGCAGTGGGAACACGGTCGCCGGCTGGAGGCAGCACAGCCGGAGGTTGTGCGGAATCCAGCAGACTGAGCCGGAGCGCGGCACCAGTTCTTCTCGCTCAGCCAGGTTGACGAACGACCGCAGCAGCTCGAGGCCCGCGCTCGAGGGATCGTTCAGCGGCGTCCGTGCGCCCGCCATTCGACGACGAGCCACGCCACGAAGAACGCCAGCGCAGCCTCCAGCAACACTTCGCTCTGCGCTCCCCCGAGGGCGAGCACCATCCAGAGGAGCATGACCGCGACGTAGCCGCCTGGGTAGAAGTGCCACCACCACCGGGCGCGGCGCAGCTGACGAGCGGTGGGCTCGGCCATCTTGGTCACAAGCGGGCGATCGTGCGCCAGCTCGCGCTCGATGCCCGCCCACTCGTCACGTTCCCAGTCGTCGAGCTCCATCCCTCACTCGCCTCCGGTCCAGGGGTCGGACGGAGGGTCCAGACGGAAGCGGTACACCGTGGTCGCCCGGGGTCTCAGCACGAGCTCAGCAGGCGAGGTCGGCGTCGGTCGGCGACCACCGGCGGGCGCTGTCCCACCGACCCGCGAGGCCATGGCCACGCAGAACCCGATGGACAGAGCCGTCGCCAGGGCGGTGCCGACGAACCACAGGAGCCACGCCGTGTCGCTCATGGCCGGCTCACGCGGCGTCGCGCCGCGACGCGTCGTCGCGGAAGGCCGCGCGCGGGTGTTGAACCGCGGTGAGTGAGGCGATGTCGCGGCCGAGGACGAGGCCCGCTCCCCAGCCCGACGCCACCCGGATCTTGCGCTCCCACGTGGGGACCACGAGGACGTGGTAGCCGCGGTGGATGAGCCACGCCGGGAGACCGCGCAGCGTGATCGGTCCGCTCTGGAAGATCCCGTGGCCCAGACCGAGGGTCGCGATCGTCCCGAGGCTGCGGTGCCGGTACGGCCGAGGCCGCCCACCACGGAGCACGGCCACCAGGTTGCGGGCGAGCAGCTTGCCCTGGCGTACGGCGTGCTGGGCGTTGGGGACCGTGAACGCACCGGCCGGCCCGGTCAGGTCGGGGACCGCCGCGTCGTCGCCAGCGGCCCAGGCGTGCTCCACCGGGAGTTCCGACGTACCCACGCGCAGGTCCGGGCGGACCACCAGGAGACCGCGTGCGTCCACAGGGAGGTCGGTGTGCCGGGACACGACCGGATTCGCGGCGATGCCCGCGGTCCACACGACCAGCCCCGCCTCGATCACAGTGCCGTCGGAGAGCGTCACGGTCCCGTCGGCGACCAAGGTGACAGTGCGACCGAGGTGCACCGTCGCCCCGCGCATCTCCAGGAAGCGTCGGACCCACGCCCGGGCTCTGGGCGTCACCTCCGGGAGGATGTGGTCGCTCGCGTCGACGAGGTGGAAGTCGAGCTCGCCCAGCCGGATGCCCCGGTGGTATCGGGTCAGGCCCAGCGCCAGACTGAGCACCTCCGCGAAGCCCTCGACCCCAGCGAAGCCACCACCGACGAAGACGACCGTCAGCCGGCGACGTCGTGCCTCCCCGGGCGGGAGACTGGCGGCCTCGTCGAAGGCGGTCAGCACGGCGTCCCGCACGGCGACGGCCTCCTCGATGCGCTTGAAGCCGATCGCCTCATCGGCGACGCCCGGGACCGGGAAGACGCGGGTGACGGCACCCGCCGTGACCACAACCTCGTCGTAGCCGAGCACGGTGACCGACCCGTCCGCCAGCCGCACGTCGACGCGGCGTGAGGAGTGGTCGATCCTGGTGGCGCGACCGTTCACCAGTCGGGTCCGGCGCAGGTGGCGCGCCAGCGGCACCACCGCGTGACGGGCCTCGATCGAGCCGGCCGCCACCTCCGGCAGGAACGGCTGGTAGGTCATATACGGCGCGGGGTCGACCAGCGTGACGTCGGCCTCTCCTTTGCGCAGCAGCCGCTCTAGCCGCCATGCCGTGTAGAAGCCGGCGTACCCACCACCGACGATCACGATCCGGGTCATCCCTGCTCCTTCTCCGTGCGCGCGCGGGCGCGCTCTTGTACGTCGTGAGCGGCGACCGCCGCCACGAGGACCGTGGCCACGCCGCAGAGCCCGAGAGCCGGGCCCAAAGCCGGGGCGAGCGCCGTGACGGCGACCAGCGCGACCAGGACCAGGCCTGTTGCGGACCACGCCCCCGTGACGCGAGACGAGGGGACCTGGATCGCCTGGAGGGCGATGAGGAACGCACCGGCCGGGACCACGACCGCGGCGAGCGTGCCGCGATCGCCGAGGTCCTGCGTGGGGTGGGCCGCGGTCGCCACCACCACCTCGAGCCCGGCTGCCAGCGCCGCCAGTGCCGCGAAGACCGCGTAGTGGCCGTAGCCCCACACGAAGGACCACCCCCGCCTCGAGGCCAGATCCGGGCCAGCCGAGAGGGTGAAGTAGCGCCACCAGAGGGACGCCACCACCACGAGCGCCGCGATCGACACCACCAGCAGCCGGGGTCCGGCGGAGTCCTCGACCACCGCCACGACCGCGGTCGTGGCCGCCAGGACGCCCTCGCCCAAGAGGATGATCGCGAACAGCGAGTAGCGCTCAGCGATGTGGTGGGGGTGCCACGTGGTGGGCGCGGGCTGCTCGGCCCAGACCGGAACCAGCAGCTCGAGGACGACGAGGACGAGGAAGCTCGCTGTGGTGAGGTGCTCCCCCAACAGCAAGCGGGACAGCCAGCACACCTCGAGTGCGGCAATGGCGCCGGCGTACCGGAGTGCGGTCCGCCGGCCGGGATGGTGCTGCACCGCGGCACGCAGCCAGAGGCTCAGCAGTCCGATCCGCATCACCAAGTAGCCGGTGGTCACGGTGACGTAGTCGCCCCGGTCGAAGGCCGAGCCGACACCGGCCGCGAGCACCAGGACGCCCGCCATCTGCAAGAAGGCGGCCAATCGATACGCCACGTCGTCGCAGTCGTACGCCGAGGCGAACCAGGTGAAGTTCATCCACGCCCACCAGATGGCGAAGAAGACCATCAGGAAGGGCCCGACCGCCGCCGCGCTCTCGCCGGTCAACGTGGCGTGCGCCAGCCGCTGAGCGAGCTGCGCGACGGCGGCCACGAAGGTGAGGTCGAACAGGAGCTCCAGCGGGGTGGCGGCCCGGTTGGGCTCGTCGGTCGACCGCGGACGCATCCTGCGGTGGACCGCGGTGGGGTGGGGCACCGGTCCGCTCTCCGTCAGCTCAGCGGGCTGCGGCCCACGCGGCGTACGTCGTCGAGCCGAGCCGGGCCTCCGGACCGGGGACGAGGCTGTCGTCGACGAGCTCGGTCCCGAAGTACTCCGCGTGCTCGTCGACCACGACCTCGCGGATGTCACCCGCCGCCCGCAGCGCCTCGGTGACCAGGTCGGACATCCGGAAGGGCTCCGGACCACCGAGCTCCACGACGCCCGCGACCGGCGGAGCGACGACGGTCTCGGCGACGAGTGTCGACACGTCGGCGGCGGCGATGGGCTGGAAGCGTCCGGGCGACAGGTGCACCGTCGCGTCGTTTGCGGAGGACTCGGCGATGGCGCCCAGGAACTCGAAGAACTGCGTCGCGCGGACGATGGTGAACGGCAGCCCGGACTCGGCGATCAGCCGTTCCTGGGCGACCTTGGCGCGCAGGTAGCCGCTCGCGGGGAGACGGTCGCAGCCGACGACCGAGAGCGCGACGTAGTGGCGCACGCCGGCACTGCGTGCGGCGGCGACCAGGTTGGTCGTCGCGTTCGTGAAAAACCGCATCACGTCCTCGTCGGCGAAGGACGGCGAGTTCGAGACGTCGAGCAGCGCCTCCGCCCCCTCGAGGGCAGCAGTGAGCCCCTCCCCGGTCAGCGTGTTGACCCCGGTCTGCAGCGAGGCGGCGATGGCCTCGTGGCCGTGGGCGTTGAGCTTCTCGACGACCTGGGAGCCGATGAGCCCGGTCCCTCCGATGACGACGACCTTCATGAGCCAGTTCCTCTCGTGTGCTGGGCGTGGTCCGGCGACCGCGTGACGGGCCGGTGGTGGAGCGGATGACGGAGCCGGTGACGAGCGGGACCAGTCGCTCTCTGCTTCCGGCGTGGCGTGCGGCACCGCCCCGGTGAAACCCGGTCTTCTCGTTCTCACCTGCGACTCGACGTGGCTCCGTCACCTTGTCGACCGGCTAGAGGCCCGGGACGTGACGGGCTACTCGACGAGCTTGCCCTGCGTTGAGACGTCCCGCATGAGCCGGCGTATCTCGTCCGGGATCTCCGGCAGGGGCTCGCGGCTGACCCCGGTCGCCGGTGACCAGAGCAGGTTGACCTGCAGCGTGGGGTCGGTGTCGGGGTGGTCCGATCGGTTGTGACAGCCCCGGGTCTCCCGGCGCTCTCGGGCACATTCCAGCGTCGCGCGCGCCGAGAGCACCGAGGACGCGAGGTCGAAGGCGTGGGCGAGGTCCTGGAAGCCCGAGATGTCCGGGTGGATCCCGAGGTCGGCCACTCGCTCCTCCACCGCGTCGAGCGCGGCCAGCCCCGCCGTCAGTCCAGGACCGTCGCGGACGACTCCGGCGTGCTCGGTCATCAGGTCGCGCACGGCGCGCTGGAGGGCCCTCACGTTCTCGGTCCCCTCAGCCGCGAGCAGGTGGTCGACCGCGTCGGCGGCCTCGATCTCGGCGGCGCGCGAGCGCGGTTGGGACGCGAGCCGGGCCGAGTGGTCCGCCGCCGCGCGCCCCGTCAGGCGTCCGTACACCAGCAGCTCGATCAGCGAGTTGCCGCCGAGCCTGTTCGCGCCGTGGAGCCCGCTGGCCGCCTCACCGATCACGAAGAGCCCCTCCACGTCCGTGCCGTGGTCGTCGGGGCGGACCTGCACGCCACCCATCGAGTAGTGCGCAGTCGGCGCGACCTCAATCGGCTCGCGGGTGACGTCGAGCATCTGGAGGTCGAGCAGCGTCTGGTGGACCCTGGGCAGCCTCTCGAAGACCACCTCGCGCGGCAGGTGGGTGAGGTCGAGCCACACCCCGCCCGCCGGCGTACCGCGGCCCTCCTTGATCTCGGTGTAGGACGCTAGCGCGACTCGGTCACGGGTGGAGAGCTCCATCCGCTCCGGGTCGTAGCGCGCCATGTAGCGCTCTCCATCGGCGTTGAGCAGGTGCCCTCCCTCGCCCCGGGCCGCCTCGCTGACGAGGGTCCCGGCCGCGTCCTCGGGCGAGAGAAGCCCAGAGGGGTGGAACTGCACCAGCTCGGCGTCGCGGAGCCGGGCGCCGGCCTCGACCGCGAGCCGGAAGGAGTCCCCGACGTTCTCGTCCCGGCGCGAGGAGGAGCGCCGCCAGACCCGAGTATGGCCCCCGGTCGCGAGGATGACCGCGTCCGCGTGCACGACGTAGCGGCTGCCGTCCACCAGGTCAAACCCGTAGACGCCGAAGACCCTCCCGTCGTCGACGAGGAGCCGCGTCACGTAGACCGTGGAGAGGATCGGCACCGCCAGCTGCTCGGCCCGCTCCCGCAGCGCGCGCTGCAGCTCCAACCCGGTGAAGTCTCCGGCGTACGCGGTGCGGCGGTAGGTGTGGGCTCCGAAGAAGCGCTGGGCGATCCGCCCGTCGGGACGACGGTCGAAGCGCATGCCGTACCGCTCGAGGTCGTGGATCCCCTCGGCCGCGTTGCGGCAGACGATCTCAACCGCGCGCGGGTCGGCGAGTAGGTAGCCCTCGCGGAGCGTGTCAGCCGCGTGTTGCTGCCAGGTGTCGGCGGCGTCCATAGTGGCCAGCGCCGCGTTGATCCCCCCGGCCGCCAGGGTCGTGTGCGCGTCGGTCGGGGGTCGTTTGCCGAGCGCAAGGACGGACACGCCGGCCTCGGCAAGCTCGATGGCGGCTCGAAGGCCGGCACCACCAGTCCCGACCACGAGGACGGAGGTGGCGAGACGGTGTTCACGCACGGACATGGGGCTCCTCGGCGTCGACGGACGATCCGTGCGGTCGACCGGATAGCGGCCGGCCCCGTGACGGGCTGCGTCACGCCTGGGCAGTCCCGACGGTCGACGAGTCGAACGCGAACCAAGGAGAGCACTCATGCAGCCTGGCCTGAACCCCGGCGACACTTTCCCGGACTTTCAGCTGCCTGACCAGACCCGCAAGACGCGCAGGCTGAGCGAGATCCAAGGGGACGACCCGATGATCCTCACTCTCGCCCGCGGCGCCTACTGTCCGAAGGAGCACCAGCAGCACCTGGAGCTCGCGGCCTTCTACCCGAAGATCGCGGTCGCCTACACGAAGGTCGCGACCATCACGCCGGACCCACCGCGTGGCGCCCAGGAGTTCCACGACGCGGTCGGGGCGCAGTGGCCGTTCCTCTCCGACGTCCGACGGACCGTCGCCCAGGGCCTGGGCATCGAGGAGTACACCGACCCCAGCCATCAGCCGATGATTCCGCACACGCTTGTCCTCGCACCCAGGCTGGTGGTGCACTCGGTCTACAACGGCTACTGGTTCTGGGGACGACCGTCCACCGACGACCTCTGGCGCGACCTGCGCTACATCACTCGACAGATTCGTCCCGACTGGGACATTACGACACCGGGCCTGCGCCAGCGCTGGGACGCCGGCGACACGACGCAGTTTTACGGTCATCACGGCACCACTAGCGGGGAAGCGACTGAGCAGACACCGAACGGTGTCTAATTAGCTGCCATACCCATGTTGCGCTGACCAGCGGGGGGAGCCGGCTGAAAGCCCGGAATGTGGGCCCCATCGGACTACATCTCCGATGACTTCTGAGGGCTCAGCGTCGGCGGCTCGCCCCCATCGAGACCAGCATCGGCATCTGCGCCGCCACCCGCGTCGACCTTCCGAGGCGCACGAGATCGAGCTGCGTCCTCAGACAGAAACCTATTAACCGCTGCGACACCAGCCCGACTCAGTCTTGCAAGTCCCCTGCGGCTGAAGGGGCGAGCACCGCTGAGCACGATCTGCGCCTGCCCTCGCCTCCGCGCAAGCCGGCTCCGTAGGCGCTGACCCGCGAGGAGCACACCCATGTCGGCTCGCAACGGCGGCGTCGTCCGTCGTCCCGCAACCTGTGCCGACACCAGCGCGTGCCCTAGGTCCACTAGCAACAGGGCTTCGAGCGCCACGATCACGCCCACGAACACTGCACCGGCTACCGAGAGTGGCGGGCGGCCGGAGTCATCACCACTCAAGAAGAAGAGGAGCGTCAGCAGGAACACGTCGGCGACAACCATCGCGACACTTGAGGAGAAGGCCCGGCTCCGTCGGCTGGCCCATTCCCGTAGCCGCATCAGGACGTCGTTCAAGACCAGAAGCGCGACACCGAAAGCGATGAGGAACGGTCGCTCGTTCAGGGAGACCAGTTCGTCCTCCGTGATCAAGAACGGGAGGTAGGCCGGAAGCGCGTACAAGTATGCGGCGGAAACGATCACCACAAACTCGAAGACGAAAACGTAGGTGGCCAGACAGAACACGCCAAACACAACCATGGCACCGAAGAACGTGCGCCAGGGCGGCTCAAGCCGTTGCACTGTGGTGCGCCGCGTCCAGCACACCTGCCAGACGGCGTCGAAGCCACGCACGGCGGATCGGAGCTCACCAAGAACAGCAAGCACGAGCCGTGAGGGCGCACCGAGCTTTGGCGCATCTGGGACAGCGGGGTTGGGGCTGAGGAGACCCGTCGCGAACGGGTAGAGCAACCAACTCATCCCCACTCCAACGAACATCGACGCGAGCAGGGCGAAGAGCAACACGTCCCGTAGCGGGGTTGGCGGATCGGTAGGGATCGCCGTTCCCGCTACCAGGACTACCGCGCCGTAGGGCAGGCCGCTCAGGATGACCGCACAGATCCGTCGAAGCAGCCTCGCCACGCTGTCGGTGTTGGAGTCTCGCCGCAGGATGACGAACTCGTGGCGCGCCGTCGGGCGTCGTGCTAGAGGCCACGCCGCCAACACGCTGGCCAGGACTCCAAGGACCGCGAAAGAGACGGAGTCTGTCATTCTCGCAACCCGTCGCAGGCGCGGAGCGGGTGTGACCGTGCAGGTGGCGACATGGACGCGCGGCGCGCCTCTGGCGCTACCTGATGCAGCCGACTTCCTTGGTGGTGAGCTTGTACTTGTTGGTGGCCGGGACGCTCACCCTGAAGCACGTGTTCCTCGAACCCTTGACTTGGATCTTGACCTTGCCGCCGGGGTTGACCGACTTGGTCCGGGTGTAGAACTTGAACTTCCCACCGGGCACGCGACGCTGTATCTGGAACTTCCCGCGGTAGGTAGGGACCTTGCCGAGGATCTTGAAGTTGCCGGAGACCTTCGCGACGCGCAACTTGATCGTGTGGAACTTCTTCGCGGGGGTGCTGGTGCCCCCACCACCGCCTCCGCCGCCGGTGCTATACGAGCACGGACAGGGGTTGGACTCACACGCGATCCCGTCGCCGTCGGCGTCGAGGTAGTCCGGATCTGAGTTGGGACCGCCGTGGTTGAGGAAGTAGTTCTGGGCGGCCGCCTGCGTCGCGAAGTTGCCGCAGTCCATGTCCTTGGCCTGAACGGTCCCAGCCGTCACCAGGCTGACCGCCGTGAACCCGCCGGCCGTAAGGACCAGCGCAATGAGACGTACGACGTAACGCATAGAGCTTCTCCCCGTGCTGTGCGTAAGGCCTGTGTTGGCACGATAACGGCGCTCGAGGCGTGCCGCTAGGCCCCTGGTGGGTGACGCTCGAAGCGAAGCTCCTGCTCAGCGAAGCACGACTGCGTCTGTCGACAGGCGCGCGGACGCACCATGAGGCATCGGGGGGCGGCCACGTGCAGCGGGAGTTCTCGGTACTGAGCTCGCAGTGCCTTGCGGTGCCCTACCCCCTCGGAGGAACACTGTCTGCATGCCAGTTCAGACCAAACCGCAGACCGCCATCGGGGCCACCTCCCGTATCGAGCCGGGCCCCTGCGGCTGCGACTGTCCGGGGTGCGACCAGGGCACCCACTGCATGAAGGCCAGCAAGGGCTGCGGCTACCGCAAGGTGTAGAGCCAGAGCCCTCACGCGACGGGGCACCGCCACGCGGTGTAGCACCGGCCAGGTCGGGCGAGCCACTCCAGATCAGACCTTGTGGGACCTGAGCCACTCCACAAGTCCGGCTGTCAGTACCAACAACTACGGTCGCTGGCCATGAGCGCTCGAGGCGAGGTCGCCGACTTCTGGGATGAGGTCCTCCGGCTATGGATCGCGGGCGAGGATCACCAGATAGCTGAGCTGCCTGCGTGGTTCGCCAGCTACAAGGGCACCGGCGTTGGGTCTCTAGACCTAAGCACTTACCCCGATCCCTACGTCGGGGATCTGCGTGGCGGCACGCACGACGTCAAGATCATCGCCCTCGGCCTTAACCCCGGCACCGGTTACCCGCAGCTTCAAGGCCCTCAGGGCACCTGGACTGGCCGGATCGCCGAGCAGGGGTACGGCCACTGCTTCGAGCGCAGCCCCGCAGAAGACCCTGATACCTGGATCGCGTTGCACGGCAAGCCCAGTCTGTACTGGAAGAACCTCACGACCTTCAGCCGACGCTGGCTTGGCGACGACTCGGTCTCAGTGCACAACATCCTCAACCTCGAGCTCTACCCATGGCACTCCAACAAGCTCACCGCGGCCATCACCCCGCCACCCGAACTCATCGAGAAGTACGTGTGGGCTCCGGTCCAAGAGGCCGACGCTGAGATCGTCTTCGCATTCGGGAAGCCCTGGTTCAGCGTGTGTGACGCACTTGAGCTCCCCGAGGCGGCCTCGTGGGGACCGGGCGGAGAAGCATTGCCTGGATCGACCGTCGAGGGATGGCGCGTCGTCGCCTACCGGCTGCCATCCGAGCAGTTCGTGTTGGTCAGCGCACAGCCTGGATACGCCGGGCCTCCTGGGCCGGAGCGCACCCACGTTCTTCGGGGCCTTGTTGAGGATCTTCAGGCTCAGTGGGCCTCCACGACACCGCTCTCGCACATGGGAGACCCCTCCGGTAATGAGCCTGTCCCTCGAGCGGGCCAGCCCGACGAACGACACGAAGCCAAAATTCTCGAGGTGTCCGAACGGATGCGCCTGGTGCTCGAGATGGTGGCGGTGCTCCACCGTCGTGGTTACCAGCGACTCCGGATCGTCCCCGGGATGAGCGGCTCCGGGTTGTACTGGCGTGTATCGATTACCCCGTCCGCCAACGTCCGACCAGAGCCCCGCCTAGGGGGTGTTGACCACGTCGATGATCACAAGCATCTTGTCGCTTTCTGGACCAACGCCGACGAGCAAGTGTTCGGGGAGGAGTTGTCCGCGAAGGCGACGTCCTCGGCGCTCGCCGACCACTTCGAGAATCAATTTCCAGACGTTCTCGCGGCCGCGCGCGGCAGTGACTGGAGCTACGCCGGTTGGTACGTCGAGATGCTCAGCCAC
This sequence comes from Nocardioides anomalus, assembly GCF_011046535.1. Taxonomy (NCBI): domain Bacteria; kingdom Bacillati; phylum Actinomycetota; class Actinomycetes; order Propionibacteriales; family Nocardioidaceae; genus Nocardioides; species Nocardioides anomalus. The sequence goes on along the minus strand of NZ_CP049257.1, from coordinate 757,238 downwards.
GTCGACGCCGGGTTCTATCCGGTCTTCTACGCCGATGACCTCACCATCGAAGACGAGCTCATCCCCTTGATCGGTGCACAACAGAGGACCAAACCCCGCCTCCCTCTTCCTCCTCAGCCTGTCGATCGAGCGGACGAAGCGCGGAGCAGCCCCTGGGTGAAACTCTCATGACGCCATCGCGAGGGTGACCAAGTCGGTTCAGGGATCATCCTCAGGTCCAGACGGCGCTTCAATGCTGCGTTGCGACGAAGGCAGGCGGACAGCTCGCTCTTGGTAGCTCACTGAGACCTTCTGCGGCGTCGTCACTTTCGGTCGAAGTGGTCCCGCCACCAGCTCGACAACAGGGACACCCCGACCAGCAACAGGACGACAGCGATGAGGACGACCGCCCAGCCGGGCATCAACGACCTCGATCTGGGTCGATGTTCCCCTCGCGCGACTGCCGCGGGCGCCGGCACCCAGCTCGCAGGACCTCCCGGAGTCGGTCAGGTCGAACAAGGATCTCGAGGAGGTAGAGGTACGCCAAGAGGCCGAGATCATGGGGAAGAACTCCATCGTGCTGAGCCAGGAGCGCGTCGGTCCGATCCTCTGAGTTTCCTCGGCGAGCACCATGGCCGTGGGTCGCGTCGCGCAGGGCCTTCAGGTACAACGCGGCAGCTCGCCGAGGAGTCATGCTCTGGACGCCGGTGCCGACCTGCAACTCGACATCTACCGTTCCAAGGGAGCGCCTGAGGAAGAACCCATCCTGAACCGCCTCCAGTGCTTGGACAGCGCGAGCAGCGCCCGGCACCAACACCTCCGCGGCCTCTTGCGAGAGACTCTCGGATATCGCCTCCAGCGCCGCGCGGGCGTGTTCAAAGTCGGTGAGGTTCTCCAACTGCACCGTCGTCAGCCGCTCGACAGTGTCGAGCGCGGTAAACATCAGGACCCTGCGCGCGTTGGTGTCTCGCTCGGAGATCAGGGCCGATGTCGTGCGGCGGAAGAGCTGCTCAACCGTCAGGATCGTCGTCATGTGGCGGCGCGGGAGGTAGACGCCAGCTGCGTCGGTGAACACCGAGAAGTCTGAGGTCACCGCGAACATCGAGTTCAGTGCATCTGCCCACCAACGAGATGCCGTCGCTGATGCGGTGGGGGTGAGTCGGGCGACGGGCATGGCGCTGTCGCGTCCCGGTACGCCGATGTGGTGCAGCATCTCCTCGGCACCGCTGCTTCCTCCTGCTACGGGTTGGCCGAGGCTGAACATCAGCGACCCGAACATTCTGGGGACGTTGAACGCCCAGACTGAAGGCGAGAGGGCGGCCAGGAGAGGTCCGATGTAAGCGTCCATCAGGTAAACGCCGTCAGCTAAGGCGTGCGCGGACTGAAAGGTCAGTTCGTTCCTCGCTTGCGCCGCCCCCACATGCGCGATGTCTCCTACTTGGAGGAGCGGGTCCTGCCAGATCTGGCAGAGGATGAGCGGGAGCTTCTGTCGCCACACCAGGCTCGCCGAGCGCTCGAAGACGTGAGCACCAGCATCCGCGAAGACCTTGGTCTCGGGCTGGTCCTGCAGCGGTACCTGGAGCAGTTCAGTGAACTCGTGCTCGGCCTGACCCGCCAAGGCCGCCGGCTCGGCGAGAAGCAACCGTAGGCGCATTGCCTCGAAGGCGTGCACTGGGTTGCCCGTGCGGGAGACACGTTCCTCTCGCGCCGCCAACTCCTCGAGGGCCCATGCGCTGCTCTCGTGGGCCGCGAAGTGGGGCCGTGAGGACAGGTAGCTGAAGTCAGGGCGGCGCGCTCCTGGGCCCGCGAGTTCTCGGTGCTGAACTAGGTCGGGTCGCTGGCGGCGGTAGCGCTCGTTGGTTTGCACCAGCCATCTCCCCGGATCGTCCGTGGCGATGCAACGGACACCCGCATCAGCGAACAACCCCTGAGGTTTGCCACCCCACGCCCAAGACGGCATGTCCACCAGGGCGTACCCCTCAGGTACCTCCCCGAACATGCAAGGAGGCTAAGGCAGTGCACCGACAGGAGGGATGATTTCGTCCGCCGACCTCGGGCCGTGCCTGACGTCAGTCCCTCGGTCTCAGGCGGGCTCAACCATGGACCAGCCGAACAAAGTGGGAGGACACCGTGCAGTGGACTACGGGGTCGATGGTCGACCCTGACGCGTTCACCGATCAGGAACCCGCGTCGCTCAGCATCCACACCCGTTTCAACGGGAGTTTGGCCCGGGTGTCCTCCGAGAGGTTCTCGTAGTTCAGCAACACCGAGTCGACCACCTCGGCGGCCTCCCAGAGCCTGACACGCAGATTGGTTTTCATGGACTCGCGAGCAGGCTTGGTGACCCCACCCCATGCCACCAGGAGTCCTTGGTCGGCTCCGAACTTGGTCATGACGCCATGTAGCTGGGTTACGACGGGATCGCTGACCTGGGCACCGGACTTCACCTGTACGAGGAGCATCGGATCGTCGAGGCCAAGCGGCCCTCGCCCGGCGATGATGTCCACTCCCCCATCTGGACCGGGAGGAGCGGTGGTGCACCGGAACCCCTCTGCCGTGAGGAGCTCAGCAACGAGAGCGGAGAGACCGTGCCCCGCGAACTCCTCGGCGATGCGAGCGGTGATCTGATTGAGCGCGACCTCCTCGATGTCCGGGCTCAGCTCGGGTTCGTCGACGTCTTCATCGTGGTCGAGCAACTCGGAGCCAGGCTTCGCCTTGCTTGGACTGGGGATGGAGGGGACCTGACCGGGGTCAGCTCCCGTCGAAAGCAGGTGCTCGAGGCGGGCGACGGCGTGGTTCTTGCTGGAGGCGAAGATCGACATGGCGCTGCCGAGGGTGAACAGAAGGTCCTGCTTCACCGCGGTCCGCGGGAGATCGGTGCGTTGCCAGTCCACCTGAACTACGTGCCGTTTGTTGCGGTCCGCGTCGTTCGCCAGGAACGTGTATCCGCTCTTCACCCGACCGATCGCGATCTGCTTGGTGGTCTTTAGCGGCATGACGATCAGATCGCCCACCTTGATGCGAGAACGCAGAGCCCACAATTGCCCGGTGAAGTTGTTGAGCTTGCCCACCGAGGAGCCCGGGAAGGACTCGGCCACCACGGCGGCAACGTCTTCGCGTGTCACGCAGGGCGTGAGGTCCGGAACCTCCCACCAACCGCCGCCCGACCACCCTTCCTGGAGCGCCCAGGAGTCACGCTCGCCACTCTTGCCGGAACGGATTACCCAGGCCGCGACCACGTCAGGCTCCTTCGATCATGTCCAACTCAGACAGCGTTTCCAGAATCTTGGTGGCCCCCACCGACACTGTCACTAACCAAACCAGCTCGCGAGGCTTGTCAAGGGGCCTTTCATAGCCCGATGGTGTCCTCCATGCCACCCCTCAAGGGCCACCTCGTTGGAGCATTCGGGTTGTTTTGGGAGAGGTCGGAGGTGACCTGGAATCCTGGATCGGGCGACACCTGGCAGATGCTCGGACGCAGGAACACCATCAACCCCGCACTGCGGGTGTGCGACTTCCGCACCGCCAAAGGGGTGTACATCCTCTACGACAACTACGGACCGACCTACGCCGGACTCGCTCGAGGACTTGGAGGTCTGGGGGCACGGCTGCGGACCCACAACACCAAGCCGCCTCGCAAGCGCGAGTGGACCCGCTTCTCGTGGTTCAGCTTCGATGACATCGTGGCCGCGACCGGCTACCACGGCTGGGAGGAGGTCCGGCACCGAAGCAAGCCAGTCCCCGCTCAGTCCGAGACAGTGATCCGGGAGATGGAAGCCCTGTTGATCAAGGTGCTGGGCACCCGGCAGAACAAAATGAGCTTCCAGAACGCGAACGAGTGGGAGCAGCTCTGGTGGCACGAAGCCGCCAACCTCAGAGACAAAGAGCTCGTGGACCCTCGGCTCTTCACCGCCAAGCTGGAGTCGTAGCCGCGTATCGGATTACCTATCCGATACGCCTCACGTCTCGCGGAGCAGATCACCCTGCTCCGGCCCGCGAACCCAGGCCAGGAAGGTGTCGAGCCCCCACGAGGTGATGCCCAGGCGGTCGCACGCGGTCGTTAAGGCAATCTTCAAGGGCAAGCGGTCGATGTTGTCCTCGGTTGCGACCGCGACGTCGTACCCGGCTTCTAACAACTCCCACGCCGTGGCTGCGATGTACGGGTCAGCGGGTTCGCGGTCGGGCTCAGCGTCGACCTCAACCAGGTCCCCGATCCACTCCAACAGCTCTGACATCGTCTCGTCCGTCGGATTGCTGTGTCGCACGTGCCTGACGGCTTCGCCACACCAGATGCCCGGGGCGTCAGGGTGCTTCTCCTTCGCGAGTTCGCGGGCCACCTGTCGGGGGAAGGTCAGTCGACCACTTCGCACGAGATCGAGCATTGCGGCGAACACACCCCACTGTTCTTCGGTAGGCAACACGTACTTCAGCTGGATGATCACGCTGGAATCGAGGACAACCACCAAGTCCGGCTCTTCCCGGGAATCAGCCTCGGGTGCACTGTCGGTGCGAGCGTCATCCTCGCCCTCCTCAGAGGGCAGGAACACCAGGAACCTCGTCTGCCATCTTGCGTACGTCGTCCACGGTAAGGCGCAGCACGGACAAGGCGTCGCTGACCGGAAGGGACTGCAACAGGTTGGTCACCGCGCCGACGCCGTACTGACGGACGCGCATCCGATGCGTCGGCGGGTTGTGCGGTGTCCCCGAGGTCCTCACCGCTGGCTTGAAGATCCCGAGGACTGCGCCGTAAAGACCGTCGCGAGCGAAGTCCAGGTCGATCAGCCTGAGCGCCGCGGCTCGGTTGCTGACGCCGAACCGGTGAGCGATGAGCTTGACCTGATCGATACCCGCGTCGCCGGGACCGATGTGCTCAGCACGCATGAGTCCCCGAACCTCAGCTGCAGGCATGAGCAGAGCGGCCGCGAACTCCTCGCACCACCTCTCGGTGCGGGTGTCAACGAAGAGCTGGGCACCCGACGGCTCCAGACACGCGGTCGCCTCGCGCAGCATCAGGTGCCCGAGCTCATGGCCGATGGTAAACAGCCTCACCGGCGGCTGAACCCGCGACTGGTTCATGACGATCATCGGAGCGCGGTCATCCCAACCGGCGAAGCCGCGAACAGCGTCTTCACCCAGCTGAAGCTCGAACACGAGGATGCCGGCGGTCTCGAGAAGGGCACGCCAACCCCGGAGCGCCTCGTACTCTCCATCGAACTGAATGCCGTCAGGGACCTCCAACCAGGCGCGGGCCTGTCTCGCCGCAGATTCCGGGCTGGTGTGCGCGCGCGTCACGCTCGGCACGTCCGGCCGCTCGTCGTCTGCCACGGTGACCGCGACAGCCTGTTGCACCCGCTTGGCCCGGCGAGCCTGAAGTAGCACCCGCGGTTGAACGTCGTGTGTTGCACCCGGCGGATGCCTGAACCCGTCCGGCATCGACCCACGCGCGGGCGGCTCAGGGAGGAAGAAGAAGGCCCGGGATCGGTGAAGCGTTGACGCGAGGTCCGAGACCTGGCCGGCCGTGGGGGTCCTGTCTCCCGACACCCAGCCGTCAAGCTCGGCCAGGTCGACCCTCAGCGCTCGAGCGAGGTCCTCGCGAGAACGCCCGTCCTCTGCAGAGGCCCAGGCCAACACCGAGGGGGTAATCGGCGACCTTCGAGCAACCGCCATCAGAGGCTCCCTCCCCTCGGCCGGTCACGTTGGCTTGTTGCCGAACACTATGCGTTGACGCGACGACGTAGGCCTCCACCGTGGCGGTCGGGCACAACCAATACCCGTTGCGTCAGGTCTCCGCCCAGCGCATCTCCCCCTCGCCGAGTTGACCGTGGGGCTTGCGGACGCCGTTCTTAGTGGATGCGCTGGTGCGCTTCCATGAGTTCCCCCTCACCGAACGTGCCCTCAACCTCATCGCGGTCGATGCCACGGCCGTCGTCGGAGATGACCACCTTCTTGATGGCATCGGCCTCGTCTCGAACGAGCGTCACGTCGACGCGGGACGCCTCGGCGTCGATCGAGTTCCACGTCAGCTCAACAAGCGCTCATGTGGATCCTTCTCGTGCACCAGACGACCAACATGATCATCGCTGCCCCGCAGCACGAGCTCCGGTGACGCCGTGCGCGGACTATAACCGGGCTGGCCGACGGTCCTAGGGGGTCGCCCGGTTGCACCTCCTGGGTTGCCTTCACCAGATTGCGGGCTCCTCTGGGAGCGGCGTTGGCCGGAGCACGAGCGTCGCCAACTCGGGCTCCGGCGCGCCACTCTGCCGGACTTGAAGCCCGAGAAGTCTCGACCTGAGATCGATGATCCGTAGTACGGAAGTGGCCGCCGCGAGGTCGCCCGACACGGCCTTCTCCCACAGTCCGGCTTGGAGCTCGTCGAGCCTGTCGACCTCCAACTGGCGCAGCTGCTCGGCGTTCTCGGCCTCCACCTCTGCCAGCGCCTTGAATACCGCCCGATGCGCTGACCCGCGGTGCGCGTAACCGGCACGACGAGCGATCTGCTCATACGGGAGCCCATCAGCTGCCAACTCAAGCGCCTTGGAGCGTTTCAGCCGTGCCTGGACCAACGACTTCATGCCAATCACCTCCGGCGTCAGCCTTCGGTCCTAGCTCAACATGGACCTCCAGTCAGGCGCACCAGCGACCCCGCTCATGCGGGGTCGCTGGCCTGAGGACTATCTAGTTCTTTGCCGACTTGGTCTCAGACGCTTCTGCGCGTTCGCGGGCGCAGCCATAGGACTCCTCCCTGGTCGAGCGCGCAGTATGCAGCGCGCGCTTGCAGAGCCACTCCGGATCGATCCCGACCTGGCACGCGGCGTTGATGATCGCGGCGATGGGGTCTGAGTAGGAGTCGGTTGAATCCGCTCCTTCTGGAACCGGGTTGAGCGGGGTCCAGTCCCACGTGGCGATCGAGGGGACGCCGATGAGGGCGCGCCCCCAGTTGATGTCCTCGGCGAGATAGCCCTCCTCCGCCATCCCCGCCATCTCGGGCCATTGCTCCTGGGGTGACTCCCAGTACATCGCTGGAGGCTCACCGTCTGGGTGAGAAACCTGCCAAGGGCCAGGTTCGTGTTCGAGGCAGTAGCCGTTGTTGAAGTCGATCATCCATCTCCTCTGTACGCGCGGTGACTGGTCACCGATTGGTCACAGACCCGCGAGGACCGCGGCGTCTGTTCCCGGACGCAGAAGCACGTTCGCCGCCTGCGTCCGGACTTATCTGGACGCATCAGGACGGCTGTGCACCGTCCGATACGGCGTCGCTGGAACTCTTAATCAGCGGGTTCGGGGTTCGAGTCCCTGATGGCGTACCCACCAGCCCCCGACCTCCCGGTCGGGGGTTTTCTGCACCTCGGCCTCAGCGCGTGGGCGGCCGCGGCGTGCTGAGCCCCGCGCCCGCCTGCTCGAGCTCCCCGCACCGCCCGGCCCACCGCTGCGCCGCCTCGGTGTCCGCGTGCCGCGTGCACGTCACCATGTGCTCGGCCAGCGAGTGCGCGACCTCCTCCGGCTGCGCCGCCGCCACGAACCGCTCGACGGTCTCCGCGCTGTCGTGCGCGCCCGGCGCGCTCGGCTGCTCGGTCATGGGCCACCCCAACTTCCTCTAGTGAGCCCCCCGGCTGCTGGCCGCTCAACGGTCGGTTGGCGGCCAGGTCACCCTGACGCGGTGGGTGGTCTAGCGGCCTCAACGCTCGCCGCCCGCGGTCCCTGCGGTGCCGCCGGTCCGGCAGCGCTGCGTGCACCGGCCTGGAGTCCTAGGCGCCGGGGAGCCTCGGGACGCCGAGCTCGGCCTTGCGGAGGCGGTAGACCTGGAGCCGCAGGTCGTAGTACTTGTCGGTCTCGCCGACCCACTCCATGCCGATGGAGGTGGCGGTGCGGGCGGCGCGGGTGTTGCGGGGGCGGACGACGGCGAAGAGCTCCTCGACGCCCCGGTCGAAGGCGTGGGCGGCGACGGCGTGGCCGGCCTCGGCGGCGAAGCCCTGGCCCCAGGCGGTGGGGGCGAGCTGCCAGCCGATCTCGAGGTCGTCGTTCTCGGGCGGGAGCGGGAGGAGGGCGAGGGCGCCGACGAGGGCGCCGTCGTCGCGGGTGGTGACGGCCCAGCGGCCGGCGGGGCTGGGGGGCGGGGTGGTGAGCCAGCCGCCGATGAGGCGGCGCATGTCGTCGACGTCGGGGACGCGGGTGACGGCGGGCGCGAGCCAGCGGGTCACGGACTCGTCGCCGAAGACGGCCAGCGCGTCGGGGGCGTCGTCCACCGACCAGGGGCGCAGCACCAGTCGCGCGGTCTCGAGCGTGTCGTCCACCAGGTCAGCAGCCATGCAGGGAGGACAACCGCGGCGGCGCGGTCATTCCCCGACCCGCGGCGGCAGGAGGGGTACGTCGAGGCGCGCGGCCAGCTCGTCGTACGTCGTGCCGAAGGTCTCGCGGACCCGGACGCCGTCGGGGGTGAGGTCGAAGACGGCCTGTTCGGTGTAGACCCGGTCCACGCAGCCGACGCCGGTGAGCGGGTAGGTGCAGGCCGGCACCAGCTTGGGCGCGCCTTCCTTGGCGAACAGCGTCATCATCACGAACACCTGCCGCGCACCGATGGCGAGGTCCATCGCGCCGCCGACGGCGGGGACGGCGTCGGCCGCGCCGGTGTGCCAGTTGGCCAGGTCGCCGGTGGCGCTCACCTGGAAGGCGCCGAGCACGCACACGTCGAGGTGGCCGCCGCGCATCATGGCGAAGGAGTCGGCGTGGTGGAAGTACGCCGCGCCGGGCAGCTCGGTGACCGGCTGCTTGCCGGCGTTGGTGAGGTCGGGGTCCTCCTCGCCAGCGGCGGGCCGCGGGCCCATGTTGAGCATGCCGTTCTCGGTGTGCAGCACCACGCCGGAGCCGGGCTCGAGGTGGTCGGCCACCGAGGTGGGCTGGCCGATGCCCAGGTTGACGAACGAGCCGGGCGCGATGTCGCGCGCCACCAGCGCCGCCATCTGGTCCTTGGACAGCGTCACGGGGTCACCACCACCCGGTCGACGTAGATCGAGGGCGTGACCACGGCCTCGGGGTCCAGGCCGCCGACGTCGACGACCTCGCGGACCTCGGCCACGACCGTGGTCGCGGCGGTGGCCATGACCGGCCCGAAGTTGCGGGCGGTCTTGCGGTAGACCAGGTTGCCCATCCGGTCCGCGCGGTGCGCGCCGATCAGGGCCACGTCGCCGCGCAACGGGTACTCCAGCACGTAGGTCCGCCCGTCGATCTCGCGCGTCTCCTTGCCCTCGGCCAGCTGCGTGCCGGCGCCGGTCGGGGTGTAGAACGCGCCGATGCCGGCCCCCGCCGCGCGCATCCGCTCGGCCAGGTTGCCCTGCGGGACCAGCTCGAGCTCGATCGCGCCGGAGCGGTAGAGCCCGTCGAAGACCCACGAGTCCACCTGCCGCGGGAACGAGCAGACCACCTTGCGCACCCGGCCCTCGGCGAGCAGCGCGGCCAGGCCGGTGTCGCCGTTCCCGGCGTTGTTGTTGACCACCGTGAGGTCGGTGGCCCCCCTGCCGGATGAGCGCGTCGATGAGCGCCACCGGCTGTCCGGCCAGCCCGAAGCCGCCGATGAGCACGGTCGCGCCGTCGGGTACGTCGGCCACCGCCTCGTCCGCCGCGTCGGCGCCCTCGTGGAAGGCGGTCCGGATCACGCCACGTTCTCCAGGACGACGGCCAGGGCCTGCCCGACCCCGATGCAGATCGCGGCCACGCCCCACCGGTCGCCGGACTCGCGCAGCCGGTGCGCGAGCGTCCCGAGGACCCGGCCGCCGGACGCGCCGAGCGGGTGCCCGATCGCGATCGCGCCGCCCTTGGTGTTCACGATCTCGGGGTCGATGCCCCACGCGTCGACGCAGGCCAGGGACTGCACGGCGAAGGCCTCGTTCAGCTCCACGGCCGCGACGTCGGACCACGCGATCCCGGCTCGCGCGAGCGCCCGGTTCGCCGCCTCGACCGGTGCGAACCCGAACTCCTGCGGCGCCAGCGCGAAGGTCCCGCGTCCCGCGATCCGGGCCAGCGGGTCCAGGCCGGGCACGGCCCCCTCGGCGCCGAGCAGCACGGCGGACGCACCGTCGTTCAGCGGCGAGGCGTTGCCGGCGGTGATGGTCCCGGACGGGCGGAACGACGGCTTCAGCTTCGCCAGCCCCTCCGCCGACGACCCCGGCCGGATCCCCTCGTCCTCCTGCAGGTCCACCCCCGGCACCGGTACGACGAGCGCGTCGTAGAAGCCCGCCGTCCAGGCCGCGTCGGCCAGGTTGTGCGAACGGGCCGCGAACTCGTCCTGGCGCTGCCGCGAGACGGCGAACCGGTCGGCCAGCATCTCGTTGGCCTCGCCCAGCGACACCGTCCACTCGGCCGGCATGTTCTCGTTGACCAGCCGCCACCCCAGCGTCGTCGAGACCGCGGTGACGTTGCCCGCGGGGAAGGCCCGCGACGGCTTGGGCAGCACCCACGGCGCCCGCGTCATCGACTCGACGCCGCCGGTGAGCACCACGGTCGCGTCACCGGTCTCGATGGCCCGCGAGCCCTGCATCGCGGCGTCCAGCGACGACCCGCACAGCCGGTTCACCGTCACCGCCGGCACCGAGACCGGCAACCCGGCCAGCAGCACCGCCATCCGCCCGACGTTGCGGTTGTCCTCGCCGGCCTGGTTGGCGCAGCCCCACACCACGTCGTCGATCGCGGCCGGATCCAGGCCGGGCGCCTGGGCCAGCACGCCCTGCACCGCCACCGCGGCCAGGTCGTCGGGCCGCACGTCGGCCAGCGCACCGCCGAAGCGGCCGAACGGCGTCCGTGCGGCGGCGTACACGAAGGCGTCACCCATGCTGCGACCGTACGCCGCGACCACTCATGCACACCAATACGAAGTGCCACCACATTGATAACCTCAGAGCATGGAGCTGCGGCACCTGCGGGCCTTCCTCGCGGTGGCCGACGAGCGGCACTTCGGCCGCGCGGCCGAGCGTCTGCACCTCGCCCAGCCCGCACTCTCCCAGCAGGTCAAGCAGCTCGAGCGCGAGGTGGGCCTGGCGCTGTTCGAGCGCACCACCCGGCGGGTCGAGCTGAGCGAGGCCGGCCATCGGTTCGAGCCGCACGCCCGCTCGGTCCTGGCCGCGGTCGAGCACGCCTCGGCCGACCTGGCCCTGCTGGCCGACGGCCGGGCCGGGCGCGTCGCCGTCGGCTTCATCGGCACCGCGACGTACGACGTGCTGCCGCGGGTCGCGCGCGAGGTGCGGGACCGGCTACCTGACGTCGAGCTCGACCTGCACGGCGAGCTGCTGAGCCCGGCCCTCGTCGACCGGCTGGTGGCGGGCCAGCTGGACCTCGCCATCCTCCGTCCCGACGGCATCACCCGCCCCGACGTCTTGATCCGCGACCTGCGCCGGGAGCGGCTGGTCGCGGTCCTGCCGGCGCAGCACCCGCTCGCCCGGCGCCGGCGCCTCGACCTGGCCGACCTGGCCGAGGAGGCCTTCGTGGTGCACCCGGCCGGCGACCGCTCCTCGATGCACGGCCACGTGCTGGCCGCCTGCGCCCGGGCGGGGTTCCGGCCCACCTCGACCATCGAGGTCTCCGAGACCGCGACCCTCGCGGTGTTCGTCGCCGCGGGCCTCGGCGTGGCCCTGGTCCCCGAGCCGGTGCGCAGCCTGGCCCTGGCTGGCGTGGCCTACGTCCCGCTCGCCGATCCCCCCGAGGTGCGCCTCGCCCTGGCCTCCCGCGCCGGCGACCCCGCGGCGGCCACGGAGCGGGTCGCGGGCATCATCGCGGCGGCCGTGGGCGCCGGCTGATCGGACGCTGGACAGCGGTTGAGACACCCCTTCCCAGCGCTGCGCGTTCTGCGCATACTTGCGCGCATCGCGCACAGGAGTGCGCCAGGGTGAAGGAGAAGAACGGTGGTCCAACAGGACGCGGTGGCAGGCGGCGCGGACGGTGCGTCGCTCAAGCGGGGGGAGCTCGGCTTCTGGGAGGTGCTGTTCCAGGCGCTCACGTCGGCCGCCCCCGGGCTGTCGGTGACACTGGCCGTCATCGTCGGCGCCAACTTCGCGGGCGGCTCGCTGGGGCTGTCGCTGGTGCTGGCGCTCGTCGGCATCCTGCTCGTGGCGTCGTGCGTCGGCCAGATGGCCGCGCGCTTCCCGTCGGCGGGCGGCTTCTACACGTTCGTGGCCAACGGCCTGCACCCCGCGCTCGGGACCATGGTGGCCTGGCTCTACCTCATCGTGTGGGCGGTCTTCCCCTCCACGCTGTTCCTGCCGTTCGGCAGCTTCACCGCCTCGACCCTGAACAACTGGTGGGGCTGGTCCTACAAGCCCACGTGGGTGGTCGCCGCCCTGGTCTGCATCGGCTTCGTCTACTGGCTGGTCGGCCAGGGCGCCAAGCTCAGCACCAACGCCGCGATCGTGCTCGGCGTCATCGAGTTCGCCATCCTCGGCGCGCTGGCCCTCACGCTCATCGTCAAGGCGGGCTCGGACAACACGCTCATGGTCTTCACGCCGCACTACGCCGACGTCGCGGGCTTCGCCGGGCTGTCCGGGCTCATCGGCGGCATGATCTACGCGATCTACGGCTTCGTCGGCTTCGAGAACGTCGTCCCGCTGGCCGAGGAGGCCAAGGACTCGCGCCGCACCGTGCTGCGGGTCTCGCTGCTCTCCCCGCTCATCCTCGGCCTGTTCATCATCCTGTGCACCTACGCGGCCACGGTCTTCTTCGGCCCCGGCCGCTTCGCGGAGTTCCCCGGCTACAACGGCGGCGACGCCTGGATCGGCATCAGCGAGGACGTCTGGGGGCTGGGCTGGTACGTCCTGCTCTTCGCCATCCTCAACTCCGCGATCGCCAGCGCGAACGGCGCCACCAACGCCGGCATCCGCCACATCTTCGCCATGGGCCGCATCCAGCTGCTCCCCGAGGCGTTCGCCCGCAGCGACCGCAACGGCACGCCGATCGTGGCGCTGCGCACGGTGATGGCGATCTCCGTGGTGCTCACCGTGGTGACCGGGCTCGTGCTCGACGGCGGGCCGCTGCAGGCCTTCGGCTTCCTCGGCACGATCGAGACCTGCGTGGCGATCCTGCTCTACGCGCTGGTGGCACTGTCGTGCCTGGTCTGGTTCACCCGCAACCGGCCCGAGGGGTTCAACCCCTTCCTGCACGTGCTGGTCCCGGTGCTCGCGATCGTGGTGATGGTCCCGGCCCTGATGGCCGCGATCGGGGTGGGCGCGAGCATCTTCCCGTTCATCTCGCCGCTTCCCGAGCCGTTCAACTACGCCGGCTACATCTCGCTGGCCTGGCTGGTGCTCGGCATCGCGTTCGCGGCGTGGGTCTGGGTGGCCCACCCCGACCGGGCGCGGGCCACCGAGACCGTCTTCGTCGCGGGCGAGTGACCTAGCCGAGCACGTCGGCGGGGTCGACGGCATCGATGCCGACGGCCTCGCCGACGGGCTTGTTGGTCAGCTGCCCGGCGTGGGTGTTGAGCCCGAGGGCCAGGGAACGGTCCGACCGGCACGCCTCGGTCCACCCCCGGTTGGCCAGCGCGACCGCGTAGGGCAGCGTCGCGTTGGTCAACGCGTACGTCGACGTGTTCGGCACCGCGCCCGGCATGTTCGCCACGCAGTAGAACGTCGAGCCGTGGACCTCGTAGGTCGGGTCCGCATGCGTGGTCGCGTGGGAGTCCTCGAAGCAGCCGCCCTGGTCGATCGCGATGTCCACCAGCACCGAGCCCGGCTTCATCCGCGAGACCAGCTCGTTCGACACCAGCTTCGGCGCCGCCGCACCCGGGATCAGCACGGCCCCGATCACCAGGTCCGCCTCGAGCACCTGCTGCTCGATCGCCAGCTTCGAGCTGGCCAGGCCGTGGACCCGGTTGTCGTAGCGCCAGAACGACATCCGCAGCTTGTCCAGATCGGTGTCCAGCAGCGTCACGTCCGCGCCCATCCCCAACGCGATGTTCGCGGCGTTCTGACCGCTCACCCCGGCGCCGATGATGACGACCTTCGCGTTGGCGACCCCACCGACACCGCCCATCAGGACGCCGCGGCCGCCCTGGGCCTTCATCAGGCTGTAGGCGCCCACCTGGGGCGCCAGACACCCCGCCACCTCGGACATCGGGTAGAGCAGGGGCAGCCCACCGGAGGGCAGCTGGACGGTCTCGTAGGCGATCGCGGTGACCTTGCGCGCCAGCAGCTCCTCGGTCAGCGGCTTGTCCGCGGCCAGGTGCAGGTAGGTGAACAGCGTCAGCCCCTCCCGCATCCGGTCGTACTCCTCCGCGACCGGCTCCTTGACCTTCAGCACCAGGTCCACCCCACCGTCGGTGCCCCACGCCTCCTCGGCCGTGTCCACGATCCGCGCGCCCGCGGCGACGTACTCCTCGTCGGTGATCTGCGAGCCGACGCCGGCGTCCTTCTGGACGACGACCTCGTGGCCGTGGGCCACCAGCTCGTGCACCCCGATCGGCGTGATCGCCACGCGGTACTCGTGGTTCTTGACTTCCTTCGGCACTCCGACCTTCACGGGACTCCTCGCACTCTGGGGTGTTCGTTGGCAAGAGCAAGTGTCATGCTTCTGTTCGACCAGCGCCATCGCCGCCGAAGGATCATCGGCAGAGGCCGCCCAGACCGCAGGAACGACGACGAGGACCGCCGACATGACCACCCCGCCGAACGGAGTTCACGGCGCCGTCGACACCGTGGACCGCAAGATCCTGACCCTGCTCATGGCCGAGGGCCGGCTGCCCAACAACGTGCTGGCGTCCCGGGTCGGGATCGCGGCGTCGACCTGCCTCACCCGGGTCCGCAACCTGCGCCAGCGCGGGGTGATCCGCGGCGTGCACGCCGACGTCAACCTCGAGGCACTGGGGCGCCCGCTCGAGGCCATGGTCTCGATCAGCCTGCAGGCCAGCTCGCGGTCGCGGATCGCGCAGTTCCGGGAGTACCTCGGCTCGCTGCCCGGCGTGCTCGACGTGTACTTCCTGGCCGGGCGCAACGACTTCATGGTGCACGTCGCGGTGGCCGACCCCGGCACCCTGCGCGACTTCGTGGTGGAGAACCTCAGCGCAGTGCCGGACGTCGCGATGACCGAGACCAACCTGATCTTCGACCACGTCCGGCCGACGGCCGAGCACGTCCTCGACGCATGACGGCAGATCCGCACACCGCACAACTGTTCGCAGGACGACCGCGAGCGGTAGGCTGACGACCGTGGACGCGGCGTACGACCTCATCGTGGTCGGGGGCGGGGCGACCGGCACCGCGACGGCGTACTGGGCCAGCCGTGCCGGCGCCCGGGTCCTGCTGCTGGAGCGGCACCAGCTCAACACCGAGGCGTCCGGCCGCAACGCGGGCAGCCTGCACGGTCAGATCCAGCACGAGCCCTACCGCGAGCTGGGCGAGGACTGGGCGCGCGCCTGGCTCCCGGCGCTGCGCTTCCTGGCCGACTCGCTCGAGCTCTGGGACGGGCTGTCGGCCGAGCTCGGCGTCGACCTGGAGGTGCGCCGCAAGGGCGGTCTGCTGGTGGCCGACGCCCCCGAGCAGCTCGACTGGATCGAGCGCAAGGTGGCCCTGGAGAACGAGGCCGGCGTGCCCAGCCGGGTGCTCGGCGGGCGCGAGCTGCGGGCGCTCGCCCCCTGGGCCACCGACCGGCTCATCGGCGCCGAGCTGTGCCCGATCGAGGGCAAGGCGAACCCCCTGCTGGCCGGACCGACCTTCGCCCGCCGCGCGGCGGAGCTCGGCGCACAGGTGCGCACCGGGACCGCCGTCGAGGCGCTCGAGCCGGGCGCGGGCGAGCACCTGGTCCGGTTCACCGGCGGCACGGCCCGGGCCCCGCGCGTGGTCGTCGCGGCCGGCGACGCGATGCCGTGGTTCGGCGAGCAGCTCGGCGTGCACCTGCCGATCACCAGCGAGGCGATCCAGGCCAACGTCACCGAGCGCGTCGCGCCGCTGGTCGAGCACCTCGTCTACTACGCCGGTGGCCGGCTCACCTTCAAGCAGTCCGCGAGCGGCACGCTGCTCATCGGCGGCGGCTGGCCGGCCCGCCGCGACGCCCAGGGCGCGTGGGTCCTCGACCCGGACTCGCTGCGGGCCAACCTGTCCACCGCGATGTCGCTGTTCCCGCAGCTCGCCGATGTCCGCCTGGTCCGCACCTGGGTCGGGATCGGCAACGGCACGCCGGACCACCGGCCGGTGCTCGGCGAGGCGCCGGGTCACCCGGGGGTGTTCCTCGGCCTCTACCCCTACATGGGGTTCACCGCGAGCCCGCTCATGGGCCGCACCCTCGCCGCCCTCGCGCTGGGCGACGACCCCGGGCGCGACCTGACGCCCTTCGCCCCGGGCCGGTTCAGCCCCGCCCTGGCGTCCTGACCAGGCTCAGAGCTCGGGGTCGGCCGCGACGACGCGCATGAGGGCGCGGTCGCGGCGCAGCACGCTGGCCGCCCAGTCCTCGGGCCGCAGCCGCTCGTGCACTGACGCCGCCACCTCGCCGACCAGCTCGGGGGTCCACTCCTCACGCTCCCCCACCTCGGCGCCCATCCGCAGGTACGCCGGGCCCATCACCTCGGCGTGCCGCTCGAGGCCGCCGCGGGTGTTGAGGTCGGCGGTGGCGAACGGGCCGATGACCGCCCACCGCCGGCCGAGGCCGTGGCTGACCACGCGGTCCACGTCGGCCGCCGAGGCCACGCCGTCGCGGACCAGGCGGTAGGCCTCGCGCAGCAGCGCGCCCTGGAGCCGGTTGAAGACGAACCCCTCGACCTCGTGGCGCACCAGGACCGGCACCATCCCCGCGCCCTCGAGCAGCGCGCGGGTGCGGGCCACGGTGTCCTCGGTGGTGAACTCCGCGGGCACCAGCTCGGCCACCGGCAGGAGGTACGGCGGGTTGCCGGGGTGCACGACCAGGCACCGGCCCCGCCCGGGCAGGTCGGCGGCGAAGCGCGAGACCGGCATCATCGAGGACGACGAGGCCAGCACCGCTCGGGGCTCGGCCAGCCCGTCGAGCTCGGCGAAGAGCGCGCGCTTGACCTCCTCGGACTCCACGACGCACTCCTGCACGTGCGCGGCGCCGCGCACCGCGAGCGCGAGCGTCTGCGCCACGCGGACGCGGGACGCGACCGGCTCGGGATCGGCCAGCAGCCCGTGGGCCACCAGCTCGTCGAGCCGCTCGCGCAGCTCGCCGGGCACCGCCCCCCGGCGCCCGGCGGCCACGTCGAAGATCGCCACCTCGTGACCGGCGCGGGCGAAGACCAGCGCCCAGGCGACGCCGATGCTCCCGCCGCCGACCACCGCGACCGGCGGCCGGTCGGCGCTCACGCGCGGCCGGTCTTGCGCCGGTGGGCGCGCCAGGTGGTGGCCCAGCCGTCGGGGCGGTCGAGCCCGGCGCCGTCGAACTGCGCGACCACCTGCTCGTGCGGAGCCGTCCGGACCTTCTCCGGGTCGGTGCGGCCTTCCTCGAGCACGTGCGCGAGCACGTCGATCCAGTAGTCGATGTCCTCCAGCGACCAGCTCTCGCCGGCCTCCGGGGTGAACGGCTCGGGGACGATCCACGGCTCGTGGCTCAGCCACATGGCGTCGATGCCGAAGTCGGCCATCCGGTTCTGGACGTCGGTCGCCTTGAGGCCGGTCTCGGCCGACCACTCCTCCAGGCTGAAGCGCGTCATCTCCAGCCGGTGCTTGGTCATGGTCGGGATCGCCTTGGTGACGCCGGGGAGCGCGAGCAGCCGGGTCTCCATGTAGTTGTTGGCCAGCACCGACAGGTCGGCGGCCTCCTTGATCCCGTCCCCGCCCATCGCCGTGAGCCAGGAGTAGGCCTTGACGACCTGGTTGAGGTTCCCGGAGTACTCCCGGACCCGGCCCACGCCGCTGGGGTTCTCGCGGCGCACGTAGCCGTCGTCGGTCTTCTCGACCAGCGGTCCCGGCAGGTACGGCGCGAGCTCCTCGGTGCAGCCGTAGGCGCCGACGGCCGGTCCGCCACCGCCCTTGGAGACCCCGAAGGTCTTGTGGAGCATGAACATGCAGGCGTCGAAGCCGAGCTCCGCGGCCCGCAGCCGGCCCATCACGCCGTTGAAGTTGGCGTGGTCGTAGAAGGCCAGCCCGCCGGCGTCCTTGACCGTGCGCACCCACTCCTTGACGTGCGGGTTGTAGATGCCCATGTCGTCGGGGTTGTTCATCATCAGCGCGGCGGTGCGGTCGGAGACCACGGCCTTGAGCGCGTCCAGCGACGGGTAGCCGTCGGACTCCAGCGGCAGGGTGATGACGTTGAAGCCCGCCGCCGCGGCCGTGGCCGGGTTGCACGGGTGCGCCTGCTGGGTGGTGATGACGTCGCGGCGCTGGGCCAGCTCGCCGCGCTCGGCGAAGTAGGCGCGGGTCACGGTGGCGTGGGTGAACGCCGCGGCGGCGCCCCCTCCGGCCTGGAAGACGAACCGGTCCATCCCGGACAGCCCGCGCAGCATCAGGTCGAAGCGGTGCACGACCTCGAGCAGGCCCTGCAGGGTGCTGTCGTCCTGGTCGGGGTGCAGCTCGGCCAGGCCGTCGCGCTGCGCGAGCTGCTCGCCGGCCCGCGGGTTGTACTTCATCGTGCAGGTGCCGAACAGGCTGATGCCGATCATGCCCATCGTCTCCTGCGAGAGGTGCAGGTAGTGGCGCAGCACGTCGGGCTCGGCCACCTCGGGCAGCGCCGCGCGCGTGGCCCGCAGCAGCCCGGCGGGCAGCACGCTGGCCGGGTCGAGCTCCTCGATCGGCTCCGGCGGGACGTTGCCGCGCCGCCCGGGCGCGGACATCTCCATGATCAGCGGCTCGTCCCACACCGGGGCGTGGTACCTGCGCAGCCCGCTCATGCCAGCACCTTCCTCAAGGAGTCGGTCAACAGCTCGATGTCGTCGGCGGTATGCACCTCGGTCACGCAGTACAGCGCGCTCTGGCCGAGGCCGGGGAAGTCGGCGGAGAGGTCCTTGCCGCCGAAGACGCCGTGCTCGCGCAGCCCGGCGTTGATCTCGGCGACCGTGCGGCCGGTGGCCGAGAAGTCCACGACGAACTCCTTGAAGAAGCCGTCCCAGCGGACCTCGACACCGTCGATCTCCGCGACCCGGCGTGCGGCGTACTGCGCGTTGGCCAGGATGGTCCGGCCGAGCTCGGCGAAGCCGTCGGGGCCGAGCAGCGACATGTACACGGCGTTGGCCACGGTCCAGAGGTAGACCGAGTTGCCGGTCCAGTCGTTGCCGTCCTCGCGCGCGCCGTACGACGACTGGCCGAAGAGCACCATGCCGAAGGAGTGCTCGTCCTCGGTGGTGCTGCCCAGGCTGACCTGGAGCGTCGGGTACTGCCGGGCGTAGCGCTCCTCGTCGCGGGTGGCGATGAAGCCGCCCACACCGCCGCCGGCGTGCAGGTGGATGCCGAGCGGCTGGGTGGAGCCGACGACGATGTCCGCGCCGAGCTGGGCCGGGGTGGCCAGCAGCCCGAGCGAGCTGGGGTCGACGCCGAGCACGGTCTCGGTGCCGTTGGCCCGCGCCGCCGCGGCGATCTCGGCGGCCGCGGTCTCGACCACGCCCAGGTAGTTGGGGGTCTCGAGGTAGACCGCGGCGGTGTCCGGGCCGAGGGCCAGGGCCGCCGGGTCCAGGGTGCCGGTCGCGGGGTCCACGTCGACGACGCGGACCGTGATCAGGTCGTTGCCGCCCTCGGTGCCGCAGTAGGTCCGGATCACCTTGAGCCGCTCGGGGCTGAGGGACGACGCGACGACCACCTCGCCGCGCCCGGTCATCCGGGCGGCCATCCGGATCGCGTAGCCGGCGGCGCTGCCCCAGCTGTAGACCGGCAGGCCGACGAAGTCCATCTCCAGCAGGTCGCCGAGCAGTGAGGCGAACTCGAACCACGCCTGGTTGCGCCCGAGGTCGGAGGACGGCGTGCCCCACTCGGAGGTGAGGAACTCGCTGCGCGTGACGATCTCGTCGACGACGGCCGGCACGTGGTGCTGCCAGAGGCCGCCGCCGAGGAAGCTGGCGTTGGCCACGCAGTCGTCGTTGCGGTCGATCAGCCGGCGCACGTGGCGGCGCAGCGTCGCCTCGGAGCGCACGCCGGGCGCGAGCCCGTTGGGTGTGCGCGAGACGTGGTCGTCGGGGATCTGCTCGAAGAGCTCGTCCACGTCGGCCACCCCGACCGCCGCCAGCATCCTCGCCTTGGCGTCGTCGGTGGAGTTGGGCATGTACGGATGGGCCACCTCAGGCTCCTTCCCAGCCGGTGTGGTCGGGGCTCACGCCACGACCCTGAGCACGGTGCTGCGGGTGCGGCCGGTCCGCACCCGGTGGTAGCCGACCAGGCGGGCGGCCAGGTCGGGGTCGTCGACGTCGACGTGGAGGACCGGCTCGTCGAGGGCGGCCACCTTGTCGGGGGTGGCCAGGACCTCGATGCGGTCGGTGCCGACGGCCCGCAGGACCGACGGGGACAGCTGCTGGTTGCCGCGACCCAGGAGGAAGCCCTGCCCGCCCACGACCCCGAGGACCAGCGTGGCGTCCGGGTGCTGCCCGAGCAGGGCGAGCAGCTCGGCCTCGCTCGCGTCGGCGGCCACGAGCGTCCCGTCGAGCACGGCGTCCACCCCGAGCGGAGTGGTCGCCACGCCGAGCGCGTCGCCCACGGCCGCGACCGTCGTGCCCGGGCCGAGCAGGTAGAGCCGGCCCGGCGCCATCTCCTCGGCGACCTCACGGCCCAGCCCGGCCAGCTCCAGCGGTGGGGCCGCGCCGGCGCCGCCCTTGGCAGCCTGGACCGCGTGCCGCACCTGCGGGACCGCGACGGTGGCGTGCAGGCGGACCGCACCGTCCTCGTCGCGGTCGACGACCTCGGCGGTGCGGGTCGGGGACACGTCGTCGGCCAGGAAGCGGGCCGCGGCCTCGCCGGCGGCCTCGGGGGTCACGCCGAAGACGCCGGAGTGCATCTTGACCCCGGCCGGGACGCCCAGGACGACGGTGGTGGGCTGGACGGTCCGGGTGAGGGCCTGCGCGACGTCGCGCGCCGTGCCGTCCCCGCCGACGAAGAGCACGAGCCGGACGCCGGCCTCGACCATCCGGGCCACCGCGGCGCGGGTGTCGGCGCCGTCGGTGGCGCCGTTCTGACCGGGCACGCCCGGGACCGTGGCGACGTCCCAGCCCTCGAGCGCCGCCACGTGGTCGGTGCCCATCGGCCCCTCGACGGTCAGGACCGCCAGCCGGGGCGCCGCCCGGTGCAGCCGGTCGAGGGCGCGGCGGGCGCGTGCGGGCGCGACCGGCTCGGCCCCGCGGTCGCGCGCCTGCGCGAGCGCCGCGTCGTCGGTCCCGTGCAGACCGACCCGGCCGCCCATCCCGGCGACCGGGTTCACCACCAGCCCGAGGGCGGGTGAGGTCACGCCAGCCCGAACTCTCGGCTGACGTCGTCGAGGGCCTGGCGGGTGCCGGCCACCATCTGGTCGAGCTCGTCCTCGGTCACCACGAACGGCGGCGAGAAGGAGATCGTGTCGGCGTTGGGCAGCGCGCGGGTGATGACGCCCAGCTCGCGGGCCCGGGCCACCAGCGCGCCGCTGAGCTTGCCGCGGGGCTCGAAGCGCCGCAGCGGGTCGAGCGACTCGGCCAGCTCCACGGCGGCGACCAGGCCGTGGCCACGCACCTCGGCGACCAGCGGGTGGCCCTCGAAGGCGGAGCGGAGCCGGGTGATGAGGTGGTCCCCGCGGGCCTTGGCCTGACCCATGAGGCCGTCGCGCTCGATGATGTCGAGGTTGGTCATGGCCGCGGTGGCCGCCAGCGGGTGCGCGGAGTAGGTGTAGCCGTGGCTGAACAGGCCGTACTTCTCCGAGCCCGAGGCGATGACGTCCCATACCGCCTCGGAGACCAGGCAGGCCGACAGCGGGACGTAGGCGGAGGTGATGCCCTTGGCCACGGTCATCAGGTCCGGCTCGACGCCGAAGGTCGTGGAGCCGAACCACTCGCCCGTCCGGCCGAAGCCGCACACGACCTCGTCGGCGATGAGCAGCACGTCGTGACGACGCAGCACCTCCTGGATGGCCGGGAAGTACGTCGCCGGCGGGACGATCACGCCGCCCGCGGCCTGCAGCGGCTCGGCGATGAACGCGGCCACCGTCTCGGGGCCCTCGGCCACGATGAGCTCGTCGAGCTCGCGGGCCAGCCGGGCCACGAACTGCTCCTCGGTCTCGCCGTCCTCGCCCTCGAAGCGGAAGTGCGGCGCCCGGGCGAAGCGGACCATCGGCAGCGGCAGGTCGAAGCCGGTGTGCATGCCCGGCAGCCCGCAGAGGCTGCCCGACATCACGGTCACCCCGTGGTAGCCGCGCTCGCGGGAGATGATCTTCTTCTTCTCCGGCCGGCCCAGGACGTTGTTGTAGTACCAGACCAGCTTGACCTGGGTGTCGTTGGCGTCCGAGCCGCTGTTGCCGAAGAACACCTTGGCCATCGAGCCCGGCGCGTCGGTGATGAGCCGGTGCGCGAGGCGGGCCACCGGCTCGTTCCCCATGCCGGCGAAGGTGTGGTAGTACGCCAGCTTCCTGGTCTGCTCGGCCAGCGCGTCGGCCATCTCCTCGTTGCCGTAGCCGATGTTCACGCACCACAGCCCCGCCATGGCGTCGAGGTACTCGCGCCCGTGCGTGTCGGTCAGGGTCGAGCCGCGACCGCTGACCATCGTCAGCGGACCGGTCTTCTCGTGGTCCTTGGCGTTGGTGAACGGGTGGAAGAAGTACTGACGGTCGAGGTCTTCGACGGAGCCTGCGGAGGTCATGGGGTGCCTGCTCATCTCGCGAGGTGCTGTGGGTGGGTGGACTGTAGCAAAGGGTGCGCGCAAAGCGTACGATTGGGCGCAGAACGGCCGTCCGACTCGGACCGGCCCCTCCGCGAAAGGTTCCTGTGGACACTCAGTTCGACGCCGACCGGCTCCGGGACGGGGCCCTGCTGCGCACCCGGCTCTTCATCGACGGCACCTGGCGCGAGGGCCAGGGCGCGCCCAGCGAGGTGCGCGACCCGGCCAGCGGCGCGGTGCTCGCCGCGGTCGAGTCCGCCAGCGCCGCGGACGTGGAGGACGCGGTCGCCGCCGCCGAGCGCGCGGGTCGCGCCTGGGGCAAGGTGACCGCGCCCGAGCGGGCGCGCACCCTGCGCCGGTGGTTCGAGCTCATCGTCGAGCACGCCGACGACCTGGCCATGATCCTCACCGCCGAGCAGGGCAAGCCGCTCGCCGAGGCGCGCGGCGAGATCATCTACGGCGCCGGCTTCGTCGAGTGGTACGCCGAGGAGGCCAAGCGCACCTACGGCGAGGTCATCCCGAGCAACGTCGGCAGCCGCCGCCTGCTCACCGTGCGCCAGCCGGTGGGCGTGACCGCCGCCATCACGCCGTGGAACTTCCCCTCGGCGATGATCCTGCGCAAGGCGGCCCCGGCCCTGGCCGCGGGTTGCTCGATGATCGTCAAGCCGGCCCCGGAGACCCCGCTCTCCGCCCTGGCCCTGGCCGAGCTGGCCCAGCGCGCCGGCATCCCGGCCGGCGTGCTGAGCGTCGTGCCCGGCCCGGCCGAGGAGGTCGGCGGCGTGCTGACGTCCAGCCCGGTGGTCCGGGCGCTGAGCTTCACCGGCTCGACCGCGGTGGGCAAGCTGCTCATGCAGCAGAGCGCCGGCACGGTCAAGAAGCTCGCGCTCGAGCTCGGCGGCAACGCCCCGCTCATCGTCTTCGACGACGCCGACCTCGACGCGGCCGTGGCCGGTGCCATGGCCTCGAAGTTCCGCAACGCCGGCCAGACCTGCGTGTGCGCCAACCGGATCCTGGTCCAGGCGGGCATCCACGACGCCTTCGTCGAGCGGCTGCGCGAGGCGGTCGCGGACCTGCGCGTGGGCAACGGTTTCGAGGACGGCTCCGAGCAGGGTCCGCTCATCTCCACCGCCGCGGTGGAGAAGGTGCAGCGCCACGTCGCCGACGCCGTGTCCGGCGGGGCGAGCGTCGTGCTCGGTGGCGAGGTGCACGAGCTCGGCGGCACGTTCTTCCAGCCGACCCTGCTCACCGGCGTCACCGGCGACATGCTCGTGGCCCGCGAGGAGACCTTCGGCCCGCTGGCCGCGGTCATCCGCTTCGAGACCGAGGAGGAGGCCGTGACCCTGGCCAACGCCACCGAGTTCGGGCTCGCGGCGTACTTCTTCACCCAGGACCTGGGTCGCAGCTGGCGCGTGGGCGAGGCCCTGGAGTTCGGCGTGGTCGGCATCAACACCGGCCTCATCTCCTACGAGGGCGCCCCGTTCGGCGGCGTCAAGGAGTCCGGCCTCGGCCGCGAGGGCTCGCTGCACGGCATCGACGAGTTCACCGAGATCAAGTACCTCTGCATCGACGGCGTCGGCTGAGCTGAGCACAGGCCCGTAGGCGCCGCCGGCAGGCTCAGCCGGCGGCGTCACGGGGACCCGGTCCGACCTGGGTCTGCACGACCATGTCGTCGCGGACCCAGGTCATGCAGGCGCGCGTGTTGGGCACGCCGTCGACGACGACCAGGCACTCGAAGCACACGCCCATGCCGCAGAACAGGCCGCGCGGGTCGCCGTCGGACGTCGTGCGCATCGTGAGGTCGTCGGTGTCGGCGATCATCGCCGCGGCGACGCTCTCGCCGAGGAAGGACTCCACCGCGCGGCCGTCCACGGAGATCCGGACCGGATCGCCGCGGCGCACGCCGGGCTGCGGCTCGATCCGGGCACCGCGGCGGCGTCGGCTCACGCTGTCACCTCAGCCACCTCGGCGGCGCCCTCCTCGGCGGCCAGCAGCCCTTCTCGCACGAGCACCGCTCGCATCTCGGCCAGCGCGGCCGGGTCGGTGACGGGCAGGCGCGGCGGGCGCACGTGGCCGGCCGGCTGCCCGAGCATGCGCATGAGGACCTTGAGCTGGCTCTGGTAGCCGCCGAACTTGCCGGCCCAGCCGCCGGGCAGCCACAGCTGCGGGAAGAGCCGGTCGGAGCGCTGGGCGTGGGCGCGGGCGGCGTCGAGGTCGCCGGCCCAGTAGTCCTCCCAGAACTGCGGGTCGGGACGGCCGAACAGCGAGCCGCCGCCCACGGTGCCGTCGCCGCCGTGCTCGGCCAGCTCCTCCACGCCGCGCGCGGACATGTAGGGACCGAACACGCGGACCCGGTCGCGGACCCGCTTGGACGTCGCGAAGAACTGGTCGGCGTCGGGCGTGCTGTCCTTGATGGCCACGATGTGCTCGACGTCCGCGAGCTTGTCCGCCAGCTCGGTGTCGATGTCGATGCCGCTGCCGTAGGGCCAGTTGTAGACGACCAGGGGTCCGTGGACCCGGGCGCTGATGTCCTCGTAGTAGGCGAGCACCTCGGGCGCGAACAGCTTGACGTACGGCGGGGGCGAGACCAGCACGCCGTCGACACCGGCCTCGAGCGCGTGGTGGGCCAGCTCGGCCACCTGGTCGGCGGTGTAGTCGGTGCAGCCCACGATGACCTTGAGCCGGCCCGCGGCCTGGCCGACGGCGGCCTCGGCGACGGCCTTGCGCTCGTCGCGGGTCTGGGAGAACCACTCACCGCAGGTGCCGTTGACGACGATGCCGTGCATGCCCTGGTCGGCGTAGTGGTCGACCAGCGCCGCGAGGGTGTCGAGGTCGAGCGCGCCGTCCTCCGCGAACGGCGTGACGAACGCCGGGAAGTAGCCCTGCCAGTCGATGTCGTCGCGGTCCATGGTGCGGCGTCTCCTTCGTGTCTCGTGCGGGGGTCTCGAGCGAGGTGGGTCAGGCGGTCGCGCGGTCCACGGCGTACCGGTCGGGGAACGGGTCGTGCTTGCCGGGTGCGGTCATCTGCTCGGCCAGCTGCCGGGCGAACATGGGACCGAAGGTGAAGCCGGTCGAGGCGACGCAGACGTGGAAGCCCGGCACCCGCTCCGACTCCCCCACCACCGGGTTCATGTCGTCGGTGAACACGATGACCCCGGACCAGGTGCGCACCACGCGGGCGTCGGCCAGCGCCGGGACGATGTCGACGGCCACGGTGACGTTGCCGGCCGCGCTCTGCCACTGGGTGGGGTAGCGGCGCGGCCCCGGGACCGCGCGCGAGGGCCAGCCGCCGCCGATGATGAAGGAGCCCACCGAGCTCTGCTTGAGCGTGAGGCGCCGCCCGATGTGCTGGACCATCGGCGTCAGCAGGCGCGGGCGCCGCTCGGTGACGTTGACGTGCAGGCCGTCGCTGCGCACGGGCAGCCGGAGGCCCACCATCTGGGCGACCTCTCCGGACCAGGCGCCGGCGCAGTCGACCACGCGGTGGGCGCGCAGGTCGCCGTGATCGGTGCGGACCGTGAAGCGGTGGGCGCCGGAGCCGGGTCGCCGCTCGACCCGGTCGATGCCCTGGACCGCCACCCCGGTGCGCAGCTCGGCGCCGTGCTCGGCCGCGCGGGCGGCGTACAGCGGGGCGACGATGAGCGGGTTGGCGTGCCCCTCGACGGGGCAGTACGTCGCGGCCAGGACGCGCTCGGAGAAGAACGGCGCGCGCTCGCGCAGCTCGGACCCCTCGACCACCTCGGTCTCGATGCCGGCCAGCCGCTCGAGCTCGTGCTTCTCGTGCAGGAGCCGGACCTGCTCGGGCGTCTCGGCGACCATCCAGCCGCCCGTCTCGTGCAGCTCCACGTCGCCGTCCAGCTCGCGGTCCAGCTGCTGCCACAGTCCGTAGGCCTCGAGGCTCAGCCGGGCGTCGGCCAGGAGCCGGTCGCGGTCGGTGTCGGTGCCCTTGCCGGACAGCTGGTGGATGGCCAGCTGCAGGTGGAAGCTGCCGGCGTTGGTGCCGGACGCCTCGCGGTTGAGCTCGGCGCGGTCGAGCAGCACGACCTCGACGCCCTCGCGGGCCAGGTAGAACGCCATCGCCGCGCCGGCGATGCCGCCGCCGATGACGGCCACGTCGGTCTCGGCCGGCAGCGGGCCGCGCGAGGGGCCCAGCAGGGGGACGCCGTTCAACGCTCTCCCTGGGGGTCGGGGGCCACGAACAGCCCGGGGTCGACGACCGCGGCGTCGGCCATGGCCGCGATCGGCACCGGGCGCACCGGCATCCGCGGGGTGGCGAAGTCGACGCTCGACAGCTCGCGGCCGCTGGTGCGGGAGATCACCGCCGCGACGTGGCGCGCACAGTTGCGGCCCTGGCACGGGCCCATGCCGGCGCGGGTGAGCGCCTTGACCACGCTGACGTCGTCGGTGGCGGCGGCGGCCTCGACCACCTCGCGCTGCCGGACGTTCTCGCAGCGGCACACGACGGTCTGGTCGTCGGCCAGGTCGTAGACGCCGGGGCCGACGCGGAAGAGCCGGTGGGTGGCGCGGGTCAGCCGGCGCCGGCGCACCAGGCGCCGGCGGGCCTCGCGGGCCTGGTCGTCGGCCGTGGCCCGGTCGAGCACCTGGGAGTCCTGGGCGGCCCCGAGGGCGGCGAGCACCCCCTCGTCGATGGCCACGTAGGAGCCCTCGACGCCGGTGCCGTCGCCCGCGGCGTACACGCCGGGGACCGAGGTCCGGCCCCACTCGTCCTTGCGGACCACGCGACCGCCGAGGTCCTCGTCGAAGGTGGTCTCGCAGCCCGCGAGCCGGAGCAGCTCCAAGGAGGGCACGAAGCCGTAGCCGACGCAGAGCACGTCGGCCGCCACGGTCTCCTCGGTGCCCGGGAGCACTCGCCAGTCGCGGTCGACGGCGGCGTGGACGACCTGCTCGACGCGACCGGCGCCCTCGGCGCGCACCACGATGCGGCCGTAGCGGACCGGGACGCGGTGGCGCAGCAGGCCGGCGCGGTAGCGGGCGGCGTCGCGCAGCAGGACGCCGTTGCCCCAGGCTGCAGCACCGACGCGCAGCACGTCGCCGGGCCGCGGGGCCGGGCCGGCCTCCAGGGCGGCGACGATGTGCGCGCCGTAGTGGGCGAGCTGCGAGGGGAAGGCCAGGGCGACCGGCCCGGAGCCGGCGAAGACCATCCGCCGGCCCGGCAGCACGAACTGGCTCTTGGCCATCGACTGCATGCCGCCGGCCGTGACCACGCCGGGCAGCGTCCACCCGGGGAACGCGACCGGGCGGTCGTGCGCCCCGGGGGCGAGGACCAGCCGCGGCACGCGCACGGTGCGCGCGTGCTGGCCGTCCTCGACGAGGACGACCGCGAAGCCGTCGTCCTCCGGCTCCACCGCGACCACCGCGGTCCGCAGGGCGATGCGCACCCCGCTGGCCTCGGCGGCGGCGATGAGGCTGCGGCCGTACCGCGTGCTGCGGTCGGCCGCGGCCGGGTCCGGGATGGAGGTTCCCGGACCCGGCTGCTTGTAGATCTGGCCGCCCAGGGACGGCCGCTCGTCGACGAGCAGCACCCGCATCCCGGCGTCGGCGGCGGTGCGGGCGGCGCTCATGCCCGCCGGGCCGCCACCGACCACCAGGAGCGCGAGGTGCTGCTCGTCGTCAGGCACCGGTCAGCACCCCGCCGGCATCTCGGGGAAGTCCTCGACCCCGAAGTTCTTCGCGTACGCCTCGGCCAGCGTCCCGTCGTTCTGCGCCGTGCACAGGAACGAGTTCAGCTCGTCGACCAGGGCGCTGTTGCCCTTCTGGACCGCCCAGCTGCCGTAGCCGATGGCCAGCGGGTCGGGCAGGTCGGCCTGCTTGATCTGGTCGGGGTTGGACTTGATGTACTGCGCGAGGATGTAGTCCTCCAGCACCGAGCCCTGGGCCCGCCCGGTCCCGACCTCGAGCAGCGCGGCGTTCTGCTGCGAGAAGCCCTCGACGTTGGCGTTGGGGAAGGTGTCCTTGGCCAGCTGCTCGCCCGACGAGCCCTGGAGGGCGGTCAGGCGGGTGTCCGGCGTGTTGTAGTTGTCGATGGTGAACGGGCCGTCGTCGTCCTGGGGCACCGCGAGGACGCTCACGTAGGGGACGTACTCGCGCGAGAAGTCGATGACCTTCTTGCGCTCGTCGGTGGCGGTGAGGCCGACCGAGACCATGTCGAACTTCTTCGACTGCAGGCCGGGGATGAGGCCGTCGAAGTCGAGGTTCACGATGTCCAGCTTGACGCCCATGTCGTCGGCGAGCTTGTTCAGCAGGTCGACGTCGTACCCGGCCGGCTGGTTGTTGTCGTCGAGGTACATCTCGGGCTCGAACTGCAGGTTCATGCCGACGGTGAGCGTGCCGTCCTTCATCAGGCCGCTGGCCGACGACGAGTCGCCGCCACCGCTGCCGCCGTCCGAGCCCGAGTCGGAGTCGTCACCGCAGGCGGCGAGTCCGACGGCGAGCGCCATCGTGGTGCCGATGACCGCCGCTCGGCGCCACAGGGAGTTCCGCTTCATTCCAAGCACAGCGACTTCCTTCCTTGCCTTGATGCTGTTGGTCCAGCACGTCGTCGTGCTGTGGGTGGTGGTTGCGGTGCAACCGGGCAACCGAGAACCCGGGGACCTCTGTGGGCACGCCCGTCAGGCCAGCTCGCTGACCAGGGCGTGGATGCGGCGCTGCTTGCGGGCGCGCAGGCCGCGCGCGACGACACCCTTCGGCGGGGCCGCGAGCGTGCTCTCCCCGAGCCGGAAGAGCAGGTCGACCGCGAAGGCCACGAGCACGTAGATGCCGGCGGCCGCGGTGTAGAGGACGAACGGCTGGAAGGTCTGGGCGTTGACGTTCTGGGTCACGCGCACCACCTCGAGCAGGCCGATCACGGTGAAGGTCGAGGTGTCCTTGATCATGCCGATGAACATGCTGCCGATGTTGGGCAGCGCGATCTTGAACGCCTGCGGCACCACGATCGAGAAGAAGATCCGGGTGTCACGCATGCCGAGCGCCTGCCCCGCCTCGCGGTGACCGGGTGGCACCGCCTGGAGGGCGGCGCGGAAGATCTCGGACATGAACGCGCTGTAGAGCAGCGACAGCGCGATGACGCCGGCCTGGAAGACGGTGAAGTTCACCCCGAGCAGCAGCGAGACGCCGAAGTAGATCCAGATGACCGTCACCAGGGCCGGCATGCCGCGGAAGACGTTGATGTAGATCGCGGCCACCCACGACAGCGGCGCCCGGCCCATCCGCAGCATGGCCAGGCCGAGGCCCGCGACCAGCGAGACGAGCAGCGCGACGACCGAGACCTGCAGGGCGGTGAGCAGACCGTGCCAGAGGTCGCCCTTGTAGTCCCAGATCAGACCCCAGTCGTAGTCGGTGATCCCCATCAGCGCACCGCCCGGATGAAGTCCTGGGTGCGGGCGTTGCGCGGGTTGTCGAACAGCTCGCTCGATCCCTGCTCGACCACGACGCCCTGGTCCATGAACACGTTGAGGTCCCCGATCTCCCGGGCGAAGCCGAGCTCGTGGGTCACCACCACCATCGTCATCCCCTCGTCGGCCAGCTCGTGCATGACACGGAGGACCTCGCCGACCAGCTCGGGGTCCAGCGCGGAGGTGGGCTCGTCGAAGAGCATCACCTTGGGATCCAGGCTGAGCGCCCGGGCGATGGCCACGCGCTGCTGCTGACCACCGGACAGCTGGCCCGGGTAGTGGCCGGCCCGCTCCAGGAGCCCGACCCGGCGCAGGTACTCCGCGGCGCGCTGCATGGCGGGCTCGGACCGCATCCCCTTCACCGAACGCAGCGGCAGCGCCACGTTGTCCAGCGCGGTGAGGTGCGGGAACAGGTTGAACTGCTGGAAGACCATGCCGACCTTGCGGCGCAGCGCCATCGGGCGGCCGCGCTTGACCGAGGCCGCGCCGGCCACGCCCGGCCCGTACTCGACCCCGTCGACGCAGACCGAGCCGTGGTCGGGCGGCTCGAGCAGGTTGATGCTGCGCAGCACCGTGGACTTGCCGGAGCCGGACGGGCCGAAGAGCACGACGTGCTCGCCCTGGTGGACGTCCAGGTCGATGCCCTTGAGCACCTCCAAGGGGCCGAAGGACTTGCGCAGCCCGCGGATCTTGACCACCGGCTCGTCGTTCTCGCGCACCCGGGCGGGCGCGGCCACGGTGTCCGCGACGGTGTCCGTGACGGGGGCGGTCGGCTCGAGCGTGCTCACGCGCGCACCTCCGTGACGCAGACGTAGAGGTCGTCGGGGTCGCGGAAGTAGGCGTAGCGCCAGGTGCCACCGCCAACCACGTCCAGGCTGACCGGCTCGCCGACCAGCTCGACGTCGAGGCGCTCGAGGTGCTCGACGGCCGACTCCAGGCAGCGCGCGCCGATGGCGAACTCGAAGGTGCCGAGGTGGCCCCACTCCCCGCGCATGTCCGGCGACGCCGGGTAGTGCTGCACCGGCTCCAGCGCGCCGCCGATGGGGTTGGTCAGCAGCATCATCCGCATCCGCGGCGGCGTGCGGTCACCGAACCACGGGTGCATCGGCTCGAAGTAGCCGTCGGACTCGAAGAGCTGACCGGTGAAGCCGAGGGACTGGTAGAAGGTGCGCGTGCGCTCGATGTCGGAGACGCCGAAGGCGACGTGGTTGACGCCGTGCGGCCCCTCCTCCAGCGGCCAGCCGGCCGCGAGGGTCGACCACTCGATGAGCTCGATCTTCGCGCCGTCCGGGTCGGCGACGTACGACAGCCCGCAGTGGGTCTGGTAGGGGTCGAGGTCGGCCTCGTTGGGGTCCATGAGGTTGACGTGACCCCGCGCGACCAGGTCCGCGTGGAAGTCGGCCTGGCCGTTGACGTGGACGCAGACCTCGCAGATGCCGGGCTCGCCCCACGCCTGGCCCTCGGGCATCGGCGGTGGGGTCCGGTCGAGGATCTGCACGAGCTTGACGCCGGCGCGACCGAGCACGGTCGGGGTGCCGGCGCGCAGGTAGAGCACCCGCGCCTCGGTGCTGTCGTGGCCGCTGACGCCGGCCAGCCCGGGCAGCGGCCCGGTGTAGTCGAAGGACTCGTCGGTGAAGCCGAGCTCGGCGTAGAACGCGCGCGCTGCGTCGACGTCGGAGACGCCGATCCCGATGTGGTCGAGGCCGGACAGGGTGCCGAACTGGCGCTCGGTCCGGGGTGTGGTCACCATCCGCGCAAGGTCCTCTCGAGGGTCGGTCCGCGTGAGTGGGGGAATGCTCGCAGAACCGTACCTCTGCGCGCAATACGTACAAACGTGCCGCTTTGCGTTTGTTTGGGCGCTTGACGCACAAACCGGCGCCTCCGAGAATGAGCCGGTGCCGATCGCCCTCGGAGCCAAGCTCCCCCACACCGGAGCCACGGATCCCACGTCGATCCCCGACCGCGCACGCGGTCTCGAGGACGCCGGCTTCGACTCGCTGTGGGTGAGCGACCACGTGGTCATGCCCATGCACATCGGGTCCTACTACCCCTTCGCCGAGGACGGCCGGGCGCCGTGGACCGGCGACATCCCGTACGTCGAGACGCTGGTGGCGATGACGGCCGCGGCCGCCGTGACCGAGCGGGTGCGCATCGGCAGCGCGGTCCTGGTCCTGCCCCAGCGCAACCCGGTGCTGCTGGCCAAGCAGGTCGCGAGCCTGGACGCGCTGAGCGGTGGTCGCATCGAGCTCGGCGTCGGCGCCGGGTGGCTGCGCGAGGAGTTCGAGGCGCTGGGCGAGCCGTTCGAGGAGCGTGGCGCCCGGCTCGAGGAGTGGGTGAACGTGCTCCGTGCCTGCTGGACCGGCAGCCCCGGCCCCCGCGACGGGCTCTACCCGCTGGCCGACGGGCTCGTGCAGCTCCCGGTCCCGGCGCACCCCGTGCCCGTGCTCGTCGGCGGTCACACCAAGGCGGCCTTCCGCCGGGCCGGGACGCTGGGCGACGGCTGGCTGGCCCAGCAGGCGGTGCCGGCCCTCGACGTCGCGCACCTCGCCCAGGAGATGGACGCCGTGCGTGCCCACGCCCGGCGGGTGGACCGCGATCCCGGCGCGCTGCGCTTCACCCTGCGGCTGGTCGAGTCGGCCGGTCGCGAGGCCGACGTGGCCGCCCACCTCGAGGCGCTGGCCGAGGCCGGCGTGCACGAGGTCATCGTCGACGTCGACCCGGACGCCGGTCCGGTCGCCGTGCACGACACGCTCCGCGCGGCGGCCCGGTGAGCACCCCGCAGCTGCTGCCCGGGCGGCGGGTGCTGGTCACCGGCGGCGGCCGGGGCATCGGCGCGGCCGCCGTCGAGCGCTTCGCCGCCATGGGCGCGCGTGGTGCCGCCCTCGACCTGGCCGGCACGTCGTGGTCACTGCCCGACGGCTGGGTCGGACTGGACTGCGACGTGACCGACGAGGAGCAGGTGGCCGGCGCGGTCGACGCGGCGGTGACCGGCCTCGACGGGCTCGACGGCGTCGTGGCCGCGGCGGGCGTCGTGCCGTCGTGGCAGCAGCCGGCCGACCTCGACCTGGCCGACCTGGACCGGGTGCTCGCGGTCAACGTGCGCGGTGTGGCCGCCACCCTCAAGCACGCCGGCCCGCGACTGGGCGAAGGCGGTTCGGTCGCGGTGGTGGGCTCGCTGAACTCCTGGCGCGGGGATCCGCGGATCTGGTCCTACGCCGCGAGCAAGCACGCCGTGCTCGGCCTGGTCCGCTCGGCCGCCCTGGCTCTCGGGGCAGCCGGTGTGCGCGTCAACTGCGTCGGGCCCGGCCCGGTCGCCACCGACGCGCTGCTCGGCCGGATGGCCGACCGGGCGACAGCCACCTCGACCTCACCCGACGCCGCGCTGGAGGCAGCGGCCGCGCAGACCGCGCTGGGCCGGATCGCGACCACCGACGACGTCGTCAACGCCCTGGCCTTCCTCCTCAGCGACCTCGCCGCAGGCATCACCGGGCAGCTGCTGCCCGTGGACGGCGGGCTGCTGTGAGCGGGGAGCTGACCGGACGCACGGTCCTGCTCACCGGCGCCTCCGGCGGCATCGGCGCTGTGACCGCGCAGGCCCTGCTCGCCGCGGGCGCCGACGTGCTCGCGCACTACCGCTCCGACCGCGAGGCGGCCGAGCGCGCCGTCGGCGGGGCGAGCGGCGCCACGCTGGTCTGCGGCGACCTGGCCACGCCGGCGTCCGCCCGCGCTCTCTGGCGCGACGCGGAGGCGGTGCGCCCGGTCGACGTGCTGGTCCTCAACGCCGCGACCATGGCCGAGACGCCGTTCGACGGCGACGACGCGGCGTGGGACGCCGGCTGGGAGCAGCTGCTCGCGGTCAACGTCGTCGGCGCCGGCACGCTGCTGCGCGAGGCCGTGCGCGCCTTCGCCGGCCGCGGCGGCGGCACGGCCGTGGTCGTCTCCAGCTGGGCGGCCGAGCAGGGCTCGCGCATCCTCGACGTCAGCGGGTACGCCGCCTCCAAGGCCGCGATCCGCAACCTGGCGCAGACCCTGGCCCGGCACTTCGCCGCGGCGGGGGTGCGGATCTACGTGGTGGCCCCGGGCGTCGTGGACACCGGCATGGGGGTCGCCGGCCAGTCCGCGGACCAGCAGGAGGCCGTGGCCGCCGGGCTGGCGATGGGGAGCCTGGTCCCGGCCACCGAGGTCGCCGACCTCATCACCTACCTGGTCTCCGACCGTTGCCCTAGTCTCACGGGGGCCACCGTGGACCTCAACGGAGCGTCGTATGTCCGCTAGCGGAGCGAGGAGTCGAGAGTGGCAGCACGCAAGGTCGGTGCCGAGGTGGATCCGGTCGTGAGCGACGAGGAGGAGGGCACCGGTCGGCACCGGGACTTCGTGCAGTCGCTGGAGCGCGGGCTGGCGATCATCCGCGTCTTCGACGCCGACCACCCGCGGCTGACCGTCTCCGAGATCGCGCAGTCGGCCGGCCTCACCCGGGCCGCCGTCCGCCGCTTCCTCTTCACCCTCACCGAGCTCGGCTACGTGCAGCCGCACCGCAACGGCTACGAGCTCACGCCGCAGGTGCTCGAGCTCGGCTACTCCTACCTCTCCGCGCTGACCTTCCCCGAGGTCGCGCTCCCCCACCTGGAGAAGCTGGTGGCGGACACGGGCGAGGCGAGCGAGGGCGCGATCCTGGACCGCGACGACGTCGTGTACGTCGTGCGCGTGCCCGGTCCGGCGCTGATGACCATCTCGGTGAGCGTCGGCGCCCGCAACCCGGCGTACTCCACCGCCCTGGGCCGGGTCCTGCTGGCGCACCTGCCGCCGGCCAAGCTGGACGCCGTCCTCGAGAAGGCCGAGCTCAAGCCGATGCTGCCCAACACCATCACCGACAAGACCGCGCTGCGCGCGGAGCTGGCCCGGGTCCGCGAGCAGGGCTTCGCGCTGGTCAACCAGGAGCTGGAGATCGGGCTGGTCGCCGTGGCCGTGCCGATCCGCGACCGGCACGGGCAGACCCGCGCCGCCATCAACCTCTCCACCCACATCGGCCGGCAGACCCCCGAGGCGATGCGCGACCTGGTCCCGCGGGTCCAGCAGGCGGCCGCCGACATCGAGCTCGGCCTGCGCCACTCGATCAGCTGGGCCGACTGAGCGTGACCGGACCGCTCGCGGGCCGCACCGTGCTCCTCACCGGCGCCTCCCGCGGCATCGGAGCGGCCACGGCCCGGGCCCTGGGCGCCGCCGGCGCGCACCTCGTCGCGCACTACGGCGCCCACGCCGACGGGGCCCGCGAGGCCACCGCCGACCTGCCGCCCGAGCGGGTCCGCCTGGTCCGGGCTGACCTGCGCTCCCCCGAGGCCGTGGGCACGCTGTGGGACGAGGCCGTCGGGTGGCGCGGCCGGGTCGACGCCGTGGTCTGCAACGCCGCGGTCATGCCGCTCACGCCGCTGGCCGGGGCCGAGGACGCCTGGCACGCCGGGTGGCGCGAGGCCTTCGAGGTCAACGTGCACCAACCGGCGTCGCTCATCCGGTCCGCGGTC
Source organism: Nocardioides anomalus (assembly GCF_011046535.1). NCBI lineage: Bacteria > Bacillati > Actinomycetota > Actinomycetes > Propionibacteriales > Nocardioidaceae > Nocardioides > Nocardioides anomalus. The sequence goes on along the minus strand of NZ_CP049257.1, from coordinate 721,598 downwards.
GGGCACTTCCTCGAGCACGGGGGCGGCACGGTCGTGGTCCTCAGCAGCTGGGCCGCGCAGCGCGGCTCGAGCAACCCCGAGCTCGGCGCGTACGCCGCCAGCAAGGCCGCGCTCGCGGCGTTCGCCAAGACCGTGGCGCGCGCCCACGCCCGCGACGGCGTCCTGGTGCACCTGGTCGCCCCGGGCATCGTCGACACCCAGATGTCGCGCGACGCCGCGGCGGCGCAGGGCGGCGAGGCGGCGGTGAACGCGAGCCTCGCCGCGGGTGCGCCGGTGCCGCCGGAGGAGGTCGCCGACCTGGTCAGCCGGCTGGCCACCGGGCGGTGGCGCCACCTCAGCGGCGCCACCCTCGACGTCAACGGCGCCAGCTACCTGCGCTAGGGCGCGTCGTTCAGTACTGGTCGTCGCCCTCCCGGAAGCCCGGGCCGTTGACGACCAGGTAGACCGCCCGGCCGGCGAGCTCGTACGTCGCGCCCCGGGGCACGACGTGGCGCGAGCCGGCGGGAAGCCGGACCCCCTCCGCGTCGCCGTCCACGCGCAGCGTGAGCGAGCCCTCAAGCACGTAGTAGACCCGGGTCGAGGCGTCGGTGCGCACCGGGCGGTGCCGGCCGTCGATCGTGACGCGGGTGAGGCTGACGTCGCCGGCGGTCTCGTCGGCGGTGGTCAGCGGCTCGGCCAGCAGGGAGTTCTCGGGCTCGGAGACCAGCGGGACCGAGAGCGCCTCGACCCGGTCGAGGTCGGAGCGGTCGCCGAGCAGCTCCCAGCGCTGCAGGGCGATCGGGACGTTGCCCTCCAGCCAGAGCCGGTCGTGGAAGGCCAGCAGGTCGAAGCCGAGCCCCTGCTCGCGCACGGCGTCGGCGAACAGCCGCAGGATCTGGGTCTTGCCGACCTGGTAGGTCAGGGCCTGGCCAGGCGCGGACGCGAAGAACGCGGCCTCCTCGTGCGCGGTGGCCTTGTCCATCGGCACGACGCGCTCGAGGTACTCCGCCGCTCCGCCGATGTCGAGGTCACCGGTGGCCAGCCGGACGTCGACCTCGACGCGCAGGGCGCGCAGGCGCATGAAGTTGTACATCACCTCGCGGGTGCGCGGCGCGTCGTCGAAGAGCCCGGAGGCCAGCATGAGCTCCTCGTTGTAGAACGCGATGCCCTCGTTGGAGCCGGAGTCGTAGTAGTGCCGGCGCAGCTCGCGGGGGGTGTCGCCAGGACAGGGCCAGCTGCTGGTAGTGCGCGCCCTCGTGCACGATCCCGGCACGCGGGTCGAGGGCGTTGGCCGCGTAGAAGTACGGCGGCTCGCCGTCGAACTCGTGCACGTAGCTGACGCCGTCCTCGTCGACGCGCCGGGGACCGGTGAGGTCGTCGGTGACCCCGAGCCAGGCGATCGGGACGAGGTGGGCCGGCAGGGGCAGGTTCGTGTAGTGGTGCAGGGTGCCGGGCTGGCTGAGCACGCCCCGGGCGACGTAGAAGTCGCGGACCTGCTGCTCCAGCTCGCCCTCGAGGCGGCACTGGTCCGCGACCGTGGTGGCCCCGGGCGCCTGCGGCTGGCCGCTGTGGTGGTTGCGGTTGCGCTCGAGCGTCTCCAGCGCGATCGCGCGGTCGAGCTCGGCGCGCCCGGAGGCGAGGATCTCCTCGGGGGTCAGCGGCATGACCGCGACCTCGGTGAGGAACCACTGGTAGAGGTCGCGCCCCACCGCGCGCAGCGCGGGCAGGTCGGGTACGACGGAGCGCAGCCACTGGCGGTAGTCCACCAGCGCGGTCGTGGCCGCGTCCGCGGCGCGCTGCAGCCGCTCGGCGACGCCCGCGGCTGCGGGGAGCGCGAGCAGGGCGGCGACCACGGCCGGCACCTGGACCTCGATCTCGGCCAGCTCGCCGACGGCGCGCTCGGCGAAGGGGGCGTAGGCCTCGCCGGCGACGTTCTCGCGTCCCGTGGCGAGGATGGCCGGGGTCTGCTCGAGGGCGTGTGCCACCTCCTCCAGGCGCGCGGCGTCCGGGTCGGGCACGGTCAGCAGGTCGAAGACGACGCCGATGCTCTGGTCGACGTAGAAGCGCGGCTGGGTCTGCCACATCCGCAGCACGTCCAGTTCCCACCGCACCCGGGCGAACGCCGAGCGCAGCAGTCGCCGGTCGACCAGCTCGGCCCGGTCCTGCGTGGGGGCCAGGTCGGCCAGGCGGCGCTCGAAGTCGACGAGGTCGCCGCGGTAGCCCGCGACGTCGCCGGCCGACCAGCGCGGCGTCCAGCCGGTGGGCCGGTCGATGCGCGGGATGTCGTCGTGCGACCGCGGCTGCTGCGCGGCCCGCCAGGCCCAGAACTCCAGGCCCAGCTCGTGGGAGTCGCTCATGTCGCCTCTCGGTGGGGTGGTCAGTCGTTGACGACCATGGTGGTCGGGTGCTCGTTGAGCTTGCGGCCGCCGTCGGCCGTGCAGAGGATGACGTCCTCGACGCGGGCACCGACGCGGCCCGGCCAGAAGACCGACGGTTCGATGGTGAAGGTCATGCCCTCCTCGAGGGGGGTGTGGTCCTCCTCGGAGATGTAGGGCAGCTCGTGCACGTCGAGGCCGATGCAGTGACCGGTGCGGTGGCGGAACCAGTCGCCGTACCCGCCGTCGACGATGACCTGCCGGGTGGCGGCGTGGACCTCGGCCGCGGTGGCACCGGGCCGGACCGCGGCGATGCCGGCGGCCTGGGCGGCCATCACGAGCGCGTGCACCTCGACGTACTCCTCGTTCGGCTCGCCCACGTGCACGGTGCGCCCGAAGTCGGAGCAGTAGCCGTCGACGACGGCGCCGAAGTCGAAGGAGATGCCGAGCCCTGCGCGCAGCGGCTGGCGGGAGATGCGCACCGTCGCGTCGCGCTCCTCGCCCGGCCCCATCCCCCACACCGCGGTGTCGAAGGACTCGGTCCGCGAGCCCGCGACCTTCATCTGGTAGGCCACCTCGGCGGCGACCTCCATCTCGGTCACGCCCGGGACGACCTTGGGCTCGATCCCGGCCATCACCTCGTCCACGATGCGGCAGGCCTCGGTCATCTGCTCGAGCTCGGCCTCGGTCTTGATCCGGCGCATCGGGTTGAGCAGCGACTCGGCGCTGACCACCCGCTCGGGGCGCCCCAGCTCGGTCAGGTTGACCACGCTCTCGGCCCACGCGCGGTTGCCGACCGCGAGGGTCCCGGTGCCGGCGTACCGCGAGAGCACCGAGGCCACCTCGGTGCGGCCGTCGTCGGTCTCGTTGACCGTGACCACCTCGCCGGTGACGCCCTCGGGCAGGTCGAACTCGGTGATCATGCGCGGCAGGACGAAGACGGGATCGGCCCCGCGGGCGAAGAAGGCCCCGGCCACCCAGTGGTGGGCGTAGCCGACGTTGCCGAACGTCGGCACCCGGCGCTGCATGCCGGTGAGGTACTCCAGGTCGGAGGACGGCGGGAGGAAGACCAGGTCCACCCCGGCCTCGTCCATGCGCCGCGACAGCTCCTCGCGGCGGGCGGCGTACGTCGACTCGGTGATCTCGGCCATCATCGCTCCTGAGTTCGCTGTGCGCACGTTTGCGCGCTTGATGAACACACTACTCAGCCCGGCTCGCCGCTGCCAAGCGCGGGCAGCACCTCCGCCCCGAGCAGCTCGACGGCAGCGCGTGGGTCCGGTCCGAGGGGCGGACCGAAGGACAGGTGGGTGGCGCCCCGGTCGACCAGCCACCGGCAGCGGAGCAGCACGTCCTCGACGTCCCCGGCGATCCCGAGCCGCAGCATCCGCGCGTCGACCAGCGAGCGGGCGCGGTCGTGGTCACCCGCGGCACCGGCCGCGTCGATCTCGGCGAAGTCGGCCCGGGTGAGCCCGGCGCGCTCGAGCAGGTACGGCGAGAAGGCGGAGCCGTAGTAGGCGATCTTGTCGGCCAGCGCGGCCTCGGCGCGGGCTCGGTCGCGGTCCAGCGAGAGCCACACGCAGGCCGGGAGGTCGAAGTCGGCCGGGTTGCGGCCAGCGCGTGCCAGTCCGGTCTCGATGTGCGCCTTGGCGGTCGGGAAGTGCTCGGGCGGGTAGAGCAGCGGCAGCGCCCCGTCGGCCACCTCGCCAGCCAGCTCCAGCATCTTCGGGCTCATGGCCCCGAGGTAGATCGGCACGTCGGCGACCGCGGTGCGCAGCCGGGCCTGGTCGGTCCAGCCCGGGAGGTCGACCAGCTCGTGGCGCAGCAGTGCGCGGACCGCGGTCACGGCGTCGCGGGTGACGGCCAGCGGGCGCCGCTGCTCGATGCCGACCCACTCCAGGAACTGCTTGGCCCCCGCGGCCAGGCCCAGCCGGAACCGGCCGCCGGACAGCTCGTGCAGCGACGCGGCGGTCATGGCCAGCTCGGCCGGGTGGACCGTGTAGGGGTTGAAGATCCCGCAGCCCAGCGCGATGCGCGAGGTCCGGGTGGCGGCGGCGGTGAGCAGCACGGTCGCGCTGTGCAGCATCAGGTCGTCGGAGACCCAGAGCTGGTCGAAGCCGGCGGCCTCGGCCGCCTCGGCCAAGGCGCAGAACTCGGCCGGCGACAGGTCGTTGTTGAGCCGGAGGCTAGTGCGCACCCTCGGCCCCCTCGGTCCGCTCGTCCGGCTGCGGCAGCTCCGCGTCCAGCTCCACCTCGACCAGCAGCCCGTCCCCGATCAGGGCGTGCACGAAGAGCATGGTGTTGGCCGGCGCCACGGCGCCCAGCAGCTCGCCGTGCACGCGCGCCGCCTCCTCCCAGTCCGCGTCCGGGGTCAGGTAGACCCGGGAGCGGACCACGTCCGCACGGCGACCGCCGAGCCGCTCGACGGCGCCGAGGGCGCGCTCGAGGGCGCGCCGGGTCTGGGCGCCGGTGCCGCCGAGGTCGCCCTCGTCCCCGACGTGGCCGGTCGTCCCGCTCACCCAGATGCGCGGGCCCTGGCGCACCGCGCGGCGGTAGCCCGCCAGCTCCTCCCAGGGCGAGCCGTCGCTGACGCCGGTCCGCTCGGTCACGGCTCAGCCCTCGATGACGTCTTCGTGGTTGTGCACGACCTGCCAGCGCTCGCCGGTGCGGCGCCACACGCCGGTGTTGCGGACCAGCTGGGGCGGGGCGGCGTCGTCGGCGAAGGTGACGTGCAGCAGGTGGCGGACCCAGCCGATGTCGCCGTGCACGTCGATGCGCTCGTCGGTGGCGCGCAGGTCGGCGACCTGCGGGCCGCCCGCGGGCCGCCGCGCGCGGATGGCGTCGAGCTCTGCCCGGCCCACGGCCAGGCCCGGCTCCTCGGAGTCCCAGATCGTCGCGTCGTCGGCGATGTGCTGGTCGATGCGCACGCGGTCGCCGGTCAGGAACCCGGCGTACATGTCGAGCACGGCGGCCCAGATCTCGTCACGGTCGCTCAACGGGGATCCTCTCGGTGGTGGTGGACCAGTCGGTCAGCCAGCAGTAGGACACCCGGCCGGGCGCGGTCACGGCGACCGGGTCCTCGGTGCGGCAGCGCTCCACCGCGACCGGGCAGCGGGGGTGGAACCGGCAGCCCGAGGGCGGCTGGGCCGGGTCCGGTACGTCGCCCGGCAGCTCGGCCGGGAGGTCGCCCGGCCGGCCGACGCGCGGCACTGCACCGGTGAGGGCGCGGGTGTAGGGGTGCCCCGGGGCCTCCCACAGCGGGCGGGTGGGCGCGGACTCCACGACCTTGCCGAGGTACATCACCGCGGTCACGTCGGCGACCTGGCGCACGATCGAGAGGTCGTGGGAGATGAAGACCAGGCTGAGCGACAGCTCGCGGCTCAGCTCCACCAGCAGGTTGGCGATCTGCGCCTGCGCCGAGGCGTCGAGCGCGGCGATCGGCTCGTCCGCCACGATCAGCCGGGGCCGCGCGGCCAGGGCACGCGCGATGGAGATGCGCTGGCGCTGGCCCCCGCTGAACTCGTGCGGGAAGCGCTCCGCGGCCGCGGCCGGGAGCCCCACCAGGTCGAGCAGCTCGCGCACCCGCGCGCCGCGGTCGCCACGGTCGCTGCCGGACAGGTCGACCGCGGTCTGCAGCTGGACGCCCACCTTGCGGCGGGGGTTGAGCGAGGAGGCCGGGTCCTGGAAGACCATCTGCAGCCGGCGCAGCTCGGGCGAGCGGCTGCGGCGCCCGATGGGAGCGACCTCGGCGCCGTCGAAGGTGACCGTCCCCGAGGCCAGCGGCACCAGCCCGACCATGGCGCGGGCCAGCGTGGACTTGCCGCAGCCGGTCTCCCCGACCAGCCCGACCACGGTGCCCTCGGGCACGTCCAGGTCCACGCCGGCCACGGCGCGCACCGGCGGCTGGCCGGCGCGCTTGTAGTCGACGACGACGTCGCGCATCTCCAGGAGGCTCACGGCACGCGCTCCGGGAGGGGTGCGGCCGCGCGGTCGCGCAGCGGGTCGGGCGGGCAGGCCAGGGTGCGGCCGCTGCCACCCACTGGCACCAGCGGCGGGACCTCGGTGCGGCAGCTGTCGCGGGCGAAGGCGCAGCGCGGGTGGAAGGCGCAGCCGGGGACGGTGTCGCCCAGGGTCGGCGGCGCACCGCCGATCGGGGTCAGCGGCCGGTCCGGCTCCTCGGGGCGCGGCAGGGCGTCGAGCAGGCCCTGGGTGTAGGGGTGCCGCGGCTGCTGGAGCAGCTCCCCCGTCGCGCCGGACTCCACCACCCGTCCGGAGTAGAAGACGTAGAGCCGGTCGGCGATCGAGGACAGCACGCCGAGGTCGTGGGTGATGAGCACGACCGAGAGCTGCTGCTCGCGGCGCAGCCGGTCCAGCAGCCGCAGGATGCCGGCCTGGACGGTGACGTCCAGCGCGGTGGTCGGCTCGTCGGCCACGAGCAGCTTCGGCTCGCAGGCCAGGGCCATCGCGATCGCGATGCGCTGGCGCATGCCACCGGAGAAGTGGTGCGGGTAGCGGCGCAGGGCGTCGTCCGGGTTGGGGATGCGGACCAGGTCCAGCAGCTCCGCGGCCCGCGCCCGGGCCACCCGCCGGCTCACCGAACGGTGCACGATCTGGTGCTCGGTGAGCTGCCGCTCGATGGTCAGCATGGGGTGCAGGGAGTTGAGCGGGTCCTGGAAGACCATGGCGATGCCGGTGCCGCGGATCCTCTGCAGCTCGCGGCGGCGCATGCCGATGAGCTCCTGGCCCTCGAACCGGGCGCTGCCGGCGGCGGTGCCACCGGTCGGCAGCAGGCCCATGAGCGCGAGCACGCTCAGCGTCTTGCCGCTGCCGCTCTCGCCGGCGATGCCGACCACCTCGGACTCCCCGACGGTGAAGCCGACCGAGCGCACGGCGTACTGGTCACCGTGCCGGCCGGGCAGCCGCACGGAGAGGTCCTCGACCTCGAGCAGGGTGCTCACGTGCCGATCGCCCTCGCGGTGCGCGGGTCGAGCGCGTCGCGGACGGTGTCGCCGAGGAAGTTGAAGGCCAGCACGACGGTGAGGATGGCCAGGCCCGGGAAGACGCCGATCCACCACTTGTCGAAGTACATCGCGCCCTCGGCGACCATCGAGCCCCACTCCGGGGTCGGCGGCCGGGTGCCCAGACCGAGGAAGGACAGCCCGGACAGCAGCAGCACGGCGGTGCCGAGGTCGAGCGCGCCGAGCACCAGGATCGGACCGGCCACGTTGGGGCCGACCTCGCGGACCAGCGCCCGCCGACCGGAGACGCCGAGCAGCCGGGCCGAGAGCACGTAGTCGGCCTCGCGGGCCGAGAGCACCAGGCCCCGGCTGACCCGTGCGTACGACGGCCAGGAGACGACCACGATGGCGAGCACCGCGTTGTGCAGGTCGGGCCCGAGCGCGGCCACCATGGCCATGGCCAGGATGATCGCGGGGAAGGCGAAGAAGAGGTCGGTGACCCGCATGATCACCGTCTCGACCTTGCCGCCGAAGTAGCCGGCGGTGGAGCCGACGGCGGTGCCCACCACCAGGGAGAGGGTCACCAGCAGGACCGCGAGCGGGATCGAGAGCCGCGCCCCGGCGAGGACCCGCGAGTAGACGTCGCGGCCCAGCTCGTCGGTGCCGAACCAGTGCGCGCCCGAGGGCCCGAGGAAGGGCGCGTTGTCCTGGGCCAGCGGGTCGTGGGTCTGGAGGACCGGCGAGAGCAGCGCGACCAGGATCCAGATCGCCAGGACCACGAAGCCGACCAGACCGAGCGGCTCGCGCCACACCGAGCGGGTGCCGCGGCGGCGGCGTCCCGTCTCGACGGGCACACCGCCCTCGGCCAGGGTCGAGTCGGGAGCGTTGTTGATCGTGGTCATGTCGCCCGGATCCTCGGGTCGACCAGGCCGTAGGCGATGTCCACGGCGAAGTTGATGCCGACGTAGATCACCGCGACGACCAGGCAGACGCCCATGATCGACGGCAGGTCGAGCGCCAGGGCGGAGTTGTAGGCGTACTGGCCGATCCCGGGCCAGGAGAAGATCTTCTCCACCAGCACCGTGCCGGACAGCAGGCTGCCGAAGGCGACGCCGAAGACGGTGAGGATCGGCAGCAGCGCCGGACGCACCACGTGGCGGAACACGACGACCCGCTCCGGCATGCCCTTGGCCCGCGCGGTGCGGACGTAGTCGTTGTTGAGCACCTCGAGCATCGAGGCGCGCGTGAAGCGGGTGAGCAGGCTGATGGTGAACATGGCCAGCACGAGGGCGGGCAGCAGCAGGTGGCGCAGCGCCTCCCCGAAGAGGCCGGGGTCGCCGTCGAGCAGCGCGTCGAGGGTGTAGAAGCCCGTGTGGTGCGCCGGCGGGTCCACGCCCGGGTCCAGACGGCCGCCGCCGGGCACCAGCCCCAGCTTGAAGAAGAGCACGTAGTAGCTGACCAGCGCCAGCCAGAACGTCGGCACGGACACCCCCGACAGGGTCACGACCCGCAGCACCTGGTCGAGCCAGGTGTTGCGCCGGATCGCGGCCAGGATGCCGAGCGGCACGCCGACGAGCACCGAGATCACGATCGCGGTCACCGCCAGCTCGATGGTGGCCGGCACGAACTCGCCGAGGTCCTCGGTCACCGGCTTCTGGGTCTGCTGGGACAGGCCCAGGTCGCCGTGGGTCAGCCCCTCGAGGTACTTGACGTACTGGACCGGGAGCGGCTTGTCGAGGCCGTTCTTCTCCTTGAACGCCTGCACGATCTCCGGGTCGGAGACCGCCTGCTGGCTGAGGTTGGCCGCGACCGGGTCACCCGGGACCAGGTGGGTCAGCAGGAAGGCGATGAGGGTGATGCCGACGAGCAGCATCAGCAGCGCCGCCAAGCGGCGGAGCACGAACCACAGGAGGACGTGGTCCGTGATCCGCCGCCCGCCGGTCGGAGCGGCCGGTGCGGTCGTCGCGGAGGTCGCCAACTAGGGCTCCCGCCGGAACGAGGGGGTCACTTCAGGGAGGCGAAGTCGACGGTCCAGACGGGGTTGTACTCGAAGCCGGACAGCGACGACGTCGTCACCGCGACCTGAGCCGTCTGGAACAGCGGCATGAAGGGGCCCTCCACGTTCATCTGCTGCTGGATCTGCTGGTAGAGCTGGCCGCGGGCGTCGTTGTCCACGGTGGTCGCGGCCTGCTCGCCCAGCGCCTCCAGCGCGGGGTCCGCGCCTGCGGCCCAGCCGGCCCGCAGGCCGACGGTCTGACCCGGCAGGAAGGCGAGGTAGTCGCTCGGGTCAGGGTAGTCCGCACCCCAGAGCCACAGGCCGAGCTGCTCCTTGCCGTCGCGGTAGTTGGGCAGCGAGGTGGCGATCGGCGACGGGACCAGCTCGACGTCGATGCCGATCTCCTTGAGCTGGGCCTGGATGCGCTGGGCCACGGTGCCGAAGGAGACGCCGTTCTTGGTCAGGTCGCTGGGGTACTCCAGCTCGACCTTCTCGCCGTCGTACCCGCTGGCCGCGAGCGAGGCCTTGGCCTTGTCCACGTCGGTGGCCAGCGCGTCGGAGGGGTCGAGCGCGCCGACGAACAGCGTCGGGATGATCCCGGGCGAGCGGACCGAGCCCTCGCCGGCCAGCTCGACCAGCGAGTCGTAGTCCAGGCCGTAGCGCAGCGCGTCCTGGAAGTCCTGGTTCGAGGTGGTCTCGGAGATCGCCGGGTTGTCGTTGGAGAACAGGAAGAAGGTGTTCGACGTGGGGTCGCTGTGCACCTCGACCGAGCTCGGCAGCCCCTCGGCCTGGGCCGGGGCCAGGTCGAGCACCAGCTGGGCCTGGCCCTTCTGCACGTCGAGCTTCTGCACGTCGGCGGTCACGTTGCGGACCACGACCTTGCTGTACGTCGGCGCGTCGCCCCAGTAGTCCCCGTTGGCCTCGAGGCTGACCTCGGAGGTCGTGCTGAAGCTCTTCAGCACGTAGGGGCCCGAGCCGGCCGAGTTGGCGTTGAGCCACTCGCCGGCCTTGTCGGTGGTGTCGGCGTCGGCCGCGTCGGTCCCGCCGTGCTCCTTGACCACCTTGGAGTTCTCGATGCCGAGCGCCGGGTTGGACAGGATGTAGGGCAGCCCGGGGTTGGCCTTGTCCGAGGTGAGCACGACGGTGTTCTCGTCCGGGGCGGACGGGGTCACGCCGTCGAGCAGGAAGGACGGGTTGCCCTTGAGGTTCTTGACCCGGTTGAAGGAGAAGACCACGTCGGCCGAGGTCAGCTTGGTCCCGTCGGAGAACGTGACGTCGTCGCGCAGCGGCAGCGTCAGCGTCTTGCCGTCCTCCGAGAGCTCGTAGGACTTGGCGATGACGGGCACCGGGGTGGACAGGTCGCCGCCGTCGAAGCCGAGCAGGGGCTCGTACATCGCGTGGGCGATCATGCCGCCGGTGATCTCGTAGACCTGGCCCGGGTCGGCGGTGGTGAGGTCGAAGGAGTTCTCGACCACGAGGGTCTTGCTCCCGCCGCCACCACCGGACGAGGAGTCGTCCGACGAGTCGGACCCGCAGGCGGCCAGCGAGAGGGCCACCGCGGCCCCTGTGGCGACCAGGCTCCAGCGCCGCAACCACTTGGTGTGTCGCACCACGACATCGCTCCTTGATCGTCGCCCGCGAGGGGGCGAGAGAAGAGGGTCACCGCCGATCGTCAGCCACGCTGCCGCGTTCGGCTGACGGACATTAGCACGCTAGGCGAATACAACGACAGGTCTGCGGCCGGTCGAAAAATTCGCACTGTGGCGATAAGGTCCGCGGAGCGAACAACGGCGTCCGGCCCGTCCTGTCGGCGTCCGAGGGGTCGCCCGGTCCCAGGGGAGACGGAGATGGCCGCAGTGCGTCCAGAGCTCGACGCCGGCGCTGAGCGCCCCGACGACTTCGTGCAGTCCCTCGCGCGAGGGCTCTCGGTGATCCGGGCGTTCAGCGCGGAGCACCCCGAGCTCTCGCTGTCCGAGGTCGCCCGCGCGACCGGCCTCACGCGCGCGGCGGCCCGCCGCTTCCTGCTGACCCTGGAGTCGCTCGGGTACGTCGGCAGCAGCGGGCGGCTGTTCCGCCTGCGGCTGCCGGTCCTCGACCTCGGCTACGCCTACCTGTCCTCGATGGGCCTGGCCGACATCACCCAGCTGCACCTGCACACGCTGAGCGAGGACCTGCAGGAGTCCTGCGGCGCGAGCGTGCTGGACGACAGCGACATCGTGCACATCGCCCGCGCGACCAGCGACCGCCTGATGGCGGTCCGCATCGACCTGGGTCGCCGCATCCCGGCGTACGCCACCTCGATGGGGCGGGTCCTGCTGGCCGCACTGCCGGACGCCGAGCTGACCGCCTACTTCGCGCGCCACGAGCGGCCGGCGCTGAGCCCGCACACCGCGACCGGCGAGGACGAGCTGCGCCGGATCCTCGCGCAGGTGCGCCGCGACGGGCACGCCATGGTCGACCAGGAGCTCGAGGAGGGCATCCGGTCCATCGCGGTGCCGGTCCACGGTCCGCGGGGCGGGGTCGTCGCCGCCATCAACACCAGCGCGCACACCTCGCGGGTCACCGTCGAGCGGCTGCGCGAGCACTTCCTGCCGCGGCTCGCCGCGACGGCCACCTCCATCGAGCACGACCTGGAGATGGCCCGCCGCTGACCCCGCCCGCCACCCTCGGACCGAGGGTGAGGAGCAGGGCGAGGCCGATGACGACGGCGCCGACCACGGTGGTGTGGTCCAGCCGCTCCCCCAGCAGCAGCACGCTGGCGACCACGCCGACGATGGGCGTGATGAAGGACAGCACGCTGAAGCGCGCGGCGCCCAGGCGGGCGATGAGCCGGTTGGCCAGCACCACCGCGACGATCGAGCTCAGCACGGCCAGGTAGGCGAACAGCACCCACGAGTCGGCCCGCTCGGGCACCCGCGGCGCACCCTCCAGCAGCAGGGCCGCGGCGGCCACGAGCACCCCGCCGATGAGGTTCTGCCCGGCGACCACCCGCAGCACGTCGAGCCCGCCGGCCCGCGCGTTGATCCACACGAAGCACCCGCCGTAGACGGTCACCCCCGCGAAGACCGCGAGCGCGCCGACCAGCTCGCGGGTGCCGGGCACGCCCGCGCCCCGGAAGACGATGACGGTCCCCGCGGCCCCGGCCAGCAGCCCGGCCACGAAGCGCGGGGTGGGCGCCTCGCGGCGCACGACGTGCGCGATCACCGTCGTCGTGATCGGCTGCGTGGCCACCACCAGGCTGGCCAGGGCGGCGCCGATGAACTGCTGGCCCCACACGGTCACGCCGAAGTTCAGGGCCATGCCGAAGACCCCGATCGGCCAGACCACCCGCCACCCGGCCGCGCCGAGCGGCGCACCGGCGTACGCCGTGAGCAGGACCGGGGCCAGCAGCGTCGCCGCGACGAGCAGGCGCAGCGCGCAGAACCACAGCGGCGGCCAGCCCGCGTCGAGGCCGGCCTTGATGACGATGGGCGTGGTGCCCCACAGCAGGCACAGCGCCGTGAAGGGGACGGCCACGGGGACCCGTGGCCCCCCGGGCTCGGTGGGCAAGTCCTAGGACTTGTCCAGGACGCTCATCAGGTCGTCGAGCTCGGCCATGACCGCCTCGATCCGGCGCACCCGGTCGCGGCCCTCCTCGCCGAGCTCGGCGAAGGTCGTGAGCGGACGCCGCACGTCGCCGACCGGGTGGCCGGCCAGGGCGGCGAGCGCCTTGGAGTAGCACTGGTGGCCGTAGGTCGGGTGCCCCGCCGCGATGGTGTGGTCGATGACGTCGATGAGCCGCTGGACCCGACGCGCGTCCTCGATGCGCCCGGCCTCGAGCAGGTCGAAGATGCGGTGCGAGGCGTACGGGATGTAGTTGCCGTAGGGGTTGACGTAGCCCACCGCGCCGAGCAGGTAGGAGTCGACGACCCGCTCGCCCGCGAAGACCTTGACCAGTCCCTCGGAGGCGTCCACGACCTCGCGGACCCGGCCGACGTCCTGGCTGGACTCCTTGATGTAGCGCACGTTGTCGAAGCGCCGGCCGAGCTCGGCGACCAGCCGCGCGGACATGTCCACGTTGGAGGTGACGGGGTTGTTGTAGAGCATGACCGGGAGCCGCACGGCGTCGCACACGGCGCCGTAGTAACGGATGATCTCGTCCTCGGTCGGCGTGTAGTAGTACGGCGGGAGCACCATCAGCCCGTCCGCGCCCTGCTCCTCGGCCCGCCGGCTCTGGCGCACCGCGACCCGGGTGTCGGCGTTCATGGTCCCGACCAGCACCGGGATCCGGCCGCCGACCTGCTCGACGCTCACCCCGACGACCGTCTCGCGCTCGGCCTCACTGAGGGTCAGGAACTCCCCGGTCGTGCCCAGCACGATGATCCCCGGGACCCCGACCTCGAGCTGCCAGTCGACGAAGCGGCGCAGCGCCTGCTCGTCCACGGTCGCACCGTCGGGCGTGAAGGGGGTCACCGCGACGGTGTAGCTCCCCCGGAACCCTGTGTCCAAGATGTTCCTTCCAGCGAACGAAGTTCGGATCGTGAACGAACGGTACTACGGTTCGCCTCGGGCGTGGCGAATCCGCGGCTCTGCCCCGGGTGCACGCGCGTGCCCTAGGGTCTGCGCATGCCCACCGACAGCGCCGGTGACGCGGACGACCGGGACTACGTCCGGTCCCTCATCCGCGGCCTCGACGTGATGCGCGCCTTCAGCGCCGACCGTCCCGTGATGACCCTGACCCAGGTCGCGGAGCAGGCCGGCATGAACCGCGCCGCCGCCCGACGCTTCCTGCTCACCCTGGTGCGCGAGGGGTACGCCGAGGTGCAGGGCCGCAACTTCCGGCTGAGGCCCAAGGTCCTCGAGCTGGGCCGGTCGGTGCTGCCGACCATGACCTTCGCGGACCTGGCGCAGCCGCTGCTCGACGACCTGGCCGCCGAGCTCGACGAGACCTGCTACGTCACCGTGCTGGACGGTCAGTCGGTCGTCTACATCCTGCGCGCCAGCGGCCGCCGTCTCATCGGCATCAACCTCGAGGTCGGCAGCCGGATGCCGGCGTACCTCATGTCGAGCGGGCGGGTCCTGGCCGGCGCCCTGCCGCCCGAGCAGCGCCGCAAGTGGGTCAACGCCGTGCGCCTGGAGCGCCACACCGACAAGACCGTGCGCACCAAGGCCGAGCTGGCCAAGGTCGTGACCGAGGCCGGTCGGCAGGGCTGGTGCGTGGTCGACGAGGAGTACGAGATCGGCATGCGCTCGCTCTCGGTGGCGCTCGGCGACCGCGAGGGCCACGTCTTCGCCGCCGTGAACGTCACCTGCCCGTCCAGCCGGGTCAGCGTGGCCAAGATGAACGGCCCGTTCCTGCGCGCCCTCCAGGGGCTCGCGACGCACCTGCGCGACGCGATGCCCTCCGACGGGCTGGCCGCCGACCTCGCCGTCGCCGGCTCGGAGTCGGTCGCGCTCGACCGCCTGGCCCAGCCGCGCGGCTGACCGCGAGGGACGGCTCAGGCCGCACCCGCGGCCGTCAGCCGCCGCCACTCCACGCGCGCCAGCACGCCGGAGCCGACGGCCAGCACCGCGAGCACCAGGAAGACGAGCCACTCCGCGCTGCCGTCGCCGCCGTCGGGCTCGACCCCGAAGACCTCCTCGATCCACTCCTCCCAGACCAGGGTCAGCACCAGCGCCAGTCCGCTCAGCACGGACAGCGCCACCTCCACCCAGAACCGCAGCTTGCTCACCGTTCTCCTCCGTCCATCGTCTCGTCCATCGTCCTCGTGCTCCTCAGGCCGGCGACACCACGAGCCGGCCGTACGTCGTCACGGCCAGCGGCTCACGCAGTGCGGCCAGGTCCTCACGCGGGTCGCCGGCCACGACCAGCAGGTCGGCGACCGCCCCCGGCTCGGGGCGGGTGCGGTCGTCGAGGCCCGCCAGTCTCCGCCCGCCGACCGTGGCCGCGTGCAGCACGGCGAGCCGGCTCATGCCGGCAACCTCCATGAAGTGCAGCTCGTCGTGCAGGCGTCGGCCGATCGGGTTGATGTCGGCACCGGCGGCGATCGGCACACCGGCCGCGACGCAGGCCATCAGCGCCTCGGCGTGGGTCGCCGCCGTCTCCCGGGCCCGTCGCTTGGCGTGCTCGGGCCAGCCGTCGTCGTCCATCAGGGCGTCGTCCTGGGTGACGGCCATGGTGGGCACCAGCCAGGTGCCGTGCTCCGCCATCACCGCCGCGGCCCGCTCGTCGAGGGCGTAGCCGTGCTCGACCGACCGGCCGCCCCGCCGGGCGAAGGTCTCGGCCACCCGCGCGCTGCCGCAGTGCGCGGCCACGGGCACGCCGCGCGCGTGCGCCACGGTCAGGACCGCGTCCAGCTCGGCCTCGGTCAGCTGCGGGTCGTCGATGCTCTCGTGCTCGCTGTAGAGACCACCGGTGAGCATGACCTTGACCCAGTCCACGCCCCGCTCGACCAGGGCCCGGGTGGCGCGCAGGAACGCGTCGGCGCCGTCGACGGCCCACTCCCACTCGACGCCCACCGGCTTCCGCGGGTACGCCGTGCCGTGGCCGCCCGTGGTCCGCAGCCCGGGCCCGGCGGCGAGCAGCCGCGGACCGGCGTACTCCCCGGCGGCGAAGGCGCGCGACCAGGCCACGTCGACCCCGTCGGCCTCGGAGACCGCGCGGACGCCGGTCACGCCCTGGCGCGCGGCGTCCATCAGGTTGGCGCCGGCGCGCACCGCCCAGGCGGGCGCGCCCTCGAAGTAGCCGCGGGCGCTGGGGTCGTGCATGAGCGAGCCGGGGTGCGCGTGGCAGTCCCAGAGCCCGAACAGCAGCGTCGCGCCTGGCAGGTCGAGCACCTGGGGATCGACCACGCGGCTCGCCTCGACGACCCGGTCAGCGGAGACCGCCACGTCCTGCGTGACGCTCTCTCCGGTGGCGACGTCGAGCACCCGGACGCCGCGGAACAGCAGGTCGCTCACCGCGTCCACCCGTGCTCGGCCAGGCCGTGGAGCCGGTCGTCGAGCTGGGCCGAGAGCTCGGCCCAGACCCGGCGGACCGCAGCGGTCGGCGCGGTGTCGGAGAGCTCGCTGACGATCTCGGGGAGGAGCTTGATCTTCGCGGTCAGCCCCGGCGGCTGCTTGAGGTCGTCGCCGTGGCCGCCGGAGTGCCCGCCCACGACCCGCCGCGCCTCGGCCAGCGCGGTGCGCTCGTCCTCGGGCAGCGCCTCGTCGACCAGCCGCTCGTCCAGCCACAGCAGCGCCTGCCCGGCCGCGGCCAGGGCGTCGCGGACCTCGACCAGCAGGTCGTACTGCTGGCCCATCGCCTCGTCGCCGCTGAACAGCCGGGGGTCGCGCAGCACGCTCACCTCGGCCTCGCGTCGCTCGTCCCCGGCCACCACCGCCACGCGGTAGCGGCCCGGCGGCACGCGCGGGCCCGGCGTGATCGGCTCCGGTCCGTCGTCCCCGGGCCCGAGCGCCGGCGTGGTGCGCAGGTCCCAGACCGTGCAGTGCTCCCCCGCGGCCCGCTCGGCGTCCTCGGCCGGCGGGTCGGCCCACGGGTCCGGCAGCACGCGCAGGACGGTGCCGTCGGGGTCGCTGACCTCGACGCGCAGGTCGCGCTCGGGCACCGGCGCCGCCAGCCGGTAGCGCACGGCGAGCCCGTCCGGCGGGTTCTCGCCGCCGTCGATGACCACGTTGTGCTCGGTGCCGTCCGCCGCGGTCTCCCGGGTGAACGACGCCCCGCCCAGCGGTACGCCGGGGAAGCCGCCGACCCAGGTGCCCTCGCCCTTCATCTCGAAGCCGGTCGGCGTCGGGTAGCGGTAGGTCGTGGGCGGCGTGAAGAGGGTGAGGAGCCCGTCGTCACGGTCGGCCTCGCGGACCGGGGTGAGGTCGTCGAGGACCCAGAAGCCGCGGCCGTGGGTGGCCGCGACCAGCTCGTGGTCGCGCAGGGCCAGGTCGTAGACCGGCACCGGCGGCAGCCGGTCCCCCAACGGCGACCACGTCGCCGCCTCGTCGGTCGAGACCAGCACGCCGTGGTCGGTGCCGAGGTAGAGCACCGAGGGCCGGACCGGGTCCACGAGCAGGCAGCGCAGCACGCAGTCCTCGGGCAGCCCAGCGGTGAGGTCGGTCCAGGTCGCACCCTGGTCGGTGGTGCGGTAGAGGTAGGGCCGGCGGTCCTGGAGGCGGTAGCGGTGCGCCGCGACGTACGCCGTGCCGGCGTCGCCCGCCGACGTCTCGATGGCCGTGACCGTGGCCAGCGCCGGCAGGTCGGGTGGCGTGACCGGTCGCCAGGTGCCGCCGGCGTCGGAGGTGACGTGCACCAGCCCGTCGTCGGAGCCGGCCCACAGCACGCCCGGGTCGGCCAGGGAGTCGTTGAAGGCGTGGAGGGTGCAGTAGACCTCGGCACCCGAGGTGTCCTTGTTGATCGGCCCGCCGCTGGCCAGCTGGAGGGTCTTGTCGTCGGTGGTGAGGTCGCCGCTCAGCGCCTCCCACGACATGCCCGCGTCGGCGGAGCGGAAGACCCGCTCACCGCAGACGTAGAGCACGCTCGGGTCGTGCCGCGAGAACTGGATCGGGTAGGTCCAGCCGAACCGGTGCCGGTGCGTGCTCGGGTCGGTGCCCATGAAGTGCTCGACCCAGACCGCGACGTCCTGCGCCTGCTCGGTCACCTGGTCGAAGCGCAGCAGCGGTCCCGGGTGACCGAAGCCGGCGCCCCCGACGTAGACGAACCGGTCGTCCACCGGGTCGCAGGCCACGTCCCCGGCCTCCGCCTCACCGAGCTCGAGGCAGTCCGGCCACCGGATCGCGCCCTTCCACGAGCGCGACGGCACCCGGATGCCGGAGTTGTCCTGCTGGGTGCCGTAGAGGTCGAAGGGGAAGCGCGGCGAGACGTCGACGCGGTAGATCTGCGCGGTCGACTGGTTGTAGACCGAGGAGAAGGTCTGGCCGCCGTTGAAGGAGACGCAGGCGCCTCCGTCGTTGGCCTGGACCATCCGCCGCGGGTCGCGCGGATCCAGCCACAGGTCGTGGTTGTCACCGTGCGGCGTCTGGACCTGGCTGAAGGTCTCGCCACCGTCGCGCGAGCGCCAGAACCACAGGTTGCAGGTCCAGACGGTGTCGGGGTCGACGGGGTCGGCGAAGACGTGGCTGTAGTACCACGGCCGCCCGGTCTGGTCGCTCTCGGAGTTGAGCAGCGTCCAGGACTCCCCGCCGTCGTCGCTGCGGTAGATGCCGCTCTGGTCCTCGGCCGCCTCCACCACGGCGTAGACCCGCTCGGGCCGGCAGGGCGAGATCGAGACGCCGATGCGCCCCTTGAGCGTGGTGGGGAAGCCGGCCTTGCCGCTCATCGGCTCCCAGGTGCGGCCGCCGTCGGTCGTGCGGTGGAGGTCGCTGTGCGGACCCCCGCTCACCATCTCCCAGGGCTTGCGGACCGCCTGCCAGATCGAGGCGAACGCGACGTCGGGGTCGGTCGGGTGCAGGCTGAGGTCGGCCGCGCCGGCCTCCTCGTCGACGAAGAGGACGTGGTCCCACGTCTCGCCGCCGTCGCGGGTGCGGAACACGCCACGCTCGGGGTTGGGGCCGAAGATGTCGCCGAGCGCCGCGACCCACACGTCGTCGGGGTCCTCGTCGCGGATCCGGACGCGGGCGACGTGCCGGGTCTCCGCCAGCCCCTGGTGGGTCCAGCTCCGACCGCCGTCGGTGGTCCGGTAGACGCCGTCGCCGGCCACCACGTTGTTGCGGGTGCAGGACTCGCCGGTGCCGACCCAGACCGTCTGCGGCCGGGAGTGCGCGACCGCGATGGCCCCGACCGAGGAGGAGGTGAGGTGGCCGTCGCTGACGTTGCGCCAGTAGGTGCCGCCGTCGTCGGTGCGCCACACGCCGCCGGCGCAGGCGCCGAACCAGAAGACCGCCGGGTCGTCGGGGTCACCGGCCACCGCGACCGACCGGCCACCGCGGGAGGGGCCGACCGGACGCCAGGACCGCACCCCCGCCATCAGCGCGCGCCGCCGTCGCGCAGCGGGCGGATGCGCAGCAGCACCCGCTCGCTCTCGATCTGGTCGGCCTTGTAGGGCCGGCCGAAGTAGCGCTCGGACAGCACGTCGATGTGCTCGCGCGCGGCCGCGCCCTCCACGATCTCCTCGACGACGCCGCGGAGCTCGCCGTAGGAGTAGGGGTTGTCCTTCTCCCACACCGTCACCGTCACCCGCGGGTCGCGCTGGACGTTGCGGAACTTCTTGCGGTGCCGCTCGGTGTTGATGAGCACGCACTCGCCGTCGTTGTCGACCCACATCACCTGGGCGGCGGGCTGGCCGTCCTCGAGGAGGGTCGCGAGCACGGCGAAGTTGGGGGGCGCGGAAGAGCTCTCGCTCTCGAGGGGTGAGCATCGGTTCCTTTCAGGTGCGCACTCGGGCGTCGAGCACGACGTAGAGGAGGTCGACGACGATGTTGGCGACGACCACGAAGAAGCTGGCCAGCAGGACTACGCCGATGATGGTCGGCTGGTCGCCA
This sequence comes from Nocardioides anomalus, assembly GCF_011046535.1. Taxonomy (NCBI): domain Bacteria; kingdom Bacillati; phylum Actinomycetota; class Actinomycetes; order Propionibacteriales; family Nocardioidaceae; genus Nocardioides; species Nocardioides anomalus. The sequence goes on along the minus strand of NZ_CP049257.1, from coordinate 701,826 downwards.
CGGGAGACGGCGTCGACCGCGAGACTGCCGATGCCCTGCAGGCCGAAGATGCGCTCGGTGACGACCAGACCGCCGAGCAGGGCGGCCACGTCGACCCCCAGCTGGGTGACCAGCGGTGCGATCGCGCTGCGCATGCCGTGCTTGTAGACCACGACCCGCTCCGGCAGCCCCTTGGCGCGCGCGGTCCGGACGTAGTCCTCGCTCAACACGTCCAGCATCATCGCGCGGGAGAGCCGCGCGTACGTCGCGGTGCTGACGAACGCGACCGTCGCCCAGGGCAGCACCATGTGCCGCGCCCACTCGCTCAGCGACTCCGAGGGCGAGACGTAGCCGGAGCCCGGGAAGATCGTGATCCCGTGCACGGTGAGCTGGTAGAAGAGCAGGTAGAGCGTGAGCAGGCCGAGCACGAACGTCGGGAAGCTCAGCCCGGTGAGCACGAACGCCGCGCCGACCCGGTCGCGCAGCGAGCCGGGGCGACGGGCCGAGGCGGTGCCGATGGCCACGCCACCGAGGAAGAACACGAGGGCGGAGCCGGCGGCCAGCGACAGGGTGACCGGCAGCCGGGCGGTGATCTGGTCCAGGACCGGCTGGCGGCTGTAGTAGGAGTAGCCGAGGTCGCCGTGCAGGAGCCCGGTGAGGAAGTGCCAGTAGCGCTGCGGCACCGGCTGGTCCAGCCCCAGGTTGTGCCGGATCCGCTCGACCACGTCGAAGGTCGCCTGGGGCCCGGCGATGGAGCGGGCCGGGTCGTTGGGGGCGACGTAGAAGAGCACGAAGACGACGATGCTGATCGCGAACAGGGTCAGCAGGCCGAGGGCCAGCCGCTTGACGAGGAACCGCAGGATCGCCATCAGTGCGCCTCCCCGTCCCGCGCCGCGGCCGCAGCGCGGGCGCGCTCGGCCCGCTTGCGACCGCGCCGCACGGTCCGGGCCAGTCGACCCGGTCGCCGCGACGCACCGGGGTCGAGCGCGTCGCGCAGCCCGTCGCCCAGCAGGTTGAAGGCGAGGGTGGTGGCCAGCAGGGCCAGCGAGGGGAAGACGACGATCCACCAGGCCACGGTGTAGAGCGCGTTCTGGCTGGCCTCGGCCAGCATGTTGCCCCACGTGGCCGTCGGCGGGGTGACGCTCAGGCCGAGGAAGGACAGCGTGGCCTCGAAGACGATCGCCGAGGGGATCAGCAGGGTCGCGTAGACGATGATCGGTGCCACCAGGTTGGGCAGCACGTCGCGCACGATGATCCGGCGCCGGGTCCCGCCGAGCGAGCGGGCCGCCTCGATGAACTCGCGCTCGCGGATGCTCAGCACCTGCCCGCGCACCACCCGGGCGATCGGGCCCCAGGTGAAGCAGGCGATGACCAGCACGCTGATCTTCAGGCTCGGGCCCACCAGCGAGACCAGCGAGATCGCGAACAGCAGGAACGGGATGCTGAGGATGAGGTCGATGACCCAGTTGAGGACCAGGTCGGTGCGCCCGCGCAGGTAGCCGCTGACCGTCCCGACCAGGACGCCGATGGCGACGGCGCAGGCGCTGGCCAGCAGCCCGACGACCAGCGACACGCGGGCGCCGTACGCCAGCCGGACGAGCACGTCGCGGCCGAGCCGGTCGGTCCCGAGCCAGAACTCGCCGTTGGGCCCGACCGGGAGGCCGTCGGGGCTGAGGCCGTCGTCGCGGTACTGGAAGTTGGGGTCGTGACCGGTGATGGCGGCGACCACGGGGGCGAAGACCGCGGTCAGGACGATGAGGACCACCACGACCAGGGAGACGACCGCGACCTTGTCGCGGCGCAGGCGGGCCACGGCCAGCGCGAGCGAGCTGCGGGCGCGGACGGCGGCCTCGGTGCCGGCGGTGGCGAGCTCCTCGGACAGCACGGGCTGGGTCATCGCGCACCCTCCCCGACCAGCTCGGTGAGCGGGAAGTGGCAGGCCACGGCGACCGGGTCCCCGTCGCGGCGCTCGAGGACCGGGATCTGGGTGCGGCACGTGTCCTCGGCGCGCGCGCACCGCGGGTGGAAGCGGCAGCCCGGTGGCGGGTGCACCGGCGAGGGCACCTCCCCGGCGAGCGGGCGCAGCGCCCCGGCATCCGCCAGGTCGGGGTCCGCGACCGGCGCGGCGCTGAGCAGCGCCTTCGTGTAGTGGTGCCGCGGGGCCGCGAACAGGGCCTCGGTCTCGCCGGCCTCCACGATCTTGCCGAGGTACATCACCGCCGTGCGGTCACTGATGTGGCGCACCACCGACAGGTCGTGGCCGATGAAGACGTAGGTGAGGCCCAGCTCGTCCTGGAGGTCCTCGAGCAGGTTGATGATCTGGGCCTGGACCGAGACGTCGAGCGCAGAGACCGGCTCGTCGCAGACCACGACCCGCGGCCGGGTGGCCAAGGCCCGGGCGATGCCGATGCGCTGGCGCTGCCCGCCGGAGAACTCGTTGGGAAAGCGGTTGTAGTGCTCAGGGTTGAGCCCGACCAGCTCCATCAGCTCCTGGACCTTGGCGGTGGCCTCGCGGCGGGTCCCGGCCAGGCCGTGGATGGCCAGGGGCTCGCCGATGATGGCGCCCACGCGCCGGCGGGGGTTGAGCGAGCCGTAGGGGTCCTGGAACACCATCTGCACGTCGCGGCGCAGCGCCCGCAGCTGCTTGGCGTCGAGCCGGGTCAGGTCACGGCCCTCGAGCTCGACGGTGCCGCTGGTGACCGGGATCAGCGCGGTCATCAGCCGGGCCAGCGTCGACTTGCCGCAGCCGGACTCCCCGACCACGCCGAGGGTCTCGCCCCGGCGGACCTCGAGGTCGACGCCGTCGACGGCGTGCACCTGCTCGCGGCCGCGGCCGAACCAGGCGCCGCGGACCGGGAAGTGCTTGGTGACGCCGCTCAGCCGCAGGACCACGTCGTCGCCGTGGTCGACGCGCTCCTGCGCGACGGGCACCGGCCGGACCTCGCTCGGCGACCGGTCGACCGCCGAGCGGACGTCGTCCTCCGGCAGCCAGCACAGCGAGAGGTGCTCGCGCTCGAGACGGCGCAGGGGCGGCGGGGTAGCGCAGACGTCCGTCGCGCGGCCGCAGCGCGGCCGGAAGACGCAGCCGGTCTCGGCGGCGAGGAGGCTGGGCGGCTGGCCCGGGATGGCGTAGAGGCGCTCGCCGGCGGCCTTGGACGACGGGATGCTCTCGAGGAGTCCGCGCGTGTAGGGGTGGTGCGCCGCGTGGTAGAGGTCGCGCCGGGTCGCGGTCTCGACCATGCGGCCGGCGTACATCGTCATGACGCGGTCGGCCATGCCCGCGATCACGCCGAGATCGTGGGTGATCATGATGATCGAGGTCCCGAAGTCGGCCTGGAGCTCGCGCAGCAGCTCGAGGATCTGCGCCTGCACGGTGACGTCGAGGGCGGTGGTCGGCTCGTCGGCGATGATCAGCGCCGGCCGCAGCGCCACCGCCATGGCCAGCATGGCCCGCTGGCGCATCCCGCCGGAGAACTGGTGCGGGTACTCCTCGGCGCGCTGGTCGGGCTGACCGAGCCCGACCCGGGCCAGCAGCTCGACGGCGGTGGCGCGCGCCTGGCGCTCGGGGACCTTCTGGTGCACGCGGATCGCCTCGGCGATCTGGCGCCCGACCTTGAAGTGCGGGTGGAGGCTGGACAGCGGGTCCTGGAAGACCATGCCGATCCGCGCCCCGCGGACCCGGCGCAGCTCCGCGTCGGACATCGCGATCAGGTCGCGCCCCTCGAACTGCGCCTCCCCGGTGACCACGGCCCCGGGCAGGAGGCGCACCAGCGCCTGCGTGCTCACGCTCTTGCCCGAGCCGGACTCGCCCACGATGCCGAAGGTCTCGCCCGGCTCGACGGAGAAGTCGAGCCCGCGGACGGCCTCGACCTCGCCGTCCTCGGTGGTGAAGCGGACCCGCAGGTCCCTCACGTCGATCAGTGCCATCAGCTTCCGTTCCCGAGGCGGGGCCGCCTCGCCCGACCGGCGTCGAGGGCCGGTCGGGCGGGCGGTCGGACCGTGGTCAGTGCTCTGTCAGTCGCTCAGGGCCACGTTGGTCATGTCGCCGTTGTGCCAGCCCGGCACGTAGACGAAGTTGGCCACCCGCGAGCTGTGCAGGGTCGCGACCTGGGTCCGGGCGATCGGCACCCATGCGGCGTCCTCGCTGGCGATCTGGTCGGCCTGGGCCCAGATCGTCGCCGCCTCGTCGGGGTCGGTCGTGGCCAGGGCCTGGTCGATCACCGTGTTCAGCTCGTCGTTGTCGTAGTCGCCGTAGTTGGGCGAGCCCTTGGCGAACTTGCGGCCGTCGAGCAGCGGGACGAAGAAGCCCCGGGCCGCGTTGCCCAGGTAGTCCGGCGTCCAGCCGACCGGTGCGATGTCCCACTCGCCGCGCTTGGTGGCGTCGGGGTTCTGCAGGTAGTTCTGGTAGAAGGTGTTGCGCGACATCGACTTCATCTCCAGGGTGATGCCGGCCTTGGCCAGGTCCTGCTGGAGCACGGTCGCGATGTCGGGGTAGGCGCTGTCGTCGCGGTAGAGCATCTTGAGCGTGATCCCGTTGGGGAAGCCGGCCTCGGCCAGCAGCTGCTTGGCCTTCTCGGTGTCGCCCTCGTCGTCCGGCGTCTCGTAGGGGTCGATCTCCTGGTAGCCGTTGATGACCGGCGGCAGGATCTGCCCGGTCACCTCGGCGACCTCGGGGCCACCGAGCACCTTGATGATCGCGGCCTTGTTGACCGCGTAGTTGAGCGCCTGGCGGACCTTGAGGTCGTTGAGAGCGCCACCGTTGTTCGGGCTGAGGAAGTTGAAGGTGAGGTAGGGCAGCAGCGTGCCGCCGCCCGCCACGACGAGCCGGTCGTCGTTCGAGGCGCGCAGCCCCGGCACCTCGGAGGTCGGCGTGACCGCGTCGCCCCACTGCATGTCGATGGTGCCGGCCTGGATCTGCTGGGAGATCGCCGAGTCGTCCTGGCCGGCCTGGATCTCGATCCGGTCGACGTAGGCCTTGCGCAGCGGGTCGGTCTCGGGGTCCCAGGCGGGGTTGCGCTCGAGGGTGAAGGACTGCCCGGGCTTGTACTCGCTGATGAGGTACGGGCCGTCGGAGACGGTGTTGGCCCGCATCTCCGGGCTGTCCGGGAGGTAGTCGAGGTACTCCTCGGGCTGCGGGGCGGTGAAGGAGCCGAGGGCCAGCAGCGAGAGGAAGTCGCTGGCCGGCTGGGTCAGCGTGAAGACCACCGTCTGGTCGTCGGGAGCCTGCACGCCGCTGATCTCGTTGTTCTCGACGTAGTCGCGGATCGCCTCGACGGTCGGCTCGACCTTGGCGAAGCCGTCGCAGTACTCCGTCAGCCCGGCGATGGTGTCGGTGAAGTAGCTCAGCACCGGCGAGCCGAGCTGGGGGTTGCAGATGCGCTTGACGCCCAGCACCACGTCGCCGGCGACGACGTCGCGGTCACCGTCGGGCGCGTGCCACTTCGCGCCCTGGCGCAGCGTGATCGTGTAGGTGAGGCCGTCGGCGCTGATGCCGCCGTTGTCGACGGTCGGGACCTCGGTGGCGAGGTCGGGCGCGACCGTGATCGCGTCCTGCTCGTCCTTGGTCGTGGGGTAGCCGAAGAGACCCCGGTTGATCGCGTGCTGCATGGCCAGGTCCGCCGGGCCGTAGCCGGTCGCGGGGTCCAGGTTGCCGATCTCCTCGGGGCCGGCGAGCTTGAGCGTGCCGCCCTTCTTCAGGTCTCCCGAGCCTCCGCCCGCGTCGCTGTCGGTGCTGCTGCACCCGGCCAGACCGAGCGATGCCGCCACCAGCAGCCCGGCCGCCATCTTCCACGTCACCACTGTCGCCTCCGACTCTCAGGAAGTTCGCTACACGAACTTGCGAACGCAGAGAGACCATAGTGCGATGTGTACGCATGTCAACACCTTGTACGCTGTGCGCCCACACGAGCCTGGAGGTGGTCCGATGGATCCGCGGCTGCACGCCGTCTGCGAGCTGTTCATGCCCTCGGTGCGGGAGGAGGGCGGCCGGCACGAGTACGACGGGCGGCTCTACGACCTGTCCCCCGACGGCGTCCGCGCGTCGCTCGCCGCCCTCGGCGGTCCGGCGTACGACGACCCGGGGACCGAGGCCCACGTGGCGAGCTTCGAGGCGCTGGCCCGGGCGTGGTTCGGCGACCTCGAGGTGCACCGGTGGAACCCCGACCTGCACCTGCGCAACCTCAACCTGGTGCACTACGAGCGGGAGTACGCACCGGCGGCCGAGCGCGCGGCGCACCGGCTCGAGCACCTGCGTCGATGGCCGGACGCGGTGGAGATGGCGCTGGCCTCGCTCGACCGCGTGGCCGCGCCGATGGCGCAGGCCCTGGTCTCCAGCGCCCGCGGGCTGCACGCCCAGGTCGAGGCCGTCGGCGCGGACGAGGACACGGCCCGGCGCGCGCACGACGCCGCCGACCGGATCACGGCGCACCTGGAGCGCGCGGCGGTGGAGGGTGACCCCGACCCCGCCCTCGGCGGCGACAACCTGGCCCGGCTGATGACCGCGAGCGAGGACCTGACCTTCGACCTCGGCGCGATGGCCGAGGTGGTCGAGCGCGAGCGGGACCGGCTCGACGAGATCCTGCGCGAGGCCTGCGCCCGCGTCGACCCCACGGCGCCGGTGCGCGAGGTGGTGCGGGGGCTGCTGGCCGACCGGCCCCGCACCGACGCCGAGATCCTGCACAACGCCTCGTCGGTCACCGAGGAGCTGGTGCGCTTCACCGCCGAGCGCGAGCTGGTGCCGTTCCTGGACGGCGAGATGGAGTTCGGGCTGGACCACGAGGCGCAGGGCCTGTTCTTCGCCAACATGCGCTTCTCCGCGCCCGAGGAGCCGGACTCCCCCTCGACGTACCACGTGACCCCGCCGGACTGGGGCTGGCCGCGGGCCGACGTCGACCAGTGGCTGGAGACCTTCAGCCCCACCCTCATCGGCTCGATGAGCGCGCACGAGGCCGCCCCCGGCCACTTCGCCCACGCCCGCGCGCTGCGCCGCACCGAGGGTCTGGCCCAGCGGGTGCTGATGTCCTACACCTTCGCCGAGGGCTGGGCGCACTACGCCGAGGAGCTGTGCTGGGAGGAGGGGTTCAGCGAGGACGACCCGCGCTACGCGATCGGCATGGCCATCTGGGCGCTGGTGCGCGTCACCCGGCTGGCCTCGGCCATCGGGCTGCACAGCGGCACCATGAGCGTCGAGGAGTCGACCGCCCGGTTCGTCGACGACGCCCACTTCCCCGCGCCGGCCGCTCGCCAGGAGGCCAACCGGGGGCTCTTCGACCCGATGTACGCGCGGTTCACCTGGGGCAAGCTGGTCATCCGGGACGCCCGCGAGCAGGCCCGGCGGGCGTGGGGCAGCGACTTCTCCCTGCTGCGCTTCCACGCGGCGATGTTCGACCTCGGCTCGCCGCCCGTCGGGCTGGTGGCGCGTCGCTTCGGCGACGAGGTCGGTCCGGGACGACCCGGCCCGGGCTAGACGCGGGCGAGCAGGCCCTCGCGCCGCCCCACGACGACCGCGGCGGTGATGGTCAGCGCGACCGTGAGCAGGTTGGCCGCGGGCATGGTGATGCTCTTGACCAGCACGAACGAGCCGAGCGAGGCCGAGCTCAGCAGCCAGAACATCGACGCCGCCTTGATCAGGCAGACGCCCGCCCAGAGCGCGGTCAGCCGCCAGAACAGGCGGCGGATGGCCGGGCGCAGGGCGAGCTCCTCGTCCATCGGGTAGAAGTCACCCGCGAGTCGCGCGACCACCGGCCGCGCCGTCAGCAGCGAGACCAGGAACGTCGCGGCGACCAGCCCGTCGGTGATGATCGGCTGCAGGAAGTACAGGAACGTGCTGTCGGCGGCGAACGCGATGACCGTGCGGCCGGTCAGCACCACGGCGGTGAGCACGAGCAGGCCGGACGTGCGTCGTCCGGTGAGCGCGCGGTAGGCGATCGAGCCGTAGGACCACACCAGGGCCGCGCCGATGGCGGGCCAGATCCCGAGGGTCTGGAAGCAGACGAAGAACAGCACCGCCGGGACCACGCAGGCCACGGTGAGGCTCACCCCCACCCGGCGCAGCACGGTGCGCAGGCGCGGGCGCTCCACCGCGGGCTGGGTGCCGTCGGGCCGCGACCCCTCGACCGGGAGCGGCCCGACCGCCGTCACAGCGATGTGGAGCCGTGTTCGGTGTCGTAGGTGTCGCCCGTGAGCTTGGTCTTGACGAAGCTGATCATCGAGGCGACCTTACCGCCCGGGCTGTCCCAGTACTCGCCGCCGGCGGCGTCGACGCGGATGAGGGTGGCGTTCGGGTCGTCGGGACCGCCGGGGAGCCAGGCCTCGGCGAAGGTGTTCCACAGCTCCTCGAGCTTGGCCTTGTCGTCGACGACCTCGGCGGTGCCGTTGATCGAGACCCAGGCGTCGCGGGAGGAGAAGGTCAGGCCGACGTGCGGGCGGGCCTGGACGTCGCGGACGTGCTCGGTGTCGCGCGCGGTGATGAACCACAGCTCCGCGGACGGCTCCACCTCCTGGCGGGCCATGGGCACCGACCGCAGCGTGCCGTCGGCCGACGTGGTGGTGAACATGGCGACGTACATGTCGTTCATCAGCTCGACGAGCTTGGCCTGGTCATCAGTCATGGCTCCCCGGTATCCGGCGGCCCGCGTGGCCACGCCTGCCGACGGGACCGGACCGGGCGGGAGGGATGCTGGGGCGGTGAGCGAGGAGAACTGGGCGGGCAGCTGGACCTACCACGCACCGGTGGTGCGGCCACGGACGCTCGAGGAGCTCGCCGAGCTGGTGACGGGCCACCGACGGGTCCGCGCGCTCGGCTCGCGGCACTCCTTCACCGACCTGCCCGACACCGACCCCGACGGGGTGCTGCTGTCCCTGGACGCGCTGCCGGTCGAGGTCGCGGTCGACGAGGAGCGGCGCACGGTCACGGTGAGCGGTGCCACGCGGTTCGCGGCGCTCGGCGAGGAGCTCGACCGGCAGGGCTGGGCGCTGCCCACGATGGCGTCGCTGCCCCACCTCTCGGTGGCCGGCGCGGTCGCCACCGGTACGCACGGCTCGGGTCGCCAGGTGCCCAGCCTGGCCGCGCTGGTCCGCGGCCTGGAGGGCATCGGCGCCGACGGCGCGGCGTACCGCCTGGGGGCCGAGGACCCCGACCTGCCCGGCTCGGTGGTCGCCCTGGGCGCGCTGGGGATCGTGACCACGGTGACCCTGGACGTCGTCCCGAGCTACGACCTGCGCCAGGAGGTCTGGCTCGACCTGCCGTGGCCGACGACCACCGAGGCGCTCGACGCGGTGCTGGGGTGCGGCTACAGCGTCAGCCTGTTCACCTCGTGGCGCGGCGACGCCGTCGAGCAGGTGTGGGTCAAGAGCCGCGCGGACGCCGAGCGCCCCGACCTCTCCCCCGCCCGGGCCGCGGACCGCACCGTGCACATGATCGCCGGCGCCGACACCGCCGCGGTGACCGAGCAGCTCGGCGCCCTCGGACCGTGGCACCACCGGCTCCCGCACTTCCGCGCCTCGCACACCCCGAGCGCCGGCGAGGAGCTCCAGAGCGAGTACTTCGTCCCTGCCGACCGCGCGCTCGACGCCCTCACCGCGGTGCGCGGCCTGGCCGACCGGCTCGCCCCGCTCCTCCTGGTCAGCGAGGTCCGCACCGTCGCCGGCGACGAGCTCTGGCTCAGCGGTGCGTACCGCGGCGACGTGGTCGCCTTCCACTTCACCTGGCGCCGTGACTGGGACGGCGTGCACGCGGTGCTGCCCCTGGTGGAGGAGCGGCTGCTCCCGCTGGGTGCCCGACCGCACTGGGGCAAGGTCTTCACGGCCACGCGCGAGGACCTCGCGGCGGCGTACCCGGAGCTGGAGCGGTTCCGCGAGCTGCGCGCCCGCCGCGACCCCGACGACCGGTTCGGCAACGCCTTCCTCGACCGCCTGCTCTGAACCTGCCCACCATGGCCCGGCTGCGGCAGGATGGGCCCGTGGACGTCGAGGGTCCGTTCTTCCACGGCACCAAGGCCGCGCTGCTGCCCGGCGACGAGCTCGTGCCCGGCTTCGGCTCGAACTTCCAGCAGGGCCGGGTGATGAACCACGTCTACTTCACCACCCTGGTCGCCACCGCCGCCTGGGGCGCCCAGCTCGCCGCCGCGCTCGCCGACCTCGACGACGACGGCCGCGTGTACGTCGTGGAGCCGCTCGGCCCCTACGAGGACGACCCGAACGTCACCGACAAGAAGTTCCCCGGCAACCCCACCCGCTCCTACCGGACCCGCTCCCCGCTGCGCATCGTCGCCGAGCTCGGCGACTGGCCGCGCCACCCGCCCGAGGCCGTGCGGGCCATGCTCGACGGGCTCGCCGCGCTGCGCGCCGAGGGCCGCGACGTGATCGAGGACTGACGTGGCCGCGCTCCCCTAGAGTGGCCGGATGCGGGCTCGGGCGGTGCTGGTGACGGTCGCGGTCGCGGCCTTCGCGGCTCCCCCTGCCCGCGGCCGCGGAGCAGTGGACGCCGCTGCAGGCCGTCGGCGCCCGGACCCTGGCCGTGGCGCTGGACGACGGCACGACCGCGCTGATCAGCACGGGCGGACCGGACGAGGCGACGGTCTACGACCAGCGCCGGGCCGCCGACGGGTCGCTGGGTCCGAGCACCGCGGTGGTGAGCGTCCCCGGGGTGACGGCGTGCCTTCCGGTCGAGTCGGCGTCGGCTGTCGGCAACTTCGCGGTCGGCGTCGAGTGCCAGACCGACACCGGGCTCGAGGACCCGCCCACGCGGCTGGTCGAGCTCGTGTGGACCGGCGACGACGGCTGGGTCTGGAAGGTCCAGCGCGAGGGCGAGCTGGGCTCGGTGGACTTCTCACCGCAGGGGCAGTACGCCCTGTTCGACAGCGAGAGCCGGTACGGCGGGCCGCACCGGCTCACGACGTACCACGCCGACCTGGGCTGGGGCAGTCTGCGGCGCCCGCCGCTCGGCCCGACCGGGGACCGCCTGGTCGCCGCGGTCGGCGACGGCGGTGACGTGGTCGCGGTCCGGGGCGCGGGCGACGAGGACGAGCCCGGTTACTTCTTCGGCGGGCGCCTGCGCGTCGACGTCTGGGAGAACACCGGGGTGCGGGGCCGGTGGACGACGCGGCTGGACCGGCCCTACCCCGACGGCGGCATCCGGCCGACGGCGGTCGACCTCGGCGGCGGTGGGTTCACGGCCACCCTGGTGCGGTCCCGCTCCACCGGGCGGCTGGACGGTCTTGCCGACCGGCTGGTGGTGCTGTCCGCCACGGACACCCGCGTGCAGGTGCGTGCGGTCGGCCGCTGGAGCCGCCAGGTGCTGGCCGCCGACGCGGCCCGGACGGTGTCCGGCGTGGGCGTCGTGGCCTGGCAGGCCGTGGACGGTCGGCGCAGCGCCCGGACCCGCATGGCCACCGTGCCGCCCGGCCGGACCCGGGCGGACGTGGAGGTGCTGCCCGGACGGACCACGCTGACCGACGGCGTGGCCACCGGCCGGGGCCTGGACCTGGCCGTGAGCCCGGGCGGGCGGGTCGTCGTGGCCCGGGTCGAGCACCTGCGCGGCGCGGGCGGGACCACCGTGCGGGCCGACGCCTTCACCGTCGACGGCGCGGGGGCGCTGAGCCCGAGCACCGCGGCGGCGTGGTCGCAGCCGCGCGGTGTGACCGTGGACGTCAGCGCCGCGACGCTCTCGGCCGCCGTGACCCTGGGCCTGCTGACCGGCCCGTTCTACCTGGAGCCGCTGGCGGCGTACGCCGTGCTGTCCTAGCCGAGGCGCCGCAGCTGCTTGACGTGCCCGGGCTCGAGCTCGGCCAGGGTGCGGACCCCGAGGAGCTTCATGGTGCGCTCGATCTGGCCGCGCAGGATGTCGATCACCCGGTCCACCCCGGGGCGGCCGCCGGCCATCAGCCCGTAGAGGTAGGCCCGCCCGACGAGCGTGAACCGCGCGCCGTGCGCGACCGCGGCCACCACGTCCTGGCCGGACATGATCCCGGTGTCCAGGTGCACCTCCACCCGGTCCCCGACCGCCCTGACGACCTCGGGGAGCAGGTGGAACGGCACCGGCGCCCGGTCCAGCTGCCGGCCGCCGTGGTTGGACAGCACGATCGCGTCCACCCCCAGCTCCGCCAACCGGGCCGCGTCCGCGACCGACTGCACGCCCTTGACGGACACCTTCCCCGGCCACTGGTCGCGGATCCAGGCCAGGTCGTCGTAGGTCACCGTCGGGTCGAACATGGTGTCCAGCAGGTCGGCCACCGTCCCCGACCACGCGTCCAGGGAGGCGAACGCCAACGGCTCGGTGGTCAGGAAGTTCCACCACCACGCCGGCCGCGGGATCGCGTTGGCCACCGTGCGAGGCGTCAGGGTGGGCGGGATCGTCATCCCGTTGCGCACGTCGCGCAACCGCGCCCCGGCGACCGGCACGTCCACCGTCACCAGCAGCGTGTCGAACCCGGCCCGCGCGGCCCGCTCGACCAGCGCCATCGACCGGTCGCGGTCCTTCCACATGTACAGCTGGAACCACTTCCGCGCGCCCGGCGCCGCGGCCGCGACCTCCTCGATCGAGGTCGTGCCCATGGTCGAGAGGCTGAACGGGATCCCCGCCGCCTCAGCGGCGCTCACCCCGGCGACCTCGCCCTCGGCCTGCATCATCCGGGTGAACCCCGTCGGCGCGATCCCGAACGGCAGCGCCGACCGCCCGCCCAGCACCTCGACCGAGGTGTCGACGTCCGAGACGTCGCGCAGGATCGCCGGGTGGAACTCCACGTCGGCGAACGCCTGCCGCGCCCGCGCCAGCGAGACCTCCCCATCCGCCGCGCCGTCGGTGTAGTCGAACGCCGCGCGCGGCGTACGCCGCTTCGCCACCCGCCGCAGGTCCTCGACGGTCAGCGCCTTGGCCAGCCGCCGCTCCCGCGGCGACCAGGTCGGCTCCTTGAACCGCAACAACGGCGCGAGGTCGCGGGCCTTGGGCACCTGACGCTTCATGGGCTGCTCCCGAGGTGGTGGGTGTCCGGCCGAGTCTGCCCCAGACGCCGAACCGCCGGCCCCCTGACGGGGACCGGCGGCTCGAGTGGTGCTGAGGACTACTTGGTGACCTTGACGGTCTTGGCCTTGCTGGTGCTGCCGTTGTTGTAGTCGTCGCCCTTGTAGATGACGGTCAGCTTGTGGCTGCCGACACCGAGCTTGACCTTGACCTTGGCCTGGCCCTTGGCGTCGAGCGTGCCCTTGCCGACCTTCTTCTTGCCGTCCTTGATGATGAACTTGCCGGTCGGCAGCACACCACCCTTCGAGGACTGGTCGTCGGTGACCTTCACCTTGACGGAGACGGGCTTGCCGGCCTTGGCGGCCTTGGGCGCGTTCGCCTTCACCTTCGACTCCTGCTTGGACAGGGCGATGGTGCCGATGGCGGCCGGGGTGCCGGTCGCGGTGCACGGGACCGTGGCGACGGTGGCGCCGCTGGCGTTGGTGCCCTGCAGGTTGAAGGTCTTCGGCATGCTCACCGTGTAGGTGCCCGCCTTGGGCAGCTGGAACGCCGCGTTGGCGCCCTTGCCCGCGAAGGTGGTGTTGGTGCCGTCCGAGGAGGCCGTGGTCCACGCGACCGGCGCCTTGGCGACGGCGTCGCCGAACGCGGTGCCGAAGTCGTCGGACTTCGCGCTGGTGATGCCCAGGGAACCGAGGCCCGAGGCCGTGGCGTTGCTGAAGGTCAGGTTGGAGTTGAAGCTCAGCAGCCCGGCGGGGACAGCGAGGCCGGCCGGCGCGGTCGGGGGCAGCAGCGCGATGTCCACGCTGACGGTGCCGGAGAGCGGCCCGAAGGCGCTGGTGCAGGTGTACGCCGTGGTGACGGGCGCAGCGGTGGCCGAGGTGCTGGTCGCACCGACGAGGCCGGCGGCCGCGAGGGCCGCGACGGCGCCGCCGGCGGCGACGCGCGTGGTGAGGCGGGCGAAGGTCATGTGTTGTGCCTTTCGTTGACGAGGTCGTGCGACGCGGTACCACTCCCTGACCGCGTTCCGCCGAACGTTACTCGCTCGTCACTTCCCAGCAACACAGGGCTCACCCAAGAGTTTGCTGAGTTCCGTGGTCGTCCACGGTCACCCGCTCGGGGCGACCGGGGTCGTCCTCGGCCGGCTCGGGCCGGCCGGCGCGGCAGGCCTCGAGCTGGGCGCAGAGGGCGGCGCCGTAGAACAGCGCGACCGAGGAGAGCAGCGTCCAGAGCAGGAGCGCGACGACGCCGGCGAGCGGGCCGTAGACGTCGCCGAACGACGGGCTCAGGCCGGCGTACGCCGCGAGGAGGCCGGTGCTGGCCAGCGTGAGGGCGACGGCGACGGCGGCACCGACGGCCAGCCAGCTGAGGCCGGGCTGGCGGCGGCGGGGGGCGTGGTCGAGCAGGACGGCGACGGTGAGCGAGACGAGGAGGACGCCGACGGGCCAGCGGCCGACGTCCCAGGCGGTGACCAGGCCGTCGGACCAGCCGTACTGGTCGGCCATGGCGTGGGCGAAGGCGCGCCCCGCGACGAGGAGCAGGAACCCTACCCCCACCGGTACGGCGAGCACGCCGGTCAGCGCGGCGGCGCGGCCGTACTTGGGCAGGGCCGGGCGGTCGCGGCGGATGCCGTAGATCCGGTTGACGCCCCGCTCGACCTGCGCGAACGCGGTGACCATCGAGGCCAGCGCGAGCAGCAGGCCGAGCCAGAGGGCGAGCTCGCCGGAGAGCTCGGAGGCGTCCGAGCCGCGGACCGCGCGCGTGAGGGCGTCGCTGTCCCCGGAGCCCGGGGACACGGCCGAGACCGTGCCGGCCAGGACCGCGGCCGGCCGCTCGTGGTCGAGGTCGGCGACCAGGCCCGAGAGCGCGAGCAGGAACGGCACCACCGACAGCGCCGCCTGCATCGCCAGGGCCCGTGAGGAGCTGAAGCCGTCGCCGTAGCGGAACCGCACGAAGGCGTCCACCAGCAGCCGGCGCACCCCGACCTTGCGCAGCTCGTGCCACGCGTCGTCGGCGTCGAGCTCGTCGCCGTCCATCTCCACCGTCACCGGCACCAGCCGGGCCGTGGTCACGGTCGGATCACCGCGATGCCGCCCGTCTCGGGCGCGCGGCCCAGGGCGACCAGGGCGTCGGACGCCTCGTCGAGGGTGAGCACCCGGTCCACGAGCAGACCCGGGTCGAGGTCGGCCGAGCGCAGCAGGTCGAAGAGCGCGGCGTACTCGTGGGCGGGCATTCCGTGCGAGCCGACGACGGTCAGCTCGTGCGCGAGGACGAGGTCCATCGGGAGCGGCGTCGCGGCCTCGGCCCCGAGCAGGAGCCCGAGCTGGACGTGCGTGCCACGCCGGCGCAGCGAGCGGACCGACGCGGCGGCGACCTGCGGCGAGCCGACCGCGTCGAGCGAGACGTGGGCGTCGAGGCCCTCGTGCCGGCCGACGTCCAGGACGCGGGTCGCACCCAGCTCGAGGGCGCGCTCGCGACGTGGGGCGGACGGGTCGATGGCCACGACCGTGGCACCGAGCGCGGCCCCGATCAGCACCGCCGACAGGCCGACGCCACCGCAGCCGTGCACGGCCAGCACGTCGCCGGGGCCGACCGGCGCGTGGGTGTGCAGCGCCCGGAACGCCGTCGCGAAGCGGCAGCCCAGGGCGGCGGCCGCGACCACGTCCACGTCGTCGGGCAGCCGGACCAGGTTGGCGGCCGCGTGCGGTACGGCGACCAGCTCGGCCCACGAGCCCGGGTAGGTGAAGCCGGGCTGCTGCTGGTGCGGGCAGACCTGCTGCTCACCGGCCCGGCAGTACTCGCAGCGACCGCAGGCCACCACGAACGGCACGGTCACCCGGTCCCCGACCGCCCAGCCGCCGGCCCCGGCACGGACCTCGGCGCCGACCTCCGCCACCGTCCCGGCCAGCTCGTGGCCCGGGGTCATCGGCAGCGGCACCGGGTCGTGGCCGACGAAGGCGTGCCAGTCCGAGCGGCAGACGCCGGTGGCGCCGACGCGGACCACGACACCGTCGGCCGGGCAGACCGGCGGCGCCACCTCGCGGACCACCGGGGTCGCGCCGTACGCGTCGTAGACCACCGCTCGCACCACGGGACGACTCTGGCACCCCGATAGCGTCACCGGGTGAGCGACCTCTGGGATGCGCAGGCGGAGCGGTTCGACGACGAGCCGGACCACGGCCTGCGCGACCCGACCACCCGCGACGCGTGGCGGCGGCTGCTGCGGACCCACCTGCCCGACCCGCCCGCGCGGGTCGCGGACCTCGGCTGCGGCACCGGGACGCTGAGCGCGCTGCTCGCGGACGAGGGGTACGCCGTGGACGGGGTCGACTTCGCCCCCGAGATGGTCCGGCGGGCGCGGGCCAAGGCGGGCGACCGCGCGCGGTTCGTGGTCGGCGACGCGGCCCGGCCGCCGCTGCCCCCCGGGGCGTACGACGTGGTGCTGAGCCGGCACGTGCTGTGGGCCCTCGACGCGCCCGCCGCACTGCAGCGCTGGGTCGGCCTGCTGCGCGACGGCGGCCGGCTGCTGCTCGTGGAGGGCCGCTGGCACACCGGCGCGGGCCTCTCGGCCGCCCAGACCGAGGCCCTGCTGCGCGCGCAGGGCCGCGAGCCGACGACGTACCCGCTGACCGAGGACGTGTACTGGGGCGGCCCGATCCGCGACGAGCGCTACCTGAGCGTCGCCTAGGGCGCGACCTCGACGATCACGTTCGTCGCCTTGACCACGGCGGTCGCCGGCTTGCCGACCTCGAGACCCAGCTCGTCGGCCGCGTCGCGGCTCATCAGCGACACGATGCGGTAGTCGCCGCAGGCCAGCTCCACCTGCGCCATCACCCCGTCCCGCTTGACCGCGACCACGATGCCGCTCATCCGGTTGCGGGCGCTGGACGTCGACGAGGAGCCGGCCAGCGAGGCCAGCAGCGGCGCGAGCTGGTCGGCCGGAAGCACGCGCTGGTTGCCGTGCCGCTCGAAGGTGACGCGCCCCTCGCTCTCCCACCGCCGCAGGGTGTCGACGCTGACGCCGACCGCCTGGGCGACCTCGCCGATGCGCAGGTGCTCCGCCACGACGAGCAGCCTAGGGTGCGTCGATCAAGGCAGCGTGGATGCCAGCGTTGTCCAGGTGGTGCGATGACGGCGCCGCAGACGCGATGGCGGGCCAGCGGCCCGTCGAGTCGGCTGTCGGGGTCGTCAGCGTGCCGCCTGGGCGGCGCTGGCGCCGCGCTGTCTTGATCGACGCACCCTAGAGCCCGTAGACCGCGACCTCGGTGGCCTTCACCGCGAAGACCACCGGCAGCCCGACCTCGAGGTCGAGCGCGGCCACGGCCTGGACGGTGACGTCGGCGTGCAGTGCGCCGGCGTGCACCCGGACCCGGTCGGCCAGCGGCTCGAGCTCGGTGACCGTGACCGGGAAGGCGTTGCGGGGCGAGCCCTCGACGATCTCGCGGTAGACCGCGACCGCGGCGGGCCGGAACGTCGCCACCGCGGGCGACCCCTCGGCCGGCAGCGGGTCGGCCACGCCGTGCACCCGCAGCCCGTCGGGCGCCTCGACGGCGCCCTCGCGGAGCGCCCCGGTGACCAGGTTGAGCCCGGCCAGCCGCGCCGCGAACGCCGAGCGCGGGCGCGACAGCACCTCCGCCGACGCCCCCTCCTCGACCACGGCGCCGTCGGTCAGCACGACGACACGGTCGGCGAGCAGCAGCGCGTCCAGCGGGTCGTGGGTGACGACCACGGCCGTGCGGTCGGCCAGCACCCGCCGCAGCGTCTGGCGCAGGGCCGGCTGCACGGCCACGTCGAGCGCGGCCATCGGCTCGTCGAGCAGCACCAGCCCGGGCGAGGCGGCGAGCGCCCGGGCCACCGCGACCCGCTGCGCCTGGCCGCCGGAGAGCTGCGCCGGGCGCCGCGCCCCGAGGTCGCCGACCCCGACCAGCGCCAGCCACTCCTGGGCCGAGGCCCGCGCGTCGGCGCGCGAGGCGCCGGTGGACCGCGGCCCGAAGGCGACGTTCTCCAGCGCCGAGAGGTGCGGGAAGAGCAGCGGCTCCTGTCCCAGCAGGGCGGTACGCCGCGCGTGCGGCGGCACCTGCACGCCGGCCGCCACGTCGGTCAGCACCCGTCCGTCGAGCGTCACGGTGCCGGCCGCCGGCCGCACCAGCCCGGCGGCGACCCCGAGCGCGGTGGACTTGCCCGAGCCGTTGGGCCCGAGCAGCGCCAGCGTCGTGCCGGCCTCGACCGTGAGCGCGACCTCGACCCCGCGCGAGGGCACCGCGAAGGACAGCGACAGGCTCACAGCGCGCTCCGCGTCTGCCGCGCGAGCCCGATGACGAGCACGGCGACCACGACGAGCACCAGGGCCAGCGCGACCGCGGCGTCGGGGTCGGTCTCGCGCTGGAGGTAGATCTCGAGCGGCAGCGTGCGGGTGCGCCCCTGGAGCGAGCCCGCGAAGGTGATGGTCGCCCCGAACTCCCCCAGCGACCGCGCGAAGGACAGCACCGCGCCGGACAGCAGCCCGGGCAGCACCAGCGGCAGCGTGATCCGCCGGAAGACCGTGGTCGGACCGGCCCCGAGCGAGGCGGCCACGACCTCGTAGCGCTGCCCCGCCGTGCGCAGCGAGCCCTCCAGGGACACCACGAGGAACGGCAGCGCCACGAAGGTCTGGGCCAGCACCACCGCCACCGTGGTGAAGGCGATCTGGAGGCCCAGCGCGTCGAGCTCCGAGCCCAGCAGCCCGCGCCGCCCGAAGGTGTAGAGCAGCGCCAGTCCGCCCACGACCGGTGGCAGCACGAGGGGCAGCAGCACCAGCGAGCGCAGCGCACCCAGCCCGGGCAGGTCCGAGCGGGCCAGGACCAGCGCCATCGGCACGCCGAACACGACGCACAGCGCCGTGCTCGCCGCGGACGTCTTGAGGCTCAGCCAGAACGCCGCACGCGACGACTCGGAGGTGATGAGCGAGCCGAAGTGCGCCCAGTCGACCCGGGCCACGATGGCCACGAGCGGGAGCAGCACGAACACCGCCCCGACCAGGGCCGGGACGAGGACCCACCGGGGCAGGCCGACCCGGGCCTGCGTCGCGTCACGGCTGGGCGAAGCCGGCCTCCTCGAGGATGCCCTGGCCCTGGTCGCTCAGGACCAGGTCCACGAAGGCCTGGGCCAGGTCGGCGTGGTCGGAGTCCTTCAGCGCGACGATCGGGTAGGTGTTGACGATGTCTGCGGACTCCGGGAACGGTACGCCGGTCACGTCGTCCCCCGCCGCCTCGACGTCGGTGACGTAGACCAGCCCGGCGTCGGCCTCGCCCGAGGTGACCTTGCCGAGCACGTCGGTGACCGACTGCTCCTCGCTCACCGGGCTGAGCGTCACACCGGTCGCCTCCTCGGCCTTGACCGTCGCCGCCCCGCACGGCACCTCGGGGGCGCAGACCACGACCTTGACGCCGTCGCCGGCCAGGTCGGCGAAGGAGCTGATGCCCGCCGGGTTGTCCGGAGGCGTGGCGATCTCGAGGGTGTTGGTGGCGAACGGCTGCGGGTCGTCGGCCTGGAGGTCGTCGGCGGTCAGCTTGTCCATGTTGGCCTGGTCGGCGGAGGCGAAGACGTCGGCGGGCGCGCCCTGCTGGAGCTGGGCGACCAGGTCGGAGGAGCCGCCGAAGCTGAACTCGACGCTCACCCCGTCGTGCGCGGCCTCGAACTCCTGGCCGATGGCCTGGAAGGTCTGGGTGAGCGAGGCGGCGGCGTACACCGTGAGCGTGGTGTCGGAGCCGGCGCCCGCGCCGGAGCCCGAGTCGGAGCCCGAGTCGGAGTCGTCGCCGCACGCGGCCAGGGACAACAGGAGGGTGGCGGCCGCCAGGGCCGCGCCCGTACGCCGGAAGGTCACCGCCGCATCGAACCACATCGACCTAGGCAACACCTAGGCAGGGCCGTGAGAGGGGCTCGCAGGCTTCCGGGTGCTGGCGAGGCGGCCCGCGGCCGGCGCTCCGCGACTTACCATCGCCACCATGGCGACCCTGGCGGGGCGATCGGCCGCCCACCTGGCCTCGCTGACAGCCCTGCCCCCGGAGCGCGCCGCGGCGGCCGTGGTCGAGGACGGCACCACCGCGACGGCGGTCCTCCTGGGCCGCGACTGGCTCAGCCTGGCCGAGCACGTGCGCCACGACGACGGGACCTACCCGCCCGGCTTCGCGTGGCGGTGCGGCTACGCGCTGCACCACCTCGGCCACCTCACCGACGCGCGCACCGTCACGTCGTACGCCGACGGCTCGGGCGCCTCGGACTCCGACCGGGCCAGGCTGGCGTCGGTGGCGGCCGCGGTGGCCTGGTCGCGCGGCGACGAGGAGCGCTGCCGCGAGCTGGCCGAGGAGGCGACCAAGCACGCGCGGGTGGCCGACGACCCCGGCGCGGAGGCGTCGGCGTGCGTGGTGAACGCGTTCCTGGCCGCGAGCTCCGGTGACCGCGACGCCAACCTGGCCTGCTACGAGCGCGCGCTGGTGCTGGCCGAGCGGGCCGGCGACCTGCTGACCCTCGAGCGGGTGCGCAACAACCTGGGCTCGCGCTCGCTGGAGGAGGGGCGCAACGACGAGGCGCTGCAGCACCTCCAGCAGGGACTCGAGGTCAACGCCCGGACCGGCCACCTGTCCGGGCTGGCCGTGCTGCGCCACAACCGGTCCGAGGCCCTGCTCGGCCTGGGCCGCATCGACGAGGCGCTGGTCGAGTGTGACGCCGCGCGCGACCTGTGGACCCAGCTCGAGGCGCCCAGCGTGTGCGCGTCCTGGCAGCTGCGCGGCGACGTGCAGACCGCCCGCGGCAACGCGACCCAGGCGGTGCTGGCCTACCGCCAGGCCGGGGAGCTCGCGGCCGCCGAGGGCGACATGCAGACCCGGGCCGCCGCGCTGGTCTCCGAAGCCGCGGCCCTGGCCAGCACCGACCCGACCCGCGCGACCGCCCTGGTCGAGGAGGCCCTGGGGATCCCGAGCCCGGTCGGTCACGCCGTCCCCGTGGTGACGGCCGGGTGGGTGCGGCTCGCGGTCGGCGACGCCGAGGGCGCCCGCCGCCAGGCCGACCTCGGCCTCGACCTGGCCGCGCGGCACCGCGACCTGCCCCGGCTGGCCGACGCCCTCGAGCTCGCGGCCCTGGCCGGGCCCGGAGCCGCCGACGCCGACGCGCGGCTGCGCGAGGCGGCCGGGCTGTGGCGCGAGCTGGCCCACCCCCTGCGGCTGCTCACCAACGAGCTGGTCACCGCCCAGCGCGCCCGCGACCGCCTCACCGAGGGGCTGGTGCGCGAGGAGCTGCACTCGCTCGGTGTGCACGACGACGTGTGGCGCATCGCGGGCCCGCTGCACGCCGTACGCCACCGGCCGGACGAGCCCCAGGTGCGGGTGCACGTGCTCGGCGCGTTCGGGGTCGACGTCGGTGGCACGCCGGTCCCGGCCTCGGCCTGGCCGTCGCGCAAGGCCCGCGAGGTCCTGACCGTCCTCGCCGTGCGCGGCGACCGCGGGGTGAGCCGGGAGCGGCTCGGCGCGCTGGTCTGGCCGGACGCCGAGGGCGTCGGCAACCGGCTCTCGGTCGCGCTGTCCCACGTCCGCGCCGTCCTGGACCCGGGCCGCGCCTTCCCTGCCGACCACCACGTGGTCGCCGACCGCGACACCGTCCGCCTGGACCTGCGCCACGTCGACGTCGACCTGGTCGGCTTCGCCGGCGCCGCGCGCGCCGCGCTGGCCGCCGCCCGCGCGGGCTCGCCGCGCGCCGTGCGCATGCTCGAGGCCGCCGCCGCCATGCACACCGGCGAGCTCGGCGAGGGCTGGCTGGAGGGCGAGGCCGGCTGGGCCGACGGCGAGCGGGAGGAGAGCGAGGCGCTCGGCCGCGACGTGCTGCGCACCCTGGCCTCCGCTGTCGCCGCGGGCGAGCGGCCCGCGGACGCCCTGACGTGGTACTCCCGGCTGGTCGCCGCCGACCCCTACGACGAGGCGGCGTACGCCGAGCTGGTGGGTCTGCTGTGCCGGCTCGGGCGCTACGGCGAGGCGCGCCACCACCACCGGGCCTACGAGCTCCGGATGGCCGAGCTCGACGTGCCCGCCCAGCCGTGGGCGGAGATGGCCCGGGCGTAACCGCGACCGGGCGTGCCGCGTTGACCTGGCATGGCCGGCACCCTCTCCCCCGCCGCGGAGCGACCCTTCGACCGGTTCGCCTCCGGGTTCGGCCGGGTCGCCGCCGTGCTGAGCGTGCTCGGTGTGCTCGTCGCGCTGGGCCTGAGCGTGCCCTCGGCGTGGTGGGACGCGCTCGGACCGGGCGGCGACGGCGCCGCCGCGCCGACGTACACCCGGATGACCCCGGCCGACCCCGTCCGGGTCGCTGCCGGCGGGCCGTCCGGTGTCCGGCTGGTCTCCCCGCTGGTGAAGTCCACCGTCGAGCCCCGCGCCGCGCTCGCGGCGCCGCCCGACGACGCCCCGCTCGTCAGCTGGTGGGACGGCAGCGCCCGCGCGGGCGCCGCCCAGGGCCAGACGATCCTCATCGGCCACGTCGCGGGCGGCCACGGCGGGCTCACCCAGCTGGGCGAGATGGCCGAGGGCGACACCGTGGACCTGCTCACCGAGCGGGGCACCATGCGCTACCAGGTCAGCACCGTGCGCACCTTCGACCCGACCACCATGGACCGGGTCGGGCTGACGCTGTTCAAGCAGGACGGCGGCGCCGGCCGGCTCGTCATGATCTCGGCCGGGGGCTGGGACGGCGCGGCCTACCAGCGCTCGGTGGTCGTCACCGCCGCGCCGCTCGGACGCCCCACCGACTGACGGCGGAACAACCCGGGCCGCGGCCGCGCTGCACCGGCATGGAGCTCGAGCAGGCCCTGGCCGCCGCCCGCCGCAACCACCAGTCGGTCCTGGTGACCATCCGGTCCTCCGACGGCCGCCCCCAGCTGTCCAACGTGCTGCACCGCGTGACCGACGACGGCGACGTCCAGGTCTCCATCACCACCAGCCGCGCGAAGTACAAGAACCTCCAGCGCACCCCGTGGGCCGCGCTGCACCTCAACGGCGAGGACTTCTGGAGCTACGTCGTCCTCGAGGGCGAGGCCACGCTGTCCGACGTGGCCCGCGACCCGCACGACGCTGTGGTCGAGGAGCTGGTCGACTACTACCGCGAGCTCTCCGGCGAGCACCCCGACTGGGACGACTACCGCGCCGCCCAGGTCCGCGAGGAGCGCGTCCTCGTCCGGCTGCGGCCGAGCCGCGCCTACGGCCTGCTGCGCTGAGCCTCAGGCCAGCGAGGGCCCGCGCCCACGGTGCCGGAGCCGGCGCAGGCCGAGGACCCCGAGCGCGACCATCGAGACGGCCAGCACCAGGTGCAGCCAGTCGTCGGCGGAGTTGAGCGGCACGACGTTGGCCTGGCTGTCGTCCCCGACCAGCACCCCGTAGAGCCAGACCACGGCGTACACCACGCCGCCGAGGAGCAGGTAGAGCGCGGCGGGCCGCGGCCGAGCGGCGAGGGTGAGCCCCACGACGCCGTAGGCCAGGTGGATGAGGTTGTGCAGCACCGAGACCTGGAACACGCCGGCCAGCTCGGCTCCGCTCGTGTGTCCGGCGAAGGTGAGGTCGCCGTAGTGGGTCGTGACGCCGGGGACGAACCCGAGGATCCCGACGATGAGGAACACGAGGCCGTAGGCGCCCGTCACCGTGCGCAGGAAGCCCGCCGCGCCCACGTCGTACGGCGTCCCGCCGGTGTTGACCTGGATGCTGCCGTCGTTCACGCCGTGCTGGTTGCTCATGGCGCCGGGTAACCGCGGCGGTCGCACCAACGCTTCCCGGTCCTCGCATTCACCCCCACAGGTGGGGACCGGCCCAGCCGTGCGGGGCACCTGTCCGCGACAGCCGCGACCGGGAGGAACCGCATGGACCCCAAGGAGAAGCTCAAGGACACCGCGAAGGCGGTCGGCGAGAAGGTCGAGGAGGTGGCCGAGACCGCGGCCAGCAAGGCCGCGAGCCTGACCGAGCCGCCCATCCCCGGCGCTCCGGGCAGCGAGCCGCCGTCGCTCGAGGAGCCGACCGAGCCGCGCGAGACACCGCCGCCGAAGCCCGACCAGGAGCAGCCGACGCCGCTCTCGCCCACCGGCGCCCCGAGCGCGGACCCGCCGACGGCGAGCGCGCAGCAGGGCGCCTACCTCACCACGGCCACCGGCGTGCGCCTGCACGACACCGACCACTCGCTCAAGGTGGGCGCGCGGGGGCCGACGGTCCTGGCCGACCACCACCTGCGCGAGAAGATCATGCACTTCGACCACGAGCGGATCCCCGAGCGCGTGGTGCACGCCCGCGGCGCCGGTGCGCACGGCGTCTTCGTGGCCAACGGCGCGGCCACCTCGGTCTCGCGCGCCGCGGTCTTCGGCAAGGACGTCGAGACCCCGGTCTTCGTGCGCTTCTCCACCGTGCTCGGCTCGCGCGGCTCGGCCGACACCGTGCGCGACACCCGCGGCTTCGCGGTGAAGTTCTACTCCTCCGAGGGCAACTGGGACCTGGTCGGCAACAACATCCCGGTCTTCTTCATCCAGGACGGCATCAAGTTCCCCGACGTCATCCACGCCGGCAAGCCGCACCCGGACCGCGAGATCCCGCAGGCGCAGAGTGCGCACGACACGTTCTGGGACTTCGTCTCGCTGCACACCGAGGGCCAGCACCACGCGATGTGGAACATGTCCGACCGCGGCCTCCCGCGCAGCTACCGGATGATGGAGGGCTTCGGCGTCCACACCTTCCGCCTCGTCGACGCCGAGGGCGGCACGACGCTGTGCAAGTTCCACTGGAAGCCGCGCCTCGGCGTGCACTCCCTGACCTGGGAGGAGGCGCAGCTGGCCGCGGGCGTCGACCCGGACTTCCACCGCCGCGACCTGCACGACGCCATCGAGTCCGGCGCCTACCCGGTGTGGGACCTGGGGATCCAGACCTTCGCGGACACCCCCGACCAGACGTTCGAGGGCATCGACCTGCTCGACCCGACCAAGCTGGTCCCCGAGGAGCTCGCGCCGGTCCAGCTGATCGGCACCATGACGCTGACCGGCAACCCGACGAACTACTTCGCCGAGACCGAGCAGGTCGCCTTCCACACCGGGCACCTCGTGCCCGGCATCGACGGCACCGACGACCCGCTGCTGATGGCCCGCAACTTCTCCTACCTCGACACCCAGCTCACCCGGCTGGCCGGGCCGAACTTCAACCAGATCCCCATCAACCGCCCGCACGCGCCGGTCAACGACATGCACCGCGACGGCTACCACCAGAGCGCGGTCCACGGCGGCGTCGCGCCGTACAAGCCCAACACCCTGGACGGTGGCTGCCCGTTCTTCGCGGGCATGGACGAGGGCGCGTTCGTCGACGTGCCGGTGCAGGTGCCGGCGGCCAGCAAGGTGCGGGCCAACCCGGCGTCGTACGACGACCACTACAGCCAGACGCGGCAGTTCTACCGGAGCATGACCCCGGTCGAGCAGGAGCACATCGTGCTGGCCTACACCTTCGAGCTCGGCAAGTGCTACGAGCAGGCGGTCAAGGAGCGCCAGCTCCAGTGCCTGGCCAACATCGACGCCGACCTGTGCGCGCAGGTGGCCACCGGGCTCGGCCTGCCGGCGCCCGCGGCGAGCGTCGAGGTGCCCGACGTCGAGCTCTCCCCGGCGCTCTCGCAGCTGCCCGGCGAGTGGCCGCCGGACGGCCGGATGGTCGGGATCGTCGTCGACCCGTCCGGTGACCTCGAGGGGGTCGAGGCCACCCGCCGCACGCTGCTCGCGGCCGGCGTCGTGCCCCTCGTCATCGCGCCCCACGGCGGCCAGGTCGAGGGCACCACGGTGCAGCGGACCTTTGCCACGGTCCGCTCCATCGAGCTCGACGCGGTGCTCGTGGCCGGTGCGGCGCCGCCGGCGCCCGACGCGCTCCCGGCCCGCGACGCGAAGGCCGGCGCGGACACCGCGGCCCTCGACCCGCGGGTCACGCTGCTGCTGGAGGAGTGCTACCGCCACGCCAAGGTCATCGGCGCGTGGGGCGACGGCACCGCCGCGCTGACCGCCCTCGGCCTGGACGGCGTGGCCGGCGTGGTGAGCGGTGACGACGCGGCCGGCGTGCTCGCCGACGTGCAGGCGCTGATGGCGCACCACCGGGTCTGGGAGCGGTTCCCCGCGCGGGCCTGACACCCCAGGGGGTGAGGGTTGCTCAGCGGTGCCGAGGGCACCGCTGAGCATGCCTTCCACCGACAGCACGACCGACGACCGGCCGGCCCCGGAGGCACCCGGGAAGGTCGACGACCCGACCGACCTCGACCAGCACTCCTGGGGCTACGTGCTCCGCAAGACCGCGCGGGAGTTCTCCTCCGACCAGTGCACCGACCTGGCCGCCGCGCTCACCTACTACGCCGTGCTGGCGCTCTTCCCCGCCGCCATCGCGCTGACCTCGCTGCTCGGCCTGGTCGGTCAGGGCACCGAGGCCGTCGACCAGGTCCTCGACATCCTGCGCCAGGTCGGCGCGGGCGGGGTCGTGGACAGCATCGGTCCCACCCTGAAGGACCTGTCGGCCTCGCAGGCGGTCGGTCTCGGCCTGGTGATCGGCCTGCTCGGTGCGCTCTGGTCGGCCAGCGGGTACGTCGGCGCGTTCGGTCGCGCGATGAACCGCATCTACGAGATCGGCGAGGGCCGCCCGGTCTGGAAGCTGCGCCCGGCGATGCTGCTGCTCACCGCGGTGCTCGTCGTCCTGGTGGCGGTGGCGCTGGCCGGGCTCGTCGTGAGCGGGCCGGTCACCGGTGCGGTCGGCGACGCGCTGGGCCTCGGCCACACGGCCCAGCTGGTCTTCTCGATCGTCAAGTGGCCGCTCATCGCGCTCGTCGTCGTGGGGATCGTCGCGCTGCTCTACTACTTCACGCCCAACGTGCGGCAGCCGAGGTTCCGCTGGGTCAGCGTGGGTGCGGTCCTGGCCCTCGTGGTCTGGGCGGTCGCCTCGGCGGCGTTCGGCTTCTACGTCGCGAACTTCTCCTCCTACGACAAGACCTACGGCGCCCTGGCCGGGGTCGTCGTCTTCCTCCTGTGGCTGTGGATCACCAACCTCGCGCTGCTCTTCGGCGCCGAGCTGGACGCCGAGCTCGAGCGTGGCCGTGAGCTCGCCTCCGGCATCGAGGCCGAGGTCGAGATCCAGCTGCCCCCGCGCGACGACCGCAACATCGAGAAGGCCGAGGCCAAGGAGCGCGAGGACGAGGCCAAGGGCCGCGAGCTGCGCCACCGCGCCCAGAGCCACCGGAAGGACTGAGATGACCCTGACCTCGCTCTGGCAGGACCGGCACCCCCGCTCCGAGCCACCCGTCCCCGAGGTGTCCGGCGACTACGACGTCGCGGTGATCGGCGCCGGGCTGACCGGGCTGACCACCGCGCTGCTGCTCGGCCGCGCCGGCCGCTCGGTCGTCGTGCTCGAGGCGGGCACCGTCGGCCACGCCACGACCGGCCGCACCACCGCCAAGATCAGCTGTCTGCAGGGCACGCGGCTGTCGACCATCGCCCGCAAGCACACCTCGTCGGTGGTCCAGGACTACGTCACCGCCCAGCGCGAGGGGCTGGCCTGGCTCGAGCGGTTCTGCGGCGACCACGACGTCGCCGCCCAGCACCGCGACGCGGTCAGCTACGCCTACACCGCCTCGGGCGAGGGCCAGCTGCGCCGGGAGCTCGACGTCGCCACCGGCGCCGGGCTGCCCGCGTCGTGGCAGGACGACTTCCCGCTCCCCTTCCGCACCCGCGGCGGCGTGCGGCTGCCCGACCAGCTCCAGGTCGACCCGATGGAGCTGCTCGACGCGCTGTCGCTGGAGGCGGCCGCGCACGGCGTACGCCTGGTCGAGGGCGCGCGGGTGACCAAGGTCCGCGGCTCCGCCCCGGTCACGGTGTCCACCGAGGCCGGCGAGGTCCGCGCGGACACCGTGGTCGTGGCCACCAACATGCCGATCCTGGACCGCGGCGGGTTCTTCGCCCGGATGAAGCCGCTGCGCTCCTACAGCCTGGCCTTCCGCACGCCGACGGCCCTGGTGGACGCGATGTACCTCTCCGTCGACACCCCCTCGCGCTCGCTGCGCGACGTGCCGGACGGCGACGGCTCGCTGCTGCTCGTCGGCGGCAACGGGCACAAGGTGGGCGCGGAGGTCGACACCGCCCGGCGCGTCGAGGAGCTGCGTCGCTGGACCGCGGAGCTCTGGCCCGAGGCCGTCGAGACCCACGCCTGGTCCGCGCAGGACTACGCGCCGCACCACGAGCTGCCCTTCGCCGGGCCGGTCCTGCCCGGCCGCGACGAGATCCTGGTGGCGGGCGGCTACGCGAAGTGGGGCATGACCAACGCGGTCGCCGCCTCGCTGGTGCTGAGCAGCCGGATCCTGGGCGGCCACCTCGAGTGGTCGGAGGCCTTCCGGACCTGGAGCCCGCACGAGACCACGGGCCTGGCCACCGCCGCGCTGGCCAACGGCGAGGTCGGCCTGGAGCTGACCCGCGGCTGGATCGGCGCGCTGGCCACCGGGTCGGTGACCCAGGACGGCGTCTCGCGGGTGTGCACCCACCTGGGCGGGATCGTGCGCTTCAACGAGGCCGAGCGCAGCTGGGACTGCCCGCTGCACGGCTCGCGCTTCGACGCGGACGGCCCGGTCCTCGAGGGTCCGGCCGTCTGTGGCCTGAAGCGGGTGGGCTAGAGGTAGAGCCCGGTCGGTCGGCCGCCGTCCTCGAGACGGTCGGCGGCCACGGCGTGCACGTCGCGCTCGCGCATGACGACGTAGGTCTCGCCGTGCACCTCGACCTCCGACTTGTCGGCCGGGTCGAACAGGACCCGGTCGCCGGCCTCGACGGACCGGGCGTTCGGGCCGACCGCGACCACGCGCGACCAGGCCAGGCGGCGCGCGCCCATGGCCGCGGTGGCCGGGATGACGATGCCGCCGGAGGAGCGCCGCTCGCCCCCGTCGGAGTCCACCTCGACCAGGACGCGGTCGTGCAGCATCCGGATCGGGGTCTTGTCGGTCAGGACGAGACCTTCCGGATCACCACGAACAGCGCGACGGTGCCGACGAGCACGCCGGCGACCTTGAGGATGTTCTCGCTGCGGGGCTGACCGGTGGCCGGGTCGACGAAGTACGCCTTCAGCGAGGCGACCTCGCGACCGACGATCGTCTTGGGGTTGGCGCGGTAGACGAGCTGGTCGATGGTGCTCGCCAGCCGCTCGCGCGTCTCCTCCATCTCGCGCTCGAGCTGGGAGGGACCTTCCTCCTGCTTGCCCTTGGCCACGAGCGGAGGCTATCAACCGGTGACCGGGCGCCCGACCGTGCGGGGGTCGAAGCCGAACGGCAGCTCCAGCCGGTGCGCCCGCATCAGCGCGTCGTCGGTCAGCACGTCGTACGTCGCGCCGTCGGCCACCACGGTGCCGTCGCTCAGCACCACCGCGCGCGGGCAGAGCTCGAGGGCGTAGGGCAGGTCGTGGGTGACCATCAGCACCGTGACGTCCAGCGAGCGCAGGATGTCGGCCAGCTCGCGGCGCGAGGCCGGGTCGAGGTTCGAGCTCGGCTCGTCGAGGACCAGGATCTCCGGCTCCATGGCCAGCACGGTCGCCACGGCCACCCGGCGGCGCTGGCCGAAGGAGAGGTGGTGGGGCGGGCGGTCGGCGTACTCCTCCATGCCGACCTGCTCCAGCGCGTGCTGGACTCGGGCGTCCAGCTCGGACCCGCGCAGCCCGAGGTTGGCCGGGCCGAACGCGACGTCCTGGCGCACCGTGCCCATGAAGAGCTGGTCGTCAGGGTCCTGGAAGACGATGCCGACCCGGCGCCGGATCTCGGGGATGTTCGCCTTGGTCACCGGCAGCCCGCTGACCGCGACCGTGCCCGCGCCGGCGACCAGGATGCCGTTGAGGTGCAGCACGAGCGTCGTCTTGCCGGCCCCGTTGGGGCCGAGCAGCGCGACCCGCTCGCCCCGGTGGACGTGCAGGTCGACGCCGAAGAGCGCCTGGTGGCCGTCGGGGTAGGCGAAGGCCAGCCCCTCGACGTCGAGGACGGGTGTCACCGGGTCATCACCGGGGCATCCTGCCCGTGTAACCGCGGCTGAGCATGGCCAGGTGCACCCGCTCGCCCCGCTCGTAGGAGCGGATGAACAGCGCACCGGCCGAGCGGGCCAGCACCGGCCAGTGCCGCGGATTGCGGGCGGTGAAGCCGCGCGACTCGCGGGCCACCTTCATCCGCTGCAGCTCGGTGGTCACCACCTCGAGGTAGCGCACCATGAAGCCCATGATCTGCACGAGCAGGTCGGGCACCCGCAGCCGCTCCAGGCCGACCAGCAGCTCCTGCGGCTCGGTGGTCGCGGCCAGGGTGAGGCTGGCCAGCACGCCGAGGGTGCCCTTGGCCAGCAGCGCGCCGGCGCTCTCCAGCCCGGACTCGCTCAGGCTGAGGCCCAGGACGTCGGTGCGCGGGCCGTGGGCCACGAAGGGCAGCAGCACCGCGAAGAACACGAACGGGACCTCGACGACCATCCGCTTGAGCAGGTACGTCGCCGGCACCCGGCTGAGCGCGATCACGCCGAGGACGACGACCAGGTAGGCGGCGTACGCCGGCCACCAGCCGCGCGGCGTGGCCACCACGACGAGCACGAAGCCCAGCAGGGCCAGGACCTTGAGGTGCGCGGGCGCGCGGTGGACCGGCGAGTGGGCGTGGAAGTGCAGGGTGTGCCCGTGCGGGCCGCCCACCTCAGACCCGGCTGTCGTGCTGGTCGTCGGCGCGGTCGCGCCCGCGGCGACGCAGCGCGTAGGTCAGGGCACCGGCGATGGCCAGGACGACCAGGACCCCGACGATGCCGCTGAGGCTGCCGTAGTCGAACAGGCCGCTGTGGTGGGTCACCTCGGTGTCGGCGAACCCCTTGTCCTGCGACACCCTGGTCAGCCCGTCGGGGTCGCTGCTGGCGAAGCGGCTCACGATCCCGGCGCAGACCAGGGCGGCCACGAGCAGGCCGAGCAGGACGACCCGGGTGCTGGGGCGCCTCACGCCGCTGCTCCACTGCTCGGCTGCTGGGTCCGCACGACCAGCTCGCGCTGCTCCAGGACCCGGCGCGCGCCGTGCACGAGGTCGGGGCGGACCGCGACGATGCTGCCCACCGCCAGGCCGGTGATGACGCCCTCGCCGATCCCGATGAGCACGTGCACGCCCACCATCGCGGCGGCCAGGTTGTCGAGCGGGATGTCGGCGGTGCCACCGACGGCGTACAGCGCGACGAACAGGAAGGAGGCCACCGGCACGCTGACCAGTGCGCCGATGCCGGCCGCCGGGGCCACCATCGACAGCCGCTTGGGCAGCACCGACTGG
Source organism: Nocardioides anomalus (assembly GCF_011046535.1). Taxonomy (NCBI): domain Bacteria; kingdom Bacillati; phylum Actinomycetota; class Actinomycetes; order Propionibacteriales; family Nocardioidaceae; genus Nocardioides; species Nocardioides anomalus. The sequence goes on along the minus strand of NZ_CP049257.1, from coordinate 670,580 downwards.
AGGGCGCGGAAGACCGCCCACCCGACGAGGACCGTGGTCAGGCCCATGAGGTCGATGTTGGTGCCGAGCGCGGTGATGCCGCCGTCGGCGAAGAGCAGGCACTGCACGATGAACACGGTCGCCGTGCACAACAGGCCGGTGTAGGGACCGACGAGGACGGCGGCCAGCGCCCCGCCCATCAGGTGGCCGCTGGTGCCGGAGGCGACCGGGAAGTTCAGCATCTGCACGGCGAAGACGAACGCCGCCACCAGCCCGGCCAGCGGGGCCGTGCGGTCGTCCAGCTCGCGGCGCGCGCCCTTGAGCGCGACACCGACGGCGACCACGGCCACCGCACCGGTCGCCACGGAGGTCGGGGCGTCGAGGAACCCGTCGGGTACGTGCACGTGCTCAATATATGTTGTTGCGAACTACTCGCAACAACGGGTCGTCGCCGGGCCGTGGCAGGATCGCGACGTGACCGACCGACTCTCCCCCGGCGACCCCGCACCGGAGTTCACGCTGCCCGCCGACGACGGCTCCACGGTGTCCCTGGCCGACCTGCGCGGCGGCAAGGTGATCGTCTACTTCTACCCCGCGGCGATGACCCCCGGCTGCACCAAGCAGGCCTGCGACTTCACCGACTCCCTCGACTCGCTGCAGGCCGCCGGCTACACCGTGCTCGGCATCTCCCCGGACAAGCCGGAGAAGCTCGCGAAGTTCCGCGAGCGCGACTCGCTCACCATCACGCTCCTCTCGGACGCCGACCGCTCCGTGATGAAGGCCTACGGCGCCTTCGGGCTCAAGAAGCTCTACGGCAAGGAGGTCGAGGGGGTCATCCGCTCGACGTTCGTGGTCGACGAGGACGGCAAGGTCGAGCTCGCGCAGTACAACGTCAAGGCCACCGGCCACGTGGCCAAGCTCCGCAAGGACCTCGGGCTTGCCGCGTAAGCCCCGGGCCACCTACCTCGAGGCCGCCCACGCCTTCGCCGACCTGGTCGCTCAGCTCCCGCCCTCGCTCGAGGGCCCGGGCCTCGGCGAGTGGGACCTGCGCGCCCTCGTCGGCCACACCGCCCGCTCCCTGGTCACGGTCTCGGACTACCTGCGCCGGCCCGCCCCCTCGGTCGTCGTCGGCTCCGCCGCGGAGTACGTCGCCGGCCTCGGCGCCGCCTCCCAGGACCCCGCCGTCACCCGCCGCGGCGTCGAGGCCGGCCAGATGCTCGGCGACGACCCCGCCGGCGCCGTCCGCCTGCTCCTCGACTCCGTCACCGCCGACCTGGCCCGCGCCGACCTCGACCAGGTCGTCACGACCTACGCCGGCGGCATGAGGCTGCGCGAGTACCTTCCCACCCGCACCTTCGAGCTCGTCGTCCACGGCCTCGACATCGCCCACGCCGTGCCACTGCCCTGGACCCCGCCCGCCGCCGCGCTGCGCACCACCGTCCGCATCGCCGCCGACGTCGCCGTCCTCCGCGGCGAGGGCCCGCTCCTGCTGCGCCTGGTCACCGGCCGCGAGCCCGGCGGCGTCGCCATCGTCTAGGTGTCGGCGGGCGCGCCTACGGTCGCGTCATGGCTACCCGGCGCACGTACACCCGCGAGCTGCTGGAGGACGCGGTTGCGCCAGTCGTCGTCGGTGACGGGCGTCTTGCGGCACCTCGGTCTCGACCAGGCCGGCGGCACCCACGCCCACGTCAGCCGGATGATCCGCCACTTCGGGATCGACACGTCGCACTTCGTCCGGCACCGCAACGGCGCCCACCTCGCCCGCCTGCGCCCGGAGCAGCTGCTCGTGCGGACGGCCCTGGACTCGTCGCGCACCAAACCGCACCTGTTGCGGCGCGCGCGCTGACAGAGATCGGCGGGCATGGCGCTGTGACCGGTGCGGCAACGACGGGACCTGGCTCGGGGCGCCGCTTCAGCTCGACGTCGACCACATCGACGGCGACTTCCACAACAACGGGTCCGACAACCTGCGCTACCTGTGCCCGAACTGTCACTCCCAGACGGCGAACTTCGCCGGCCGCAGTCGCAACAAGTACGCTCACGTGCTCCCCGGCAGCCTCGGTGCTGACCGTGGAAGCACGTGAGCCGGAGTGGTGGAACAGGCAGACACGCGGCACTTAGGATGCCGTGCCCCAGGGCGTGCGGGTTCAAGTCCCGCCTCCGGCACCGAGGGTGCAGTGGAGCCCGACAGCCGTCGCTAGCCGAGCAGCGCGGCGACCTGCGGCGCGATCTCGCGCAGCGCGTGACCGCGGTGGCTGATCGCGTCCTTGTCCTCCACCGACAGCTCGGCGGTGGTGACGCCGGGGCGGTCGGAGGCCTCGAAGAGCACGTCGTAGCCGAACCCACCGCTCCCCCGCACCTCGCGGATGACGCGCCCGGGCATGGTGCCCTCGACGGTCAGCTCGCCGCCGGCGTGCACGAAGGCGATCACGCAGGTGAAGTGCGCGCCCCGCCGCTCGTCCGGCACGTCGGCCAGCTGGGCGAGCAGCAGCTCGTTGTTGTGCTCGTCGGACTTGGGCGGGCCGGACCAGCGCGCGGAGAGGATCCCGGGCATGCCGTTGAGCGCGTCGACGCAGAGGCCGGAGTCGTCGGCGAGCGTGGGCAGCCCGGTGTGCGCGAACCCCGCCCGGGCCTTGAGCAGCGCGTTGCCCTCGAAGCTCGGCTGGTCCTCCACGGGCTCGTCGTACGCCGGCACGTCGGCCAGCCCCAGCACCTGGACCGACGGCAGGTGCGGGGCCAGGATGCGGGAGAGCTCGGCCAGCTTCTTGGCGTTGTGGGAGGCCAGGAAGACGCGGGTCACGAGGCGAGGGCCTCCTGCTGGAGCCGGGTCAGGTCGGCGCAGCCCTTCTCGCCCAGGGCGAGCAGCGCGTCGAGCTCGGAGCGCGAGAACGCGGCGCCCTCGGCGGTGCCCTGGACCTCGACGAAGGAGCCGGTGCCGGTCATGACGATGTTCATGTCGGTCTCGGCGCGCACGTCCTCCTCGTAGGGCAGGTCGAGGCGCGGCACGCCGTCGATGATGCCGACCGAGACCGCGGCGACCGAGCCGGTGAGCGGCTCGCCGCGCAGCGCGCCCTGCGAGCGCAGGTGGGCGACGGCGTCGGCCAGCGCGACGTACGCGCCGGTGATGGAGGCCGTGCGGGTGCCGCCGTCGGCCTGGAGCACGTCGCAGTCGAGCTGGATGGTGTTCTCGCCGAGCGCCTGGTAGTCGATGACCGCGCGCAGCGAGCGGCCGATGAGGCGGCTGATCTCGTGGGTGCGCCCGCCGATGCGGCCCTTGACCGACTCGCGGTCGGAGCGGGTGTTGGTCGAGGCGGGGAGCATGGCGTACTCCGCGGTCACCCAGCCCAGGCCCGAGCCCTTGCGCCAGCGCGGCACGCCCTCGGCGGCCGAGGCGGCGCACAGCACACGGGTCCGGCCGAACTCCACCAGCACCGAGCCCGCCGCGTGGTCCAGCCAGTTCCGGGTGATCTTCACCGGTCGCAGCTCGTCGTCGGCCCGTCCGTCTGCACGCGTCATGGCGCCGACGCTACCGACAGGCAACCCGCGCGCCGCTCGCACCCGTCAGGCTGGGTGGAAGGAGCGTGATGAAGCCAGACCAGAGGGACACCGAGTTCGTCGAGTTCGTGACCGCCCAGCGCACCGCGCTGCTGCGCACGGCCCGGCTGCTCACCGCGGGGGGACGCGGCGTACGCCGAGGACCTCGTGCAGACCACCCTGACCAAGCTCTACGTGCACTGGCCCCGCGTACGCCGGGCGGGCAACCCCGTCGGGTACGCCCGGACCAGCCTCACCCACGCGTTCGTGGACGAGCAGCGCCGGGCGCACCGGCGCCGCGAGCAGACCACCGACCAGCCGAGCGAGCGCGCCGTCCACGATGCCGACACCGACCTGGCCCACACCGTGCTCGCCGCCCTGGCCGGGCTCGCGCCGCGCCAGCGGGCGGTCGTCGTGCTGCGCCACTTCCTGGACCTCGACGTGGCCGAGACGGCCCGCGTCCTGTCGGTGTCCACCGGGACCGTGAAGTCCCAGAACAGCAAGGCCCTCGACCACCTCCGCGCCGCCCTCGGGCCGGCCCTCACCGTGCAGGAGAACGCATGAACGACCTCAACACCCTCCTCGACCGCGCCGCCGGCCCGGCCCGTGCCACCGTCGACGCGCACCCCGACCTCACCCGGGGCCACCGGGCCCTCGCGCGCACCCGGCGCCGCCGCGGGGCGGTCGGCCTCGCCGGCGTGGCGGCGGCCGGCGCCTTCGGCGTGGCCCTGACCCGCGGCGGCGGCGGCGGCGACACCCCGGTCGGGGTGGCCGACGACCCGACGACGGTCCCGAGCCCGAGCACCGCCACCTCGACGCCGCCCACCGCGCCGCCCACCGCGCCACCGCCCACCACCCCGCCGCCCACCTCACCCACGGTCGACCCGTCGGCCCCGGTGACCGGGTCCGCGGCACCGAGGTTCTTCGCGCTCCCGCCCGCCCCCGCCGGCTTCGAGCTGCAGGGCAACAGCCCGTCGTCGGTGACCATCGCCCCCGTCGGCGACCGGAGCGTGCCCGAGGACTTCGAGGGCAAGATCGTGCTGATGTTCGACACCCACCGGCCGGCCGGCCACCGGCAGGTCGTGGACGGCCGCACGTTCTGGGTCGCCGCGGACACCGGCGGGGGCTACGCCCGGGTCTCGACCCGGTCGCGCGAGGGCGATCCCGCGGGGGTGCTGGCGCTGCAGTTCCCGGTCCGCGCGTGGACCACCGACGACGCGCTCGCGTTCCTCAGCGGGGTGCGAGCCCTCGACGGGGCAGCCGCGGTCGGGGGGTGAGCAGCGGGCCCCAGTCCCGCGCCCGCCGCCCGACCCACGGCGCGCCCTCGCGCAGCAGCCAGGTGACCTCCGCGCGCCACGTCAGCGGCTGACCGCCGCCCGGCCCGAGCGCGGGCGGCTCGAAGTCCAGCCCGGCGGCGCACAGCAGGTCGGCGTAGGCCCGGGCCAGCGCCCGGTGACCGAGCTCGGAGGGGTGCAGCCGGTCCACCGCCCAGAACGCCCGGTCGTGCACCGAGGGCCAGGCGCCCAGGTCGACCCGGTGCCCGCCGTACCTCGCGTGGACCTCGTCGTGCGCCGCGTTGACCTGGGCCAGCCGGGCCCGCAGCGGACGGGCCAGCACCGCCGGCACCCCGAAGACCAGCGCGTGGTCGTGGAAGCGCGCGGTGAGCAGGGTCGCGCCGGCGTCGTGCAGCGCCTCGGCACAGGTGAGCACGTCGTCGCGGAACCGCGCCGGGTCCCAGCCGGCGCGCAGCGTGTCGTTCACGCCGATGAGGAGGGAGGCGAGGTCGGGCCGGTGCGCGACCGCCTCGGCCAGCTGCGCCTCGCGGACCAGCGCGGCGGTGGCCCCGGCGACCGCGACGTTGCAGTACGACACGTCGTACGCCGTGCCCAGCGCCGCGGCCAGCAGCCGGGACCAGCCCCGCCACCCGCCGGCCACGGGGTCGCCGAGCCCGACGGTGGCCGAGTCACCGAGGGCGGCGAGCCTCAGGTACACGCTGCGAGCGTGGCCGACCCGACCACCACCACCCCACGGTGAGGTGTCGTGTCGGGGACGGTCGGGTGAAGAGCTACTTCACCTCGGCGCGCAGCACCCGCCAGAGCCCGACGGCCAGCGGCAGCGCCAGCCACAGCGCGCCGGAGGTCAGCAGATGGCCCCACGCCTCGGCGCCGGACAGCTCCCACTCGTAGATGTCGCCCTGCGCGGCCTGGAAGTCCAGCCACGGCGCGAGGGAGCCGAACCAGTCGCTGAGCGCCGACAGCGCGGCGAAGACGCCGGGCAGGACGAACCGGTAGACGACGAAGAGCACGATCGAGGCCGGGGTGTTAAGCAGCAGGGTGGCGATGGCGAAGCCGCCGACCATGGCCAGGGACTGGGTGACCAGGAAGCCCGCGACGTCACCGGCCCCGAGCCGCCACGAGGTGAGGTCGGGCTGCGCCAGCTCGCACACGAGGGTGCAGACCAGCCCGACGACCAGCGCCGCGATGAGGTTGGCGACCGTCAGCAGCAGCGCGGCGCCCAGCTTGGCCAGCACCACCCGCGAGCGCCGCGGCTCCAGGCTGAAGGTGACCAGCGCCGAGCGCTGGCTCCACTCGCTGGTCACCAGCATGATCGCGAGGAACGGCAGCAGGAACGACATCAGGTACGCCGCCACCGCCACGTAGTCGCCGAGCGCGACGGGGTCGGTGTAGCCCAGGGTGAGCCCGACGAGGATGCCGAGCACCACCACGACGATCGCGAGGATGCCCGCCAGCAGCCAGAACCCGGCGCGGGTGTCGCGGGCCTTGCGGAGCTCGACCGCGACCAGCCGGGTGAACGGCACCCGGCTGGTCGCGGACAGGTCGAGCGTGGTGCTCACGTGCGCACCGAGGACTACTTGAACTCGATGCGCAGCAGCCGCCAGATCCCCAGGGCCAGCGGGACGACCAGCCAGATGATGCCGGCGGTGAGGATCTGCGCCCACTGCTCGCCGGTCGGTGCGTAGTCGCCGGAGATGAGCGGCGTCTGGGCGGTGTTGAACTCGATCCACGGCGCGATGTCGTCGAACGTCGAGCTGAGCGCGCTCAGGATGCCGACGGCGGTGGGCAGGATGAGCGAGTAGGCGAAGTAGCCGACGATCGCGCCCGGGGTGTTCATGATCAGCATGGCGATCGCGAAGCCGGTGAAGATGCCGATCAGGTTGGCCAGGAACAGCGCGCTGAACAGCATGTCGCCGGTCACCGACCACTCCGGGCTGGCCCCGGTGACCATGCCCAGCACGGTGCCGAGCAGGGCGAGGACGAAGCCGAGGACCATCACGCCGATGCCCAGGGCGACGCCGGCGATGAACTTGGCCAGCACCACCCGCGAGCGCCGCGGCTCGAGGGTGAAGGTGACCAGCCCGTTGCGCTGGCTGGCCTCGCTGGTCACCAGCATGATCACGATGATCGGCAGGAAGAAGCCGAAGATCGCCCCCGGGATCTGCAGGTAGTCGTCGAGGTTCTTCAGGTCGTCGGACGCGGCGAAGCTGTAGATCACCTCGACCACCACGATCAGGGCCAGGATCGAGATGATCAGCCAGCGGCCGGCACGGGTGTCGAGCGCCTTGCGGGCCTCGACCTGGGCCAGCCGCAGCAGGGGTACGCCGGGCGTGTTGGTGGTGTCGATGCTCGGGTTCGCGGTGGCGGTGCTCATGCCTGGGCTCCTTGCGTGGGGGCGGCCGGGGCGGCCGCGGCGGGCGCGATGGCCTCGCGCTGGGTGTCCTCGGTGAGCGAGAGGAACAGCTCCTCCAGCCCGCCGTCGGCGGCACGCAGGTCGGTCAGGACGATGCCCTGTTCGACCGAGAGCCGGCCGACCTCGACCGGCGCGGTCTCCACCCGCAGGCCGGAGCCGGCGGGCGTCACCGTGACGCCCTTCTCGCGCAGCGCCTTGGCCAGCAGCTCGTTGTCGAGCGCGGTGACCAGGGAGGTCGTGTGCTCCGAGCCGGCGAGGAGCTCGTCCTTGGTGCCGCTGGCCACGATCTTGCCGCGCCCGATGAGGATCATCTCGTCGGCGATCTGCTCGACCTCGTGGAGCAGGTGGCTGGACAGGAGCACCGTGCCCCCGCGGTCGGCGTAGGACTTGAGCAGCCCGCGCATCCACCGGATGCCGGCCGGGTCCAGGCCGTTGGCCGGCTCGTCGAGGATCAGCACCGACGGGTCGCCGAGCAGGGCGTGGGCGATGCCGAGGCGCTGCTTCATGCCGAGGGAGTAGTTGCGCAGCCGGCGCTTGGACTCGGTCGCGTCGAGCGAGACCAGCGCGAGCATCTCGTCCACGCGCGAGGCCGGGAGACCCATGGTCTGCGCGCCGATGGTGAGGATCTCGCGACCGGTGCGCCCGGCGTGCTGCGCCGAGGCGTCGAGGAGCACGCCGACGTGGCGACCGGGGTTGGGGATGTCCTTGTAGAGGTGGCCCCCGATGGTGACGCGGCCCGCGGTGGGCGGGGTGAGCCCGACCATGACACGCATGGTGGTCGTCTTGCCGGCGCCGTTCGGGCCCAGGAAGCCGGTGACCCGACCGGGCTGGCAGACGAAGCTGACGTCGTCGACGGCGGTGAAGGCGCCGTACTTCCGGGTGAGTCCTTCGACGGTGATCATGGCTCCAGCCTGCCGAACACCCACGCTGCGCGCATCGTCTGTTCGTCACCCTTCGAGCCAGACCAAAGTAGGGGTCGGCGGGCGACCAGCGCAGCCTGCGCGGCGGACCACGGTCCGCCTAGCCTGAGGTCGTGCAGGAGGAGTGCGGGCGCCCGGCCCCGGCGGCCTACCAGCCGCGGGTGACCGCGTGGGGCACCACGTGGCGGGTCCTGCTCATGCTCGGCTTCAGCGCGATCGGCTGGCTGCCGATCGTCGACGACCAGGCCGAGTGGCTGTGGATGCTCGACGTCACGCTCGGCGTGGCCAGCTTCGTGCTCGTGTTCTTCCGCCGCCGCTGGCCGCTCGCCGTCGCGGTCCTGACCAACCTGTTCGCCGCGGTCTCCGGCCTCTCCAGCGGCCCGGCCGTGCTCGCGCTGGCCTCGATCGCCACCCGGCGCCGCTGGCGGGAGATGGCGCTGGCGGGCTCGGTGTCCTTCGCCGGGGCGATGTTCTTCGCCACCTCCCAGCCCGGCACGACCAACGACCCGTGGTGGCTCAACCTCTCCGTCACGATCATCGCCACCGCGGCCGTGCTCGGCTGGGGGGCTCTACATCGGCTCGCGCCGCGAGCTCATCTGGACGCTGCGGCACCGCGCCGAGAGCGCCGAGGCCGAACAGGAGCTGCGCGTGGCCCAGGCCCGCGCCAACGAGCGCGCCCGGATCGCCCGCGAGATGCACGACGTGCTGGCCCACCGGATCTCCCAGGTCTCCATGCACGCCGGCGCCCTGGCCTTCCGCGAGGACCTCACCCCCGAGCAGGTGCGCGAGAGCGCGACCGTCATCCGCGAGAAGGCCCACGAGGCGCTCACCGACCTGCGCGGCGTCCTCGGCGTGCTGCGCGACGGCGACGGGGAGCTCACGCTCGCCCCGCAGCCGACGTACGCCGACCTGGGTCGCCTCGTCGAGGAGGCCCGCGAGTCCGGGCTCAACGTCCAGCTGCACGACGACGTCGCCACGGCCGACGACGTGCCGCTGGCCGCCGGCCGCACGCTCTACCGCATCGTCCAGGAGGGCATCACCAACGCCCGCAAGCACGCCCCCGGCACCCTGCTCAGCGTGGAGCTGACCGGCTCGCCCGAGGACGGCCTCGACGTGGTGCTGCGCAACCCGCTCGGCTTCGGCAGCCAGACCCCCGGCGCCGGCCTCGGCCTGGTCGGTCTGTCCGAGCGCGCCGAGCTGCGCGGCGGCCGGCTCGAGGCCCGCCGCGACGGCACCAGCTTCGTGCTGCACGGGTGGATCCCGTGGGCGGCATGAGCACCCGCCTGCTCGTGGTCGACGACGACCCGCTCGTGCGCTCCGCGCTCGTGCTCATGCTCGGCGGCCAGCCCGACGTCGAGGTGGTCGGCGAGGCCGTGGACGGCCTCGACGCGCTCCGCAAGGTCGACGAGCTCCGCCCGTCCGTCGTGCTCATGGACATCCGGATGCCGCGCATGGACGGCCTCGAGGCCACCAGGGCGCTGCACACGCGCCCGGACCCGCCCCACGTCATCGTGCTGACCACCTTCGACGCCGACGAGCACGTCGTCGGCGCCCTCGGCGCCGGCGCCGACGGCTTCCTGCTCAAGGACACCCCGCCGCCCCAGATCCTCGAGGCCGTCCGCGCGGTCGCCGACGGCGACCCGATGCTCTCCCCCTCGGTGACCCGCACGCTCATCGAGCGCCTGCGCACCGACGCCGGCGACGACCGCGCCGACGCCGCGCGCGCCCGCCTCGCCGTCCTCACCGACCGCGAGCAGGACGTCGCCCTCGCCGTCGGTCGCGGGCTCACCAACGCCGAGATCGCCCGCGAGCTCCACCTCTCGGTGCCCACGGTCAAGGCCCACGTCTCGCGGCTCTTCGACAAGCTGCGCGTCACCAACCGCGTCCAGATCGCCATCTGCGTCCACGACGCGGGCCTGGTCTGAGCTCAGACCTCGAAGACCGCGCCGGCGCGGGCCAGGTCGGCGGGGCCGTCCCAGACCTGCTGGGCCTCGGTGAGCATGTCCCGGGGCTCGTACCAGGGCGGCACGTGGGTGAGCACCAGCGACTGCACGCCCGAGTCGCGGGCCAGGCGGCCGCAGTCGGCGCCGGTGAGGTGGATGCCCGGCGGGTTGGCCGCGCCCTCGTGGAAGGACGCCTCGGCCAGCAGCAGGTGCGCGCCCCTGGCCACGTCCTCGAGCTGCGGGCAGGGGGCGGTGTCGCCGGTGTAGGCGAGCAGCCGGCCGCCGGCGGACACCCGGAGCCCGTAGGCCTCGACGGGGTGGTCGACGCGGACCGCCTGCACGGTGAACGGCCCGATCCGGGCCGGCTCCCCCGGCGTCCAGGTCCGGAAGTCGAACTCCAGCGTCATGCCCGGGTCCTCGGGGAGGTCGTACGCGCGGGCCATGCGCCCCGCCGTACCGCTCGGGCCGTAGACGGGCAGCCGCGGCTGGGCGCCCTCGGGGTGGTACTTGCGCATCACGTAGTAGCCGCACAGGTCCAGGCAGTGGTCGGCGTGCAGGTGGCTGAGCAGCACGGCGTCGACGGCCAGCGGGTCGGCGTACCGGTGCAGCGCGCCGAGCGCCCCGCTGCCGAGGTCCACCAGGACCCGCCAGGTGCGCCCGCCGTCGTCGTGCTCGAGCAGGTAGCAGGACGCGGGCGAGTCCGGCCCCGGGTAGGAGCCGCTGCAGCCGACGGTCGTGAGCCTCACGCGAGCCCGCCCGCGAACTGCGTGGCCGCCATCAGCTCGGCGCCGAGGAACCGGCGCCCGATGGTCTCGAACTCCTCGGGCAGGCCGGTGGTCGCGAAGGTGTACGTCGCCTCGCCGGACCCGCGCATCAGCCCGGTCGCGGTGAGCATCTTGTAGACGTCCTTGGCGCACTCCTCGGCGCTGCTGACCAGCGTGACGCCGTCCCCCATGACGTAGGAGATGACGCCGGTCAGCAGCGGGTAGTGCGTGCACCCGAGGATCAGCGTGTCCACGCCGGCGGCCGAGAGCGGGTCGAGGTAGTCGTGCGCGGCGGCCAGCAGCTCGTCGCCGCCGGTGATGCCCGACTCGACGAAGTCCACGAACCGCGGGCACGCCCGGGTGGTCAGCTCCACGTGCGGCGCCGCGGCGAACGCGTCCTCGTAGGCCATCGACTCCTGGGTGGCCCGCGTGCAGATCACGCCGATCTTCCCGGTCCGCGTGGCCGCCACCGCCCGGCGCGTGGCGGGCAGGATGACCTCGACCACCGGGACGTCGTAGCGCTCCCGCGCGTCGCGCAGCATCGCCGCGCTCGCGCTGTTGCAGGCGATGACCAGCGCCTTGACGCCCTGGGCGTAGAGGTGGTCCAGGCACTCCAGGGCGTACTCGCGGACCTCCGCGATCGGCTTGGGCCCGTACGGCTGCCGGGCGGTGTCGCCGAGGTAGTGCACCGACTCGTGCGGCAGCTGGTCGATCACCGACCGCGCCACCGTCAGCCCCCCGAACCCGGAGTCGAAGATCCCGATGGGGGCGTCAACGGCGGGCACGACCGCCAAGCCTAGGTGGCCCGGGCGCCCGGCGCACCGTGTCCTCGCCCACGTGCGGCCCCGGTGTGACGCCCACCCCAGGGTTCGTCCGTCTCGGGGACAACCGCCTCCCGAGCGAGCACAGTGGGCGCGTGGCGGACGAGCAGCAGGATCGCCTGGACCAGGCGCTGCGGGACAAGACGGTCGCGGAGGAGGCCCTGCGCGACCTGCAGGCGCGCGTCGACAACGCCCAGCGGCTGGCCAACATCGGCGACTACGACTGGGAGATCGCCACCGACACCAACCGGTGGTCCGACCAGCTCTACCGCATCTTCGGCCACGAGCCGCAGTCCTTCGACGGCACCTACGAGCGCTTCCTCTCGATGGTCCACCCCGACGACCGCGAGACGGTCCAGGCCACCCACCAGCGCGCCTACGCCACCGGCGAGCCCTACGAGATGGTCGAGCGCATCGTCCGCCCCGACGGCGAGGTCCGCTACCTCTCCACCAACGGCCAGGTCCTCACCGACGACTCCGGCACGCCGCTCCGCTTCCGCGGCACCTGCGTCGACATCACCGACCGGATCCGTGCGGAGCAGGCGCGCGAACGCCACGCCGCCGACGCCCACGAGGCCGAGACCCGCCGCCAGGCGGCACTCGAGATCAACGACTCGGTGGTCCAGGGCCTGACCGCAGCGCTGTACGCGCTCGAGCTCGAGGACGACGCGGCTGTGCGCGACTACGTACGCCGGACGCTGGACAGCGCGCGAGCGATCATCACCGACCTCATCGCTCCCGCCGACGGCCGGGTGGCCCCCGGTGACCTGGTGCGGACCACGCCTTCTGCGTTGCCGTCCTGAGCTCACGGTCCTGGCTTCTCGCTCGCCCGTCGCCGGTTCTTGACCGTACTGGGACCAATTACGTAGCGGCCGCGCGCTTACCACCCCGACTCCCGCTGTCAAGGACGCTACGCGCCACTTCGTGGCGGACGGCGGCCTTCGGCGAGAGGTCCGTCCTTGACAGCGGGACCCGGTCTGGCTGGTAGGGGCGCGCTGAGGGCGAGGCTGCGCCCCGCCCCACGAAAGCGCGGCCGCCTTCGGCGACCACGCTGCGGTCCCCATGTGCGAATGACCTCGACCTCACTCCCACCCACCCAAGTGAAGGCGAAGGCGAGGGTGCCGCCGCCAGACCAGGCCGCCTGTGGGCTGACCCGGCCCCCGCCGGACCGGAGCCCCCTCGCCGAACGCTAGACCCGCGGCGTGGGGCACGCATGCCGGACGTAATGGGGCTGGGAGCAGTCGCGTGCAACACGGCGTCGGTTGCGTTCGGTGAGGGGGCTGCGGTCCGGCGGAGGCCGGGTCAGTCCACAGGCGGCCGGACCCGAGAGCCCGCACCACGAGACGAAGCACCCAGACCAGAAGACCTAGTCGAACAGTCGCGGCTGGGGCGGCCCGAGAGCCGGGTCCACCCCGTCGAAGAGGTCGCTGATCGACTCCCCGTGGTGGATCCGCTCGATCGCGGCGGCGAAGAGGTCCGCGACGGACCGCACCTCCAGCTCCGGCCACCCGGTCGGCGCCGGGACCGTGTCGGTGGTGACGACCTCGGTGATCATCGGGTGACCGCGCAGGCGCTCGACGGCCTTGCCCACGAAGAGCCCGTGGGTGCACGCCACGCTGGCGGAGGCGCACCCCTGCTCGGCCAGCCGGTCCAGGAGCTCGAGGATCGAGCCGCCGGTGGCGATCTCGTCGTCGAGGATGATCGCCCGCTTGCCCTCGACATCGCCCACGATGGCGTCGATGACGACGCGGTCGTCGGCGAGGCGCTTCTTGCTGCCGGCGGCGACGGGGATGCCGAGGAGGCGGGAGAACTGGGTCGCGGTCTTGGCGTTGCCGAAGTCGGGGCTGACCACGACGGCGTTCGAGAGGTCCTGACCGAGGAAGTGCTCGGCCAGGATGCCGAGGGCGGTGAGGTGGTCGACGGGGATGGAGAAGAAGCCGTGGACCTGCGGGGCGTGGAGCTCCATGGTCAGCACCCGCTGCGCTCCGGCGGTCACCAGCATGTCCGCGACGAGCCGGCCGCCGATGGACAGGCGGCTGGCGTCCTTCTTGTCGGAGCGGGCGTAGGCGTAGTACGGGATGACGGCGGTGATCTGGGCCGCCGAGGCGCCGCGGGCGGCGTCGAGCATGAGGAGCAGCTCCATGAGGTGCTCCTGGGTGGGCGGGGCGAGCGGCTGGACGATGTAGACGTCGCGCTGGCGGCAGTTCGCCTGCAGCTGGGCCTGGAGGCAGTCGTTGCTGAAGCGGGTGATCTCGACCGAGCTGAGCTCCACGCCGAGCGACTCGCACACCTTGGCGGCGAACGGACGGTGGCCGGAGCCGCTGAAGACGACGATCTCGCGCACGTTCGACTCCCGGGTGGTCACTCGACGTCGGGACTGTAGTCGCGGGCCAGGGCGTACGCCATGGCCCGTCCGCGCGGGGTGCGGCCGGCGATCTCGCGCTCGGTCGGGAACGGGTTGAACCGGCACCCCTGGAGCCCCTTGGACTGCTGCTGCATCACGGGCGCGAGCCGGCCGGGGCCGGGGCACTGGGCGTGGCCCAGGCCGAGCCAGTGGCCGGTCTCGTGGTTGACGACCATGTGGCGGTAGTCGCGCAGGGCCAGGTGGGCGGCGTTCCAGGCGGGCGAGGCGTGCTTCCAGCGCTCCTGGTTGATGATGACGAACCGGCCGACGCGACAGCTCCACTCGGCACTGCAGCCGGAGGAGAAGCGGGGCAGGTACGACGCCTCGGCCAGCACGAGCGTGAACGCCCCGCCGCGCGCGACCGGGACGAAGCGGATGCCGGACGAGCGCCAGCCGCGCGGGTCGTCGTAGGTCTCCTGGGCCTGGCGGCGGAACTCCCTGAGGCTCGTGGTGATCCGGCCGCGGGTCTCGACGTGGTAGCGCACGGTCCGGCGCACGTCGATGCGGTGCGCCACCTGGGCGGTGCGGACGGTGACGGTGAGCGGGTCGTAGCCGGGCGCCTCGGCGGTGACCTCCAGGGCCAGGCGGTGACCGACGTCGCCGGGGCGGACGGCGTACGTGCGGGCGGTGCTGCCGTCGGGCCAGCGGTAGCTGACGTCGGGGTCGGGCGCCGAGAAGCGGCCCGGGCGCGCCTTGAGGGTGTGGGTCCAGCGCGGCTCGCCGAGCACCCGCTGGCGCGTCGCGGTCATGGTGGCGCGGGCCACCGGAGCGGTGGGCGCGGAGATCGTGGAGCCGGTGGCGTCGGTGACCTGGACCGCGAGCGGGCGGTCGAGGTCGTCCAGGCCGGGGGTGTACGTCGGGGCGGTGGCGCCCGGGACGGGGGCGCCGGCGCGCAGCCACTGGTAGGCCACGCCCGGCTCGGCCGCGGAGGCGGTGAGCGGCTGGCCGTACACGGCCGCGCCGGTGATGGTCGGCGGGGCCGGGGCGGCGTCGGCCGCGGGAGCGAGGAGGAGCGAGAGGGCCAGGGTCAGGCCCAGAGCTGCCCCTCGAGCGCGTCCTCGGCCTCGTCGACGGTCCCCTCGTAGGCCCCGGTCGAGAGGTACTTCCAGCCGCCGTCGCACACCACGAAGGCTATGTCGGCCGCTTCGCCGGCCTTCATCGCCTTCGCCGCCTGGGCCAGCGCGGCGTGCAGGATCGCCCCGGTGGAGATGCCCGCGAAGATGCCCTCGAGCTCGAGGAGCTCGCGCACCCGGCGTACGGCGTCGCGCGGACCGACCGAGAACCGGGCGTCGATGAGGTCGGCGTCGTAGAGCTCCGGCACGAAGCCCTCGTCGAGGTTGCGCAGGCCGTAGACCAGCTCGCCGTAGCGCGGCTCGGCGGCCACGATCCGCACGTCGGGCTTGGCGCCGCGGAAGAACCGCGAGACGCCCATGAGCGTGCCGGTGGTGCCGAGCCCGCCGACGAAGTGGGTGACGCTGGGGAGGTCGGCCAGGATCTCCGGGCCCGTGCCCTGCTCGTGGGCGAGGGAGTTGGCCTCGTTGCCGTACTGGTAGAGCATCACCCAGTCCGGGTGCTCCTCGGCGACCTGCTTGGCCACGCGCACCGCCTCGTTGGAGCCGCCGGCGGCGGGCGAGGTGATGATCTCGGCGCCCCACATCCGCAGCAGCTGGCGGCGCTCCTCGGAGGTGTTCTCCGGCATCACGCAGACCATGCGGTAGCCCTTGAGCTTGGCCGCCATGGCCAGCGAGATGCCGGTGTTGCCCGACGTCGGCTCCAGGATCGTGCAGCCCGGGCGCAGCAGCCCCTCCTTCTCGGCCTCCTCGACCATCCGCAGTGCCGGACGGTCCTTGATGGACCCGGTGGGGTTGCGGTCCTCGAGCTTGGCCCACAGGCGCACGTCGGGGCTCGGCGACAGCCTCGGCAGCCCGACCAGCGGCGTGCCGCCGACCGAGGCGAGGAGGTTGTCGAACCGGGTCATCGGAGCACCGCCGCGGGGTCGAAGTCGTCGAGCTGGATGATGCGCACCCGCGGCAACGGCGCGTTGAAGGCCCTGACGTCGTCCTCGAGGTCGAGGAGCTCCACGCCGAGCTGGGCGATCTGGGTGCTGAGGAACTCGCGCAGCGCGACGACCGCGACCCGGCGTTCGCCGTGGGCGAGCCGCTCGAGGTGCGGGGCGAAGTCGCCGTCGTGGCTGAGCAGCACCACGTCGTCGTCGCGGTCGAGGAGGGTGTCCATGGTCCGCTGGATGCCGATGTCGACGACCTTCTCGTCGTCGCGGCCGGACAGCGGGATCGGGCGGTACTTCATGGCCAGCAGCGCCTGGACGAACTGGGCCGGCAGCACGCCGCTCGAGGCGTTGAGGAAGAACAGGCCGAGCACCGGCTGGTGCCAGTGGGCCTCGAGGTACTCGGTCACCCGCTCCCACCGCGGGCGCTCCTCGGGGTGGGGCCGTCGGCCGAACAGGGAGCTCCCCAGCGTGGCGTCGATGTTCTCGCCGTCGATGAGGACGACTGTCCGGCCGGCCACGCTCAGCCGCCCGCGACCGCCGGCAGCACCGTGACGGAGTCGCCGTCGTTCAGGGGGGCCTCGAGACCGCCGAGGAAGCGGACGTCCTCGTCGTTGACGTAGACGTTGACGAAGCGGCGCAGGTCGCCGTTGTCGAGCAGGCGGTCCTTGATCCCGGAGTGCTTGGCCTCCAGGTCGTCGATGAGCGCGGCCAAGGTGGCGCCCTCACCGGTGACGGCCTTCTCGCCGTCGGTGTAGGTGCGCAGGATGGTGGGGATCCGGACCTCGATGGCCATCAGGTGGTGCTCCTCGTGGGTAGGTGCTCGACGACGGCCACCTCTTCCTCGGTGACCTCGCCGTCGACGATCTTGTAGGACCTGAACTCCACCGGGCCGTCGTTGTTCCCGTGCTCGCGTGTGCTCACCAACACGTAGTGCGCGCCGGGCTCCATCGCGAGCCCGATGTCGGTGCGGCTCGGGTAGGCCTCGGTGGCGGTGTGGGAGTGGTAGACGACGACCGGCTCCTCGTCGGCGGCGTCCATCTGCCGGTAGAGCTGGAGCAGGTCGGTGGAGTCGAACTCGTAGAACGTCGGGCTGCCCGCGGCGTTGACCATCTCGACCAGCCGCTCGGCCCGGTCACTGCCCGCCGGACCCGCGACCACCCCGCACGCCTCCACCGGGTGGTCCCGCTTGGCGTGCGCGACGATGGCGTCGTACGTCGCCCGGTCCAGTGTCAGCACCCCTCCAGCGTAGGGGTCGAGGCACACCGTCCCCGCGCCGCTCCCGCCAGGTAGGACGCCACCAGGGCGCCCGCCGCGAGGGCCCCCGCGGCCAGCAGGAAGCCCGTCGCGCGGCCCTCGGCGGCCGCGACCGTCGCCACCACCGCCAGGCCGACCGCGCCGCCGGCCTGTTGCGTGGTGTTCACGAAGCCCGACGCCACCCCCGCGTGCGCGGCCGGCGCCGCCCGCATGGCCAGCGTCGTCACCTGCGGCATGGCCAGCCCGAAGCCCGCGCCCATGACCACGAACCCCGGCGCCACGTGCACGGCGTACGACCCCTGGTCGGGCAGCTCCGCCATGCTCACCATCCCCGCCACGAACAGCAGCAGCCCGCCCACGAGGACCCGCTCGGCGCCGTACCTGCTCGCCAGCCGGCCGCTCAGCCCCAGGCTCGCCACCGCGATGGCCAGCGTCACCGGCAGGTAGGCCAGGCCCGTGTGCAGCGCGTCCAGGCCCAGGGTGTCCTGCAGGTAGAGCGCGGTGAGGAACTGGAAGGAGAAGCCCGCCACGGTCATCGTGAACAGCACCGCGTTGGGCAGCAGGAACCGCGTGTCCGTCAGCAGCGCCCGCACCCGGCCGCCGCTCGCGCCCGTCGGCTCGTCCCGGGGTACGACGACCAGGGCCGCCGCCAGCACCACCACCCCGATCGGCACGTTGACCCCGAACACCCACCGCCAGGTCGCCGTGTCCACCAGCACCCCGCCCGCCACCGTCCCGATCGACGCCCCCGCCGAGCCCACGAACGCCGCCAGCGCGAACCCCCGCGCCCGACCCGCCTCGTCGTCGTACAGCCGGGCGACCATGCCCAGCACCACCGCCGTCGTCAGCGCTCCCCCGGCGCCCTGCACCACCCGCGCCCCCACCAGGAACGCCGGGCTCGTGGCCACCCCGCACAGCGCCGACGCCACCGTGAAGACCGCCAGGCCCGCCAGGAACACCCGCCGTGCACCCACCACGTCGCCCAGCCGGCCCGCCGGCAGCAGCAGCACCGCGAAGGCCACGAAGAAGCCGTTGACCACCCACGACAACCCCGCCGCCCCGAACCCCAGGTCGTCCCGCACCGCCGGCAGCGCGACGTTCACCACCGTCCCGTCCAGGATCACCATCAGCTGCGTGGCCAGCAGCACGACCAGCGCCGCACCCTTCCTCGTCTCCATGATGCGACCGTAACAGATCGTTCCGTAACAGACCATCTGATGCGGACGTACCCTGGACCCGTGGACCTGTCCTTCCTGCTCAACCAGGTGTCGTACGCCTTCGCCGCCCGGCTGGCCGACGCCCTGGCCGAGGTCGAGCTGAGCGTGCGCGAGTACTGCGTGCTCTGGAAGGCCGCCGAGCAGCCCCGCACCCAGGCCGAGATCGCCACCCTCGCCGGCCTCGACAAGACCACGATGGTCGTCACCCTCGACCGCCTCACCGACCGCGGCCTGGCCCAGCGCACGCCCTCCCCCACCGACCGCCGCGCGCGGCTGGTCGACGTGACCGACGCCGGCGCGGACGCCTACGAGCGCGGGCGGGTCATCGTGGAGCGGGTGACCGAGGAGGTGCTGGGCACGCTCTCCGCCACGGACCGCGCGGCGTTCGTCCGCGGGCTCGAGGCGCTGGTCGGCGGCACCCTCGCCGAGCCCTCCCACGTGCGGCCCGAGCGCCGCAAGGAGATCCGCGCCGGCCGCTAGAACGGACTAGCTGGCGAGTGCGTGGATCAAGCTCTCCTGGAGGAGCCCCACCCAGTCGTAGATGTCGTGTGCCTGGGCGCGGGGGTCGTCGTCGGGGAGGGAGTACCAGTACTCCTCGTCGCCCTCCTCGACCTCGAGGCGGGTGGCCAGGGCCAGGCGCAGATCGGTGAACGAGCGCATCCAGGTCTCGGCGGTGGGCTCGTCGAGCTCGACGTCGATCATGAGTCCCTCCTCGGAGAGCTCGGGCGGGAGCCCGGCCTCCTCGAGGGTGTCGATGATGGTGATGGCGGCGTTGGCCTTGCCGTCGCGCAGCGAGCCCTCGGTGAAGCGGCGGAACTCGGCGGCGGCCTCCTCGTCGTGCTGGTACGCCGTGGGGAACAGCCGGGCGAGGACGGGGTCGTCGGGCTCGGTGGTGGGCCCGGAGAAGTCCATGAGGGCCTCGAACGGGTCGGCGTCGTCGCGTGGGACAGCGGCCTCGTTGCGCAGCAGCTCGACGAGCTGAGCGGCGAGCGAGCGGAGCAGGTCGGCCTCGAAGCCGGTGAAGGTGGCGATGACGCGCTTGCTCCTGCGGTGCCGGGTGAAGCCGGCCATCAACTCTGCTTGTCCAGGGTCGCCCACAGGCCGTACTCGTGCATGGCCTGCACGTCGCGCTCCATCTCCTCGCGGCTGCCGGAGCTGACCACGGACTTGCCGTCCTCGTGGACCTCCATCATCAGCTTCTCGGCCTTCTTTTCGTCATAGCCGAAGTACTTCTGGAACACGTAGGTGACGTACGACATCAGGTTCACCGGGTCGTTCCAGACGATCGTGACCCACGGCGTGGCCAGGACCGTGATCTCGTCGGGACTCAGGTCCGGTTCGACCTCGACGGGAGAAGCAGCGGACACACGTCCATCGTGGCACACGCCCAGGGCGCTGCGGCCGACGTCCGCTGGCGCCGCCTGACGTCGGCCGCAGCGTCCTAGGGTGGGTCCGTGGTGCCCACAGCCCTCCTGACCGACCACTACGAGCTGACGATGCTGCAGGCGGCCCTGGCGGGAGGTACGGCGGGGCGCCGGTCGGTCTTCGAGCTGTTCGGGCGGCGGCTGCCCGAGGGCCGGCGCTACGGCGTGGTGGCGGGTGTGGGGCGGGCGCTGGACGCGGTCGAGGAGTTCCGCTTCGACGACGAGGCCCTGGCGGCACTGGAGGGCGTGGTCGACGACGCGACGGTGGCGTGGCTGGCCGACTACGAGTTCACCGGCGACATCTGGGGCTACGCCGAGGGCGACGCCTACTTCGCGCACTCGCCGCTGCTGATCGTGGAGGCCAGCTTCGCCGAGGCGGTGGTGCTGGAGACGGTGCTGCTGTCGATCTACAACCACGACTCGGCCATCGCGTCGGCGGCCTCGCGGATGACGCTCATGGCCGGCGACCGGCCCTGCATCGAGATGGGCTCGCGGCGCACGCACGAGGAGGCGGCGGTGGCGGCCGCGCGGGCGGCGTACGTCGCCGGGTTCGCCAACACCTCCAACCTCGCGGCCCGCCAGCGCTACGGCGTGCCCACGGCCGGCACCAGCGCGCACTCCTTCACGCTGCTGCACGACAGCGAGGAGGAGGCGTTCCGCGCGCAGGTCAGCTCGCTCGGGCGGGGCACGACGCTGCTGGTCGACACCTACGACGTGGCCGAGGCGGTCCGCCTGGGCGTCGAGGTGGCCGGACCGGAGCTCGGCGCGGTGCGCATCGACTCCGGCGACCTCGGCGTGCTGGCCCACCAGGTCCGCCAGCAGCTCGACGACCTCGGGGCGACCCGGACCCGGATCGTGGTGACCAGCGACCTCGACGAGTACGCCATCGCCGCGCTGGCCAGCGCGCCGGTCGACGGGTACGGCGTCGGCACCCAGCTGGTCACCGGCAGTGGGCACCCGACCTCGGGCTTCGTCTACAAGCTGGTCGCCCGCGAGGACGCCGACGGTGAGCTGCAGTCGGTGGCGAAGAAGAGCGTGGACAAGATCTCGGTCGGCGGCCGCAAGTACGCCCTGCGCCGCCGCGACCCCGACGGCGTGGCCGAGGCCGAGGTGGTCGGCATCGGCACGCCGGGCCGCAACGACGGCGACGACCGCGAGCTGCTGGTGCCCCTGGTCAGGGACGGGCGGGTCGTCGGCCGCGAGACGCTCGACGCCGCCCGGCAGCGCCACCTCGACGCCCGGGCCGAGCTCCCGCTGGAGGTGCGCTCGATGAGCAAGGGCGACCCCGCCATCCCGACGGTGTTCGAGGGGGTCTGATGGCCGTCCTGACCTGCGACCTCTTCTCCGACTCCCTGGCCCGGGGCACCACCATCACGGTGGTCCTCCCCCAGTCCACCGAGGAGCAGATCGGCGTCGAGGCGCTCGAGGCCGTCGAGGAGGTCGAGAACGCCGGCCCGCCGCCCGTGCTCTACCTGCTCCACGGCCTGTCCGACGACCACACCGCGTGGACCCGCTACACCTCGATCGAGCGCTACGCCACCCAGCGCGGCCTGGCCGTGGTCATGCCCGCCGCGGACCGCAGCTTCTACGCCAACGAGGCGCACGGTCACCGCTACTGGGACTGGGTCTCCGAGGAGCTGCCGCGCGTCGTGGGCGAGTTCTTCCGCGTCTCCCAGGCGCCCGAGGACACGTTCGTGGCCGGCCTGTCCATGGGTGGGTACGGCGCGCTCAAGCTCGCCCTCACCCACCCCGACCGCTACGCGGCCGCCGCGAGCCTCTCCGGGGCCCTCGACGTGGCCTTCATCGCCGGCCAGCCGGACCGCGACGAGCTCGTCGGCCGGGTCTGGGACCACGAGATCACCCCCGAGAACGACCTGTTCGCGCTCCTCGAGGCCGCCCCGTCCGTGCCGCCGCTGCACGTGTCCTGCGGCACCGAGGACTGGTTGCTCCGCGCGAACCGGAGGTTCCTGGCCGCGGCCGAGGCCCGGGGCGTCGACGTCACCGCCGACCTCCGACCCGGCGGGCACGAGTGGGCTCTGTGGGACGCGGTGGTCCAGGACGTCATCGCCTGGCTGCCCCTGCGCTGAGCCCTAGAGTCGGCAGCGTGAAGAGCGCACTGATCGTCGTCGACGTCCAGAACGACTTCTGCGAGGGCGGCTCGCTGCCGGTGACCGGCGGCGCGCAGGTGGCCGCCGACATCGCCACCCTGCTGCGGGCCGGGTCGGCGTACGACCACGTGGTGGCGACCAAGGACCACCACGTCGACCCGGGCGACCACTGGTCGAAGGACCCGGACTTCAAGGACTCCTGGCCGGTGCACTGCCGGGTCGGCACCGACGGCGAGGCCTTCCACCCCAACCTCGACCCGCAGCCGTTCCACGCGATCTTCCTCAAAGGCGAGCACCAGGCGGCGTACAGCGGCTTCGAGGGCGCGCACGACGGCACGCCGCTCGCCCAGTGGCTGCGCGAGCGCGACGTCACCCGCGTCGACGTCTGCGGGATCGCCACCGACCACTGCGTGCGCGCCACCGCGCTGGACGCGGCCCGCGAGGGGTTCGAGACCGCGGTGCTGCTCGACCTCTGCGCGGGCGTCGCGCCGGAGACCACCGAGGCCGCGCTGGCCCAGCTGAGCGAGGCGGGCGTGACCCTTGCCGGAGACTGACCACCTGCGCGTCGAGCGGCGCGACGACGGCGCGCTCTGGCTCACCTTCGACCGCCCCGAGGTCCTCAACGCGCTCAGCGACGAGCTGAGCCTGGCCCTGGCCGAGCAGCTCGAGCTCGCCTCGTCCGACGACGCCGTCCGCTGCGTCGTGCTCACCGGCGCCGGCGGGTCCTTCAGCGCCGGCGCGGACATCTCCGGGGAGGACGCGGTCGAGCGCTTCGACGTCCGCGCGCTCGACGCGGCCAACCGGATCATCCGCGCGGTGACCTCCTGCGCCACGCCGGTCGTCGCGGCCGTGCGCGGCGTCGCCGCCGGCGTCGGCGCCTCCGCCGCGCTGGCCGCCGACCTGGTCGTGGCCCACGAGGACGCCCAGCTCCTGCTGGCCTTCGCGCGGATCGGGCTGATGCCCGACGGCGGCTCCTCGGCCACCGTCGCCGCCGCCACCGGCCGCGCCCGCGCCATGCGGATGGCCCTGCTCGGCGAGCCCCTCACCGGGCGCGAGGCGTACGACGCGGGCCTGGTCAGCCACGTCGCCGGCGCCGACTTCGACGAGGTCGTCGCCGGCGTGGTCGGCCGCCTCGTCCGCGGCGCGCCCCTGGCCCAAGCCGCCACCAAGAAGGCCGTCAACGCCGCCACCCTGCACCAGCTCGAGGCCGCCCTGGAGCGCGAGCGCACCGGTCAGACCGTCCTGCTGCGCACCGAGGACGCCGCCGAGGGCATGCGCGCCTTCGGCGAGCGTCGCCGCCCGGACTTCAAGAACCGCTAGGCTCACCCCCCAAGAACTCTTGGGGAGGTGGCGCGGTGGCCGGGACCAGCAGCCTGCGCGTCGTGGCGCACCCGGTCCGGCTGCGGATGCTCTCGGTCCTGACCGGCACGGCGATGAGCGCGGCCGACCTGGCCCGCGAGCTGGGCATCAGCCACGCCAACGCGTCCTACCACCTGCGCCAGCTGGCCGAGCACGGCGAGGTCGTCGTGGCCGGCGAGCAGCGGATCCGGGGTGGGACGGCCAAGCTCTACCGCTACCCCCATGAGGCCGAGGGCGCCGACACCGGCGTCAGCGCGACCACCGAGGACCGGGTCCAGTACGCCCGCGCCGTCGCCCAGGAGGTCGAGCGCCGGCTCGTGGACCGGGCGCCGGACCGGCAGTCGCTGATGGCCGACCTGGAGGGCTGGGTCGCCCCCGAGGCGTGGGAGCGCGCCGCCGCGCTGGTGCGCGAGGCCTCGCGGCTGCTGCACGACGCCAACCGGCCGCCCGGCACCGAGGGCACCACCCACATCAGCCTCAGCGTCGTCGCGTTCCGGATGACCGGGGGCGAGCAGTGACCGGACGCGGCGCCGCCCTCGCCACGCTGCGCGAGCGCAACTTCCGCTGGTACTTCGTCTCCCGCCTCGTCAACGGCGTCGGCGGCACCATGGGCAGCATCGCCCTGGTCTTCGCGGTGCTGGAGGTCAGCAGCTCCGCGTCCGCCCTGGGCGTCGTCCTGGCCGCCCACAGCATCCCGATGGTGCTGTTCCTGCTGGTCGGTGGCGTGATCGCGGACCGGTTCGGGCGCACCCTGGTCATCCAGACCTGCAACGTCCTGTCCGGGCTCACCCAGCTCGCCATCGGCTTCCTGGTCCTCACCGGCACCGCCGAGCTGTGGCAGCTGGTCGCGCTCACCGCGGTCAACGGCGTGGTCAGCGCGGCCAGCCTCCCCGCGCTCGCCGGCGTGCTGCCGCAGCTCGTGCCGCGCGAGCAGCTGCAGCCGGCCAACGTGCTCATCTCCATGCAGCGCGGGGTGCTGAACGTCGGCGGCCCGGCCCTGGGCGGCGTGCTGGTCGTGACCATCGGCGCCGGGTGGGCGGTGGCCATCGACGGCGTGACCTACCTGCTGTCCGCGGCGGTCCTGCTCCTGGTGCGGCTGCCGCCGCCGGCCCCGCGGGACGAGCAGAGCTCGGTCCTGGTCGATCTGCGCGAGGGCTGGGGCTACTTCCGCCGGACGACGTGGCTGTGGGTGGTGGTGCTCGCGTTCTCCGCGCTCAACGCGTTCTACGTCGGGGGGTTCGAGACCCTGGGACCGGTGCTGGCCAAGGCCACGTCCATCGGCGAGGTGGGCTGGGGTCTGACCCTGTCGGCCGGAGCCGTGGGGCTGCTCGTCACCACCGTGGTGATGCTGCGGGTGCGCCTCGAGCGGCCCCTGCTGTGGGGCATGGTCGGGTGCACCGGCTTCGGCGCCCCGATGCTGGCGCTCGGGATCCACCCGCACCTGGCCCTGGTCCTGGTCGCGGCCGTGGTGGGCGGTGCCGGCATCGAGCTGTTCAGTCTCGGCTGGAACCTGGCCCTGCAGGAGCACGTGCCCGAGGACATGCTCTCGCGGGCCATCTCCTACGACATGCTCGGCTCGATGGTCGCCGTCCCGGTCGGCCAGCTGCTGGTCGGACCGCTCGGCGTGGTGTTCGGGGTGCAGCACACGATCCTGGTCTGCGCGCTGCTCTTCGTGGCCATCAGCCTGGCCACGCTGGGGTCGCGCGCGGTGCGCGACCTCCAGCGTGTCCCGGCCGAGGTCAGCTGATGGTCACGTCCGCCCCGTTGTAGACCAGCTTCCAGTCCGCGGTGAACTGGGTGGGCGGCGTGTCCACGTCGATGACCTTGTTGGTGGTCACCCAGTCGATGAGCAGCTGGCGGATCTCCACCTGGGCGTTGTAGACCACCGGCGCGGTCTTCACCGCCGGGAAGCCGCCGCCGCCGGACTGGCGGTAGTTGTTGACCGCCAGGACGAACTGCGCGGCCGGGTCGACCGGCGCCCCGTCGTAGGACAGGTCGAGGATGCGGCTGCCGACGTCCTTGCCCACGTCGATCTTGTAGGTCAGGTGCTTGTCGAGACCACGGATCGCGTCGAAGTTGTAGTCGGGGATGCCGTTGGGCGCCGACGCCGTGGTGGCGTTGGTGAGCTGGGCGATCGTGTAGGGACCGGCGGTCGTCTGCTTCTTGAAGTACGCGGCCGAGAACTCGAGGTAGTCCTTGACGTCCTTGCCGGTGACCTTCACCCCGAGCAGGGTGTTGTCGTAGATGTAGAGCCCGGCGACGTCGCGGACGCTCACCTGACCCTGCGGGAACGACGCGGTCCGGCTGAACGGCGCGGCCTCCGAGAGCACCGGCAGGGTGGCGTCCGCACCGGTGAGCGCGGCCTTCACCGCCCCGGCCTGGACGTACTGGACGAAGTCGATGATCGGCACGTCCTCGACCACGGAGCGCTCGGCGGAGAGCAGCTTGGTGGAGGTGCCGATCGGGGCGTTGACGTAGGTGACGACCTTGTCGTGCTGGGCCCGGACCACCGCGGCGACCTTGAGGTTCTCCTTGGCGGTGTTGGAGTTGAGCAGGTGGCTGGCCGAGCGGACCAGCTTCCACTCCTTCTTGCGGGCCTTCCACTCCACGGTGAGGTTCATGACCGCGAGCCGCATGCCCCAGTAGTAGGGCTCGCAGAGCAGCACCTTCTTGCCGGTCTTGGCGTTGGTGACGAACCGCTCGGGGATCTCCTTGTGGGCGTGGCCCACCAGGATCGCGTCGATGTCGGGCACCTGCTCGGCGACCAGCGACGCGGCGTTCTCGGGGTAGGGCAGCGCGTCGCCGTACGACGAGGACGTGTCGGCCCCGGAGTGGGCCGAGACGATGACCAGGTCGCAGCCCTTCTTCTTCAGCTCGGGGACGTACTTCGCGGCCTGCTCGACCAGGCCGGGGAACTCGACCTTGCCCTGGACGTTGGCCTTGTCCCAGATCGCGACGCCCGGGGTGACCAGGCCGAGGATGCCGACCTTGAGCTTGCGGCCGCCACCGAGCTTGTACTTCTTGATGGTGTAGGGCGGGAAGACCGGCAGCTTGGTCGAGGGGTCGACCGCGTTGGCGCCGAGCAGCGGGAAGTCGAGCTGGCCCTGGTAGGCGCGCAGCGTGTCCATGCCGTAGTTGAACTCGTGGTTGCCGAGCGCGGCGGCGTCGTACTTCATCTGGTTCATCGCCGCGGCCATCGGGTGGGTGCCACCGGCGGTGATCGGCGCGACGCGCGCGTAGTAGTAGGCCAGCGGGGTGCCCTGGATGGTGTCGCCGGCGTCGAGGAGGAGGACCGGGCCGCGCTTGCGGTACTTCTTGCGCATCGCCTTGACCAGGGTGGCGACCTTGGCCAGCCCGATGTCGTTGTGCGCGGTGTCGTCGTACTCCTTGTTCTTGAAGTAGTCCCAGTTGAAGACGTTGCCGTGGGAGTCGGTGCTGCCCAGGACGGTCACCCGGACCTTGTGGGGGCGCTTGCCGCGCCGATCCAGGTCGAGGTCGTCCTCGTCGTCGGCGAACGCCGGGGCCGCGAGACCGGCTGCGGCCAGCGCCGCCGCGCCGGTGAGGACGCCGCGCCGGCCGGGCAGGCCGGCGTAGGCCTCGACGTCGGGGTGCGGCTCGTGCTCGCTGAGCGGCACGTGGTCGTGGGGGTGTGCGGGCATGACGAGGCTCCCGAGAGGTGAGGGGGTCGTCGTCCGGTCGGGCGACGCCCTTTTCCTATCAGGTTCCGCCGACGTTCAGCACCAGCGGTCGGCGAGCTCCCTGATCACGGTCAGGTTGCGGTTGGTGGCCACGCCGAGGTGCTTCTCGACGGCCGCGTTGGTGAGCCTGGCCTCGTGGTAGTTCGCGCCGAGGAGCAGGTGCACGGCCCGCCCGCCGACCTTGGCCACCTCCTCGGCGCTCCCGGCCTCCTCGACCTCGCGCACGGCGGCGGCCGTCGGCGTCTGCTTGAGCAGCGAGACGTAGTGGCGCCCGCTGTGCCCGAACGACGCGGCCTCCTCGGCGATCGCCTTGAGCTCCCTCGGCGTGAACACCACAGTCGGCACCGCGAAGCCGGCCTCGGCCGCGAAGGCCTCCTCCAGCGCGGCCTCGATCTTCGCCCGCGAGCGCAGCGTGGTGTCGAAGCGGACGTTGCCGGTGTTGATGTAGGTCTCGACGTCGGTGAACCCGGCCGCCTCGACCGCCGCGATGATCGAGGCCTTGGGGAACTTCCGCTTCGCGCCGAGGTTGATCGCGCGCAGGAAGCCGATGCGGGTCGCCACGAGGCGGATCGTAAATCGCTCGCGGCCCGGGTCGCGCTCCCCTAGCCTCATTGGCCGGTGAGATCAGCAGCCGGCCGGGGAGTCCCTGGGCCGGTCCTGCGCGTCGTACCTCACCGGACTGGTGCCTCCCGAGGCGACGGGTTCGACTCCCACCACCCACGAGCGGGCCGGCCAGGGGCGTGAGCGCCGGGCCGCCTTGCGGACCGACCCGTCAGCACGAGGGCCGGTGCCCCGCGACCCGACGTGCCCCGGCCCGCTCAGCTCCACCACCACCCGAGTGCCCCCTGGAAGGAGGCCGACCATGTCCCTGTTCACCACCCCCTTCACCGTGTTCCCCCACGAGCGCGCCCTCGAGTACGTCGACGGCGTGTGCACCCGCGTGCTCGGCCCCGGCCGGCACCAGGCGGTACGCCGCGCGACGTACCGCCGGGTCGAGGTGCTCGACCGCCTGGTCACCACCGCGCCGCAGGAGGTCCTCACCGCCGACGGCGTCGCGGTCCGCGTGACCGCGGCCGTGCGCTGGCGGGTCGTCGACCCGCGGGCGTTCGTCGAGCGCGTGCTGGACCCGGCGGCCGTCGTCTACCTGGCGGTCCAGGTCGCCCTGCGCGACGCCCTGGTCGCCGTCGAGGTGGAGCGGCTGGTCCGCGACGCCCGTCGGCTGGCCGGCGCGGCGCTGCTCGAGGCCGCCCGAGCCGCGGGCGCCCCGGTCGGCGTCGAGGTCGTCGACGTGGTGGTCAAGGACGTCGTCCTGCCGCCGGAGCTGCGCGCGGCGTACGCCGAGCTGGTCACGTCGCGGACCCGCGGCCTGGCCCAGCTCGAGGCAGCCCGCGCCGAGACGGCCGCGCTGCGGTCGCTGGCCAACGGGGCCAAGCTGCTCGAGGAGCACCCGGCCCTGGCGCGGCTGCGGCTGGTGCAGGCGCTGCCGTACGGCTCGAAGCTGGAGCTGTCGGTCAGCGAGTGACGACCGGCGTGGTGCGGATCAGCGGACCCGCACCACGTTGGTCCGCGCGGCCTTGTCGTGCAGGGCCTGGCGCTGGTCGTCCCACAGCGGCCAGAGCACGTCGAGCAGCGTGTAGAGCCCGATGACCGAGCCCACGAGCGGCACGAACGACAGCGCGGCGACACCGGCCTGGGTGAGCCAGCGCAGCAGGATCGCGCGCCACGGCAGCGGCCCGGGCTGGTCTCGCAGCCGGACCCGGAGCCCGAGCGCGAGCTTGCCGGGCGTGGCCTGCTTCCAGCGCAGCCAGCCGACGGTCCACACGAAACCGACGACCAGGCCGATCAGCCCCATCAGGGCCAGGGTGCCGGCCAGGTCGCTCTGCAGCTGGAACGGCGAGGGCTGCGGGCCGCCGGAGTCCGCGGCGCGCTCGAGGTCGTCGAAGTAGTCGCGGTAGGCGTCGACCACGCGGCCGTAGAACGGGATGTACAGCACCGCGCTGATCACCCCCAGCAGCAGCCCGTCGATGAGGTAGGCGCCCACCCGCTGCCACCACCCCGCGAGGGGGACGCCGTCCGGGGTGGTCGTCGCCTTGCCCCCGCCGGCACCGCCGTACGCCGGCTGGGCGCCGTAGTAGGCGCCCGCCGCCGGGGCCTGTGCCGGGGCGACGTGCTCGGTCCAGCGCGCGCCGTCCCAGTAGCGCAGTTGGGGCGGCTGCCCCGGCTGGGCCGGGACCGGGTCGGGGTGCCAGCCGGGCTGCGTCGTCACGTTGCGCAGGCTACCCAGTCGCCTAGAGGTTGCCGCGGGCCTCCTGCTCGCGCTCGATCGCCTCGAACAGCGCCTTGAAGTTGCCCTTGCCGAAGCCGAGCGAGCCGTGGCGCTCGATGAACTCGTAGAACACCGTCGGCCGGTCGCCCATCGGCTTGGTGAAGATCTGCAGCAGGTAGCCGTCCTCGTCGCGGTCGACCAGGATGCGGCGCTTCTTGAGCTCCTCGATCGGCACCCGCACCTCGCCGATGCGCGCGCGCAGCTCGGGGTCGTCGTAGTAGGAGTCCGGGGTGTCGAGGAACTCCACGCCGTTGGCCCGCAGGATGTCGACGCTGCGCAGGATGTCGTTGGTGGCCAGCGCGATGTGCTGGCAGCCGGCGCCGTCGTAGAACTCGAGGTACTCGTCGATCTGCGACTTGCGCTGGGCCACGGCCGGCTCGTTGAGCGGGAACTTCACCCGGTGGTTGCCGCTCGCGACCACCTTGCTCATGAGCGCGGAGTAGTCGGTGGCGATGTCGTCGCCGATGAACTCGGCCATGTTCGTGAAGCCGAGGACCTGGTTGTAGAACCTCACCCACTCGTCCATCCGGCCGAGCTCGACGTTGCCCACGCAGTGGTCGACGGCCTGGAAGAGCCGCTTCGGGTGACCCTCACGCCGCTGCACCGTGCTGGTCCGCGCGACGTAGCCGGGCAGGTAGGGCCCGGCGTACCGGCTGCGGTCGACCAGGGTGTGCCGGGTCTCGCCGTACGTCGCGATGGCGGCCAGGCGGACCGTGCCGTGCTCGTCGCTCTCGTCGTGCGGCTCGACCAGGACCGTCGCACCCGTCGAGCGCGCGTGGGCGATGCACCGGTCGACGTCGGTGACCTCGATGGCCAGGTCCACCACGCCGTCGCCGTGGCGGCGGTGGTGGTCGAGCACCGGGCTGTCGGGCGTGACGCCCCCGGTGAAGACGAACCGGGCGCTGCCGCTGCGCAGGACGTAGGACTTGGCGTCGCGGTAGCCGTTCTCCGGGCCGCGGTAGGCCTCGAGCTCCATGCCCATCGCGAGCTGGTAGAACTGCGCGGTCTGCGTGGCGTTGCCGACCACGAAGCAGACCGCGTCCTGGGCCACCACCGGGAACGGGTCGCTGCTCGCGTCGTACTCCACGAGGCCGACGAGCTGCTTGAGCTGCTCGAGGGAGAGGCCCGCCTGGACCTCCTCGTTGGTCAGGGCGGTGAGGGTGGACTCGCTCATGGCGTCACTGTGTCCGCAGCGGGCAATCTGTGCAACAGTTGCCCGACACGCTGTGCACTTTGTCCAGTCAGGAGCGCGAAGTGGACGACCTCGACCGCAGGGTGATCGACCTGTTCGCCGCCGAGCCCCGCATCGGCGTCCTCGAGGCCTCGCGCCGTCTCGGCGTCGCGCGCGGCACCGTCCAGGCCCGCCTGGACAAGCTCGAGGCCGGCGGCGTGGTCACCGGCTGGGGGCCGGACCTCTCCCCCGCTGCGCTGGGCTATCCGGTGACCGCCTTCCTCACCCTCGAGATCCGCCAGGACACCGAGTCCGGCGGCGGTCACGACCCGGTCGGTGCCCACCTGGCCGCGATCCCCGAGGTGCTCGAGGCGCACACCACGACCGGTGCCGGCGACCTGCTCGTCCGCGTGGTCGCGCGGTCGAACACCGACCTCCAGCGCGTCATCGACCTGGTCCTCGCCGACCCGGCCATCGTGCGGTCCTCGACGGTGATCGCGCTGGCGACGCAGGTGTCCTACCGCGTGCTGCCGCTGGCCGGCGTCGCGGAGTAGCCGACCAGCCGGTGCAGCCGCTCCTGCGACGCCGAGCCGGGGTCGGCGGTGTAGAGCCACAGGACCTGGCCCGGGTCCCCGGGCAGCACGAGGGACTCGAAGTTCAGTCGGAGCTCGCCGACGGCCGGGTGCGCGAAGCGCTTGGCGCCGTGCGTGTGCTGGTCGAGGCGGTAGCTCTCCCACATCCGTGCGAACTCCGCGGACTCCGCACGGAGGCCGGCCACCAGCGGGGCCGTCGGCCGGCAGGGTGTCGCGCAGGATCGCCACCATCTGCGCGTCGACGACGTCCCACTCGACGTAGACCTCGCGGGCGCGCCGGGCGAGGAAGAGCCACCGCGCCAGGTTGCGCTCAGCGGTCGGCAGGGCCGCGAAGTCGTCGAACAGCAGCCGGGCCGCGCGGTTGGTGCCGAGCACCTCCATCGTCGGCCCGTGGACGAGGCCGGGCACCGGCCCGAGCGCGTCGAGCATCGTCAGCAGCGCGGGCCGAACCCGCACCGGATCAGGCTCGGCGGGCGCGCCGGCCCGCAGCAGCGCACGCAGGTGTCGGCGCTCGAGCGGGTCGAGCCGCAGCGCGTCCCCGAGCGCGTCGAGCACCTGCTCGGAGACGTTGCCGGCGCGACCCTGCTCGAGCTTGACGTAGTAGTCGACGCTCAGCCCGGCGAGGGCGGCCACCTCCTCGCGTCGCAGCCCCTGGACCCGACGCCCCTCGGCGGCCGGCAGGCCGACGTCGGAGGGGACCAGCCCGGCGCGACGCGAGCGCAGGAAGCTCCCGACGTCGGTGGTGCCCGGCACGTCCCGAGCATGGCACGGGCCCCGGTCGCGCAGCGAGCGTCTCAGCGGCTCAGGCGAGGGGCTGGGAGAGCTCGAACATGTTCCCCCACGGGTCGCGGAAGAAGGCGAGCCGGGCGCTGATGTCCTCGATCTCGAACGGCTCGTCGACCACGTCCACGCCCCGGCGCCGCAGCTCGGCCAGCGTCGCGTCGACGTCGTCGACCCGGAGGCAGACGTGGTTCAGTCCGTTGACGGCGAGGCTGGCGTCGACGTCGTCGTACACCGCCTGAGGGGCGGCCCCCGGCCCGGCCAGGATCTCGAGGTGGAAGTCGTCCTGCGCGGGTGGCAGCACGTAGGCGAGGGTCAGGTCGCCGTACGGCCAGGTCTGCAGGACCCGCCACCCCAACGTGTCGACCCAGAAGTCACGGGCGGCGGCGAAGTCGGGGTAGCGGATCGCGGCGTGGTGGCCACGCATCGAGGCGAACGGGGAGCTGGGGTCCTGGGCCGGAGCGGCGGGGAGCGGCATGGCTCCATCCGACCAGCGCCCGGCCACCCGGAGGAGGCCGGGCCTGGTGCCGCTCCGCCCCAGGACCGCGAGAGCCACCCAACCCGAACGCCGGGCCGGATCAGCGCGTGGCCAGGTCCTTCCCGGCGCTCGCGGCGGCCTCCTCGGCCTCCTTCTTCATCATCGCGGCGAGCTCGGCGAACTCGTCCAGGGCGGGGTTCACGCCGACGAGGGTGAACTCGCGCTCGATGACGGTCAGGTCCGCTCCCCAGATGTCCACGAGGATCCGGCGCAGGTAGTCGGTGCTGTGGTCCCAGCCCTCGCGGGGGTGCCGGCGCCGTACGCGCCGCCGCGGGTGGTGATGAGCACGACCGGCTTGCCCTCGAGCAGGCGGGTGCCGTGGGGGGCGCCGGCGAGGACCAGGTCGAACCAGGCCTTGGCGTGCTGGGAGACACCGAAGTTGTAGAGCGGCAGCGCCAGGACGACGACGTCGGCGGCCTGGAGCTCGGCGGCGAGCTCGGCGGCCAAGGCAAGGCCCTCGCGCTGGGCGGGGGTGCGCTCGTCCTCGGCGACGAAGCCGGCGTGCACGGCGTTGGCCCACGCGTCGGCGGGCAGGGGGTCGACGCCGAGGTGGCGGTTGACCACGGGCACATCGGGGCGCACGGCGCGGAACTCGTCGAGCACCAGGTCGGCCAGGGCGGCGCTGGCCGAGGCCGGCCCCTGGATGGTGGCGTCGATGCGGAGCAGGGTCATCGGGTTCTCCTGGAGGCGAGTTGAATGTTCAACACGACCATACGACCTCCGAGTTGAATGTTCAAGTCGCTACGCTGGTGGCGTGACCGACCGCACCCCCGCGCCCGACGACGTCCCCTGGCTGGACGCGGCGCAGCTGCGGGACTGGCGCGCCCTCATGGGTCTGGTCATGACGCTGCCGCCGGCGCTGGACGCCGAGCTCAAGCAGGACGCGGGGCTGAACTCGTTCGAGTACCACGTGCTGGCCGCCCTGTCCGAGGCCGAGCACCAGGCGCTGCCGATGAGCGAGCTGGCGATCCTCTCCCGCGGCTCCCGCTCCCGGCTCTCCCACGCCGTCTCGCGGCTCGAGGACGCCGGATGGGTCGAACGCCGCGCCTGCGCGGAGGCGGGTGTGCGCACGGCGGCCCACCTCACGCCGGCCGGACGGCGCAAGCTGGAGGCGTCGGCCCCCGGGCACGTCCGCGAGGCCCGCCGGCTCGTCGTCGATCACCTCACCCCGGAGCAGTTCGCCGCGCTCGGTGAGGCCGCACGGATGATCCTCCGGCTGACCGCTCCCGAGTTGGACGAGGACAACGCCGAGGCCTGCCTGGCTGCCCTCGAGGGGCTCGACGCCGCAGGCTGAGCCGGCGTCAGCTGGCGCGGCTGGCCCACTCCCGGAGCCGGTCGATGCGCTTGCGGAGCACGTCGGCCGTGGCGACCGCGGCCGCGGGGCCGCCGCACTCCTTGCGCAGCGCGGCGTGGGTGATGCCGTGGGCCTGACCGGTCCGGTGGTGCCAGGCGGCGACCAGTCCGTTGAGCTCGCGGCGCAGCAGCGCGAGCTGCTCGTGGGTGGCGACCTCGCGGGGCTCGGGGTCGGGGCGGGCGGGCCTCTTGGCGCGGCGGTCGCTCTGGCGCTGGGCCAGCAGCTCGCGCATCTGGTCGGGCTCGAGCAGGCCGGGGATGCCGAGGAAGTCCATCTCCTCCTCAGAGCCGACGTGCACCTCGCCCTCGTGTCCGAACTCGGCGCCGTCGAAGAGCACGCGGTCGAAGTGCGCCTGCGAGCCGAGGGCCTCGAAGGGCACGGCCTCGAGCTCGGCCGAGGCGGCCTCGCCGGCCTGGGCACGGGCGAGCAGGTCGTCCTCGGCGGCGAAGAGGTCGCCCTCGTCGGACACCTTGCGCTGGAGCACGTGGTCGCGGGCGACCTCGAGCTCGGCGGCGTACTGCAGCAGCGAGGGCACCGACGGCAGGAACACCGAGGCGCTCTCGCCGCGGGCGCGGGCGCGCACGAAGCGGCCGACGGCCTGGGCGAAGAACAGCGGCGTGGAGACGGTGGTGGCGTAGACGCCGACCGCGAGCCGGGGCACGTCCACGCCCTCGGAGACCATCCGGACCGCGACCATCCAGCGCGAGTCGCCGGCGGCGAACTCGGAGATCTTCTTCGAGGCGCCCTTCTCGTCCGACAGCACCAGCGCGGGGGTCTCGCCGGTGAGCGACTTCAGGGTCCTGGCGTACGCGCGGGCGGCGTCCTGGTCGGAGGCGATCACCATCGCGCCGGCGTCGGGCACGTGGCGGCGCACCTCGGAGAGCCGCATGTCGGCGGCGCTGAGCACCGACGGGATCCACGAGCCCTCGGGGTCGAGCGCCGTGCGCAGCGCCTGGGCGGTCAGGTCCTTGGTCAGCGGCTCGCCGAGCCGGGCCGCGACCTCGTCGCCGGCGCGGGTGCGCCACTGGAGCTCGCCGGAGTAGGCCATGAACATCACCGGGCGGACCACCCGGTCGGCCAGCGCCTCGGCGTAGCCGTAGGTGTAGTCGGCCACCGAGCGCGGTACGCCGTCCGGGCCGGGCGCGTAGGTCACGAACGGGATCGGGTTGATGTCGGAGCGGAACGGCGTGCCGGTCAGCGCGAGGCGCCGGTGGGCCGGCTCGAAGGCCTCGCGCACGCCCTCGCCCCACGACAGCGCGTCGCCGGCGTGGTGGATCTCGTCGAGGATGACCAGCGTCCGGAACCGCTCGGTCCTGATGCGCAGCGCGAGCGGGTTCACGCCCACGCCGGCGTAGGTCACCGCGATGCCGAGGTAGTCCTGGGACGTCTTGCCCTTGCCCGCGGCGTACGCCGGGTCGATGGGGATCCCGGCGGTGGCCGCGGCCTCGGCCCACTGCAGCTTGAGGTGCTCGGTCGGCGCCACGATCGTGATCCGGTCAACCTGCCGGCGCCCCAGCAGCTCCGCGGCCACCGAGAGGGCGAACGTGGTCTTGCCGGCGCCGGGCGTGGCGACCGCGAGGAAGTCGCGGGGCATCGCGTCGAAGTACTGCGTCATCGCCGCCGACTGCCAGGCCCGCAGCGGCGTGGCCGTGCCCCAGGCCGCACGCTCGGGCCAGGCCGGACCGAGTCCGGGAGCCAGGTGCGCGGCGTCGTCGCCGCCCGTCACTCGGTGGAGCCCGAGTCGCCGTCGCCGTCGCCGTGCAGCGAGTCCCAGACTTCCTTGCACTCCGGGCAGACCGGGAACTTCTCGGGCGCCCGGCTCGGCACCCAGACCTTGCCGCACAGGGCCACGACCGGCGTGCCCATCACCATCGCCTCGGTGAGCTTGTCCTTGTCCACGTAGTGGCTGAACCGCTCGTGGTCACCCTCGTCGGTCGGGACCGTCCGCTCCTCGTGCCGGACGTCCTCCTCGACCGCCGTGCCCGTCCCGAAGCCGATGGTGCTCACGCTCCGGACTCTACGCCGCGCGGCGGGTGTGCCCGCAGTCGACAGGGCGCTCAGTTGAGCTCGGGGTCGGCCGGCCGGGTCGAGTGCCAGGCCAGCTCGCCGGGCTGGCGGCGGAGCACGTCACGCCACAGCTCGCCGGTGTCGCTGCGGAAGGCGTCGACGGCCCGACCGGGGACGACGTACCAGCTGCCCTCGTCGATCTCGCCGGCCAGCTGCTCGGCGTCCCAGCCGGCGTACCCGGCGAAGATCCGCATGCCGGCCAGCGAGCCGGTGACCAGCTCGACCGGGGTGTCCAGGTCGACCAGGCCGAGTGGGCCGTCGACCTCGCGGAAGCCGACGGGGACGTCGTCGCCGTCGCGCAGCAGGGCCACGCCGAGCGCGCCCTCGCGGCTGACGGGGCCGCCGTGGAAGAGCACCTCGGGGTCGGAGGCGATGTCGCCCCACGGCTCGAGCACGTCGGCGACGGGGACGACCGAGGGCCGGTTGAGCACGACGCCGAGGGCGCCGTTCTGGTCGACGTCGAGCATGAGCACGACGGTGTCGACGAAGTTGGGGTCGAGCAGCTGGGGCGTGGCCA
Source organism: Nocardioides anomalus (assembly GCF_011046535.1). Taxonomy (NCBI): domain Bacteria; kingdom Bacillati; phylum Actinomycetota; class Actinomycetes; order Propionibacteriales; family Nocardioidaceae; genus Nocardioides; species Nocardioides anomalus. Next base: position 634,093 of record NZ_CP049257.1, on the reverse strand, counting down.
CGAGGAGCATCCCGGCACGCACCTCGGCCGACGGGTCCATACCGCCATCATCACCCATGACCGCGCGACGAGGAGGCCGGAACGCCGACGACCCCGGGGCGCGCGGGGAGGGAGGGTGCGCGGCCCGGGGTCGCCGAGTCTGGGGGCCCGGAGGGCCTGGGGGGTCAGGCGACGAGCGCCGCCCGCAGCCGCTCGAGCAGCGACGCACGCTCGCCGGTCCCGGTGGGCGCGGCGGCCGGCAGTGTGCGCCGGGCGTCCTCCTCGAGCCGGGCGCCGACGGCGGCGGCCCGGTCGTCGGAGGCGCTGGCCAGCCCGGCCATCACGGCCAGGAGCACGTGCTCCTTGGCGGCGGACGTGCGCATCATCGCGGCGGTCGCCTGGTCGCCGGGATCGGCGCGGCGGGCGTCGAGCACGGCCCGCACACCGGGCAGCTCGGCCGCGGTCAGCTGCCAGGCGCGCACGACGGCACCGGGCAGGTCGACCGGCTGGTGCAGCTGCTCGCGCTCGATCCGGCCGGCGAGCCGGGTGTGCCACTTCAGCTGCAGGGCGCCGAGGACCTCGCGCTCGTCGGCGAAGACGGCGCCGACGCCGTCGATGTCGGTGGGGAGCACGCCGTCGCGGCGCGCGTCGGCCGCGGCGATGACGGCGCGCAGCACGTCTCCACGGCGGTGGAAGGACGTCCAGGTCATGGGGCGTTCCTCTCTGCTGGGCAGGTCCGCGGCAGCGGTCCCGGCACTCACATACTCTGAGTACGTACCCAGAGTACGTCGACGTACCCGCGGTATGCCAGGCGTCCGGCAGTGATGCTGCGCACGGTGATCCTCGCCATACCGGCGGTCGGTTCCTACACTCTCGGGATGCCCAAGTCGGTGACCCGCCTGGTGCCCAAGGTGCCCTCCGTGCCCGGAGCCAGCCGGCGCCAGCAGTACTCCGCCTCGACCAAGCGCGCGCTGGTCGACATGGCGGAGGGGCTGTTCACCGAGCACGGCTACGCCAACACCTCGCTCGACCAGATCGTGGCGGGTGCGCAGGTGACCAAGGGCGCGCTCTACCACCACTTCAGCGGCAAGCAGGCCCTCTTCGAGGCGGTCTTCGAGCGGGTCGAGCAGGACTCCTCGCGCTTCATCAACCGAGAGCTCAAGGGCCAGCGGGACCCGTGGGAGAAGGCCCGGGCCGGGCTGCGGGCGTTCCTGGCCGTGGTGCGCGAGGAGCGCTACCGCCGCATCGTCATCCAGGACGGCCCGGCGGTGCTGGGCTACGAGCGGTTCCGCGAGCAGGAGGAGCGCTCGACGTTCGCGACCGTGCTCGACATCGTCCGCTCCGTCCTGGGCGCCGGGGCGTGGGAGCTCGACGAGCCCATGCTCCAGACCTTCGCGCGGATCTTCTTCGGCGCGATGTCCTCGGCCGGGGAGTCCGTGGCCACCGCCGAGGACCCCGAGGAGTCCGCGGAGCGGGTCGAGGCCGCGATCGGCTTCATCATCGCCGGCTTCCGCGCGCTGGCCGACGCGGGCACCCAGCCCGAGTGGGTCGGGCTGGACTGAGCAGCGGCTACTTGGTGAAGCGGACCGAGCCGCCGGTCTGCGGCACCAGCTCGATCCAGGTGTGGCCCGCCGGCACGGTCAGCTCGCCGGCCGCGGTCGAGAGCTTGAGCGGGGCGCCGAGCGAGGCCTTCGACCACTGACCGCGCACCAGCCGCCCGTCGTGGAAGATCATGGCCTGGCCCTGGCCGGTGAACTTGGTCTCCGGCACGGGGTTGCCGGCGGGGTCGGTGTAGCCGGCGTCGTCGACCTTGACCCGCAGCACCAGCACCGTCGTGGCAGGGAACTCGTCGCCCTGCGCGGCGTAGGTGTTCTCGTTGACGTAGGTGCCGGCCCGGAAGGTCCAGTTCGTGGTGTGGCCGCCCGAGAACGACGCCGCGATGGTCCGCGCGGGCTGGCCCTGCGCGAAGTCCTTCTCCTCGCCCCAGGGCAGGTAGTCGTCCGGGCGCTCGGCGTCGTCCTGCTTGGCCAGGGTGACGGTCTGGCTCATGTCGGTGAACAGGTTGTACGGCGCGGAGCGGCTCGAGTCGCGGTAGAAGCCCTTGTCGCCCTCGGTGAAGTAGTCGATGCCGGCGTCGCCGATCCGGTTGAGCGTCACCTGGGCGGCACCGGAGGTGACCACGTCGGCGTGCACCGGAGAGACGATGCCGATGTCGCTGGCCCGCATCGAGCGGACCGGCCCGACGTTCCCCGGGATCTGGGAGTAGTAGAACGCCGCCAGGCGGGTCATCCCGCCCTCGACCAGCTCCTCGACCACCATGTCGGCCTCGCCGAGCCCCTGCTGCGGCGCACTGGCGTAGGTGTTGTCCATCTTGAGCACCATCACGGGGTGCTTCTGGGCGGCCTCCGCCGAGCCCTCGACGGGCAGGCCGGTCAGCGGCCAGGTGGAGGCCAGCTCTGCGCCGGCCGCGACGTTCTGCGCCTCGGGGCCGTCGCTCTCGTCGTCCCCGCCCCCGCCGCCGCCACAGCCGGCGAGCACGAGGGAGGTGGCCAGCAGGGCCACCGCGGTCCGGGTGGACACGGCCCGACTACGCACGCGGTTGCTCCGATCCGGGGGCTTCTCTACTGAACTGGTGGACTTCGATGGTCCGCCACACCTGACTGCGACGCCGGGAGGCGCGCCGGAGTTCCGCCCCGGTGCGACCGGCGGTCTGGTCAGCCGAGCTTGGCCCCGCCGTCGACGTACAGGGTCTGGCCGGTGATGTAGGACGCCTCGTCGCTGCACAGGAACGCCGCCGCGGCCGCGATGTCGGCCGGCTCGCCCACGCGCTTGACCGGGTTGGCCTCCGCGTTGAGCTTGCGGAACTCGTCGACGTCCATCTTGAGCCGGCGCGCGGTGGCGTCGGTCATCTCGGTGGCGATGAAGCCCGGCGCGATCGCGTTGGCGTTGATGCCGTAGGGGCCGAGCTCGATGCCGAGCGTGCGGGTGAAGCCCTGGACACCCATCTTGGCCGCGGAGTAGTTGGCCTGCCCGCGGTTGCCGAGCGCGCTCACGCTGGAGAGGTTGAGGACCTTGCCGTAGCGCTGCTCGACGAAGTGCCGCTGGGCCGCGCGGGTCATGAGGAACGCACCGCGCAGGTGCACGCCCATGACCAGGTCCCAGTCCTCGTCGGTCATCTTGAACAGCAGGTTGTCGCGGGTGATGCCGGCGTTGTTGACCAGCACGTGGATGCCGCCGAGCTCCTCGACGACCCGGGTCACCGCGGCCTCGGCCGCCTCGGTGTTGCTGACGTCGGCGCCCACGCCGATGGCCTTGGCCTCGCCCTGGAGCGGGAGGCGCTCGGCCGCCGCGGCGGCGGCGGACTCGTCGAGGTCCACGACCGCGACCGACGCCCCCTCCTCAGCGAAGCGGGTGGCGCACCCGAAGCCGATGCCCTGTGCGGCACCGGTGATGACGACAACTCGACCGTCGTAGCGACCCATGGCCCTGCACTCTAGGACGCCCTGAGGAGCGGGCCGTCAACGGGCCGTGGCCTGCGGCCAGCGCACGTCGGGGAAGGCACCCGCGAGCCGGCCCTGCTCCGCGGCGTAGCCGTCGATCGCGCCGGTGACACCGCGGTACCAGAAGTCCTCCTGCTCCGCGGCCTCCAGCATGTCGAGCCAGCGGGCGAAGACCTGGCTGAGCGCGAGGAGCGCCGCGGGCAGCTCCTCGACGGCGAGCAGGGCCATCGCGCCCTCCTTGAGCACGTCGAAGACGGAGAGGAGGTACTCACCGGCCGCCACCGTGGCGCCGTCGACCATCGTCGCGGTCCACTCCAGCGCGATGGCGAGGTTCAGCGAGGCGGTGGCCACCTCGGTGAAGCCGTCGACCTGGCGGCCGGCGCTGATCCGGTAGTTCTCGTCGCCCTCGAGCCAGGTCCGGCGCGTCGGCAGCTCCTCCGGGTCGACCAGGCGCTCGGCCGCGCTCACCTCGTCGCTGCCGCGGCGCAGCTGGCGCGCCTCGTCGCGCAGGACGCGCGACTCCCCGAGGCCCTCGAACACCGCGTCCGCCGCTGCACGGAGCTGCCGGGTCACGCCGTGCACGGGCACCACCCAGCCGCCGAGCACGCCGCCGCACCGGCGGTCCAGCGCCTCCACGGCGCGATCGGCCTCGTCGGCCTGCTCGTGGACCTTGCGCCGGACGTCGTTGACCTGGTCGTTGGTCCACACCGGGTCGCTCACCGGCGACCGACCCGGCCCGTGAGCTCGGAGTAGCGCATGCCCTGGAGCGCGTCGACCGCGTCGTGGACGTTGGCTGGGCGCTCAGCGAGGCCGCCATGTCCCCGCCCTCGGCCGAGGCCTGCGGCACCAGCCGGCGCAGCGTCTCCACGACGCTGCGGTAGGCCTCCGGCAACCCGGCCCGCACCCCGGCGGCACTGAAGCACCGGTCCTCGATGGCCAGGTCGTCCTCGAACAGCGCCGGCACCGACACCGCCGCCTGCTGCCACCGGTCGGCGTCGCGGCGCAGGTCGTCGGCCACCACCTTGGTCATGCGGCCCGCCTACCCGTGGCCGGACCGGCCTGGAACCCGGGGCTCAGCCCAGGGCGACCCGCAGCCGGTCGCCGTACGCCGCGCGCTCGGTGTCGTCGGCGTACGGGGTGCGCGGCCAGAAGAAGCCGCGCAGCCCGTCGCCCTTGGTGCGCGGCACGACGTGCAGGTGCAGGTGCGGGACGGACTGGCTGACGGTGTTGTTCATGGCCACGAACGATCCCTGTGCGCCGAGGCCGTCGACGACCGCGGTGGCCAGCCGCTGGGCGGCCTCGAGGAAGCCGTCGCGCAGGCCGGCCGGGAGGTCGGGCAGGGTGACGACGTGCTCGCGCGGCACCAGGAGCACGTGGCCCTTGAAGACCGGGCGCTGGTCGAGGAAGGCCACGAGGTCGGGCTCGTCGAGCACGATCTCCGCGGGGAGCTCGCCGGCGACGATGCGGCAGAAGACGCAGGCGGGGTCGGTGTTCAGGGCCGGCTCGCCGTCGAGCCCGCCGCCCACTCCAGGTCGACCTCGGGTGCGAGCTGGGCCAGGATCCGGCGCCCGGCCAGCAGCAGGTCGCGGACCTCGGGCACCGAGATCGAGTAGACGACCTCGCCGTCGCGCCGGGTGGACACCACCATCTGCGCCTTGCGGAGCACGCTGAGCTGCTGGGACAGGTTGCTGGGCTCGATCTCCACGTGATCGCGCAGCTCGTGCACGGCGTGCGGTCCCTCGCAGAGCAGCTCGAGGATGCGGATCCGGGCCGGGTGGCCGAGCGTGCGGAACAGCTCGGCCTTGGCCTGGTAGAGCGGTACGGCCATGTCGGTGCAAGCCCCTCGGGTCGGACGTCGGGCTCCGCGCCCCCCGCGCAGCCCCGAGGGACGGCAGTTTGTCACATGAAAACTTCTTCAATTACCCTGGTGTCACCACGGGGACGGCCCCTGACGGGGACGGGAGGCTCGAACGTGGACGTGGGGACCACCGACCAGCGGGCCTGGTCGCTCGCGCCGCACCTGGTCGTGGTCCGCGCCACCGGCGACGCCGCCGAGTGGCTCAGCCCGGACAGCGGCACCACCTGCCGGCTCGAGGCGGTGGGTGAGTACGTCGTCCTGCGCCGGGTCGGGACCCGCGTGACGCCGGTCGTGGCCGGGACCGTGCTCCCCGACGAGGCCGCCGTCCTGCTGACCGACCCCGACGCGGTGTCCGCGCGCCGGGCCGCCGCACACGCGATCGTCGCGGTCGATGCGGGCGTCCGCGACTGACGGTCCACCCGGTCTCCGCGGCCCGGTAACGATCCGGCCTCGGCGCGAACCCCCGTCCTCCCGGCGGCATCACGGCTCACGTGACCCCCGCCCCCGCGCTCCCCTCGTCCGCCGGTCCGCTCGCGCCCGCCCGGGTCCGCCCGGACCGGTTCCTGGTCGGCGCCGTGGTCGTCGCCACGCTGCTGCGCCTGCCCGGGCTGCTGGCGACGCCGGGCTCGGACGAGGCCGGGTTCCTGCTCGTGGCGCGGTCCTGGTCGCCAAGCGCGGACAGCCTGTACGGGCCCTACTGGGTCGACCGCCCGCCGGTCCTCCTCGCGGCGTACCGCTGGAGCGACGCGCTGGTGCCCGACCTGCTCCCGGTGCTCGGCCCGCGGCTGCTCGCCCTGGTCCTCTCCGCCGGCCTGGTGGTCGCGGTGCACCGGCTCGCGGCGCGGGTCGCCGGTCGCGACCCGGCCCGGGTCGCGACGGTCGTGGCGGTGGCGCTGCTCTCGGACCCGGACCTGTCGGGCTGGACGGCCAAGGGCGAGGTGCTGGGCACGCCGCTGGTCGCGGTGTCCTGGCTGCTGCTGGTCCGGGCGCTGGACACCGGGTCGGCGCGGGCGGCGCTGCTGGCCGGCGTCTGCGCGACCACCGCGGCGGGGTGCAAGCAGAGCCTGGTGGGCGGGCTGGTGCTCGGCGCGGTGCTGCTGGTCGCGTCCTTCCTCGGCGCCCGGGTCGCGCCGGCGCGGGTCCTCGCCGTGGCGGGTCGCTGGGCGCTCGGCGCGGCCCTTCCGGTGCTCGCCGTCCTGGCCTGGATCGCGGTCAGCCCGGCCACGGTGGCGGCCGGGTGGTACCAGGTCGTCGGCTTCCGCGCCGACGCCTCCGCGGTCCTCGCGGCCAGCGACTCGCGGGCACCGGTCGAGCGGGCCCACGACCTGGCCAGGCTGTTCGTGACCTGCGGGATGGCACCGCTGCTCGTGCTGGCCGTCGCCGGTGCCCGCCGCTGGTGGTCGCGGTGGCCCGCGCTGTCGCTCGCCCTGCTGGTCACCACCGGCGTGGACCTGGCCGGCGTGGTGGTCAGCGGCAGCTTCTGGCACGCCTACCTGGTGCCGCTCGTCCCGGACGTGGCCCTGCTGGCGGGGCTGGTGGCGTCGGCCGCCCCGCCGTGGCGGTCCCTGGCTCGCGCCGTCGCGGCGCTCTGCGTGGTGGCCGCGCTGCCGGCGTACGCCGGGTTCGCGCGCGACCGGCTCGTCGACCCGACGCCGACCGGCCCGTGGCAGGTCGGCGTGGCCATCGCCGACGCGGCCGGGCGCGACGACACCGTGGTCAGCCTGTACGGCAGCGCGGAGCTCGTGGAGGCGTCCGGGCTGCGCTCGCCCTACCCGCACCTGTGGTCGCTGCCCATCCGCACCCTCGACCCCGACCTGGCCGGACTCCGCGCGGTGTTGGCCGGCCCGGACGCACCGACGTGGGTGGTCGGCGTGCTGCCGCTCAGCTCCTGGCACATCGACGCCGACCACCGGCTGCGGGAGGTGCTGCTGCAGCACTACCGGCTGGCCACGCCGCCGTGCGGACCGCTGGTCTGGGTGCGCGCGGACGTGGTGCGCCCGGCCCTGCGGCTCGAGTGCTGACGTGTGCCGCCCGGGTGGGTGGGCACCGGTCCGCATGGCCGACGACCCTCTCGAGCGCAGCGTGGACAAGCCGATGTACGGCGAGCGCCGGCCGCACGGACCGGCGATCCTCGGCGTCGTCGCGATGGTCGTGGTGATCGTGGCGATCATCGCCCTGCTCACCTGGCTCCGCTACCACACGTGACCTCCGACGGCGGGCTGGACGAGCGGCTCGACCGGATCGCTGAGCACCCGTTCCGCGCGCGGTTCCACCTGCGGGGTCGTGGGCGCGCCACCGCCGAGCTCCGCGGCGTCGCCACGATGCGCGCCACGCGGCCGTGCTGATCGCCGACCGGCTCGCGCCGCAGCTGCCTGCTGAGGTGGCACGGCATCGACACGGGACGGGCGCTCACCCGGGAGGCGCGGACGTACGTCGTCGACGTGGTCGGGCGCTGGATCGGGCGTGAGCTGTCGCGTCCGTGACGGCTAGCGTGGCCGGGTGAGCCGCTTCGCCGTCGCGCTCGAGCACGCCTGGGAGGCGGCCCGTCGGGGGCGTGGCGGCGTGCCCACGGACTTCCGGATCGAGGCCTACCTCGGCCACGGTGGCCCGGCACGCGTCGTGGTCCGCGGCCGGGTCCTGGACGACCCGCCGCTCAGCGAGGCGGTCGAGGGCGAGGGCGTCGGGGCGGCGCTGCGGCGCACGCTGCGGGGGTTCCTGACCGACGAGCTCCCCGGCGTACCGCTGCGGGTGGAGGTGGGCGGCGCGAGCGCCGAGGTGGTCTCGGACGCGGAGGGCTACTTCGTGGCGCGGCTCGCCGCTGTCGACCTGACCGCGCCCTGGACCGACGGCACCGTGACCCTCGCCGCGGCCTACCGCGGGCTCGAGTCGGCTCCGCCAGCACCCGTGCGCGTGCGGGTCCCGGCGCCGGGCGCGCGGTTCGGCGTGGTGTCCGACATCGACGACACGGTCCTGCAGACCGGCGTGCAGCGCGCCGGGCTGATGCTGCGGCAGACCCTCACCGGCTCCGCGCTCACCCGCACGCCGTTCCCCGGCGCGGCCGCGCTCTACCGCGACCTCGCCGACGACGACACGAACCCGTTCTTCTACGTCAGCTCGAGCCCGTGGAACCTGCACGCGTTCCTGGTCGCCTTCCTCGAGCACCGCGGCTTCCCGCTCGGGCCCGTCCTGCTGCGCGACCTGCTCGGCGCCGGCGGCGGGCGCGAGCCCAAGCACGGGCGGATCCGCGAGGCGCTGACCACCCACCCCGACCTGCCGTTCGTGCTCATCGGCGACTCCGGCGAGCGCGACCCGCAGGTGTACGCCGACGTGGTCCGCGAGTTCCCCGACCGGATCCTCGCGGTCTACATCCGCGAGGTGCGCCTCGACCCCGGCGACGGGCGCGTCGAGGCGGTCACCGACGCCCTCGACCACGACGTGCCGTTCGTGCTCGCCGCCGACAGCGACGCCGTGCGCCGCCACGCCGAGTCGATCGGGCTGCTCAGAGCTCGCGGCTGAAGAAGAGCAGCCACTGCCGCAGCCCCTCCGGGGCGTCCCAGTACGCCGGGACCTCCTCGAAGCCCAGGCTGCGGTAGAGCCCGATCGCCTCGGCCTGCAGCGGCCCGGTGTCCAGCACCAGCCTCGCGTAGCCCAGCCGCCGGGCCTCGGCCACCACCGCCTCGCCCAGCGCGCGCCCGGCCCCCACGCCGCGGCGCTCGACGTACATCCGCTTCATCTCGGCGACTCCCTGAGCGGAGCGCCGCAGCGCCACCGCGCCCACCGCCGCGCCGTCGTCGGCGCGGGCCAGCAGGAGCGCCCCGCCCTCGGCCTCGGCGTAGCGCCCCGGGAGCCCGGCCAGCTCGGCCTCCCAGGCGTCCGGGTCGAAGTAGGCGTGCAGCTGGTCCAGGTGCTCGGCGTGCCGCTCGTCCTGCCAGACCAGGAAGGCCCGCCACAGCCGGCGCACCTCGTCCAGGTCGGCCGCCGTCGCCGCCGCCCGGACCTCCACGTCAGCCCCGCCGGAGCCTGAGGCGCGTGCCGTCGCTGTCGTACTCCTTGCCCAGGTCGGCGTGGGCGTTGATGGACCAGGTCTCCGGCACGGGGCCGGGGTAGCAGCGCTGCGGGACCGAGACCGAGACGACGTGCCCGGCGACGTCCCAGCGTGCCTGGAGGCCGCGGCACGCCACCTTGGCGCAGGACTCCTCGCCGCACCGGAAGGCCTTGGCGCTCGCGCCGCTGCCCCGGTGCCGCACGTCGATGGCCATGCCGTCGTAGGTCCGGCCCTCGTAGCCGAAGGTGAACGTCCCGGCCGTCGTCAGCCCGGGGACGGTGACCTTGATCTTCACGCGACGGACCGCGTTGGTCGCGTCGATCGCCGTGATGTCGATGGCCGCCGGGGCGTCGCCGACGGTCGTGTCCTTGTGGCCCGACTCGGCGTGCGCCGGGGCGGCGGTGAGGGACACGAGCGCCGCGGCAGCGGCGGCCAGGGTCAGCAGGGGTCGGCGCACGGACCAGACCGTAGGGGCGGCCCGGGTGGCCGTCAACGAGGTTCAGCCGCGGGCCAGCGCCTCGGACGCCGCGCCGCGTCCGGTCCGGACCGCGCCCTCCATGTAGCCCGCTACCCACTGGTCAGACCCACACACGTAGAACGGTGGCTCGTGCGTCCCGTGGAGCGGGCCGACGCGCAGCACGTCGCCGGGCTGCCACTGGGTGACGTAGCCCTGGGTCCAGGGGTCGGTGCCCCAGAGCCGCTCGAAGGTGGCCACCGGCTCGAGGGCCGGGGGGCCGAACCACGAGGCGAGCTCGGTCAGCGCCTCCTCGCGGCGGAAGCGCGGGTCGGTGGAGAGGTACGCCGCGATGCGCTCGGGCGGGACGAGGCAGGACAGGACGCCGTCGTCGGTCTGCGGCCAGGAGGAGCCGAGGACGCCCTCGGACTCGGTCAGGCCGTTCTGGCCGCGGTCGCGCCAGAACGGCCGGTCGTACGCCGCCACGAACTTCGCGGCCAGCGCGTGTCGCTGGCGGTGCAGCGACTCCAGGCGCGCGTCGGAGACGCCCTCGACGGCGACGTCGCGCAACGGCCCCACGGGCAGGGCGCTGACCACGGCGGCGGCGTGCACGACCTCGCCGGAGTCGAGGGTGACGGCGCAGCCGGCGGCCGCGACCTTGACCCCGCGCACCGGCACGCCGAGGCGCACCCGGTCTCCGAGCTCCGCGGCGAGCCGCAGCGCGACGGTGGCCGAGCCCTCGGCCACGCGGAGGTTCTCCCACTCGTCGTAGTCGTAGAGCCCTCGGGTCGTGGTCACCGCGCACTTGCGCAGCAGCGAGAGCATCGAGGTCCGCTCTGACGAGCCGGCGCTGAGCCCGAGCTGCGCGGCCTCGATGGCCCGGCGAACGGCGGGCGTGGCGCCGACCAAGCGCAGCCAGTCGCCCACCGAGGCGCGGTCGAGGACGGCGGCCGACGGGTGCGACCACGGGTCGGCGGGGTCGACCGTGTCGCACAGCGCGGTGAAGGCGGCCTCCACGGCCGCCTGCGACGCGTGGTCCGCGGGCTCGAAGAACGCGGGCGAGTCGCCGACGTGCAGCCCGTCGTGCAGCGCGTAGGTGAGCTCGCCCGGCTCCGCGACGTACGACGGCACGAGGGTGAGGCCCAGCTCGGCGACGAGGGCCTGGTAGGCGGTGTGCGCGTTGCCCACCACCTCGCCGCCGAGCTGGACGAGCCGGCCGTCCTCGAGCCTCACCTGCTCCACACGCCCCCCGACGCGCGAGCGGGCCTCGAGGACGACCACGTCGGCGCCGCCGGCGGCGAGGTCGCGTGCGGCGCAGAGCCCCGCGAGCCCGGCGCCGAGGACCAGGACGTCGTAGGCCATCAGGGCAGCACCAGGCAGTGCTCGGGCCGCCAGCCCAGGCGCACGCGCTCGCCGTCGTGCCAGCGCTCCTCGGTGCGCGAGCGGTCGGTGTTCTGCTCCAGCACGGCGAGCTCGACGCCGTCGGCCACCTCCAGGAGGTACGTCGTGGTCGCGCCGCCGTAGACCGTGGCCTTGACCAGCCCGTCGGTCTGCACCATGTCGGGCGTCAGCTCGGAGAGCCAGATCTTCTCCGGGCGCACGGCCACGGTGACCTGCGAGCCGTCGGCCACGCCGGCCAGCGGACCGGTACGCAGCGCTACCGCGCCCGGCAGCATCAACACCCCGTCGCGGTAGGCACCGGTCATCTGGTTGGCGGTGCCGATGAAGCCGGCCACGAACGCCGTGGCCGGGCGCTCGTAGACGTCCTCGGGCGTGCCCACCTGGTGCACCTGGCCCTCGCACATCACCGCGACCGCGTCGGACATCGTCAGCGCCTCGTCCTGGTCGTGGGTGACGAAGACGAAGGTGATGCCGACCTCGCGCTGGATCTTCTTCAGCTCCACCTGCATGGTCCGGCGCAGCTTGAGGTCGAGCGCGGCCAGCGGCTCGTCGAGCAGCAGCACCGAGGGGCGGTTGACCAGGGCGCGGGCCAGGGCGACCCGCTGCCGCTGGCCGCCGGAGAGCGAGCGCGGCTTGTCCTTGTCCCGGCCGGTCAGCTGGACCAGCTCGAGCACCTCGCCGACCCGGCGGCGGACCTCGGCGCGCGGCACCCGGCGCCGGCGCAGCCCGAAGGCCACGTTGTCCCAGATCGAGAGGTGGTCGAAGAGCGCGTAGCTCTGGAAGACGGTGTTGACGTCGCGCCGGTGCGGCGGCTGCTCGGTGACGTCCTGGCCGTGCAGCAGCACGGCGCCGCGCGTGGGGTCGACGAAGCCGCCGACCATGCGCAGCGTGGTGGTCTTGCCGCAGCCCGAGGGGCCGAGCAGCGAGAAGAACGCCCCGGGCTCGACAGCCAGGTCGAGGTCGTGCACGACGTTGGCGCCGCCGTAGGACTTGGCCACACCGCGCAGCTCCACAGCGGCGTCGGTGCGGGTCGCGACGGGCGGGTCGGAGACGACGGTCATGGGGTCCCTCAGCTTCCGAGGAGGTCGAGCCCGGAGCCGCGGCGGCCGAGCAGGCGGGGCAGGAACAGCGCCAGGACGATGAGCACGATCGAGCCGAGCAGCAGCAGGGTGCCGACCGCGTTGATGGAGGGCTGCACGCCGAACCGGATCGCGCTGTAGATGCGCACCGACAGCGGCTGCGGGCTCACGCCGGTGGTGAAGTAGGCCAGCACGAAGTCATCGAAGACGATGGTGAAGATGAGGATCGCCGAGGAGAGCACGGCGGGCCACAGCAGCGGCAGCGTGACCAGACGCAGCGCCTGGACCCGGGTGGCGCCGAGGTCCATGGCGGCCTCCTCGACCTCCGGGTTCAGCTCGGCCACCCGCGAGCGCAGGATGACCGTCACGTAGGAGATCGAGAACGTCGTCTCGGCCAGGATCAGCGTGGTCAGCCCGGGCTCGAGCCCGACGCCCTTGAACAGCATCAGCGACGACGCGCCGGTCACGATCTCCGGTGTCACCAGCGGCACCAGCATCACGATCCCGGCGGCCGAGCCGAGCCGGCTGCGCACCCGGACCAGCCCGAAGGCCAGTGCGGTGCCGACCAGCACCGAGCCGACCATGGCCACCGCCGCGACCTCGAGGCTGGTGCCGAGGGAGTGGACCAGGTCGGAGTCGTCGAGGAACGCGCGGTACCACCGCAGCGACCAGCCGTCGAAGACGGCGAGCGACTTCCTGGTGTTGAAGGAGAAGACCACGACCGCGGCGATCGGCGCGTAGAGGAACAGGAAGAACAGCATCGTGACGGCGATGGCCGCCTTGGGCCGCCGGGCCGCGCTCACGCCCGGGCCGCCTTCGCCTCGCGCGCGGTCTGGCGCACGTAGGCCGACATGCAGACCAGGAGCAGCAGCATCAGCACCATGGTCAGCGCGGCACCGAGCGGCCAGTTCTGGCCCGCGAAGAACTTGTCCTGGATGAGGTTGCCGATCATCAGGTCGTCGGTGCCGCCCAGCAGCCCGGCGCTGACGAAGTCGCCCATGCTCGGCAGGAAGACGAGCGCGAGCCCGGCGTACGCCCCCGCGCGGGTGGCCGGCACGGTGACGGTGAGGAAGGTCCGCAGCGGCGAGCCGTAGAGGTCGCGGCCGGCCTCGATGAGCGAGCCGTCCATCCGCTCCAGCGCCGCGTAGACCGGCAGCACCATGAACACCGCGTAGCCGTAGACCAGCCCCCCGATCACCGCGGCCGGGGTGTCGAGGACGTGGAACGACGAGCCGACCAGCCCGGCCTCGCGCAGTCGGGAGAGGACCACGCCGTCGTCGGACAGCAGGGTCTGCCAGCCGTACATCCGCACCAGGTAGTTGGCGAAGAAGGGCACCACGAGCAGCGCGACCAGCGCGTTCTTCCAGCGTCCGCCGTGGCGCGCGATGACGTAGGCGACCGGGTAGGCGATGAGCAGGCAGATCACCGCCGCGCTCGCGGCGTACACCAGGGAGCGCAGGACCACGCGCAGGTAGGTCCAGTCCAGGACGTCGCGCAGGTTCTCGAGCGTGGTGCTGAAGTAGGGGTTCCCCAGCTGGTCGGTGCGCCCGAAGCTCAGCAGGACGACCAGGCCGAGCGCGCACACGAAGAACGCCGACATCCACAGCGTCCCGGGCAGCAGCAGCGCGGCCCACAGCCGCTCCGGTCGCCGGGCCACGTCAGCCGACCTTGATCTCGGTGTACGCCGCGTCGCGGACCCGGGTGGACTCGACCGAGCCGCCGGTGAAGTAGTGGCCGCCGGCCAGGTCCTCCAGGGTCACCTTGCACGCGGGGTAGGACGCGATGAGGTCGTCGTAGACCTCCTCGGTGCCGTGGATCGGCATCGGGTAGCCGATGTAGCCGATGTTCTTGGCCGCGACCTCGGGCCGGAGCATGTAGTCGATGAAGAGCAGCGCCGTGCCGGGGTGCTCGGCGTTGGCCGGGATCGCGTAGGTGTCGCTGTTGACCGGCGTCCCCTCCGACGGCGACTCGAACCCGTAGAGCCCGGGGTCGTCGGCCTGCCACAGCACCGCGGCCATGTCGCCGCTCCAGGTCTGCTGGAGCCACGCGTCGCCGCCGAGCAGGTTGAGGTAGTCGTCGCTGCTGAACGCGCGCAGGTAGGGCCGCAGGGTGCCCATGGTCTCGACGATCCGGTCCAGCTCGTGCACGTCGGAGGTGTTGAGCGGCAGCCCGAGGAGCAGCGCCGCCATGCCCAGCACCTCGTCGCGGTCGTCGAGGACGAAGGTGTGGTCGCGCGCGTCGTCGTCCCACAGGTCGCGCCAGCTGCCGGTCAGCTCGTCGCCGAGCTGGTCCTTGCGCCACGCGATCCCGGTCTTGTACATCGTGAACGGGACCGAGTGCGCCGAGCCCGGGTCGTACCACGGGTCGGCGAAGTAGTCGTAGTGGTCGAAGATCGCCGGTGCGTTGGTCAGCACGGAGTGGTCGATCGGGTAGAGCTTGTTGGCCGCGGTCAGCTTCTGCACCCACTGCGCCGAGGGGAAGATGACGTCGTAGCGGTTGCCGGCGGCCAGCTTGGCCTGCATCGACTCCATGGAGTCGAAGTTGCTCTGCACGACCTTGACGCCGTACTCCTCCTGGAAGCCCTTCATCACCTTCGGGTGCACGTAGTCGGCCCAGTTGAAGTACACGAGGTCGCCGTCGACCTCGGGCACGATCCTCTTCGTCGGCAGCGGGTCCGGGCCGGGCGGGTCGATGTAGGCACAGGCCGACGTGCTCAGCGCCGTACCGGCCGCCGCGCCCACCAGGGCGCGGCGCGAGAGGTACGGCGTCGCGGTCACCGGCGCCGCGCGTGGGGGTAGGGCGTGGTCACGCCGAGCGGGGCGGCCGCGACCGCCCAGATCGCGTCCAGCGCCTGCTCGCGACTGACCGCCGGGCTGCGCATCATCAGGTGCACCCCGTAGCCGTCGCAGACCGAGTTGACCAGCTGGGCGTGGGCCACCACGTCGTGCTCGGCGAACTCCCCCGCCTCGACGCCCGCGCGCAGCGTCTCCTCGATCCAGTCGGTGTGCTCCTTGTAGAGCTCGATGGCGATCCGGCGCGAGGCCGCGTCGCGGCCGGCCCGGCACCACAGCTCCTGCCACAGCGCCCACTCGCGGCGCAGCCCGGGCGTGGTCGGGAGCGAGGCCATGACGATCCGGGCCAGCCGGGCGGTGGCGGTGTCGTCGCCGCCGCGGGCCTCGTAGACGTCGGCGCCGGTGCGGCCGAAGGAGTAGTGCAGCGCGGCCTCGAAGAGGTTCTCGCGGGTGTCGAAGTGGTAGTGCAGCGCGGCCGTGGAGACGCCCGCCCGCTCGGCCACGTTGCGCATCCGGACGTTCTCCAGGCCGATCTCGGCGATCACCTCGCAGGCCGCGTTGAGGATCGCCTCGCGGGTCTGCGCGGCGATGTCGGCGCGGCTGCGCCGGGCCCTCGTCGGGGTCTGGGTCATCTCGAGATTCGTCCTCGTCACCTCTGGCTGACTAACTGATCAGTTTGTTAGGTTGCCCACACGGCGGGTGCCTGTCAAGGGCTCCGCCACCGCGCCAGCAGCGCCCGAGCGGAGGTGGGCCCAACCCGTGGACCGCGACCTCAGTGCGCTCTTCGACCCCGCCTCGATCGCCGTGGTCGGGGCCAGCGCGGACCCCGCCAAGTGGGGCAACGCGATCGCCGTGCAGGCCCTGCGGGGCGCCGACCGGCACCGCGTCCAGCTGGTCAACCGGCGCGGCGGCGAGGTGCTGGGCCGCCCGTGCCTGCGCTCGGTCGCCGAGCTCGACCGGGTCGACCTCGCGGTGCTCACCGTGCCCGAGGCCGGGCTGGAGGAGGCGGTCGACGGCGTGCTCACGCGGGGCGCGAAGGCGCTGGTGGCCATCACCGCGGGGCTCGCCCCGGATCGGGAGGCGGCGCTGGTCGCCCGGGTCCGCGCCGCCGGCGCGGTGCTGGTGGGCCCCAACTGCCTGGGCGTGGTCGACAACCACACCGGCACCTACGCGGCGTACAACTCCTTCCGGCCGGGCGGCGTGGCCGTGCTCAGCCAGAGCGGCAACCTGGCCATCGAGCTGGACCGGCTCCTCGCCGCCCGCGGGCTCGGCATCTCCCGCTTCGTCTCGCTCGGCAACCAGGCCGACGTCGGGCTGGTCGACCTGATCGCGGCGTGCGCGGCCGACCTGCACACCGAGGCCGTCGCGGTGTACGTCGAGGACGTGCGCGACGGCCGCGGTTTCGTCTCGGCGGTGACCGCGGCCGTCGACGGCGGCACGCCGGTGGTGGTGCTGGTCGGTGGAGCGAGCAGCGCCGGCGCCCGCGGCGCGCAGTCGCACACCGGCTCGCTGACCAGTGACGCGGCCGTGGTCGCCGCCGCGTGCCGGGCCGCCGGCGCCCACCAGGTCCGCACCCCACGGGCGCTGGCCGACGTGCTCGCGGCCCTGCGGCAGCGGGCCGTCCCCCGCGGTCCGAGGGTCGCGGTGCTGACCGACGGTGGCGGCCACGGCGTCATCGCCGCCGATGTCCTGGCGACCCACGGCCTCGAGGTCCCGGCCCTCTCCCCCGCCACCCAGACGTCTCTGGCCGAGCACGTCTGGGCGCAGTCCAGCGTGGCCAACCCGGTGGACCTGGCCGGCTACGGCGAGGTCGACCCGGACAGCTACGCCCGCACCTTCGCCGCGCTCCAGGACGCCGCCGACGTGGACGCGGTGCTGGTCACCGGCTACTTCGGCGGCTACTCCAGCGGCGAGGACGGCCTCGCCGGGCTCGGGCCGGCCGAGACCGCCGCGGCCAAGCAGATCGCGGCCGACGCCGTGGGCCGCAAGCCGGTCGCGGTGCAGTCGATCTTCCCCCAGTCCGAGGCCTGCCGGGTGCTGACCGAGGCCGGGGTCCCGGTCTTCGCCGCGGTCGAGGACGCCGCCGCGACGCTCGCGGTCCTCACCTCCCCGCGTGCCCGCGGCCTGGCGCCCCTGCCGCCGGCCGCGGCGCCGCTGGGCCCGACCGGCTACAGCGCGGCCCGGGCCGTGTTCGCCGCGGCCGGCGTGCCGTTCGTGGCGGCCCGCGAGGTCCGCACCGCAGCCGAGCTCGAGGCCGCGGCGGCCGACCTGCCCGCGCCGTACGTCCTCAAGGCGCTGGGCCGGCTGCACAAGTCCGACGGCGGCGGCGTGGTGGTCGGCCTGCCCGACCTGCCCGCGCTGCTCGACGCGCACGCCCGGCTCGACGCCTCGGCGTACTCGGTCGAGGAGATGGCCGGCCTGGCCTCCGGCGTGGAGCTGATCGTCGGCGCGCGGTGGGACCCGCGCTTCGGCCCCGTGGTCCTGGTCGGCACCGGCGGCACCGCGACCGAGGTGCTCGGCGACGTCGTGGTCGCCCTCGGGCCGGTCGACGAGGCCCAGGCGCAGGACCTGCTCCGCGGCCTGCGCACCGCCGCGCTCCTCGACGAGCACCGCGGGCGCGCGGCGCTCGACGTGCCCGCCGCCGCCCGGGTCGTCTCGGCGGTGAGCCGGTTCGCCGCCGCGCACCCCGAGGTCGCCGAGCTCGAGCTCAACCCCGTCCTGGTCACACCCACCGGAGCCGTGGCCCTGGACGCCCGGATCGTCACCCAGCAGGAGGGACAGCAGTGGACTTCGCACTGACCGACGAGCAGCGCAGCATCGTCGAGGTCACCCGGGCCTTCGTGGAGCGCGAGCTCTACCCGCACGAGGAGGAGGTCGAGCGCACCGGCCACGTCCGGCCCGAGCTGGTCGCCCAGATCCGGGCGAAGGCGCTCGCGGCCGGGCTGTACGCCGCCAACATGCCCGAGTCCGTCGGCGGCGCCGGCCTCGACGCGGTGACGCTGGCGCTGTTCGAGAAGGAGCTGGGCAAGGCCAGCTACGCGCTGCACTACACCGGCGTCGTGCGTCCGTCGAACATCCTCATGGCCTGCGAGGGCTCACAGCGCGAGGACTACCTGCTGCCCGCCGTTCGCGGCGAGCGCACCGACTGCCTGGCCATGACCGAGCCGGGCGCCGGCTCCGACATGCGCGGCATCCGGACCCGCGCCACCCGCGACGGCGGCGACTGGGTGATCAAGGGGACCAAGCACTTCATCAGCCACGCCGACGAGGCCGACTTCGTCATCCTGCTGGCCCGCTCGGGTCCGGACCGCAACGACTTCTCGACGTTCCTGGTCGACCTGGACGCCCCCGGGCTGGCCGTCCACGACGGCTACCGCAACGTCTCGCACCGCGGCTACACCAACTCGATCCTCGACTTCGACGACGTGCGCGTGCCGGAGAGCGCGCTGCTGGGCCCCGAGGGCAAGGGGCTCGAGCTGTCCGGCGAGTGGCTCGGCTCGACCCGGCTGTCGGTGGCCGCCACCTGCCTGGGCCGGGCCGAGCGCGCCCTGGCCCTGTCCACCGCGCACGCGGCCACCCGCGAGCAGTTCGGGCAGAAGATCGGCAAGTTCCAGGGCGTCGGCTTCAAGCTCGCCGACATGGCCCTCGAGCTCCGCGCCGCCGAGCTGCTCACCCTGCAGGTGGCCTGGCTGCTCGACCAGGGTCGCGCCACCGACGCCGACATCGCCATGGCCAAGCTCAAGGCCACCGAGATGCTCGCGATGGTGGCCGACGAGGCCATCCAGGTCCACGGCGGCATGGGGCTCATGGACGAGCTGCCGCTCGAGCGGATCTGGCGCGACGCCCGGATCGAGCGGATCTGGGACGGCACCAGCGAGATCCAGCGCCACATCATCAGCCGCTCCCTGCTGCGGCCCCTGGGAGGCTGACGTGTCCGAGCCCCTGCACCTGGTCCGCGAGGACGGCGTCCTCGAGGTCACCCTCGACCGGCCGCCGGCCAACGCCATCGACCTGCCCACCTCCCAGGCGATGGGCGAGGTGTTCCGCGACTTCCGCGACGACCCCGGGCTGCGCGTCGCGATCGTGCGGACCGAGGGCGAGAAGTTCTTCTGCGCCGGCTGGGACCTCAAGGCCGCGGCCGACGGCGCCCCGGTCCAGGGTGCGTACGGCGTGGGCGGGTTCGGCGGGCTCCAGGAGCTGCCCGACCTCAACAAGCCGGTCATCGCCGCGGTGCACGGCCTGGCCATGGGCGGCGGCTTCGAGCTCGCGTTGTCCTGCGACCTGATCTACGCCTCGGCGGCCACTCAGTTCGGGCTGCCCGAGATCAACGCCGGCACCCTCGCCGACGCCGCGACCATCAAGCTGCCCAAGCGGATGCCGTACCACGTGGCCATGGAGCTGCTGCTGACCGGACGCCGGATGGGCGCCGAGGAGGGCGCGCGCTGGGGCGTCGTCAACGAGGTGCTGCCCGACGAGGAGTCCGTGCGCCGCCGCGCGTGGGAGACCGCGCGCCTCCTGGCCTCCGGTCCCCCGCTCGTGTTCGCCGCCATCAAGGAGGTCGCCCGCGTCGCCGAGGCGCTGACCTTCCAGGACGCCATGGACCTGGTCACCACCAGCCGCCTCGAGACGGTGGAGACGCTCTACGACTCCGAGGACGGCGTCGAGGGGTTCAAGGCGTTCGCCGAGAAGCGCACGCCCGTCTGGAAGGGACGCTGAGATGACCACCACCCGCGAGCCGGTCCGCCGGACGCTGCCCGGGCCGGCGTACCACTCCGAGGAGAGCTACCGGCTCGACCAGGAGAAGGTCTTCTTCCGCACCTGGACCTACGTCGGGCGCGCCGAGCGCATCCCGGAGCCGGGGAGTTGGCTGCGCGTCGAGCTCGGCGGCGAGAGCCTGCTCGTCGTGCGCGGCAAGGACGGCGTCATCCGCGGGTTCTACAACGTGTGCCGGCACCGCGGCTCGCGGCTCTGCGACGACGAGCAGGGCTTCGCCCGGACCCACCTGCGCTGCCCGTACCACGCCTGGGGCTACGCCCTCGACGGCACGCTCGTGACCACGCCGATGATCGACAAGGACGAGATCGACCGGCCCTCCACCTCGCTGTGGCCGGTGCACGTCGACGTGTGGGAGGGCTTCGTCTTCGTCAACCTCTCGCGCGAGGAGCCGCGGCCGCTGCTCGAGCACCTGGCCGACCAGCAGGACGACCCGCTCGCCCTGGCCAAGTACGGCCTGGCCGACCTGCGCATCGGCCACATCAGCACCACCGACGTGCAGGCCAACTGGAAGATCGTCATCGAGAACTACAACGAGTGCCTGCACTGCCCGACCGTCCACCCCGAGCTCGTCGCCGTCATCCCGGCGTACCGCAAGGGCTGGATCATGGAGGACGGTCGCGACGACGGCGGCGTCTCCCTCGCCGACGGCCGCACCGCCATCGTCGACGACCCGCGCCTGCGCCTGCCCCTGCTCCCCGGCTTCCGCGACTCCGGCGAGGAGCCGGCGTACTTCGGCGCGCAGGTCTACCCCTCGATGTTCCTCGACGTCGACGGCGCCAGCTGCCTGGCCACCGCCGTCTTCCCCACGGGTCCGCAGAGCTGCCGGCTGGTCACCGAGTACCTCTTCTCGCCCGAGGCCCTGGCCGACCCCGCCTTCGACCCCTCGCCGGTCGTGCAGTTCAACGAGCGCGTCACCGCCCAGGACAACGAGGCCTGCGAGCGGGTCCAGCGCGGCGTGACCTCGCGGGCCTTCGACCACGGCGTCTTCCCGGCCAAGGACGCGTGGGTCTTCGGCTTCGACGAGCGCTACCGGCGCGACCTCGAGGGCTGAGAAACCCGCTTGCCGGCCGCGCCCGGTCCGACGAGGCTCCTCGTCGTGCGCGACTGGCCCCCGCCCTACGACCAGCTGCTCGTCACCGCCGAGCGCGTCGCCCGCGAGCGCCCGGACGAGGTCGACCCCGACCTGGCGCGCGAGGTCTTCGAGGAGGCGGCCACGCTCCTCCACGACGGGCTCGTGCTGGACCACCTCGACGAGCACGACGCGGCGGCCGTCGTCGCAGGGCTCTGCGAGGACCTGGTCCGACCCGACCCCGGCGCGGTGATCCGCGCCCGCGCGGACGCCCTCAGGGCCGATCCGGCCGGCCTGCACGAGCCGGAGGTCGCGGCGGCGACGTACCTCACCGTCGTGGCGCTCTTCCGGCTCTGAGCTCTCCGGCCTGCCACACCGCGCACAGGACGGCGAGCGCGAGACCCGCCACGAGCACGGCGTTCACCACGCTGTGCAAGGCCAGGGCGTGCAGCCGCGGCCACGGCCGCGACGCGGCGGTCCGCACGCCGGTGTCCAGCACGAGCGCGGACGTCGCGAGCAGCGCCGGGGTCGCCCACCTCGGCCGCGGCCGGCGGGGCGTGCGGCGCGGGAGCGCCCTCAGGTGCCGCACCGCCGCGACGCCGACCACGACGAGGCCGAGCAGGCCCGAGGCGTACTGCGCCCACCGGAAGCCCGGCAGGCCGGCGTGCGCGAGCTGCAGCCACCCGACCCGGTCCACGCCCCACCGCCCGGCGTGGGTGAAGCTGTCCCAGAAGACGTGGGTCGACGCGCCCACGACGGCCGCCGGCACCACCAGCAGCCAGGAGCGGAGCCCCAGGCGCCGGTGCGGCGCCAGCCGCGACCGGACCGCCGCGGGCGCCAGGTCGACCAGCGGGTCCCGCACCAGCGCGAACCAGGCGGCGACCACGAGCACGCTCACCGCGGCGTCGACCGTGAGCACGCCGACCGGCGTGTGGGCCAGCGCGTAGGCACGGTGCCAGCGCGCGAACACCCAGACGTCGGGCACCATCGACCCGACCACCATCGCGGTCATCGGCAGCCCGAGGAACCGCAGCGGCAGCACCGCCGCGGGGTGGCTCATCGTCAGCGGCACCCCCGCAGCGTAGGCCGACGCCCCCCGCTCAGACCCGTCCCGCGCGCAGGTCGAAGAGCCGGCCGAGCACCCGCTCGGGCGCGACGCGCAGCCCGTCGTGCTCGTACTCGTTGGTGACCCATGCGCGCACGTTCGCGACCCGCTCCGCGGTCTCGAGCTGCAGCCCGGCGTCGACGTACATGTCGTCGGCGTAGACCGCGGCCAACACCGGCACCTCGTTGGCCGCGAGCCGCGCCTCGTCGTACAGCGGCTCCCACTCGTCGTACGCCGCGAGCAGCTCGGCCGCGCCGCGGAACGGCCGGAGCGCGGCGATGCCCTCGAACATCCAGGGGAAGAACATCTCGCCGGTGAGCACGAGTGGCGTCGCGTGCTCGCCGAGCTCGGGGCGCTCCGCCATGCTCCGCGCGGCCGCCCACGCGCTGGGCCCGGAGCCGGGCTGGCCGTAGGTGTACTCCTGCAGGGCGTACAGCGGCCCCTCGACGCCGCCGGTGGCCGCGAGCACGCCGTGCCGGAAGACGTCGGACAGCTCGGCGCCCTGGAAGGCCTCCTCGAGCAGCCAGTGCACCTTCTCGTAGCCGTCGGACATCCCGAACGCCTGGCCCAGCAGCCGCAGCCGCCGCACGGTCAGCCGGTCACCGTCCGGCAGCCGCACGTCGTGGGCCTCGAGGTGGTCCGCGATCCGCCGGACGAGCTCGACGTCGCCGGGGTGCCGCGCGTAGTAGGCCGCGTTCTTGGCCACCACCCGCGGCCAGGTCCGCGCGTACACCTCGTCCGCGGTCGCCCGCAGACCCGGCAGGCCGCCGGTCACGTAGCAGGCGGCCAGCCCCTCGGGCGCGATCGAGAGGTACGGCAGCGTCACGAACCCGCCGTAGGACTGCCCGAGCGTCTCCCACCGCGCCCCGCCCGCCACCCGCTCGCGCAGCACCTCGGCGTCGCGCACGATGCTGTCGGCCCGCATCAGGCGGACGTACGCCGCGATCTCGGCGTCCGACCAGCCCGCGACCAGGTGCCGGGTGAGCGGCGTGCTCCGCCCGGTGCCGCGCTGGTCCAGCAGGAGCACCCGGTGCGTGCGCGTCGCCACCCGCAGCCACGCATCGCCGGCGCCGCCGCCCGGCCGCGGCGACTTCCCGCCCGGCCCGCCCTGGAGGAACAGCAGCCACGGCAGCTCCTCCCGCTCGCGCCCGGCCGCCACCACCTCGCGCGCGAACACCTCGATGCGCCGGCCGTCGTCGGGACGGGCGTGGTCGAGCGGGACCTCGACGGTGTGGTCGGTCAGCACGTACCCCGGGATCCGCGTCGTCGTGGCCATGCGCCGAGTCTGCTCCTCTGCGGTCGGCGCGGCTCGGTAGCGTCTGCGGGTGCGCCGTGTCCTCCTCGTCGTCGCCCACCCGCGACGCGACAGCTTCACCTGGTCGGTCGCCGACCTCCTGGTCGCGCGCGCCCGGGACTCCGGCAGCGAGGTCCTCGTGCACGACCTGTACGCCGACGGCTTCGACCCGCTGCTCACGGCCGAGGAGTCGCGCCACGTGCAGCTGGGCGTCGCCGGCCCCGCGGGCGACGCGCTCACCGCGCGCTACCGCGAGGACCTGACCAGCGCCGACGTGCTCGTCGCGCTGCACCCCAACTGGTGGGGCAAGCCGCCGGCCGCGATGAGCGGCTGGCTCGACCGGGTCCTCGCCCCGGGCGTCGCCTACAAGCTGCAGGGCGGCGCGGCGGGCGAGCCCGAGGCGCTGCTGCGCCTCGACGCGCTGGTCGTCACCTTCGGCGACACCCCCGCCGACCGCGAGACCGCGGAGTTCGGCGACCCGCTGCACCTCATCTGGACCCGGTGCGTGCTGCCCTACGTCGGCGCCGGGCACGTGGAGCGCCGCCACGTCACCCCTGTCGGCTCCCTCACCGCCGGTGAGCGTGCCGAGGCCGCCGAGACCTGCTGGGCCGCGCTCGCGGACCTGCTGGGAGTGCGCCCCGAGCAGTGAGCGCAGGCGCAGCGGCCGGCACCCGAGCGACGAGAAGAGCTGGGGCGACGCCGACGGACGCGGGTCCGGTTCCCGCCGGCGGAACGACGAAGCCCCGGGCCGAGCGCGTCAGCGCTCGGCCCGGGGCAGAGGTGGTGGAGCTGGCGGGAATCGAACCCGCGTCCTTCGGCGTCGAACCAGGTCTTCTCCGGGTGCAGTCCGTGGTGTCGCTTTTCTCGGCCCCGGCGCTCGCACAGACACGTCGCCGACAGGCCCAGTCAGGTTTGAGTCCCGATCACCCCTCCTGACGAGAGGTGAGCAGCAAGTCTCCTAGATGACGCCAGGGTCCGGGTCGGAGACGGATACCCGGTCTGACGCTTCGATCACCGCTCAGGCGGCGAGAGCGAAGGAACTGCGCTTAGCGTTGGCAGTTGTGGTTTCCAGCGGTCGTTTACGAGATGTCGCTGGCTCCTCGACCCGCTTCTCCTGGAACGGACGTCCCAAGTCGAAACCGATCAGCCCCTCTTGAGTTGTCGTGCAGTGGAACAGTCTAGCGGTTCAACGCCGGCGGCCCACCTGAGATTCCCGCCGTACGCCGGGGCCGGTCAGGCGTCGCAGGCGTCGCCGGACACGTCCAGCACGGTCCGGTCGAGGTCGTCACGCATCTCCTCGACGCAGACGACGACGTCGGAGCCCTCGGAGGGGCGGAGCTCGTAGAAGTTCGACGGCGGTGCGCTGCCGCCGGTGTCCTCGCCGTCGGGGTCCTCCACGTTGTCCCAGGTGATGTCGCGGCCGAGGTCGGCCTCGACGTCGTCGACCAGGGCCAGGAAGGCGTCGGGGTTGGTGCCGGACTCGCGGTGGCCGGCGCGCTGAGCGGCGTCGTGGAACTCGTCGTAGGACACGTGCCAGCGGTCCACCGAGAGCACCCCGGCCACCACGAGAGCCACGAGTGCCGCGGAGAGGGCCGGGAGGGTGGCCGCGGTGGGCCTGCTGCCGGACGGCTGGAGCAGCAGCACCGTGATCGGCGGCAGGACCAGCGCGGCGAACACCGCCCACGGCAGCCACAGGGGGATGGTCATGGCCTGGGTGCTACCCCGTGCGTCACGGGACCAATCCGCGCGGGGTGCTCACCACGAGCCGCCGCCGCCCGAGGAGTCCCCGCCACCACCGCTGCTGCCGCCGGAGTCGCCGCCGGACCACCCGCCCGACCCGGAGTCGGAGCTGGTGCTCCACAGGCTGCTGGACGACGAGCCGGACCCACTGCCGTCGTACGACGAGCCGCCGCTCGAGCCGGCGCCGGGCAGCAGCCGCAGCAGCGTGAGGACCACCGCCGCCGGGAGGACGACGGGGAACGCGGCGCCGGGGTTGCCGGTCACCAGGCCGTAGCCGACGCCCCCGATGATGACCACGGTCACCACCAGCCGGGCGGCCCGACCGAAGCGGTGGGCGGTGCTCATGGGCGAGGCCTACCCGCGCGGACGCCGCCCCAACCCGACGGATCAGCGCAGCCAGGCCGCCAGCGGCTCGAGCCCGGGCCCCTCGAGCCGGTCGAGCAGTGCCGCCCGCCCGGCGAGGGCGGGGCCGATCGCGTCGGCGGGGCCGGTGACCTCGGGGCCGGAGCCGCTCGACCAGTCCAGGTCCGTGGCCCGCCAGGTGACGTGCGGGCGTCCACCGCGGATCGAGCCCATCATCGGAATGGCCGAGGTGAGGAACTCCAGCACCGGCCGCCAGGCGGCCGGCGGCCGGTCGAGGGTGAGGCCGAGCGGGACGGCGACGTCCGCGCGGTGCACCATCACGTCGGTCAACGAGGCCCGCCAACCGAGCACCGGCGGGCCGAAGGTGCTGTCGGTGTGGCGGCGGTACGCCGCGACCAGGTCGGCCGGTGGGCGGTCGGCGTAGACACGGGTGAGCTGCTCGATGACCGCGGGCGGCCACCCGCGGCCCCGCACGACGGCCCACAGCGATTGGCGCGCACTGGCGTCGAGGACGCTCGCCAGGTGGGCCAGCACGTCCTGGACGCTCCACCCGGGGCACAGGCTGGGCACCGCCCACTGATCGCCCTGGAGCCCACCGAAGAGCTCGACGAGCGCGGCCCGCTCGCGGACCACCAGGTCCCAGTCCGCCGCCATGCGCCCAGTGTCCCTCAGCGACGCGGGGTCGTGCCGAACAGGGAAGCGCCGTTCTCCCAGCACACCGCGCGCAGCCAGTCGTCACCGAGGTCGAGGCGGGCCAGGCCGTCGAGCTGCTCGACGTACGGGTAGGGGATGGTCGGGAAGTCCGAGCCGAGCAGGACCTTGTCCTGGATGGCGGCCAGCCGCGGCAGCAGCGCCGCGGGGTACTCCACGCCGAAGAACTCGGTGAACACCATCGTGGTGTCCAGCCGCACCCGCTCGTGGGTCTCGGCCAGGCGCAGGAACGGCTCCACCTCCGGGGCGCCCATGTGCGCCACCACGACGGCCAGCCGCGGGTGCCGCGCGAGCAGCCGCGCCATGGACTCCGGCCCGGTGTACTCGTTGCCGACCGGCCCGGAGCCCGCGTGCACGACGATCGGCACGGCCGCGTCCTCGAGCGTGCCCCACGCCTCGTCGAGCCGCGGGTCGTCGAGGTGGAACTCCCCCACCTGCAGGTGCAGCTTGAAGACCTCGACCCCCGCCTCGACCAGGTCCGCGACGTACGCCGCGACGCCGTCCTCGGGGTAGAACGTCCCCGACCACAGCACCTCGTCGTGCGCCGCCGCGAACTCGCGCGACCACTCGTTGAGGTACGTCGCGACGCCGGGCTTGTGCGCGTAGGGCAGCGTCGAGAAGCGGCGCACGCCCATCTCGCGCAGCAGCGCCACCCGCTCCTCGTGCGACGCCCGGTAGCGGATCGGCCACTCCCGCCCGATCTTCGGGCCGGCGGCGTCGAAGACCGCCCACACCGCCTTCTGGATCGGCGGCGGCAGGAAGTGCACGTGCACGTCGAAGAGCCCGGGCAGCCCCAGCCCCTCCCAGAACGCGCGGACCGCCGGGACGTCCTCCGAGCGGTCCAGCGGAGCGGCGGTCAGTCCATCCCCTTGAGCCGGCGGCCGACGGCCTGCTCGACCTCGCGGTTGGCCTGGCGCTCGGCCAGGGTGTGCCGCTTGTCCCAGCTCTTCTTGCCGCGCGCCAGCGCGATCTCGACCTTGGCCCGGCCGTCGAGGAAGTACAGGGACAGCGGGACCACGGTCAGCCCCTTCTCGTTGACGCGCCGCTCGATCTTGTCGATCTCCTCGCGGTTGAGCAGCAGCTTGCGCTTGCGCCGGGCCGAGTGGTTGGTCCAGGTGCCCTGGGAGTACTCCGGGATGTGCACGCCGTGCAGCCACGCCTCGCCGCGGTCGATGTCGACGAACCCGTCGACCAGCGACGCCCGCCCCTGCCGCAGCGACTTGACCTCGGTGCCCTGGAGGACGAGGCCCGCCTCGTAGGTGTCCTCGATGGCGTAGTCGTGCCGCGCCTTGCGGTTCTGCGCGATCACCTTGCGCCCCTGCTCCCTGGCCATCCCACCATTCTCCCACGGTGGCTGAGGTGCGAGGCCGTCCACGGCCGAGCCTCGAAGCCAGGCGAGCTGAGGCACCGGGGTCGAGTCGGCGCCTAGGCTGCGGCGGCTTCGAGGCTCGTCGCCGGGGCTCCTCGCACCTCAGCCACCGGTCAGAGGTAGTTCATGGGGTCGACCGCGGTCCCGTCCTGCAGCACCGTGAAGTGCAGGTGGCAGCCGGTGCTCCAGCCCGTGGAGCCGACGTACCCGACCACCTCGCCGCGGGTGACGTGGTCGCCCACGTCCACGCGGTACGACGTGGCGTGGTTGTAGACGACCGTGAGGGCGTGGCCGTTGACCTTGCCGACGTCGACGTAGAGCCGGTTGCCGTAGACCGGGGAGTAGTAGCGCGAGAGGACCTTGCCGTCCGCCGCCGCGCGCATGCCCTCACCGCAGGACACGCCGAAGTCGGTGCCGTCGTGCAGGCCCCAGTAGCCGTAGATGGGGTGGATCCGGTAGCCGAAGGGTGAGGTCACGGCGCCGGTGACCGGCGGGAGCAGGAAGCCGTCGTCGTCGCCGACGTAGCCGGCGGACTGGTCGGCGGCGGCCGCGGCCAGGATCTGGGCCTTGATCCGGGCTTCCTGCTTCTTGAGCTTCTCCAGCTGCTCGAGGTCCTGGCGCTTGGCGCGCTCGGCCTTGCGCTGGGCCTTGGCGCGCGCGGCCACGGTGAGCGTGACCTGGTCCTGGGCGAGCAGCGCGTCGTTGGCGGCCTCGGTGGCCTCCTGCTCCAGCTGCTGGACGTTGACCAGCTGCTGGGCGGCCCGGTCGGCCTGCTCGTCGGCGGCCTGCTCGGCGGTGCGGACCTCGTCGCGCTCGGCGCGCAGCGCGAGCTCGGCGGCGTGCAGCTGGTCGAAGACGGTGTTCTGGTCCTCGATGAGCGTGTCGGCGTACTCCATCTTGCGGATCAGGTCCGACGGGGTCTGCGACTGCAGGTAGCCGGTCCACGCCATCAGCTCGGGCGAGCCCTGCTGGTAGACCGAGACGACGGAGTCCTTCACCGCCTGCTGCTGGGCGTCCAGCGCGGCCTGGCCGGCCCGCACCTCGGCCTTGGCCTGCGCGAGGTCGGCCTGGGCGGCCTGGAGCGCGGCCTGCATCTGCGCGTCCACGGCCTGGGCGTCGGCCAGCTGGGCCTGCACGTCGCTGACGTGCGCCTGCGCGCCGGCGTACGACACCTGAGCGTCGGCCAGCTGCGACTCGGCGGTGGCCAGGTCGCTCTTGGCCCGGTTGACGGCCTTGCTGGCCTCCTCGGCGGACTCCTGGGCCTGCTCGATCTGGGCCTGGACGTCCTGGTGCTTGTGCTTGAGGTCGTCGGTGCCGTCGGCGTGGGCCAGGGGTACGGCGGAACCGAGGGTGCCGAGGGTCGTCAGGAGAGCGAGGGTCACCAGCACGGAGCGACCCGCAGCGCCGGGGAAGGAGCGCACGGTCTACCAATCAGTCGGGGAAGTAACTGACGCCCCGACCGTAGAGGCCCGCGCTCAGACTTTGAGGTATTTGCGGGTCAGCAGGAGTGTCGGCAGCAGGGTCAGCAGCGGGCCGAGGATCGCGATGACGATCAGCGCGGTGGTGAAGTCCTGCAGCCCGATCCACGGCATGAAGGAGATCGAGTCCGCGATCCGCTGGTGCACGCCGAAGTACATGAACGCCCCGAGCGCCCCGGCGGCCAGCGCGACGCCGACCGCGGCGGTGACCAGCGCCTCCAGCAGGAAGGGCAGCGCGATGTAGAGCGTCGAGGCCCCGACCAATCGCATGATGGCGATCTCCCGCCGTCGCGCGAACGCCGCCAGCCGGATGGTGTTGGCCACCAGCAGCAGCGCGGCCAGCAGCAGGAAGGCCGCGATCCCCCACGAGCCGTACTTCAGCGCCCCGAGCCACTCGTAGAGCGGCTTGAGCGTCTCGCGCAGGTCGCGGATCTGCGAGACCCCGTCGAGGCCGACCACCGCGCTGGTGACGCCCTCGAACTTCTGCGGGTCCTTGAGCGTGATCCAGTACGACTGCGGCATGTCCGCCGCGGTCATGGCCGGGTTGGGGCCGTCGAACTGGTCGTTGCCGTAGAGCTCCTTGACCTTGGAGAACGCCTCCTCCTGCGACTCGAAGCGGTACGTCGCGGTCTCGGGGTTGTCCTTGATGGCCGCCTCGACCGCGGACTTCTGCTCGTCGGTCACCTGGCCGGCGCAGGCGGGGTTGGCGTCGCCGTCGCGGCAGAGGTAGACGGTGACCTGGAGCTGGTTGCCGAGGTAGCGGGTGGCGATGTCGGTCTGCTGCTTCATCAGCACCCCGAGGCCGAGCAGCGTCATGGACACGAACAGCGTCAGCACGACCGCGATGTGCATCGAGACGTTGCGGCGCAGCCCCTGGCCGAGCTCGGAGAAGACGTAGCCGATGCGCATCAGGCGGTGGCCCCGTAGCCGCCCTGGGCGTCGTCGCGCACGACCCGGCCGTTGTCCAGCTCGATGACCCGCTTGCGCAGCTGGTCCACGACGTGCTGGTCGTGGGTGGCCATGAGCACGGTGGTGCCGGTGCGGTTGATCCGGTCCAGGAGCTTCATGATCCCGGCCGAGGTGGTCGGGTCGAGGTTGCCGGTCGGCTCGTCGGCGATGAGGATCATCGGCCGGTTGACGAAGGCGCGCGCGATGGCCACGCGCTGCTGCTCACCACCGGACAGCTCGTCGGGCATCCGCTCGCCCTTGCCGTCGAGGCCGACCAGCTCGAGCGTCTGGGGGACGACCTGCTTGATGTCGGTGCGGGACTTGCCGATCACCTGCAGCGCGAAGGCGACGTTCTCCGAGACGGTCTTGTTGGGCAGCAGCCGGAAGTCCTGGAAGACCGTGCCGATCTGGCGCCGCAGCCGCGGCACCTTCCAGCCGGCCAGCCGGTTGAGGTCCTTGCCCGCGACGTGCACGCGGCCACCGGTCGACCGGGTCTCGCGCAGCACCAGCCGCAGCGCGGTCGACTTGCCCGAGCCCGACTGACCCACGAGGAAGACGAACTCGCCCTTCTCGATGTCGATGCTGACCGCGTCGAGCGCGGGGGCACGGGTCCCGGGGTAGGTCTTGGTGACCTTCTCGAAGCGAATCACGGGATTCGACTGTACGGGGTGAGTCTGAGGGCTCCCGGCACCTCACCCGGGCGCGTCCACCACCCACCACGCGCCGTGTGCGGGAAGCCACAGCACGCCGTCGCCGCCGACCTCGAGCACGTGGCCGCCGAGCGCGTCGTACGGCGTGGTCAGGCCGGCCGCGCGCAGCCGGTGCAGCTCGAAGGGCCGGCGCTGGGCGGAGACGTTGTAGAGCCCGACGAACGGACCGCTCGCGTGCCGGCGGACCACGGCCAGCACGCCGTCGTCGGTGTCGGGCAGGACGCTCACCTGGGCCGAGGCGTGCAGCTGGGGCAACGAGGCGCGGACCCGGGCCAGGTGGGCGAGCCCGGAGAAGACCCGGCCGGGCACGGTGCGCTCGTCGGCACGCGCGGCGGCGCGGGCCCAGTCCAGCCGCGGACGGTGCGCCCAGCGGTTGTCGTCCTCGTGTCCCGGCTCCCCCCGCCCAGTCGGGGTCGTCGACCTGGGCCAGCTCGTCGCCGCTCCACACCACCGGTACGCCGCCCCACCCGGCGGCGATCGCGTGGGCCAGGAGGAGCCGGGCCAGCGCGGCGTCCTCCTCCTGCTGCGTCAGGCCGTCGCGCAGCCCGACCAGCGAGGCCGCCGTCCCGCTGATCCTGCGGTCGCCGGTCTCGGGGTTGGCCTGGAAGACGAGCCCGTCGGCCCACGAGCCGGGGAACTCGCCGGCGTACCAGTCGGAGAGGAAGTGCCGGTGCCCCGGGCCGGTGACCCCGGCCGCGAAGGCGTCGGAGTCGTCGATGGCCCACCCGATGTCGTCGTGGCAGCGCACGTAGGTGACCCACGTGCCCGTCGACGGCGTGACCGGCAGCGCGCCCAGGGCCTTGCGCGCCAGCACGGTGTTGCCGGTGGCGAGCATCGACCAGGTCTGCACCATGAGGCTGTTGTGGTAGGCCAGGTCGCTGACCCGGCCGGCGTGCGCGCCCGTGCCGAGGTACTGCACCAGGTCGCGCGGCCCCACGATCGCCTCGGCCTTGAAGGCCACCGCCGGGGCCGCGATCCGGGTCACCGCGTGCAGCGCCTGGGTGAGCGCGTGCACCTCGGGCTGGTTCTGGCTGTCGGTGCCGAGCCGCTTCCACAGGAACGCGATCGCGTCGAGCCGGAACACCTCGACGCCGAGGTTGGCCAGCCACAGGATGAGGTCGGCGAACTCGGCCAGCACCGCCGGGTTGCTCCAGTCGAGGTCCCACTGGAACGCGTTGAACGTCGTCCACACCCACCCGGCCAGCTCGTCGTCCCAGGTGAAGCTGCCGGGCGCGAAGTCGGGGAAGACCTCCGGCAGGGTCCGCTCGTAGGCGTCGGGCAGGGTCCGGTCGGGGAAGACGTGGAAGTAGTGGCGGTAGGTCGCCTCACCGGCCCGCGCCCGCGCCGCCCACGCGTGCTCGCGGGCCACGTGGTTGAGCACCAGGTCCACGACCAGGCTGATCCCGCGCCCGCGCAGGGTCGTCGCGAGCGCGCGCAGGTCCTCGGTGGTGCCGAGGTCGGAGCGCACGGTGCGGTAGTCCTGCACGGCGTACCCACCGTCGTTGTCGCCCTCGCGGGGTTGGAGCAGCGGCATCAGGTGCAGGTAGGTGACGCCGAGGGCCTCGAGGTGGTCCAGGTGCTCGGCCACCCCGGCCAGGTCGCCGGCGAACCGGTCGGCGTAGCAGGCGTAGCCGAACATCCGCGGCTGCTGGAGCCAGTCCGGGGTCAGCAGTCGCTGCTCGTCGAGCACGTGCAGGTCGGCCGGTCGGGCGGCGTACGCCGACGCGGCGGTGCGCACCAGCCGGCCCAGGAGGGCGTCGGCGGCGGCGCCGAAGAGCCCCCGGACCGCCTCCTCCAGGTCCGGCCAGTACCGGTCCAGGCGCAGCGCGAAGGTCCGCCGCCGGTCCGGGCTCAGCCCGCCCGGGCCGACCAGCGCGTCGAGGCCGAGCGCGCCCTCGAGCCGCTCGGCCGCCGCGGCGTGGATCTCCCGAGGTGCGCCCATCCGGCTCATCCAACCACCGCTCTATCGTGTGCGCGTGCGCGTGCCGCTGCGGTTCCTGCTGGTCGCGGGCGTGGTGACGGCGCTGCTGGTCGTCGGCGGCGTGCTCGTGCTGGGCGGCGACGACGAGGCCCCGCGCGACGACGCGGCGCCGCAGGCCCCGTTCACGGCGACCCCGCTGGCCGACCGCGACACGAGCGGCACCGTGGTGACGCGCGGCCCGTTCTGCGAGCGCCTCGACGAGCGCGTGGTCGAGGCGGTGCTGGGCTCGGTGCCGCAGGCGCAGAGCTGGGCCAACGGCGACCAGGTCGACCTGGGCAACGGCTCGCCGGACGTGGTGCACGAGTTCGGCTGCTCCTACGCCGACCCGAGCGGGGGCCAGGCGCGCGCGTGGGTCTTCGCGCCGCCCGTCGACACGACCCGCGCGGCCCGGCTGGCGCGGAGCGCCGGCAAGGCGGGCGGCTGCACGCCGGGCACCGGGCCGGCCTTCGGCTCCCCGACGCTCGCGCTCAGCTGCACCGCGGCGGACGGCACCGTGCGCGCGTCGTACCGGGGGCTGTTCGGCGACGCGTGGGTGGTCTGCGAGGTCACCCGACCGGCCGGCGCGGACTGGGACCCGGTCGACCGCGCGGGCCGGTGGTGCGTGGGCGTCCTCGACGCCTTGTCGGGACAAGCTGCTGCGTCCTGAGAAATCTCCTGGTTGACTCCTGCCGGTGACCCTCCCCAGGACCCTCGTCATCCCGGCCACCGCGGCCGCCCTGGCGCTCAGCGCCCTGCCCCTCGCCGCCGCCTCGGCGGCCGACGACAGACCCGGCTCCGCGCCGGCTCCCACCGCCCAGCGCGGCCACCTGCACGGCGCGGCCGCCGTGGACGCGCTCGGCGCGGACCTCGCCGCGACCGCCGCCCGCAACGGGTGGAGCGCCGGCCAGCTGCGCCGCACGCTCGAGAGCGACCCGACCGCCTGGCTCGACGGCTCCGGGCGCCTCTACTACGCCGACCCGGCACCCACGCCGGGTCCGGCCTCGGGGCCGGTGACCGCGCCCGCGCCGTACCCGCTCGAGAACACCTTCGCGCTGCACAGCAAGCCGACGTCGACCAAGAAGATCTTCATCGACTTCGACGGCCAGCCGGTCTCCGGCACCGCGTGGAACGCCGATTTCGGGCTCTCCGCCCACACCGCGCCCGCGTTCACCATCGACGCCGACGCCACGACGTTCAGCACCGCCGAGCGCGAGGCCATCCAGAGCATCTGGCAGCGGGTCTCGGAGGACTACGCGCCGTTCGACGTCGACGTGACCACCCAGGACCCGGGCCCGGACGCGCTGGCCCGCAGCAGCACCGCCGACACGTCGTACGGCGTGCGCGCGCTGGTCACCCCGGACACCGAGGCCGCGACCAAGCTCTGCCCGAGCGAGTGCGGCGGCGTCGCCTACATCGACGTCTTCGCCGAGCTCAACGCCTACTACCAGCCCGCCTGGGTCTTCCCGCAGAAGGTGCTGAACGACAACGGCGACCAGGACGCCAAGAACATCGCCGAGGCCGTCTCCCACGAGGTCGGCCACACCTTCAGCCTCCAGCACGACGGCACCCCGACCGCGTCGTACTTCGACGGCCAGGGCCTCTGGGCGCCGATCATGGGCAACGGCTACAAGCGGCCGCTGACGCAGTGGAGCCGGGGCGAGTACGCCGGCGCGACGCAGCCCGGTCAGGACGACATCTCGCTCATCGCGGCGCGGGCCGGCTACACGCCCGACGACGCCGGCGGCACCCCGCAGACGGCGGCCGCCTTCTCCGCCGGGCCGCACACCATCAGCAACGCCGGTGACCAGGACGTGTACTTCCTCGGCGGCTGCATCGGGACCGTGAGCGCCGCCGCCAGCCCGGCGGCGGTCAGCCCGGACCTGGACATCCAGCTGGACCTCATCAACTCCGCCGGCACCGTGCTGGCCTCGAACAACCCGGCCTCGACGCTGGTCAACCGCGACCGGGCCAACGGGCTCAACGCCGCGACGTCGGCGACCGTCGGTCTCAGCCTGGTCTACGCCCGCGTCGACGGGGTCGGGAACGGGACCGGCCTGACCGGCTACAGCGACTACGGCAGCATCGGCCAGTACGCCCTCTCCGCCGCGGCGGCGCCCGGGACCGACTGCTCCTACAACGTGCCGAGCGCGCCGAAGAAGGCCAAGGCCAAGTCGGGCAGCAAGAAGAGCAAGAAGAAGACCGCCTCGGTGCACTGGAAGAAGCCCGCGACCGACGGCAAGTCGCCGGTCACCGGCTGGGTCGTGCAGGTCTGGAAGAAGGACAAGCTGCTCAAGACCGTGACGCTCAAGGTCAAGAAGAAGCACCTGACCTTCAAGTACAAGCGCGCCGCCAAGGTCCGCTTCTACGTCTACGCGGTCAACGCCCTCGGCACCAGCGCGCCCAATGTCAGCCGCAAGGTCAGGCTGAAGTAGGGCTCTAGTTCTCGGCGGCGCGGTCCTGGCCGCGCCGCCAGCGGATCCCGGCCTCGAGGAAGCCGTCCAGCTCGCCGTCGAAGACCGCCGTCGGGTTGCCGACCTCGAAGCCGGTCCGCAGGTCCTTGACGATCTGGTAGGGGTTCAGCACGTAGTTGCGCATCTGGTCGCCCCAGCTGGCCTGGACGTCGCCCTTGAGCTCCTTGAGCTGGGCGGCCTCCTCGGCCTTCTTCAGCGCCAGCAGCTTGGCCTTGAGGATGACCATCGCGCTGGCCTTGTTCTGCAGCTGGCTCTTCTCGTTCTGACAGCTCACCACCACCCCGGTCGGGATGTGGGTGAGCCGGACCGCGGAGTCGGTGGTGTTGACCGACTGACCGCCGGGACCCGAGGAGCGGTAGACGTCGACGCGGATGTCCTCGTCGGGGATGTCGATCTCGTC
Organism: Nocardioides anomalus; assembly: GCF_011046535.1. NCBI lineage: Bacteria > Bacillati > Actinomycetota > Actinomycetes > Propionibacteriales > Nocardioidaceae > Nocardioides > Nocardioides anomalus. The sequence goes on along the minus strand of NZ_CP049257.1, from coordinate 598,591 downwards.
GGTCTGCTCCAGCACCGGGACCACCTCGACCGCGGCGAACGACGTCTGCCGGCGGCCCTGGTTGTCGAACGGGCTGATCCGCACGAGCCGGTGGGTGCCGGCCTCGACGCTGAGCGTGCCGTAGGCGTACGGCGCGTGGATGGCGAACGTGGCCGACTTCAGCCCCGCCTCCTCGGCGTAGGAGGTGTCGTAGACGTCGACCGGGTAGCCGTGCTGCTCGGCCCAGCGGGTGTACATCCGCATGAGCATCTCGGCGAAGTCGGCGGCGTCCACGCCACCGGCGCCCGAGCGGATGGTCACGAGCGCCTCGCGGACGTCGTACTCCCCCGACAGCAGGGTGCGGACCTCGAGCGCCTCGACCGTCTTGTGGATGCGGGCCAGCTCGGTCTCGGCCTCGGCCAGGGTGGAGGCGTCGCCCTCCTCCTGACCGAGCTGGACCATGATCTCGAGGTCGTCGATGCGGCCGGCGAGCGCGGTGACCCGGTCGACCTCGCCTTGCAGGGCGGAGAGCCGGCCGGTGACGCGCGTGGCGTTGTCCTGGTCGTCCCAGAGGTCCGGCGCCGCGACCTGCTCACCGAGGTCGGCGATCTCGCGGCGCATGGCGTCGAGGTCGAGGACCTGCTCGATGGTGCTCATGGTCGCCCGGAGCTGCTTGATCTCGGTGTCGAAGTCGGGTCCTGCCACAAGGATCAAGGTTACTGGTCCCCGCGGCAGGACCCCGCTTCGTCAGGTCCGGGCGGCCCCGGTCAGAAGCTGCACAGCACCTTCGGCGACCCCACCGCGGCGTACGCACCGCCGGTCTGGGTCGCGCTCAGCGAGATCCGGAAGACCCCGGTCACGTCGCTCACCACGTGCTGGGCCTGGGCCAGCCCGAAGGTGCCCTGGAACCGCTGCGTCCCGTCCGCGGCGAGGGTGAGCGTCGCGCTGCTGCCCGACGCCGACGCGTCGTCGATGCCGACGGTCGCGTCGAGCGTCTTGCAGTCGCGGTTGAGGTTGAACTCGATGGCGCTGCTCGCGGTCTGGTTGCCGCCGCGCAGCGAGCTCGGGTAGTGCGAGCCGGCGATGGTCGCTCCCCCGCCCTCGTACAGCGTGCCGCCCGGGACCGCCCCGATCGAGGTGAGGTCACGCCAGCCGAACACGGTGACCTTCGCGGTCCGCGCCGTCCCCTGCGCCCGGCGGGCGTCGGCCGGCTTGACCACGCGGTAGCGGCGCTCGCGCACCGACGTGACCTGGTCCTTGAACCGGTAGCTCCCGGACCTGCTCAGGCGGGCCTGGCCCAGGGTCTTCCAGGTCTTCTGGCCGGCGTAGCGGACCTGGACGCGGACCTGCGCCCCCGGTGCGGCCGGCTTGACCGTCCCGGTGATGGTGACCTTCTGGCCCGACTCGGGCTCGGTCTTGTTGACGTCGGCGGTGACGGTGTACGAACCGGCCCGGGCCTGGCTCGCCGGCGCCGCGTCGGCGGCGTCGGCGGACGTGGCGGTCAGGGTGAGGGCAGCGGACAGGGCGAGCACGGTGCTCGCGACGAGGTTCCTGCGGTGCATGGTGGTGCCTTCCGTTCGAGGGGAGTTGCACCTCGTCCGATGCACCGGCGACGCGGTTGGTTCGCGGCGGCGCGTCTCAGCCCTTCGCGCCGAAGACCTGCGCGACGTACCAGCGGCCGTCGTGGCCCTTGCGCGCCGCGAGGCCGATGAGCCGGAAGGCGCCGTTGAGGATGTTGGCGCGGTGACCCTCGGACTCCATCCAGCCGTCGCGCACGACCGAGCGGCCGGAGGGGTAGCCGTAGGCGACGTTCTCGCCCACCGTGCTCAGGCCGCAGTCGGCCAGGACGGCACCGATGTCCTGGTGGAACATCTCCTCGCGCTGGGCCATCAGCCGTGCCTGGCGGACCGCGGCGCGCTGCAGGCAGTCGGTCGTGCGGAGCGGCTTCAGGCCCTGGGCCGTGCGGGCGGCGTTGGTGGCCTTGACCGCCTGGCGCTGGTACGTCGACTCGGCGCGGCCGGCCTCGGCGGGGGCGGTCGCGCCGCCCACGAGGACGGCGGCGGTGAGGGTCAGGGCGGCGAGGCGGCGCATGGCGTCGAGGGTAGGTGGCCTCAGCCGTCGACGCCGACGATCGCGCTGCCCTCGGCGCCGACGGTGGCACGCTCGGGCGAGCCGGGAACGCTGAGCGGCAGGTCGAGGGGCGCGTGCAGGCTGACCTCGACGCGGTCGCCGACGATGCGCACGGCGTACGTCAGCCCGGGGTAGCTCGCGTAGGCGCCGGCCTGCTGCAGGTAGGCACCGACCGCGGCCCGGGCCTGCGCCGGGGTGAGCGCGAGGCTGTCGGCCGGGACGCCGCCGTGGTAGACGTCCTCGCCGGTCGCGCCGAGGTCCGCACCGCGCAGCGCGGCCCCGTCGGCCAGGGTGTCGAGGCCCTGGCGCTGGAGGTAGGCAGCCGAGGCGTCCACGACGGCCGCGATGAGCATGGCCAACGCGACCGCGAAGCCGACGATGAGGACCGTCGCCTGCCCGTCCTCACCCCTGCGGCGCACGGTCCACCTCCTGGTACTGCCCCACCGGCACGGAGTGCTCGGCGTCCAGCGCGAGGCTGGGCGCGCGACCGCCGAGTGCGTCGGGCAGCAGTGGCAGGTCGACGCGCGTGGCGACGCGGACGGTGACGACGCTGGTGCCCTGGTGGCACTGGTGGGGGTACGGCGTGCAGCTGACGCTGACCCGCACCGGTGCGTCGACGCCCTGGTCGGCCAGGGCCGCGCGCGCGGCGGCCTCGGCGCGCTGCTGGCCCTCGGCGTCGCTGGGCGCGAGCACGTAGGCACGGCCCGCGGCGCGGGCGGCGCTGCTCACCGCGAACGCGCCCTGCTGGGCCTGGAAGAGCGTGACCACGATCCACAGCATCGGGATGAGCAGCAGGACCCCGAGCCAGGTCAGCTCGACGAGGGCACTACCCCGCTCACCCCTCTTGCGCCAACACTGAACCGGATGGTTGAGTATCTCCGTGACCGTCGCGACCCTGTGTGCCGCCCTGGGCGACCCCACGCGCGCCGGACTGGTCGAGCGGCTCGCCCGGGGGCCGGCGTCGCTGTCGGAGCTGGCCGCGCCGTACGCCATGTCGCTGACCGCGGTCAGCAAGCACGTCGGCGTCCTGGTCGACGCCGGCTGGGTCGAGCGCCGCAAGCAGGGCCGCGTCGTCACCTGCCGGCTGCGCCCCGAGCCGCTCGACGAGCTCGCCGGCTGGCTCACCGACCGCAGGACGTTCTGGACCGCCGCGCTGGACCGGCTCGACGGCGTACTCACCTCCGAGGAGCACTGATGCACGACTTCACGCTCGAGCGCCACTACGCCGCCGCCCCCGAGAAGGTCTGGGCGCGCTTCACCGAACCGGCGCTCATGGCGCAGTGGTTCTGCCCCAACCCCGCGCTCGACGTGGCCTGCGAGCTCGACGTCCGGCCCGGCGGGGCGTGGCGTTGCGCGATGGGTTCGTACGTCGTGAGCGGGACCTACGTCGAGGTCGACCCGACCGAACGCCTGGTCTTCACGTGGGCGTGGGCGCACGACGACGACCCCGAGACCACGGTCAGCGTCACGCTCACCCCGGACGGCGACGGCACCCACCTGCTCCTCGAGCACGCCGAGACCGCGCCCGACGCCGGCGACGACGGGCACCGCGGCGGCTGGGTGCTCAACCTGGACCGGCTGGCCGCCGTGCTCTGAGCGGCTCACGGCGGCTCCTCGGTCGCGTGGCCGTGCACCGTGAGCTCGACCGCGGGGCCACCGAGGCCGAGCGCCGGCACCGATGCGTGCACGGTGACCTCGACGGTGTCGCCCTGCTGCTGCGCGCTGACCTCCTGGGCGAACCGCCCGGACACCGCTCCGTCGATCTGGCTGCGGGTCAGCGCGACGCCGTCCGCCGGCCCGCGGTCGCGGGTGGCCGCCAGCCGCGCCCCCTCCGAGGCCGCCGCGGCCAGCGTGTTGCGCACGTGCATGACCAGCGCGACCTGCGCGATCCCGAGCACCACCGGCACCAGGACCGCCAGCACGAGGACGAAGTCGACGACCGCCGCACCCCGCTCGGAGCGACGGCGCCCGCTCACTTCACCGAGCCGAGCGCGCTGCTCAGCATCGACGTCAGCTGCCCCTGCGCCACGCCCCAGATCGCCATCACCAGGCCCGCGGTCATGACGGTCACGAGCACCCAGCCCGGCACGTCACCCCGCTCGTCGCGCACCCGCGGCGCGGTGAGCGCGCGGTAGACCCTGCTCCTGAGGTGGTTCATCGGTGGTTCCTTTCCCGAGAGGTGCTCACGGGGTCGTGAGCGAGAGCCCGACGACGCCGGGCCAGAAGGCGAACAGGACCGTGACGGGCAACACCAGGAACACCACCGGGACCATCATCGCGACCTCGCGGCGCGCGGCGGTCTCGATGAGCTCGCGGCGCCCGGCCTCGCGGACGTCGGCGGCCTGGGCGTGCAGGACGTCGGCCAGCGGGGTGCCGCGCTCGACGGCGACCGCGACGCCCTGGGCGAAGCGGGAGACGAGCGGCAGGCCGGTGCTGGCGGCCATCCGGTCGAAGGCGGCGCCGACGGGCTCGCCGGTGCGGACCTCGGCCAGGACGGTGGCGAGGTCGCGGCTGAGCTCGCCGCCGGAGCGGCGTACGACCCGGTCCAGGGCGGACACCGGGCTCTCGCCCGCGGCCACCGAGAGCGCGAGGAGCTCGGCCACGGTGGGGAACTCCTCCAGGATCCGGCGCTCGCGCTGCTTGACCTGGGAGGTGAGGTGCTGGTCGCGCAGCAGGACGCCGGCGGCGAAGGCGGTGAGGCAGAGCAGGACCGGCGCGACCACGCCGCCGGGGTGGGTGAGCGCCTTGAGGAGGGAGTACGCCGCGGCGACCGCGAAGCCGACCAGCCCCCAGACGACCTGCTGCACGCGGAACTCGGCGACGCTCGCGGTGAGGCCGGCGCGCTGCAGGCGGCGGCGTACGGACGTCGCGCCGCCGAGGACCCGCTCGACCGCGTCGGCCGCGGTGCCCAGCAGGGGTCCGAAGACGCCCCTGGCCGCGCTGGTCGTCGGCACCGGCCGGCTGGTCAGGCGCGGCACGTCGCGGACGTACGGCGCCACGCGGGTCGCCAGCCGCGGCCGGCGGGCCGCGACCAGCCCGGTGGCGACGAGCAGCAGACCGGCCGCCAGCGTGGCCCCGAGCGCGGCGCCCCAGGTCGCGGGGGTCACCGCAGGATCCGGCGCTCGACGGGGAGCCGGCCGATGTGCACCATGAGCCGGTAGGCGACCAGACAGAGGCCGGCGCCGACGGCCAGGACCAGCGCGCCGCCCGGGCTGGCGTAGCGGCGGATGACCTCGGTCTGGAAGGACATGAAGAGCAGCACGAGCCACGGCGCCGCGACGGCCAGCCGGGCGCCGTTGACCGTCCAGGCCTGCCGCGACTCGAGCTCGCCGCGCGTGCGGGCGTCCTCGCGGAGGTAGCCGGACAGGTTGCGCAGCAGCCGGCCCAAGTCGCCGCCGCCGACCTCGCGCGCGACCCGCAGGCCCTCGACCACCCGGTCGCCGACCGGGTCGGCCAGCCGCTCCTTCAGCCGGTCCAGGCTCTCCCCGAAGCGACCCGTCACCTGGTAGTCCAGCCCGAACGCGTCGAAGCTCGGCCGCAGCGGCTCCGGTCCGCGCACCCCGAGCGCGGCCAGCGCCTCCGGCAGGCTCAGCCCGGCCCGCACCGCGCTGGCCAGGTTGTCCACCGCCTCCGGCCACACCTCGGCGAACTCGCGCTGGCGCCGCCGCGCCCGTCCGGCCACCACCGCCACCGGCAGGTAGCCACCGATCACCCCGAAGGCGACCGCCACGGGCGGCGTACGGCTGATGACCTGGACCACGAACCCCGCGACCACTCCGCACACCACACACAGCACGAGGAACCCGGTCGGCGACACCTCACCCAGCCCGGCCCGCTGGAGGAGGCGGGCCGCCCGGCCCCCCTCGGCGCTCGCGGCCGGCCGCGGTCGCACCGGCACGAAGAACGCCGACCACACCAGCAGCAGGCCCACGCCGACCCCGAGCCCGACCAGCGCGCCCATCAGCGCTCCAGCGGACCGCTGAGGATCCCGTGCACGTCGATGCCGCGGCATTCGTACTGCTCGAGCTTGGGCGGCAGCCCGCCCGTGCGCCGCAGCTCGGTCCCGTGCCGCACGAACACCGGCTCGGTCTCGATGACGTCGTTCTCCACGCGGCCGGGTACGCCGACGATCTCGTTGACCCGGCGTACGCCGTGCTCGTCGATCCCGAGGTGCACGACCAGGTCCACGCTCGAGGCGACCGTCGGCACCACGAAGCGCGCCGAGATGTTCTCGCCGGCCAGCAGCGGCAGCGTGCACGCCTTGACCAACGCCTCGCGCGCCGAGTTGGCGTGGATCGTGCACATCCCCGGCAGCCCGGCGTTGAGCGCCAGCAGCAGGTCGAGGCACTCCTCCGCCCGCACCTCGCCCACGATGACCCGGGACGGCCGCATGCGCAGCGACTCCTTGACCAGGTCGCGCAGCCGCACCTCACCTGTGCCTTCGAGCCCCTGCTGCCGGGTCTGCAGCGCGACCCAGTCCGGATGGTTGAAGCGGAGCTCGTAGACCTCCTCCGCGCTCACGATGCGCTCGCCGCCCGGCACCGCAGCGGCCAGGCAGTTGAGCATCGTCGTCTTGCCCGCCTGGGTCCCTCCCGCGATCAGGATGTTGAGTCCCGCGCGGACGCTGGCGTCGAGGAACGTCGCCGCGCGCGGGCTGAGGCTCCCCAGCTCGACCAGGTCGTGGAGCCGGTGGGCGCGGACGGTGAACTTGCGGATGTTCACGGCACTGAAGCCGCGGCTGATGCCCTCGAGGACGACGTGCAGCCGGTGGCCCTCGGGCAGCATCGCGTCCACGAACGGCTGGCTCAGGTCGATGCGGCGACCCGAGCTCTTGAGCATCCGCTCGACCAGCTCCTGCACCTGGCCGCGGGTGAGGACCAGGTTGGTCAGCTCGTGGCGGCCCCCGCGCGCCACGAACACCCGGCTCGGGTCGTTGATCCAGACCTCCTCGACCGCCGGGTCGTCGAGGTAGGGCTGCAGCGGCCCGAACCCGCTCACCCGCGCCACCAGCTCGCCCACCACCGCCTGGGCGTCGGCCACCGGCGAGACCACGCCGGTCAGGCTGCGCTCGTCGTGGTCGCGGACCACTCCCTCGGCGATGCGGCGCACCACGGCAGCCTCGGCCTGCGGGTCGACGCCCTCGCGGCGCACGGCCTCGCGGACCGTGGCGTCGAGCCGTTCGAGCAGCTCGTCGCGGGCTGGTGCCGCGGCGTGCGTCATCGTCATGGGAGCCCCCGAGATTCCCGAGAAGGAGCCTGAACAGTTCCGGACCGTAAACCGGAACTTGTCGGCAGGGGAAGAGGGAACTTCCGGATTGTGGAGAACTCGGGACGGGTGTGACGCGAGGGCACGGATGAGGCGGGCACCCCGGCCGCGTCGCGCGCGGCGGCCGCAGCGGTCTCGGCGCCGGCGGTCCCCTTGAGCCAAGCGACGGCGGGCGGCCGCAGCTGCCGGGCGGCGGCGGGCGGCGGCGGGCGGCGGCGATCGGCGGCGGGCGCGGCGGGCGGCGGCGGTTGGGTGCAGGCGGCGGCGCGTGATCGGCGGCGGTTGGGTGCGGGCGGCGGCGGGCGGCGGCGGTCAGCGGCGGCTGGGTGCGGGCGGCGACAGGTGGCGGGCGGCGGCGCACGGTCGGCGGCGGCGGGCGGCGGCGGGCGGCGGCGGGCGGCGGCGGGCGGCGGGCGGCGGCGGAGCGCGATCGGCGGCGGGCGGCGGCGGGCGGCGGCGGCGCGCGATCGGCGGCGGTTGGGGGCGGGCGGCGGCGCGTGATCCGCGGCGGGCGGCGCGGACGGCGGCGGTCGGCGGCGGGACCTCCCCCTCCGTTGCACCGTGACAGTGGAACTGTCACGATGGGGCCGTGCAGCTCACGACGCCTCTGCAGTACGACGGGAACCCGCGCGAGACCGCTGACCAGGTGGTGGAGCTGGAGAAGGCGGGCCTGGACATGGTGTGGGTGGCGGAGGCCTACGGGTTCGACTCGCCGACGCTCATGGGCTACCTGGCGGCCAAGACCGAGAGGCTCCAGATCGCGGCGGGGATCCTCAACGTGTTCAGCCGGACGCCGGGCGCGATCCTGCAGACGGCGGCGGGCCTGGACAACGTGAGCGCGGGGCGCGCGGTGCTGGGTCTGGGCGCGAGCGGGCCGCAGGTCATCGAGGGCTTCCACGGGATGCCCTACGAGAAGCCGCTGGGCCGCACCCGCGAGATCATCCGGCTGGTGCGCAGCGGGCTCCAGCGCGAGCCGCTCGAGAGCCACGGGATCTTCGACATCCCGCTGTCCGAGGGGCAGGGGCTGGGGTTGGGCAAGCCGCTCAAGATCCTCACCCGCCCGGAGCGCGACAGCATCCCGATCTGGGTGGCGTCGCTGGGCGACAAGAACGTCGAGATGACCGCGGAGCTGGCCGACGGGTGGCTGCCGATCATGTTCGTGCCGGACAAGGCGCGCGAGGTGTGGGGCGACTCGCTGGACCGCGGCGCGGCCAAGCGCGACGCGAGCCTCGGCACCCTGCAGATCAACGCCGGCGGCATGGTGGCGATCGGCGAGGGCGAGGAAACCAAGGCGCTGCTGGACTTCCTGCGGCCGATGTACGCGCTGTACGTCGGGGGCATGGGCGCGCGCGGCAAGAACTTCTACAACGAGCTCGCCCAGCAGTACGGCTACGAGGCCGAGGCCAAGGAGATCCAGGACCTCTACCTCGACGGCAAGAAGGACGAGGCCGCGGCGAAGGTCCCCTTCGAGTGGCTGGAGGCCAGCAACCTGGTCGGCCCGGCGTCCTACGTCCGGGAGCGGATCGCGGCCTTCCAGGAGGCCGGCGTCACCCACCTGGCCGTGTCGCCGGTCAGCGACAACCCGGCGGCGACGGTGTCGCAGCTCAAGGACTGGGTGTCGTGAGGCCGGGCGCATGAGGTGGGGGTCGCGCGGCCGGTACGACCACCTGGACGAGATCCGGACCCTCGACCCGTACGACGACGCGGACCGCGACCGCATCGTCACCCTCACCGCGCGCCACGACTTCCCCTGGGACTTCGACCAGGGCACGGCGATCGCGTTCCTGCGCGACTACGGCGTGCCGTCGATCAGCCGGCTGCTCGACCGCACCAGGCAGTTCGAGGAGCACGGCGTCAAGCGGTACGACGACACGCTGGTCTTCCAGGAGGAGGCGGTCGCCGAGGGCGTGGACTCCGCCCGCTCGCACGCGGCGGTCGCGAGGCTGAACCGGATCCACGGCCACTACGCGATCCCGAACGACGAGTTCCAGTACGTCCTGGCCACCACGATCGTGGGACCGGTCCGGTGGATCACGCGGTACGGCTGGCGCCCGCTCGACCCCAAGGAGCTCGTCGCGATCGCGCGCTTCACCACCCGCTTCGGCGAGCTCATGCAGATCACCGGGCTGCCGCAGACCTACGAGGGCTACGAGCGGCTGCTGGAGGACTACGAGCGCGAGCGGTTCGCCCCCGACCCCGCGAACACCAGGGTCACCGAGGCCACCATCCGGATCGGTCGGCAGACCGCGCCGTGGTACCTCAAGGTCGGCTTCCGCCGGGTGACCATCGCGCTCATGGACGAGCCCCTGCGCGAGGCCCTCGGCATGGAGGACCAGCCGCGCTGGCTGGTCCGCGCCGTCGACCTCGGCCTGAGGGCGAGGGCGAGGCTCCTGCGGTTCGCCCCACCCCGGCGCGCGCCGCGCGACCGCACGCACCCGACGTACCCGAACGGCTACCGGCTGAGCCAGATCGGCCCCACCAAGATGCTCGACGAGCTGAACAAGGAGCGAGACGTTGCCTGAGCGCCCTTCGATCTACGACCAGGAGCACGAGGACTTCCGCAGGACCGCGCGCGCCTTCATGGAGAAGGAGGTCGTCCCGCACGTCGAGGAGTGGGAGAAGGCCGGCCAGGTCAGCCGCGAGGTGTGGCTCAAGGCGGGCGAGACCGGGCTGCTCGGCTTCGACGTCGACGAGGAGTACGGCGGCGCGGGGATCAAGGACTTCCGCTACAACTGCGTGCTCACCGAGGAGATCACCAAGGTCGGGGGCGGCGGGCTCGGCTTCCCGGTGCACAACGACGTGATCCTCCCCTACTTCACCTCCCTGTCGAACGACGAGCAGAAGCAGCGCTGGCTGCCCGGGCTGACCAGCGGCGAGCTGATCTCGGCCATCGCGATGACCGAGCCGGGCGCGGGCTCGGACCTCCAGGGCATCCGGACCAGCGCGGTCGACAAGGGCGACCACTACGTCCTCAACGGCTCCAAGACCTTCATCAGCAACGGGATCATGTCCGACGTCGTCGTGGTCGTCGCGCGCACCGACCCCGATGCGGGCCACCAGGGCATCTCCCTGCTGGTCGTGGAGCGCGGCATGGACGGCTTCGAGCGGGGCCGCAACCTGGAGAAGGTCGGGCTCAAGGCCCAGGACACCGCCGAGCTGTTCTTCGACAACGTCGAGGTGCCCAAGGCCAACCTGCTGGGCGAGGAGGGCCAGGGCTTCATCCACCTCATGCAGAACCTGCCCCAGGAGCGCGTGTCCATCGCCGCGATCGCGGTCGCGGCGGTCGAGCACGTCCTCGACCTGTGCCTGGACTACGCCCGGACCCGCGAGGCCTTCGGCAAGCCGATCGGGAGGTTCCAGCACAACCGGTTCCTGCTGGCCGAGATGGCCACCGAGGCGCACATCGCGCGGGTCTTCCTCAACGACTGCGTGGCGAAGCTGAACGCCGGGCAGGTCGACACCGCGCTCGCCTCGATGGCCAAGTGGTGGACCACCGAGCTGCAGACCAAGCTGGTGGACCGCGGCGTGCAGCTGTTCGGCGGCTACGGCTACATGACGGAGTACCCCATCGCGAAGGCCTTCATGGACTCGCGCATCCAGACCATCTACGGCGGGACGACGGAGATCCAGAAGGAGATCATCGGCCGCTCGCTGGGTCTCTGAGGCCGGTCCAGCGGCCACGTCCCACCTGTCCAGCGGCCACCGGTCCAGACCACCGGTGGAGGTGTCACACCCGGGGGCTGGAGGGTGTCGATGAGTTCAGGCGTGATCGCCGGTCAGCACGCGCTGACTCGGGGAAAACCCTGATGTCGTCGACCTCACCCTTCTGATGGAGTACCCGCATGCACCGCCAGATCGCCGGCAGGCTCACCGGTCGCGTCACCAAGTGGCTGGTCCTGCTCGCCTGGATCGCCGCCTTCGCCGTCTTCGGGTCGCTCAGCGCGAAGCTGGTCGACGTCCAGAACAACGAGGCCTCGTCGTGGCTCCCGGGCTCGGCGGAGTCGACCAAGGTGGTCGACGAGCTGTCAGAGACAGTCGACCCCAACGACATCCCGACCCTGATCGTCTACTACCGCTCCGGCGGGCTCAGCGACGCCGACCTGTCGGCGATCGAGGACCAGGCCACCGAGCTCTCCGACGTCGACGGCGTGGTGCAGAAGACCGTCTTCACGCCGCAGGCGGTGGCCCAGCTCCCGGGGGCGCCGTTCCAGGCGCAGTCGGAGGACGGCGAGGTCGCGGTCACCTCGCTGACCTTCAACTTCGGCTCCGACGGCTGGAACGCCATCCCCGACGCCGTCGACGAGGTCCGCGACATCACCCAGGTCGACGGCGTCACCGTGCACCTCGCCGGGTACGGCGGTCAGGCGGCCGACTCGGCCGAGGCGTTCGAGGGCATCGACACCACCCTCATCCTCATCACCCTGCTCGTGGTGATCGTGCTGCTGCTGTTCACCTACCGCAGCCCCGTGCTCTGGATCCTGCCGATCCTCAGCGTGGTCTTCGCCTACTCCGTCTCCGGCGGCGTGGTCTACCTGCTGGCCAAGTACGCCGGGCTGACGGTCAACGGGCAGAGCCAGGCCATCCTCGGCATCCTCGTCATCGGCGCCGGCACGGACTACGCGCTGCTGCTCGTGGCCCGCTACCGAGAAGAGCTCCGCCGCCACGACGACCGCCACGAGGCCATGGCCTTCGCCCTGCACCGGGCCGCGCCGGCGCTGCTGGCCAGCGCGTCCACGGTCGCGGTGGGCATGCTCTGCCTGGTCTTCGCCGAGCTCAACTCCACCGCCGGCCTCGGACCGGTCAACGCGATCGGCATCGGCGTGACCTTCCTGGTCATGGTCACGCTGCTGCCGGCCCTGCTCGTCATCTGCGGTCGCTGGGTGTTCTGGCCCAAGCGCCCGGCGTACGGCTCGGACGAGCCGAACGCCAGCGGCTTCTGGGCGCGCGTCGGGGCCCGGATCGCCAAGGCACCGCGCAAGGTCTGGATCATCACCACGGTCCTGCTGCTGGCCTGCTCGCTCGGCTTGTTCACGCTCAAGGCCGACGGGCTGTCGACCGAGGACACCTACACGAAGGAGTTCGACTCCATCAAGGGCCAGAAGCTGCTCGTCGAGCACGGCCTGCAGGACAACTCCAACACCGTGCAGGTGGTGGCGAACACCGACGAGCTGGACGACGTGCTCGCCGCGGTGGAGGACATCCGCGGCCTCGGCACGCCGACCGAGCCGCAGCAGGTCTCGGACACGCGGAGCTTCTTCGAGGCCACCGTGGGCGAGGACATCTCCTCGACCAAGGCCTTCGACATCGTCCAGGCCACCCGCGACGCGGTGCACGGCGTGGACGGCGCCGACGCCCGGGTCGGCGGCGGGTCGGCGTTCTACCTGGACACGAAGGTCGCCTCGAACCGCGACAACAAGGTCATCATCCCGATCGTGCTCATCGTGGTGCTGCTCATCCTCATCGGGCTGCTCCGTGCGGTCGCGGCGCCCCTCATCCTGATGGGGACGGTGATCCTGTCCTTCGGGGCCGCGCTCGGGTTGTCGTCACTGCTGTTCAAGTACGTCTTCGGCTTCGCCGGCTCCGATCCAGGGTTCCCGCTGTTCGCGTTCGTGTTCCTGGTCGCCCTGGGCATCGACTACAACATCTTCCTGATGACGCGGGTCCGGGAGGAGACGGCCACCCACGGGACGCGCAAGGGCTCGCTCATCGCCCTCGGCTCCACCGGCGGCGTCATCACCTCGGCCGGGATCGTGCTCGCCGCGACGTTCCTGGTCCTCGGCTCGATCCCGTTCGTCTTCCTGGCCGAGCTCGGGGTCGCGGTCGCCCTGGGCGTCCTGCTGGACACCATGATCGTGCGCTCGGTGCTCGTCACCGCGATCAACCTCGACGTCGGCGGCAAGATCTGGTGGCCCAGCCGGCTCGACCGCGGCGAGCGCCCGCCCGGGTCGGAGGGTTCGGAGTCCGAGCGGGCGCCGGCGACCGTGTAGGCGGCCGCTAGCCTCGACCGGGTGACCGAGCCGACCCCGCAGCAGGTACGCCGAGCGCTGGCTCGGGTCGAGCGGGGCGCGGCCCTGGACCTGGGCGAGGCCACGGTCCTGCTCGCGGCCACCGGGGCGGACCTGGACCGGCTCTGCGCCGCGGCGGCCCGCGTCCGCGACGCCGGGCTCGCGGCGGCGGGCCGCGCGGGAGTGGTGACGTACTCGCCCAAGGTCTTCATCCCGGTCACCCGGCTGTGCCGGGACCGCTGCCACTACTGCACGTTCGTGGAGACGCCGGGCCAGGCGCGGCGCGACGGGCGCGCGCCGTACCTCTCCCCCGACGAGATCCTCGACATCGCCCGCCAGGGCGCCGAGATGGGCTGCCTCGAGGCGCTGTTCACCCTCGGCGACCGGCCCGAGGACCGCTGGCCCGAGGCGCAGGAGTGGCTCGACGAGCAGGGCTACGACTCCACGCTGGCCTACGTCCGCGCCATGGCGGTGCGGGTGCTCGAGGAGACCGGGCTGCTGCCGCACCTCAACCCCGGCGTCATGAGCTGGGAGGAGCTGAACCGGCTCAAGCCGGTGTCCCCGTCGATGGGCATGATGCTCGAGACCACCTCGCGGCGGCTGTTCGAGACCAGGGGCGAGGCCCACTACGGCTCCCCCGACAAGGACCCGGCCGTGCGGCTGCGGGTGCTCGAGGACGCCGGGCGGCTCTCGATCCCCTTCACCACCGGGCTGCTGGTGGGCATCGGCGAGACGCTCACCGAGCGGGCCGAGACGATCCTGGCGCTGCGCCAGGTCTCGCGCGCGTACGGCGCGGTGCAGGAGGTCATCGTCCAGAACTTCCGGGCCAAGCCGGACACCGCGATGCGGCACACCGACGACCTGGGCCTGGACGAGTACCGTGCCGCCCTCGCCGTCACCCGCCTCCTGCTCGGCCCCCGGGCGCGCGTCCAGGCGCCGCCCAACCTGGTGGACCTCGAGGAGTGCCGCGCGCTGCTGGCCGCGGGCGTGGACGACTGGGGCGGCGTCTCGCCGCTGACCCCGGACCACGTGAACCCCGAGCGACCCTGGCCCTCGCTGGAGCGGCTGCGCCAGATCACGGCGGAGTGCGGCTTCGAGCTCACGCCCAGGCTGACCGTCCACCCGGAGTACGTCGTGCGCGGCGAGCCGTGGCTGGACCCACGCGTCTCCGCGCACGTGGCCGCGCTGGCCCAGGACGACGGGCTGGCCCGGCCCGGCGCACGACCCGTCGGGCTGCCGTGGCAGGAGCCGGACGGCGGCTTCGCCAGCGTCGGCCGCACCGACCTGTTCGAGGCCGTCGACACCGAGGGCCGGACCTCTGACCGCCGCTCGGACTTCGCGGGCGTCTACGGCGACTGGGACTCGGTCAAGGCGGCCGCCGCCGCGACCGGCACCGGGACGGGCACCGCCGCGGTGCTGCACAGCGAGGGCAGGGAGGCGCTGGCCGCCGCCGAGCGCGACCCGGGGAACCTGTCCGACGAGCACGCGCTGACCCTGATGACCGCCGAGGGGCCGCTGCTGGAGCAGGTGTGCCGGCTGGCCGACCACCTGCGCCGCGAGAGCGTGGGCGACGACGTGACCTACGTGGTCAACCGGAACATCAACTTCACCAACGTCTGCTACGTCGGGTGCCGGTTCTGCGCCTTCGCCCAGCGCCGCACCGACGCCGACGCCTACTCCCTGTCTCTCGACGAGGTCGCCGACCGGGCCGAGGAGGCGTGGGGCCTCGGGGCGAGCGAGGTCTGCATGCAGGGCGGCATCGACCCCGAGCTCCCTGCGTCGGCGTACTTCGACCTGGTCAGCGCGGTCAAGCAGCGGGTGCCCGAGATGCACGTGCACGCCTTCAGCCCCATGGAGGTCGTCAACGGCACCGCCCGCACCGGGTTGTCCATCGAGGACTTCCTCATCAAGGCGCGCGAGGCCGGACTGGGGTCGCTCCCGGGCACCGCCGCGGAGATCCTCGACGACGAGGTCCGCTGGGTGCTGACCAAGGGCAAGCTGCCGACGCGCACGTGGATCGAGGTGGTCTCCACCGCCCACCGCCTCGGCATCCCGACGACCAGCACGATGATGTACGGCCACGTCGACAACCCGCGGCACTGGGTCAACCACCTGCGGGTGCTGAGCCGGATCCAGGACGAGACGGCCGGGTTCACCGAGTTCGTGCCGCTGCCGTTCGTGCACACCAGCGCCCCGATCTACCTCGCGGGCGTGGCGCGCCCCGGGCCGACCCTGCGCGACAACCTGGCCGTGCACGCCATGGCCCGGATCCTGCTGCACGGGCGGATCCGCAACATCCAGACCAGCTGGGTCAAGCTCGGCGTGGACGGCACCCGCGCGATGCTCGACGCCGGCGCCAACGACCTCGGCGGGACCCTGATGGAGGAGACCATCTCGCGGATGGCCGGCTCCGAGCACGGCTCGGCCAAGACCGTCGCGGAGCTGGTCGAGATCGGCGCCGGCATCGGCCGGCCGGTGGTGGAGCGGACGACGACCTACGCCGGTCGCTGAGGCGGGTCGATCCGCCACACCGTCCGCGACCGCCAGGTCTCGCCCGGCCGCAGCACGGTCGAGGGCCAGCCGGGCTCACCCTCGTGGTGCGGCGCGTCGGGGAACCACTGGGTCTCCAGGCACATGCCGTCGTGCGCGGCGAAGGCGCCCCTGAGGTGCGCTCCGGTGTAGACCTGCACACCCGGCGCGTCGGTCTCCACACTCACCGACCAGCCGCTCGCGGGGTCGCTCAGCACCGCCTGCGCCACGCCGGGCGGCGGGTCGTCCAGCACCAGGCAGTGGTCGACGTCGCCGTCGAGGTGGGCGCGCAGCGGGCCGCCGTCGCGCAGGTCGTAGCCGGTGCCGGCCACGTCGACCGGACCGCTGACCGGGATGCCGGTGCCGTCCACAGGCAGGTAGCGCGAGGCGGCGACCCGCAGGTGGTGGTCACGCACGTCGGCGCCGGCGGCGAGGTTCCAGTAGGCGTGCGACGTCAGGTTCACCACGGTGGTCGCGGTGGTCCGAGCCTCCAGGTCCAGCGAGACCGACCAGCCGCGCACGGCGTACGTCGCGGCGACGGCGAGCTCGCCGGGGAAGCCCTGGTCGCCGTCGGGGCTGACCAGCGCGAGGCGGAGCCACGGCTCCGGCCCGTCGTCGAGGTCGGTCACGGTCCAGACCCGGCGCCCGAAGCCGTCTGGACCGCCGTGCAGCGTGTTCGGGCCGTCGTTGACCGGCAGCGTCCAGGTGTGGCCGTCCAGGGGCAGCTCACCGCCGGCGATCCGGTTGGCGAAGCGCCCGGCCACCACCCCGATGAAGGACTCGTCGGCCAGCGCCGCGGCCGCGTCCCGGAGCCCGAGCAGCAGGTCGCGGGAGCCGTCGGGGCCGTGCGCGAGGAGCCGCTGGGCGGCGGCGCCCAGGGTGCTCACCGACAGCTCCAGGGTCTCGCCGCCCAGGGTCACCAGGTCGACCGGACCGCCCGGCGCCTCGCCGTGCGCCTGGGTGCTCGACGACATGCGGCTCCGTCCGTCAGGTCACTTTCCGGTCACGATGCAGAAATGCTGCCGACACCTCTGGACGTGACGACGACCACTCTATAAGTTGTGGCGCGCAACATATAGCGTCCGTCCGTCGAGGGGACGGAGGCGCATCTCATAGGAGGCGTAGTGAGGCGTAAGACCAGCCTGATGATCGTCGGGGCACTGGGGTTCGCGATGACCCTGGCGGCTTGCGGCGACGACTCGGACAGCGGTGACTCGGGTTCCGGTTCCGGCAACAGCGGCGGCGGGGACGCCGCCGGCAAGATCGGCGTGATCCTTCCTGACACCGAGTCCTCGGTGCGCTGGGAGTCCGCTGACCGTCCCGCACTCGAGGCGGCGTTCAAGGACGCGGGTGTCGACTACGACATCCAGAACGCCGAGGGTGACGCGGAGAAGATGACGCAGATCGCCGACACCATGATCGGCAACGGCGTGACCGTGCTCGCGATCGTCAACCTGGACTCCGAGTCCGGTGCGGCCATCGAGGAGAAGGCGGCCTCGCAGGGCGTCAAGACCATCGACTACGACCGGCTCACCCTGGGTGGCTCGGCCGACTACTACGTCTCGTTCGACAACACCAAGGTCGGCGAGCTCCAGGGCCAGGGTCTGGCCGACTGCCTGGGCGACAAGGACGCGAACATCGTCTACCTGAACGGTTCGCCCACGGACAACAACGCGACGCTCTTCGCCGACGGTGCCCACTCGGTGCTCGACAGCATGAGCAACTACAAGGTCGTCGGCGAGCAGGCCGTCCCGGACTGGGACAACGAGCAGGCCGCCACGATCTTCCAGCAGCTCTACACCGCCGCTGACGGCAAGGTGGACGGCGTGCTGGCCGCCAACGACGGCCTCGGTGGCGCTGCCATCGGCGTCCTCGAGGGCAACGGCCAGGCCGGCAAGGTCCCGGTCACCGGTCAGGACGCCACCGTCGAGGGTCTGCAGAACGTCCTCGCCGGCACCCAGTGCATGACGGTCTACAAGTCCGCCAAGCTCGAGGCCGGTGCGCTCGCCGACGCGGCGATCGCCCTGGTCAACGGCGACGACGCCGACACCACCGGCACCACCGAGGACTCCGAGGGCGGCCGCGACGTGCCGTCGATCCTCCTCGACCCGGTGTCGATCACCAAGGACAACGTGGGCGACGTCATCTCCGACGGCGGCCAGAAGTTCGAGGACGTCTGCACCGGCGACTACGCGTCGCTCTGCTCCGACGCAGGCATCACCGGCTGACGCACGCAATACGCTCAGTCGTGGGCGCCCGGGCCGAACCCGGCCCGGGCGCCTTCTGCGTCGTGGCTGCCGCGCGGCGCGCACGCTAGTGCTATCCGAACAACAAATGGATCGGGGTATCCGATGAGCGAGCCGCTCCTCGAGCTGCGGGGCGTCAACAAGAGCTTCGGCGTGGTCCACGTCCTCCACGACGTCGACTTCGCCGTCTACCCGGGGCAGGTCACTGCCCTCGTGGGCGACAACGGGGCGGGCAAGTCCACCCTGGTCAAGATCATCGCCGGGATCTACGGACGGGACTCGGGCGAGTACCTGTTCGACGGTCAGCCGGTGTCCGTGCACAGCCCGCGCGACGTCGCGGGCCTGGGCGTCGAGGTCGTCTACCAGGACCTCGCCCTCTGCGACAACCTGGACATCGTCCAGAACATGTTCCTCGGCCGCGAGGAGATCAAGGGCATCGGCCTCGACGAGGTCTCGATGGAGTCGCGGGCCCGCGAGACGCTCGCCTCGCTCTCGGTGCGCACCGTGAAGTCGGTGCGCCAGAGCGTGGCCAGCCTGTCCGGCGGCCAGCGGCAGACCGTGGCCATCGCCAAGGCCGTGCTGTGGAACTCCAAGATCGTGCTCCTGGACGAGCCGACCGCCGCCCTGGGCGTGGCCCAGACGCGTCAGGTCCTCGACCTGGTCCGCCGGCTGGCCGACCGCGGCCTCGGCGTGGTGCTGATCTCGCACAACATGACCGACGTCTTCGAGGTCGCCGACCGGATCACCGCCCTCTACCTGGGCCGGGTGGCCGCCGACGTGGCCGCGAAGGACGTCAACACCAGCCAGGTGGTCGAGCTGATCACCTCGGGCCGATCCGGGAGCCTCGGCATCTCCGAGAACCCCGCCACCGCGAGCGTCTGAGGGAGACGGACATGACCATCAGCTCCGAGAACTCCGAGAGCACCGACGCCCAGGGCGCGGCCAAGGACCCGGTCGCGGGCTCCGACCCGGGCACCGCCAGCACCAGCGGCGCCTTCGACATCGACAGCCGCCAGGCGGGCACGCTCGGCGACGCGGCGCGCGACTACCTCAACCGGCTGCGCGGCGGCGACATGGGCTCGCTGCCCGCCATCCTCGGCCTCGTCGTGCTGTTCGTGGTCTTCAGCTCGCTGAACGACCGCTTCCTCACGACGTACAACATGGCGAACCTCGTCGTGCAGGCCGGCTCCATCTGCGTGCTGGCCATGGGCCTGGTCTTCGTCCTGCTGCTGGGCGAGATCGACCTGTCCGCCGGCGTGGCCGGTGGCTTCTGCGCCACCATCACGGCCCTGGCGATCCTCGACCACGGCCAGTCCTGGTGGGTCGCCACCCTGGCCGGCGTGGCCTGCGGCGCGATCATCGGCCTCATCATCGGCGTGCTGGTGACCGTCCTCGGCATCCCGTCGTTCATCGTCACCCTGGCCTTCTTCCTCGGGCTCCAGGCCGGTCCGCTGAAGCTGATCGGCTCCGGCGGCTCGCTGCGCTACGACGACGAGGTGCTGCGCGGGCTGTCGATCAAGAACGTGCCGGTCACCGCCGGCTGGATCGCCGCGGTGGTCATCGTGGTCGGGTTCGCGGCGCTGTCGCTCTACCAGTACCGCTCGCGCTCCTCGCGCGGCCTGGTGCACAAGCCGATCGCGCTGGTCGTGCTGCAGATCGCGGTGCTGGCCGTGATCGTCCTCGGCCTCACCGCGCTGCTGAGCAAGAACCGCGCGCCGAACCCGGCCATCTTCAACATCAGCGGCATCCCGTGGGTCGCCCCGGTGGTCATCGCGCTGCTGCTGTTCTGGACCTTCGTGCTCACCCGCACCCGCTTCGGCCGGCACCTGTACGCCGTCGGCGGCAACGCCGAGGCCGCGCGCCGGGCCGGCATCAACGTGACCCGGATCAAGGTCACCGCCTTCGTGCTGTGCTCGTCCATGGCGGCGGTCAGCGGCCTGCTGCTGGCGTCGTTCGTCGGCAAGGTCTCGCCGGGATCCGGCGGCGGCAACGTCCTGCTGTACGCCGTGGGCGCGGCCGTCATCGGCGGCACCAGCCTCTTCGGCGGCCGGGGCAAGGCGATCCACGCGGTGATCGGCGGTCTGGTGATCGCCACCATCCCCAACGGCCTGGGACTGCTCAACCAGGCCAGCTACATCAACTACCTCGTCACCGGTGGCGTGCTCCTCCTCGCCGCGAGCGTCGACGCGATCTCGCGCCGCCGCCGTTCGGCGGCGGGGGTCTAGTCCGTCGATGGCGCCCCCACGAGCCGGCCTCGGGACGAACCAGGAGGCGGTCAGGCGACACAACCTGGGCACCCTCCTGCGTCACGTCCACCAACGGGGTCAGAGCTCGCGGGCCGAGCTGACCAAGGGGATGGGGCTCAACCGGAGCACCATCGCCGGGCTGGTCGCCGAGCTGGAGTCGCTCGGCGCCGTGGAGCACGCCGACACCGTCGGCGGCACCCGCGGCGCCGGGCGCCCCTCGGTGGGCGTGCGGGTCGCGCGCAACGGCCCGTTCGTGGTCGCGGTCGACCTCGGCGTCGACCGGGCCGTCGTGGCCCGGGTCGGCATGGGCGGCACCGTGCTCGAGCGGGCCGAGACGGTCTTCGAGGGCAGTGAGGCCTGGCAGGTCGGCGCGGTCGTGGCCGGGCTGGTGCGCAAGGTGGTCGCGGACGCCCCGGACCTCTCCCCGCTCGTCGGGATCGGGATCAGCGTCCCGGGTCTGGTGCGCCGCAGCGACGGGCTGATCCGGCTCGCGCCCAACCTGGACTGGCACGACGTCTCCTTCGGCAGCATCGTGCTGGCCGCGCTGGGCGTCGACGTGCCGATCTCGCTGGCCAACGACGCGGACCTAGGCGCGATGGCCGAGCACGAGCGCGGCGCCGCGGTGGGCGTCGGCGACCTCATCTACGTCTCCGGCAACGTCGGCGTCGGCGCCGGCGTCATCACCGGCGGCCAGCGGCTCGAGGGCGCCGGGGGGTACGCCGGCGAGATCGGCCACCTGCGCTTCAACCCGGGCGGCAAGCCCTGCCACTGCGGCAACCTGGGCTGCTGGGAGACCGAGGTCGGTGCGCACGCGATCGCCGACGCGATCCGCTGCCCGCCCGAGCGGGTCCCCGAGCTCGGCGCCGTGCTGGCCGGCTACGCCAAGGCGCCGCGCGAGCTGCGCGCGATCGGCCAGGCCATCGGCCAGGGGCTGGCCAGCCTCATCAACGCCTTCAACCCCCAGGTCGTGGTCATGGGTGGCTACTTCGGGGCGCTCTACTCCCTCGTGCGCGACGAGATCGACGGCGGCGTGGCCGACGGCGCGCTGCCGGCCGCGGCCGAGTCGGTGACGCTCGCCCACCCGGCCCTCGGCGACGACTCGGTGCTGCTCGGTGCGGCCGAGATGGCCTTCGAGCCGCTCTTCGTCGACCCGCCCTCCGCGCTGGGCCGCGCCATCCTGGACGCCCGCGCCCGGGTCGCGGGCTAGCGCCGGGCCCTAGGGCGCCAGCTCGACCTCGCCGGCGAAGACGCCGGCGAAGGCGCGCTCGGCCGCGCCGAGCGCCGCGGCCTCGATGCCGAGCGTGCCGACCCGCAGCTCCGGCCCCTGCCGCGGGCCGAGGACGCGCTCGGCCAGGGTCGCGCGGGCCGGGTCGAGGACGAGGTCGCCCAGCGGCACGAAGTAGCCGCCCAGGACGACCACGGCCGGGTCCAGCACCTCGCAGAGCACGGCCAGGCCCCGCCCGAGGTCCCGGCCGAGCCGGGCGAGCCCGGCGCGCACCTCGTCGTCGTCGCGGGCGCGCAGGGCGACGGCCTCGGCCGAGGCCAGCGGGGTGCCGACCTCGGGCTCCTCGACGGCGCGGAGCATGGCGTGCAGGCCGACGGCGGTCTCCCAGCAGCCGCGGCGACCGCAGCCGCAGACCGCGGCGGGATCGCCGATGGGCATGTGGCCGACCTCCCCGGCGAAGCCCGAGCCGCCGCGGACCAGCTCCCCGCCGTCCACGATGCCGGCGCCGACGCCGACGGTGCCGGTCAGGTAGAGCAGCGAGGCGGTGTCGGTGGCCGCGCCGTGGTGGGCCTCGGCGTACGCCGCGCAGTCGGCGTCGTTGGCCACGTGCACCGGGCCCCGGCCGAGCACCGCGGCCACGCGCTCGGCCACGACCTCGCCGTCGATGTCGACGTTGGGCGCCCAGTCCACCGTGCGGTCGTCGCCGCGCACCAGCCCCGGCACCGCCACCACGCTGCCGACCAGCACCCGGTCCTCGATCGGGCGGGCGGTGTCGGCGACCAGCGCCACCAGGGCCTCGAGGGGCGCGGCGTCGCCCACCGGACGCACCTCGTGGGCGACGGTCCCGCCGGCCAGGTCGAGGACCACGGCCGCGACGTAGTCGACGTTGAGCTCGAGCCCGAGCGCGACGTAGCGCTCCCCCGCCAGCGCGACCGGGCGACCGGGCCGGCCCCGCGAGCCCGGCCGGGCCGGCTCCTCGGCGACGGCGTGCAGCGCCTCCAGCTCGCCGACGATGGTGCCGACGGTGGCCTTGGCCAGCCCCGTGCGCTGCGCGAGCTCGCTGCGGCTCCCGGGACCGAGACGGCGCAGGCTGCGCAGCACCAGCGAGGCGTTCTGCCTGCGCAACCGCTCGGTGCTGGCGGGGCTGGCCGGCTCGGTCACCGCGGACCCCTGAGGATCAGCGCACGCCGTAGAGGTGCTCGAGCGCCAGCTGGTCGAGGTGCTCGGTGGCCGCGCCGAGCTGGGCGAGCTGCTCCGGGTCGGGCAGCGACCACTCGAGCAGCTGCTGCCAGCCCTCGCCGTCGCCCAGGGTCGGCTGGGCGAGCTCGGGCAGCCGGGCGGCGGCCAGCGCCTCCTGGACCTCGGGGTCGGCGCGGAACGCCTTCACCTTCTCGCGCAGGATGAGGTAGTTGCGCATGTTGGCGGCGGCGCTGACCCACACGCCGTCCTCGTCCTCGACGCGCGACGGCTTGTAGTCGAAGTGGACCGGGCCGTCGTACCCGCCCGCGAGCAGCACGTCGACGATCCAGAACGCGCCGCGGACGTTGCCCGCACCGAAGCGGAGGTCCTGATCGTACTTCGGGCCGTTCTGGCCGTTGAGGTCGATGTGGAAGAGCTTGCCGGACCACAGCGCCTGGGCGTAGCCCGCGGCGGCGTTCATCCCGGCCATCTCCTCGTGCCCGATCTCCGGGTTCACGCCGACCAGCTCGGGCCGCTCGAGCTCGTTGATGAAGGCCAGCGCGTGGCCGATCGTGGGCAGCAGGATGTCGCCGCGCGGCTCGTTGGGCTTGGGCTCGATGGCGAACTTGAGGTCGTAGCCCTGC
Organism: Nocardioides anomalus; assembly: GCF_011046535.1. Lineage (NCBI taxonomy): Bacteria > Bacillati > Actinomycetota > Actinomycetes > Propionibacteriales > Nocardioidaceae > Nocardioides > Nocardioides anomalus. The sequence continues at coordinate 575,143 of NZ_CP049257.1, read as the reverse complement.
TCGGTGACGTAGTCGCCGAGGAGGTCGAAGGCCTCCTTCATCCGGTCCAGCGCGACCGCGGTGTCCTGCGAGGCGCCGTACTCCGCGCCCTCGCGACCGCCCCACGCGACGTACACCTTGGCGCCGAGCTCGGCGGCCAGGTCGACGTTGCGCATCACCTTGCGGATCGCGAAGCGGCGGATGTCGCGGTTGTTGTTGGTGAAGCCGCCAGCCTTGAACACCGGGTGGCTGAAGAGGTTGGTGGTCGCGGTGGTCACGACCAGGCCGGTGTCGGCCAGGCCCTTCTTGAACCGGTCGATGATCTGCTGGCGCGTCGCGTCGTCGCTGCCGAACGGGATCACGTCGTCGTCGTGGAAGTTCACGCCGTAGGCGCCGAGCTCGGCCAGCTTCTCCAGCGCGTGCACGGTGTCCATGGGCGGCCGGGTGGCCGGGCCGAAGGGGTCGACGCCCTGCCAGCCGACGGTCCAGAGGCCGAAGGAGAACTTGTCCTCGGGGGTGGGGGTGGGCACGGTGATGGTCACATCAGCTCCAGTCGGTGGTGCGGTCGCGCAGCTCGGAGTAGCGCGCGCGGACGTCGGGGGTGGGGTCGGCCTCGAGCAGCTCGGTGCCCCGCACCGGCCAGGTGGGCGGGGCCTCGGTGCCGGCCAGGGCCCAGGCGGCCTGCCGGGCCGCGCCGAGGGCGACGTACTCCCCCGCGGGCGGCACGACCACCGGCCGGCCCAGGACCGCCGGCGCGAGGGCGCGCACGGCCGCGCTGCGGGCGGCGCCGCCGACGAGCAGGACGCGCCCCACGGGCTCGGGCACCCGCTCGGCCAGCAGGTCGGCGGCGTCGGCCAGCGAGCAGAGCAGTGCCTCGTACGCCGCGCGCGCGAGGTCGGCGCGGGTGGTCGTCGGCCGCAGTCCGGTCCAGGTGCCGGTGGCGTCCGGTCGGTTCGGCGTGCGCTCGCCGCCGTAGTAGGGCGAGATCGTCACCCCGTGGGCGCCGGCGGGAGCGCTGAGGGCGAGCTCGGCCAGCCCGTCGTGGTCCACCCCGAGCAGGGCGGCCTGGAGGTCGAGGATGCGCGCGGCGTTCATCGTGGCGATCAGCGGCAGGAACCCGCCGGTGGCGTCGGCGAAGCAGGTCACCGTCCCGGTGCCGTCGACGGCGGCCGCGCGGCTGACCGTCGAGGCCACGCCGGACGTCCCGACCGAGAGCAGCACGTCGCCTGGCTCGAGGGCCATCCCCAGCGCCGCCGCCGCGTTGTCGCCGGTCCCCGCGCCGATGGCCTGGCCGCCGGGCGTGCGACCGGCCACGGCGCCGGGCGCCACGACCTCGGGCACGGCGGCGGGGTGGCCGAGCGCGGCCTCGAGCAGGTCCTCGCGCCAGCGGTCCTCCATCGCGGAGTAGTAGCCGGTCCCGGACGCGTCGCCGCGGTCGGTGAAGGCGCGGGTGCCGGGCTCGGCGAGGTGCGCCGAGACGTAGTCGTGCGGCAGCAGCACCTGCTCCACGCGCGCGGCGTTCTCGGGCTCGTGGTCGCGCAGCCAGCGCAGCTTGGTGACGGTGAACGACGCGACCAGCACACTGCCCACCGCCTCGGCGCAGGCCTCGGGGCCGCCGTGCTCGGCGATGAGCTGGCGCGCGGCCTCGGCGGAGCGGGTGTCGTTCCACAGCAGCGCGTCGCGCACCGGCTCGCCGTCGGCGCCCAGGGCGACCATGCCGTGCTGCTGGCCCCCGACCGCCAGGGCCTCCGCCCGCTCCAGCAGCGGACCGGCCGCGTCGTCGACCGCGGCGAGCCACGCCCGCGGGTCGACTTCGGTACCGTCGGGATGCGCCGCGGACCGCTGGTCGACGACCGTGCCGTCGTCGCTGTCGACGAGGACCGCCTTGCAGGACTGGGTCGAGGTGTCGACCCCCAGGACGAGTGCCACCCGCCTATTTAGTACGAGTCTTGAACTAAAGTCAAGGCTCGGGATTGCTGAGTCACCCCTCGGGGTACTCCTGAGCCGTGACGGAGAACAGCCCCGAGGAAGCCGAGACCTACAACGACTACAGCGTCGACGACGAGGACCAGCCCTCGAACGTCGACGACCTGGGCGACCCGGACGTCGACGACGCGCTCGACCGCGGCTACTCGCCGCCGGAGAAGTGGTCGGCCGCGCAGGGCTTCGGCAACACGCCGTACGAGGAGGCCGCCGGCGAGACGCTGGACCAGCGCCTCGAGCAGGAGGTCCCTGAGGCCGACCCGTACGACGAGGCCGCGTCCGCCGACGACGACGAGCAGCTCGACGACGGCGAGGTCGGCGACGAGCGCGCCGGCCGGCTGGTCGCACCCGACGAGGGCGCCCACGAGGACACCGAGGGTGACCTCGTCGGCGACGACGTCGGCATCGACGGCGCCGCCGCCTCCGCCGAGGAGGCGGCCGTGCACGTGGTCCCCGAGGACGGGGACTACTGAGTCGGCTCCTGACCAGGAGCCGTCGAGGGAGGGACGCACCGCCTGACGGCGGGCGTGGGAGAAAGGGAAAGAGATGTTTCTGCTCTGGATTCTGGCGGTGCTCATCGGCATCGCGGGCATCGTGGCGCTGTTCCGCGGGTCGATCCTCTGGGGGCTCATCCTGATCGTCCTGGCGTTCGTGGTGGGCCCGGGCGGCTACAGCATCTTCAAGTAGCCCGGCGGACGGCCCCTGACCCGACTGGGCGGGTCAGGCGCCCCGCAGGGCCTCCGCCGCGATCCGGAGGTCGGCCACCAGCCCGGAGTACGCCGCCTCGCGCTGGTCCTCAGCCCGCAGCACCGCCGACGGGTGCGTGGTGGGGAGCACCCACTGCGGTGCGTTGGCCACCGGGAACCGCTCCGGCCAGTCCGTGAGCGACCCGCGCATCTCCCCCACCCGGAACGCCGAGCCGAAGACCAGCTTGCCGGCCGTGCCCCCGAGCACGACGACGCCCACCGGCTGCAGCTGGGTGAACTCGGCGGCCAGCCACGGCGCGCACGCGGTGACGTGCACCTGGTTGGGCGTCTGGTGGATGCGCTGCTTGCCGCGCCCCCGGAAGCGGAAGTGCTTGACCACGTTGGTGCGGTAGGTGTCGGCGCGGTCGATGCCCGCCTCGTCGAGGGCCTGGACCAGGAGCCGACCGGCCGGGCCGACGAACGGCTTGCCCTGGCGGTCCTCCTGGTCGCCGGGCTGCTCGCCGAGCAGGACCAGGCGCGCCTGCGGCAGCCCGTCCCCCATCACCGCCTGGGTCGTGTCCTGCCACAGCTCGCAGCCGCGGCACTCCTGCACCGCCTCGCGCAGCTGGGGCAGGGTCGCCCCTTCGGGCACCCACCGCTGGGCGCCGGGGCGGTCGGTCGTCTCGGAGTCGTCGGCCATGACGGGTGGGTACCCCGCGCCGACGTGGTCGCTCCCAGCGGGCGCCCCGCACTAGAACCTGTTCTAATCCCTGGGTGCGGTTCTCGATCAGCACGGCGTTCCTGCCGACCGACCAGCTCGTCCCGATCGCCCGGGCGGCCGACGAGCTGGGCTACGACAGCCTGGCCATGCCCGACCACGTGGTCGACCTCGAGACGCTGCGCACGCCGTACCCCTACACGCCCGACGGGTCGCGACGCTGGAGCCCGGACGCGGAGTGGCCGGACCCGTGGGTGATGGCCGGCGCACTGTCGACCGTCACCACGCGGCTGCGCTTCGTGACCACGGTCTACGTGCCGGCGCTGCGCAGCCCGTTCCAGGTGGCCAAGTCGGTGGGCACGGCGGCGGTGGTGTCCGGCAACCGGGTCGGGCTCGGGGTGGGGATCGGGTGGTGCGAGGAGGAGTTCGAGCTGCTCGGCCAGTCCTTCCGGACCCGCGGCCGGCGCACCGACGAGGGCCTCGCGCTGATGCGGGAGCTGTGGCAGCCGGGCTGGCGGGAGTTCCACGGCGAGGTGTACGACGCGCCGCGGCTGACCATGGAGCCGACGCCCACCGCGCCGGTGCCGGTCTACGTCGGCGGGCTGTCGGACGTCGCCTTCGCGCGCGCGGCGCGGCACGACGGCTGGATCGGCGACATGTACCCCACCGAGGAGGCGGTCGCCTGGGCCGCCCGGCTGCGTGACGCGCGGGAGGCGGTCGACGCGGAGGGCGACTTCGCGGTCTTCTGCGCGCTCACCGACGCCTTCTTGCCCGAGCACTTCGCGCGCGCCGAGCGCGGTGGGGTCACCGACGCGATGACGATGCCCTGGATGTACTACTCCGGCCGGGACGCCACCCTGGAGCAGAAGCTCGAGGGCATGGCGCGCTTCGCCGAGGACGTGCTGAGACCCGTCAACGAGGCCTGAGCGCGGCTGGTCAGAAGCCGGCCGGCACCGTTCCCATGTTGGCCAGGATCGCGGCGTACTCCGGCGTGCCCTTCGCGACCACGGTCGGCGTCGGGCAGTAGTTGATGTGGTCCGTGCGGTCCGGGCCGCCGACGAGGATCAGCTGATCGCCCGGGTCGCCGTTGGTGACGCCGCCGTCGGCGCAGTAGACCTCGTCGCGGATGCCGTCGTTGAGGACGTAGATCTTGTCGCCGCCGGGCTCGCCGTAGGTGTCGCCGCCGCCGTAGCCGACGTAGATGGTGTCGTCGCCCTCGTCGGCCGAGAGGTGGTCGGTGCCACCGCCGCTGTAGAGGATGTCGTTGCCGGCGCCGCCGTCGAGGTCGTCGTCGCCGTCGCCGCCGTAGACGAGGTCGTCGCCGTCGCCGCCCTGGACGTAGTCGTTGCCGGCCTCGCCGTAGAGGACGTCGTTGCCGTTGATGCCCTTGATCTGGTCGTCGCCGTCGCCGCCCCAGGCCTGGTCGTTGCCATCGGCCATGCTGAGGATGTCGTTGCCGGCGTCGCCGTGGGCCACGTCGTCGCCGCTGCCCATGCTGAAGGTGTCGTTGCCGTCGCCGCCGGTGGCGGTGTCGTTGCCGGCCTGACCGTCGAACTGGTCGTTGCCGATCCCGCCGTCCATGGTGTCGTTGCCGCCACCACCCTTGAGAGCGTCGTCGCCGTCCTCGCCGTACAGCAGGTCAGCGCCGGGACCGCCCTCGAGGGTGTCGTTGCCGGTGCCGCCCCAGGCCTTGTCGTTGCCGGCCATGCCCTTGAAGCGGTCGTTGCCGTCCTTGCCCTTGAACTTGTCGTTCTTGGGTGTGCCCTTGACGGTGTCGGCCTTCTTGGTCCCGTGGAAGTTCTTCGCGTCGGCCGCGAGCGGCGGGACCAGCGCGAGGACCGCCACGGAGGCGGGGACGACGAGGGCTCGGCGGAGTCGACTCACGGGACGACGCTAACCCGAGCCGCTCGGGCCGCGGACGAGAACCCGAGCTTTCTCACCCTTTCAGCGGAGGGTGCGCGCGAGGAGGCTCCACGGCAGGGTCATCCGCTGGGTGGTGATCGTCGGGCAGTGCGCGATCTCGTCGAGCGGGTCGCGACCGCCGACCAGCACCACCTCGTCGCCGGGGTCGCCGGCCTGCGGGTCGCCGCAGTAGACGACGTCCTTGGCCCCGTCGTTGAGCAGGTAGATCGTGTCGGCCCCCGGCTCGCCGTACACCTCGTCGGCGCCGGGCCCGACGCGCAGCACGTCGTCGCCCTCGTCGGCCGAGAGGTGGTCGTCGCCGTCGCCGTCGTCGAGGGTGTCGTTGCCCGCGCCGCCGTCGAGGTCGTCGCGGCCGCCGCCACCCTCGACCACGTCGTCACCCGCGCCGCCCTGCAGGGTCTGGTCGTCGCCCTCACCGCCGACGAGGTGGTCGTCGCCCGCCTGGCCGGTGAGCCGGTCGTCGCCGTCTCCTCCGTCGACCAGGTCGTTGCCTCCGCCGCCCTGGACGGTGTCGTCGCCGGCCTCGCCGTAGCCCTGGTCGGCGCCGCCGCCCAGCTTGAGCGTGTCGTCGCCGTCGCCGCCCCAGGCCTTGTCGTTGCCCCCGGCCCCGGTGATCGTGTCGTTGCCGCCGTAGCCGTAGAACCTGTCGTTCGAGCTCTTGCCCTTCAGCGTGTTGTCGCGGTCGTTGCCGGTGTACTTCTTGGCCTCGGCCCCCACCTGGGGCGCCAGCACGAGGGCCAGGGCGGCGACGGGCACGACGACGAGCTGCGGCAGGCGGCGGTTCACGCGGCGACCCTAATCGGAGGACTACCGTCTGGGAATGGCCGGTGACCGGGGCTCGATCGAGGTGCGGCCGGCGACGGTCTTCGACGACGTCGCCACCATGCTGGGGCCGAAGCGGAGCCCGGACGCCACCGTCTGCTGGTGCCTGAGCCACCGCGTGGACTCGCGCACCAACCGCTCCCTGGCCGGGCGCGAGCGCGCGGCGTACGTGCGCGACCTGGTGGCCGCTCCCGTGCCGCCGGGCGTCCTGGCCTACGACGGCGACGAGGTGTGCGGGTGGGCGGGAGTGGCCCCGCGCGCCGAGCTGCCGGTGGCGCGCTCGACCAGGATCGCGGCGTACGACGACCAGCCGGTGTGGAACGTCTTCTGCGTCCGGGTGCGACCCGGCTTCCGCGGCCGCGGGGTCAGCGCCGCGCTCATCGAGGGCGCGGTCGAGCTCGCCCGCGCCCACGGCGCCCCGGCCGTCGAGGCCGTCCCCGTCGACAACCGTGGCGCGAAGGTGGACCTGACGATGGCGTTCGTCGGGACCCTGGCGATGTTCGAGCGGGCCGGCTTCACCCAGGTCGCGGAGACCCGGTCGGTCAGCGCCGGCTTCCCGCGCGTGGTGGTGCGCCGAGCGCTCTGAGCCGAGCTCGGGGCGCGCTCACAGGCTCCTCTTGGGGCGGTCGTACAGGATTTCACCATGACCGACGTGATGAGCCGGCGCATCGTCTTCCAGGGCATGGGGGTGCTCGGCATCGCCGTGGCGCTGGCCGGGTGCGGGGGCTCGTCGTCCGACGAGGCCGGCGATCCCGACACCTCGCCGCCGGTCACGGCGGGGAGCGAGCTGACCACCACCGACGAGGTGCCCGTGGGCGGCGGGATCGTCCTGGCCGACGCCGGTGTCGTGGTGACCCAGCCGACCGACGGCGAGTTCAAGGCCTTCGCCGCGGTGTGCACCCACCAGGGTGCGGCGCTCGACGCGGTCGGCTCGGACGGCATCGAGTGCCCCCTGCACGGCAGCCGCTTCTCCATCGACGACGGCTCGGTGACCCAGGGCCCCGCCACGCAGTCGCTGGCCACCGTCCCCATCACCGTCGACGGCACCAAGATCCTCGTGGCCTGATCGACCACAGCCTGGCCGAGGAGCGCATGCCGCGCGGCGGGGTGGGGCACTCTGGGGCGATGAGCCACCGGGTCCGCGGCTACCCCGACGTCCTCGACACCCACCTCGAGGTGGGCGGGCGGCGGGTCCGCGTCCTGCGCGCGGAGTCCCGCGCCTCCGAGGCCTCCGCCGAGCCGCAGCTGCTGGTGCACGGGCTGGGCGGCTCGGCGGCCACCTGGGTCGAGGTGATGAGCGGACTGGCCGCGCACGGCCCGGTCGTGGCGCTGGACCTGCCCGGCTTCGGACGGACCGCACCGCTGCCGGACGACCGGCTCACCGTGCGGGGGTACGTCGACGTGGTGCTCGAGGCGGCCGAGGCGCTCGGCTGGGCGAGCTTCGCGCTGCACGGCAACTCCATGGGCGGCCTCGTCGGCACCGTGCTGGCGGCCCGCCACCCCGACCGGGTCGCGCGGCTCGTGCTCGTCTCCCCCGCACTGCCGCCGCGGCTGCCGGTCGGCCTGGTCCTGCCCTCGCGCGCGACCCTCGAGGGGATGCTGCCGGTCGCGCTGTCGTCGGTGACCGCCGCCGCCCTCGGCGCCGTCGGCCTGGCCGGCCCGAGCCTCAGCCAGCGCCGCGACCGGGCGATGCTGCAGCTGATCTTCCCCGACCCCGACAGCGTCGACCGCCGGGTCCTCGACCTGATGGCCGCCGACCTCACCTCACCGGAGCTGAGCCCGGAGACCCGGCGCAGCGCGCTGCTCGGCGCGCTCGCCTCGATCGCCGCGACCTGGACCGACCCGCGGGGCGTGTGGCGCGCCGTACGCCGCGTGCAGGCGCCCACGCTCCTGCTCGGCGGCACCGCCGACGCCCTCGTCCCCGCCCGCACCCTGCGGGCGGTCCTGGCCGCGCGCCCCGACTGGGAGGGCCACGTCCTCGATGACCGGCGCCACGTGCTCATGCTCGAGGACCCGGAGGTCTACCTCGACCTGGTCGCCACCTGGCGCCGGCGTACCGATGCCGCGGCCTGAGGCCGGTCCGGACGCCTCAGCTGAGCTGTGCCACCCGGGCCTGGACCCGGTTGGCCGCGGCCTGGTGGACCGGGTCGCCGCTCATGGCGGCGGCCAGCCGCAGGTGCGGCAGGGCCTCGGCCGGCCGGCTCTGGCGCTCGAGCGCGCGACCGAGGGCGTGGCGGGCCCACACGTCGCTGGGGTCGTCGTCGACCAGTGCCGCGAGCTCCTGCTCGGCCCGGCCGAGCTGGGCGCGGATGAGGTAGGCCCAGGCCCGCAGGGTGCGGAGCCCGTGGTTGCGGGGCTCCTGCTCCAGGGCGGGCTCGAGCACGTCCAGGGCCTCAGCCGGAGCGCGCCGCTCCAGCAGGTCGTAGGCCACGCGGTAGGCCGACTGCGGCTGGGCCACCTTGCCCGGGAAGACCACGGCCGGTGCCTCGAACTCGAACTCCTCGCTCACGGTCCCTCAACGGTCTGCGGGGGTCTCGGCATTCCCGACGGCGAGCGTCGCGGGACCGCCGCCGACCAGCCGGACCAGGTCGTGCCGGACCGCCCACAACACGGCCTCGCTGCGACTGGTGGCCTTGATCTTGCGGTAGCCGAGCCGGATGTAGCTCTTGACCGAGTTGATGCTCAGGAAGAGCCGCGCGGCGATGTCGTGGTTGCGCAGGCCCTGGGCGATGAGGGCGAGGATCTCGAGCTCGCGGGTGGTCAGCCCGGTCGAGCTCGCCACGGCCGCGAGGGCCGCCGCCCGCCGCGCCGCGGGGTCCTGGCGGTAGCCGGCGGCGGTGCGCTCGACGGCCTGCAGCAGGCCGGGACCGCTGATCGAGGCCGGCACCACGATGGCCACGCCCATCGCCTGGGCGCCCTCGCCGAGGTCGGGTCGGCCCAGCGGCTCCAGGCCCAGCACGGGCGCGCGACCGGCGACCAGGTGGTCCAGGTCCTCCGAGCCACCCGCGGCCAACCCGGCCAGGTCGTAGATCACCACGTCGTGGCCGCTCAGGTGGCCGTCGGACGAGGCCACGTCGAGCACGGCGACCCGGGCCGGGTGCGCGCCCAGGAGCGCGGTGATGCCCGCCCGGGTCAGCGGATGGCGCGACACGACGGCGGCTCGCACCGGCGTGCGCGGTCTGGCGTTGTCCAACGGTGGCCTCTCGCCGTACTTTTCGATCGTGTACAAGTATCCATGTCCTACCTAGACACTCTGTCGAGGATCTAGCATGGCGGGTGTGCAGACCACGTGCCTCACCTCCAGGGCTGAACCAGGAGCCCGGTGAGCGCCGGGCCGGACGAGCTCATCGGCATCGGTGAGCTCGAGGCGCGCACGGGGGTGGCCAGCACGACGCTGCGGGCGTGGGAGCGGCGCGTGGGCTTCCCGGCGCCGGTCCGGACGGCCGGAGGACAGCGCCGCTACCTCGCCAGCGACGTCGAGCGGGTCGGGCGGGTGCTGGCCGAGAGGCAGCGCGGCCTGTCCCTGAGCGCCGCGGTCGCCGCGGTCAACCGGGTCGTCGGCGCAGGGGACACGCAGTCGCTGTACGCCGCGCTGCGCGCCGCGCACCCGCACCTGGAGCCGATCCGGGTCGGCGAGCGCGTGATGAAGGCGCTGTCCTGGTCCATCGAGGACGAGTGCCTGGCCTACGCGTCGCGGCCGCTGCTCTTCGGCTGCTTCCAGCACCAGCGCCACCTGGAGCGGGCCGGCCGGCGCTGGCGCGAGCTCGCCCGCTCCGCCACTTCCGCGGTGACGTTCTCCGACTTCGCCGCCAGCGACCCCGACGCGTCGCCCGCGCGCGTCGCGCTGCCCGAGGACTCCCCCATGCGCAACGAGTGGGCCGTGGTCTGCGTCGACCCGCGCTTCAGCGTCGTGCTCGTGGCCTGGGAGCCACCGCGCGACGGCACCACCGGCGGCGCCCGTCGCTTCGAGGGGCTGGTCAGCCTGGAGCCCGAAGTGGTCCGCGACGCCGCCGCCCACTGCGCGACCACCGCGGCCGGCCTCGGCCTCCCGGACCTGCCCGCCACCACCGCGGCCCACACCGCCGCCCTCGCCGAGGACCCGGGCCGCTCGATCTCGCTGCTGCGCCGCTTCGCGACGTACGCCGACGCCTGAGCATCGGGTACCGCCCGACCATGGCCTCTCCGCTCAGCCGCACCCTCTCCTCCGCCACGGCGGCCTACGGCGTCTTCGCGCTCGCCCGCCCCGCCCACCTGTGGCAGGCGCTGCAGGCCGAGCAGCACAGCGCCGGCCTCGAGCTGCTCGCCCGGACCTTCGGCGTGCGCGACCTGGCCATCAGCAGCCTCGCGGTGTTCGGCCGCTCCGACCGCACGGTCCGCACCGCCATGGCGCTGCGCATCGCCATGGACCTCGGTGACTGCGCCCTGTTGGCCACCTGGACCGACGACGAGGACGTGCGCAAGAAGGTGCTCGCGGTCACCCTCGGGTGGGCCGGCCTGAACGCGCTCGCGCTGACCGTGGACCGCGCCCGGGGCTGAGCCTGGGACGGTCCCCACGTCAGGTGAAGGGACGCACCCAGGTGGCGTGCCCCTCGTCGAGGGCGAGCTCGGCGTCGGCCGCGGCGGCGGCCTCGGGGTCGTGGGTGGCCAGCACCACCGCAGCCCCCCGCTCGACCGCGGCACGCAGCGCTCCGAGCACGACCCCACGGTTGCCGCTGTCCAGCTCGCTCGTGGCCTCGTCGGCCAGCAGGAGGGTGGGCCGGGCCGCCAGGGCCCGGGCGACGGCGACCCGCTGGGCCTGGCCACCGGACAGCTCCTCGACCAGGTGGTCCCTCCACTCGGCCAGCCCGACCAGGCGCAGCGCCTCCTCGCCGCGGGCCGTGGCGTCCCGGGCGTCGTGCCCTTGGGCCAGCAGCGGCACGACGACGTTCTCCGCGGCCGTGAGCACGGTGGCCAGCCCGTTGCCCTGCGGCACGAGCACCGCACCGCGGGCCGCCGCCTGGTGCCGGGCGCCGACCGGGATCCCGTCGAGGAGGACGCGACCGCGGTCGGGCCTCAGTGCCCCCGCCATCGCCCACAGCAGGGAGGTCTTTCCGGCTCCCGACGGGCCGGTCACCGCCAGCACCCGACCCGCCGGCACGACCAGGCTCACACCGGCCACGGCGACCACCTCGCCGTGGCGGACCTCGACGTCCTCCAGCGCCAGCCGCGAGCCGCTCACGAGCCCTCCTCGACGCGCAGCCGGTAGACCCCGTGGTCGAGCTCGAAGCGCACCAGCGTGCCCGGTGCCAGCAGCTCCAGCGCGTGGGCCGGCAGCGGGAGGAACCCGTCGGCGGTCACCACGGCGTACTCCTCACCCGAACGGCCCTCGCCCCCGATCCGGCCGTCCCGGATCGTCACGGTGCGCGGGACCCACCGCGCCACCTCGGCGTCGTGGGTGACCAGCACGACCGTCGTCCCCCACCGCCGGTTCACGGCGCTCAGCGCCGCCAGGACCCGCTCTCTGGCCGCGTGGTCGAGCCGGCTCGTCGGCTCGTCCGCGAGCAGCAGTCCCGGCGCGGTGGCCAGCACCACGGCCAGGGTGACCAGCTGCAGCTGCCCGGGGGTGAACGACGACAGCGGCGCGCCACCGTCGCCGGCGAGCCCGACGGTGCGCAGCAGCTCGGACGCGTCCGGGAGCCGCGCCTCGCCGCGGGCCCGCCGCGCGGCGTGCTGGGCGAAAGCGATGTTCTCCTCGGCGGTCAGGAACGGCACGAGGTTGCGGGCGGCCCCCTGCAGCATCAGCGACGCCCCGTGGGCGTGCAGCCGGTCCAGCTCGGGCTGCGCGGCCCGGGTCAGGTCGAGCTCCCCCACGTGGACGCTGCCGGCGGTCGGTCGGAACAGCCCGGCCAGCAACGACAGCAGCGTCGACTTCCCCGCGCCCGACGGGCCGAGCAGCGCCACCACCTCCCCGGCCCGCACGCTCAGGTCGACCCCGGCGAGGGCGGCCACGTCGCGACCCTCGCCGCGATAGACGTGCACCAGCCCCCGGGTCCGCACGCTCAGGCCACGAGGGCCCGGCGCGCCCGGCTCGGCGGTCGGCTCGACGACCATCAGACCGACTCCTCGACCAGCTCGAGGACGGCCCGGCGCGCGACCCACCGGGCCGCGGCCGACGCCACCGCGACGAGCACCAGCAGCGCCACGGAGGCTCCGGTCAGCACCGCCGACCACGGCGTCGAGAAGTCGGTGGTGTCGACGGCCGGCGGGTCGGTGAACTGGCGTACGCCGGGCAGAGCGAGCACGCCGGCGCCGAGCCCGCAGGCGGTCCCGGCGACCGCGCCGACCACGACGACGGGGAGCTGACCGAACAGCTCCACCCGCCGCAGCAGTCTCGGTCGCAGACCCGCCATCCGCAGCGCGGCGAGGTCGCCGGCCCGGGCCCGCCAGGTGGTCGCGGTCGTGACGAGGAGCACCAGCGTGGCCACCAGGACGGCGAGCAGACCGACCAGCACCGAGAGCGCGAGGCTCCACGCCGCCGGTGAGGCGTCGAGCTCGGCGCGGACCTGGCCGACCGTGGTGACGTCGGCGGCGGCCACTCCGCGGTCGCGCAGCGCGGTGCGCACCCGCCGCAGCGCGTCGGCGTCGTCGGACCACACCTCGACCAGGTCGGTCCCGCCCCGAGCCTCCGGGCGGCGCTGGATGCTCTCGAGGTCCACCACGCGCGTGCCCGGAGGCGAGCCCGGCACCTGGGCCACCCGGCCGGTGGCCGTCAGCGCGATCTGGCCGTTCGGCCCCGGCGCGAGGAACTCGCCGGTCTCGTCCCCGCTGACCAGGGCGTGGACCGGCTGGGGCACCCAGGCGTGGGTGAGCACGGGCGGGGACGCGGTCTCGGCGGAGATCGTGACGGCGAGGCCGCCGTCCGCGGCCGCAGCGGCTGTGAGCGTGCCGCCGATGTCGCTGACCCGGGGCCAGTCGTCCGGCGTCCCGAGCGCGAACGGCAGCCCGTCCACCGTCAGCCCGTGCAGGACCACCGTCCCCTCGGTCCGGCCGCCCACCGGGGCGGTGACCTGGAGACCGGTGAGCGTGCACCCGTCGGCGCAGGGCAGGGACACCGCGAAGGACGCCGAGCCGTCGCCGGTCGCGATCACCGACAGCGGCTCGACCAGCGAACGGTGGTCGGGTCCGACGTAGCGCAGGGCGATCCGCAGCTCGTCGACGCGCTCGTGCGCCGGGCCGCGGAGCCGGACGCTCTGCGAGGTGACGGTGCCGCTCAGGGTCGCGCCGGTGAGGTCGAGGGGCTCGACGTCCGGTGCTGCGATCCCCGCCCACTGCGCGGGGTCCGGTGCCGAGCCGGGGAAGAAGGCCACCCGGGGCAGGGCGACCGGGTCCACCGCCACCGTCGGCGGGGTCGCGGAGCCGTTGTTGGTGGTGGTGACGACCGGCGTGAGGTGCTCGCGCTCGGGGTCGGCGGCGCGGACGGCCTCCAGCAGGTCGTCCAGGTCGGTCTCGGGGGCCAGCCGGAGCGAGTAGCGGGCCCCGTTGAGCTGCTCCGCCGCGCCCTGGCGGTTGTGCTGGCCGGTGACCAGAGCGTCGAGGCAGAAGGTGACGAGCGCGGTGGCGACCACGACCATCACCAGGACCGACCGGGCCGCGGGCCGTCGTACCGAGCTGAGGAGCCCGGCCCCCACGACCGCCCGACCGTGCCGGAGGAGCCGGCGGGCCGCCCAGCGGGTGGCGGGGACGACGGCACGGCCCAGCAGCAGCCCCACCGCGACCGCCAGGAGGGTGGGCGCCAGCGTGGCCAGCGGTCCCTCCAGGTTGCCGGTGACGAGGGCGACGACGGCGCTCAGGCAGAAGACCGTCACCGCGAGCTCGACCGCCCCGCCCCGACGACCGCCGTGCGAGGGGGGCACGGCGCGCAGCAGGGACTCGACGGGCTCCCGCGCGGCCCGCCGCGCGGCGACCAGCACGACCCCGAGCACCGCGAGGGCCGCGCCGGCGACGGCGAGCAGGAAGCCGTCGGTCAGTTCGTGGTCGACCGGGACGGGGAAGACCACCCGGGCCACCAGCCCCGTGCCGAACGGCGCCGCGAGGGCCCCGAGAGCCACGCCGGCGAGCGCGAGGGGGGCCAGCTCGGACAGCAGGTACGCCGCGGCGCCCCGCCGTCCCCGCCCACGCAGGCGGACCAGGGCCAGCTCGGCCCGCCGGTCCCCCGTCGCCGCGGCGAGGACCATCCACAGCACCACCGCGACCAGGACCAGCAGCTGGGAGGCCAGGACCACGATCGTCGTCCGTCCCTGGTCGCTGCCGGCGGCCACCCGCTCGGCCATCCCGGGCAGGTCGGTGACCGGGAGGACGTCGACGCTGCCGGAGCTGTCCAGGGCATCGACGCGGATCCGGTCGACGGCGGCCCCGACGCGCAGCAGGCTGTCGTGGTCGACCGTGTCGACGTCGAGGGCCCAGACCACCGAGGTGGCGACGGCGTCCCAGGCCGGCGCCGGGTCGCCGGTGATCGTCTCCGGGGCGGTGACCCAGTCGTCGGTGGCCGGGCCGATGTCGGGGATCTCCGTCCCGGCGCGGCCGGTGGAGGGCGCGCCCAGCCACTCGGCGTCGCGGACCCGGTAGGTGCCCACTACGGTGAGCTCCCCCGTCACGGGCTGGGCCTCGTCCGCGTCGACGGCCTCGGCGAACGACGCCCGGCCGCCGACCGTCCAGCCGTTCAGCTCGATGTCCGCGGTGCTCACCAGGACCTCGCCCGGAGCCGCGGGACACCGGCCGCTCACCACCTCGAGGCGGGCGCACGCCTCGTCCACGGCGTAGAGCCGGGTCAGGACGGAGTCGTCGCTCCCCGGCAGGTCGACGTCGACCGGGACGCCGCGGGCCACGATCGGCGACGCGAAGGACCGCGCGGTCCGCGCGGGCAGCAGTCGTTCCAGGTCGGCGGCCGAGCGCTCGCTGGAGGTGAGCCGCAGCGCACGGTCCGCCGGCGGGGCGTGGGTCAGCACCGAGGTGGCCAGGGCCTGCTCCGCGGCCCGCTGGTAGAGCGGTCCCAGGCAGGCGCTGGTGGTGAGCAGCGCGGCCAGCGCGACCAGGGCCAGTGCTTGGCGCAGGCGGTGGCGGACCCGGCGGGAGCCGGTACGGCGCGTGGTCGGCACAGGGTGTCCTCGTGGGGAGTGGCGCCGCCGCCCCGGCCCTGGGGGTGGCCGGAGCGGCGGCGCGGCCAGGGGGGTCAGGGGGTCTCGGAGGCCTCGATCTCCGGCAGGGCCAGCCACTCCTGCCACGAGAGGTCGCGCCCGACGTACCTCGGGGCGCGCAGCGGCCACACCTCGGCCACCCACTGCGGCACGAACGCGTCGAGCGCAGCCTCGACCGGGCCGCCCACGTGCTCCTCGCGCACCCACCATGAGATCTCGGCGTCGGCGCCGACGCGCTCGGGCGGGTCGACGTAGACGCAGCCGACGAGCTCGGTCTCCTCGGCGTCGAGGAGCGCGTAGTTGAACGAGCTCTGCCGCTGGGCCTCGTCCCAGTGGTACTGCAGGTCCTCGCGGTCCTGCTCCTCGGTGAGGTCGGCCGGCGGCCAGCCCCACGCGGCCCCGTAGATCGACCACAGCCGCTCCCGCGAGCCGCGGACCGCGGGCAGGTCGAGCGGGGTGTCGTCGGGGTGGATCGGCCGGAGGTGGTGCCCGGTGGGCAGCTCGACGCGGCTCGGGTGCTGCCAGCCCTCCGGGAGCCAGGTCACGCCGCACCGACCCGGTTCGCAGCCTCGACCGCGATCTCGGCCAGGTGGGCCGCGTCGGCGGCGTCGGTCCGGCGGTACGACGGCGCCAGCAGCGGCTGCAGCAGCCTGAGCGCGCCGAGCAGCTCGATCTCGGTGTGCAGCCGGACCCGCGAGGTCGTCGAGGAGACCGGCGTGACCACGCGGTGGCCGCGCACCCGCACCGACCGGCTCTGCCCGGCGTACGACGCGGCGAGGGGCTCGGCGCGGTCGACGACGGTGGTCGTGCGGAAGGTCAGGCCCGCGAACACGAGCTCCTCGACCAGCTGCTGGCCGGTGACGGCTCGGCTGTCGGGGCTCGCGGCGAAGGACCGGACCTGCGCGCGCCACAGGGGGTCGCGGCGCCAGTCGAGGACCACTGCGGCGAGCCGGTGGGCGGGCAGCGCGACGTCGACGTCGCGGCTCAGGACGAGAGTGCTCACGGGAGCACGCTGCTCCCGGCCACTGGGGCCGCGCTGGGATCTGACTGGGAGACGTGCCGGAACGCGCGCCGGTCGAGCCGACGCAGGCGCGGCGCTCCGAGCCGGGCGATCAGCCGGAGGTGCCAGCCGGCCCCGGCGACCAACGGGTGGGCCAGCTCGGCGGGCAGCTCGTCCAGGAGCCAGGCCGGGAGCGATAGCAGCAGCCGGGCCGGCGGGCCGGTGCGCAGGCTGGCCTGCACTTCGTCCCACTCCGCGGCGCCGACGTACTGCCCGAGCAGCGGGAGCGCCTCGCTCTCCTCGTGGTCCAGGTGACGCTCGAGCCCGCGCCGGGCGCGCTCCACCGCGCCGGTGGCGTCGCGGCGCACGGCGAGGGCGCCGCGGGCCGGGCGCAGCAGCGCGTCGATGCCGTCGTGCTCGGCCTCGGCCTCGGCGAGGACCCGCAGGGCGTGGCTGTCGCCGGCCTCCGCGGCACGCTCGCGCAGCAGGGGCCAGACGACCAGGTCCTCGTTGTGGTGGTGGTCCTCCAGGACCGCCGCGAACAGGTCCCACCGCCTCAGCAGCGCCGACCACGCCCCGGTGTCGCCGACCGGCGTGGCCACCGCCGCCGCGGCGAAGCGGCGCAGGTCGCGGCGCAGGCCGTGGTGAATGGCCAGCATGGTGGTCAGGTCGATGCCGCTCATCGGGGCTCCTCCCCGGCCCGCCCGGTCCGCACCAGCGGCGGGACGCCGTCCGGTGCGGGGCCCGCGGTGGAGGAGGTGGCACCGGTTCCGGGCGCGGTCGCGGAGAGGGGTGGTCGGGGCACGGTCTGCTCCTGTCTCGGGGGGTCGAGACGACCCTCCCGCCCCGCGCTGCAGTCGCACTGCGGCGGCGCTGCAGTCGGCGCCGTTACCCTCATGGCGGTCATAAAGGTAACGAAGGGCAGGGCCACCATGGGGGCGACCGACGTCGAGGTCGATGTCCTCGGCGCGACATCGCTGCGCGTCGACGGGACGCGGGTCGAGCTGAGTGCGCAGCGTCAGCGCAGCCTGCTGGCGCTGCTGACCCTGGCGCGCGGTCAGCTGGTCTCGGCCGACCGGCTGATCGACCAGCTGTGGCGCGGCGCCCCGTCGCCGGGCGCGGCCAACACCCTCCAGGGGTACGTCGCGTCGCTGCGCCGGCTGCTCGAGCCGCACCGCCGACCGCGCTCGCCCGCCGAGGTGCTCGTGCACGAGGCGGGCGGCTACCGGCTGAGCGTCCCGCGCGACCAGGTCGACGCCGAGCGCTTCGCCGCGACCGTGGCCCGGGCCGAGAAGGAGCTCCGCGCGCACGGCGACCTCGGTCGTCCCAGCGTCGGCGCCGACCACGGGACCGCGGAGCGGGTCCAGCAGGAACTGCTCACCGCCCTCGCCCTGTGGCGGGGTGAGGCGTACGCCGACCTCGACGAGGAGTCGGCTGCGGCCGGGGAGCGGCGCCGGCTCGAGGAGCTCCGCACCGACGCCGACACGCTGGTCGTCGTCACCGACCTGGCCCTGGGCCGCGCGCGCCGGGCCGCGGGGGCCCTGGAGGAGCTCGTCGCCCTCCACCCGCTGCGCGAGCAGCTCTGGGCGCTGTGGGCGGTCGCGCTGGTGCGCACCGACCGGCAGGCCGACGCTCTCGCCCTGCTGGCCCGGCTGCGCGAGACCCTCGGCGAGGAGCTCGGCATCGACCCGAGCCCCTCGGTGCAGCGGCTCCAGGCCGACATCCTGCGCCAGGACCCGGCTCTGCTCGGCACCGGCGGCGGTCCCGGTGACCGCCCTCCGGCCCCGTCGGCTCCCGTCCGGGCCGGCGGCCTGGTCGGGCGCGGCCGCGAGCTGGCGACGCTGCGCACCCTCCTCGCGACCGCGCTCGCGGGCCGCCCGGCCCACGCCGTGGTCGCCGGAGAGGCCGGCATCGGCAAGTCCCGGCTCGTCGCCGAGCTCGTCGAGCAGGTCTCGGCCGGTCCCGGCGCGCCGGCGGTCGCCACGCTGCGAGGTGTCGACGGCGACGACGCACCGCCCCTGTACGCCCTGACCCGGGTGGTCGACGAGCTGTGCGTCGCCGCGGACGTCACGCGCCCGGTCGACCCCGGCCCCGCCGCGACCGCGCCGCCCGACGGCGACGAGGACGAGGTCGGAGCGGCCCGGTTCGCCCAGACCGCGCGTCTGGCCGACGCGGTCCGCGGGCTGGTCCGCCACACCCCGCTGCTCCTGGTCGTCGAGGACGCGCACTGGTGCGACCCGGCCACGCTCCGGGTGCTGACCCACCTCGTGGACCACCTCGCCGACGTGCCCCTCGCCCTGGTGGTGACCCACCGGCCCGAGGGGGCGGCGGCCGTCTCCGGGCTCGTCGGGGCCGTGGCCCGGTCCGGGGGCGCCGAGCTGCACCTCGAGCGACTCGCGCCGGGCGAGGTGGCGGACCTGGCCCGGGCCGTCACCGGACACGAGCTGGACGCCGTCGCCCTGGCCCGGCTCGACGAGCGGGCGGGCGGCCACCCGCTGTACGTCGTCGAGCTGCTGCGCGCGGGGGACCCCGCCGCGGCCGACCCGCCCCCGTCGCTGGCCGGGCTCGTCCGGCGCCGGTTGGCCGCGCTGCCGCAGGACACGGCCGAGGCGCTGCGCTTCGCCGCCGTGGCCGGGGTCCGGTTCGACGCCGAGGTCGTCGCGCGGGCCTGGGGCACCCCGGTGCTCGAGACCTCGGACGCCCTCGCCCTGGCCGGCACCGCCGGCGTGCTGGTGCGGACCGACGACGGCGAGTGGTCCTGGAGCCACGCGCTGGTGCGCGACGCGGTGCTGGCCGACCTGCGCCCGGCGGACCTCTCCGGCCGGCACGCCGCGGTCGCCGAGGCGCTCGAGGCGACGATCGACCCGGTCCGACGGGCCGCGGCCGCGGCGCACTGGCGCGCGGCCGGCACGGCGTACGCCGCTCGGGCCTGGCGCTCGACCAGCGCGACCGCCGAGCGCGCCCGACGGGTCTTCGCCCACGACGACGAGGCCCGCCTCCTGCGCGACGCCCTGGCGGCTCACCGGCTCGACGTCGAGGGCGACGACGACCAGCGCTTCGACCTGCTCGAGCGGTTGGCCGCGGCCTGTCGGCACGCCGACGACTGGGACGGCGCCGCGCTGGCCGTGACCGAGGCGATCGCCGTCGCGGAGCGGATGGATCGTCCGGACCTGGTGGCCCGGGCGGCGACCAGCCTGCCGGAGGGCTCGATCTGGCACGTCCAGCGCTACGGGACGGTCGCCGCGGACCTGGTCCACGCGCTGCGCCGCTCGCTGGGGCTGGTCGACCCCGCCGACCGGGCCCTGCGCTGCCGGATCCTGCTCAGCATCGCGGTGCAGAGCTTCTACATCGCCTCACCCGACGAGCTCGAGGCCCTCACCGACGCGGCCCTCGCGCTGGCCGACCAGCTGGACGACGACGCACTGACCTGCGTCGCGCTCCAGCAGGCCTACTCCGCGTGCTGGCGCCCGGCCACCGCGGCCTGGCGCCTCGAGGCGGCCGAACGCGCGCTGCTCCTCGCGAGGAGCGGCGGCCACGTGCGCCACGAGGTCACCTGCGCGACGTTCCGGGCGATCAGCCTGGTCGAGACCGGTCAGGTCGAGCGTGCCCGCGCCGAGCTGCCGCGCACCCTCGCCCTGGCCGAGCAGCACGGGCAGGTCACGCCGCTGGTGACCCTGCTGCTCCTGCACACACCGCTGCTGCTCATGGCCGGCCGCGACGCGGAGGCCGACCGGGCGCTGGCCCAGGTGCACGAGCTGCGCGAGCGGCTCACCATGTCCAACCTCACCAGTGCCGCGGCCAGCCTGCAGCTGTTGCGGATGACCTGGCGCGGGGAGACCGAGGCCTTCGCGGCGGCCCTCGGCCACCTCGAGGGACACCCCGAGGTGCCGCTGGAGATGCTGGTCGCCGTGGCCATGCTGCGGCTCGGGCTGGACGACGCGGCCGAGGCGCTGCTGAGCAGCTTCCCGGTCCCCGACCCGGACGAGACCTACATGGGCATGGTCGTGGCCGCGATGAGCGCCGAGCTGGCCCTGCGCCGAGGGGACGCGGACCTGGCGGCGCGGGCCTACCGCTGGCTCGCGCCGTACGCCGGGCAGATGGCCGCCGCCGGGTCGACCGCTGCGCTGGGGCCGGTGGACGCCTTCCTCGCCCTGGCCGCCGCGGCCTCGGGACGGACGCCGGAGGCCGCCGCGCACGCCGAGGCCGCGCTGGCGCTGTGCGCCCAGTGGGGACTGCCCCGGCCGGCGCGGTGGCTGCTCGGGCTCAGGGAGCAGCACGTCTTCTGAGCCACCGACCGCAGTCGCGGCCCAGCGCGGGCGCAGCGGACGGGAGCACCCTCAGCACGTGGACTCCGTGGACGGGCTGCGCTCCCTGACCGACGAGCTCGTCTCCTTCGAGACCGCCGCCGCGGTGGCCCAGCTGGCCGACCGGGCCGCGTGGGTCGCGCTCGGGGTGCGCTGGGACCGGCTGTGCGCCGTGCTCCCCGACCCCGGTCCGGCCACCGCACTCGCGCACGCCCTGGCCATCGTGGCCTCCTGCCGATCCCTGCTCGACCGGCTCGAGCACGCGCACGACGAGGACGCCGTGGCCACGCTCGCGGTCCGCCTGCAGGCGGCCCGGACCGTGCTGGCCGAGCTGCTCTCCGAGCTCTGACGCAGCCGGTCAACCGGCCTCGCGGCGCCGCTCGCGGTAGGCGCGCATCTTCATGACGCTGCTGCACGTGTGGCTGCACCAGCGGCTGGACCCGGGCGCCGCACCGCTCCAGTAGACCCACTGGCAGTCCGACCGCTCGCAGGCCCGCAGCAGCGCCAGGCTGCCGTCGGCGGCGGCCGTGTGCGCAGCGCCCAGCGCCAGCGCGACGAGCCGGGCGAAGGACCCCCGGCCGGCCGGCCGCAGGCGGCTGCGCACCTCGCCGTCCTCCAGCGCGAGCTCGACCACGACCGGGTGGTCCGCCGCCACGGCGTTCAGCACCCCCACCGCGGCCGTCGGCTCGAGGAGCACGACGGGTCGCAGCCCGTCGCGCAGCCCGCGGGCCCGGGCCAGGTCCTCGCGGGTCAGGGACCGCGGCCAGCCCGGCAGGCAGGGCTCGGCGAACCGGCGGAACAGCTGCTCGGACCCGAGGTGGTCCACGCCGTGGTAGCGGTCGTCGGTGTTGAGGAAGAGCCGGAACGGCTCGAGCGCGGGCGGCGCCGGTCGGTCGCCGGGATCCCCGCCAGCCTGCCCGCTCACGCGCTCCAGCCTAGGCCGGGGCGGGCACGCAGCGGCCCCGGCCGTGAACACCCGAGGGTCCACGACCGGGGCTCCCGCCCGCCTGCGGTCGTCAGCGCAGCCGCAGCCGCTGTTCGACGGGCGCCACGGCGCTCGACCCGGCGTACCGCACGAGCAGCACCGCGCGCCGCGGCAACGGCCGCTTGCTGCGCAGCACCGCGCGGCCGTCGCCCGTCAGGGTCGTCGTCGCGACGACCTTGGGCTCGGCTCCCTTCAGCGCACAGAGCAGCTGGACCGTCCCGGTGGCGGGGACCGGCGCGGTCACCGAGACCCGCACCTGCGCCCGTCCGTCCCCTCGGCGCTTGGCCTTGGCCGCGATCGTCGCCGCGGCACGCGTGACGGTCAGCGTGGCCGCGGTCGCCGACGAGTCGCCGTACGGCGCGGAGCCGACGAAGCGTGCGGTGACCGTGTGGGCGCCGACGGCACCCGTGGGGAGCGCGACCTCGAACGGCGCGCTGCCGATCAGCCGCGTGGCCACCACGGCGCCGTCGACACGCACCTCGACCTGCCCGACGGGGCTCGAGCCGTCGGACGTGGCCACCCGGAGGCTGGCCGTGGCCGCGCTGCCGGCGGCGACCGTCGTGCGACCCAGCGACAGGGCCGTCGAGGTGGCGATCGTGGCGGGCGGCGGGGGCTCTGTGCCGCGGACCGTGACCGACCGGGTGAGCGTCAGGGCCTGGAACCAGCTGCCGCCGCCGTAGGAGAAGCGCAGCTCGTGCGCACCCGGCGCCAGCCCGGCCAGCGGCACGGTCGCGACCCCGTCCACCAGCCCGGTGGTCACGCCGCCCCACCCGTCCGCGTCGACGTCGAGCATCCCGTCGGGGGTGCGCTGCGTCGCGGTCGGCGCGAAGGTCAGGTGCAGGGTGGCGCCGCTCGCGACGGTGCCGTCCTCGGGCAGGTCGTCGGTCACGGCGGCCCGGTCCCGAGCGACGACGTACGTCAGCGCGGTGCTGGAGGAGCTGTCCTGGCGGGTGCCGCCGAGGTAGCGCGCCGCAACCTGGTAGGTCCCTTCGGCCAGCTGGGGCAGCGCGACCGTGGTGGAGTGCCCCGTCGCGCGGACCTGCAGCAGCCGGCCCTGGTCGGCGGTGCTCAGCTCGATGAGCCCGTCGACGCCGCCACCGGCGACGTCGACGACGACGGTGGCCTGCGCGGGCGACTGGCCGACGAAGACGGTCGGGGGTCGAGCGACAGGGCCGTCGTCGTGCCGGCCGGCACCGGGTCGACGGTGAGCGTGGTCTCGGCGGCGAACGACGGCGTGACGTAGCCGCCGCCCGACGACGTGCGGAGGGTGAGCACCCCTTCGTGCGACCGGGCGACCTCCGTGAGGTCCACGTCCACCCCGGTGGCACCCACGGGGACCTGCGCCCTCCCCGCCGGGAAGGACGCGCCCCGCTCGGGGAAGGCCTCGACGAGGACCCAGCTGCTGCCCAGCTGGTCCTGGGGCAGCTCGGACGTGGGCGCGGTGACCGCCACGTGCAGCTTCACGGGCGAGCCGGTCGCCACGCGCGCGGCGCTCAGCTTCGCCGTCGTCTGTGACGGCACCTGGTAGACCATGAGGTCCGTCGACCCCGCGGGCTCGTACTCGTACCCGCCGCCACCGTCGTAGACCCCACGCACCGACCAGGGCCGGTCCCGGGGCGCGAGCAGGACCGGCGCGTAGGCGACGTAACCGCGGCCGTCGGGAGCCGGCGCCACCGCACCACTGCTCACGAAGGCGCCGTTCTCGAGCAGCGTGAAGCGGCCCTCGGGAGCCACGGAGGTCGGTCGGTCCGGCACGAGCCTGATCGCGACCTTGCCCCCGTAGACCGTGCTCGGGACGATCGGGTCGATCGTGTACGGGATCGTCGTGCGGGTCGTGCTCACCGAGGTCGAGGCGCTGTAGCCGCCGTCGGCGTCGACGGCGACGTCCAGCTTGTACGTCGTGCCGACGTCCTTGCCGTCGCCGGGCAGCGGCACGACCAGCTCGGTCGGCTCGGCCGACACCGCACCCTCCACGACGACGGCGCTGCCGATGCGCACCCGCGCGTAGGGGTCGGAGCCGCTGCTGGCCACCGAGATCCTCATCGTGGCGTCGCCGTAGCGCGGCACCTCGAGGACCTTGGCGGTCACGCGGATGACGGCCGCGTGGGCGGCGGGCACGGCGAGGGCCAGCAGCCCGGTCAGCAGCGCGGTCAGGGCCAGCACCACGGCCGCTGCGGTCCGTGGTGCGGGTCGAGGTCGAGTCGTGTCCATGGCCGCAGCGTCCACGGGAGCACTGCGCCCTCACTGCGCTGACGCTGAGGTCACCCGACCCCCGGTCCCAGTCGGACCCCAGTGCCCTCCCAGCGCGGGTGCCGACGCTGGCCGCTCCGCACCACGAGAGGAACGACCATGCCCCGATCCCAGAAGCGCCCGGCGCTCTACCTGGCTGGCTGCGTGCTGGCCGGAGCGGCCCTCGGCCTCGGCCTCGGCTTCGCCGACGCCGGCGCCGACGCCGCGTCCGCCCCGGCGCCGGCGGCCGCCGCGGCCACCCCGCCCGGCTCCCTCGTCTTCATCCGCGGCGGCGACGTCTGGGTCGCCGACGGTGCGGGCGGCGGCCAGCGCCGGGTGACGACCGGCGGCGGCTACACGGTGCCGAGCCAGGCCGACGACGGCACCATCGTGGCCGCCCGCGGCACCCTCATCGTCCGGATGGACGACCAGGGCCGGGTCCTGAACACCATGGACCCGCCCGACCTCGGTGGGACGTCGTACCCGCTCGGCCCGGTGCTCACCAACGTCGAGGTCTCCCCCGACGGCCAGCGCATCGCCTACGGCTACTCCGAGATCACGCCCTGCGACGGCGGGAGCTGCTACCGGGCGCGCACCGACGTGACCGCGGCCGACCACCTCACCCCACCGATGCAGTTCAGCGTGCCGTTCGACCACGCCTCCTGGGTCACCAGCCGCCGACTGGTCCTCGACGGCGGCTACCGCGAGATGGTCCAGCTCTACGACCTCGGCGGCGCCTGGGACGACACCGTCCACTGGTTCGACGACGCCGACCACTACAGCGACTGGCACTCCCTCAACGAGCCCGTCGTGTCGCGCGACGGCACCCAGTTCGCCGCCGTCCGCGGCGAGGGCACCGCGACCACCGTCGACTGGTACCGCCTCACCGACGACCCCCGCTCCGCCGCACGCCCCGGCCTGCCGGCGAAGGGGTGCCACACCGCACTGACCGCCGGCGTCGCGAGCCCGACGTTCTCGCCCGACGGCAGCCGGCTGGCCTGGGAGCAGCCCGGCGGGATCTGGGTGAACAGCGCCCCGGCCGCGGTGTGCGAGCAGTCCACCGAGACCCTGCTCATCGCCGACGCCGCAGACCCCTACTGGTCGGCCGCGCCCTACCGCCCGGGCAGCGTCACGCCCGCCGCCGTGCTCGCGTCCACGCACCGGCCCGCCATCAAGGGCAAGGCGCGACCCGGCGTCCGGCTCAAGGCGACCGCGGGCGCCTGGAGCGAGACCCCCGCCGCGGTGACCTACCAGTGGCTGCGCAACGGCAAGCCCATCAAGAAGGCGACCGGGCCGGTCTACCGCGTGACCCGCAAGGACGCCGGACGCCGGCTCGCGGTCCGGGTCACCGCCACCCGCCCCGGGTACGCCGCCGCGACGGTCGACTCCCAGCCCGTCAAGGTCGCGCGAAGGCACCACCGATGAGGACGCGCCGCGCCCTGCTCACCGTCCTCGCACTGCTGACGGTCGTCCCCGCCCCCGCGGCTCACGCGCACGCCGCCGACCACGCGAGGAAGCTGCCTCGACCCCCACAGAGCCAGACGTTCGTCTACACGGTGACCTTCAAGGCCGAGGTCGACCACGAGGTCGGCCTCATCTTCGGGCCGGGCAGCAGTCGGTACGGCTCCGCCGTGGCGACGGTCAAGGGCCGCATCCCCGACGTGCACGTCACCCGGCAGGCCATCTACAGCCTCAGCCCGCAGAAGGCGAAGCTCAAGACCGTCTCGGGCGTGGTCGAGACGGCGAAGTACGACCCGGACGGCACCGAGGTGCTCTGCAAGGGCAACACGATCGAGCGCGGTGACTTCGAGCACCCCGCTCTGTCGCTGATCCGCCGCAACGGGCTGCCCACGCCGACCTTCACGCCGTTCCAGCACCTCACCCTGCTCACCACCTGCACCGGCGGGCCCGACGGGACCTCCGCCGGCGTCTACTCCCTGCCCGGCATCCCGATGTACCCCGACGCGGTCGAGCAGGTCCGTCCGGGCGTGCTGCGGCAGGACTTCCACCGCAAGGTCACCTACACCCCCGAGTCCTCCGACACCGAGTGCCCGGACGAGCTGGTCGGCTACACCGACTACTGCACCTACACCCTCGACGGCACGCTGACCTACCGGCTGCAGCGGATCATCAAGGGGTGAGGCTCACTCCCACTCGATCGTGCCCGGCGGCTTGCTGGTCACGTCGAGGGTGACCCGGTTGACCTCGGCCACCTCGTTGGTGATGCGGGTGGAGATCCGCTCGAGCACGTCGTAGGGCAGCCGGGCCCAGTCGGCGGTCATCGCGTCCTCGGAGGTGACCGGGCGGATGACGACGGGGTGGCCGTAGGTGCGGCCGTCGCCCTGGACGCCGACCGAGCGGACGTCGGCGAGCAGGACGACGGGCATCTGCCAGATGTCGCGGTCCAGGCCGGCGCGGGTGAGCTCCTCGCGGGCGATGGCGTCGGCCTGGCGGAGCACGTCGAGGCGCTCGCGGGTGACCTCGCCGATGATGCGGATGCCGAGACCGGGGCCGGGGAAGGGCTGGCGCCAGACCATGGTGCTGGGCAGGCCGAGCTGCTCGCCGACCAGGCGGACCTCGTCCTTGAACAGGGTGCGCAGCGGCTCCACCAGCTCGAACTGCAGGTCGTCGGGCAGCCCCCCGACGTTGTGGTGGGACTTGATGTTGGAGGTGCCGGCGCCGCCGCCGGACTCCACCACGTCGGGGTAGAGCGTGCCTTGGACGAGGTACGCCGTGGCGCCGCCCTCGACGTCGCCGAAGACGCGGGCCTCGGCGGCCTCGAAGGTGCGGATGAACTCGCGGCCGATGATCTTGCGCTTCTCCTCGGGGTCGTGGACCCCCTCCAGCGCACCCAGGAACTGGTCGGCGGCGTCGACCACGTCGAGGGTGTCGAAGACCGCCTCGAAGTCGGACCGGACCTGCTCGGTCTCGCCCAGGCGCATCATCCCGTGGTCGACGTACACGCACGTGAGGCGGTCGCCGATGGCACGCTGCACGATGGCGGCGGCCACCGCGGAGTCCACGCCGCCGGACAGCGCGCAGATCGCGCGGCCGTCGCCGATCTGCTCGCGGATCGCCTCGACCTGCTCCTCGACGATGTTGAGCATCGTCCACGTCTGCCGGCAGCCGGCGATGTCGTGCAGGAAGTGCTCGAGCACCTCCTGGCCGTGCTCGGTGTGCAGCACCTCGGGGTGCCACTGCACCCCTGCGAGACCGCGCCCGACGTCCTCGAACGCCGCGACCGGCGTACCGCTCGTCGAGGCCAGCACGTCGAAGCCCTCGGGCGCGCGCGCCACCGAGTCGCCGTGCGACATCCACACGTTGTGGGTCTCGGGGATGTCGGCCAGCAGGGTCCCGGGCGCGGTCACGCTGACCGGCGTGCGGCCGTACTCGCGCACGCCCGAGTGCGCGACCTCGCCGCCGAGCCCCTGGGCCATCAGCTGGAAGCCGTAGCACATCCCGAACACCGGCGTCCCGGCCGTGAACAGGCCGGTGTCGATGCTCGGCGCGCCCTCCTCGTAGACCGACGACGGCCCGCCCGACAGCACGATCGCCTTCGGGTTGCGCGCCAGCATCTCCTCGACCGGCATCGTGTGCGGCACGATCTCGGAGTAGACCCGCGCCTCGCGGACCCGGCGCGCGATCAGCTGGGCGTACTGCGCTCCGAAGTCGACGACGAGCACCAGGTCGTGGTCGGCGTGGGGACCCTCAGCCGTCATGGACCGAGCCTAGTGGTGGGCTGTCCCCGGTCGCCGCTAGCGTCCGGGCATGGGCTCCGAGGGGTACGCCGTGCGCCCGCTCACCGAGGCGACCTGGCCGGCGTTCGCCGCGCTCGTCGAGGCCAACCGGGGCGTGTGGGGCGGCTGCTGGTGCATGGGCTTCCACGTCAGGCTCGGCGACCGGACGCCCGAGCAGAACCGCGCCGACAAGGAGCGGCTGGTCCGCGAGGGTCGCACGCACCACGCCCTGGTCCTCGACGGCGACGGGTGCCTGGGCTGGTGCCAGTTCGGCTCGCCGGAGGAGCTGCCCGAGGTCAAGAGCAGACGCCGCTACGAGAAGGAGCTGACCGCGCTGCCGGACTGGCGCGTCACCTGCTTCTTCACCGGCAAGGGCCACCGCAAGCGCGGGGTCGCCGACGCGGCGCTGGGCGGGGCGCTCGAGCAGATCGCCGCGCTGGGTGGCGGTGTGGTCGAGGGCTACCCGGAGGAGACCGACGACCGCGCGGTGTCCGGGTCGTTCCTGCACACCGGCCCGATGGCGGCGTTCGAGCGCCACGGCTTCACCCGCACCCGCGCGATCTCGCCGCACCGCTGGGTGGTCACCCGCCCGGTCACACCAGGCCCTTGAGCCGGTCCACCAGCGCGTCCTTGACGGCCTGCTCGACCGCGGCGCTCACCTGACGGTTGAGCTCGCGCTGGTCGTCGACGTCCGCGAGGACCTGGCGCAGGTCGAGGTCGTCGATGGCGCGGGTCAGCACGTCGTCGGTCTTCAGCGCCGCGTCGATGACCGAGTCGGGCAGGTGCCGGATGGCGTACTCCAGGAAGCCGTTGAGGTCGGCGTTGTCGAGGGCCTCGTCGACGAAGTCGGAGAGGGGCGGCAGGGTGCCGTCGTCGTCCATGCGCTGCACGGCGTCCAGCAGGCCGTCGTGCAGGGCCTCCACCTCGGCGTCGGTGGGGTCGGCGCCCTGGGCCAGGCGCAGGGTCAGCTCCTCGCGGCTCACCCCGAGCCGGCACCCGGCGGCGTCCAGACCGAGCAGGACGAGGCGCTCGGTGAGGTTGTCGATCCCGTCCGCCTGCGAGGTCACGTCGCGGGCGACACAGGGGTCGGCGGGGTGCAACGGCTCGAACTCGCCGCCGCCCTGCGCGACCTGGACACCGATGACGCCGGCGACCAGCACCACGGCGAGGGCGGGCAGGCCGACCAGCCGCGCGGGGCTCACCCGACCCTCCGGCGCCGCGGGACCAGGAGCGTGACGAGCGCGGCGAGCGCGAGGCCGGCGCCGATGAGGAAGGAGTCGCGGAAGGCGCGGGTGGCGGCGCGCTCGAGCTGGGCGTCGAGGGCGCGCTCGAGGTCGGCGAGGGCGGGCCGCTCGGAGGCGTCGACGTCGAGCGTGGTGAAGGCGTGGTGCAGGTCGGGCACCCGACCCTCCTGACCCTGCAGCTCGCGCCCGAGCGCCTGCGCCACGGCGATCTTGTCCTCGGGCGTGAGCGGGGCGTCGAGGACGAGCGCGGTGATGGCCTCCTGGGCCGGGACCTGTGCGTCCTGCAGGTCGGCGGTGAAGACCGGCGTGAGCAGGGCCAGCCCGACCACGACACCGACGTGGCGGGCGCCGATGGTCCAGGCCGCGTGCCGGACGCGCGGCAGCCGCAGCTCCATGGCCTGGGCGGTGAGCCGGTCCACGGTGAGGCCCAGCCCCAGCCCGACCAGGGCCTGCGGAGCGACGGTCCACCCCAACGAGGCCGAGGGCAGCAGCCCCAGAGCGGCCAGGCCGCCGGCGATGAGGAAGCAGCCCGCACCGACCTCGACCGCGGGCGGCGGCCGGAGCAGGCGGCCGAGCGGGCGCGCCAGCACGGCGGCCAGAGGCACCACCGAGACCGTCACCGCGGCGGTGGCCGGGGAGCGGCGCCAGCCCTCGACCAGCAGCAGCACGAGCAGGAACAGCGCGGCGGTCAGGGCGGCCGAGAGCAGCGCGAGGGTCAGGTTGGCGCGGATGGCCGGGCGGTGCCGGTCCTCGGGCGGTACGACGACCCGTGGCGCCAGCAGCGCGGCGGGCACGGCCAGCGCGGCGAAGGGCACCTGCACCACGAAGATCGCCTGCCACGAGAACGCCTCGGTGAGCAGCCCGCCCGCGACCGGGCCGGCCGCCGTACCGACCACGCCGGCGGCCACCCACACCGCCACGCCCCGGCGCTCGCCGTACTCCCC
Organism: Nocardioides anomalus; assembly: GCF_011046535.1. Classification (NCBI taxonomy): domain Bacteria; kingdom Bacillati; phylum Actinomycetota; class Actinomycetes; order Propionibacteriales; family Nocardioidaceae; genus Nocardioides; species Nocardioides anomalus. Next base: position 545,416 of record NZ_CP049257.1, on the reverse strand, counting down.
CACCAGCAGCTCCAGGCACCCCACCAGCGCGAGCGCACCGCCCAGGGCCTGGACGCACCGCGCGGCGATGAGCACGTCGATGGAGCCGGCCGCCGCGCACCACGCGGAGGCGCCGGCGAAGACCGCGATGCCGATGGCCGAGACGATCCGCGGCTGGGCGCGACCGGCGACGACCGCGGTCGGCACGGCCACCACGCCGAGGACCAGGTTGAACGCGATGAGCACCCACGCGACCTGCCCGACCGTGGTGTGCAGGTGCCGCAGGATGTCCGGCAGCGCCAGCGTGACGACCGCCGAGTCGGCCAGGACGAGGGCCACGGTGACCGCGAAGAGAGGAGCGGCCGCGCGACGCACCACCGCATCCTCCCAGGTCGGGGCCCTACTGTTCGCTCCGGTGAACAACGACGAGGACTCGGCCACCACCGAGGTGGCCCCGCGCCTCCCCTACGACGTCGCGGTGGAGCCACACGTTCCCGTCACGCTGGCCGACGGCTGCCGGATCTCGGTCAAGCTCTGGCTGCCCCAGGGCGCCCCCGGCGAGCGGTTCCCGGCGGTCCTGGAGGCCATCCCCTACCGCAAGGACGACAACTCCCTGGTCGACGACGAGTCGCGCTACGGCTACCTCGCCGGCCACGGGTACGTCGGCGTGCGGATGGACCTGCGCGGCAGCGGCACGTCGAGCGGCGTGCTCGCCGACGAGTACTCCGCCCAGGAGCACCGCGACGTCTACGAGGTCCTCGACTGGATCAGCCGGCAGCCGTGGTGCACCGGCGCCGTGGCGATGACCGGGATCTCGTGGAGCGGCTTCAACAGCCTCCAGGTCGCCGCCCTGCACCCGCCGGCGCTGCGGACGGTCATCACGGTCTGCTCGACCGACGACCGCTACGACAACGACGTGCACTACCTGGGCGGCTCGCTGCTCGCGGTCTACCAGGACGTGTGGGCCAGCAACGTGCACCTCAACAACAGCCAGCCGCCCGACCCGGCGCTCGTCGGCGACGCCTGGCGCGCGATGTGGCTCGAGCGGCTGCACCACAACGCCCACCACGGCGCGCTGTGGACCCAGCACCAGCGCCGCGACGACTACTGGCGGCACGGGTCGGTGGGCGAGGACCCCTCGGCCATCGACGTGCCGGTCCTGCTCGTCGGCGGCTGGCAGGACCCCTACACCGACGCGGTCTTCCGCCTGGTCGAGGCGCTCGGCCCGGGGTCGAGGGCGCTGGTCGGTCCGTGGGCGCACACCTGGCCGGAGCGACCGGTCCCGGGCCCGGCCATCGGCTACCTCCAGGAGTGCGTGCGGTGGCTGGACCGCTGGCTCAAGAACGAGTCGAACGGCGTGGACGACGACCCGCGGATCCGCTTCTTCGTGCAGGACTCGGTGCCCACCGACGCGTTCACCCGCGAGCGCGCGGGCCGGTGGTACGCCGCGCCGTCGACGCCCGGCGTCGACGGCGCCCTGGTCCTGCACCCCTCACCGGACCTCGCGCTGGGCCTCCGGCCCGCCGCGGGGACGGTGACCCACTCGAGCCCGCTGCTGCTCGGCCGCGGCTCGCGGCACTACGAGCCGATGGGCGGCCTCGGCGACCTGCCCGACACCCAGACCCGCGACGACGCCGACGCGCTCAGCTTCACCACGCCACCGCTGGACGAGGAGCTGGTCGTCTACGGCCAGCCCGTGGTGCGGCTACGGCTGGCCAGCGACCGACCCCAGGCCCTCGTCTTCGCCCGCCTCACCGACGTCGACGACGGCGGCGAGTCGTTCCTGGTCACCCGCGGCAACCTCAACCTCACCCACCGGCTCGGCCACGACCGCGAGGTGGCCCCGGTCCCGGTGGGCGAGCTGCTCGACCTCGAGATCCCGCTCAAGCACATCGCCCAGCGGTTCCCGGCCGGGCGTCGGCTGCGGCTCAGCCTGTCCACGAGCTACTGGCCCTGGCTCTGGCCCTCACCCGAACGCGCGACCGTCACCCTCGACCTCGCGCACTGCGAGCTGGTGCTCCCGCGCCTCGACCCCGCGGTCGGCGTACCGCTCGAGCGGCCGTGGGAGCGACCCCTCATCGCCGCTCCCCCGGCCGTGCGCGTCGAGGCCGGCGTGCCGTCGTGGACGTGGGAGGAGGACACCCGCCCGACCGTCGTGCGCCGGATCGCCACCGCGCCGACGACCAAGCACTACCCGGGCGGGCTGACCACTGAGGCGGAGCACGAGATCCGCTACCTACTCGACCCCGACGACCCGCTCTCCGCTGCCGTCGAGACCGACCGCCGCGCGTCGTTCGCCCGCGAGGGCTGGCACGTGCAGACCGTCCAGCACACGCAGATGACCTGCGACGCCGACAGCTTCACCTTCCGGCTGCAGCTCACCGCCACGCACGACGGCGTCGAGGTGTACGTCGAGGACCTGGTCCACCGCATCCCGCGCGACCACACCTAGGGCGCGACACCCACCAGCTCGGCCGAGCGCACCCACAGCCCGTCGATGATCCGCTGGTCGTGGGCCTGCTTGTTCTCGCGGCCGTCGGGCGTGAACCGGCTGAAGTACCTCCCGTTGACCTCGGGGTCCGGCCCGCGCTCGGCCAGCGCGACCAGCGGCGCCGCCCCGTCGGCCACGCTGATGGTCGCGAACCGCTTGAGCGGGCTGCGGTAGACCAGCCCCACGAACCACGAGTCCCGTCCGAACGAGCTCCCCACCGGCCCCGGGTGCACCGCCACCGACGCGATCCCGTCGCCGGCCCACCGCTGCGCGATCCCGCGCGTGAACAAGATGTTCATCAGCTTCCCGGTCCCGTAGGCCCGGAGCTCGATCGTCCGGCCCCGCTCGTGGTCCAGGTCGTCGAGGTCGACCTTGCCGGCGAGGTTGCCGATGCTCGAGGTGTTGACCACCAGCGACCGCCCGGCCGCGACCAGCCGCGGCCTGAGCAGGTGCGTGAGCAGGTACGGCGCCAGGTGGTTGATCTGGAAGTTCGGCTCGTGCCCGTCCGCGGTCGTCCGGCTAGGCGCGAACGTGCCGCCGGCGTTGTTGAGCAGCACGTCGAGGGTGTCCGTGCGCTCGCTCACCTCCTCGGCCAGCCGACGCACGTCGTCGAGCCGGGCGAAGTCAGCGATGAGCGGCTCGGTGCCGACGGCCTCCGCCACCGGCTCGAGCTTGTCTGCCGACCGTCCGGTGACCAGGACCGTCGCTCCGTCCTTCGCCAGCACGCGCGCTGCTTCCGCGCCGATGCCGTCGCTGGCGCCGGTGACCAGGACGGTCTTGCCTGCCATGTCGCTCACGCGCTCGAGCCTAGGTCGACCTGCCCACACCCGGTTGTCGCTGTTCGGGTGATCAATTGCGTAGCGGCCGCGCGCTCACCAGCCCGACTCCCGCTGTCAAGGACGCTACGCGCCACTTCGTGGCGGACGGCGGCCTTCGGCGAGTGGTCCGTCCTTGACAGCGGGACCCGGTCTGGCTGGTAGGGGCGCGCTGAGGGCGAGGCTGCGCCCCGCCCCACGAAAGCGCGGCCGCCTTCGGCGACCACGCTGAGGTCCGCCTCCACGCACTTGTAACGCTCAGTTACGGGAACTGTCGACCCGTTGCAACGGGTCGGAAGATCCGATAACTGCGCGTTACAAGTTCTCGGCGGCGCCGGCCGCGGCAACCCGCACCACACCCCCACCCACGTGAAGGCGGAGACGAGACGTTGCCGCCGCCGAACCAGGCCGCCTGTGGGCTGGCCCGGTCCTGCCGGGCCGGGCCCGCCGCCGAGGGCTAGACCCGCGGCGTGGTGCACGCATACGCGACGCGACCACGCTGGAAGCAGCCGCGTGCAACACGGCGTCGGTTGTCCCTCGGCGGTGGGCCCGGCCCGGCAGGGACGGGCCAGTCCACAGGCGGCCGGACCCAAGAGCCCGCACCACGAGACGAAGCGCCCAGACAAAGACCTACAAGCTCTTGGCGACCAGCGTCAGCACGTCGTACGTGGCTACCGCCTCCCCCGCCCCGTTCACGACAACCGCATCCCACCGGACCTCGCCGTAGTCCGCCGAGGTCCGCGGGGTGATGGCCTTGACCGTCAGCGTCACCGCGATGGTGTCGTCGGCCTTGACCGGCGTGAGGAACCGCAGGTGGTCCACGCCGAAGTTCGCCAGCACCGGGCCGGGGTCGGGGTCCACGAACAGGCCCGCGGCCAGCGAGACGACGAGGTACCCGTGGGCCACGATGCCGCCGAAGAGCGGGTTGGCGGCGGCCGCCTCGGGGTCGGTGTGGGCGTAGAAGGTGTCCCCGGTGAACTCCGCGAAGTGGTCGATGTCCTCGCGGCTGACCTTCCTCGGCGCGGAGGTGATGGTGTCGCCGATGCGGAGCTCGGCCAGGCTCTTGCGGAACGGGTGCACGCCGTCGTCGTGACGCTTCGAGCCGGTGGTCCAGCGGCCGGTGATGGCGGTCATCAGGTCGGGCGAGGCCTGCACGGCGGTGCGCTGCATGTGGTGGAGCACGCCGCGGATGCCGCCGAGCTCCTCGCCGCCGCCGGCGCGGCCGGGTCCGCCGTGCACGAGGACGGGGAGCGGTGAGCCGTGGCCGGTGCTCTCGCCGGCGTCGTCGCGGTCGAGGACGAGCAGCCGACCGTGGTACGGCGCGAGGCCGAGCACGAGCGCGCGGGCGACGGTCGGGTCGTGGGTGACCACGGAGCCGACGAGGCTGCCCTTGCCGCGGGCGGCGAGGGCGACCGCGTCGTCGAGGTCGTCGTACCCGATGACGGTGCTGACCGGGCCGAAGGGCTCCACGTCGTGGGGCTCGACGGCGCCGTCGGCGGCCCGGAGCAGGACCGGGGAGAGGAACGCGCCGCGCTCGGCGTCCGCGTCGACGACCTCGACGTGGTCGGGGTCGCCGAAGACGATCTCGGCGGAGGCGCGCAGTGACTGGATGGCCTTGCGGACCTCCTCGCGCTGGTCGAGGGAGACCAGGGCGCCCATGCGGACGTCCTCGGAGCGGGGGTTGCCCACGGTGATCTTCGCGAGCCGGGCGACCAGGGCCTCGGTGACCGCGTCCTGCTGGGCGCGCGGGACGAGGACGCGGCGGATGGCGGTGCACTTCTGGCCGGCCTTGACCGTCATCTCGGCGACGACGCCCTTGACGAACAGGTCGAACTCGGGCTCGTCCGGGGTGACGTCGGGGCCGAGCACCGAGCAGTTGAGCGAGTCGGCCTCGACGGTGAGCTCGACGCCGCCGTGGAGGACCTGGGTGTGGTTGCGCAGCAGACCGGCGGTGTGGGCCGAGCCGGTGAAGCCGACCTGGTCCTGCACGGTGAGCTCGTCGAGCAGCCCGTCGGGGCTGCCGCACAGCAGCTGGAGGGTGCCTTCGGGCAGCAGGCCGGAGGCGATGATCCGTCGGACGACCGCCTCGGTGAGGTACGCCGTCTGCGCGGCGGGCTTGACGATGCTCGGCGCACCGGCGAGGAAGGCGGGGGCCAGCTTCTCGAGCATCCCCCAGACCGGGAAGTTGAAGGCGTTGATCTGCACCGCGACGCCGGGCCGGGAGGTGTAGACGTGCTGGCCGACGAAGGTGCCGCCCTTGCCCAGCTGCTCGAGCCCGCCGTCGAGGAAGACGGTGTCGTTGGGCAGCTCGCGGGTCCCCTTGCTGGCGATCGAGAACACGGTGCCGATGCCGCCGTCGATGTCGACCGCGGAGTCGCGGCGGGTGGCGCCGGTGCGGAACGAGAACTCGTAGAGCTCGTCCTTGTGCTCCAGCAGGTCCTTGGCCACCGCCTTGAGCAGCCCCGCGCGCTCGTGGAAGGTCAGCGCCCGCAGGGCCGGCCCGCCCACCGTGCGCGCGTGCGCCACCATCGCGCCGAGGTCGAGGCCGGTCGAGCTGATCCGGGCCACCTCCTCGCCGGTCACCGCGTCGAGGGCGGGGCGGCCCTCGTCGTCGGCCCGGAACCAGCGTCCGGCGGCGTAGCTCTCCAGCAGTGGTGCCGTGTCAGCCATGTGTGGCAGACTAATACCAGACCGATCGGTCAGTAAAGCGCATCGGGAGGCCCGGATGACCGCGACCCTGGACGACACCGAGCTCGAGGCCGGCTTCGAGCGGACGATCGAGCACCACGACCGGATCGAGCCGCGCGACTGGATGCCCGAGGGCTACCGCAAGACGCTGATCCGCCAGATCGCTCAGCACGCGCACTCCGAGATCATCGGCATGCAGCCCGAGGGCAACTGGATCACCCGCGCGCCGTCGCTGCGGCGCAAGGCGATCCTGCTGGCCAAGGTCCAGGACGAGGCCGGCCACGGGCTCTACCTCTACTCCGCGGCCGAGACCCTCGGCGTCTCGCGGCTGCAGCTGACCGAGATGCTCATCGAGGGCAAGCAGAAGTACTCCTCGATCTTCAACTACCCCACGCTGTCGTACGCCGACGTGGGCACCATCGGCTGGCTGGTCGACGGCGCCGCGATCTGCAACCAGGTGCCCCTGTGCCGCACGTCGTTCGGCCCCTACGGCCGCGCGATGATCCGGATCTGCAAGGAGGAGTCCTTCCACCAGCGGCAGGGCTACGAGCTGCTGATGACCATGATGCGCGGCACCGACGAGCAGCGCGCGATGGTGCAGGAGTCGGTGGACCGGTTCTGGTGGCCGGCGCTGATGATGTTCGGCCCGCCCGACGACGAGTCGCCCAACACCGCGCAGTCGATGGCCTGGGGCATCAAGCGCAACACCAACGACGACCTGCGCCAGCGGATGGTCGACATGACCGTGCCGCAGGCCGAGGCGCTCGGCGTGACCCTGCCCGACCCCACGCTGGCCTGGAACGAGGAGCGGGGCCACTACGACTTCGCCGAGCCCGACTGGGACGAGTTCCTGCAGGTGATCAAGGGCAACGGGCCGTGCAACGCCCAGCGTCTGGCCCACCGCCGCCGCGCCCACGAGGACGGCGCGTGGGTGCGCGAGGCCGCCACGGCGTACGCCGCGAAGCGGGAGGCCACGTCATGACCGAGTTCACAGCCGGGGGCGGCCACGGCGCCGTACCCCTCCAGGGCGTGCCCACCGGCGCGGCCGACGTGCCGGCCGAGCGCGAGTGGCCGCTCTACGAGGTCTTCGTGCGCGGCAAGCGAGGGCTCAACCACGTGCACGTCGGCTCCCTGCACGCCGCCGACGACGCGATGGCGCTGCGCAATGCCCGCGACGTCTACACCCGGCGCAACGAGGGCGTCTCGATCTGGGTCGTCCAGGCCACCGCCATCACCGCGTCGAGCCCGGACGAGAAGGACCCGCTCTTCGCGCCGGCGGGCGACAAGGTCTACCGCCACCCGACCTTCTACTCCATCCCCGACGACGTCCCGCACATGTGATGACCGACCCCGCGATCGACCACGACAACTCCTACGCCGAACTGCTGGGCAGCGACGACTCCCAGTGGGCCTTCGGCCACGACTTCGAGGACCCGCTGGCCGGCGTCGACACCAGCGTGCCCGAGGGTCTGGACGCCGGCGAGCTGGCCCAGGAGTGCCTGCGCCTCGGCGACGACGCGCTGGTCCTGAGCCACCGGCTGAGCCAGTGGTGCAGCCACGCCCCCGACCTCGAGCTCGACATCGCGCTGGCCAACATCGCGCTCGACCTGCTCGGTCAGGCCCGGCTGCTGCTGGCCCGCGCGGCCGCGGCCGACCCGTCCGTCGTGCCGGTCCTGCCCGAGGGCAGCCCGGTGCCGGCCGAGGACGCGCTGGCCTACTTCCGCGAGGCGGCGGCGTTCCGCTGCAGCAGGCTGGTCGAGCTGGAGAACGGCGACTTCGCCCAGACCACCGCGCGACTGCTGCTCGTGGCCAGCGCCCGGCTGGCGGAGTTCGAGCGGCTGCGCGAGCACGCCGACCCGGTCCTGGTCGCCATCGCGGCGAAGGGCGTCAAGGAGCTCACCTACCACCGCGACTTCGCCGCCCAGTGGTTCGTCACCCTGGCCCAGGGCACCGCCGAGTCCCGACGCCGGCTCGAGGCCGGGCTGGCCGCGGTGTGGCCCTACCGCGAGGCGGTCGAGCCGGCCGTCACCCAGGTGCTGACCGTGGCCGAGGTCGACGAGCCGACCGCCGGCCGCTCGGTCTCGCGCGGCCACACCGAGGCGCTGTCGAGGCTGCTGGCCGAGATGCAGGTCGTCGCCCGTGCCCACCCCCGGGGCCAGTGGTGAGCGCGCGCTCGATCGCGGCCGAGGTCCGCGACCCCGAGATGCCGATGCTGACCCTCGAGGACCTCGGCGTGCTGCGCGAGGTGGAGGCGGACGGCCGCACGGTCACGGTGACCATCACCCCGACGTACTCCGGCTGCCCGGCCATGGCCACCATGCGCGACGACCTGGTGCACCGGCTGGCCGACGCGGGGTACGACGCGCGCGTGCGCGTCTCGCTCACGCCCGCCTGGTCGACCGACTGGATCAGTGAGCGCGGCCGCCAGGCCCTACGCGAGCACGGCCTCTCCGCGCCCGGCCCCGCGCCGAGCCACGACGGCCCGATCCCGCTCACCCTGCTGCCCACCGCCCGCGCGGTGACGTGCCCGCAGTGCGGGTCGCCGCGCACCGAGCTGACCTCGGAGTTCGGCGCGACCGCGTGCAAGGCGCTCTACCGCTGCACCGACTGCCTCGAGCCGTTCGAGCACGTGAAGGAGATCTGATGGCGAGCGCCGCCTTCCACGCGCTGCGGGTCGCCGACGTCGAGGAGCTCACCGACGACGCGGTGGCCGTGACCTTCGACGTGCCCGCCGACCTGAGCGCGGAGTTCGCCTTCGTCCCCGGCCAGTCGCTGACCCTGCGCCGGGTGGTGGACGGCGTGGAGCAGCGTCGGCAGTACTCCATCGCCGCCCCCGCCGGCGACCGGCCGCGCGTCGGCGTCCGCGAGATCCCCGACGGGCTGTTCTCCCGGTGGCTGGTGCGCGACCTGCGACCCGGCGACGAGGTCGAGGTGCTGGCGCCGAGCGGGCGGTTCTGCCCCGACCCGGCCATGCTCGAGGGCGGGCGGCACCTGTGCATCGCGGCCGGCTCCGGCATCACCCCGATGCTCTCGGTCGCCTGGACCGTCCTGGAGAGTGGCGGCGAGGTCGCGCTGCTCTACGGCAACCGCACCTCGGGCTCGGTGATGTTCGCCGAGGAGCTCGCCGACCTCAAGAACGTCCACGGCGCCCAGCTCCAGCTCGTCCACGTGCTCTCCCGCGAGCCCCGCGACGTCGAGCTCTTCTCCGGACGCCTCGACGCCGAGCGGCTGCGCCGCCTGCTCACCACGGTGGCGCCCGCGAGCCGCTTCGACCACGTGTGGCTGTGCGGGCCGCACGCGATGCTGCTCGACGCCCAGGAGGTGCTGGCCGAGCTCGGCACACCGCGCGAGCGCGTGCACCTCGAGCTGTTCTACGTCGACGAGCCGCCGCCCGAGCTGCACCGCACCGAGGCCGAGGCCACCGGCGAGACCACCCAGGTCACCCTGGTGCTCGACGGCCTCGAGACCACCGCGCCGCTGCCCCGCGACCAGAGCGTGCTGGACGGCGCGGCCGCGGTGCGCTCCGACCTGCCCTTCGCCTGCAAGGGCGGCGTCTGCGGCACCTGCCGGGCCAGGGTCACCGCGGGCGAGGTCGACATGCGCCGCAACTACGCGCTCGAGCCGGCCGAGGTCGAGGCCGGCTTCGTGCTGACCTGCCAGTCCTACCCGCTCGGCGACGCCGTCACCGTCGACTTCGACGCATGAGCGGGGCGAGCAGCGATCCCCTCGACACCGCCCGGCAGATGTGGGCCGACGACCCCGCCTCCCGGGCGATGGGCATGGAGCTGCTCGACCTCTCCCCCGGCGGGGCGGTGGTGGCCATGACGGTGCGTGAGGACATGGTCAACGGCTACGGCATGGCGCACGGCGGGCTCGTCGCGACGCTGGCCGACAGCGCCTTCGCGCTGGCCTGCAACTCCCGCGGCGCGCGGACCGTGGCCGCCGGCTTCGACGTCAGCTTCCTCGAGGCCGGCCGGCTCGGCGACCGGCTCGTGGCCACCGCCCGCGAGACGGCGCTGCGCGGGCGCTCCGGGATCTACGACGTGACAGTCGTCCGGGAGGGTGGCGAGGTCGTGGCCGAGTTCCGCGGCCGCAGCCGCACGCTGGCCCGCTAGCCCCGGAGCCCGTCGAAGGCCAGCCCCGCCACCGAGCGGGCCAGCTCCTCGCTGGTCACCGGGCCGCCGGCGCGGTACCACTCGACCAGCGAGTTCACCATCCCGAACAGCAGCCGGCTCACCACGTCGGGGTCGAGGTCGGCCCGCAGCGCGCCCTCGTCCACCGCCTCGCGCACCAGGCCGGCCAGCGCGCGGTCGATGCGCCGGCGGCGCCGCAGGGCCGCGACCTCCGTGTCGCTGTTGCCGTGCACCCGCAGCAGCAGCGTCACCGCGGACTGGTGCGCGACGAGCACCTCGACGCTGCGCTCGACCGCCGTGCGCAGCCGCTCGACCGCCGGTCCGTCCGCCTCGGTCGCCGCGTCGACCGTCGCGTCGAGCTCGTCCAGCGCCTCGTCCAGGGCGTCGGCCAGCAGCTGCTCCTTGCTGCTGACGTGGTGGTAGACCGCCGACTTGGTGACCCCGAGCGACCGCGCGATGTCGTCGATGCTCGTGGCGTCGTACCCCTTGCGGATGAACAGCGCCACCGCCGCGGCCAGCACCGCCCCGCGGTCGTGCCCGGGCCGCCCCCGTCGCGGCGGCGCGGTCGGCTCGGTCACCGGATCAGCGTGTCACGAAAGTGTCGTGCGACGGGCCGGGCGTTCGTGGCGGGGGTGAGAGGGTGCCCGCACCGGGACCCCGGACGAGGAGAACCGCCATGCCGCACCGCCCGCACCGCTCGCCTGTCGCCCGCCGCCTCTTCGCGCTGACCGAGCCGATCTGCCTGGTCGCCTTCTTCTCCGAGGAGCCGAACGAGGAGATGGCCGCCCTCGGCTTCCGCGGCTACTGGGACGGCTACTTCGCCGGCCGCGCTGCGCCGATGGGTCACGCCGGCGCCGAGGTCGTCGACGCCGCGTTCTACAGCTTCGGCCCCGGCGAGGTGGCCCGGCACATCCCGAAGGTGTGGGCGACCACGACCCCAGAGGAGGCGCGGGCCGCCCGCGAGCGGGGCTGCGTCCGCGCGCTGCGCACCATCCTCGGCCCGCTGGCCGACAGCCCGGAGCTGGCCCGCGCCGCGGACCTCCTGGCCCGCGCCGCGACCACCGCACCGTCCGAGGGCCGCGCGGTGTACGCCGGGCTGCGCGCGCTCCCGGTGCCCTCAGATCCGCTCACCCGCCTGTGGTTCGCCGCCGACACCCTGCGCGAGCACCGCGGCGACGGCCACGTCGCCGCCCTGCTCGCCGAGCGCGTCGGCCGCACCGAGGCCCACGTGCTCAGCGCCGTCGACATGGGCATCCACCCGCCCGAGTCGTTCGGGCGCATCCACCACCTGCCGGCCGGCTACCTCGCCGACGTGATGGCCGGACTGCGCGAGCGCGGTCTGCTCGACACCGACGACCGGTTCACCGAGGCGGGTCGCGCGACCAAGGACCGGGTCGAGGCCCTGACCGACGCGCTGGCCGAGGCGGCGTACGACGCGCTGAGCGACGCCGAGCTCGACGAGCTGGTGGAGGCCCTCGGGCCGATCGCTGAACGGCTGGGCGAGACCGGCTCGGACTCCTCGCGCGCCTGAGCGGACGCGGCTCGTCCGGAACCTGCGCGATGCTGCCGCCATGAGCGCACCCGAGGTGAGCTGGCCGCAGGCGCTGGCCTGGCGGCTGGACCGCCACCTGCTGAGCCCGGTCGGCGGGGCGGGGATCGGCGAGGTCGTGCGGCGACTCGGCGCGGTGCTGTCCACGGACGCGGCATCGGCCGAGCTGGCAGTGCGGACCCGGATGCGCGACTCCACGCCGGGCGACCTGGCCCGCGCGCACGCGGCGGGTGAGGTGATCGAGGTCTTCGCGTTCCGCGGCGCGGTGCACCACCTGTCGCCGGTGGACGGCGCGGACCTGCTGGCCCTGCGGTGCGCGGGCCGGCAGTGGGAGCGGGCGAGCTGGGTGGAGCACTACCGCCTGTCGGCGCGGGACTGGCCAGCCTTCCGGGCGGCGGTGCGCGAGGCGCTCGACGACGGGCCGCTCACCCTGGCCGAGCTGGGCGCGGCGATCACCGCCCGGCCGGCGTACCGCCACCTGGCGCCGGTCTTCGCCGACGGCGCCGGCACGCTCGTCAAGCCGCTGACCTGGCAGGGCGACGTGGAGTTCGGGCCGCCACGCGACGGGCGGGCGAGTTTCCGCAGGCTCGACGCCAACCCGCACTGGCCCGGTCTGCCGGACCTCGAGGAGGCGGGGCCGCGGGCGGTCCTGGCCTACGTGCGCGCCTACGGGCCGACCACGCGCGAGCACGTGCAGTACTGGCTCGGCGCCGGCCTCAGCGCGGGACGGCGGCGGCTCGACCGCTGGCTCGACGCGCTGCCGCTGGCGCGCGTGGACGTGGACGGGACGCAGGCCCTGGTGGCGGCGGACGACCTCGACGACCTGCGCCGGGCCGAGCCGTCGGAGGCGGTCGTGCTGCTGCCGGGCCACGACGCGTGGGTGATGGGGCCGGGCACCAAGGACACCGCGGTCACGCCTCCCGGGCTGCGGGAGGCGGTGACCCGCAAGGCCCACCTCGTGGTCGCCGGCGGCGTCGTGCGGGGCACGTGGACGACGCGGAAGCACGCGCTCGCCGTCACCTGGCTCGACGACACCGCGCCGGTCCCGCGCGCCTCGCTGGCGGAGGCGGCCGAGCGGGCGGCCGGGCTGCTCGGCGTAGCGGACCTCGATCTCCCCTGAGCCCTCACTCGGTCGGGCTGCCGCGGGAGAAGCGGACCTCCTCGATGTCCAGGCGGGACTCGACGCGGCGCAGCACGATGTCGTCGATGCGCTGGGCGTCGCGCAGCTCGAGCAGCGCCTCGCGGCGGCGGGCGATGAGGGCGAGGGAGAGGCTCGTGTACTGGTCGTCGTGCACGACCACCGGGTCGCCGTCGTCGCCGCCGGCCCGCAGCAGGGCGTGCTGCTTCTCCAGCTCGTGGCGCACCCGCTCGACGACCCGCTCCCCGCTGCCCAGCTCGGCCGCGGTCTCGTCGAGTGCGCCGATGGCGGCCTCGAGCGTGTAGCACTCGGCCAGCTGCTCCTCCTCGGCCACCGAGGTGTCCGGGGGCAGTCGCGCGAACCGGACCACCGCCGGCAGGAACAGCGCCTGCAGCAGGGTCAGCAGGATCACGCCGCAGGTGATGAGCACGATGAGGTCGCGGTCGGGGAAGGGTGCGCCGGAGTCCAGGGTCTCGGGCACCGCGAGCACGGCGGCCAGCGACACCGCGCCGCGGAATCCGACCAGGGCGTTCACCGTCCGCTGGCGCGCGCCCACCCGCCGTTCGCGCTGCTGGGGGCGCCGGTCGACCATCCGGATGAGGTACGGCGTGGTGTAGAGCCACGCCCAGCGCACGCCGATCACCACCGCGGTCACGATCACCGTGTCGACCAGCGCCTTGAGCATCGAGGTGCTGCTCAGGTCCCGGAACGCGGCCTGCGCGGACAGCCCGACGAGCACGAACAGCGAGCTGCTCAGGACCGTCGTCGAGAGCGCCCAGAACGGCATGATCAGCTGCCGGGTCGCGGCCGCGGTGATGCGCGGCGTCACCTGGCTCATGAACAGCCCGCACGAGACCACGGCCAGCACGCCGGAGGCCTCGATGGAGTCGGCCAGCAGGAACGCCGCGAACGGCGTCACCAGCATGGCGATCCCCTCGAGCATCGGGTCGTCCATGCGGCTGCGCAGCTGCCAGCTGACCAGGCCGATGACGCCGCCGGCCAGCACGCCCCCGCCGTACGACAGCACGAGCAGCCAGCTGACGTGCAGCCCGGTGAGGTGCTCCTCGCCCACCGTGACGCCCACGGCCAGGCCGTAGAGCACCAGCGCCGTGCCGTCGTTGACCAGGCTCTCGGCGCGCAGCACCGTCACCGTGCGCCGCGGCAGGTCGCGCGCGAGCACGCCCACGGCGGTGGCGTCGGTCGGCGCCAGCGCCGCGCCCATCACCCACGCCGGACCCCAGCCCAGCCCGACCCAGTGCGCCACCACGGCCACGGCCGCCGCCGTGACGAAGACCAGCACCGTGCTGCTGAGCACCACCACCCGCAGGTTGTTGCGGATCTCGCGCAGCGAGGTGGTCAGGCTCTCCCAGTACAGCAGCGCCGGCAGGAACAGCAGCAGCACCACCTCGGGCGGCAGCTGGGCGTCCTGCAGCCGGGGCACGAACCCCACCAGCACCCCGACCAGCACCAGCAGGATCGCCGGCGCGATCGGGTAGCGCCGCGCCGCCGCTCCGCAGGCCACCAGCGCGACCCCGAGCAGGACGACGATCTCCAGGCCCAGCACAGGCACATCCTCACCGATGCCGGCGCCCACGCGCACGGCCGTTCGGGACCGTCCGGAGGCCGTCCGTCGTGGACGGCCCCGGGACGGTCGCTACTTCTTCACGGTGAGGGTGATCTTCCTGGCCTTGGACTTCTCGAAGCCCTCCGAGCCGGAGTACTTCGCCAGGACCTTGTAGGTCCCCGCCTCGAGGCGCGGCAGGTTGATCAGCGCCTCGCCGTCCTCGTCGAGCTTCTTGGCGGCCTTGAACGTGCCGATGCGCACGGTCACCTTGCCGTCCGGCGTCGAACCTCCGGTGGCCTTGACCTTGATCGTCATCGTGACCTTCTGCCCGACCCGCACGTGCTGGGCCAGCTTGACCTTGGTCTTGGTCTGGGCGGACCCCGGGTCCACGGCGACGGCGTTCGTGGTGAACGGCGGCACGGTGTAGCCGGCGGCGGCGGCACTGAAGATCGCGGACTGCGCGGCCGACGGGCTGAGCACGGCGGCGACCGGCTGCCCGGCGTCGGCAGCCACGGTCGTGTAGGTCGGGTTGGTCGTGGCGCCGGGGATGGCCGCGGCACCGCGCTTCCACTGCGTCGGGTTCGTCGTGGACAGGCCGGTGAACGGTGGCGGGGCCGTGGGGAAGGCCGCGTTGAACCGCTGCAGGCTCTCGGGGATCTGGATGGACAGCGGTGAGCCGACGGCGGTGGAGCCGGTGATCGTCGGGACGGTGACGTGGATCGTGTACGCCGTGGGCGTGTCGACCGGCACGGTCACCACCGGCGTGAACCCCGACGGCTGGCCCGCGGCCGGGCAGTTGGCGATGCCGAGGCAGTCCGAGCCCGACCACGGCGTGACCGACGAGAACGAGTAGCCGGCGCCGCTGGGGACCGAGAAGACGTGGTCCGTCCTGACCGCGAGTGGAGTCTCGACGTAAGGCGTGCCGTCCTGCCCGAAGGTCGTCACGACCCCGGCCGTGGGACGGCCGTACTGGTCGACGACGGAGACCGTCAACGTCGTGTCGGCGGGAGCGGCGTGGGCGGGGTCGGCCGCGACGAGCAGCACGGACGCCGCCAGGGCCAGGCTCCCGAGGCCGACCGCGGGTCGGGTGAGCAGAGGGCGCACGGGTGTTCCTTCGGAGGAGAGGGGGAGGGAGACGGGCACGAGGCCCGACCGACCACCCTTCCCGGTGAGGCGCACCTCGTGAATAGCCCGTAAGAGTCATCTTCAACGACGGCCCCGCGCAGCAGTCCCTACTGCTCCTCGCGGCACGTCGTGCCCTCGGCCGGCAGCCCCAGGCCGACCAGGTAGGCGTCGACGTGGCGGCGGATGCAGGCGTTGTAGAAGTACGACGTGTGCGTGGAGCTCGGGCCGCTCTTCTCCGTGAGCAGCACCGCGTTGTCCAGTGTGTCGGCCAGCGCGACCGCACCCGGGTACGGCGTGGAGGGGTCACCCTGCGAGCCCACGACCAGGATCGGCGCCGAGCCCTGGGCGTGGTCGTCGCCGCGCCAGTCGCTGGGCGGGTCGAGGTTCGGCCAGCGGGCGCAGGTGGCGCCGTTGGCGCCGTCGTAGATCGGCGGCCCGAGGACCAGCGCGGGGCCGAGGCGCGGGGCGATGCGCTCGATCTTGTCGGCGTAGGCCTTGAAGCCGGCCGGCGCCACCCCGCCGGCGGAGTCGGTGCACTCGATGGCGATGTTGGTCGCGCCGCCGGCACCGATGAGGTCGGCGTTGCTGATCGTCTGTCGGCCCGCGGCGATGCCGGCCAGCAGCTGACCGGTGTCCTTCCAGGCGCCGCGACCGCTGCCGGTCTGGAGGTAGAGCAGCTCGGCCACCGTGTAGCCGTTGGTCACGGCCCGCCGCTTGCCCTGGCCGCTCACCAGGGGCTTGCGGTCGAGGCGGCGGATGAGGGCGTCGACCGCCCCCTCGGCGTCACCGGCGCCGAACCCGCACGCCTGCGCCCGCCGGGAGCACCAGGCCAGGAACGCGTCGGTGGAGCGCTCGCTGGCCTTCGCGTTGAGCTTGAGCAGCGCGAGGAAGTCGTCGCCGTACTGCTGGGGGTCGACCGAGCCGTCCAGCGTCACCGCGCGCACCCGGGAGGGGTAGAGGTCGGCGTAGACCGTGCCCAGGAACGTGCCGTAGGAGAAGCCGAGGTAGCTCAGCTTGGGATCGCCCACCGCGGCGCGCAGCCGGTCGAGGTCGCGCACGGCGTACTCCGTGCCGGTGAGGTCCACCAGGTCGCCGCTCGCGGAGCGACAGCTCTCGGCGTACGCCGCACCGGTGCGCAACGCTCGGCGCACCGAGGCCCGGGTCACCTTCGGCGCGCCCTGGGCCGCGTCGAGGCGGCGCACGGTCTTGGCCGGCGCCTCGCAGGCGATGCCCGGCGTGCTGCGGTTGGTCCCGCGCGGGTCGAACCCGACGAGGTCGAAGTGCTCGCGCAGCGCCTTGAAGGTCGGCGACCCGCCCACCCCGGCCACGAAGTCGACGCCCGACCCGCCCGGACCACCCGGGTTGAGGAAGAGCGACCCGATCCGGTCCGGCCCCGTGGCCGGCAGCCGGTCGAGTGCGATGGTGGCCGTGCCCGCCGCCGGGTTCCGGTAGTCCAGCGGCACCTGGTAGGTCGCGCACTGCAGCGCCTTCGGCGCCCCCGGCACCGAGTCGCGACACCCCTGCCACGCCACTGCCGGCACCGACCCGACCTCCGCCCCCGGCTCGGGCGCCTCCCCCGACGGCGGCGAGACGTCGGCGCGCGCCGAGGCGCCGGGCGGCGCGGCCAGCACGGCGCCCGCGAGGGACGCCGCGAGGGCGGCCGCGCCGACGGCGCGGAGGACGGACGAGGTGCGGAGGGTGGAGAGGTGGACCGTCACAGCGAGCTCCCGAGACCGACGATGCGAGTCCCTCGACCCTAGACCCGCGCGCCGACAGCGGTGGGCAGCGAGCCGTCGCGGAAGGGCCGGGCGTCATCTCTAGGTAATGTCTAGGTTCTGTGATCTGATGCGTCCCATGTCCGCACTCTCTCGTCGTAGCGGGCGCCGGTCGGTCCTGGCCGGCTCCGCGCTCGCCCTGGGCGCCGCCCTCGTCGTGCTGCCCGCCCCGGCCGCGCACGCCGCCACGCCGTTCGTCGTCATCGGCACCAGCGACGTCTCCGACTCCAACCTGGTCGCCTCGGTGATCGAGCCGCGCTTCGAGGCGGCCTACCCGCAGTACGACCTGCAGTACATCGCCAAGGGCACCGGTGCCGCGCTGACCGACGCCCGCAACGGACTGGCCGCCGCGGCGATCGTGCACGCGGCCTCGATCGAGAACCAGTTCGTCGCCGACGGCTACTCCCTCGAGCCGTACGGTCGCCTCGTCTTCTGGGGCGACTACGTCCTGCTCGGCCCCAACGACGACCCGGCGGGAGTCGCGGCGTCCGCGCCGAACGACATCGTCGCGGCGTTCGAGAAGGTCGCCGCCGCCGGTGCGGCCGGCAAGGCCGACTTCGTCTCCCGTGGCGGTACACCGGGCACGGCTGTGCAGGAGCGCGCGCTGTGGGCCCTGACCAGCGGGGTGGCGACCTGCGCGGTCGGCGCGCCCGCGGGCGGCGGCACGCGCCCCAAGGACCCGGCCAGCCCCAGCACCCAGTGCACGAGCCCGGACGACACCACCCCCGACCCCGACGGGGCGCCGTTCCCGACCTGGTACCACACCGGCAACGCGGGCAGTCAGGCTACGAACGTCAACATCGCCAACACCTGCAGCACGGCCACCAACCCCAGCGGCAAGTGCTACGTCTTCACCGACCGCGGCACCTACAAGTACCTGCGCTCCACCGGCCAGGCCCAGAACCTGAAGATCGTGACCCGCGACAACTCTTCCGGCGCGCGCGGTGGGCGCGACGCCCTCATCAACGTCTTCCACGCCTACGCGGTGAATCCGGCCAAGTTCGCGGACCCGTCCACGACCAAGACCGACCCGGTCGCGGCCAAGCTGTTCCTCGACTTCCTGACCTCGCCGGCCACCCAGAGCGCGATCGGTGCGCACCTGGCCTCGGACGGCGACGCGGCGTTCGTCCCGTCGGCCTCGCCGCAGCTGAGCGCGAGCTTCGCCAGCACGTCGTTCAAGGCCGGCAGGAAGACGACGATCACCGGGACGTTGGCGAACGCCGTGCCCGGCTACCCGGCCCTCGGCGGGGTCACGGTGAGCCTGCAGGAGTTCTCGGGGTCCTCGCCGTTGTCGGTGCCGAAGACGGTCAAGCAGGCGACGACCGACGCCACCGGGGCGTTCTCCATGAAGTACCGGGTGAGGCCGGGCAAGGTCTACCGGGTCGGCACCGCAGAGAACAGCAAGGTCGAGCTGCCCAACCTGAACCCCCCGTTCGGCGACCTGCTGGCCCCGGCCTCGTCCCCGGTCGGGACCGCGAGCGGCGTCGCGCTGCGCAAGGTCGTCGACCTCAAGGGCCCGCGGGTGAAGGTGACCGGTGACCTGAAGCCGAAGCCGACCAGCGGCAAGGCCAAGGTGACGGTGTACGCCGCCAAGAAGGGCCAGAAGCTCAAGAAGGTCGGCAGGCTCAAGGTGAAGGACGGCAAGGCCGCCTTCAGCTTCACGACCTCGCTGCCGGCCGGGACCTGGCGGTTCCAGGTGCTGTACAAGGACGGCGCGAAGCTGCTGCCCGCCACTTCCAAGACGGTGACGGTGAAGGTGTCCTGAGCCCCACCCTCGGTCTGCTCGGGCGGGCGCTGCTGGCGTCGGTGCTGGCGGCGCCCGCTTCGGCGCTGCTCGCCCCGGCGCCGGCGCTGGCCGGCGTCACCGTGCCGAGCTGCCCGCAGCCCGGGCCGTGCGTGGTCGTCCAGGTCGTGGCCGGCGACCAGGTGACCAGCACGTCGTACTTCTACGCCGCCGAGGTCATCGGGAACGCCGACGTGCCGCGCACGTCGTACCCCGTCCTCGGCGGTGTGGACACCATCGTCGAGCGCGGATCCTCGATCGGTCGGCTGGTCGGGCTCGCGGTGGACCCTGGGCAGGTGCGGTACGTCGAGGTGGTCGCGCCGCCGCCGGACCGCTACGCCCGGCACCTGCTGACAACGCAGGAGCTCGGCGCCCCGGGCTCCAACGGCTTCCAGGGCGGGCTCCTCCCGGCGTTCTACTCCAGCGAGCCCGAGGGTCGCGAGCGCGTCTTCAGCTACGTCCGGCCCCAGCGCGAGTCCGACGACGACAACGGCTCCCCGGGCCCCGACCAGGGGCGGCTCAACAGCCAGGACGGCGGGGCGCTGCTGGTACGCGCACACACCACCGGCGACATCCTCGACGTCGACGTGACCGCGACGCCGGTGGGCGACGCGGGTCGCAGCTTCACGCTCACCGCCGCTCCTGCGGGGGCCGGGCTCGCCTACGACTGGCAGCTTCCGGGCGGCACCGCGTCCGCCGAGGCGGCGCCGACGTACACCTTCCCCGCCGGTGCGGTCGGCGGGACGTACGTCGCCACGGTGGGCGTCGAGCGCGCCTCCGATGGCTCCTTCGGCTGGGGCCAGGTGGCGCTCCAGGTCGGACCGGCCCCGAGCGCCACCGCGTCTGCGTCGACCCCGCCGGGGACCGGGGGAGACGGTCCCGGCGCCGCCGGGCCGACCCGGGGACCTTCCGGTTCGCCGTCCGGCGATCCCGATCCCGATCCCGGGGACGGGGGGCGACCGACCACGGGCTCGCCGTCCGCCTCGCCGACGGGCGGCCCGACGCGCGGCGCCGCCGTCCCCACCTCCACCCCGGGAGACGCCCCGACCGCGCCGACCACGCCGACCACGCCACCCTCGACCCCGCCGACCGAGCCCCCGCCGGCGGCGCCCGACGCCGACGAGGTGAGCGGCATCCTGCTCGCCGCCGCCGAGGTCCGGCCCGGCGGCTCTGTCGTGAGCGACACCCCGCAGCCGTCCCCGGCCGCCCGGCCGCTCACCGACCCGCCGTTCCGTGTCAGCACCGGCGTGTGGGCCGCCCTGGGGGCGGTGCTCCTGCTCCTCGCCGGAGCGGCGTCGGAGAGCGGTGGACTGCGCCGCCGGGTCCGGCTCCGGTGGTCCGGGGTGCGCTCGTGAAGGACGACCTGTACCAGGCGGTCTTCCGCGCCTCCGAGGCGCTGGAGGTCCCGGTGATCGTGCTGGCCCTGTCCTCCCTGGCCTGGGTCGTGGTCGAGATCGGTGCGTTCGCCGCCGAGACCCTGCGCCGGCGGCGTCGCAGCCTCAAGGCGCTGGTCGCGGCGGCGGCCGGGGCGCGCGACGCCATCGGGCGAGACGACCGGGGGGCGGCGGCCACCGCCCTCGAGGCCGTGGCGTGGAGCCCGGCGATGGGCGAGGTGCTCGGCGAGTTCGCGGCCGAGGCCGGGACGCCCGGCGCCGAGCCGAGGCTCATGAAGCTGCTTGCCGACTTCGACTTCGGTCGGCAGCGCCGGCTGGCCCGCACCCGCCTGCTCGTCCGCACCGGCCCGGCCCTCGGGCTGATGGGCACGCTCATCCCGCTCTCCCCCGCCCTCGAGGGGCTGGCCAGCGGCGACGTCGCGACCCTGTCGGACAACCTGCGCCTGGCCTTCAGCGTGACCGTGCTCGGCCTGCTGGTGGGCGCGGTCGCGTTCGCCCTGTCGCTCTTCCGGGACCGGATCTACGGTCAGGACGGCTCCGACCTCGAGTACGTCGCGGCCGTGCTCACCGCGGACCCCGAGCCCGAGGCGAGCCGGCACCGCGAGGCGTCCCGGTGATCCGGGTCAAGCCGCACGCGCGACGCCACGAGGACCGCGCCGGCGACCCGCTCGACGGCCTGGTCAACCTCTTCGACCTCGGCATCGTCTTGTCGGTCGGGTTCCTGCTCGCCGCGCTGTCGTCGCTCAACCTGGCCGGACAGTTCACCGACGGCAGGACGGCCCAGGACGACACGATCACGGTGCCCCAGGACGCCGAGACCGGCGAGGTGCCCGCCGACGGCCAGCAGGTCGTCGGCAACGGCGCCGAGGTCGGCAAGGTCTACCGGCTCGACGACGGCCGGCTGGTCTACGTCGTCGAGCCCGGCTCCACCGCCTCGTCGAGTCCCAGCGCCTCGACGACGTCGTCACCACCCGCGCCGTGAACTTCTTCCTGGACGGCCTGCAGCAGGCGTGGGACCTGATCTGGAGCGGCAACCCCGAGCTGGTCCAGCTCCTCGAGGTGACGCTGCAGGTCGTCGCGGTCTCGACCGGGGTCTCCCTCGTGCTCGGTCTGCCGGTGGGGCTCGCGCTCGCCCTCGGCCGGTTCCCGGGTCGGGGCGTGCTGGTGGTCGTGGCCAACACCGGGTTCGCGCTGCCGCCGGTCGTCGTGGGCCTGGTGCTCGCGCTGCTGATGTTCCCGCAGGCCCCGCTGGGCGGCCTCGACCTGCTCTTCACCCTCCGGGGCGTCTTCATCGCCCAGACCTGCCTGGCCCTCCCGCTGATGGTCGCGCTGACGGTCTCGGCGGTGCGCGACACCCCACCCGGCCTGCTCGACCAGGCGCGGGCCTTCGGCGCCGGCCGGCTGGACCTCGCTCTCCTGGCCGCTCGCGAGGCGCGGACCGGGATCCTCGCAGCCACCATCGCTGCGGTCGGCTCGGGCCTGTCCGAGGTCGGCGCCATCGTGCTCGTCGGCGGCAACATCCGCGGCTACGACCAGACCCTGGCCAGCGCGGCCCTGGAGTCGATCGGCGCCGGTCGCTACGCCGAGGGCATGGCCATCGGCATCATCCTGCTCGGGCTCATCGTCGTGCTCACGTCCGCGCTGACCTGGCTGCAGTACGGACGCCGGTCGCGACGTACGGCATGGTCCGCCTCGTGAGCCTCCTGACGCTGCAGGACGTGGCGGTGCGCCGGGGCCGGCGCGAGGTCGTGCACGACCTGTCCCTCGTCGTCGAGCGCGGTGAGACCGTCGCGGTCCTCGGCCCCAACGGCGCCGGCAAGAGCACACTGCTCGAGGCCGTCGGTGGCGTGCTGCCGGTCGCCGGCGGCACCCGCACCATCGACGGTCGGGTGGCCTCGGTGCTGCAGACGCCCGGACTCGCGCGCCGCTCGGTCCGGGCCAACGTCCAGCTGGCCCTGGCCTGGTGGGGCGTGCCTCGCGGCCAGCGCCGCGCGCGGGCCATGGAGGCCCTCGAGCAGCTGCGTGCCGGCCACCTGTCCGAGCGACCGGCCGACTCCCTGTCCGGTGGCGAGCGGCGGCGGGTGCACGTCGCGCGCGGGCTCGCGCTCCGCCCCGATCTGCTGCTCCTCGACGAGCCGTTCGCCGGTCTCGACCCCGAGGCCCGCGCCGCGCTCTGCGAGGACACCTCTTCGGCCCTGCGCGAGGGCGCGGGCGGCGTGCTCGTGGTCGTCCACGACCGGGCCGAGGCCTGGGCGCTGGCCGACCGCCTCGTGGTGCTCATGGACGGGCGCACCGTCGCCGCCGGCCCGCCCGCGGAGCTCCTGGCCGCGCCGCCGAGCGCCGAGGTCGCCCGCTTCCTCGGGTACGACGGCGAGTTGCGCCGCGGCGACCAGGTGTTGCTGACCAGGCTGCCGCACGTGGTCCTCGACCCGGCCGGCGATCTCGACGCGACGGTCGTGCGGACCCTGCCACAACAGGACGGCATCCGCGTCGAGCTGCGCCTCGCCGACGGCGTGCTGCGCGCCTGGCACCACGAGCCGGGGCTGCGCGCCGGCGACGACGTACGGGTCCGGCTGATCGGCGGCGTCACCTTCCCCGGCGGCGAGGAGGCATCCGGTGAGCGTTGAGCACCTCGGCATCGGCGAGGTGGCCCAGGCCCTCGGCGTCAGCATCGACACGCTGCGCCGCTGGGAGCGCAACGGACGGCTGACGTTCGAGCGCCAGGGCAACCGTCGCGTCCTCCGAGTGGACGAGCTGCGGCGGCTGCTTGACGACGGGCGTCCGCGCCACGTCTCGAGCGCGCCCAACCACTGGGCCGGCACGGTAGTGGCCGTGCACGTCGACGGGCTCATGGCCCAGGTCGAGCTGGCCTGCGGCGACGTCCGCGTCACCGCCCTCATGACCCGGGACTCGGCCGAGGAGCTCCACCTGCGCCCGGGCCGGTCGGCCACCGCCGTGGTCAGTGCCGCCCACGTCACCGTGGAGGTCGACGCCCCGGCCGTCGCGCCCTGACCGAGCCGGCGACGGGTCAGTCCTCGACGCCGAGCCCGACCTCGGTGGACTTGATCAGCACGACCACTGCGGAACCGGGCTCGAGCCCGAGGTCCTCGGCGGCCTCGCGGGTGATCGAGGAGGTGATGGTCTCGCCGCCGTCCAGCTGCACCTTGACCACGGCCATGGCCTCGCCGGTGGTCACGCCGGTCACGGTCCCGCGGAGCTGGTTGCGCGTGGAGAGCTTCATGCTCGCGACGCTAGCCGATCCCCCTCACGGGGTCGGGGTGCCGTGGACCCGGCGGGCCCGGCGCGCGTAGACGCGCGGTGCGATCCGCGGCACCAGGAAGCGCACCGGCGGGGGCGCGCTGGCCAGCATCAGCCGGAGGACCTCCGGGTCGCCCTCGTAGGCGAACATGCCGAAGACCAGCATCAGGTCGCGCTTCGGGACGCTGCGGGCGCCGGCGTCGCCGATGGCGTGCCACTCGGCCTCGCTCAGGTGCGCGGCCGCGAGGGGCAGCAGGTGCCGCTCCTCGTGCTCGAGGTGCTCGGCGAGCAGCGCGTGCAGGCGGCTCAGCGCGTCGGCCAGCTCCTCGCGGGAGGCGTCGTCCGCGCCGCCCAGCCAGGACAGCCGCGCCCCGGAGACCCGGTCCAGCGCGGCCTCGATGCCGGCGTGCTGCGCCTCGGCGACGTCGAGCAGCGGCGTGGCCCGGGCGTCGAGCCGCGGGGAGAGCACCGGCCAGAGGAGCTCGTCCTCGCCGACGTGGTGGTGGTGCATCAGGCCGCAGACCAGGTCGAGGTGGCGCTCGACGGCGAACGCCTGCCGGCGGTCGTCGTGGGCCACGCGGCGTACGGCGGCGGGGGCGAGCCGGAACTCGCGCAGCAGGGCGGTGTGCACGACGAGCATGTCGCGCACGTCGACGAGGTCGGCGTCGGTGGTCATCGGGGCGTTGGTCTCCATGCCGAGAAGCCTCCGCCGCGCCGGACCCGCCGCCCATCCCAAGAATGTGTGGTCTTGTCCCGGACGCCAGCGCGGCTCAGGATGGCCCGGTGCGCGCACGGGGGTCACGACGTCTGGCCGAGCGACTGGCCGAGCGGGCCGCGCCCTCCGACCGCGGCGCACTGAGCCTCGACGACCTGGCCGCGCTCGTCTACCGCGAGCTGGCCGCGGACGTGGCGTACGACTTCGCCTGCCTCGCGGTCACCGACCCCGCGTCCGGGGTCGTGACCTGGGCGTCGAAGACCCGCTCGCTGGGGATCGGCGACGAGGAGTTCGCCGCAGCGGAGTACGGCGGCCCCGACGTCAACAAGTTCGAGGACATCGCCCGCCGCACGCCGCCGGTCGGCCTGCTGTCGGTCGACACCAACGGGCACCCCGAGACCTGCCGCCGGCACCGCGACTTCATGCAGCCCCGCTTCGGCTTCACCGACGAGCTCCGCGCCGCCTTCGTCAGCCGCGGTGCGGTCTGGGGCGCGCTCGGCGTCTACCGCGGACCGGGCGACCCGCCCTTCACGACCGAGGACGGCGACGCGGTGGCCGAGGCCGCTCCGGTCCTCGCCCAGGCCATCCAGCGCAGCCTCTTCCAGCTGCCCGCCGACCCCGACCCCGCCACCGTGGACACCGGTCACGGCGGCCCCGCGGTTCTCGTCGTCGACGAGGCCGACCGCGCCACCCACCTCACCCCCGCCGCCCGCACCGCCCTGGACGAGCTCGGCGGCCGCGACCACGGCTCGCTGCCCGCCAACCTCCTCGCCGTCGTCGCCACCTGCCGGCACACCGGCGCGCCCTTCGGCACCCGCGTCCGCACCCCGGCCGGCCAGTGGCTCAGCCTGCGCGCCGCGCCCCTCGCCGGCGACGACGCCGACCAGCCCGGCTCCGACGCAGCCGAGACCGGCCGCGACGTCGTCGTCACCGTCGAGCCCGCCCCGCGCGCCGCCCTCAGCCGCCTCGCCCTGACCGCCCACGGCCTCACCGCCCGCGAGGAGGAGGTCGCCCTCCTCGTCCTGCAGGGCGCCAACACCCGCAGCATCGCCGCCGCCCTGCACCTGTCGCCGCACACCGTCCAGGACCACCTCAAGAAGGTCTTCGCCAAGGTCGGCGTGGCCAGTCGCCGCGAGCTGACCGCCAAGCTGATGCTCGCCTGACCTACCCGGGATCCAGGCACTCGCCGTCCGGGAGCGCGGTCGATCAGGGCCTGGCCGCCGTCCCTCGCCGGCGGGGTCTGGGGCACGGAGGACCCAGTCGGTAAATGCACCAGGGCCCGGCCGGGGAGGGAGGGTGGCCGGGCCCTGATCGTCCACGCTCCTGGACGGCGCCTGGACTCGGAGACCGGTCAGGAGGGAGGGAGCAAGACGACCGGTTCCGATCGGCTCAACGACGCCTGGGGAGGCGGGTTACGCCGGTGTGCAGGGCAATTCTGAGCGGCGATCGCGCGGTCTGGACCACTGATACCCAGGGGGTGTCTGACCTGCGCAGACGCGGAACTCAGGAGACCCCGACGATGGGCAGACGCAGGGCGCCGGGCGCCGAGTCCGGGACGACGGGCGCCTGGGGCGCGACCGGGGCGATCCGCTCGTACGCCGCGCCGAGGGCCGGGCGGGGGTCGGCCTCGCCCTTGTTGGGCCAGAAGCTCATCGCCCGCTCGGCCTGGGCGGTGATGGTGAGCGAGGGGTTCACGCCCAGGTTGGCGGTGACGGCGGAGCCGTCCGCGACGTGCAGGCCGGGGTGGCCGAAGACCCGCTGGTAGGGGTCGACGACACCGGTCTCGGCGGAGTCGCCGATGGCGCAGCCGCCGATGAAGTGAGCGGTCAGCGGCATGCCGAACGGCTCGCCGATGTTGCCGCCGGGCGTGCCGCCGACCTTGGCCGCGATCCGCCGCACGGTCTCGTTGGCCACCGGGATCCACGTCGGGTTGGGCGCGCCGTGGCCCTGGCGCGAGGTCATCCGCCACACGCCGAGGGTCTTCTTGCCGTACGTCGTGATCGAGTTGTCCAGGCTCTGCATGACCAGCGCGATGACGGTGCGCTCCGACCAGTGCTTGAAGTCGTAGAGCTCACGCACGTTGCGTCGCTGGGTCCACAGCTCGCGCAGCCACGTCCTGATCCGCGTCGGCGAGCCGGACTCGTCGCCGTCGGTCAGCACGGTCTGGAGCATGGCCATGGTGTTGAACCCCTTGCCGTAGCGGCAGGGCTCGACGTGGGTGTCGGCGTCGGGGTGGAACGACGAGGTGATGGCCACGCCGTAGGTGTAGTCCGTCGCGTCGCCGGCCGGCGCGATCGCGCCGAGGATCGACTCGGAGTTGGTGCGCGAGAGGAAGCCCAGCCGCTTCGACAGCCGGGGCAGGTGCCCCTCGTCCTTCATCCGGTGCAGCAGCTTCTGGGTGCCCAGCGACGCGGCGGCCATCACCACGTGCTCGGCGGTGAGGACGCGCGCGCCGCGCGAGGTGCGGGCCTTGGTGAACTTCACCCGCACGTCGTAGCCACCGGCCGACCGCGGCGAGATGCGCGTGACCGTGGTCAGCGGCAGCACCTGCGCGCCGTTCTGCTCGGCGAGGTAGAGGTAGTTCTTCACCAGCGTGTTCTTGGCGTTGTGCCGACAGCCGCTCATGCACTCACCGCAGTTGAGGCAGGTGTTGCGCGCCGGACCGGCGCCGCCGAAGTACGGGTCCTCGACCCGCTCCCCCGCCACCTGGCCCGGGCCGCCGAAGAAGACGCCGACCGGCGTCGGGTGGAAGGTCTCGCCGACGCCCATGTCGGTGGCGACCTTCTCCATCACGTCGTCCGACGGGGTGCGCACGGGGTTCTCGACCACGCCGAGCATCCGCTTGGCCTGGTCGTAGTACGGCGCGAGCTCGTCCTTCCAGTCCGTGATGTGCGACCACTGCGGGTCGGTGTAGAACGCCGGCAGCGGCTCGTAGAGCGTGTTGGCGTAGACCAGCGACCCGCCGCCGACCCCCGCGCCGGCCACGATCATCGTGTCGCGCACCGCGTCGATGCGCTGGATGCCGTACATCCCGAGCGCCGGCGCCCAGAGGTACTTCTTGAGGTCGAAGGTCCCCGAGGCGAAGTCCTCGTCGCGGAAGCGCGGCCCGGCCTCGAGCACGCCGACGCGGTAGCCCTTCTCGGTCAGCCGCAGCGCGGTGACCGACCCGCCGAACCCGGAGCCGACGACCAGGACGTCGAAGTCGAACTGCTCGCTCATGCCCGCCCCAGCTTCTTCATCAGCTTCAGGTTCGCCGTCATGACCTTGGCGTACGTCGCATCCGACATCCCCAGCACCGGCCCGAACCGCAGCAGCCGCTGGGTGGCCACCGACTGCGACTCGGTGTAGCGGTGGATGCCCTCGGCCCCCTGGCGCCGGCCCATGCCGGACTGGCGCATGCCGCCCATGGGCGAGTCGATGGAGGCGAAGGTCGCGGCGAAGGCCTCGTTGATGTTGACCGTCCCGCACTTCACGAACCGGGCGATGGCCCGCGCCCGTGCGCCGTCCTGGCTGTAGATCGAGGCGTTGAGGCCGTACTCCCCGGCGTTGGCCCGCGCCACCGCGTCGGCCTCGTCGTGGAAGCGGTAGAGCGCGATGACCGGCCCGAAGGTCTCCTCGCCGAAGCACGTCATCTCCGGCGTCACGCCCTCGAGGATCGTCGGCTCGTAGAAGTAGGGGCCGAGGTCGGGCCGGTGCCGGCCGCCGGTCAGCACCCGCGCGCCCTTGGCCACCGCGTCCTCGACGTGGCGGGTGACGGTGTCGAGCTGCTGCTGGGAGATCAGCGAGCCCATGTCCACGCCCCAGTCGAGCGAGGCGCCCAGCGACATCGCCTCGGTGCGGGCGACGAACCGCTCGACGAACCGGTCGTAGACCTGGTCGGCCACGAACATCCGCTCCATCGAGACGCACAGCTGCCCGGCGTTCGAGAACGCCGCGCGCACGGCGCCCTCGGCCGCGCGCTCGAGGTCGGCGTCGCGCAGGACCAGGATCGGGTTCTTGCCGCCCAGCTCGAGCGAGCAGCCGATGAGCCGCTCCGCGCAGCCCTGCGCGATCAGCCGGCCGGTGGCGGTCGAGCCGGTGAAGCAGACGTAGTCCGAGCGCGCCACGAGCTCCGGGCCGATCTCCGCGCCCGGGCCGGCCACCACGGTCCACAGGTCGGCCGGGAAGCCGGCCTCCTCCAGCAGCTGCGCGCCCCAGAGCGCGGACAGCATGGTCTGCGCGTCCGGCTTGGCCACCACCGCGTTGCCGGCGAGCAGAGCCGGGAGGCCGTCGCAGAGCGCCATGGTGAACGGGTAGTTCCAGGGGCTGATGATCCCGACGACGCCCTTGGGCACCCGGTTGACCTCGACCCGCGTCAGCCCCGGCACCACGCCGAGCTTGCGCTGGGTGTCGAGGTGCTCATGCGCCGTGCGGGCGTAGTAGCGCGCGGTCAGCGCGACGTGCAGCGGCTCGTCGAAGGCGTGCTTGCGGGCCTTGCCGGACTCCCACACGATCAGGTCGATGATCTCGTCCTGGCGCTCCAGGATCAGGTCGTGCAGTCGGAGCAGGATGGCCGCCCGGTCGTCGAGCGAGACGCGCTGCCAGGCCTGCTGCGCCTTGCGCGCCCGGGCGTACGCCGCCGCCACGTCCTCGGCGCTCGACTGAGGGATGTGGGCGAGCGGCGCCCCGTTGAGCGGGCTGCGCACCTCCACCGTGCGCCCGGTCGTGGCCAGGACCCGCCGGGTCAGGCTGGCGGCGTACTCCGGCTCGAGGGCGTACGACGCCGTGGCGTCGTGCTCGGGGTCGCGCGGCCCCTCGACCAGTGGACCGCCGGCGGGACTGGGGTTCCGGTCGCTCATGACCCCGAGCCTAGGCGCTGGTGACGTGGGCCACTACCCGCCAGTAGCCGGTGTGGGACTTTACACACGGCCCCGTCCTGTCAACCCTCCGAGCTTTGCTGCGGTCCGTCGGGATCCCCGGGTACCCGGGGATCCCCGCGCCGCTGGGCTGTTGCAACACCCCAACGCGGTCAGAAGGCCCCCAATGCCTCACGCCACTCAGGCCTGTGGAGAGAGCCCGACACGTCCGCGCTCCGGCGATGACGATGGCGGGCATGGACGACCGCGCACCCGATGACCCTCGCTTCACGGCGATCATGCTGCGCAAGGCGCTCCTCGCCGACGGGTGGACCGATCGCGGCCTCGCACGCATGGTCGCGTCCGGGCAGTGGGCGAGGGTCCGACGCGGTGCGTACGTCGAGGGGTCGCCCTGGCGAGCTGCCGGCGCAAGCGGTCGCCACGAGCTGCGCACGCGGGCGGTCATGGCGCAAGCCAGGACCGAGGTCGTCGCCTCGCACGCGAGTGGCGTGCCGCTGTACGACGGTCCGGTGTGGGGCCTGGACCTGGAGGAGGTCCACGTGACGCGGACCGACAACAAGGCTGGCAGGAGGGAGGCTGGGGTCCGACAGCACTGCGGGCGGCTGCTCGACGGAGACGTGACGACCCTGCACGCCGTACCGGTCATGTCGGCGGCGCGACTGGCGCTGGAGGTGACGACCGTGGCCCCGACGGAGGCCGCGCTGGCGGTCGTCAACCACCTGCTCCACTCCGGGCAGACCTCCCTGGAGCAGGTGCGCGCACGCTACGCGGCGGGGATCGACCGGTGGTCCGGGACGTTGGCGACCGACCTCGTCCTCCGCCTGGCGAATCCTGCGATCAGCTCCGTCGGCGAATCGCGAACGCTGTACCTCTGCTTCTCCCACCACCTCCCCGCGCCCTTCGCGCAACACCCGATCCGCGACGAGAGGGGGCGCACCGCGTTCTGGGTCGACTTCGCGTGGCCGGAGCTCGGCGTCTTCCTGGAGTTCGACGGGCGGGAGAAGTACTCCCGCCATCTCAGACCAGGTGAGTCGCCCGGCGATGCGGTGTTCCGCGAGAAGCGGCGCGAGGACCGCATCCGCGAGCTCACCGGATGGAGATGCATACGCATCACCTGGAGGGATCTGGAGGACCCGGCGCGTACGGCGGCGCGGATCCGGACCGCCCTGTTCGGCGGCGCCATGGCCCGGCTGAGCCGATCGATTCCCTGAGGCGTTGGGCCACTTCGCACCCCGTTGGGGTGTTGCAACGCCCCAACGGGGCCGGAATCCCCGGGTACCCGGGGATCCCGACACAGAGGGCCGGAGGCGGCTACCCCTCGGTGTAGATCGACTTGAGCTCGATGTACTGCGCCAGCCCCTCGGGGCCGAACTCCCGGCCGACGCCGGAGGCCTTGTAGCCGCCGAAGGGCGCGGCGAAGTCCATCGTGTAGGTGTTGACGCCGTAGGTCCCCGCGCGGACCCGGCGGGCCACGTCGAGGCCGGCCTCCCGGTCGGAGGTCCACACGGTCCCGGCCAGCCCGTAGTCGGAGTCGTTGGCGATGCGCACGGCGTCGTCCACGTCGTCGTAGGCGATGACCGACAGCACCGGCCCGAAGATCTCCTCCTGGGCGATGCGCATCCGGTTGTCGACATCGGCGAAGACGGTGGGCCGGACGTACCAGCCGCGGTCCAGGCCGTCGGGCATGCCGTTGCCGCCGACGGCGACGCGGGCGCCCTCCTCCTGCCCGAGGGCGATGTACTTCTCGACCCGCTCCTGCTGGCGCTGCGCGACGAGGGGGCCGATCTCGGTGGCGGGGTCGGCGGGGTCGCCGACCGGCATCGACCGGACCGTCTCGACGAGAGCGTCCACGACCTCGGCGTACCGGGCGCGCGAGGCGAGGATCCGGGTCTGGGCGACGCAGGCCTGGCCGGAGTTCATCAGCGCGGTGAAGCGCAGGCCGCCCATCGTGGTCGCCAGGTCGGCGTCGTCGAGGACGATCGCGGCGGACTTGCCGCCGAGCTCGAGCGAGACCCGCTTGAGCTGCTCGCCGCAGACCGCGGCGATCCGGCGGCCGGCGGCGGTGGAGCCGGTGAACGCGACCTTGTCCACGCCGGGGTGGGCGACCAGGTGCTCGCCGACCTCGCGGCCGGCGGCCACGATGTTGACCACGCCGTCGGGTACGCCGGCCTCGCTGAGCAGCTCGGCCAGCAGGTAGCCGTCCAGCGGGGTCTCGGGCGCCGGCTTGACCACCACCGTGCAGCCGGCCAGCAGGGCCGGCACCAGCTTGGACATGATCGTGAACTGCGGGACGTTCCACGGCGGGATGGCCGCGACCACGCCGACCGGCTCGCGGCACACGACGACCGGCGAGCCGAGCGCGCCGGCGCGCTCCTCCTCCCACGCGAACTCGCGGGCGATGGCCAGGAACGACTCGATCTGCATCCAGGGCGCCGGCGACTGGGCGAGGTTGGCGAACGACGTCGGGCTGCCCATCTCGAGCGTGATGAGGTCGGCCATCTCACCCAGCCGGGCGGCGTACAGCCCGGAGAAGGCCTGGACCACGTCGATCCGCTCGGCGGGCGACAGGCGCGGCCAGGGCCCGGAGTCGAAGGCCCGGCGCGCGGCGGCCACCGCCGCGTCGACGTCGGCGGTCGTGCCCTCGGGGACGGTCGCGACGACCTCCTCGGTGTGCGGACTGACCACCTCGAGAAGGGCCGACGACGCGGGCGCCGACCAGCCACCGTCGATGAAGAACGCGTCGCGGTCGTGCTGGGACACCGGTGCCTCCTAGGGCGCGAGGGAGAAGAAGTCGGCGAAGCCGCTGGGGTCGTGCCGGCCGATCGAGCCGTGCTCGAACAGGCCCCAGCCCTCCTGGCCGTCGCACACGCCCCGGCCGACGTGGTCGATGACGCCGAACATCACCCGGCCGGCGACGTCGGAGGCGGTGAGGTCGTAGCTGACCCGCTCGGTGAAGCCCGGTCCCTTCCAGACCCCGTGCCCCCAGTCGGGGTCGCCGCCGTACCCGCCGCCGACGTGCAGCGGCACCGGCAGCAGCGACTCGACCTCGAGCTGGACGGGCTTGCCGTCGGGGGTGGTGCAGGTGATCGAGGCGCCGGTGGGGACGCGGGTGCCCGAGGCGTAGTGGACGGTGACGAGCGGCCAGCCGAGCTGCTCGACGCGGCCGTCCTTCCAGATGCGCGTGCAGTCGTTGAGCGTGCGGAGCCCGTCGGGCTCCTCCTGGATGATGAGCACGACCGCGAAGTCCTCGAAGGCCATCGGCACGTAGAGCCACCACATGCCCTCGAACTCCGGGTCCGCGGGCGCACCGGCCGGCACCGCCTCGCCGACCGGGCGGATGCCCCACGAGCGGTCGCGCGAGCCGAGCCAGCGGTCCGGGGTGACGTCGTACGTCGAGCCGTCGACGACGACCGTGCCGGACCACGAGCCGACCTGGGCGAACCGCTGGGCGTCGAGCGTCACCCGCGACCCGGCCCGCATCACGTGCGGCTGCTCGCGCACGACCGGGAACAGCCCCTCCCACGTCAGGTCGGCGGCGATGCCCTCGGCCTCCTCGACCACCACGCGCAGCCTCTGCAGCGGCTCGACGACCTCGACGCGGTAGCCGCCGACGTGCTGGTGGAGCCGGTCGTCGTCGATCCGGTCGCCGAAGTGGACGGCGGTCTGGGTGTCGCCACGACGGACGAGGAAGAAGGCGTCCTTGGTCCCGAGGTTCGGGTAGTAGCCGTGCCCGAAGATGCAGAAGACCTCGCCGGTGCGGTCGTGGGCGTTGAAGTAGGACCGGTCGTAGAAGTTGCGGTCGGTGCTGGCCGCCCAGCCGATCGGCAGCGGGGCCTGGTGGAGCGGGTACTCGTCGAGCGGCCCGATGCCGCCGGCCCACCGGCTCACGCGGGCACCCCGGCCTCGGCCAGCAGCCGCTCCATCAGCGGCTTGTGGTGGAACAGCGTCTCGATGTCGTCGGGCCGCTCGATCTCACCGAAGTGCAGCTGCCGGGCGCTGGTGCGCATGAAGACCACGCACCACTGCGCGGCGTTGTAGAGGTGGAACCAGGTCAGGTCGCCGAGCCGGACGCCCGTGAGGTCGGCGTACGTCGCCAGCACGTCCTCCTCGCGCAGGAAGTGCGGCATGCCCGGCATCTCGAAGACCCCGGTGATCGACTCGAACACCAGGTGCGCGAAGACCATCCACGACAGGTCCATCTCGCGCGGCCCGATCGCGGCCATCTCCCAGTCCAGGACGCCGACCGGCGCGAAGTCGCGGTAGAGCACGTTGCCGATGCGCGAGTCGCCCCAGCACAGCACGGTCTCCGTGGTCGGCGGGACGTTGCTCTCCAGCCAGCTGAGCGTCCGCTCCGCGATCGGCGACGGGCCGAGGTCGGGGACGGCCCACTCGTACCACGCCCGCACCCACGCCAGGTTGCGCTCCAGCGGCGTCGCGCCGGGGTGACCGGTGCGGTCGAGGAAGGCGAAGGTCCGCGCCGCGTCCGGTACGCCGTGCAGCCCGGCCACCGCCGCGACCGTGGCGTCCTGGAGCCGGCGCTGGTCCGCGCGGCTGGCGTCGGCCAGCCAGTTGTCGCCCCAGTTGTACGGCGGCACGTCGGGCGGCACGATGCCCTCGATCCGGTCCATGAGGAAGAACGGCGTGCCCAGCACCTCCCCCGTCGGCTCGAACAGCCCGACCGTCGGCACCGGCACCTCGGTGCGCTCGCCGACGATCCGCATCGCGTCGTACTGGTCCTGCAAGGCGTAGTCGCGGAAGACCGGGAACTCGTCGGCACTCGGGGCCACCCGGGCGACGTAGGCGTGCGTGCCGCGGGCGCCGTCCTCGGTCCAGGTGGCGTCGAAGACCAGCGTCTCCGAGCTCATGCCGTTGCTGTCGATGCCGCTGTGCAGGACGACCTCGGGCTCGGCGCCGGCCGGCAGCGCGCCGCTCAGCCACCCCTCGAGCAGGGCCGGGACGGTGCTGGCGTCACGGGCGGTCCGCTGGAGCCTGAGGTCGGCGGGCGGGCTGTCGACCACGGTGCCTCCTGTGTGACGCAGGTCTCGATCTGACGCGCGTCAGCATGGGTGGAACGTGTTCTAGTTGTCAACGGCGAGAGGTGGTTCCTAGGAGCGGGCCACGTAGTGCATCGTCACGGTGGACGTGCGCAGCGTGGGGTCGAGGGTCAGGTCACCGGGGGACTTCGGGTAGGCCCAGACCTCGATGCGCTCGCCCTGGTTGAGGTAGGCGACCGTGGCGATCGACTGCTGGGTCGGCTCGTTCGGCGTGTTGGCCCGTCGGTCGGCCGCGAGGTACGGCAGGTTCGCGCGCTTGGTGCCGAGGGTCCGGGTCGCGCTGCCCGCTGCGCTCGGCCACTCGAGCGAGGCGGTGATCTCGTAGATCCCCGTGCGCGGCACGACCAGCTGGCTCCTGGTCGCGCATTCAGCGCCCAGGAACGCCGAGGCGTCGAAGCTCGAGCGCTTCCAGAAGAGCTTGACGCCACCGGCGGCGTTGCTGATGACGCTGGCGTTGGTGTCGCAGCCGGTCGCCACGCCCTCGGCCCGCACGGCCGGCATCGTGCGGAGCTGGTCGACACCCACCGAGCTGTCGGCCGTCCCGACCAGCAGGGCCGTGCGCCCCGCCCGTGTCCCGTGCCGGTCCCGGCTCAGACGATGTCGCTGACCTTCACCCGGGCCTCGTCGGCCTCCTGGTCGGTGAGCTTGGCCTGGGAGTCGCGCTCGGCGGCGACCCGGCGCAGGTAGTGGTCGACCTCGTCGGCGGTGCGCGCGTCGTCCCACCCGAGCTCGCCGGCCATCAGCCGGGCGGCGGCGGGGGCGGCGCGCACGCCGCGGTCGAAGGTCTCGATGGAGATCCGGGTGCGGCGGGTGAGCACGTCGTCGAGGTGGCGGGCGCCCTCGTGGGTCACCGCGTGGACCACCTCGGCGGCCAGGTGGTCCTCGGCGCCGTCGAGGGGCTCGGCCAGCTCGGGGCGCTCCTCGAGCAGCGCGAGGAGCTCGTCGACCAGGTCGCCGTATCGCCCCAGCAGGTGGTCGATCCGCGCCACGTGCAGACCGGCCCTGCGGGCCAGCTGCACGCGCTGGTTGGTGCGGGTCTCGAAGCCGTCGGCGCCGACCAGCGGGACCCGGTGGGTGATGGACGGCTTGACCGTCGTCCCGGTGGTGGACAGCGAGTGGGCGGCGGCGTCGACGGCGTCGACGGCCATCACGCGGTACGTCGTGAGCTTGCCGCCGGCGATCATCACCAGCCCCGGCACGGGCGTGACCACGGTGTGCTCGCGGGAGATGCGCGAGGTGGGCTCGGACTCGCCGGACAGCAGCGGCCGCAGGCCGGCGTACACGCCCTCGACGTCGTCGTGGTCCAGCGGCTCGCGCAGGATCGCGTTGACGTGGCCGAGGACGTAGTCGATGTCGGCCTTGGACGCGGCGGGGTGGGCCTTGTCGAGGTCCCACTCGGTGTCGGTGGTGCCGATGATCCAGTGCCGGCCCCACGGGATGACGAAGAGCACCGACTTCTCGGTGCGCACGATGAAGCCGGCCTCGGAGCGGATCCGGTCGCGCGGCACGACCAGGTGGATGCCCTTGGAGGCCTGGACGTGCAGGGCGCCGCGGCCGCCCACCATCTCCTGGATCTCGTCGGTCCACACCCCGGCGGCGTTGACCACCACCCGGGCGCGGACCTCGAGGTCGACGCCGTGCTCGAGGTCGCGGGCGCGTACGCCGACCACCCGCTCGCCCTCGCGCAGGAAGCCGGTCACGCGCACCCGGGTCGCCACGTGCGCGCCGTGCGCGGCCGCGGTGCGGGCGATGGTGGTCACCAGCCGGGCGTCGTCGACCTGGGCGTCGTGGTAGCGGATGGCCCCGGTGATCGACTCCGGCGCGAAGTCTGGGGCGATCCGGGCCACGGCCTTGCGGGACAGGTGCCGGTGCCGGGGCAGCCCGGCCTCGGCGTACCCGAAGCGGGCCATGGTGTCGTAGAGCAGCAGCCCGGAGCCGACGTACGGTCGCTCCCACCCGCGGTGGGTCAGCGGGTAGAGGAACGGCACCGGCCGGACCAGGTGCGGCGCGAGCCGGGTGAGCAGCAGCCCGCGCTCCTGCAGCGCCTCGCGGACCAGCCCGAAGTCGAGCATCTCCAGGTAGCGCAGCCCGCCGTGGATGAGCTTGCTGCTGCGGCTGCTCGTGCCCGAGGCGAGGTCGCGCTGCTCGAGCAGGCCGGTGCTGAGGCCGCGGGTGACCGCGTCCAGCGCGACGCCGGTGCCGACCACCCCGCCGCCCACGACGAGGACGTCGAGCTCTCCGGCCCGCATCGTCGCCAGCGCGTCGTCGCGGGCCTGCGGGCTGAGGACGCTGGGCCGCGGGTCCATGCCCCCATCCTCTCAGGCGAGGCACACTGGACGGGTGCTGTCCCTGGACCTGGCCCTCGCGCTCCGTGCCGCCGGGCTGGCCTGGTCGCCGCGGTCGGGCGATGCCTTCATGGTCCCCGGCCGCGACCTGGACGACCACGTCTTCGTGCTCAGCGACATGGTCGTCGAGGCCCTGCACCCGCCCGACGGCCCGCCGATCCTGGCCTTCAACGGCACCACCGAGTGGGCGCTGGACAGCCTGGAGGCCGACGAGGCCGTGTGGCTGCCGCGCGAGGACCAGCTGCGCACGCTCCTCGGCGGGTCCTTCACGAGCCTGGAGCAGGTGCCCGGCCCGCCGGAGGGGTACGCCGTGACCACGCCGTCGGGGCGCTACGTCGACACCAGCGCCGACGCGGCGTACGCGCGGGCCGTGCTGGCCCGGCTCGGCTAGCCGACGACCCGCTCGACCTCGAAGGCGACCTGGCGGCCGGTGGCCGAGCCGGGCACGTCCCACCGGACGCTCGCGGTGCCCGAGAGCTGCTGGCGGCGACCGGTCCCGGGGTGGACCAGCAGCAGGGCGGCCGCCGGGTCGACGGCGAGGTTGCCGAGGCTGGTGAACATCTGGTTGCCGGGCAGGTCGTCCCAGACCAGCACGTGCGCGGACTCGCGCCGCAGGAAGCCGGGCGGACCGCCGCGGTGCGAGGCGTCCGCGCCGCGCTCGGGATGGCTCGTGCCGAGGACGAAGGTGTCCACCGCGGCGACCAGGTCGTCGTCGAGCACGGACCCGTCCGCCGGCGCGGCGAGCGCGAGCGGTCGCGGCGGGATGTGGCGCGGGCAGTTGCCGAAGGCCTCGGCCACCTCGACCAGGAGCCCGTCCGGCCCGGCGGCGACGAGCCGGCCGTTGACGCGGGCCCGGCGGCGCGCGACGTACTCCAGGACGATGAGGCCGACCGGCTGGTCCGCGGGCAGCCCGTGCAGGGCGTCGCCCGGCGCGGGCGCCGCGTGCACCGCCAGCGTGGTCGCGCCGGTCGGCTCCAGGAAGCCGGGCGGTCCGCTCACGGGGGCGACCCAGAGCCGGTCGTCGCCGTCGCGGGCCGCCAGCGCGGCGTACGTGCGGCCGGCCAGGAACTGCGCCAGCCCGCCGCGCAGGTCCGCCGGCGCGAGCATCCCCTCCAGCCGGGCCGCGTCGGCCTCGACCCCGGCCCGGCGCTGCACCGTCAGCTCACCCTCGTGGAACACGTCTCCACCGTACTCACGGATGCAAGCCATTTCATCCGTTAGAGTAGAGGAGTGGACACCGTGGCGCTGCTCAACACGGTCCGGGCCGACCGCTCGGGCGTCCACGACGACCTCGCCGACGTCGCACCGCGGTGGCGGGCGCTGCGCGACGCGGCGCGGGTGCTGGCGGCCGAGCGCACCGACGACCCGCGCCCGGTGGCCGAGGGCCACGAGGGGCGCGTGGCGCAGGCGGTGGCGACCCTCAACGCGACGGCCGCGCTGGCCCCGGGCTGGCCGACCCTGGTCGACGGGCGGGTGGTGTGGGCCTCGGCCGTCGCGGCCGAGGACCGGGCACTGGCCGACGCCGCGGCCGAGGCCGTGCGGTTCTTCGCGAGCGAGGTCGAGCTGCGGGCCTGTCTGGCCCCGGGCTGCGTCCTGTACTTCGTCAAGGAGCACCACCGCCAGGCGTGGTGCTCGGTCGGGTGCGGCAACCGCGAGCGGGCCGCGCGGCACTACGCGCGGCACCGCTGAGCGCGCGGCTCGTCAGTCGACGACGACGACCTCGACCCGCTGGAACTCCTTGAGCTCGGTGTAGCCGGTGGTGGCCATCGAGCGCTTGAGGGCACCGATGAGGTTCATGGTCCCGTCCGCGACGCGGGAGGGGCCGAACAGGATCTCCTCGAGCGTGCCGACGGTCTCGAACTCGACCCGCTCGCCGCGCGGCAGCGACTTGTGGTGGGCCTCGCCACCCCAGTGGAAGCCGTGGCCGGGCGCGTCGGTGGCGCGGGCGAACGGCGAGCCGACCATGACCGCGTCGGCGCCGCACGCGATGGCCTTGGCGATGTCGCCGGACTTGCCGATCGAGCCGTCCGCGATGACGTGCACGTAGCGGCCGCCGGATTCGTCGAGGTAGTCGCGGCGGGCGGCGGCCACGTCGGCCACCGCGCTCGCCATCGGCACGGCCACGCCGAGCACGGTGCGCGTGGTGTGCGCGGCGCCGCCGCCGAAGCCGACCAGGACGCCGGCCGCGCCGGTGCGCATCAGGTGCAGCGCGGCCTGGTGGGTGGCGCAGCCGCCGACGACGACCGGCACGTCGAGCTCGTAGATGAACTCCTTGAGGTTCAGCGGCTCGGCCTGGCTGGAGACGTGCTCGGCGCTGACCGTGGTCCCCCGGATGACGAACATGTCCACGCCGGCGTCCACGACGGTCTTGGCGAACTCGCGCGTGCGCTGCGGCGACAGCGAGCCGGCGACGGTGACGCCCGCGTCGCGGATCTCGCGCAGGCGCTCGGTGATGAGCTCGGGCTTGATCGACTCGGTGTAGATCTCCTGCAGGCGCGCGGTGGCCTGCTCACCGCGCAGCCCGGAGACCTCGGTCAGCAGCGACGTGGGGTCCTCGTACCGCGTCCAGAGGCCTTCGAGGTTGAGCACGCCCAGGCCGCCGTACACCCCGAGGGCGATGGCGGTGGCCGGCGACATGACCGAGTCCATCGGCGCGGCGAGCACCGGCAGGTCGAAGCGGTAGGCGTCGATCTGCCAGTCGACGCTGACCTCCTCCGGGTCGCGCGTGCGGCGCGAGGGCACGATCGCCACGTCGTCGAAGGAGTACGCGCGGCGCGCCCGCTTGGCCCGGCCGATCTCGATCTCGGTCACGGGAGGCAGTCTCGCACCGGGTGCGCCGCAGCCAGGAACTGCCGGCGCGACGCCGAGGGCGTCAGCCCGAGTAGTTCGGCGCCTCGACCGTCATCTGCACGTCGTGGGGGTGGCTCTCCTTGAGCGAGGCGCTGGTGATGCGGATGAAGCGGCCCTTCTCCTGCAGCTCCGGGACGGTCCGCGCGCCGACGTAGAACATCGACTGGTGCAGCCCGCCGATGAGCTGGTGAGCGACGGCGGCCAGCGGGCCGCGGTAGGCGACCTGGCCCTCGATGCCCTCGGGCACGATCTTGTCGTCGCTGGTGACCTCGGCCTGGAAGTAGCGGTCCTTGGAGTAGGACTTCTTGCCGCGGCTGGACATCGCGCCGAGCGAGCCCATGCCGCGGTAGGCCTTGAACTGCTTGCCGTTGACGAAGACCAGCTCGCCGGGCGACTCCTCGCAGCCGGCCAGCAGCGAGCCGACCATCACGGTGTCGGCGCCGGCGACCAGGGCCTTGGCGATCTCGCCGGAGTACTTCAGGCCGCCGTCGGCGATCACCGGGACGCCGGCCGGCTGGCAGGCCAGCGAGGCCTCGTAGACCGCGCTGATCTGGGGTACGCCGACGCCGGTCACCACGCGGGTGGTGCAGATCGAGCCGGGCCCGACGCCGACCTTGACGGCGTCCGCGCCGGCGTCGACGAAGGCCTGGGCGCCCTCGCGGGTGGCGACGTTGCCGCCGATGACCTGGACGTGCTTCGTCGCGGGGTCGGACTTGAGCCGCTGGACCATGTCGAGCAGCAGCCGGACGTTGCCGTGGGCGGTGTCGGCGACCAGCACGTCGGCCCCGGCCTCGACCAGGGTGGTGGCGCGCTGCCAGGCGTCGCCGAAGTAGCCGATCGCGGCGCCGACCATGAGCCGGCCGTGCGCGTCCTTGGAGGCCAGGGGGAACTGCTCGGACTTCACGAAGTCCTTGACCGTGATGAGCCCGCCCAGCCGGCCCAGCTCGTCGACCAGCGGCAGCCGCTCGCGCTTGTGCTTGCGCAGCAGCAGCGTGGCCTCCTCGCGCGAGATGCCGACCGGCCCGGTGATGAGCGGCATCGGCGTCATCACCTCGTCGACCTTGGTGCTCGCCCACTCCGCGACCGGCGTGAAGCGCAGGTCGCGGTTGGTGATGATGCCGAGCAGCCGCTGGTCGGTGTCGACGACGGGGAAGCCGGAGACGCGGTACTGCCCGGCCAGCTGGTCCAGCTGCTCCAGGGTCGCGTCCGGGCCGATCGTGACGGGGTTGGAGATGATCCCGGTCTGGGTCCGCTTCACCAGGTCGACCTGGTAGGCCTGGTCCTCGATCGACAGGTTGCGGTGCAGCACGCCGAGCCCGCCCTGGCGGGCCATGGCGATGGCCATCCGGGACTCGGTCACGGTGTCCATGGCCGCGCTGATGAGCGGCACCTTGAGCGAGATCTCGCGGGTCAGGCGCGTGGTCGTGTCGATGTCGGACGGCGCGAGGTCGGAGTGCCCCGGCAGCAGCAGGACGTCGTCGTAGGTGAGACCCAGGCTGGCGAACTTCTCGGGCAGCTCCACCCTGATGATTCTAGGTCGTCAGCGGGCGCATCTCGCGCACCGGGATCCGCACGGTCAGCTCGTCGCCGGCCATCCGGATCCGCCCGCGCAGCCCGGCCGACAGCACCAGCGGCAGCACGGCCGGGTTGCCGGAGCCGGTGGTCAGCACGACGACCTCGGCGCCGAGGTCGCGGGCCAGCCGGCAGGCGTCGCTGAGCAGGCGGGTGCCGACCCCGCGGCGCCGCCAGCCGTCGGTGACGTCCACGGTCAGCCCGAGCTCGTCGCCGCCGACCCCGAGCCGGGCCGTCCCGACGACCACGCCCTCCACCACCGCGCGCACCGACCGGTCGTCGGCGAGGTACGCCGGGCGCCCGTCGGCGGGCGGCCGGACCGGGGCCGGGGTCCGGGCCAGGACGTCGCTGACCAGCCCGGCCAGCGCCGTGCCGCGGGCGTGCTCGGTCGCCGTGAACGGCACCGCGCGGTGGATCTGCACCCACACGTCGGCGACGGTGAGCTCCATGGCGTCGGCCTCCTCGGCGGCGGCCAGCGGCTCGGCCTCGGCGTCGAAGAGCCGGGCCAGCACGTCCGGGAAGGACAGCGGCTGCTCCAGGATCGCCTGGGCGGCCTGCACGTAGCGCGTCGGCTGGTCGGTCAGCGCCGCCTCGGTGCAGCGCAGCGCGCGGACGTCGGTGGCGCCGGCCAGCTCGACGAGCGCCACGAGCCGTTCGGGCGCCCAGTCGCCCGGCGTACGCAGGATGAGCTCGTCGGTGACCGACTCGATGCCGGGGAAGATCTGCAGGCCGAGGATGTTGACCTCGGCCAGCCCGCACTGCTCGGCCAGCGCGGCGAGCGCGCCGGGCCGGTCGGGCAGGGTGGTGCGGACGCGCCAGAGCATGTCGTCAGGGTGCGGCAACCGCGTTGCGACGGGGGAACGACGGCGTTCCGGCCGTGTGTCGGCTCAGAAGTCCAGGTCCTTGGCCGGCAGCGAGTCCTTGGCGCCGCCCGGCTGGCCGCCGACGCGCGAGTAGGCCTGGAACTCGAAGGGCGCGTACGCCGAGCTCGCGGCCTGGAAGCAGCGCCACGGCGCGGTCACCGTGACCTCGCCGCGCCCGGGGGCCCAGGTGACGCTCAGGTCGGGGCAGGCGCGCGGCACCGGGGTCGGCACGGGGTACTCCTCGCCAGTGTCGATGAAGTACATCTTCGCCACGGTCCTGCCGTTCTCCCGGTAGACCGCGATCCGGTCCCAGCCCTCGGCCTCGGGGTGGACCTCGAAGGCCAGGAAGGTCGTGTCGGTCAGCTTCTTGACCCGGACCTGGAACGTCGCGCGCCGGGCCGAGCCCACGCTGAGCTGGTAGCGACCGGACAGCAGGTCGACACCCGCCGGGGCGTCGCCGGCCCGGTCCGTGACCTTGGCCAGGGACGGGTAGCCCTGGGCGTGGGCGTCCGGCTGGACGAGGACCAGGGCGAGCGGGCCGAGGAGGGCGGTGGCGAGGGCGAGGAGTCGGCGCACCCGCCGGACG
This sequence comes from Nocardioides anomalus, assembly GCF_011046535.1. Classification (NCBI taxonomy): domain Bacteria; kingdom Bacillati; phylum Actinomycetota; class Actinomycetes; order Propionibacteriales; family Nocardioidaceae; genus Nocardioides; species Nocardioides anomalus. The sequence continues at coordinate 502,883 of NZ_CP049257.1, read as the reverse complement.
CTACGGAGGTGGCGACGGCGCGGGCATGGTCCGAACGGGCCAGTGACACCGGACGCCGGACGTGTCACGCGAGACTGTCCCCGTGGCAGCCTGGGTCGACGCGCGGCGCACCGTGGCCGTGGCCGCGGCGCTGGCCTTCCTGGTCCGGCTGGTCGGGCTGCTGCGTCCGGTGCGCGCCGACGAGGCCGGCTGGGTGCTGGTGGCGCGCAGCTGGCACCCGAGCGCGGACAGCCTGTACGGCGCGTACTTCGTCGACCGCCCACCGCCGCTCATCACCCTGGTCAAGGTGGTCGACACGATCGGCGGGCCGTCCGCGCTCCGCGCGGTGGGCGCACTGGCCGGCGCGGCGCTGGTGCTGCTGGCCGCCTGGACCGCCCGGCTGGTCGCCGACGAGCGGGCCGCGCGGTGGACCGCGGTGGCGGCCGCCGCGCTGGTGACCACGCCGGCCATCGACGTCGTGGCGGCCAAGGGCGAGCTGCTGGTGCTGCCGTTCCTGGTCGGCGCGGCCGGGCTGGCCCTGGCCGCGGTCCGCGACCGCTCGCCGGCGCTCGCCGCTGCGGCCGGGCTCGCGGCCGGCGTACCGCTGGGGCTGAAGCAGAACCTCGCCGGCGGTGTCGTCTTCGTCGCGGTGCTCTTCGTGGCCAGCCTGCTCACCGGGCGCCTGGCGCGGGGCGACCTGGTCCGGCTGGCGGGGGCGGCCGTGGCCGGCTTCGCGCTGCCGGTGCTGGCCACGGTGGCCTGGGCGCTGGCGGCCGGGGTCCGCCTGCACACGCTCTGGTACGCCGTGTACGGCTTCCGCGCCGACGCCTCGTCGGCGCTCTCGGAGGGTTCGGGCCGGGCCGCGGCGACCCGCGCGCTCGTGCTGCTCCTGATCGTGGCGGTGACGGGGATCGCGGTCGCGCTGGCGGCGTACGCCGCTCGCGTGCGGGCCGCGTGGCGCCGCGACGCCCCGCTCACCGCGGCGGTGCTGGCGATGGTCGCCTTCGACGTGGTCTCACTGGTGCTGGGCGGGAGCTTCTGGCAGGACTACGCCTTCGGGCTGGTGCCGGGGACCCTGCTCGCGGTCGCGCTGGTCGGCTCGCGGCTGCGCGAGCGGCTGGTCCCGCTCATGGCCGTCTCGAGCGCGGTGTGCCTGGTCGGCTGGGCGGTGTGGAACCTGGCCGGGCAGCAGGAGCTCGAGGAGCACGACAGCGGCGTGGCCCTGCACGCGGTGGCCGAGCCGGGCGACACGCTCGTGGTCTTCGGCGGGCGGGCCGACCTGCAGCTCGAGAGCGGGATGGCCTCGCCGTACGCCTACCTGTGGAGCCTCCCGATGCGCACCCTCGACCCGGACCTGGACGAGCTGCGCGCGCTGGTGGCCGGTCCGGACGCGCCGACCTGGCTGGTCGAGTGGTGGCCGTTCGACACCTGGAGCGAGGCCGGCGGTCGGGCGCTGGCCGCCGAGGTGGCCCAGCGCTACGAGCGGCGCGGCACGGCCTGCGGCGACCGGCCGGTCTACGTCCTGCGGGGCCTGGACAGGGAAGAGCCCCGGCCCGCCTGTGGCGGACCGGGGCTCAGCAGCTCCTAGGGCTCAGTGCCCGTGGCCGTGCCCGTGGCCGGCAGCCGCGGGCTCCTCGTCCTCGGGCTTGTCCACGATGAGCGTCTCGGTCGTGAGCAGCATCGCCGCGATCGAGGTGGCGTTGATCAGCGCGGAGCGCGTGACCTTCACCGGGTCGAGGACGCCCTGGGCGACCAGGTCGCCGTACTCCTCGGTGGCGGCGTTGTAGCCGTTGCCGACACCGAGCTCGCGGACCTTGGTGGTCACGACGTAGCCGTTGATGCCGCCGTTCTCCGCGATCCAGCGCAGCGGCTCGTCGGCAGCCTTGCGCACGACCCGGACGCCGGTGGCCTCGTCGCCGGTGAGGCCGAGGTTGTCGTCGAGCACCGACACGGCGTGGATCAGGGCCGAGCCACCGCCGGGGACGATGCCCTCCTCGATGGCCGCGCGGGTCGCCGAGACGGCGTCCTCGATGCGGTGCTTCTTCTCCTTCAGCTCCACCTCGGTGGCGGCGCCGACCTTGATGACGCAGACGCCGCCGGCCAGCTTGGCCAGGCGCTCCTGCAGCTTCTCGCGGTCCCAGTCGGAGTCGGTCGTCTCGATCTCGGCCTTGATCTGGTTGACCCGGCCGGTGACGTCGGCGGAGTCGCCGGCGCCGTCGACGATCGTGGTGTTGTCCTTGGTGATGACGACGCGGCGGGCCTGGCCCAGCACGTCGAGACCGACCTGGTCGAGCTTGAGCCCGACCTCGGGCGCCACGATCTGACCACCGGTCAGGGTCGCGATGTCCTGCATCATCGCCTTGCGGCGGTCACCGAACGCCGGGCTCTTCACCGCGACCGCGTTGAAGGTGCCGCGGATCTTGTTCACGACCAGGGTCGAGAGGGCCTCGCCCTCGACGTCCTCGGCCAGGATGAACAGCGGCTTGCCGGACTGGATGACCTTCTCCAGCAGCGGGAGCAGCTCGGAGACGGCCGAGATCTTCCCCTGGTGCAGCAGGATGTAGGGGTCGTCGAGGACGGCCTCCATCCGCTCGGGGTCGGTCACGAAGTACTGCGAGATGTAGCCCTTGTCGAACTGCATCCCCTCGGTGAACTCCAGCTCGGTGCCCATGGTGTTGGACTCCTCGACCGTGATCACGCCGTCCTTGCCGACCTTGTCGAAGGCGTCGGCGAGCAGGCCGCCGATGACCTCGTCGCGGCTGGAGATGGTGGCGACGGAGGCCATGTCCTCCTTGGCCTCGACCTCGCGGGCGTTCTTGAGCAGCTCGTCGCTGACGGCCTGGGCCGCCGCGTCCATGCCGCGCTTGAGCCCCATCGGGTTGGCGCCGGCGGCGACCGCCTTCAGACCCTCGTGGACCATGGCCTGGGCCAGGACCGTCGCGGTGGTGGTGCCGTCACCCGCGATGTCGTTGGTCTTGGTCGCCACCTCCTTGGTCAGCTGGGCGCCGAGGTTCTCGAACGGGTCGTCGAGCTCGATCTCACGGGCGACGGTCACGCCGTCGTTGGTGATGGTCGGCGCGCCCCACTTCTTGTCGAGGACGACGTAGCGGCCCTTGGGGCCGAGGGTCACCTTGACCGTGTTCGCGAGGGCGTCCACGCCGCGCTCGAGGGCGCGCCGGGCGTTCTCGTCGAACTCCAGGATCTTGGGCATTGCTCTCCTTCTGGGAACGTGCGTCGGGTCGTGTGCCGAGAGCGCGCGTCAGCGCGATCCCAGGCACACGACCCGGCGGGTGGAGCGTGGTGTCAGGAAACGACAGCGAGGACGTCGCGAGCGGAGAGGATGAGGTACTCCTCGCCGCTGTACTTGACCTCGGTGCCGCCGTACTTGCTGTAGATGACCTTGTCGCCGATGGCCACGTCGAGGGGGACCCGGTTGCCGTTGTCGTCGATGCGACCCGGGCCGATCGCCAGGACCTCGCCCTCCTGGGGCTTCTCCTTGGCGGTGTCCGGGATGACCAGACCGGAGGCGGTGGTCTGCTCGGCGTCGAGCGGCTTGACCACGATGCGGTCCTCGAGGGGCTTGATGTTGACCGACACTGCTGTCGACCTCCACTTTCGTGCTTCGGGATGGGCTGGTGAACGGGAGTCCGTTGGCACACTCACCCGGAGAGTGCCAACCACGAAACTAGCACTCAGAGCGAGCGAGTGCCAGGGGCGGCCCCTCGGGCCCGCCCGCGCCTGACAGGATCGGTGCCGTGGACGTCGCCTCGGTCGCGTGGTTGCAGGCCCCCGAGGGGCAGTCGGTGCTGGCCCGGGCGTCCGCGCTCGACCTCACCGACCCGCTCGCCGCGCGCGCCGCGCTCTCGCGCGCGGTGCCCGACGTGCCACCCGAGCACCTCGCCGCCGCGCTGACCCAGGCCTCGCTGCGGGCCGCCGCCGTGCCGAAGTTCGGCGCCCTCGCGGCCTCGATGTACTTCACGCCCGACGGCCTCGAGCAGGCCACCCGGCTCGCGGTCGCCACCCACCGGGCCGCCCGCCTGGTGGCCTTCGGCGCCGCGACGGTCGTGGACCTCGGCTGCGGCATCGGCGGCGACCTCGTCGCCTTCGCGCGGGCCGGGCTGACCGCCGCCGGCGTCGACCTCGACCCCGTCCGCGTGGCCGTGGCGTCAGCCAACCTCGAGGCCCTCGGGCTCGCCGGCGCCGTCCAGGTCGCCGACGCCGCCGCGGTGGACACGACGCCCTTCGACGTCGCCTTTGTCGACCCGGCCCGCCGCACCGGCCGCGGCCGCACCTTCTCCCCCGACGCGTGGGCGCCGTCGTGGGCGTTCGCCTCGTCGCTGCTGACCCGCGACGCCTGCGTGAAGACCGCGCCCGGCATCCCCCACGACCTCGTCCCCGCCGGCGTCGAGGCCGAGTGGGTCTCCGACCACGGCGAGGTCAAGGAGGCCGCGCTCTGGGGCGGCCGGCTGGCCACCTGCGCCCGCCGGGCCACGGTCATCGGCGACGGCGGCCTGGCCACGCTGACCGAGGAGGACGACCCCGGCGCGGACGTCGTCCCGCTGGGCCGCTACCTCTACGAGCCGGACGGCGCCGTGATCCGGGCCGGGCTGGTGACCGCGGTGGCCGCCGGCGTCGGCGGTGGCCTGCTGGACCCCCACATCGCCTACGTGACCAGCGACGCGGCGTACCGCACGCCGTACGGCCGCTCCTACGAGGTCCTCGAGACCCTCCCCCACCGGGAGAAGCAGCTGCGCGCGGCCCTGCACGAGCGCGGCATCGGCCGGCTCACGATCAAGAAGCGTGGCGTCGACGTCGTGCCCGACCAGCTGCGCAAGCGGCTCGCCCTGACCGGCGACGCCGAGGCGACGATCGTGCTCACCCGCGTGGGCGGGCACGGGACGTGCCTGCTGGTGCGGCCGTTCTGAGGCGCGTCCCCGATTTCGGGGTATCCAGCGGTCTGGACCGCGGGCCCCCTCGTCGCTCCGCCACGGTGCGGGCATGACCCGGACCCGCAGGACGATCATCCAGCTCCTCTCGGCCGCGGCGCTCAGCGCCTGCGCCCTGGTCGCGGGGGCCGGAGCCGCCCCCGCTGACGTGCCTCCCGGCTGGGAGCCCGGACCGTACGGCAACGAGGCGGACTTCGGCGACGTCACGTGGCAGCACCAGGGCTGGTACGCCGGCGCCAAGGGCAACTGGCACACCGGCTGGGTAAACATCGAGGAGGACGACGACGTCCTGCACGCTGAGCTGGTCGACTGGCGCTGCCCGGACGGGGGTGACGCCGCCGCCGCCCCAGAGCTTCCAGCCCCAGACCGCCTGCACGATGAAGCGGTTCCGGTACGTCGAGGTCCTGGACCCGTGGGACATCTCGACGTTCAACCACACCCGCGACCGGCTCCGGCTGCGTGGCGACTTCCCGACGTTCGACCAGACCAACCAGCCGGCTGGGACCGTCCACTTCGACATGTACCTGCAGGCCGTGGGCGACCCGCACGTCACCAAGGACATCAGCGGGGGTCAGCTGTACTACGAGGAGTACTGGGACGAGGCGCGGCTCGTCGGCACCATCGACGGGCACGGCCTCGCGGGGAAGGCGACCACCCAGCTGTCCGGGCGGGTCAGCTTCTACGTCTCTGGCTACGTCCGGGCCTGACGTCTCACCAGTCTGCGGACGCCGCCCGCTCCGCGCCGATGGTGGTGTCGTCGCCGTGACCGGTGTGCACGACGGTGTCGTCGGGCAGGGCGAAGAGCTTGGCCCGGATCGACTCCTCGAGCTGCGGGCGGTCGGAGTACGAGCGGCCGGTCGCGCCGGGCCCGCCCTGGAAGAGCGTGTCGCCGGTGAAGACCGCGCCGAGGTCCTCGACGTGGAAGCAGCAGCCGCCGGGCGCGTGGCCGGGGGTGTGCAACGTCTGCACGCGGGTGCCCGCGACCTCGAGCTCCCAGCCGTCGGGAAGGTCGAGGTCCCAGAGGTAGTCGGTGTGGGTGAGCTCCCACAGCGGCTTGTCGTCCGGGTGCAGGAAGATCGGCGCGACGACGCGCTCGCGCAGCTCGGGGGCGACGCGGCAGTGGTCGTCGTGGGCGTGGGTGAGCAGGATGGCCTTCACCGTGCGGCCGGCGACCAGGTCGAGGATCGCGTCGACCGAGTGCGGGGCGTCGATGACCACGCACTCGTCGTCGTCGCCGAGGACCCAGAGGTTGTTGTCGACGTCGAAGGTCTCGCCGTCCAGGCTGAAGGTGCCGCTGGCCACCGCGTGGTCCAGCCGGAGCTCGCCGCTCACCGGTCGACGATGACCACGGAGCGGAGGACCGACCCGTCGTGCATCTTCTCGAAGGCCGCCTCGATGTCGTCGATGCCGATCTCCTCGGACACGAAGGCGTCCAGGTCGAGCCGGCCCTGCTGGTAGAGGTCGACCAGCATCGGGAAGTCGCGGGTCGGCAGGCAGTCGCCGTACCAGCTCGACTTGAGCGACCCGCCGCGGCCGAAGACGTCGATGAGCGGCAGGTCGGGGATCTTCATGTCCGGGGTCGGCACGCCGACCAGGACCACCGTGCCGGCCAGGTCGCGGGCGTAGAAGGCCTGCTTCCAGGTCTCGGGCCGACCCACGGCCTCGACCACCACGTCCGCGCCGTCGGCGCCGTCGTAGTACTCCGCACAGATCCGCTTGATCTCCTCGACCGGGTCGCCCTGGCTGGAGTCGACGGTGTGCGTCGCACCCATGGCCTTGGCGGTCTCGAGCTTCTTGGCGTCGATGTCGACCGCGATGATGGGGCTCGCCCCGACCAGGGCCGAGCCGGCGATGGCGGCCACGCCGACGCCGCCGCAGCCGATGACGGCGACGGACTTCCCGCGGGCCACCGCGCCGGTGTTGATCGCCGCGCCGATGCCGGCCATCACGCCGCAGCCGAGCAGGCCGACGGCGGCCGGGCGGGCCGACGGGTCGACCTTGGTGCACTGGCCCGCGGCGACCAGGGTCTTCTCGGCGAAGGCGCCGATGCCCAGGGCCGGGGACAGCTCGGTGCCGTCCTCGAGCGTCATCTTCTGGGTCGCGTTGTGGGTGTTGAAGCAGTACTGCAGCTGCCCGCGCTTGCACGCCCGGCACTCACCGCACACCGCGCGCCAGTTGAGGATCACGAAGTCGCCCGGCGCGACGGCGGTGACGTCCGGGCCGACCGCCTCGACGACACCAGCGGCCTCGTGGCCGAGCAGGAACGGGAAGTCGTCGTTGATCCCGCCCTCGCGGTAGTGCAGGTCGGTGTGGCAGACCCCGCACGCCTGGACCTTGACCACCGCCTCGCCCGGACCGGGGTCCGGGACGTTGATCGTGACGACCTCCACCGGTGCGCCCTTGGCCTTCGCGACCACGGCCTTGACCTGCTGCATGGCGCCACCGTAGCGGTCGCTCCCCCACGACAACCCCGGCCCCACGTGGTGCGTCCCAGGACGTGCGCCTCGTCGTCGCCCTCGGTGTCCTGCTGTTGCTCGGCTCCGTGTCCGGGTGCCGGTACGGCGCGCCGCCGGGCCTGCCGTACGCCGAGGGGCCGGTCCACGTCGTACCCGACGGCAACCGCTCACGACTTGTGGACGACCGCACCTACCGACGAGACGGCGGCATCACCGGGGTCGCGCCGTACCGCGGCGGTCACCTGGTCGCCGACGGCCGGACCTTCGAGGGGACCGTCGGGCTGGCGTCGGTCGTCGACGGCCGGCGCACCGCGCTCGGGCCGTGCGCCACCGGTGTCGGCGCGCTGAGCCCGGACCGCCGCCTGGTCGCGTGGGTGACCACCGGTTGTCCGGAGGCGGACCTGCGGGCCGAGAGCGTCGTTCACATCGACCCGACCGGCACCGGCGGTGGCGGGTGGACGCGGAACCTCGGGCCGTCGTACCTCTTCTACGCCGTCGGTTTCCTCGGCGACGACGTCGTGCTCACCGGGCTGGCCGGTCCGGTGGTCGTGGTGCCCGAGAGCGGGCCGGTGCGCACGCTGCCGCGGCTGCGGCACGCGGTGGACGTGCACGGGTCGCTGGTCGCCGGCCGGCACGGGGTGCTCGACGCCACGACCGGGCTCGTCCTGTGGTCGGACCCGCGGGCCGAGGTGACGTCGTTCAGCCCCGACGGCCGGCTGGTCGTCACCGACGGTGCGCTGCGCGCAGCGCGGACCGGGGCCCTGGTGGCGTCGTTGCCGCGCGGGCTGACCCAGGTCGCGTGGGAGGACGCGCGGCACCTGGTGGCCGTGGCCGCGCGGGGCCGCTGGTCCGCGCTGCTGCGCATCGGGCTCGACGGTCGCGGCGCGCTGCTCGCCGCACCCGTCCGGCGGTCGCCGGCGTGGTGGGTGCTGGAGGCGCAGCCCTAGACGGGCACTAGACGAGGACCTGGGTCACCGGCTGGCTGCTGTCGGCGGGGAGGTCGAGGTGCGAAGGCGTGCGCCCGCGCGCCACCATCTCGCTCCCCAGCGCCGCCACCATCGCGCCGTTGTCGGTGCACAGCCCCGGGCGCGGGACGCGGACCTGGACGCCGATCTTGGCCGCGCGCTCCTCGGCCATGGCCCGCAGCCGCGAGTTGGCCGCGACGCCGCCGCCGATGAGCAGGTCCTCGACGCCTTGGTCCTGCGCAGCGTCCAGGGCCTTGCGGACCAGCACGTCGCACACCGCCTCCTGGAACGACGCCGCGACGTCCTCGACCGGCACCGGCTCGCCGGCGCGCTCGCGGGCCTCGACCCAGCGCGCGACCGCGGTCTTCAACCCCGAGAAGGAGAAGTCGAAGCGGTGCCGCTCCAGGTCGCGCCGGCTAGTGAGGCCGCGCGGGAAGTCGATGGCCACCGAGCTGCCCGACCGGGCCGCGCGGTCGATGTGCGGGCCGCCCGGGAACGGCAGCCCGAGCAGCCGCGCCACCTTGTCGAAGGCCTCGCCGGCCGCGTCGTCGATGGTCGAGCCCAGCGGCTCGACCGTGCTCGTCACGTCCTCGACGCGCAGCAGCGACGAATGGCCGCCGCTGACCAGGAGCGCGAGGCACGGGTCGGGCAGCGGCCCGTGCTCGAGCTGGTCGACCGCCACGTGGGAGGCGAGGTGGTTCACGCCGTACAGCGGTTTCCCGAGCCCGATGGCCAGGGCCTTGGCCGCGGCCACCCCGACCAGCAGCGTGCCGGCCAGCCCGGGGCCCGAGGTGACGGCGATGGCGTCGACCTCGTCGAGGCGCACGCCGGCCGTCTCCGCCGCCCGCTCGAGGGTCGGGACCATGGCCTCGAGGTGCGCGCGGCTGGCGACCTCGGGCACCACGCCGCCGAACCGCGCGTGCTCCTCGACGCTGCTCGCGACGGCGTCGGCGAGCAGGGTCCGGCCGCGCACGATCCCGACGCCGGTCTCGTCGCAGGAGGTCTCGATCCCGAGGACCAGGGGTTCGCTCACGGCTCCATCCTCACAGGACGCTCCAGCACGACGGCGGTGGCGCCGCTGCGGTAGTAGCGCGGGCGCCGGCCCACCTCCACGAACCCGTGCGCGGCGTAGAAGGCCAACGCCTCGACGTTGTCCTCGCGGACCTCGAGCAGCAGCCGCGCGGCGCCCTCCCGACCCGCCGTCTCCAGCACGTCGGCCAGCAGCCTCGTCGCCAGGCCCTGCCTCCGCTGCTCGGGATCGACCGCGATCCGCTGCAGCTCGGCCACGTCGTCGACCAGGCTGGCCACGGCGTGGCCGACCACGCGGCCGTCGACCTCGGCCACCAGGTAGCGCACCGTCGGCAGCCGACCCGCGATCCCCTCGGCCACCAGCCCCTCGGACCACGCGTCGACCCCGAACCCCGCGGCCTCCGACGCCACGACCGCCGCCAGGTCCGCCTCGGTGGCCGGGCGCACGCTCACGAGACCTGCTTGGGCGCCCCGGGTGCCACCGCGTCCGGCCGCCGCAGGTACAGCGGCTCCGGGTCGTGCAGCTCGGCCCGCTCCTCGGCCACCACGCGCGCCAGCCACCCGGCGCTCGGCAGCACCGGCCCGGCCCCGTGCGGGAACGCCTCGGCGTACAGCACCGCGCCCTCCCCCACCACCGGCCGCTCGGTGGCCACGTCCGCCGGCCGCGCCACGTCCGGCCCGTCGAGCCGCGCCCCGGTCACGTCGTACGTCGCCAGGTAGACCTCTTTGCGCCGCGCGTCGGTCGCCACCACGAACTCCCCCGTCACCGTCCCCGACTCGACCGCCTCGGCTGCCAGGACGTCGAGCGTGCACACGCCGTACACCGGGATGTCCAGGACGAAGGCCAGCGTGCGGGCCGTGACCAGACCGACCCGCAGGCCGGTGAACGGACCCGGCCCGACGCCCACGGCCACCGCCGTGAGGTCCTGGCGGACCAGGCCGTTCTCGCCCAGCGCGCGCTCGATGAGCGGCGCGAGCTGCTCGCCGTGCTGGAGCCGGCGCTCGGAGGCGGCCTGCCAGACGACGTCGTCGCCGTCGTGCAGCGCGACCGTCACGAGCGGGGTGGCGGTGTCGAAGGCCAGCAGCATCAGAGCGCCCTCCAGTGCGTGGTGAGTCGGCCGTCGTCGTGGAGGAGGTGCAGCGCCAGGGTCGGTGGCGCGTCCTGCCAGATCCGGCCGAGGGGTTCGGCGTCCAGGGTGACCGTCGACGCGCTCCCACCGCCGACGAGCAGCGGGCGGCCGGCGAAGGTCGTGGCACCCGCGGTGTGCGCGTGACCGACCAGCGTGGCCACCACGTGCGGGTGCCGGCGCAGGACGTCCTCCAACCGCTCGGGCTCGCGCAGCAGGATCGGCGCCATCAGCTCGAGGCCGATGTCCACCGGCGGGTGGTGGAGGCAGACGAACGTCGGGCGATCGTCCTCGGCCAGGCTGGCGTCGAGCCAGGCCAGCTGGTCGTCGTCCAGCTCGCCGTGGTCCTGACGGACGCCGTCGACCGCGTCCACGAGCGAGTCGAGCCCGACCAGCCGCAGGCCGTCGAGCTCGACCGCCCCGACAACTGGGGGAATCGTTCCGTTCTGGAACCGATCGGTTCCCGCGCTGAACGGTTCCGTTCCGGACGGGAACGGTTCCGTTGCGGCCGCGAACGATTCCGCTCCGGAGGCGAACGGTTCGATTCCAGACCCGAACGATTCCGTTCCGGACGCGAACGATTCCGTTCCAGACCCGAACGATTCCGTTCCAGACCCGAACGATTGCGTTCCAGACGCGAACGATTCCGTTCCAGACCCGAACGATTCCGTTCCAGACCCGATCGATTGCGTTCCAGACGCGATCGGTTCGGTTCCAGACGCGAACGATTCCGTTCCAGACCCGAACGATCCGGTTCCAGACGCGAACGGTTGCGTTCCGGACCTGAACGGCTCGATGGCGGCACGAAACGGTGCGCGCACGTCGTGGTTGCCGGTGAGCACGAGCCGCGGACCGGGCCAGCGGTCGAGGACGGCGACCGCCTCGTCGTACTCCTCGGGCCGACCGTGGTCGGCGATGTCCCCGCTGACCAGCAACGCATCGGGCCGCGGTTCCATCGCGAGCAGGTGGTCGACCAGCCGCTCGGCGCGGCTCCGCGCGTCCGGCGGTCCGCCGACGTGCGTGTCGGACAGGTGGGCGAGGGTGATCACCCGAGCCCCCGGAACGACAGCGCGTGCCAGCGCGGGCCGACGGGGGTGATCTCGACGCGGCGGTGCTCGTCGGCGCCTTCGTCGTCACCCGCCTCGCCGCGCACGATGTTGACCTCGAGCCGGCTCTCGGAGAGCCCCTCGGCGATGCCCTCGCCCCACTCGACGACGGTGACGGCGTCATCGAGGGAGGTGTCGAGGTCCAGGTCGTCGAGCTCGGCCACGCCACCGAGCCGGTAGGCGTCGACGTGGACCAGCGGCGGGCCGCCGATCTCGCTCGGGTGGACGCGGGCGATGACGAACGTCGGCGAGGTGACCTGGCCGCGGACGCCGAGGCCGGCGCCGAGGCCCTGGGTGAACGTCGTCTTGCCGGCGCCGAGGGAACCGGTGAGCACGAGCAGGTCGCCGGGGCGGAGCTGACCGGCCACGGAACGGCCGAGGCCGCGCATGGCCTCGGCGTCGGGAGCCTGGTAGACCGCGGTGCGCAGGGGGCGGCGCAGCTCGACGTTCGGCGAGCGGCGGCCGATCTCGCGGAAGCCCTGGCGCTCCCAGAACGCGATGGTCGCGGGCAGCTCCTCGCGGGCGACGACGGTGAGGTCGTCGTAGCCGTCGGCGGCCTCGACGGCGGCGTCGATGAGGACGGCGGCGATGCCGTGGTGCTGGAGGGCGGGTACGACGCCGACGCGACGCAGGTACATCGTCGAGCCGGAGGGGTCGAGCACCAGGGCGCCGGCGGGCTCGCCGTCGACGCGGGCGAGGAGGCCGCCGTGCTCGGCCAGGTGTCGCTCGAGCTGGGCGGGCGTCTCGGCCAGCGCGGCGGCCGGCGGGTCGAGCGGCGGGCGGGCGCTGAAGGCGGCGTGCACCACGTCGTGGACGATTGCGGCCGCCTCGGGGCCGACGCGCTCGACGGCGACGACCGCGTCGGGGGCGCCCGACGAGCGGTCGGGGGCGCTCACGGGTGCCCCACCCGCTCGGCGGCGGCGGAGAGCAGCTGGTCGAGGGCGGCGTTGACCTGGCCGTGCCGCTCGAGCAGGACCAGGTGGCCGGCGCCCTCGCACTCAAGCAGCGTCGAGCCCTGGATGCGTGCGTGGAGCTTGCGGCTGTGGCCGATGGAGGTCAGCCGGTCGGAGGTCCCGCAGATGATGGTGGTGGGCACGCGGCCCATCACCTCGACGGCGTCGAACTTGTCCAGGCTGCGGAAGCTCGGGAAGAACTCCGCGACCACCTCGAACGGCGTGCTGGAGAGCATGTGGTCGACGAAGTCGACGTACGCCGCCGGCACCTCGTCGCCGAACGCGAACAGGTCGGTGGCCACCCGCGCCACGCTGCGGCCGGCGCGGCGGGCGCCGTCGACGAGCTGGTGTCGGCGTGCGAGCGTCCGGATGGTGCGGTTGGCCAGCTCGCCACCGAGCTTGGCCGGCAGCAGGGGCAGCAGGACCCGGCTCGGGTCCAGGCCGCCGGCGGTGGTCGAGATCAGCCCGACGCCGACGACCCGGTCGCCGAAGGCCTCGGGGTGCTGCTCGGCGTACGCCACGACCGTCATGCCGCCCATCGAGTGACCGACCAGGACGACCGGCCCGTCGGGCACGACGTGGTCGAGGACGGTCTGCAGGTCGCGGCCGAGCTGGTCGATGGTGGCGTGGCCGTCGGGCGAGCGTCCGGAGCGGCCGTGCGAGCGCTGGTCGTAGTAGACGGCGCGGACCAGGCCGCGGTACGCCGCGCGCTGGAAGTGCCAGCAGTCCAGGTTGAGCGCGTAGCCGTGACAGAACACGACCGTGAGCGGGCTCGACGCGGCGCCGTGCTCGAGCTCGTCGACCTCGACGTGGAGGGGTACGCCGTCCTCGGCGACCACCGTCAACGGCTTGCTGTGCAGGCTCCCGAACGGCGTGCTGTCCACACGGCGGCGGCCGATGGCGCGGTCCTGGCGGCGTACGCCGAACGCGGCGCCGGCCGCGGCCAGGCCGACCGCGCCCGCGGCGGCCCCGAGGATGCGACGGCGGGCGCTCATGGGCCAAGTCTGTCGGTGTCGACGTAGGTCCGGGTGAACCGGCCCCCGATCCTGGTCACGATCTCGTAGCTGATCGTCCCGCAGGCCTCGGCCCAGTCCTGCGCGGTGGGCTCGCCGTGGTCGCCGGGCCCGAAGACGACCACCTCGGCGCCGGCGCCCGGGTCGTCGCCGTCGAGGTCGACGACCAGCTGGTCCATGCAGATCCGGCCGCGGACCGGCCGGCGCCGGCCGGCCACCCAGACCTCGGCGTGGTTGCCGCCGACGCGCGGGAGCCCGTCGCCGTATCCGGCGGGGACCAGCCCCAGGGTGGTGGGCCGGGAGGCCGTCCAGGTCCGGCCGTAGGAGACCGCGTCCCCGGCGTCGACGGCCTTGACCAGGGCCAGATGGGCTCGCGCGGTCATGGCCGGGCGCAGGCCGAGGTCGGGGGTGTGGCCGGGCGCCGGGTCCAGGCCGTACGACGCGATGCCGCAGCGCACCAGGTCACGCCGCGCGCTCGGGCGCAGGATGGCCGCGGCCGAGTTGGCCAGGTGCGTCACCTCCGGGTCCAGCCCGTGCCGGCGGGCCAGGGCGAGCGCCTCGTCGAAGGCGCGCTCCTGGTCGTCGTTGGCCGGGTCGTCCGGCTCGTCGCTGCTGGAGAAGTGCGTCCACAGCCCGGTCACGCGCACGCCCTCGGCCGCGGCCCGGGCGAACAGCCCCTCCCACTGGGCGCGGGGCGCGCCGCCGCGGTGCAGGCCGGTGTCCACCTTGATCTGCACGCGGGCGTCGAGACCGGTGGCCAGCACCTCGATGAGCGCGGCCTCGGAGTACACCGTGACGTCCACGTCGCGGGAGATGGCCGCGGCCCAGTCGTCGCCGGGCGTCGTGAGCCAGCACAGCGCGCGACCGGTGTCGCCGGACTCGCGCAGCGCGACCGCCTCGGCGATGGTGGCGACCCCGATCCAGTCGGCGCCACCCTCGCGCGCGGCCCGGGCCGCCTCGGCCAGGCCGTGTCCGTAGCCGTCGGCCTTGACCACCGTCATCATCGCCGTGCCGGTGAGCTCCTTGAGCACCCGCACGTTGTGCCGGATCGCGGCCAGGTCGACGACGAGCTCGGGGCTCACCCGAGCACCTCGCGCACGACCTCGGGGACCGCCAGCGCCACCTCGCTCGCGGTGATCGGACCGCCGTCGGAAGCCAGCGTGGCGGCCGCGCCGTGCAGCCAGGCGCCCACGCTCGCGGCGTCGTACGCCGGCAGCCCGGCGGCCAGCAGCGCGCCGACCAGGCCGCCGAGCACGTCGCCCGCGCCGGCGGTGGCCAGCCAGGACGGACCGGTGGTGTTGACGCGGGTGCGCCCGTCGGGGCGGGCGATGACCGTGCGCCGGCCCTTGAGCAGCACGACCGCGTCGTAGCGCTCGGCGGCCAGCCGCGCGAAGTGCAGCGGCCGCGCCTCCACGTCGTCGCGCTCCTCGTCCAGCATGGCCGCGAGCTCGCCGGCGTGCGGGGTGAGCACCGCGGCCTGGCCGGGCTCGACGTGCGACAGCGCGTCGGCGTCGGCCACGACCGGGACGCCGTGCTCGAGCGCCGCGCGCAGCTCGTCGCCGGCGTGCTCGCCGCCGCCGGAGCCGACGACCCACGCCTGGACCCGTCCGGCGCCGACGACCTCGGGGTGCTGCTCGCGCACGGTGTGCGCGACGGCCTCCTCGCCGACGTAGCGCACCATGCCGCACAGCCCGGTGTTCGCGCCGGAGACGCTGAGCAGGGCGGCGCCGGGGTACTCCGCGCTGCCGGCGCGCACACCGACGACCCCGCGGGCGTACTTCTGGCTCTCCAGCCCCGGCCGCGGCAGCAGCGCCGCGACGTCCTCGGGCTGGAGCGCCTCGACCGCCGGCTCCGGCAGGGTCAGCCCGATGTCGACCAGGTGGACCGCGCCGCACGCCTGGGCGGCCGGGTCGACGAGGTGGCAGACCTTGCGGGTCCCGAAGGTCACCGTGACCGCGGCCTCGACGTGGTCGCCGTCGACCTCGCCGGTGTCGACGTCGACGCCACTGGGGGCGTCGACCGCGACCACGGGTACGCCGTGCAGCAGCTTGAGCGCGTCGGCCGCCTCGGACCGCAGGCCGCCCCGACCGCCGATCCCCACGATCCCGTCGAGCACCACCTCAGGTCGGCGCGAGGGCCGGTCGACGCGGCGGCCGCCGGCCCGGAGCAGCGCCGCCAGTCCGCCCTCGTGGGCCCGCGACGACAGCAGCCAGGCCTCGACCGCCACCCCGCGCCGGGCCAGCAGCGCGCCGGCGAACAGCGCGTCGCCGCCGTTGTCGCCGGAGCCGACGAGGAGCAGCACCCGCCGCCCGTACGCCGAGCCGAGGAGGTCCAGCACCGCCGCGGCCAGCCCCGCCGCGGCCCGCTGCATGAGCGTGCCCTCGGGCAGCCGCGCCATCAGCTCCGCCTCGGCCGCCCGGACCTGCTCGACGGTGTGCGCGTGGAGCACGTCAGCGCCCCTCGATGTCGCAGTCGAGCGCGTCGGCGATGTGCTGCTCGTAGTCCGACAGGTCGTCGTAGCTGCGTGGGTCGCCCCCGTCGCGAGCGGTGACGAAGGCGCAGTTGAGGGCCCGCTGGTCGGCGCGCTCGCCGTACACCGTCCACGCGGTGTACGCCGAGGCGCCGGCACCCAGGAACACCCCGACCGCGATGAGGGAGAGCAGGACGCCGGTGCGGTCGCGCGGCGGCCGGGCGGGCCGCGGCTCGCCCCGCCCCACGTCGACGACCTCGATCGGGCGGAACTCGTCGCTCACCGCCTCAGCCTAGGCGGCCGGCTCAGCCCTCGAGGACCACGACGGCCGAGGCGATGCCGGCGTCGTGGGAGAGCGAGAGGTGCACCGACGCGGCGCCGAGCTCGTCGGCGCGCGCCCGCACCGTGCCGCGCAGCTCGAACAGCGGGCGCCCGGAGGACTCCGAGACCACCTCGGCGTCCTGCCAGCGCAGGCCGCGGGGAGCGCCCAGCGCCTTGGCCAGCGCCTCCTTGGCGGCGAACCGCGCGGCCAGCGAGGCCAGCGGCCGGTCGAGCTCACCGGGCGTGAACAGGCGCGGGCCCAGTCCGGGCGTGCGCGACAGCGACTCGCCGAACCGCGCGATGTCGACCACGTCGATGCCCACCCCGACGATCACGGCCCGGTCACCAAGGCGAGCTCACTCGACCGTGACGGACTTGGCCAGGTTGCGCGGCTGGTCGACGTCGTGCCCGAGCAGGCTGGCCAGCTCGCAGGCGAACAGCTGCAGCGGCACCACGGCCACCAGCGGCTGGAGCAGGACGGGCACCCGGGGCAGCCGGATCAGGTGGTCGGCGTACGGCTCGATCCGCTCGTCGCCCTCCTCGGCCAGGCAGATCGTACGCGCGCCGCGGGCGCGGACCTCCTGGATGCCGCTGAGCATCTTGTCGTGCAGCTGGTCGCGGCCCTGCGGGGGCACGACGCAGAAGACCGGGATGCCGGGCTCGATCAGCGCGATCGGGCCGTGCTTGAGCTCACCGGCCGCGAAGCCCTCGGCGTGGAGGTAGGCGATCTCCTTGAGCTTGAGCGCGCCCTCGAGGGCCACGGGATAGCCGGCGTGCCGACCCAGGAACAGCACCGAGCGGGCCGAGGCGTGCGACCGCGCCAGCGCGTAGACGGAGTCGGCGCCGTCCAGCACCGACTCGATCTGGGCCGGGATGGCCTCGAGCTGGGTGACGACCTCGGTGATCTCGTCGCCGAAGCGGGTGCCCTTGACCTGGGCGAGGTAGAGCGCGAGCAGGTAGCAGGCGACCAGCTGGGTCAGGAACCCCTTGGTCGAGGCCACGCCGATCTCGGGGCCGGCGTGGGTGTAGATGACCGCGTCGGACTCGCGCGGGATGGTCGAGCCGTTGGTGTTGCAGATGGCCAGCACCTTGGAGCGCTGGGTGCGCGCGTGCCGGATCGCCTGCAGGGTGTCGGCGGTCTCGCCGGACTGGGAGATGGCCACGACGAGCGTGGAGTAGTCGAGGATCGGGTCGCGGTAGCGGAACTCCGAGGACAGCTCGACCTCGACCGGGATGCGGGTCCAGTGCTCGATGGCGTACTTGGCCACCATGCCGGCGTAGAACGACGTCCCCGCCGCGATGATGATGATCTTGTCGATGTCGCGCAGCTCCTGGTCCGACAGGCGCATCTCGTCGAGCTGGAGCTGGCCGGTCGCCGTACGCCGGCCGAGCAGCGAGTCGGCCACCGCGCGCGGCTGCTCGAAGATCTCCTTGCGCATGAACCAGTCGTGGCCCTCCTTCTCGGCCGACGACAGGTCCCAGTCGACGTGGTAGTGCCGGCCCTCCTGCGGCACTCCGTAGAAGTCGGTGACCTCGACCCCGGAGCGGGTGATGGTGACGACCTGGTCCTGGCCGAGCTCGAGCGCATCGCGGGTGTGCTCGATGAACGCCGCCACGTCGGAGCCGAGGAAGTTCTCGCCCTCCCCCAGGCCGACGACGAGCGGGGAGTTGCGGCGCGCGGCCACGACCCGCTCCGGGTCGAGGGCGTCCACGGCCACGAGCGTGAACGCGCCCTCGAGCTGCTGGCAGACCCGCTGCATCGCGACGGTGAGGTCGAGCCCGGACTGCAGCTGCAGCTCGAGGAGCTGGGCGGCCACCTCGGTGTCGGTCTCGGAGACCAGCGTGATGTCGTCGGCCTCGAGCCGGGACCGCAGCTCGGCGAAGTTCTCGATGATCCCGTTGTGGACCAGCGCCACCCGGCCGGCGCCCGGGCTGTCGGGCGAGCCGTGCAGGTGGCCGACGTGCGGGTGGGCGTTGACGTCGTTGGGCGCGCCGTGGGTGGCCCAGCGGGTGTGGCCGACCCCGGTGTGCGAGGGCGGCAGCGGCTGCTCGGCGATGGCCTTCTCGAGGTTGGCCAGCTTGCCGGCCTTCTTGGACACGGCGAGCGCGGAGTCGGCCACGAGGGCGATCCCGGCCGAGTCGTAGCCGCGGTACTCCAGGCGCCGCAGCCCGTCGATCACCACGTCCTGGGCCTGCTTCGGCCCGACGTAGCCGACGATCCCGCACATGGATCCCCATGCTACTGAGCCCGGGCGCTGATCCCGCTGAGGCCGGGGCCGCCGGCCCGCACCCGCGGACGGCTGACACAATCCCGCGCATGTCCCACGGCTCGAGCCCTGGCCACGGTCACGACGGCTCGCACGAGCCGTCGCCGTACATCGAGCTCGACCGGGAGGCGTGGGCCCGCCTCGCCCACCAGGTCGAGGACCCGCTGACCGAGGCCGAGATCACCGCGCTGCGCGGCCTGGGCGAGCAGCTGGACCTCCAGGAGGTCCGCGACGTCTACCTGCCGATCAGCCGGCTGCTGAGCCTGTACGTCGAGAAGGCCGGCCAGCTGCACCGTGAGCAGGAGGAGTTCCTGCACCGGGCCACGCCCCCGCGCACGCCGTTCGTGATCGGGCTGGCCGGCTCGGTCGCGGTCGGGAAGTCGACCACCGCGCGCGTGCTCCAGCACCTGCTCGCGCACTGGCCGGAGCACCCCAACGTCGCGCTGGTGACCACCGACGGCTTCCTCTACCCCAACGCCGAGCTCCAGCGGCGCGGGCTGATGCAGCGCAAGGGGTTCCCCGAGTCCTACGACCGCCGCGCGCTGCTGCGCTTCGTGGTGGACATCAAGTCCGGCAAGGACGAGGTCGAGGCGCCGCTCTACGACCACCTGACCTACGACGTGGTGCCCGACCACAAGGTCCGCGTCGAGCACCCCGACATCGTCATCATCGAGGGCCTCAACGTCCTCCAGCCGGCCCGCACCCGCGAGGACGGCCGCACCGGCCTCGCGGTCAGCGACTTCTTCGACTTCTCGGTCTTCGTCGACGCCAAGACCGCCGACATCAAGGACTGGTACGTCTCGCGCTTCCTGCGGCTGCGCGAGACCGCGTTCCGCGACCCGGGGTCGTACTTCACCAAGTACGGCGCGCTCTCGCGCGACCAGGCCGTGGCCGAGGCCACCCGGATCTGGGACTCCATCAACGGGCCCAACCTGGCCGAGAACGTGCTCCCCACCCGCTCCCGGGCCACGCTCGTGCTCCGCAAGTCCGCCGACCACTCGGTGCGCTACGTGCGGCTGCGCAAGATCTGACCCGCGCAGCCGAGGCTCCCGGATCCGGGGGTTCGGCCCCGCGGCGCGCGGGGCCGGGAGACCATGGGGGCGTGCTGCGACGACTGGTGCTCGCCGCGGTCGTGCTCGGGGTCACCACCGGGTGCGGCCCGGGCGGAGACGACCCGACCCCGGCGGAGCCGACCCCGCTGGGCAGCGGGAACCCGTTCCAGGAGCGCGCGCAGTACGACGCCCCGGACCCGGCCCTGGTCTCCGCGGCCAAGCAGGCCGCCGCGGACGGCGACCAGCACGCCAGCGACGTGCTCACCCGCCTGGACGGCGTTCCGACCGGCATCTGGCTCACCCCCGAACGCAGCCCCACCCCGGACGACGTCGCGGCGTACGTCACCGAGGCGGTCACCGCGGCCGCGGACCAGGACGAGGTCCCGGTGTTCGTCGTCTACGGCGTGCCCGACCGCGACTGCACCGGTGGGCTGTCCAGCGGCGGGCTGACCGCCGAGACCTACGAGCCGTGGGTGGATGCCATCGCTCAGGCGGCCGGCTCGTCGTCGGTCGTGGTGCTCGAGCCGGACGCGCTCCCGGGTGCCGTGCAGTGCGGGGTCGCCGACCAGCGGGTGCCGCTGCTCAAGCAGGCCGTCGACGCCCTCGACCACGCCGGCGTGATGACCTATCTCGACGCGGGCCACTCCGACTGGCTGCCCGCCGACCAGATCGCCGAGCTCCTCAAGCAGGTCGGGGTGGCGAGTACGCGCGGCTTCAGCGTGAACGTGTCGAACTACCAGCCCACCAGCGCCGAGACGGCGTACGCCGAGCAGCTGAGCGGCATGCTCGGTGGCGCGCACTACGTCGTGGACACCGGCCGCAACGGCCTCGGCGCGGGCGCCGTGACCGACTGGTGCAACCCCTCGGGCCAGGCCCTGGGCCGCGAGCCGGGCTTCATCGACGACGGGACCGCGCTCGACGCCTACGTCTGGGTCAAGCCGCCGGGCGAGAGCGACGGGACCTGCAACGGCGGTCCCGCGGCCGGTCAGCTGTGGCCGCAGCGCGCGGTGGAGCTCGCCACCGCCGCCGGATGGTAGGAAAGCCGGTCCAGTCCGCTGGTCGTTGCATACGCTGGTCCCGTGACCGAGCAGCGCTACGCCGTCGTGATCGAGGACGACGTCGACGCCCGTGAGCTGACCGAGCTGGTGCTGACCCAGTCCGGCTTCACGGTCGTCACGGCCGAGGACGGACCGTCCGGCATCGAGGCGGTGCGGACCTACGACCCGCTGATCACCACCTGCGACGTGCAGATGCCCGGCATGGACGGCTTCGCCGTGACCAAGCGGATCCGCGAGTTCAGCCTCACCTACCTGATCATGGTCACCTCGATGGCCAGCGAGATCGACATCATCCAGGGCTTCGAGTCCGGCGCCGACGACTACCTCGTCAAGCCGTTCCGCCCCCGCGAGCTGCGCGCCCGCGCCGACGCCATGCTGCGCCGGATGCGCCTCGGCGGGCCGGCCGCCAACGGCGCCGGCGGTGCCGCCGCGGCCCCCGCCGCCAAGCCCGAGGCCACCGGCTGGGCCACCGAGGCCGCCCGCGAGCTCCGCGAGAACCCCTTGCCGCCCACCCCGGCCTTCGGCACGCCGCCCGCCGCCGAGCCGGCCCCCGCCGCGCCCGCCGGCCCGCGCCACGTGGCCCCGGTCGACGAGCCCACCGGCCCGCCGCCGCCCACCCCGCTGCCCGTCCGGGAGCCGGCGCCCGAGCCGGCCACCCCGCTGCCCGAGCCCGCCGTGGCCTCCGGCGCGGCGTACGTCGGCGCCACGACCGGCCTCCTCGAGCACGCCGGCATCAAGCTCGACGCCCAGACCGGCCGCACGACGTACCAGGGCCGCGCGCTGGACCTCAGCCCGCAGGAGTTCGACCTGCTCAGCACGCTCATGCACACCGGTCGCCGGGTCCGCTCCAAGGCCGACCTGGTCCTCGCGCTGCGCGGACAGAACTACATCACCAGCCACTTCGTCAACGAGGCCGACAAGCGCCAGGTCGACGCCCACATCGCCAGCCTGCGCACCAAGCTCGGCGACGACGCCGCCAGCCCCACGGTCATCGAGACCGTGAGAGGCGTCGGCTACCGCCTCGCTAGTTGAACCGCCGCGCCTCCGGGCGCCGCCTCACGACCGACCGGACCAGCAGGCTCGGCGCGCCGAACCGGCCCGCGTGCCGACCGGAGCGAGCCCTGGGCGAGCCAGGGAGGTGCGCGGGACGGTTCGTCAGAGCGCGCCGAGCACGCCGTGCCGGAGGCGCGGCCAGCAGGCTCGGCGCGCCGAACCGGCCCGCGTGCCGACCGGAGCGAGCCCTGGGCGAGCCAGGGAGGTGCGCGGGACGGTTCGTCAGAGCGCGCCGAGCACGCCGTGCCGGAGGCGCGCGGCCAAGCAGGCCCGGCGCGCCGAATCGGCCCGCGTGCCGACCGGAGCGAGCCCCTGGGCGAGCCAGGGAGGTGCGCGGGACGGTTCGTCAGAGCGCGCCGAGCACGCCGTGCCGGAGGCGCGCGGCCAGCAGGCTCGGCGCGCCGAATCGGCCCGCGTGTCGACCGGAGCGAGCCCTGGGCGAGCCAGGGAGGTGCGCGGGACGGTTCGTCAGAGCGCGCCGAGCACGCCGTGCCGGAGGCGCGGCCAGCAGGCTCGGCGCGCCGAACCGGCCCGCGTGCCGACCGGAGCGAGCCCCTGGGCGAGCCAGGGAGGTGCGCGGGACGGTTCGTCAGAGCGCGCCGAGCACGCCGTGCCGGAGGCGCGGCCAGCAGGCTCGGCGCGCCGAACCGGCCCGCGTGCCGACCGGAGCGAGCCCTGGGCGAGCCAGGGAGGTGCGCGGGACGGTTCGTCAGAGCGCGCCGAGCACGCCGTGCCGGAGGCGCGCGGCCAAGCAGGCCCGGCGCGCCGAATCGGCCCGCGTGCCGACCGGAGCGAGCCCCTGGGCGAGCCAGGGAGGTGCGCGGGACGGTTCGTCAGAGCGCGCCGAGCACGCCGTGCCGGAGGCGCGCGGCCAGCAGGCTCGGCGCGCCGAATCGGCCCGCGTGTCGACCGGAGCGAGCCCTGGGCGAGCCAGGGAGGTGCGCGGGACGGTTCGTCAGAGCGCGCCGAGCACGCCGTGCCGGAGGCGCGGCCAGCAGGCTCGGCGCGCCGAACCGGCCCGCGTGCCGACCGGAGCGAGCCCCTGGGCGAGCCAGGGAGGTGCGCGGGACGGTTCGTCAGAGCGCGCCGAGCACGCCGTGCCGGAGGCGCGGCCAGCTAATTGGCGTCCACCGGGATCGACTGCGAGGTGGTGGGCTGGTCGGAGGCGAAGATCGCGATCGGGACCTGCTGGGTGACCTGCTGGCGGGTGAACTTCCCGGAGCCGGCGGCGGTCTCGACGGCTACGTCGGCGGTCAGCGTGAGGGTCACGCCGATGGTGTCGTCGGAGACGTCGCCGATCTCCTGGTTGCGCAGCTCGAAGGCGCCCTTGGGCGAGGTGATGAGCATGCCCCACTTGGTGGTGAGCGGCTGGGGGTCGAAGGTGACCTTGGGGGCCTTCGCGTCCAGGGTGTACGGCGACTCGGTGGCGCCGCCGTTGCTGGTGGTGGTGGCCGAGGTGACCGCGACGTGGCTGAGGTAGACCTTGCGCTTGGTCTTGAACGGCGCGCGGATGTCCTGGCTCAGGTCGTAGGCCTGGAAGGTGAAGGAGAAGTACTTCCCGCCCTTGGGGTACCACTCGTTGGTCCGCGGCGTGGACTTGGTCGGGTAGAGCGTGTAGACGAAGTCCATCCCCGGTGCCTGGTCCAGCGTGATGTGGGACTGGAAGGTCCCGTCGCGGGTGAACTGCGAGTCGAAGGCCGGCTGCGCGGCGGTGGGCGAGGCCGAGGGCGTGGGCTTGGCGTCGGAGCTCTTGTCGTCGTCGCTGAGGCCGAGCTGGCTGCAGCCGGAGCCGAGCAGCGCGAGCGAGAGGACGCCGGCGGCCAGGAGGGCGCGGGGCGTGCGGGACGAGCGGCGGGTCATGCCTTGTACCCCCGGTAGCGCCGGAGCGCCTTGAGCGACATCCAGGCGGTCTGGAGGACGGTGAGGATGCCCAGGATCGGCCAGCAGACCGCCAGGGTGTCGGAGCGGACGCCGACGGGCAGCTGCAGCCAGATGGCGGCCGCGGCGGCGAGGAAGACGAGCAGGGCGAGGAACGGGTAGAGGTAGCTCGACCCCTTGCCGCGCTCGGCCTTGGCCTGGGCCGCCCAGTTGTCGGTCTGGGTGCGGCTGAAGAACTTCACCCAGGCGCGCACGAAGTGGCCCATCCGGATCCACATGTAGACCTCCGCGGGCGCGAAGGTCAGGGCGAAGACGTAGTCCTTGCGGTTGGCGAAGGCCATCGAGCGCGCGACGCGGTAGTTCAGGAACTGCGCGGCCAGCGGCGGCAGCAGCCACCAGGCGCGGAAGACGAAGGCGTGGATCGACAGCGAGCCCAGCAGCAGCAGCAGGAAGCCGATGCGGGTGAACATGTTCAGCACCATCGAGGCGTGCTCGAACCACCGCAGCCGCAGGTTCGGGTGCAGCGGTTGCCCACGGGTGTCGCCGCGCTGACCGGGCCACATCAGGTCGATGGCGCCGTAGTTCCACTTGACCTGCTGGCCGTCCAGCGAGCGCAGTGTGGTCATGCCGCCCACGTGGGCGTAGGCCTTGGCGCTGATCTTGGTCAGGTAGCCGGCGCTCTTGATCTGCAGCGAGAGCAGCGAGTCCTCGACCTCGGAGTCGTTGACCCACGGCGTGCGCTGGTGGGTGTCCTTGAGGACCTGCTTGAGCGCCTTGGTCGAGAAGATCGAGAACTGCCCACCGAGGACGGCCATGTTGCGGCCCTTGAGCAGGTTCTGCATGTTGAACGCCGAGAACTGCGCGCGCTGCCCGGCGATGAGGAACTTCGACATCAGCCCGTCGAGCGCGCTGTCGTCGATGGAGTAGATCGCCGAGATGCCGCCGATCCGGTCGTCGCTGGAGATCTCGTCGACCAGCGCTTCGAGCGCGTTGGGCTCGGGCGTGGTGTCGCCGTCCACGCCGAGCAGGAAGTCCATGCCCTCGACCAGGCTGTAGCCGTAGTTGAGGGCGCCGACCTTCTTGTCGGGGTTCTTGCCGATGTCGTGGACGTAGATGACCGTCGACTGCTCACCCGAGGGCGTGAGACGGGTGTGCGGCCCGGCGTAGTGGCTGGCCACCTCGACGGAGTCGTCGGTGGTGTTGTTGATGATCACGTGGATCACGTCGGGCAGGCGGGTCTGCATGAGCAGGGAGTCCAGGACGCCGGCGATGGTCTCGCCCTCGTTGTACGCCGGGATGATGCAGCCCACGGTCGGCCGCTGGCTGGGCAGCGTGGCCAGCTCGTCGGCCAGCGTGTCGGCGTAGTCGCTCAGCCCCTGGTCACGACGCAGGACGTACTCGTTGCCGGGGGTCGCGGTCGGCACCGTCTTGAGGGACCCGGACCCTTCCTCACTCACGGGCCCAATTCTGCGGCCTGCGAGCGGTCTGGACAGCCGAACAGCGGAATTGTGGTGCGGATCCCACCCGTCCGGGTCAGGGCTGGCAGGAGGCGTCCTGGTCCGCGCCGGCCAGGTGCGGCAGCGAAAGGACACCCAGTGGTGTGACCTGGCCCGCAGTGACCGAGATGCCGGGGATCGTCGTGGTGCCGAACTTGCAGTAGGCGGCCCCCCGCAGGTACGGCGCGGTGCCGCCGCTGGGTTGCGCCACGAGGGTCAGCCCCGAGGCGGTGTCGAGCTGCCCACCGACGGTGAACGTGCCGTCCGCGGCGGTGGTCCCGCTGGCCACCAGGGCCCCGGTCCCGTCGTACAGCGAGACCGCGACGGGGCTCAGCGGCTTGGAGGCGTCCTTGCTGTCCACGACCGCGCCGCCGACCGACGCACCGGGTCGGGTCAGGCGCAGGGTCCCGAAGGAGGTGCGCCCCTTCTTGACCTTGCCAGTGACCGGCAGCGTGCCGCCGAGGTAGCCGCCCGCGCCGGGGATGACGAGGGTGTACTTGCCCGGGTAGAGCCCGGAGAAGGTGACCGATCCGTGCGCGGCCTTCTCGGTCCAGAACTGGCCGTTGCTCTTGCTGACCGCCGTCACGAAGGCGACGTCGGGGTAGGGCTGGTCGCCGGCGTACAGGTCGACGACGAAGCGGCCGGCCTTGGTGGTCAGCTTGACGTTGGTCTTCTTGAAGGTCCCGGCCTTCATCCGCGGCAGGTAGGTGCTCTTGCCCACGAACTGCTTGCGCCGGTCGTAGGTGAAGATCGAGTAGCTGCCCGGCGGGAGCCCGCCCAGGGCGTACTCCCCCTGCTTGTTGGCCGTCGTCTCGAAGGAGTTCTGCTCCTTGTTGGCCGCCACGATCCGCGCCCCGCCCGCGGGCTTGCCGCCGGCCGTGACCACGCCACCGATCGCTGCGCCGGTGCGCAGCCGGACGTTCTTGATCGCGGTCGCGCCGCTGCTCACGGTCACCGTCACGTCGGCCGGGTAGTACTTCTCGACGTCGTACGCCGGGCGCTGATCGGTGAACTGCAGGTGGTAGGTCCCCGGCTCGAGCACCAGCGAGTAGCCGCCGCCGCGCGCCTTGCGCGCCCCGAGGTAGGTCCAGTCCTCGGTGAACCACGAGACCTTGACCTTCGGGTTGGTGTCGCCGTGCGCGCCGGTGATGGTGCCGCGCACCCGACCGGTCGCGGCCTCCGCGGGGGCCGACCCGAGCGCCACCAGGGCCGGAGCCAGCAGCGCGAGGAGCAGGGTGAGCAGCGCGAGCGCGCGCGTGCGCCGAGAGGGGTCCACGAGACCACGCTAGGTCGCCCCGCCGCCCGCGGACAGCCGAACCGCTCAGATCGCCTTGCGGACCTCGACACACCGCTCGACGACCCGGAAGCCGAGCCGCTCGTTGATGGCGTTCATCGGGGCGTTGACGTCGGCGTTCTCGGTGGCGATCCAGGCCACCTCCGGGTACGCCGCGACGAGGGCCCGCAGGCTGGCGACCTTGAGGGCCAGGCCCAGCCGGTGCCCGCGCGCCTCGGGCAGGACGAGCGTCCCGGACTGGAACGCGCGGTCCGGGGTCGCCTCGTCGACCTGGAGCTCGGTGAACGCCACGGCCCGGCCGGCGTCGTCCAGCGCGAAGGTGGCCAGGTCGCGCCGCCCGGCCCGCGCGTTGCGCGCCTCCTTGGCCCGCAGCCGCGCCGCGTCCCAGCGCTCGGGCTCGTCGCCCGACTCCCCGCTGGGCATCTCGCCGCGCATCGCCTCGTTGAGCCGGCAGTAGCCCTCGACCAGCTCGTCGGGCAGCGGGGACCACGTCGTGACCAGCCGGTGCCGCGCGTGGTGCTCCGCGGACTCGGCGGCCAGCCGCGCCCACCAGTCCCGGCCGGTGGTGAGATCGAGGACCTTGCTGCCCTCCTCGAGCTCGACCCGGAAGCCGCGGGCCGCCGCGAACGCCGTGGCCGGGCTCTCCGCGCCCACCCGGGCGAACGCCCACCCCACCAGCGCCATCCGGCCCAGTGCGCGGGCCTGCTCCTCGGCGTGCTCGAGGAGGGCGGAGGCCACGCCCGAGCGCCGCTGCGACGGCAGGACGTCCAGGAAGACGTAGGCGAGGTCGGTGTGGTCGTGGAGGGGCGCCTGGAGCGCGAGGGTGCCGACCATCCGCCCGTCGCGCCACACCGCGGCCCGCACCTCGCGCTGGTCGTCTCGATCGGTGCGCAGGGAGGCCTGCGCGGCGCTCCAGGTCGGCAGCTGCGCGTAGCGCCGCTCTGCGGACGCCTCGTGCAGGACCTCCCAGTAGGCGCGGAGCTCCGCGTCGTCGTCGCGGTCCAGCGCCCGGAGGTCCACGCTCACCCGGTCACCTTCTGCAGCTCGAGCAGCCGGGCCACCAGCCGGTAGCCGAGCTGCTCGTTGACGGCGCTCATGGCGGCGTTGGTGGTGGCGTTGGCGGTGACCACGAGCTCGGCGCCCGGGTGGAGCGCGCGCAGCCGGCGGTGGAGCAGCACCTTCATGGCCAGCCCGAGCCGGTGGCCACGGTGGTCGGGGAGCACGAGGGTCGAGCCGATGTCGGCGAGCCGGGGGCGTGGGGCGCCACGACCGCCTCGGCGAAGCCGGCGACCCCGCCGTCGGGCGTCAGCGCGATCACGGTCAGCTGCTGTCGGCGCTGGGCGGCCCTTCTGGCCTCGCCGGACCGGATCCGCTCCGGCGTCCAGGCCTGCGGTCGCAGGTCGAGCTCGCCGAGCGGGATCTCCTCCAGGAACCGGCTCCTCCCCGCGGCCAGGGAGACCAGGTGCTCCTCCGGCGCCGGGTCGACCCACCACGCGAGCCGGTGGTCGCCGAGCCGGGCGGCGGCGTGGGCCTCGAGCGCGGGGAGCCGGGACTCCTCCGCCGCGAGGTCACAGCCCTTGACGCCGTCGGTGTTGGCCACGGCGAAGCCCCGGCGCAGGGCCCAGGCGGCGTGCTCGTCACCCTCCGGGTCGCCGTCCGAGGGCACGAGGACGTCGGCCAGCAGCGTGCGCCGCCCGGCCTCGTCGGCCAGGGCCTCGCAGTGATCGGCCAGGGTGGTGCCCACGCCCGCGCGCCGGCGGTCGGGGCGCACGCGGACGTCGTACTGGAGGAAGTGGGTGTTGTCGCGCAGCGGCATGACCACCAGGGCGGTCCCGACGACCTCGTCCCCCTCGTAGCCGCCCAGCAGCGCGAGGCGGTTGTGCTCGTCGACCTGGGGCAGGGCGTGGCGCGAGATCTCCCACTCCGGCCAGAAGCGGCGGCCGTGCTCCGGCGTGGCCTGCTGGCCCACCGACCACCAGGCGTGGACCTGGGCCTCGTCCGAGCGGTCGAGCTCGCGGATCTCCAGGCGCACCCGCCCGAGCCTAGGCCCGCCGGGGTGCGCTCAGTAGCGCACGATCTTGCCCTCGACCGCTTGCGCGACGTCGGGCGTGATCTCGGTGATGCCGTGGTCGGCGGCCGCGTGCGCGCCCACCTGCTGCATGAGCTCGCCCTGGGTGTCGGCCTCGAAGTGCGCGGCGCAGCCGGGCATCACGTCGCCGCAGGCCAGCTTGAAGGTCATGTCGTCTCCCCGTGTGGTGGACGCTCCGGGATGCGCACCCAGAACGTCGCGGTGTGGTCGTCCTGCTCGACCCCGACGCTAC
This sequence comes from Nocardioides anomalus, assembly GCF_011046535.1. Taxonomy (NCBI): domain Bacteria; kingdom Bacillati; phylum Actinomycetota; class Actinomycetes; order Propionibacteriales; family Nocardioidaceae; genus Nocardioides; species Nocardioides anomalus. Next base: position 474,099 of record NZ_CP049257.1, on the reverse strand, counting down.
CGCCGTGGAGCACGACGAGGGCGCGAACGAGGTAGAGACCGATGGTCACGCCCGTGCGGTCGTCGTTGAGGTCGAACGGCTCGAACAGCGCCTGGAGCAGCCGGGCGTCGATCGGGTCGCCGTGGCGCACCACGCGCACGACGTCCCAGGGCGGCTCGTGGGCGACCTCGATGCGGCGGTGCGTCGGCGTCGGGGCGGTGGCCGCGGCGGCCCAGAGGTCGCGCAGCACGGTCGCGAACAGGTCGGGGTCGACGCTGAGCCGGCGCCCGCCGCCGTGCACCTCGGGGGCCGGGTCGAGCCGCGCGGCGAGCTCGGTGACGGTGACCGGCTCGGGTGCGAGGCGCAGCCGGCCGAGCGAGGCGGTGGCCATCAGCTCGACGTCGCGGGTGCGCTCGGCCAGCTGGTGGACCGCGCCGTGCAGGCGCTGGAGCGAGGTCGCCACCCGGTGCGGAGGTACGTCGTCGTGCGCCAGCAGCGACAGCCAGCCGAGCGCGACGGTCAACGGGGTGCGGACCTCGTGGGCGAACGCCGCGAGGAAGCGGTCGCGCTGCCGGGCGGCGTCCGGGTCGGGTCGGTTGGTGACCGCCGCGGTGCCCGCGTCGACGAAGGAGCGGACCCACCGGCCCAGGAGCGCCGGCTCGACCCGCCACTCGGCGGCGACCTCCGCGAGGCTGCGCCCGGTGAGGACCTCGAGCACGGCCTCGACGCGCGGGTCAGCCTGGTCGGCGGCCCGCGCCCCGTTCACGACGTACGGCCGGGCCACCGCTCGACGGTAACCGCGACAGCGCGTCGGGCGCTGGGCTTTGGGTCAGCCGAGGGAGAGCCGTTGCCGCACGACGTCGGCGAGCCGGCCGGCGACCGCGCGGGCGTCCTCGTCGGTCGGCGCCTCGACCATGACGCGCACCAGCGGCTCGGTGCCGGAGGGGCGCAGCAGCACCCGGCCGTGGCCGCCGAGCGCGGCCTCCTCGGCGGCGACGGCGTCGGCGAGGACCGGGTCGTCGGTGCGGTCCTTGTCGACGCCGGTGACGTTGAGCAGCACCTGCGGCAGACGGGTGACGACCGAGGCCAGTGACCGGAGGTCCTGGCCGGTGGTGACCACGCGCTGGAGCAGGTGCAGGGCGGTGAGGATGCCGTCGCCGGTGGTGGCGTGGCGGCTCATGATCACGTGGCCGGACTGCTCGCCGCCGAGGCTGTAGCCGCCGAGACGCATCTCCTCGAGCACGTAGCGGTCGCCGACCCTGGTCTGCAGCACGCGCAGGCCCGCCGCCTGCATGGCCTGCACGAAGCCGAGGTTGCTCATCACGGTCGCGACCACGGTGTCGGCCTCGAGCTCGCCGGTCTCGGCCAGCCCGAGGGCCAGCACCGCGAGGATCTGGTCGCCGTCGACGAGCTGACCGGTGTGGTCCACGGCCAGGCAGCGGTCGGCGTCGCCGTCGAGGGCGATCCCGGCGTCCGCGCCGTGCGCCACCACGGCGGCCTGGAGGCCGGCCGGGTGGGTCGAGCCGCAGCCGTCGTTGATGTTGAGCCCGTCTGGCTCGGCGCCGATGACCACCACCTCGGCGCCCGCGGCCCTCGAGCGCCATCGGCGCGGCGATGCTGGCCGCGCCGTTGGCGCAGTCCACGACGACCTTGAGCCCGTCGAGCCGGTGGCCGAGGGTGCCGAGCAGGTGCTCGACGTACTCCTCGACGGGGCGCTCGTACGGGCGGACCCGTCCGACGTCCGCGCCGAGCGGTGCGTCCCAGGCGGTGCCGAGGAGCTCCTCGATCTGGACCTCGAGCGCGTCGTCGAGCTTGTGCCCGCCGCGCGCGAGGAACTTGATGCCGTTGTCGGGCATCGGGTTGTGCGAGGCCGAGATGACCACGCCGAGGTCGGCGCCCAGCGCCTCGGTCAGGTAGGCCACGCCCGGCGTCGGCAGCACCCGCAGGCGCAGCACGTCGACGCCGGCCGAGGCCAGCCCGGCCACCACGGCGTGCTCGAGGATCTGACCCGAGATGCGCGGGTCGCGGCCCACGACGGCCAGCGGCCGCTCGCGGCCCGCCGCCACCTCGCCGTGGGCGGTGATGACGCGCGCCGCGGCGACCGACAGGCCCAGGGCCAGCTCGGCCGTGACCTCGCGGTTGGCGAGGCCCCGGACCCCGTCGGTGCCGAAGACGCGCGGCATCCGCGTCGTACCCGCGGTCAGCGCTTGCTGTACTGCGGAGCCTTGCGGGCCTTCTTCAGACCGGCCTTCTTGCGCTCGATGACACGGGCGTCACGCGTGAGCAGCCCGGCCTTCTTGAGCGAGGGGCGGTTGGCCTCGACGTCGATCGAGTTGAGGCAGCGGGCCACGCCGAGGCGCAGCGCGCCGGCCTGACCGGTGATGCCGCCGCCCTGGATGCGGGCGATCACGTCGAAGCGGCCCTCGAGCTGCAGCTCGGCGAACGGCTCGTTCACCACCTGCTGGTGCAGCTTGTTGGGGAAGTAGGAGTCGAGGGTGCGGCCGTTGATGGTCCACACGCCGGTGCCCGGCACGATGCGCACGCGGGCCACGGCCTCCTTGCGGCGGCCGGTGGCCGCGGCGGGGGCGATGGTCGCGGGGCGCGACGGCGTGTCGGCCGACGGCGAGCTCTCCGAGCTGTAGGCGATGCCCTGCTCGTCGGCGGTGTAGGTCTCCTCGACCTCGGTGCTGTTCTCAGTCACTGCAAAGTCCTCTGGTCTACGTCTCGGGCGACTACTGCGAGATCTGCTTGATCTCGAACGGAACGGCCTTCTGGGCCTGGTGCGGGTGCGTCGGGCCCGAGTAGACCTTCAGCTTCTTCAGGATCTGGCGACCCAGCTTGTTCTTGGGGAGCATGCCCCACACGGCCTTCTCGATGACCTTGCGCGCGTCCTTGTCGAGCTGCTGCCCGATCGGCGTCGCGGTCAGACCGCCCGGGTAGCCCGAGTGGCGGTAGGCCAGCTTGGTCGTCTTCTTGTCGCCGGTCAGCGCGACCTTCTCGGCGTTCACGATGATCACGAAGTCACCGGTGTCGACGTGCGGCGCGTAGATCGGCTTGTGCTTGCCGCGCAGCAGGGTCGCGGCCTGCACCGCGAGGCGGCCGAGGACGATGTCCTCCGCGTCGATGACGTGCCAGGCGCGCGTGATGTCGCCGGGCTTGGGGCTGTAGGTGCGCACGAGGATTCTCTCTCGTTCGTCGGGACCGACCGGAGGTCCCGGTCGGCGGTGCACACGCCCTCTGACGAACACTGCCCGGCTCCACTTCGTCCGGGTCTGCGCGGCGATCTCGTGCGAGCTCACCACGCGGCAGGAGGCGCGACCGACAAATCTACGGGGCGCCCGCCGGGGGTCAAAACGCCGTCGCGCGGTCGTCGTCTAATAGATAGTCATGTCGTATAAGGAAAAACGTTATACGCCTTGATACTCTTTGATGCATGGATCCGGTCCTCAACCCCTACCGGCCCGGCGCTGGGCGTCGTCCGCCGGTCCTGGCCGGCCGCGGACCGCTCCTCGACTCGTTCACTGTCGTGCAACGCAGGGCGGCTGAATACGGGGAAGGCGACCGCGGGTGGGTGCTGAACGGCCTGCGGGGCGTCGGCAAGACCGTCCTCCTCAACGAGATGCAGTCGCAGGCTTCGGCCCGCGGCTGGATCACGGCCAAAGTCGAGGCCACGGCGGGCACACCCCTCTCCACGGCCCTCAGTCACGCCCTCGTGTCCAGCATGCGCACTGCCACCGGGCGCCACCCGGTGCCAAAACTCAAGCGGCTGCTCGGTGTCTTCAAAGCGTTCTCCCTCAAGTTCAACCCAGTTACCGGTGGACTCGCCCTTGGGGCCGATGTGGACCTCGTGTCAGGCGTCGCAGATTCGGGGCGCTTCGCCGATGATCTCTCGGCCCTCTTCGAGACCCTGGGCGAGACCTCGCGCGAGCTCGGCATCGGCACCCTCATCCTGGTGGACGAACTGCAGGAGGCAACGAAGGACGAGCTCACCGCGGTGAACACGGCGGTCCACCACCTGGGGCAAGACCCTGAGCCGCTTCCGGTGACGTTCGTTGGCGCCGGGCTGCCGTCGCTTCCGGCGCAGTTGGCTGATGCGACCAGTTACGCCGAACGCCTGTACGACTACCGGCCCGTCGGCCTCCTGTCGGAAGAAGCTGCCGAGGCGGCGCTCGTCGGTCCCAGCCTCCAACTCGACGTGCCGTGGAACGACGGGGCTGTGGCGAGAGCGATGGACATCGCTCGCGGCTACCCCTACTTCCTGCAGGCGGTCGGCAAGCACGTCTGGGATGCAGCGCGCGGTCCGTCCATCGAGATCGACGATGTCGAGATTGGAGGTGAGCTCGCCCGGCGCGAGGTCGACGAGGGTCTCTACCGCTCTCGCTGGGAACGCGCGACGCCCGCACAGAAGGAACTGCTCAGAGCCCTGGGTGACATCGGCGGCGAAGAACCGGCGGTCATCGGTGAGCTCGTCTCCGCCACCGGCAAACGTCGGGTGTCAGACCTGTCGGTCGCCCGCAACGAGCTGATAAAGAAGGGGCTCGTCTACGCCCCCGAGCGGGGTCTCCTCGCGTTCACCGTGCCGGGGATGAGCGACTTCATCGCGCGCCAGCCCTGAGCGAGACGACGAAGGGGCCGGACGACACAACCCACGCGCGATATTGATGGGCCGTCGGTGATCGGTACGTCGGACGGATGGCCGGGGCGGTGGTCCCGGACGGTCAGGGTCTCTGCTGCCGCCTGGGTCACTCAGCCGGCGCAGGAGGCCGTCGGGGACCGCCGACGACGCGGTGTCGGACGGGCGGCGCAGCCGCACGGTGGACACCGCGTTGTCGGAGGTCACCGAGGGCCGACTAAGTTGGCTGCGTGACCCAGGAGGCAGCAGAGACCCTGACCGTCCGGGACAACCGGACCGGCAAGGAGTACGACGTACCGATCACCGACGGCACCATCAAGGCCGCGGACATCGGGCAGATCAAGGCCGAGGAGGACTCCCCCGGGCTGGCGGTCTACGACCCCGGCTTCGTGAACACCGCGTCCTGCCGGAGCTCGGTCACCTACATCGACGGTGACAAGGGGATCCTCGAGTACCGCGGCTACCCGATCGAGCAGCTGGCCGAGAAGTCGAACTTCCTCGAGGTGGCCTACCTGCTGGTGCACGGCTCACTGCCGTCCAAGGCGGAGTACGACGCGTGGGTGCACGAGATCACCTACCACACGTTCGTGCACGAGAACGTCAAGGAGTTCATGCAGGGCTTCCGCTACGACGCGCACCCGATGGGGATGCTGATGGCGTCGGTCGGGGCCCTGTCGACGTTCTACCCCGACGCGCGCAACATCAGCGACGCCGACAACCGGCACATGCAGATCGTCCGCATGATCGCGAAGATGCCGACGCTGGGCGCCTGGTCCTTCCGGCACGCGCAGGGCAAGCCGTTCGTCTACCCCGACAACGAGCTGTCCTACACCGCCAACTTCTTGTCGATGCTGTTCAAGATGAGCGAGCAGAAGTTCGACGCCGACGAGCGGCTGGTCAAGGCCCTCGACGTGCTGTTCATCCTGCACGCCGACCACGAGCAGAACGCCTCCACCAACGCGGTGCGCTCGGTGGGCTCGACGCAGGTCGACCCGTACTCCGCGGTCGCGGCCGGCGTGGGCGCGCTGTTCGGCCCGCTGCACGGCGGCGCCAACGAGGCCGTGCTGCGGATGCTGAAGCGGATCGGGTCGAAGGAGAACATCCCCGACTTCATCAGCGGCGTGAAGGACGGCAACGAGCGGCTCATGGGCTTCGGCCACCGGGTCTACAAGAACTACGACCCGCGCGCCAAGATCATCAAGAAGTCCGCCGAGGAGGTCTTCGAGGTCACCGGGACCAACCCGCTGCTCGACATCGCGCTGGAGCTGGAGAAGATCGCGCTCGAGGACGAGTACTTCGTCAAGCGCAAGCTCTACCCCAACGTCGACTTCTACTCCGGGCTGATCTACGAGGCCTTCCAGTTCCCGCCGGAGATGTTCACGGTCCTGTTCGCCATCGGCCGCACGCCGGGCTGGCTGGCCCAGTGGCTGGAGCTGGTGCAGGACAAGGAGCAGAAGATCGCGCGGCCCAAGCAGATCTACACCGGCGACCGGACGCTCGACTTCGTCCCGGCCGCCGAGCGCTGGGCCCAGGGCTGAGCCTGAGGGTGCCGCGCGGGGTCGTCTGGGACCTCGGCAACGTCCTCATCGACTGGCAGCCGCACGCCGCGGTGGCCGCCGGGATGGGCGAGGCCGAGGCCACCCGGTTCCTGGCCGAGTACGACTTCATGGCCTTCAACCACGGCCTCGACTCCGGTACGCCGTGGGTCGAGGCGGCGGCCGAGCTCGCCCGGACCCACCCCGAGTGGGCCGAGCACGCGGCGGCGTACCGCGAGCACTTCCCCACCTCGCTCACCGGTGAGGTCCCCGGCACCGTCGCGATCGTGCGCGAGCTGAGCGAGGCCGGCGTCCCGATGTGGGGCCTCACCAACTGGTCGGCCGAGCTCTACCCGCACGCGCCCGAGCGCTTCGACTTCCTCGGCCTGCTCGACGACGTGGTGGTCTCCGGCGCCGAGGGCGTGGCCAAGCCGGACCCGGCCATCTACGCCATCGTCGTGGCCCGCGCCGGCCTGCCTGCCGCCGACCTGGTCTTCGTCGACGACAAGGAGGCCAACGTCGTCGGCGCGATCGAGGCCGGGCTCGATGGCGTGCTCTTCACCGGCGCCGACGACCTGCGCCGGCAGCTGCGCGACCGAGGACTACCCGTCTGACGACGCGGCTGCGCGACCGTGCGCATCACCCCGGCGGGTGGGCTTTCGCAGCCGAACGGGACGGAATGGTCATCAGATAGTCCTATCGGACCATGGATGGCTAGGTCGGCCGGCTCGTAACGTCTGGCCTGACGCGGGTTGACTGCGTCAGCGCTGGGGGGCGCTCTTCGTCGTTCGTCGTCACTGCCTCCCAGCAACGGGGAGCGCTGCGTGCACGGGCTGAGTCGTCAGTCCGTGCCGCTACTCGGTGCTGCCCGCACGCGCGGGGAAAGTCCTTGGCGCATCAGGGGAATGAACAAGGGGAGCACCACAGTGAAGAAGCTCATCATCGTCCCGGCCGTCGCGATGGTCGCCGCGGTCGGCGCCGCGTCGGCCGCCGGGTTCGCCGGCGGGGTCAGCGCCGGGCCGCTGCAGGTCGGGCAGACCAACAACCTCGAGTGCGCCAAGAGTGCTCAGGTCGTGGAGTGGGGCTACAACGACCACCTGCCCACGCCGAACGTCGTCAACGTCCGCGTCAAGCTGGCCGACGCGACGTGCTCGAACCAGTCGCTCACGGTCCTGCCGCTGAAGGCCGACGGCTCCCAGTACGGTCCTCGTGCGGCCGGCCGCATCCCGGCGCAGGCCTCCGGCGACCAGTACGTCCGCCTCGAGTTCGACAACCCGATGGACGCCGAGCAGCTGAAGTCGGTGCGCATCAGCGTCGACCCGGGCTTCTCCGGCGAGCAGTACGGCACCATCGGCTGACCTCTCACGAGGTCCGCCTGAGGTGGCGGTGCCCGGCTCCGACCGGGCGCCGCCACCCCGGCCCCATCACCACCAGCCGAAGCCAGCCACCCAGGGGAGACGATGAGGAAACAACCGCGGCGGCCGTGGCGTCTGCTGAGCAACGCCGCTGTCCTGGCCCTTCTCGGCGCCTGGTACTTCACCCTCGCCCCGACCGCCTTCGGCGGACCGTCCGGCTACATCGAGGTGGTCGGACACAGCATGGACGGCACCTACGCCACCGGCGACCTCATCCTCACCCACCGCAAGCACACCTACGCGACCGGCGACATCATCGCGTTCAGGGCGAACGACGCCGGCGGCCAGGTCATCCACCGCATCACCGGAGGCGACGGCACCACCGGCTACATCACGCAGGGGGACAACAACCCCGACGCCGACCCGTGGCACCCCACCGATGACCAGATCATCGGGGCTGCCCAGATGAGGTTCGCCGGCAAGGCCTGGGTGATGCACCTGCCTCGCCAGCCATGGTTCGCCGGACTCACCGCCGGACTCATCACCTTGCTCGTGCTCGGCTGGGACGCGCGCCCGCGGCGTGACGACAGCCCTGTCGAGGACGTCAGCGGAGCCGTCGACGCCGAGGCCTCGACCACCACTCTCGAGTCGGCCGACATGACCGCGCCCGGGGCGAGGAGGTGAGCGACCGCAAGCGCGCGTGGGGGAGCCTCATCGTGCCCGCGGCCGCGGCCGCGCTGCTCGTGGTGGCCCCGGTCTCCGCTCTGCACAGCGCATCGGCCGCCCGTCTCCCCGTCACCGCCGCGCCCCTCCAGACCTGGAAGGTCGTCGACCTCCCTGGCCTGCCCCTCACACCCGGGCCGGACCTGCGCATGTGCGGTGACCTGGACAACTACGACGGGCTCATCGTGGGGACAGCTGGCGACGACGTCCTCGAAGGGGGCAACGGCCGCCAAGTCCTGGTGGGCCTCGGCGGCGACGACGTCCTGTCCGGCGGGAACCACAACGACTGCGTAGTTGGTGGTCCCGGTGACGACGTCCTGGCCGGCGGAAACGGACTGGACCTCCTCTTCGGTCAGGACGGCAGCGACCACCTGGACGGTGGGACCGGCAAGGACCTGCTCGACGCGGGGGGCGACCCCGGCGACACCTGCCTCTCCGAGGGCGCCCCTGACGTGCTCGTCGGCTGCGACGACGACGCCGGCACATCCGCGGGTCCACGCACGGCGGAGCTCGGCTCGCCTCAACCACCGACCGCGAGGTTGCGCGTGCCCGAGGACTCGTGCGGCTGCGGGAAGCGACCGGTGGCCGCCCGTGGCGGTGCCGCACCGGTCACGGCGCCCGACGCGGTGACCGTGTACGCCGGCGGCTACGCGCCCGCCGAGGTGCTGGCCAACGACACCGATCCGGAGGGCGACCGGCTGAGCGTGTGCGGGGTGGGCCCGCGCTACCAGGGGCACATCGACCTGGACACCGAGAACCCGAAGAGGATCGGGGTCCTCCCGGGCGGGCGGACCGAGCCGGGGACCTACGTCTACACCTACCTCGCCTGCGACGGGGCGAGCCAGACGCCCGGGACGCTGACCGTGACGGTCCCGGCGCCGCCGCGCGTCACGGTCAGGGCGGTGCCCGGGCGCCCGGGCAAGGTCCGGGCGCGCACGGACGCCGACTTCCGGATCCGGCTGACCTACGGCAGCCCGGGTGAGGACCAGGACGGCCTGGTGTTCATCCCGAAGCACGGCTCGGTCACGTTCGGCACCCGCTACGACCGGCTGAACTGGACCGCACGGCTCACCGACGGGACCCTCCTGTTCCGCGGCGTCGTCAAGGACATCTACTAGGCCGAATGCGCATCGCGGTCGTCGGCCTGGGCATGGCCGGCTCGACGCTGGCCTGCCTGCTCGCCGACCGGGGCCACGACGTGGTCGTCCTCGAGCAGGCCGAGGACCCGCGCCCGGTCGGCGCCGGGATCTGGCTGCAGCACATGGGCCAGCAGGTCCTCGAGCGGCTCGGCCTGCTTCAGCCGCTGCGCACGCGGTCGCGCGAGGTCTCGCGCGTCGACATCCGCACGTCGCGCGGTCGCCGCCTGGTCGACGTGTCGTACGCCGAGGTGCCCGGCTCGGTGCCGGCGCTCGGCGTGCACCGCGGGACGTTGTTCGCGCTCCTGCTGGCCGAGGTGCGCCGCCGCGGCATCCCGGTCGAGCTCGGCGTCCGCGTCACCGGCGCCCGCCCTGCCCCGGACGGGGTGGCCGTCGAGACCGAGACCGGCGACCGCGGCACCTACGACCTCGTGGTGGGCGGCGACGGCAGCCGCTCCCCCGTGCGACGCAGCATGGGCGTGGCCGCGCGGGACCGCCCCTACGCCTACGGCGCGCTGTGGTCCATCGTCGAGGACCCGGACGGCCTGTGCACCGACGAGCTGTTCCAGAGCCTGCGCGGGACCCGCCACTACCTCGGTGTGCTGCCGACGGGCCTCGAGCAGGTCTCGGTCTTCTGGTCCGAGCGCGACCCGGCGCGCACGCACGGCGACCTCGAGGCCTGGCGGGCGGCCGCCCGGCCTCTGGCCGGCCCGATGGCGCCGCTGCTCGACCGGGTCGACCACCTGCTGCCGGCCACCTACCGCGACGTGGTCGTGCGCACGCCGTACCGCCTCGCGCACCCCGGCGCCGCGGTCCTGGTCGGCGACGCCGCGCACGCGATGAGCCCCCAGCTCGGCACCGGCACCTCGCTCGCGCTGGCCGACGCCTGGACCCTGCACCACGCGCTGGCCACCGAGCCGACGCTGGAGCGCGCCCTCACGGCGTACGCCGCACACCGGGCCGCGCACGTGCGGTGGTACCAGTGGTGGACCCGGCTGATGATGCCGGTCTTCCAGTCCGGCGCGACGCCGCTGGCCTGGCCACGCGACGCGCTGGCGCCCGCGGTGACCCGGGCGACCTGGGTGCGCGAGCAGGTGGTGACCACCCTGCTCGGCGACCGCACGTCGCCCTGGCACCAGTGGCGGCTGCCCGAGATCAGCGGTGCCGCGGCGTCACCCGCACCTTGAGGTTCGTGGTGTGGTGCTGGCCGTCGGCGTCGACGTACATCACCGTGAAGCCGTGCCGGCCCGGCGCCATCCGGTCCGTGGGCAGCCTGAGCTCGGCGCGCCCGCTCGCCGGGACGTGCGTGCGGGCCACGACCTGACCGCGCGCGCTGCGCACGACGACCGCGGAGCCCGAGCGACCGCCCCGCAGGGTCAGGACCGCGCGGCGGCCGACGGGCACGCTGTCGGTGACCCGGACCCGGCTGACGGCGCTCGACGGCGCGTACGGCTCGTCCTGCGGCGCGTCGGCCGCGGCGCCGGCGGGGGCCGCCGAGCCCGGCACCGGGTCCTGGTGCACGACGGGCTGCACGGCCCCGGGCACCGTCGGCATGGCCTGGGAGGAAGCCGCCAGCTGCGCCTGGTAGTTCGCCTCACGCACGTCGTGGCCGAACTCCTGGTCGCTCGGCGCGGCCAGCGCCTCGGCGTGGAACACGCCGACCAGGTCGTCGAACGTCGCCCGCCGCCACGCCGTGATCGCCTCGAAGGTGACCGGCTGCTTGGCGCTCAGCCCGCGGGTGGGGGTGCCCAGGTCGAGTCCGCCGGCCGCGGTCACCGCCTCGATGAGCTGCAGCGGCGAGGTGTGGTCGGAGACCTGGGAGTAGACGTGGCCGCCGACGGTCCACGGGGAGATGACCAGGCACGGCACCCGGAAGCCGGCACCGGCCGGGAGCCCGCCGCCCGGCGTACCCCGCGGGGACGGGACCTTGACGTACTCCTCCGGGTAGAGGTCGGGGTCCGGGATCGGCGGGGCGACGTGGTCGAAGAAGCCGTCGTTCTCGTCGTAGTTGATGACGAAGACCGTCGAGTTCCACAGCTCCGGGTTCGCGGCCAGCGCCTCGAGCTTGGAGGCGAGGAAGTAGGCGCCGGCGGCCGGGGTGTTCGGCGGGTGCTCATCAGAGGCGTAGGGCCCGTCGGGGAACAGCCAGGTGACGTCGGCCAGGGTGCCGTTGCGGCAGTCCTCCTCGAAGCCGAGGTAGCCCGTCGCAGCCTTGGTCGGGTTGAGCGGGTCGCCGGCGCCGCCCGGCGTGCCGTTGCCGAACAGTGTGCCGTTGCTCATCAGCCGGTTGTAGAGCTGGTCGTCGACCATGCCCTTGGCGGTGAGGTTCTTCCACCAGCTGAAGTAGTTGTAGGACCCGGAGCTGGTGTAGGTCTTCACCGTGTAGCCCGCGTTGTACAGCACCTCCGCGGCCGAGAGCCACTGCAGGGTGTTGGGCTTCACCGTCTCCAGGATCGGGCCGCCCTTGGTCCCCTGGGGGTCGTGGGTGCCGGACATCCACACGGCCCGGTTGGGGTAGGTCGGCCCGAGCACCGAGCAGTGGTAGTTGTCGAGCAGGGTGAAGTGCTCGGCCAGCGCCCAGTGGAACGGGATGTCCTCCTGGAGCATGTAGCCCATCGTGTAGGAGCCCTTGACCGCACCGTCCGCGGCGAGGTGGGTGTGCAGCCACCCGTCCATCGCGCCCTTGTTCCACGACGCGTGCTGGTCGCGCCAGTCGTGCGACAGCGACGGTACGGCGGCCGCCGCGGTGCTGGCGGTGTCCATGTGGAAGGGCCGCAGGTAGCCGTTGGGGTTGGCCGGGTCGGGCTGCTGGAAGACCGAGTTGCCGTTGGGCAGGGTCATCGCCGTCGGGTCGTCGAAGCCGCGCACGCCCGGGAAGGTGCCGAAGTAGTGGTCGAAGGACCGGTTCTCCTGCATCACGTAGACGACGTGCTTGACCTCGGACAGGTCGAACGACGCCGCGGCCGGTGCGACGGCGGCCGAGGCCAGGCTCTCGGGCAGCAGGCCCGACATCCCGGCGGCTCCGGCGACCGCGGCCGCGCCCATGATCACCGACCGGCGCGAGGGCCGGACGTCGAGCGGCGGGGTGGTGGTGTCGGTCATGGCTTCTTCTCTCGCTGTGCTGGGCGGTGGCGGGTCGTGGGTCAGCGCGCGGTGACGGCGCGGGTGGGCCGGGAGGACCTCGTGGTCGTGGCGTAGCCCGGCGCGGAGCCGGTGACCTCGACGCTCAGGCGGGCGCCGCGGTCCTGCGGGCGCACCAGGTAGCGCGCCCCGGTCGCGCCGGCGATGCGCTCACCGTCGGCGAACCACTGGTAGTGCAGGTGCCGGTCGGCCAGGGCCGACGGGCCGGCCTTCCAGCGTCCGGCCCGGGCGTGCAGCCGGTGGCCGACCGCGGCCCGGCCGCGGACCTGCGGCCGGCGGGCCTCGAGCCGACCGGCCCGGACCGGCACGGCCGCGGAGCCCGCCGTCGCGGTCTGGTAGCCGGCGTAGGTGCCCGTCACGGTGACCGACAGGGCGCCCGGGCGGTCGGCCGCGGTGGGCGTGTAGCTCGGCCCCGTCGCCCCCGGGATGGCCACGCCGTCGCGCAGCCACTGGAAGGCGAACGACGTGACGCCGGCCGAGCCGGCCCGCCAGGAGCCGGGCGATGCGGTCACCTCGACCCCCACCCTGACCGGGGCCGAGAGGGTCGGCGTGCCCGTGGTGAGCGTCGGCGCGGTGGCCGGTGCGATCGGCACCGCCGCCGAGGTGGCGCTGGCCGGGGCGAACTCCGCCTTGACCGCGGTCACCGCGACGGAGACCACGTGGCCGCCGTCGGCCGCGGTGGTGGTGTACGACGCCTGCTCGGCGCCGGGGATCGCCACGCCGTCGCGCAGCCACTGGTAGGTGAAGGAGTCCGGCGTCGGCGTCCACTGCCCGGGGTCGGCGGTCAGGGTCGACCCCACCACCCGGGTGCCGGTGACGCTGGGCGCGGCCGCCGAGGCGACCGGGCCGTTGGCCAGCACGGCGCAGGCCGTGCCCGCCGAGCCGGAGCCGGTGACCGGGATCTGGTCGACCGGCTCGAGCGGTCCGGCCGCCCCGCCAGCACGGGCCGCGTGCAGGACCTCCTCGACGACGTTGTTCTTGGTGTCGGCGATGTAGAGGACGTCGGTCACCGGGTCGACCGCGACGGCGTACGGCGTGTTGAGCCGGGTCCGCGAGGGGATCGAGCCGCCGCCGACCGGGCTGGTGTTGCCGGCGCCGGGCACGGCACCGTCGTTGACCAGGGTCGTGATGGTGCCGTCGGGGTCGACCTGCCGGATCGCGTGGTTGAGCGTGTCGGCGATGAACAGGTCGCCCGCGCCGTCCAGCGCGACGCCCTGCGGGTCGTTGAGCCGGGCGGAGGTCGCGGGGCCGCCGTCGCCGCCGTAGCCGCCGAGGCAGGTGCCCTGGGCCAGGCCCGCGGCGTAGTCGCCGGCCACGGTGGTGATGACCCCGCTCGTCGCGTCGACCCGCCGGATGACGTTGTTGGACGAGTCCGCGACGTAGACGTTGTCGTGGGCGTCGACCGCGACGCCGGCCGGCTGCGCGAGCCGGGCCGAGGTGGCGGCGGCGCCGTCGCCGGCGTACCCGCCCCGGCCGGTGCCGGCCAGGACCTCCACCGCGCCGGCCACGGTGACCTCGAGGACGCGGTTGTCGGAGGTGTCGGCGATGAACACGTTGCCGGCGGCGTCGACGGCCACGTCATTCGGGTGCCAGAGGTTGACCGTCAGCGGCGTGCTGGTCGGCGTGACCGCGGCGCCGGGGCCGCCGGCGACGCCGGTGCCGGCGAAGCGGTGGATCACGCCGTCGGCGGTGATCTTGCGGACCACGTTGTCGCCGCTGTCGGCGACGTAGACGTTGCCCTGCGCGTCCTCGGCCAGGCCGCCGGGCTGGTAGAGGAAGGCGTCGACCGCCGGGCCCTCGTCGCCGACGTCGCCGTGGCCCTCGAGCGAGCCGGCGATGACGGTGTTGGACCCGTCGGCCATGGTGGCCAGGACGTTGTCGCCGGTGTTGGAGACGTAGACCGTGCCGTTGCGGGCCGAGATGCCCGCGGGCCGGTAGAGCCCGCCGGCCGGCGGTAGGGGCAGACCGGTGGTCGGGTCGATGACCGGGTCCTGGCCCGAGCTCGCGTCGTACGGCAGCGCCCGGAGCAGCGGGCCGGTGGTGTCGGCGATGCCCACGCCGTCGGAGTAGGCGTAGCCGCGCGGCGCCAGGAGCGTGAGGTAGTCGCGGTCCGCGAGGCTCAGCCCGGAGTCCGCCGCCGTGACGACGAGGTCGGCCCCGCCGGCGACGGTGGTCCCGGCCGGCAGGGGGTAGGTCGCGCCCGCCGCGTTCTTCTGCAGGACGTAGCCGGTCAGGTCCACCGGCGCCGTGCCGGTGTTGTGCAGCGTGATGTCGCCCGACACCGAGGCGATCCTGACCGCGCGGGTGGCACCGAGCTGCTCGAGGTCGACCGTGGTGGGCGTGCTCAGCCGGGTCCCGAGCGGGTGGTTGACGTCGTCGCCGCCGGCCGCGAGCGAGTTGTACCAGACCGTCGCGTCGGCGACGGTGCGGTCGGCGGGCACGCGGTAGTGCTCGGCGTAGTTGTTGTTGGTCGCCGGGCACACCGAGGCGCCGTTGAAGGTGCCGGCCGCGCACGGGGTGTCGACGGAGGCCCGCGAGATCAGCGTGCCGCCCTGGTTGACCGAGACGTCGAAGGAGTGGTCGCCACCGGAGTTGGCCATCGAGGAGAACCCGTAGACCAGCACCACCGGCGTGGACGCGGCCAGCCCGTAGTTGGCGCGGAACTGCGCGGTCGTCTTGACCCCGAAGTACTGGTTCTCGACCCACCAGAACAGCCGGGTGCCGTGGGCCGGGATCACCGGGTCCACCACCGGCGACGCCTGCGACGTGTCCGCCGGGTCGTGCAGCGTCATGATCGCCCCGCTCTTGCGAAGGCTCAGCCCGTACGCCGCGAAGTCGATGGGGTGGTCGGTGGTGTTGGTGACCTCGCTGTACTCGTAGTAGTCGGTGGAGTTGTTGTCGTAGTTGACCTCGGTGACCAGCAGGTCGTTGGGCGCGATGACCGGGGCGCCGGCGTTGGGCTGGCCCTTGGTCGGGTACGCCGAGACGCCGAACGCGCCGGTGCCGTCGGTGGTGCGGGCCCACGAGGTCGGCGGGTACGACGCATACGTGGTCTGGTCGAGCAGCGTGCCGTCGGCCTCGGTCAGGTAGAGCGTGTCGTCCGCGGCCAGGTGCAGGCCGGCGGCCACGAGGGCCGCGCTGTCGACGACCACGAACCCGCCGCCCGCGATCGCCTGGGCCGGGAGCGCATAGGTCTCCCCCGCGCTGTCCTCGAGGGCCAGGGACGCGCCGGTGACGGCGGCACCGGTGTTGACCAGCTCGACCCAGTCGCGGGCCGGGTCCCCGGTGGCCACGACCTCGTTGAGGCGCAGCCCGGCGAGCGGGTCGCCCGCGGCGGGGCCGCCCGCCGGCGGCAGCACGACGAGGGCGAGGTCGCGGGCGACCGTGGCGGGGGTGGTGGCGCTGTCGGTGACCGTCACGTGCACGGCGTAGCGCCCGAGGGCGCCGGTCGGCGTGCCGCTGAGGGCGCCGGTGGCCGGGTCCAGGGTGACGCCGGCGGGCAGCCCGGTGGCCGCGAAGGTGTAGGGCGCGGAGCCACCGTGGGCCCGCAGGGCGACGGTGAGCGGGGTGCCGCGCTGGACCGATCGGTCAGCGACCGGCTCCAGGCGCAGCTGCGTGCCGAGGGTGAGGGTGAACGTCACGGTGGCGGTGTCGCTCGGCACGGCGTCGGAGACGGTGACGGTGACCGGGTAGGCGCGCGCCTCGTCGGCGGCGTCGGGCGTGCCGCTGACGACCCCGGTGTGCGGGTCCACGGTGAGCCCGCCCGGCAGGCCCTCGGCGGAGAAGACCAGGTCTCCGAAGACGGCCTGTGCCTCGACCCGGATCGGGTCCATCGCCTCGCCGATCGAGAGCTCGGCGTCGGCCACGGGCGAGACGCTCACGCGCTCGTCGTGCTGCGACCGGGCCGGGAAGGAGTCGAGGTCCGCGACCGGCGCGAAGTCGGTGCGGTTGGCGTCGGAGTCGACGAGGAAGCCGTGCGCGGAGCGGCGGGCCACGACGCAGGTGTTGTTGGTGCCGGAGTCGACGCCGCTCACGCGGGGCGAGCCCGCGCTCTCCGCGGAGACCGGCTGGTTGGTGGAGGCGTTCATCCAGCCGACGCCGTCCACCACGCCCGCGGCCCGGGCCGCGGGCGAGGCGAGGTCGCCGTTGAAGGCGGTCGTCGTCCTGGTCGCGTCGAGCAGCTGGAGCTGACCACCGGTGTTGCAGCCGCCCATGTTGCTGCCGGCCTGGTTGCCGTTCCCGGGCGTCTTGACCGACGCGTCCAGGTCGGGGGTGAACCCGGCCGGAAAGGTGCCGTGGTCGGCCGGGGTGTGGGCGTTGCCGTACCAGACGAAGAAGTGGTGGTGCGGCTGGACCGTGCCGGAGAGCTGGACCAGGTTGCAGGCGCCGGTCACCGAGTAGCTGCGGTAGCACAGCGCGTAGTTCGAGGTGACCGTGCTCGGCGTCGTCGAGGTGTCGACGGTCCCCAGGACGATCGGGGCGTCGG
The DNA here is from genome assembly GCF_011046535.1 of Nocardioides anomalus. NCBI lineage: Bacteria > Bacillati > Actinomycetota > Actinomycetes > Propionibacteriales > Nocardioidaceae > Nocardioides > Nocardioides anomalus. The sequence continues at coordinate 457,111 of NZ_CP049257.1, read as the reverse complement.
TGGGGTTGTAGAGCTCGACCCAGTCGTTGGTCCACCGCGCGGTGTCGGAGTTCGCACCGAAGACCGCGGCCACGACCAGGTGGTCGGTGGCGTACGTCGCGGGGACCGCGTTGGCGGCGCCCTTGGTCGGCTCCTTCGACGTGGTGAAGTCGCCGGTGCCGTCGGGGTAGCGCGCCCACGAGGTGGTGGGGTGCGCCGACCACGCGGTCTCGTCGAGCACCGTGTCGTCGGTCTCGGTCAGGTCGAGGGTGTCGTCGGCGGCGAGGTCGACGCCGGCCGCGTGCAGGACGGAGCCCTCGACGACCGCGAACCCGCCGGCGGGCACGTCGCCGACGGTGACGGTCGCGGTGTCGCCGCCCCGGTCGGCGAGCCGCACCGAGGCCCCGGCCACGGCCGCTCCGGTGTTGACGAGCTCGACCCAGTCCTGGGCCGGCGTCCCGGTGGCGTGCACCTCGTTGATCCGCAACCCGGCGAGCGGGTCGCCCCCGGCCGGAGGTGCGGTCGGGGGCTTCACGACGAGGGTGAGGTCGACGGTGACCGACTGTGCGGCCTGGCCCGCACCGCTGTCGGTGACCGTCACGTGGGCGCGGTAGCGGCCGGCCGGGCCGGTCGGCGTACCGCTGATCCGGCCGGAGTCGGCGTCGATGCCCACGCCGGTCGGGAGGTCGGTCGCCGCGTAGTGGTAGCCGGGGACGCCGCCGTGCGCGCCGACCTGGATCGGCGCCAGCGCCTCGCCCTTGCGCACCGAGGTGTCGGCGAGCGGGTCCACCCGCAGGGTGCTGCTGACGGTGAGCGTGAACGTCGTCGTCGCGGTCTCGGCGCCGGTCGGCGAGGAGTCGGTGACCGTGACGGTGACCGGGTAGCCCTGGAGCGCGACGCCCGCGGCCGGCGTACCGCTGATGACGCCGCTGGCGTGGTCGAGGGCGAGCCCGTCGGGCAGACCGGTCGCGTCGTAGGTGAGCGCGCCGGTGCCCTTGCTGCCCTGGACCTGGAGCGGGGGCATGGTCTCGCCGCGGCTGACCGTGGTGTCGGCGACGGGGGCCACGGCGACGTGGTCGCTGATCTGGGAGTGGACGGTGAACGACGCGGGCGCGACCGGGGCGATGTCGGTGCGGTTGACGTCGGTGTCGAGCGGGGTGCCGTCGACCAGCGTGCGGGCCAGGACGCAGCCGTTGGTCGTCCCGCTCTGGACGCCGGTGATGGTGGCGTTGCCGTTGGTCTCGGCCGCGTCGGGCTGGGTGCTGCCGTTCGCGGTCCAGCCGAGGCCGTCGACCACGCCGGCCGCCCTCGCGGCCGGCGAGGACAGGTCGCCCTTGAAGGTCGCCGCACCGGCGGTGGCCGAGTTGAGCAGCAACAGCTGGCCCCCGGTGTTGCACCCGCCCATGTCGGTGCCGACCTGCTGGCCGTTGGCCGCCGTCTTCTTGGCGAAGTCCACGTCGGGAGTGAGTCCCGGCGGGTAGGTGTAGGTGACGCCGGCGGTGTTCTTGCTGGGGTACCAGACCAGGAAGTAGTGGTGCGCCTTGACCGTGCCGTAGAGGCCGACCGTGGTCGAGCACTTCTGCGTGGCCGCGGCGTTGGCGCGGTAGCACTGGTAGTAGTTCGACGTCACCGTGCCGCCGTCATTGGTGCCGAGCACGATGTCGTGGTCGGTGGGGTTGTAGAGCTCGACCCAGTCGTTGGTCCACTGGCCGGTGTCGGAGTTGGCGCCCCAGACCGCGGCGATGACCAGGTCGCTCGGGGTGGGCGCGGCCGCGGCGGCCGGTGCGCTCGGGGCGAGCAGCCCGAGGGTGCACACCCCCAGGACGGCGGCGATCAGCGCACCGAGGGCTCGAGCGGACCGCACGTCGATCATCTGGCTCCACTTTCCTGTTGCTGTCGTGCTGCACGAGGGGTCCCTGACCACGGGACGGGCACGCGGCGGCCGACCGTCCGAGGACGGCCACCCCGTGGCGGGAGGAGTCGAGTCGGCCCAGGTGAACGGACGTCGAACGCCCGGGGTTGGTTGACCCCAACAACGATGAAGAGATGGCCCGGCGTCCCTTCGAGCCTGCTCCGGGCTGAGAGGGTGGCCGGCGTGCCCGACTTCGTGATGCCCCTCCCCCTGGCTCTCGACGTGGTCTCGCTGACCATGGGCCTGGTCAACGTGGAGTCCCTCACCGGTGCCGAGGGGCCGCTCGCCGACTCTGTCGAGCAGGCCCTGCGGACGCTGCCGCACCTGGACGTCGAGCGGTTCGGGGACACCGTCGTCGCCCGCTCCGCGCTCGGCCGCGCGGAGCGCGTCGTCGTCGCCGGGCACCTCGACACGGTGCCGGGTGACGGCGAGGACGAGGTGCTGGCCTACGTCGAGATGGGCCGGCTGTTCGGGCTGGGCGCCTGCGACGCCAAGGGCGGGCTCGCGGTGGCGCTGAAGGTCGCAGCCCTGGCCGACACCGGCCGCGACGCGACGTACGTGTTCTGGTCCGGCGAGGAGGGCGACGGGGAGAGCGGGCTCGAGGCGCTGGCGCGCAAGCGGCCGGACGTGCTCCGCGGCGACCTGGCCGTCGTGCTCGAGCCGACCGGCGCCGGTGTCGAGGTGGACGATGAGCTCGGCGAGAGCGCGGCCGTGGCGGCGTTCGCCTCAGCCCTCGGCACCGAGCCGGTGCCCGCCACCGACCGGACCGCGGCGCGGCTGCTGGCCGGGCTCGGCACCCCGGCCGTCACCTTCGGACCCGGCGACCCGCTCCTCGCGCACACCCGCGAGGAGCACGTGCCGACCGCGCAGCTGACCGAGTGCGAGCACCTGCTGCGGACGTGGGTGGCCGGCTAGTTGACCGCCCGGTCGCGACCGTCCCAGTAGGGCTTGCGCAGCTCGCGCTTGAGGATCTTGCCGGTCGGGTTGCGGGGCAGCGCCTCGAGGACGTCGACCGAGCGTGGGCACTTGAAGCGCGCCAGCGACTCGCGGCACCAGGCGATGAGCTCGTCCTCGGTCGCGGTGGTGTCGGGCTTGAGGGCGACGACGGCCTTGACCGACTCGCCCCAGGTGTCGTCGGGGACGCCGATGACGGCGACCTCCATGACGGCGGGGTGCTCGGCCAGGACGCGCTCGACCTCGGGTGAGTACACGTTCTCGCCGCCGGTGATGATCATGTCCTTGAGCCGGTCCTCGACGAAGACGTAGCCGTCGGCGTCGACCTTGCCCATGTCGCCGGTGCGGAACCAGCCGTCCTCGGTGATCACCTCGGCGGTGGCCTCGGGCTTGCCGAGGTAGCCGCGGAACAGCTGCGGGGTGCGCAGCCACAGCTCACCGTGCCCGCCGGCGGGCAGCTCCTCGAGCGTGGCGGGGTCGACGACCTTGAGCTCGACCTCGGGGATCGGCTTGCCCGCGGAGACCAGGCGCTCGGGGTGGCCGGACGCCACGGCCGTCCGGTGGTCCTCGGCCGAGAGCTGGGTGGCCACGCCGGCCACCTCGGTCAGGCCGTAGACCTGGAGGAAGTCGGTGTCCGGCCACGCCTCCATGGCCGCGCGCAGCAGCGGCGGCGGCATCGGGGCGGCGCCGTAGGTGTAGGTCTTGAGCGCGCCGAACAGCTTGATCGCATCGGGCCCGGCCTGCAGCACCTGGGCGAGCACGGCCGGCACCAGGAAGGTCCGGTTGGCGCCGTGCATGATCGCCCCGGCGAGCGACGCGCCGTCGGGGTCGCGGGTCATGTACGACGGGACGCCGTCGTTGATGGGGAACAGCACGTACGACGAGCCGCCGACGTGGAACAGCGGCATCGAGACCATGCACCGGTCGCCGGGCTCGAAGGTCCACCCGTCGTGGGCGTTTCGGGTGTGGGCGACCATGTTGGCCTGGCTGAGCGTGACGCCCTTGGGCCGCCCGGTGGTGCCGGAGGAGTACATGACCAGGCAGATGTCGTCGGGCTCGACGTCGTCCTGCCGGGCCACCCGCGGCGAGGCGGCCAGGAACGCCTCGTACTCGTCGCCCTCGGCGCCGTCCGGGGTGACCTCGATGATCTTCTCGACGTGGGTGAGGCGCTCGCGGATCTTGTCGATGGTGGGCACCAGCTCGCTGCCGACGAGCAGGACCTTGGCGCCGGAGTCGTTGACCGCGTAGTCGACCTCGTCGCCGGCCGAGCGCCAGTTGACGATGGCGTTGGCCGCGCCCAGCGAGGCGGCTGCGAGCGAGAGCTCGACGCAGGCCGGGTGGTTCTTGTCGAGGAAGGCGACCACGTCGCCGCGGCGCACGCCGAGGGCCCGGAGCCCGCCGGCGCAGCGGCGGACCCGGTCCTCCCACTCGCGCCAGGTCCAGCTGCGCTCGCCGTAGGTGAAGGCGAGCCCGTCCGGCCGGTGCTCGGCCCAGTGGGCCAGCCGGTCGTCGACGTACGTCGGGTCAGCGGGAGCAGGCGTCTGGTCGGGCGTCGACTCGGCCACGGTCATGCTGCAGTGTGACCGGGCGCACACGGTGGTTCAAGGGTCAGCCGACCCGCAGGTGCTCGCAGTCCTGGGCGATGGTGCCGGCCGGCGGCCGACCCTCGGCGACGACCGTGTCCTCGCCGGAGCCGCACAGGACGAAGGCGCCGGGCTGCGGGTCGATGATCACCATCCGGTCGTCGCCGCTGCCGCCGGTGAGCTGGTCGCTGCGGTAGCCGCTCACGATGTCGTCGCCCGGGCCGCCGTAGAGGCGGTCGTCGTCCTCGTCGAACGCGCCGACCAGGAAGTCGTCACCCGCGCCGCCGCCCATGTCGTCGAGGCCGGGCCCGCCCTTGAGGACGTCGTCGCCGTCGCCGCCGAGGAGGAGGTCGTCACCGCCGAAGCCCTGCAGCCGGTCGTCGCCGTTCTGGCCGCGCAGGGTGTCTGCCCGCTTGGTGCCGTTGAGGGTGTCGTCGCCGGGGCCGCCGTGCTGGACGACGGCGGAGGCGGCGCCGCCACCCAGGACGAGGGTGGCGGCGAGGACGAGCGCGGGGATCTTCAGCACGACGTCATCGTGGCCGGACCGGCGTCCCGAGGCCGAGGGACGCGCGTCCTGTTCTTCTGAACCACCCAGCCAGGTCTCAGGATGGTCACAGATCCCGGCGGCACCGTGGTGATCGTGAACGACTCCGGCGACACCAACCCGCTCCCCCCGCCGCCCGGCAACCCGCCGGCCTGGCGCCCGGCCACCCCGGCCCCGCAGACCAACCCGTACGCCACCCAGCCCGCTCCGGGTCCGGCCCAGGGGCCTGTCGGCCCCTCGCCCCTGGTGCGCGAGTCCCGCCGGCGCCGCTCGGCGTTCGCGGCCGGCATCGTCGCCGCCGCGCTCGTCGTCGGCGGTGGCGCCGGGGTCGGCGGCGCCGCGGCGTACTCCGCCTGGCAGGACGACGGCGGCGGCAACAGCTCCGCCGTGGCCACCAGCCCGGTGAAGACCTCCAAGGTCGTCGACGCTCCCTCTTCGCCCGCCGGCACCGACAGCGTCGAGGCCGTGGCCGCGAAGGTGCTGCCGTCGGTCGTCAAGATCGACGTGAGCGGCGCGCAGGGCGCCGGGTCCGGCTCGGGCATCATCCTCAGCTCCGACGGCCAGATCCTGACCAACAACCACGTGGTCGCGCTGGCCGGCAACGACGGCAAGCTCACGGTCACCTTCAACGACGGCAGCCACGCCGACGCCACCATCCTGGGCACCGACCCGCTGACCGACACCGCGCTCATCCAGGCCCAGGGCGTCTCCGGGCTCACGCCGGCCACCATCGGCACGTCCACCGACCTCCAGGTCGGCCAGGGCGTCGTGGCCATCGGCTCGCCGCTCGGCCTGCAGGCCACGGTGACCAGCGGCATCGTCAGCGCGCTCAACCGCCCGGTCAACGTGGGCACCGACGAGCAGCAGAACGCGACCGTCTACCCCGCGATCCAGACCGACGCGGCTATCAACCCCGGCAACTCCGGCGGTGCGCTGGTCGACCTGAACGGCAACGTGGTCGGCATCAACGCGGCCATCGCGACGGCCGGGCAGAGCGCGGGCGGCGAGAGCGGCAACATCGGCGTCGGCTTCGCGATCCCGATGGACGAGGTCATGCCGATCGTGGCCCAGATGGCCAAGGGCGAGACCCCGACCCACGCCCGGCTCGGCGTCTCGGTCGCGCAGAGCTCCGCGCAGCAGGACGGCGCCACGCTGTCGGACGGCGCGACCATCCAGCAGGTCAACGACGGCTCGACGGCCCAGAAGGCCGGCATCGCCGCCGGTGACGTCATCACCAAGGTCGACGACCACCTCATCACCGACGCCGACTCGCTGATCGCCACCATCCGGTCCTACCGGCCCGGCGACCAGGTCACCGTCACCTACACCCACGAGGGCCAGGCCAAGACGGCCACCTTGACCCTCGACTCAGATTCGGAGGCGTCCAACTCCTAGACGCCTCCGCAAGACGCCCGCCGAGCGACGACGGCGGGCACCGAGAGGTGGGGCTCCGCGGTCGCAACCGGGTCCGTCAAAGCCGCAGCCGCGGAGCCCCACCCTCACCTCCGAGACGAGCCGCCCCCGCCCTACCGGGCGGGGGCGGTTCGGTGCGTGTGGGGGTCAGAGCCGCTTCTGCAGCTCGCCCAGCCAGGCCACGGGCCGGAAGCCGAGGTGCCCGTTGACCGCGACCATCGGGGCGTTGACGTCGGCGTTGTAGGTGACCACGGTCGTGAGCTGCGGGTGGGACTCCTGCAGCAGCCGCAGGTTGGCCACCTTGACCGCGAGCCCGAGCCGGTGGCCTCGGTGGGCCGGGCTCACGAGCGTGCCCCACTGGTAGGCGCGCTCGGACTCGTGGACGGTCACCGCGATGTCGGTGTAGGCGACCAGCTCCCCGTCGGCGCTCAGCGCGCCGGTGCTGACCTTGACCCGGCCCTGCGCGGCCAGCAGCGCCTCGCCCGCCCGGAGCGCGTCGACGCCCGGGTGCTCGGCCTCGCGCTCGATGTCGCCCATCGGCGCCTCGGTCATGAGGGTCGCGGCCAGCGCCGCCCACTGCTCGACCAGGTCGCCGGGCACCGGACCGGTGAAGGACCGCAGCGAGTAGGCCGCGTGGTGCGGGGCGGCCTCGGCGGCCAGCGCGTCCAGGTGGGCCTCGGCCACGGGGAGCGCGAGCCGGCGCTGCACGTCGACGAGCCCGAGCGCGAAGCCCTGCCGCCGCGCCCAGGCCAGGTCCTCGGAGCCGGCGCCCGCCCCGCCCCACGCGGAGGGCCAGGTCACCTCGCCGACCAGGCGGGACCGGCCCCGGGCCCGCGCCTGCCCCTCGACGTGGGAGAGCAGCTCGGCGGCGTGGCCGCGGCCGCGGTCCTGTGGCGGGCAGCAGACCAGCACGTCCGCGAGGTCGAGGTTGTCCAGCTTCGAGCCCTGCAGCCACCCGGTGGCCACCACCCGGTCGCCCAGCCAGCCGTTCCACCCGAGCCGGAAGGTCCGCTCGTCGTCGGTCAGCGCGAGCCGGAGCTCCTCGGGCTGCCACACGGTGGCGAACTCGCCGGCCGCGCCGTGCCGGCAGGCGGCGGCGTACACCTCGTAGAACGGCGCGAAGCCGGCCGGGTCGGCCGGGTCGACGGCCTCGATGCGCAGGCTCACCGCGCGCGCGCCACGCGGCCCTCGTCCCAGACCGGCGTGGGCGACTCGTAGACCGAGCCGTCCTCGCCGTAGACCAGGAACCGGTCGAAGCCGCGGGCGAACCACCGGTCGTGGGTGACGGCGACGACCGTGCCGTCGAACGCCTCGAGCCCGGCTTCGAGGGCCTCGGCGGACTGCACGTCGAGGTTGTCGGTGGGCTCGTCGAGCAGCAGCAGGGTGGCGCCGGAGAGCTCGAGCAGCAGGATCTGGAAGCGCGCCTGCTGGCCGCCGCTGAGCGACTCGAAGCGCTGCTCGGCGGCGTGCGCCAGCTCGTAGCGGTCCAGCACCCGCGCGGCCTGCTCGCGGCCCATGCCGGTTCGTCCGTCGGGCCGGCCGTCGCCGCGGTGCAGGATCTCGACGAGGGTGCGCCCGACCAGCTCGGGGTGCTCGTGGGTCTGCACGAACCAGCCCGGCCGGACGCGGGCGCCCAGCTTGGCCTTCCCGCGGTGGCGGACCGGCTCGATCGCGACGTCCTCGACCGGGCGGTGCTCGACGTCGGGGTCGGACCCGCCGGCCGCGAGCAGCCGCAGGAAGTGCGACTTGCCGGAGCCGTTGGAGCCGAGCACGGCCACGCGCTCGCCGTACCAGACCTCGAGGTCGAAGGGCTGCATCAGCCCGGTGAGCTCGAGCTGCTCGCAGACGACGGCGCGCTTGCCGGTGCGACCGCCCTTGAGGCGCATCTGCACCTGCTGCTCGCGCGGCTGCTCCATCGGCGGCCCGGCCTCCTCGAACTTGCGGAGCCGGGTCTGGGCCGCCTTGTACTGGCTGGCCATGCCGTCGTTGTACTCCGACTTGATCTTGAGCCGGAGCACCAGCGCCTTGATCTTGGCGTGCTCCTCGTCCCAGCGCTTGCGCATCTCCTCGAAGCGCGCGAACCGGTCCTTCCTGGCCTCGTGGTACGACGAGAAGCCGCCCGGGTGCGTCCACACCGTGTTGCCGGCGGCGCCGAGCTCGACGGTCACCACGCGGGTCGCGGTGTTGTCGAGCAGCTCGCGGTCGTGGCTGACGTAGAGGATCGTCTTCTCGGACTCGCGGATCCGGTGCTCGAGCCAGATCTTGCCGGGCACGTCGAGGAAGTTGTCCGGCTCGTCGAGCAGCAGCACCTGGTCGGGGCCGCGGAGCAGGAACTCCAGGACCAGCCGCTTCTGCTCGCCGCCGGACAGGGTGCGCAGCTCGCGGTACTTCGCCTTCTCGTAGGCCACGCCGAGACCGGCGACGGTGCAGACGTCCCAGACCACCTCGACGTCGTAGCCGCCGGCGTCGGCGTACTCCGCGAGCGCCTCGGCGTAGGCCATCTGGCTCTTCTCGTCGTCGGCCTCCATGAGCGTGAGCTCGCAGCGGTGCACGGCGGCCGCGGCCGCGCGGACGCGCGGCGGGCTGACGCTGAGCAGCAGGTCGGCCACGGTGGCGTCCGGGCCCAGGCCGGCGCCGACCATCTGGCGCATCACGCCCAGGCCGCCGCTGCGGGTGACCGCACCGGCGTGGGGGGTCAGGTCGCCGGTGACGATCTTCAGCAGCGTGGTCTTGCCGGCGCCGTTGGCGCCGACCAGCGCGACCTTGGCGCCCTCGCCCACGCGGAAGGACACGTCGTCGAGCAGCACCCGCCCGTCGGGCAGCTCGAAACTCACCCCTGCGACGTCGACGTGTCCCACGAACGACGATTGTGCGCGATCACCTGTCCCGGGCGCACGGGCGTTTGTCACCCATCACGCCCGACGCAGGGACGGCTACTTGATCCCGGAGCGCGCGAAGCCGGCCACGAAGTAGCGCTGGAGCACCACGAACAGCACGACCAGCGGCAGGCACGACATCAGCGCCATGGCCATCAGCCCGCCGTAGTCGGCGTCGTACTGGCCCTGCAGGAAGCGCAGCGAGACCGGCAGTGTGTAGAGGTCGGGCACGCGCAGTGTGATGAGCGGCCACAGGAAGTCGTTCCACTGGCTCATGAAGGCGAGCAGGGTCATCACCGCGATGAGCGGCTTGCACAGCGGCAGCACGACGCGCACGAAGGTCCCGAACGGCGTGCAGCCGTCCATCTTGGCCGCCTCGAGCAGCTCGTCGGGGATCGAGAGCATGAACTGGCGGGCCAGGAAGACCCCGAGCGCGGTCGAGGCCGACGGGAGGATCACCGCCCAGAAAAGGCCGAACAGCCCGAGCGCGGAGACCACCTTGAACTGCGGGATCATGATCGCCTGGGCCGGGACCATGAGCGTGCTGAGGACCAGGACGAACACGACCGTGCGACCGCGGAAGCGGAGCTTGGCCAGCGCGAAGCCCGCGGCCAGGTTGACCGAGACCGAGAGCAGCGTGGTCAGCCCGGCCACGACCAGCGAGTTGCCGAACCAGGTCCACACCGGGAACTGGTCGAAGAGGTTGCGGAAGTTCTGCGTGGTCCAGGCGCTCGGCCACAGGTGGCTGCCGCCGTCGAAGATGGCCTCCTTGGGCGTGAACGCCACCACGACCATCGCGTAGAGCGGGAACGCCATCACCGCGGTGACGACCGTGCAGATCGTGAACCTCAGCCAGGTGGGCACCTCAGGACTCCTCTCCGGAGCGCCGCTGGATGCGGAACTGCACCAGGGTGATGACCAGGGTCAGAAGGAACAGCACGACGCCGACCGTGGCGCCGTACCCGAAGTTGCGCGGCGGGCCGAAGCCCTCCTCGTAGGCGTAGGTCACCAGCATCGAGGTCGCGTAGCCCGGGCCGCCGTTGGTCATCACGTAGACCACGTCGAAGATCTGGAAGGACCAGATCACGTTGACCACGACGAGGAACAGCGTGGTCGAGCGCAGCATGGGCACCACGATCTGCCGGACCGTCGCCCAGCTGCCGGCGCCGTCGACGCGGGCCGCCTCCACGACGTCCTCGGGCACGTCCTGCAGGGCGGCGAGGTAGACGACCATCGCGAACCCGACGCGGGTCCACAGCGTCATGAGGACGACCGAGACCATCGCGAGCGTGCCGTCGGTCTGCCACGAGACCGGCCCGACGCCGAGGTCGGCCAGCATGCCGTTGAGCACGCCGATCGACTCGTCGAAGAGCAGCAGCCCGACCAGCGAGGTGACCAGCGTGCTGACCACGATCGGGAGGTAGACCACGGTCCGGAACAGCCCGCGGGCCGGCAGGGCCTTGTCCATGAGCAGCGCGAGGCCGAGGCCGATGAGCACGCTCAGCGGCACGGTGGCCGCGGTGAAGATCACGGTGTTGAGCAGCGAGCGCCAGAACACGCCGTCCTGCAGCAGCCGCTCGTAGTTGGCCAGCCCGGCCCACGACGAGGGCCCGAAGGAGCGGGCGCGCTGGAAGGACAGCAGCACGGCCCACACCAGCGGCAGGAACAGGAAGACGGCGAGCAGCAGCAGGTTGGGCGAGAGGAAGGTCCAGGCCGCGACCGCCTCGCGGAGCCGGGCGGACCGGGTGGTCCGCGGTGGCGTGGCCCCGTCGCGGACCAGCTCGTCGGAGGCGCGGGGGGCGGTGCCGGACACCGGCTCGGCGACGCTCACGACGTGAGGCTCGTGGTCTCGGCGACCGCGTCGGCCAGGGCACTCAGGGTGTCGTCGATCGAGCGGCCACCCACGAAGGTCTCCTCGAGCTCGTTCTGCAGGGCGAGGTTGATCTCGGCGAACGTCGGCGTGGTCACCTGCGCGATGTCCTCCTCGGTGAGGGTGGTGGCCTGGTCGAGGAAGACCGGCATCAGGTCGGGTCGCACCGCGAACTCCAGCCCCTGCTCGATGAGCGACTGCCGGGTCGGCAGCAGCACCGCCTCGGCGCAGAACGCCGCCATCTGGTCGCGGCCGGCCATGAAGGAGAGGAACTCGGCGGCCAGCTCCGGGTTGCGTGCGGTCCTGGTCGCCACCAGCGCGTTGCCGCCGAGGTCGCCGGCGGCCCGCACGTCGCGGGGCGGGTACGTCGCGACGTACTCGAACCGGTCGCCGATGGTGTCCTGGAGCGTGGGGAGCAGGAAGTTGCCCGCGAACAGCATGGCCAGGTCGCCGGAGGCGAAGAGCGTGTCGGGGTACGTCGCGCCCTTGGTCGACGTGCCCTGCGGCACCCAGCCGCGCTCGAAGAACGACGCGGTGAACTCCAGGGCCTTGCGGCCGGCGTCGGAGTCGATGGCCGAGCCGTCCAGGCCCTCGTCGTAGAGGCGGCCGTCGGCCTGGAACAGCCAGCTGAGCCAGCGGTAGGCGCCGGCCTGCTGCCAGTTGACCGCGAAGGGCAGCCGCCCGTCGTCGAGGCCGTCGGCGAGCTGGTCGGCGACGTCGCCGAACTCCTCCCACGACCACGCCGCGTCGAGCGAGTCCGGCAGGGCGGTGAGGCCGGCCGCCGCGAGTGCGTCGGTGCGGACCAGCACCGCGCTGGTGTCGGTCTGCTGCGGCACGCCGTAGGTGCGGCCGTCGTACTGCACCGCGCGGGCCAGGCCGGGCAGCAGGTCGTCGCCGAGCGTGGCGTCGAGCGAGCCGAGGGCGTCGGTGACGTCGAGCAGCTGGTCGGTGCTGGAGTAGAGCCCCATGGTCAGGTAGTCCACGCGGAAGACGTCCGGCGCGGTGCCCGACTGGAGCCCTGCGTCGATGCCGGTGAACATCTCGGAGTAGGGCACGACCTGCAGGTCGACGGTGACGCCGCGGTGGGCGTCCTCGAACTGCGAGACCAGCTTCTGGAACGCCGCCGCCTCGGCGTCCGCGCCCCAGGTCTGGAAGGTGAGCGTGTTCCGGCTGCCGCCGCTGGTCGTCGAGACGCGCTCGGTGAGTCCGCGACAGCCCGACGTGAGACCGGCCAGAGCGGCGGCACCGGCGGTCCCGAGGAGCGCCCGCCGGCTGATCGTCATGCGCGCTGGTACCCCTGCGGGTGCAGTCCAACCCACTGCCACCACCCCTAGGGGTGGGTCACCGACCGACCCGCTCCAGGGCCCAGTTGCTCATCACGTACCGCACGCCCAGCTCGCGCAGGACGCGGTCGCCGAGGTGGCGCTCGTCCCAGCGGGAGCCGCCGCGCCAGGCGCCGAGCCGCGGCGGGCGGCCGGCCAGCTCGGTCAGCCGGGCGACCACGTCGCGGACCTCGCGGTCGACGTTCGCCTCGCCGACCTGGTCGACGCGGACGTGGCTGGCCGTGTGGAAGCCGAGCTCGTGGACCTCGGCGATGTCGGCCAGCTCGGCGTCGGTGACGCCGGCGGTGCCGGGCTCGTCACCGGCCTCGAAGACCGGGAAGACCCAGGCGCGCAGCCCGAGCCGGTGGCACAGGTCGGTGGCGTGGAGGGTGGCGTCGCGGTAGCAGTCGTAGACGCCCACCACGATCCGCGGGCCGTGCGCCCCGGTGACGTCGACGTCGGGGTCGAGGACCGGGCCCAGGTCGCGCAGCCGCCGCAGCCGCTCCTCGACCGCGCCGCGGTTCTCCTCCGCGATCTCGTGGTAGTTCACCGCGATCACCGGCGACCCGGTCAGCGGCTCGGTGCCGGCCACCATCCCCTCGCCCTGGGCCGACTGCCGGGCGTAGGCGTCGCTGGAGAACGGGTCCTCCCCCGCCTCGCCCAGCGTCGCGGTGGTGAACAGCCGGACCGCGGCACCGCCCGGCTCGAGGAACTGGTCGATCACCAGCCGCCGCAGCGCCGAGGGGTCCGCGTCGCTGTCGCGGTCGGCGTCGCTGAAGTCGTGCTCGTGGTCGGCCCTGGTCACCTCGGCTGGGTACCCCGACGAGGTGACGGACAGCGCGGAGACCGGCCTGAGCGACGTCGTCGGCGCCTACACCGAGGTGCTGGGCCGGTTCGGGACGGTGGTCGACTTCCGCATCGACGCCCTGGACCGCACCGGCCTCCCCGTGACCAGCTGCTCGCTGCTCGTGGACGGGGCGCTGACCCACCACGGCAACGGGTACGCCGCGACCCCGGAGGCGGCTCGGGTCGGCGGCCTGGGCGAGCTGGTGGAGGGGGTGGTCGGCGCCCAGGGCGTCGCGCGGCTCCGGCGGGCCGCCGAGACCGGCAGCCGGCGCGACCTGGTGCGCCGCTACGGCGCGGAGGGGGTCGTCGACCCGCGGACGCTCGCGCTCCCGGCCGGCGCGGACTGGTCGGAGGACCGGCCGGTGGAGTGGGTGACGTTCGCCGACGTGCGGACCGGCGCACCGGTCCGGGTCCCCGTGGAGATGGCGGCCAGCGACGCCGGCGAGCTCGCCGGCGCGCCCGCCCCCCTGCTGCCTCCGGTCACCAACGGGCTCGGCGCCGGGCTGGACGCCGACCGGGCCGTCGCGCACGGCATCGGCGAGGTGCTGCAGCGCCACACCAACGGGCTGAGGTTCCGCGCGCTCGACCGGCTCTCGCCGGTGGTGCCGGAGGAGGGGTTGCCGCCGGCGGTGCTGGACCTGCTCGGCCGGCTGCGGGCGAGCGGGATCGACCCCGTGCTCAAGCTCGCGGCCAGCGAGCTCGGCGTCTGCTCGACGTACGCCGTGGCGCGGGACGAGGCGCCCGCCGACAAGATCGTGGTCACCGCGTGCGGTGAGGCCGCGCACCCGGACCCGGCCACCAGCCTGGTCAAGGCGCTGCTCGAGCTGGCCAACTCACGGGCGCGCAAGGCCTTCTGCTTCGGCCGGGCCGACGCGGCCCGGGCCCTCATGCCGGCGGCGTACCGCGACCACCTCGACCCGCACCCGGGCGACGAGCGCGCGGTGGCGGCGATGCGCGGCTGGGCCGAGCTGCCCACCGCGGAGCTGGCCGACCTGGTCGCTCCGGACACCAGCCGCACGACCACCGTCGCCGCCCTGACGCCGCCCGGACCGGCCCTCACCGACCCGTCACCGGCGGGCACGTTGGCCCACCTGCTGGCCGCCCTCGACGGCCACGACGTGCTGGCCGCGGTGACCGAGGTCGACGGCGTGGTCGCGGCCAAGGTGCTCGTCACGGGGCTCGACGTGGAGACGCTCTCGCACGGACGGATCGGTGAGCACGGCGTGCGCACCTCGCTCGAGCACGACCTGGACCTGGTCCGCCTCGGGCCCGCGCCGGTCGGCGAGCACGACGCGCGCGTGCACCTCAGCGAGGAAACGCAGGAGCGGCTCGGCGGCCCGGCATGGTTCTCCTACCCGGCGGCCGACCGCATCGTCGGACCGCTGTACTCGCTCTACCGCGAGCCGGGCCGGCACTCCGTCGAGGTCTGAGACCTCACCGCGGCTCCGCGGTGAGCAGCCAGTAGCCGGCGACCGCCGCCGCCACCAGCCCGATCACCAGCAGCGCGACGAAGACCCTGCGCGCCGCGACCATGACTGTGTCTACTGCTGGCGCAGCTGTGCTGGCAAGGGCAGCCCGGTGGCGTCCCCGGACCAGCCCGGCGAGAGCGCCCAGTAGAGGACGTCGGAGGTCAGCGTGCGGACGTCGCCGTCGACGGTGACCCGCGCGCAGTCGGGGACCAGGTCGACCCGGGCGCTCGTCCCGGCCGCGCGCAGCAGCACCACGCCGTGCGGCTGGCTGGCCGAGCTGGCGTCGGTGCACCCCTCGGCACCCGCCGGCGGCGCGGCCTGGAGGGCGCGGACCGCGTCGCCGGCCGGCTGACCGACGAGGGCCTCGCTCTGCTCGAGCAGCCCCGTGTCGTCGTACCGGCAGACCGACAGGGCGCCCTCGGGCGCCGCGACCGGGTCGCCGCCGAGACGGCTGGTGCAGCCGTTCGGGTCGCCGTCCGGCCCGATGGCGTGCGCGGAGTCCAGGATGCGCTGGGCCAGCGTCTCCTCGCGGGTCGCGACGGTGATGAGGACGCCGCCGATGCCGCGGCCCCCGACGACGTTCTCCTCCGGCCAGCCACCGCCGGCCTGGTGGACCACCGGCCAGGCGAAGTCCGCCCCGGCGTCGACCTCCTGGAAGGACAGGCCGTAGGTCTGCTGCGGGCTGCAGGCGATCGCGGCCGTCGCACCACCGGGTCGCTGCACGTGCGGCACCGGCTCGTCGGCGGTGAGGCACCAGGTCGACAGGGCGCCGGGCGCCCAGGTGTCCGGGACCTGCACGGTGACGCCGTGCCAGCTCTCCCAGCGGAAGCCCTCGTCGCCGGCCCCCGGGTCGGCGGCCGTGCGCTGCGGGTCGACGGACCGGTCGGGATCGCCGCCGGTGCCGAGCACCCACGCGGTGGGGGCGGCGACGGCGAGGGCCACGACGGCCGCGGCACCGGCCAGGCGGGTGCGCCGGCGCTGCCGGGCCCGGGTCCGGGCGGCGCCGGCCAGCCCCGTGGCGTCGGGGGCGGCCTCGGCGCCGCGGTGCAGCACCTCGCTCAGCCGCTGCTCCAGGTCACTCATCCTCGGCTCCCATCTGCTCGCGCAGGGCGGCCAGGCCGCGGGAGACCCGCGAGCGCACCGACCCCTCCCGGACGCCGGTGAGGTCGGCGATCTCGGCGTACTCCAGCTGTTCGTAGTAGCGCAGCACCACGGCGGTCCGCTGCGGCTCGGGCAGGGCCTGGCAGGCGGCCCACAGGTCGAGGCCCTCGGGACCGGACGGCAGCAGCGCGGTGTCGCGGACCTCGGCCACCGGGGACTCGCGGCGGCGGAACGTGCGCCACCACGACGTGTGGGCGTTGAGCACCATCCGGCGCACGTAGGCGTCGACATCGGCGACCTGGCCGATCCGGCCCCAGCGGGGCAGGGCGCGGGCCAGCGCCTCCTGCACGACGTCCTCGGCGTCGGCCCGGTTGCCGGTCAGCGTGTAGGCCAGGCGCAGCAGCGCCGGACCGCGCGCGGCGACCCAGGCGTCGAAGTCCGGAGCGCTCTCGGCCACCCGCGACTCCCGTCCTCGACGCACCAGGCCTCGAGGCTCGGGCGCAGGACGCCCTCGCACCTCGGCCATCGGCGAGCTCTCCATGCATCATCAACGCTCCGGGCGCCGGTGGTGTTGCGAGATGGTGTGTACTGACGAGTAGCCAGACCAGTCGAGCCACCAGGGGGTGCCGTGCAGCTCAGCCTGTCCGAGGAGGAGCGCGCGTTCCGCGACGAGATGCGCGCGTTCTTCACGACCAAGGTGTCCCAGGACATCCGCGACACGGTGGCGGCCGGCCGCGAGCTGACCCGCGACCAGATCGTGGAGGCCCAGCAGACGCTCAACGCCGCCGGCTACGCCGTGCCGCGCTGGCCGGTGGAGTACGGCGGGCAAGACTGGAGCGAGCTGCAGTTCCACATCTGGCACGAGGAGATGGAACGTGCGTTCGTGCCCACTCCCCTGGCCTTCAACACCGGGATGATCGGGCCGGTCATCGCCCAGTTCGGCACCGAGGAGCAGAAGCAGGAATTCCTGCCCAAGACGGCGAACCTCGACATCTGGTGGAGCCAGGGCTTCTCCGAGCCCGACGCCGGCTCCGACCTGGCCGGGCTGCGCACCACCGCGGTCAAGGACGGCGACGACTGGATCGTCAACGGCCAGAAGACGTGGACCACGCTGGGCCAGTACGGCGACTGGATCTTCACCCTGGTCCGCACCGACCCGGACGCCAAGAAGCAGGCCGGCATCTCGATGCTGCTCATCGACATGCAGAGCGAGGGCCTCGAGGTCCGTCCCATCCAGCTCATCGACGGCGGGCACGAGGTCAACGAGGTCTGGTTCTCCGACGTCCGCGTGCCGGGCGCCAACCTGGTGGGCGAGCTCAACGGCGGCTGGGGCATCGCGAAGTTCCTGCTCGGCAACGAACGGGTCGGCGTCGCGCCGTCCGGGCTCAGCAAGCGCGTGCTCGTGCGGATCAAGCAGCTGGCCGAGGACCGCTACGCCGACGACCCGCTGCTGCGGGCCCGGATCGCCACCCTCGAGAACGAGCTGCTCGCCCTCGAGCTGACCGCGATGCGCGTGGCCGCCAACTCCGCCGACGGCAAGCCGCACCCCGCCTCCTCGGTGCTCAAGCTCAAGGGCAGCGAGCTCCAGCAGGCCGTGAGCGAGCTGGTCGTCGACCTGGCCGGCCCCGGGGCCCTGGCCAGCGGCGCGGGCAACGACTCCGCGCTGGACGAGTGGCAGCGGCTCGCCGGCCCGACGTACCTCAACCTGCGCAAGGCCTCGATCTACGGCGGCTCCAACGAGGTGCAGCGCCAGATCATCAGCCGCGGCATCCTCGGTCTCTGAGGGGGACGGAACTTCCATGGACTTCCTGTACGACGACGAGCAGGACGCGCTGCGCGAGGCCGTCCGCGGCCTGGTCGGCAAGGCCTACAGCGACTACGAGCAGCGGCGCCGGGCCGTCGGCGACGACCCCGGCTTCGACGAGAAGCAGTGGGCGCGGATGGCCGAGATGGGGCTGCTCGGGCTGCCCTTCGCCGAGGAGGACGGCGGCGTGGGCGCCGGTCCCGTCGAGATCGGCATCGTGTGCCAGGAGCTCGGCCGGGTCATCGCGCCCGAGCCGTTCCTCACCTCCGTGGTGCTGGCCGGTGGGCTCGTGTCCGCCGTCGGCACGGGCGAGCAGCGCCAGGAGGTGCTGGGCGCACTGTCCGCCGGCGAGTCGGTGCTGGCCTTCGCCCACGACGAGCCCGGGCAGCGCTGGAGCCCCTCGGCCACCGGCGTCACGGCCGCCCAGGACGGCGACGCGTGGAGGCTGAGCGGCGTCAAGGAGCCGGTCCCGCACGGCGCCCGCGCCGACCGGCTCGTGGTCTCCGCCGCGCTGCCCTCCGGTGGGACGGGCCTCTTCCTGGTCGACGGCGACGCGGCCGAGCGCACCGGCTACCCGACGTACGACGGGACGCGGGCCGCTCGGATCGCCTTCGACGCCACCGCCGCGACCCCACTGGGCGAGCCCGGCGCCGACGTCACCGCGAGCATCGCCACCGTGCAGGACATCACCCGCGTGATGGCCGCCAACCAGGCGCTGGGCTCGATGCAGTTCCTGCTCCCGACCACCACGGAGTACCTCCGCAGCCGCAAGCAGTTCGGCGTGCCCCTGGCGACGTTCCAGGCGCTCACCTTCCGCGCCGCCGACATGTACGTCTCGCTCGAGCTGACGCACTCGATGGTCGACTGGGCCACCATGGTCGTGGCCGCGGGCGACCCCGTCGCGGTGGCCGACGCCGCCCGCCGGGTCTCGGTGCAGGTCTCGACCGCGGGGCGCCACATCGGCCAGGAGGCGGTCCAGCTGCACGGCGGCATCGCGGTGACGATGGAGTACTCCGTCGGCATGCACCTGGCCTACCTCACCGCGCTCGACCACCTGCTCGGCGACGGCGGCCACCACCTCAGGGAGCTGGCCTCGGGCGTCACGACGTACGAGGGGCTCGACCCGCTCGAGTAGGACGCTCGCCTAGAGTGCGCCCCATGGCTCAGGGCACCGAGGAGGACACGTCCGCCTCGGTGCCAGCGGACCTGCCACCCGTCACCCGGCGCCCGGTGCGGGTCGTCGCGATGGTCGTCTACGCGATCCTGCTCGTGACCTACTCGGAGTTCCTGGGCATCCCCAACGACACCGTGTCGGTGTTCGTGTGGCTGTGGTTCGGCACCATCGCGTGGAACGTCGAGGCGCCGTGGCGCTACCACCTGCGCTTCGTGCGCGACTGGTCGATCCCGATGGTCGGGCTGATCATCTACTTCTACAGCCGCGGCCTGACCGACGAGCTCGGGCTGCCGGTCCACGTGACCATGCCGATCCGCTTCGACGAGGAGTTCTCGCGCCTGGTCGGCGGCGGCGGGCGGCTGCCCACGTCGATCCTGCAGGACCACCTGTGCGGCGACCCGTGCCTGCGCACCAGCGACCCGCGGTGGTACGACGTCTTCTTCACCACCGTCTACGCCAGCCACTTCCTCACCGGGCTGACCATCGCCGCCGTGCTGTGGGTGCGCAAGCGCGAGGAGTGGCTGCGCTGGATGCGCCGCTACGTGCTCATCAACTTCGGTGCCCTCATCGTCTACATCCTCTACCCGATGGCGCCGCCGTGGATGGCCTCGGAGGAGGGCTACATCGGCCAGGCGCTCCCCCGGCTCACCGGTCGGGGCTGGCGCGACCTCGGACTGGGCCGCTTCGACCTGGTCCTCCAGGGCGTCGGCAACCCCGTGGCCGCCATGCCCTCGCTGCACGCCGGCATCACCTTCCTGGTGGCGATGTACGGCATCTGGCGGCTGCGCACCGCGCTGCGCTTCCTGCTCGTTCTCTACCCGTTGGCCATGTGCGTGACGCTGGTCTACTACGCCGAGCACTACGTCGTCGACGTGCTGGCCGGTGGTGTGCTGGCCGGGATCGTGATGGTGCTGTGCGGGCTGTGGGAGCGCAGGCGGGCCCGTCCCGCAGAGCCTCAGGGCAGGATCGCGTCCACGTAGCCCCCGTCGACCCGCAGGGCGCCGCCGGTGGTGGCGGAGGACAGCGGTGAGGCCAGGTAGGCCACGAGGTTCGCGATCTCCTCGGGCTCGATGAGACGCTGGATGAGCGACTGCGGGCGGTGCTCGCGCATGAAGGTCTGCTGGGCCTCCTCCCAGGGCAGGTCGTCGCCGACCAGGCTGCGCACGAAGTCCTCGACGCCGCCGGTGTGGGTCGGCCCGGCGATGACGGAGTTGACGGTGACACCGGTGCCGGCCGCGGCCTTGGCGAAGCCGCGGGAGACGGCGAGCAGCGCGGTCTTGGACATGCCGTAGTGCACCATCTCGGCCGGGATCACCACCGCCGAGTCGCTGGCCACGAAGAGCACCCGGCCCCAGCCGCGGTCGGTCATGCCGGGCAGCACGGCGCGGGTCAGGCGGACGCCGGCGAGCACGTTGACCTCGAAGTAGGTGCGCCACTCCTCGTCGGTGATCTCCAGCGCCGGCCGGGCCTCGAAGATGCCGAGGTTGTTGACCAGGACGTCGACGTCGCCGAGGGCGGCCAGCGCGGCGTCGGCGCCCTCCTCGGTGGTCACGTCCGCGGCGACCTCGACCAGGTCGGCGTCGGGCAACCCCTCGCGCAGCTCGCCCACGGCGCGGCGTACCGACTCCTCCGAGCGACCGTTGACACCCACCCGCGCGCCGGCGCTCGCCAGGGTGCGGGCGATGGCCAGGCCGATGCCCTGCGTCGAGCCGGTGACCAGAGCCGTCCTGCCGTCGAGGTCGATGCGCACGGCACCGAGCGTAGGCCCGGGCGCTGTCGGTGGCCGCTGGTAGACGTGATCAGGTGACCGACGCCGCGCTCCCCCTGTTCGGCGACCCCGCCGGTGACCGGGGGCCGGGCGTGGACGAGACGTTCGCGACGGCCCACCGCGTGCCGCTCGACGCGCACTCGTGGGTCGAGCACGTGCCGGGCTGGCTGAGCGGCGCCGACCTGCTCTTCGACGAGCTCCTGCGGGTGGCGGGGTGGGAGCAGCGCGAGCGGTGGATGTACGCCGAGCGGGTCACGGAGCCGCGGCTGACCGCGGAGTACCCCGACCTGGCCGACGCGCCGGCGTTCCTGCGGACGGTGGCGGCGGCGCTGACGCGCCACTACGGGGTCGAGTACGACCGGCTGTGGCTCAACCTCTACCGCGACCACCGCGACAGCACGGGCTGGCACGGCGACGGGGCGTCGACGCGCAGGCGCGAGTGCATCGTGCCGGTGCTGAGCCTGGGCGCGGCCCGGCGCTTCCTCATCCGGCCGACCGCGGGCGGGCCGAGCACGGTGTTCCAGCCGCTGGCCGGGGACCTCGTCGTGATGGGCGGGCGCTGCCAGACCGACTGGCGCCACTGCGTGCCCAAGCAGGCCACGCCGGCCGGCCCGCGCATCAGCGTCAACATCGCCGCGTCCAGCCAGGCCGTGCCCGACTGATCGGGGCCGAGGCTCAGCTCCCGAAGACCTCGCGCTCGCGGCGGGCGAAGCCGGGGGCCAGCACCCGCCGGAGCACGCGCAGCGGCAGCGGCGCGCGGCCGAGCACCGCGTCGAGGTCGCGGGGCGCGAGACCGTCCAGCGCCCACGGCACCATCACGAGGACACCCGACTTCGGCTGGCCCTCGCCGAAGCGCTTCTCCAGCGCCTTCCAGTCGGCGTCGCTCATCACCGCCTGCATGATGCGGATGGCGTCGGTCTCCTCGTGCGCGAGGTGGCGGTCCAGGCAGGCGTGCGCCTCGTGGAGCGCCGCCACCAGCGCGGCCTTGGCGTCGGCGTCCGGCCCCGCGGTGAGGGCCTGGAACGCCGGCGCCACCGCGGCCAGCGCCGGGTCGATGGCGTCGTGCTCGGACGCCATCGCGTCGAGGACCACCAGGTCGGCGCCGGAGACCCGCTCGCGGAGCCACGGCCAGAGCACGGCGTCCTCGGCCTCGTGGTGGTGGTGCAGCTGGTCGGCGAACAGGTCCCACCGGCCGGCCAGCCGCCGCCACGCTGCCGCGTCCTCGACCGGCGTACCCGGCACGACGTCGAGGAAGCGGCCGAGGTCACGTCGGAAGGCGAAGTGGAAGACGTACATGTTGACCATGTCCACCGGGCCCTCGGGGGCGGCCGCCTGACCCGGGAGGGTGAGCTGGGTCGGCCACGGCTGCTGCTGCGTCTGCGTCATGGCCCCACCCTCCGGCGACGGGCGACCCGGCCCCCACGGCGGAAGCCCCGGGCAGCCCGGGACAACGAGGTGCGAGTTCGACCCGGGCGCCGGGACTGGCCGGCCCGGCGGTCCGCCTCGTCGACCGCCCGCCGCAACGGCGTCGCCGGTCAGGTCGAACGCCTCGAGCGTCGCCCGCGTCACCGCGTCGTCCTGCCGCACCAGCCCGAGCAGCAGGTGCTCGCTGCCGATGAACCCGTCCCGCAGGCGCACCGCCTCACGCAGCGAGAGCTCCAGCACCTTCTTCGCACCGGAGCCGAAGCGCTGCCGCCCCCGTCCGTACGCCGGCCGGCCCGGCACCCCGCCCAGGTCCCGGTCCATGCGCCCGATCACGTCGTCGAGGTCGATGCCCAGCAGCGCCTGCGCCGCCGCGTCCTCGGCGTCGAGACCGTCGGCGTACTGCGCGCTCAGCCCGGCCACCACCCGCTGCAGCTCGCCGGGCGGCGCCCCCAGCTGGGCCAGGACCGCCACCGCCAGCGTGTCCTCGGTGCGCACCAGCGCCGCGAGCAGGTGCGCCGGGCGCACCTCCGCGGCCCCGGCCTCGGCCGCGAGCTCCTGCGCCCCGGCCATGACGCGCCGCGCCGTCTGCGTGAACCTCTCCAGCATCTGCGTTCCTCCTCCTACCGCCTGGCGTGCGCGCCGGTGGCTGAGGAGGTTGCGCAGCAACCGTCTCGAAGCCGACGTGACCGAGGCGCCGGGCTCCACTGGGCTCCGCTGGGCTCCCAGCCTCGGGTTGCGCGGCTTCGAGACGGGCGCAGCACGCCCTCCTCAGCCACCGCAGAAGACCCGGCGCAGGCGCCGTGGGGTCGCGTGCCAAGGTGGGGGGGATGCAGCTGCGCGACGCGGGAGCAGTGGTGACGGGCGCCGGTGGCGGGATCGGCCGGGCGCTGGCGGCGCGGCTGGTGGCCGAGGGCGCGCGGGTCGTGGTCAACGACCTCGACGCGGAGGCCTGCGCGCGGACGGCCGAGGAGCTGGGCGCGGTGGCCGCGCCGGGCGACTGCTCGAGCGCGGCCGGCGTCGAGGAGCTGGTCGACGTGGCGACCGGGGCGCTCGGGCGCATCGACGTGTTCCTGGCCAACGCCGGCATCGACCGCACCCAGCCGGACAGCCTCCAGGCCTCCGACGAGGACTGGGCGGTGATGCTCGAGACCAACGTGATGTCGCACGTGCGGGCGGCGCGGACGCTCGTGCCGCGCTGGCTCGAGGACGGCCGGGGCGGGAGGTTCGTGGTGACCGCGAGCGCCGCCGGGCTGCTGACGATGATCGGCGCCGCGCCGTACTCCGTGACCAAGCACGCGGCGGTCGGGTTCGCCGAGTGGCTGAGCGTGACCTACGGCCACCGCGGGATCACGGTCCAGGCGATCTGCCCGCAGGGCGTGCAGACCCGGATGCTCGAGCAGGCCGGGCCGCTCAAGGACCTGCTCACCCGCGACGCGGCCCTGACGCCGGAGCAGGTGGCCGACGCGTGGGTCGCGGCCGGCGACCGGTTCCTGGTCCTGCCGCACCCGGAGGTGGCGCAGTACTACGCCGCCCGCGCGGCCGACACCGACGCCTGGCTGGCCGGCATGCAGCGACTCCAGGGCAAGGTCGACGAGGTCACCGGGGCGGCGCGGTGAGCGACGACCTGCCGGGCCTCGACCTGGCCAAGCTCAAGGACTGGTACGACGCCGAGCGGCCCGGCGAGATCGCCGGCGAACTGCGCGCCGAGCTGGTGGCGGGCGGCAAGTCCAACCTCACCTACCGGGTCACCGACGGCGCGTCGCGGTGGATCGTGCGGCGCCCGCCGCTGGGCCACGTGCAGGCCACGGCGCACGACATGGGCCGCGAGTACACCGCGATGTCGGCCCTGGAGGGCACCGACGTGCCGGTGCCGACGATGTACGCCCACTGCACGGACGACTCGGTGCTGGGTGCGCCGTTCTACGTCATGGAGCAGGTCGACGGCTCGGCGTACCGGAGGGCCAGCGAGCTCGACGCCCTCGGCCCCGAGCGCACCCGGGCCATCGCCGGGCGGCTGGTCGAGGTGCTCGCCTCCCTGCACGCGGTGGACCCGCGGCTGGTCGGCCTGGAGGGCTTCGGCAAGCCGGACGGCTTCCTGGAGCGGCAGGTGCGCCGCTGGGGTCAGCAGCTCGAGGGCTCGAAGACGCGCGAGCACCCGGACGCCGACGAGCTGCACCGGAGGCTCACCGCCCGCGTCGAGGCGGTGTCGGCCGACGCCAGCGCGGTCGGGATCGTGCACGGCGACTACCGGCTCGACAACTGCCTGGTGGGCGCCGAGGACGACGAGATCCACGCGGTCGTCGACTGGGAGATGGCCACCCTGGGCGACACCCGCACCGACGTCGCGCTGATGTTGGTCTACGAGACCCTCGGGGCGAGCGCGGGCGGCGACCTGGTCTCCGACGTGGCCAAGGCGCAGGGCTGGCCGGGCAACGACGAGCAGCTCGCGGCGTACACCGCCGCCAGCGGCCGCGAGCCCGGCGACATGGGTTTCCACCTGGGGCTGGCCTACTACAAGCTCGCGGTGATCCTCGAGGGGATCCACTACCGCTACCTCCAGGGCCAGACGGTCGGCGAGGGGTTCGACCGGATCGGCGAGGGGTTCGACCTCATCATCGCCGCCGGACTGCACAGCATCGGAGAGGACTGACGTGGACTTCGCCTTCGACGACCGCACGCAGGAGCTGCGCGAGCAGCTGCTCGACTTCATGGCCACCCGCATCGAGCCGGCCGAGGCGGGCTTCCACGAGCAGCTCGACGGGCTCGAGGACCGCTTCGCCTGGTCGACGGTCCCCGTCCTCCAGGAGCTGCGCGCCGAGGCCAAGGAGCGCGGGCTCTGGAACCTGTTCCTGCCCGACTCCTCGCACACGGGGGGCCACGGCGAGTACGCCGGCGCGGGGCTCACCAACCTCCAGTACGCCCCGCTCGCCGAGATCACGGGGCGCAGCGGCCACCTCGCTCCCCCGGCCCTCAACTGCGCCGCGCCCGACACCGGGAACATGGAGGTGCTGGCCATGTTCGGCACCGACGAGCAGAAGGCGCGCTGGCTGCGGCCGCTGCTCGACGGCGAGATCCGCTCGGCGTTCGCCATGACCGAGCCCGACGTGGCCTCCTCCGACGCCACCAACATCGAGACCTCGATCCGGCGCGACGGCGACGAGTACGTCCTCAACGGCCGCAAGTGGTGGATCACCGGGGCGGTCAACCCCGAGTGCGAGATCTTCATCGTGATGGGCAAGACCGACCCCGACGCCGAGCGGCACCGCCAGCAGTCGATGGTCCTGGTCCCTCGCGACACCCCGGGGCTGACCGTGGTCCGGCCGATGAGCGTGTTCGGCTACGACGACCACGAGCACGGCGGGCACGCCGAGCTGCGCTTCGAGGACGTCCGGGTCCCGGCCAGCAACCTGATCGGCGAGGAGGGCCACGGCTTCGGCATCGCCCAGGCCCGCCTCGGCCCGGGCCGCATCCACCACTGCATGCGCGCCCTCGGCGTGGCCGAGCGGGCCATCGAGCTGATGTGCGAGCGCGTCGAGAGCCGGGTGGCCTTCGGCAAGCCGCTGGCCCGCCAGGGCGTCATCCGCGAGTGGATCGCCGAGGCCAGGGTGAACGTCGAGCAGCTGCGGCTGCTGGTCCTCAAGACGGCCTGGCTGATGGACACCGTCGGCAACCGCGGCGCGCACACCGAGATCCAGGCCATCAAGATCGCCACCCCGAAGGTGGTCCAGGAGATCCTGGACCGCGCCATCCAGGCCCACGGCGCCGGCGGCCTCTCACAGGACTTCCCCCTCGCCGCGTCGTACGCCGCGATCCGCACGCTCCGCTTCGCCGACGGCCCCGACGAGGTCCACAAGGCCTCGCTGGCCCGCGCCGAGCTCGCCCGTCAGGCGGCCGCTCGTGGTTGACCTCGGCCTCACCGACGAGCAGGAGGCGTTCCGGCAGAGCGCCCGCGACTTCCTGGAGAAGGAGGCCGTCCCGCACCGCCAGCAGTGGGACCGCGACGAGTCGGTCGACCTGGCGATCATCCCCAAGATGGCCGAGCTCGGCTTCTTCGGGCTCACCATCCCCGAGGAGTACGGCGGGCTCGGCGGCGACTACGTCACCTACGTGCTCGGCATGGAGGAGCTCGGCCGCGCGGACTCCGCGCTGCGCGGCATCGTCTCGGTCTCCAACGGGCTGGTGGGCAAGTCGATCCTCGGCTTCGGCACCGAGGAGCAGAAGCAGCAGTGGCTGCCGGGCATCGCCAGCGCCGAGGTGCTCGGCTGCTTCGGGCTGACCGAGCCCGGCACCGGCTCGGACGCCGGCAACCTCATCAGCCGGGCGGTCCGCGACGGCGACGACTACGTCCTGGACGGCCAGAAGCTCTACATCACCAACGGGACCTGGGCCCACGTCGCGCTGGTCTTCGCCCGCACCTCCGACGACGGCCCGCGCGGGGTCACGGCGTTCCTCGTCCCGACCGACACCCCCGGCTTCGAGGCCCGCGAGATCAAGGGCAAGCTCGGGCTGCGGGGCCAGGCCACGGCCGAGCTGTTCCTGACCGACGTCCGCGTGCCGGCGTCAGCGCGCCTCGGCGAGGAGGGGCAGGGGTTCAAGATCGCGATGTCGTCGCTCGACAAGGGGCGGGTCTCCGTCGCCGCCGGGTGCGTCGGGCTGGTGCAGGCCTGCCTGGAGAGCTCCGTCGAGTACGCCACCCAGCGGACCCAGTTCGGCCGCGAGATCGCCGGCTTCCAGCTGGTCCAGGACATGATCGCGGACATGTCGCTCGACGCGGACGCCGCGCGCCTGCTGGTGTGGCGGGCGGCCGACCTCATCGACCGCGGCGGCGACTACCGGATCGCGGCGTCCAAGGCCAAGCTCTACGCCTCCGAGGCCGCTGTCCGCGCCGCCAACCACTGCATCCAGGTCTACGGCGGCGCTGGCTACGTCGACGAGTACCCCGCCGCGAAGTACCTCCGCGACGCCCGCGTCATGACCCTCTACGAGGGCACCAGCCAGGTCCAGAAGCTCATCATCGGGCGGGCCGAGACGGGGATCTCGGCCTTCACCTGAGCCTCAGCCGCCGACCAGCAGCCGCGCGGTCTCGAGGGCCTCGGCCACCGCGTCGTCGTGGCGCCCGGCGGTGGCGTGCACGATTGCGCCGTCGTGCAGCAGGGCCAGGCGGACGCCGACCCGTTCCGGCTCGGGCAGGCCGGCCTCGGCGGCCAGCCCGGCGTACAGGCCGCGCACCCAGCGCTTCTCGGTGGCGATGACCTCGAGCCCGGCGTGGCCGGTGCCGGCCAGCTCGGCGTAGGCGTTGGCGAAGCCACACCCGCGGTCGTTGTCGGCCATCCACGCGGCCAGCGCGCGGAACGGCTCCACCACCCGCTCCACCCCGGTCGCCGGGCTGTCGGCCAGCCACGCCTCGACGTACTCCTGCCAGCGCCGGCACCGGTGCTCGAGGTAGGCCACGACCAGCCCCTCCTTGGAGCCGAACCGGTCGTAGAGCGTCTTCTTGGTGACCCCCGCGCGCTCGGCCACCAGCTCCACGCCGACGGCGGTGATGCCGTGGCGGTAGAACAGGTCGCTGGCCGCGTCGCGCAGGCGGACGCCGGCCGGGGTCAGCGGCCTCTCGGCTCGGGTCGTGGTCACCACACTGAAAGTATACCGACCGGTGTGGTTACCTGGCGGGATGCGCCGTTCCCACCTCCTCGCCGGAGCGCTCTACGTGCTGTTCTGGAGCTCCGGCTTCGTCGGCGCCGAGCTCGGCACCCGGGCCGCGCCGGCCCTGGAGCTGCTGATGTGGCGCTACCTGATCGCCGGCCCGGTGCTGCTTGCCCTGTGCGTGGTCCTGGGCCGCCGGGTCCGCCGCGACGTGCTGGTGCGCCAGGTGCTGCTCGGCGTGCTGGCCCAGGTCGGCTACCTCGGTCCGGTGGTGTACGCCGTGGGGCGCGGCGTCCCGGCCGGCACGACCGCGCTGGTCGCAGCGCTGCAGCCGATGGTCGTCGCCGTGGCCGCGGGGCCGCTCCTGGGCGAGCGGGTGCGCGGCCCCGGGTGGGCCGGCCTGGCCACCGGCTTCGTCGGCGTCGGGGTGGTCGTGGCCGGCGACCTGTCCGCGGGCGTCGGCGGGTGGTGGGTGCTGCTGCCCCTGGCCGGCGTGCTGAGCCTCAGCGCCGGCACCCTGCTCGGCCGGCGCTGGGAGCCGCCGGAGTCGCTGCTGGTGTCCATCGCCATCCAGACCAGCGTGGCCACGGTCGGCTTCACCACGCTGAACCTGCTCCTCGGCGACCCGACCGTGCCGGCCGGCGGGGACTTCTGGTTCGCCGTGGCCTGGGTCGTGGTGCTGTCGACGTTCGGCGGCTACGGCTCCTACCTGTTCGTGCTGCGCTCCCAGGGCGCGACCAGCGCGAGCACGTGGCTCTACCTGTCCCCACCGGTCACCATGCTCTGGGCCTGGGCGAAGTTCGGTGACCGGATCGGGCCCGCCGCCATGGCCGGACTGGTGGTGACCGCGGCCGGCGTGGCCCTGGTGCTGCGCGGCAGCAGCGCCGCGCCGAGCCGCAAACCGGTGGAAGCCGTCTGCGGAGCGACCTAACCTCCTCTCGATGCCGAGAGACCTCCGCCGGATCGCCGGGCCCACGCCGCTGGTGCGCCGTCTGTCGGTGCAGTCGGTGCTCTCCGCCTTCGGCGACGGCGTCTTCCTCACCGGCAGCGCGGTCTTCTTCACCCAGATCGTCGGGCTCTCCGCGGCCCAGGTCGGGCTGGGCCTGACCGTGGCGGGCGTCGTGACGTTCGCGCTCGCCGTACCCCTGGGCAAGCTCTCGGACCGCTACGGCGCCAGGCGCGTCTGGGCGGTCAGCTCGCTGCTCGAGGCCCTGGTCTACCTGACCTGGCTGGCGGTCGGCGGGATGCCGACGTTCCTGGGCGCCCTCATCGCCCTGCAGCTGGTGTCGACGGCCAGCCGGGCCGCGCGGAACGCCTACCGCTTCGACGTCTTCCCGCGCGACCAGCGGGTGGCGTCCAACGCCTACTTCCGCGCGGCCCGCAACGTCGGCTACACCCTCGGCGCACTGCTGGCCGGCGTCGCCCTGGCCACCGACAGCGACGAGGTGGTCCGGCTGGTGCCGGTGGCCACCGCCGTGCTGCTGCTCCTCAACGCGACCCTGGTGTCCCGGCTGCCCGCGACCGCGCCGCAGGCCGAGGAGGAGACCCCGGTCGAGCAGGCCGTGACCGGGGGCAGTGCGTTGCGCAACCGCGGCTTCGTGCTCGCCGCCACCATGGGCGGCGTGCTCAGCACCCACCAGGTGCTGCTCAACGTCGTCATCCCGCTCTGGCTGGTCGAGGAGACCGACGCGCCGCGGGTGCTGCTGGCCTGGCTGTTCGGCACCAACACCGTCATGGCCGTGCTCCTCCAGGTCGCCGCCGCCCGCGGCGTGGTCACCATCGCCGACTCCCTGCGCGCCGAGCGCCGCGGCGCGGCGTTCTTCGTGCTGTCCTGCGCGATCGTGCTCATCACCCACGACACGGTCGGCTGGCTCACCATCGCGCTCGTCTGGATCGGCCACGTCACCGTGACCGGCGCCGAGCTCTTCCAGTCCGCCGGCGAGTGGGGGCTCCAGGCCGAGCTCTCCGACCCCGCCCGACGCGGGGAGTACCAGGGCGTCGCTCAGCTCGGCTTCACCCTCGGCTCGGTCTGGGCGCCCGCGGCCTACACCTACCTGGCCATGGAGTGGGGTACGCCGGGCTGGCTGGTCATCGCCGGCATCGTCGTCGTCGCGGCCGTCGTGCTCCACCCCGCGGCCCGCGCCGCCGAGCGCCACCTGGCCCGCGAGGGCGTCGTCGTCACCTAGGGCTCGGGCACCGTCCGCGTGCTGACCCGCTCAGCGAGCCCCAGCACGTCGACCAGCCCTTCCAGGGCGTCGCGCGCGGCCGCCGCCTTCCGCTGCCCGACGCGCGCCACCACCTCGGCCTCGAGGTCGCGGCGGATCCTCCGGGTGGCCTCGACCATCGCGCTGCGCCGCGGCGTCAGCCGGACCGCGCGGGCGCGTTGGTCGGCCGGGACCGGCACCGCTCGGCGCAGCCCAGCCGCTCGAGGTCGAGCACCTGCTTGGACGCCCCTGCTGGGTCATGCCCAGCCGGCGTACGTCCGCGGTCTGCTGACTGCCATCGAGCGTCAGGCGCCGGCCGCTGAGGTGGCGGCGTTCTGGCACCCCGACGCCGAGCAGGTCGAGCTGCCCAGCCTGGTCCGCCCGCTCGGGCACCGGCGGCCATGGAGCGAGATGCTCGAGGCCTACGCCGCCGGCTTCCTGGCCCGGCAGGCCTACGAGGTCACCGACGTGCTGGCCGACGGCGACCGGCTCGCGGTGCGGTTGCGGTGGACGGCCACCGCGGCGACGGCGGCCGGGCCGATCCCGGCCGGCGCGGAGCTGGTCGCGCACGTGGCGGTGTCCTACGAGCTCCGCGACGGGCTGATCCTGCGACAGAGCTCCTACGACTGCTACGAGCCGCTGCCCACAGCCTGCTGAGCCCGCGGCGGCACCCGAGCGGCGGCTAGGGCTCCGTCGTGTGCTCCGGCAGGTCCGAGCGCTCGAAGTAGTCGCTGGCCTCGCCGACCCACCACGCGGCGACCGTGCGCAGGCCGGTGGGCGGGTCGAGGACGCCGGCGCAGATCGAGGTGGAGTCGGGGGTGTCGCCGCCCCGCCAGAACAGCGAGGAGCCGCACCGGCCGCAGAAGCCGTAGCCGGCGTCCTCGACCGGGCGGTACCACCGCAGCTGCGCCTCGGGGTCGCGCACGTCGAGGTCGGCGGTGGCCACGCTGGTCGCCGCCATGTGGTGACCGGTGAAGCGCCGGCACCGGTGGCAGTGGCAGTCGAGGACGTCGCGCAGCGGACCACGCACGCTGAACGCGACCGCGCCGCACAGGCAGCGGCCGCCGCTGCCCCCCGACAGTGCCACCCGCGCATCCTCCACCACGACCCGTGCCCTGGGCCAGGCATGACCGCGCCGCGTCCGGCTACCGCCCCGTCATGCCAGCGAAGAAGTCACCGGGTCCGAGCGTCAAGGACGAGGGCCTCTACGAGAAGCTGCGCGACGAGGGCAACAGCAAGCAGAAGTCCGCCCGCATCGCCAACGCGGCCAGCAACACCTCGCGCACGGAGGTCGGCAAGAAGGGCGGCTCGTCGCCGTCCTACGACGAGTGGACGGTCCGCGACCTGCGCAAGCGCGCCGGCGAGATCGGGATCGAGGGCCGCTCGGGGATGAACAAGTCCGAGCTGGTCCGGGCCCTGCGCGACAGCTAGTCGGCGCGGCGGCTCTCCAGCACCCGGAAGCCCTTGGCCGACGCGATCCGCGCGGTCGGGTAGCCCTGGTCGCCCAGCCAGCGCTGCAGCGAGTCGCCCCCGAGGTTCTTGCCCACGACCAGGACCGCGCGCCCGCCCGGCGCCAGCCGGGCGAACCAGGTGAGCAGCAGCGCGTGCAGCGCGTCCTTGCCGATGCGGATGGGCGGGTTGGACCAGAGCTCGTCGTACGTCGCCTCGGGCGCTACACCGTCCGCGGTGCTCGCCCGGAACCGGTCGGCCAGCCCGAGCGCGGCGGCGTTCTCGTTGGCCAGCAGCACCGCGCGCTCGTTGACGTCCACGCCGGTGACCACGGCGTCGGGGACCGCGGCGGCCACGGCCAGCCCGATCACGCCGTACCCGCAGCCCAGGTCCAGGACCCGGCCGCCGGCGGGCGGCTCGGTCTCGCGGAACAGCACGGCGGTACCGACGTCGAGCCGGCCGCGCGCGAAGACCCCCGAGCCGGTGGTCAGGCGCAGGGTCCGGCCCCACACCGTGGCCTCGAACGGCTCGCGCGCGAACGGCACCGACGGGTCGGCGGTGAAGTAGTGCTCCTCAACCACGACGCGCCCTGGTGACCTCGACCCGCGCGGCCAGCTCGGCCTCGGGCGGGTAGCCGACCTCCTCCAGCGTCAGCCCGTGCGCCGGCGCCACGGGCACCGCGGAGTCGCGCACGCCGGCGCCCAGGACGTCGCCGGCCCACTCCGGGGGCCGGCGCCCCTCGCCCACGGCCAGCGCGCAGCCGACCAGTGAGCGGACCATGCTGTGGCAGAACGCGTCGGCCCGCACGTGGGCGACCAGCAGCCCGTCGGCCTCGCGCGACCAGACCAGCTCGAGCAGCTCGCGCACGGTCGAGGCGCCCTCACGGCGCTTGCAGAACGCCGCGAAGTCGTGCTCGCCGACCAGGGCCTGCGCGGCCTGGTTCATCAGCGCCGCGTCGAGGGGCCGGCCCCAGGCCAGCACCGACGCCCGGCGCAGCGGGTCCACGGTCTCCGGCCGGTCCGCGATCCGGTAGGCGTAGCGCCGCCACACCGCGGAGAACCGCGCGTCGAACCCCTCCGGAGCCCGTGCCACCCGGCGGACCCGCACGTCGGCGTCCAGCACCCCGTCGAGCCGCCGGCCCAGCCGGTCGAGCCCGCTCTCCACGACCGGGTCGGGCAGGTCGCAGTGCACCACCTGGCCGCGCGCGTGCACCCCCGCGTCGGTCCGCCCGGCGCAGGTCAGCTCAACCGCCTCGACCCGCAGCACGGTGGCCAGGGCGTTGCCGAGGGCGCCCTCGACCGTGCGCAGCCCCGGCTGCGCGGCCCAGCCGTGGAAGCCGGTGCCGTCGTAGGCGACGTCGAGGCGGATCCGCACCCCGGCATCCTCTCAAGCCGACCCGGACACCGAGCCACCGTGGCCCGCGCACCCATCGGCTGCTCCGCGCGGAGCTGCGCCCACCGGGTCGGCGTGCTCTGCCCCGAGGACCTGCCGAAGAGGACGTGGCGTGACGCCTACGCCGCGGAGTTCGAGACCGTGCTCCAGCTGCCCCCCGGCGCTCGAGCGCGACCACGACCTGCGCTGGTGCGCAGACCTTGAGGGGATTGCTTCGCTGAATAGGGTGGGAGCGTGGCGAACCCAGTCATCATCCTGGTCTCCGAGCACTACGCGGACACCCTGCTCGAGGTGTTCTACCGACGCTACGGCTACGACTACCAGCTCCGCTCGGCGCGCTCGTGCCTGGAGGCGGAGAAGCTCGCGCAGGAGCTGAAGGACGGCGGCGAGGCCGTCGCGCTGTTCGTGAGCGACTCGCGGCTGCCCGACGTGTCGATGTTCGAGGCCATGCACCGCTTCCGCGTGGTCCTCCCGACCGCGCGGCGCGTCGTGGCCGCGCACTGGGACTACTTCCTCGAGGACGCCGACGAGCTGCGGCCGGGGCTGGCGCGGGGCAAGTTCGACGCCTACCTGCTCATGCCGCGCGGCAACCGCGACGAGGAGTTCCACACCGCGATCACCGAGCTGCTCTCGGACTGGACCGCGACCGTCCCGCAGCCCGAGGTGGTCAGCGCCAAGGTCATCTCGCCGGTCCACGACGGGCTGACCATGGCCATCCGCGACTTCCTGGACCGGATGGGCATGCAGAACAACCTCTACGACCCCACCGACCCGCACCTGGCCGAGTTCATGCCGCGGCTGTTCGAGGAGATGGGCACCGACGACCCGACGTACCCCGTCGTGTGGTGGCCCGGCCGCCGGGCCGTCCAGGCCCGGTCGGTCAAGGACGTGGCCCGCTCGATCTACCCGCGCTCGCAGGACGACGCCGACGAGGTCGTCGACCTCGCGGTCGTGGGCGCCGGGCCCGCCGGCCTGGCGGCCGCGGTGTACGCCGCCTCGGAGGGGCTCAGCGTCCGGGTGCTCGAGGCCGAGGCCGTGGGCGGCCAGGCCGGCACCAGCTCGATGATCCGCAACTACCTCGGCTTCCCGCGCGGCATCTCCGGGATGCGGCTCGCGCTGCGCGCGCGCAACCAGGCCATCCGCTTCGGCACCCGGTTCCTCACCGGCTGGGAGGTGACCGGCTTCGAGGTCGGCACCGACGGCGAGCCGCACGTGCTGCGCTGCGAGGACGACGCGGTCCGCGCCCGCTCGGTGCTCGTGGCCAACGGGGTGGCCTACCGCAAGCTCGGCGTACCGGCCCTCGAGGACCTGGTCGGCAACGGCGTCAACTACGGCGCCGCGATGACGGCGGGGCGCGAGATGGAGGGCTACGACGTCGTGGTCGTCGGCGGCGGCAACTCCGCCGGCCAGGCCGCGCTGCACCTGTGCCGCTTCGCCTCGTCGGTCACCATCGTGGTCCGCCGGCCGGGGCTCGAGGAGACGATGTCGGACTACCTCATCAAGGAGATCGGCTACCAGGAGCGGATCTCGGTGCGACCCTGCACCCGCGTCGTCGACGGCGGCGGCGAGGGCGCGCTGGAATGGCTGAGCCTGGAGGACACCAACACCAGGGAGCGCGAGCGGGTCGAGGCCCGCGGCCTGTTCCTGCTGCTGGGCGCCGAGCCGCGCTGCGACTGGCTGCCGCCGGAGCTCGCGCGCGACAAGAACAGCTTCATCCTCACCGGCCGCGACGTGCCGCGCGAGCAGTGGGTCGACGACGTGCCGCCGGCCAACCTCGCCACCACGATCCCCGGCGTCTTCGCCGCCGGCGACATCCGGGCGGGGTCGATGAAGCGGGTCGCGGCGGCCAGCGGCGAGGGTGCCTCGGTCGTCCCGCTCGTGCACGCGTTCCTCGCCCCGGCGGCCGAGGCCGCGGCGGTGGGCGCGCCCGTCGGCTGAACCCTGACGCGGGGCTTGTCCTGGCCGTCCCCGCTCTGGTGGGATCTGGGCCGTGAAGCACGCCCTCGTGACCGCCGGCACCCTGCTGCTGCTCGCCGTACCCCTCGCGGCCTGCGGCGACGACGACCCCGAGCCGGCGGCCGCCGCCAGCGAGTCGGCGAGCCCCTCGGCGGCCAGCACGGCGGCTGAGGTGGAGCTGCCGTCGCTCGCGCCGGAGCTCCCGCGCTCGGCGCCGGGGGTCCTCGCGCCGGACGGCGTCACCTTCGACGCGTGCACGGTGACCCCACCGGACGTGTTCACGGCGGTCTTCGGAGCCAGCGCCGGGCAGGCCATGCCTCAGCCCTCGAGCTTCGACGACCCCTCCGCCGCGGACTGCTTCTACTACGGCGGCGACGTGCTGGTGGCCGTCCAGGCCACCACCCGCGCGGACGAGGACATGCCCGCGGACAGCTACACCTACGAGGCCCTGCCCGGTGCGGTCGAGGTCCCGGACGCCGACCGCGGCTGGGCGGTGGTCCTGCCCGGACAGGAGGGCGAGGACACCGTCGTCTCCGGCCTGATCCTGGTCAAGGGCGACCACGGCCTGAACATCTCGCTCAGCATCACCGGTCACCCCTACGACACCGACGCGCTGCTGGAGTACGCCGGCCGCGTGCTCGAGGCGATGTAGCCCTCAGTCCAGCTCGTGGCGGTACGGCGGGTCCGCCCCCGGCCGCGAGACGGTGACCGCGGCCGCCCGGGCCGCGTGGCCGAGCACCTCGACGACCTCCTCGCGCGGCAGCGCTCGCAGCGCCTCGCGCCCCTCGGCGCCCAGCCGGCCCCGCTCCCAGAGCGCGTCGAGCAGACCGGCGCCGAAGGTGTCGCCGGCCCCGATGGTGTCCGCGACCTCCACGGCCTCCGAGGCCACCTCGACCGGGCCCGCGTCGTCCAGCCACAGCGCGCCGTCGGCGCCCCGGGTCACCACGACCACCGCCGGGCCGGTGGCCAGCAGCGCCGCCGCGGACTCGGCGTACGGCCGGCCGGGGTAGAGCGCCTCCAGGTCCTCGTCGCTGGCCTTGACCAGGTCGGCGATCGCGACCACGCGCTCCACGCGCTCCACGAGCACCGGACCGGTGCCGGTCACCGCCGGCCGGGCGTTGACGTCGTAGCTGACCGTCGACCGCTCCCGCAGCCGGCCCAGCAGGGCCACGACGTCGTCGGCGCCGGGCTCGAGGACCGCGCCGAGCGAGCAGGTGTGGGCGACCAGCGGGTCCTCCTCGGGCGGCACCGGGTGGAGCCGCCAGTCGAGGTCGAAGGTGTACTCCGCCGCGCCGGCCGTCCCGATGGTGGCCCGCGCCGTCGACGTCCGCTCGACCGCGCCCGGGTCGCAGGCCAGCGCCACCCCGGACTCCTCCAGGTGCGCCCGCACCATCGCCCCGTGCCGGTCGTCGGCGAACGCGGTGGCCAGCCGGGTCGGGCGCCCTAGCCGGGCCAGCGCGACCGCGACGTTGGCCGCGCTGCCGCCGGCGTACTCGTGGAGGTGGCCGCTGCGCGTCTGCACGATGTCGACCAGCGACTCCCCGACCACCAGCACGCCGCGCTCCATGCCCTCTGCCTACCACGCCCGCGGCGGCGCCGGTGCGGTTGGATGGACCCGTGTCCTCGTCCTACGTCCTGTACGGCGCGGGCGCCGTCGGCGGGGTCGTCGGCGCCCGCCTGCACCTGGCCGGCCACCGGGTCACGCTGGTCGCGCGCGGGGAGCACCTGGCCCGGATCCGCGCCCGCGGGCTCACCCTCGACACCGCCGACGGACGAGAGGTGGTCCGCACCGACGCCACCGACTCCGCCGCCGAGGTCGACTGGCGCGACGGCCCGGTCGTGCTGCTGGCGGTGAAGGCGCACCAGACCGACGCGGCCCTGGCCGACCTCATGGCGCACGCGCCGCCGAGCACGGCGGTGGTCTGCCTGCAGAACGGCGTGAGCAACGAGCCGGCCACGCTGCGGCGCTTCGCCCGCACCTACGGCATCACCGTGATGCTGCCGTCGGAGCACCTCGAGCCGGGGCTCGTCGTCCAGGGGTCGCACCCGGTCCCGGGCATCCTCGACGTGGGGCGCTACCCGACCGGGACCGACGCACTCGCCGAGCAGGTGGCCGCGGACCTCCGCTCGGCCGGGTTCGCCTCCGTCCCGCGGCCCGACATCATGGCCTGGAAGCACCGCAAGCTGGTCACCAACGCGGTCGGGGACGCCGGGGTGGTGCTCCCGGACGCGTCCGAGGAGCTGCGGGAGGCGCTGCGCGCGGAGTGCGAGGCGGTGCTGGCCGCCGCCGGCGCTCCGCTGGTCACCCAGGAAGCCGACCGCGAGCGTCGCGGCGACCTGCTCCAGGTGCGGGCGGACGCGCGCGGGTCGAACTCGCTCGGCCAGAGCCTGCAGCGCGGGACACCGGGGACGGAGGTCGACTTCCGCGCGGGCGAGATCGTGCTGCTCGGCCGGCGGCACGGCGTGCCGACCCCGCTGAACGAGCGGGTCCAGCGCGCGGCGTACGAGCGGCTGCGCTCGACCCTGACCTGACGAACGGCCCGCCCCCGGGTCGGGGACGGGCCGTCGTGGTGGTGCTGGGGCCTGGGTCAGGCCTTGTCGGACTCCTCGTCGGAGGGCTCCACCGGAGCGGCGTCCTCCTCGGCGGCCTCGGTGGCCGGGTCGTCCGTGGTCGGCGCGGCCTCGGCGTCGGAGGTGTCCTCGCCCTCGGCCGCGTCACCCGCGGTGTCGGCGCCGGTCTCCTCGACCTCGGCCTCGGCGACCACGCTCTCCTCGGGGGAGGCCTCGTCGACGAGCTCGGTCGGACCGGTCTCCTCGGTGGCGACCGGAGCGGCCGGGGCCGCGGCGGTCTTCTTGGCGGTGCCGCGGGCCGGCTTGGGGTCGTACTTCTCGGTCACCAGCTCGATGACCGCCATGGGGGCGTTGTCGCCCTTGCGCGGACCGATCTTGGTGATCCGGGTGTAGCCGCCCGGGCGCTCGGCGAAGGTCACCGCGATCTCGGTGAACAGCGTGTGCACGACCGACTTGTCGCGGATGGTCTTGAGGACCTCGCGCCGGTTGTGCAGGTCGCCCCGCTTGGCCTTGGTGATCAGCTTCTCGGCGACCGGCCGCAGCACGCGGGCGCGCGCCTCGGTGGTGGTGATCCGGCCGTGCTCGAACAGCGCCGTGGCGAGGTTCGAGACGATCAGCTTCTGGTGGGCCGGGCTGCCGCCGAGGCGGGCACCCTTCTTGGGAGTGGGCATCGCGATCTTCCGTTCTCTCCGGCCGTGTCAGGTACCGGGGTAGACGACCCGCGGGCGCGGGTCGGTGGGGTCAGAGCTGCTCGTCCTCGACGTAGGCGTCGTCGTAGTCGTCGTCGGAGTACGCCGCCAGGGCCGCGTGCGGGTCGAAGCCCGGCGCGCTGTCCTTGAGCGAGAGGCCCATCTCGTGGAGCTTGGCCTTGACCTCGTCGATCGACTTCGCGCCGAAGTTGCGGATGTCGAGGAGGTCCTGCTCCGAGCGGCTGATGAGCTCACCCACGGTGTGGATGCCCTCGCGCTTGAGGCAGTTGTAGGAGCGGACGGTCAGCTGCAGGTCCTCGACCGGGAGGGCGAGGTCGGCGGCCAGCTGCTCGTCGACCGGCGACGGGCCGATGTCGATGCCCTCGGCCTCGACGTTCAGCTCGCGGGCCAGGCCGAAGAGCTCGACCAGGGTCTTGCCGGCCGAGGCGATGGCGTCGCGGGGCCGGATCGACGGCTTGGTCTCGACGTCGATGACCAGCTTGTCGAAGTCGGTGCGCTGCTCGACACGGGTGGCCTCGACCTTGTAGGTCACCTTGAGGACCGGGCTGTAGATCGAGTCGACCGGCATCCGGCCGATCTCGTTGTCGGCGCCCTTGTTCTGCACGGCCGAGACGTAGCCGCGGCCGCGCTCGACGACGAGCTCCATCTCCAGCTTGCCCTTGTCGGACAGGGTGGCGATCTTCAGGTCGGGGTTGTGCACCTCGACGCCCGCGGGCGGGGTGATGTCGGCGGCGGTGACGTCACCGGCACCGGACTTGCGCAGGTACATGGTGACCGGCTCGTCGTGCTCGGAGGAGACGACGAGGCCCTTGAGGTTGAGGATGATCTCCGTGACGTCCTCGGTGACGCCCTCGATGGTCGAGAACTCGTGGAGGACCGAGTCGATGCGGATGCTCGTGACCGAGGCACCCGGGATCGAGGAGAGCAGCGTGCGACGCAGCGAGTTGCCGAGGGTGTAGCCGAAGCCGGGCTCCAGCGGCTCGATGACGAACCGCGAGCGGAACTCGTCGACGGACTCCTCCGACAGGGTGGGGCGCTGTGCGATGAGCACTAGATCTTTCCTTTCCGGGTCCGACCGCTATATGAGGGGCCCGAACGTTGTGCGTGGCGGCGGTGTGGAGTTGTGTGTGCCCCCGACCGCGGCTGCGGTCGGGGGCGGAGAGCACTACTTCTTGGAGTAGTACTCGACGATGAGCTGCTCCTGGACCGGGATGTCGATCTGGGCCCGGACCGGGACCGAGTGCACGAGGATGCGCATCCGGTTGGGGAGCGCCTCCATCCACGCCGGGACGTGCCGCTCGCCGTGGGTCTCGCGAGCCACGATGAACGGGGTCATCTCCAGGGACTTCTCGCGCACGTCGATGACGTCGTGCGCGGAGACCTGGTAGCTCGGGATGTCGACCTTCTTGCCGTTGACCCGGAAGTGGCCGTGGCTCACCAGCTGGCGGGCGTGGCGACGGGTCCGGGCGAAGCCGGCGCGGTAGACCACGTTGTCCAGGCGGCACTCCAGGAGCTGGAGCAGGTTGTCACCGGTCTTGCCGGGACGGCGCGAGGCCTCGGTGTAGTAGTTGTGGAACTGCTTCTCGAGGACGCCGTAGGTGTAGCGGGCCTTCTGCTTCTCGCGGAGCTGCAGGAGGTACTCGCTCTCCTTGATCCGGCCGCGGCCGTGCTGGCCGGGCGGGTAGGGGCGACGCTCGTACGCCGCGTCGCCTCCGACGAGGTCGACACCGAGACGGCGCGACTTCTTGGTCATGGGGCCGGTGTAGCGGGCCATGGTTCAGTCTCCTTCTTCGTCTCGGGGTCAGACGCGCCGGCGCTTGGGCGGGCGGCAACCGTTGTGGGGGGTGGGCGTGACGTCCTGGATGGTGCCGACCTCGAGGCCGATGGCACCCAGGGAGCGGATCGCGGTCTCGCGGCCCGAGCCCGGGCCCTTGACGAAGACGTCGATCTTCTTCATGCCGTGGTCCATCGCCCGGCGCCCGGCGGCCTCGGCGGCCATCTGCGCGGCGAACGGCGTGGACTTGCGCGAGCCCTTGAAGCCGACGGTGCCGGCCGAGGCCCAGGAGATCACCGCACCGGTCGGGTCGGTGATCGTCACGATCGTGTTGTTGAACGTGCTCTTGATGTGGGCCTCGCCCTGAGCGACGTTCTTCTTCTCCTTGCGGCGGACCTTCTTGGCCGCGGCGCGTGCCTTGGGAGGCATCAGATCACTTCGCCTTCTTCTTGCCGGCAACGGTGCGCTTGGGACCCTTGCGGGTGCGCGCGTTGGTCTTGGTGCGCTGACCGCGGACCGGCAGGCCCTGGCGGTGGCGGCGGCCCTGGTAGGAGCCGATCTCGATCTTGCGACGGATGTCGGCCTGGACCTCGCGCCGGAGGTCACCCTCGATGCGGAAGTTGGCCTCGATCTCGTCGCGGAGCTTGACGAGGTCGTCGTCGCCGAGGGCGTGGACGCGGGTGTTCGGGTCGACGCCGGTGGCGGCCAGCAGCTGCTGGGCGCGGGTGCGGCCGATGCCGTAGATGTAGGTGAGAGCGACCTCGACGCGCTTGTCGCGCGGGAGGTCCACACCAACGAGGCGTGCCATGTGGTGTTCCTTCGTGTGTGGTTCGCAGCGGTGTCGGTCGTGGCGCGTCCTCGCCGCGGCGAGGCCCCGGCCGTCTGCTCCGGGGGTGGCTTCACGCGGTACGGCGCCGGGGCGGCGTACGGCGCTAGCGCGCACGATGTAGGTGTTCAGTTGTGGTGGTGCGGGTCGTGCTGGCTGCGGATCAGCCCTGGCGCTGCTTGTGGCGCGGGTTCTCGCAGATCACCATGACGCGGCCGTGGCGACGGATCACCTTGCACTTGTCACAGATGGCTTTGACGCTGGGGTTGACCTTCACGGTCGGACCTCTTTCGGCTGGTTACTTGTACCGGTAGACGATCCGGCCACGCGTCAGGTCGTAGGGGGACAGCTCCACCACCACGCGGTCCTCGGGGAGGATCCGGATGTAGTGCTGGCGCATCTTGCCGCTGATGTGGGCGAGGACCTTGTGGCCATTGCTCAGCTCGACGCGGAACATGGCGTTGGGGAGGGCCTCCACGACGGTGCCCTCGATCTCGATCACGCCTTCCTTCTTCGGCATGTCTCCCTTTTGTCCGTAGTTGATCTGTGGTCGGTCGGTGTCTACCGTTCGGCCCGCGAACCTCTCCCGATCGGCGGGAGTGGACCTCATCAGGTCGTCTGGACGCCTCATCCCCGGCACACGTCAGGACCCGCGTGAACGGGACCTGGCCGTCTGGTCCGGGCAGCCGCGAGGCGCCAACAGACAGACCCATGTTGGGCCGACTAGTCAGTCTAGACGGCGAGCGGCCGATCCCCAACTCGAGAGAGCAGCGACAGCGTCTCCTCGCGGGTCGGGCTCGTGGTGGGGTCGGTGCCCACGTGGGCGGCGGCCACGGGGTGGACCATCACCTCGTCCACACCGTACGTCGTGGCGAGGGTCTCGAGCTGCTCGCGGGCCGACGCGGGGTCGCCCACGACCCACTTCGCGCGCATGGCCTCCAGCAGCGGGCGGTGCGCGTCCGGCACCTCGACCTTCTCCGCCTCCTCGACCAGCAGCTGCGGGCCGAGGGGGGCGCCGGTGCGCAGCGAGAGCATCATCAGCAGGTTGGGCAGGGCCAGCCGCTCGGCCTCGTCGGCGTCGGGCGCCACGACCGCGTTGACGGTCAGGAAGGTGCGCGGCTCGGCCAGCTCGGGCGAGGGCCGGAAGCTCTGGCGGTAGAGCTCGAGCGCCTCGGCGGTGCCGGACCCGGAGAAGTGGTGGGCGAAGACGTAGGGCATCCCCTTCTCCGCCGCGAGCCGGGCGGAGTAGTCGGAGGAGCCGAGCAGCCAGATCGTCGGCACCGAGCGCGCGACCGGCGTGGCCTTGAGCGCGTGCGTGCGCCCCGCCACCGAGACGCCGACACCCTCGGGCTCCATCATGGCCAGCACGTTCTCGACGTACTCCGGGAAGCGGGACACGGCCTCGTCGCTGACGCCGCCGGCGCCGTGGCGCAGGGCGTACGACGTCACCGGGTCGGTGCCCGGCGCGCGGCCGATCCCCAGGTCGATGCGGCCCGGGAAGGCCGCCTCGAGCAGCCCGAACTGCTCGGCCACGACCAGCGGCGCGTGGTTGGGCAGCATCACGCCGCCCGAGCCGACCCGGATCCGCTCGGTCGCCGAGGCGACCATGCCGATGAGCACCGGCGGGTTGGTCGCCGCCACGGCCGGCATGTTGTGGTGCTCGGCCAGCCAGTAGCGGGTGTAGCCCAGCGCGTCGGCGGTGCGGGCCAGGGCCAGCGAGGCGGCGATCGCATCGGAGGTCGACTGGTCGGTGCGCACCGGCACCAGGTCGAGGACGGAGAGGGAGAGGTCGCTCATCACCTGTCCCAACGCCCGACCGGTGCCGGTGCATTCCGTCACGCCGTCGCGACGTCGAGCACCCACGTGATCCCGAACCGGTCGGTGAGCATCCCGTAGAGCGGCGCCCAGGCCGAGGGCGCCAGTGGCGCGGTGACCGTCGCACCCTCGGCCAGGCCGTCCCAGTAGCCCTGCAGCTCCTCCGCGTCCGAGCCGCGCACCGAGACGAAGAACGCCCCCTGGCCCGGGTCGAGCGGCAGGTGGGGGTAGACGTCGTAGGCCATGACCCGGAACCCGTCGGGCGAGGAGACCTGGCCCCAGACCACGTGGTCGGCCGTGGCGGGGTCCTGGCCCTGGCCCATGTCGGCGTAGCTGAGGACGACGACCTCGCCGCCGAAGACCGAGCGGTAGAAGTCGAGGGCGGCGCGGGCCTGGCCGCGGAAGTTGAGGTGGGGGGTGACGGCGATGGTCATGGCTGCTCCTGCTGGGTGGCTCGATCTCGGTGTCCGCGCCCAGTTGGTCGCGGTGCCGCTACCCTCGCCTCAGTCCAGGACAGGTGGTGTCCGGGACTCGGAGGAGGGTGGCGCCGTGCCCGGGACGACCGCGCGGATGCTGGCCCTGCTCTCGCTGCTGCAGACCCGGCGGGAGTTGCCCGGCTCGCTGCTGGCCCAGCGCCTGGCCGTCAGCGACCGGACGGTGCGCCGCGACGTGGACCGGTTGCGCGAGCTCGGCTACCGGGTGAGCGCCGCGATGGGCCCGGCCGGCGGCTACCGGCTCGAGGCCGGCGCGGACCTGCCGCCGCTGCTCTTCGACGACGAGCAGGCGGTGGCCCTGGCGGTCGCGCTGCGGACGGCAGCCGCGTCCGGCGCCGACGTGGGCGAGGCGGCCGAGCGCGCCCTGGCCTCGGTGCGCCAGCTCCTGCCCGCCCGGCTGCGCGCCCGGGTCGACGCCCTCGAGGTCGACCTCGGCGACCCGCGGCCGTCCGCGGATCCGCAGGTGCTGCTCGCGCTCACCACGGCGGTGCGGGCCCGCGAGGGGGTCCGGTTCTCCTACGGCGACGGCGACCGGGTCCGGCGCGTGGAGCCGCACCACGTCGTCGCCCGCGCCGGTCGGTGGTACCTCGTCGGC
Source organism: Nocardioides anomalus (assembly GCF_011046535.1). Taxonomy (NCBI): domain Bacteria; kingdom Bacillati; phylum Actinomycetota; class Actinomycetes; order Propionibacteriales; family Nocardioidaceae; genus Nocardioides; species Nocardioides anomalus. The sequence goes on along the minus strand of NZ_CP049257.1, from coordinate 413,642 downwards.
TGGGACGGCGACGGCGACGACTGGCGCACGTTCCGCGTGGACCGGATCGCGCTGCGCACCCCGGGCGGACCCCGGTTCTCGCGCCGCGCGCTCCCGGGCGACGTGGACGTCGCCACCTGGCTCGGCGCCCGGGCCAAGGGCTCGAGCGGGACCGACACCTGGCCGTGCGTGGGCAGCGCGGTGCTCGACCTCGAGCCGCACGAGGTCGCGCCGTACGTCGGTGACGCGACGCTCGAGCCGCTGCCCGACGGCCGCTGCCGCCTGGTGGCCGGCTCGTGGTCGTGGACCGGGCTGGTCGGGCTGCTCACCCGCTTCGACGTCGACCTGAGCGAGGTCGAGCCGGCCGAGCTGCGCGGGGCCTGCGCCGAGGTGGCGCGGCGGCTCAGCTCGTCGAGCTCTCCTGCCGGCGGTCGCGCGCGTCCTTGGCCAGGCTGAGCACCGTCGTCACGCCGAGGATGCCGACGATGGCCACGAGGGACAGCCAGATCGGGATGTCGGGGGCCCACGAGATGTGCTCGCCGCCGTTGACGAACGGCAGCTCGTTCTCGTGCATGGCGTGCAGGATCAGCTTCGCGCCGATGAAGGCGAGCAGCACGGCCAGGCCGTAGGACAGGTAGACCAGCCGCTTGAGCAGGTCGCCGATGAGGAAGTAGAGCTGGCGCAGCCCCATGAGCGCGAAGACGTTGGCGGTGAGGACCAGGTAGGGCTCCTTGGTGAGCCCGTAGATCGCCGGGATCGAGTCCAGCGCGAAGAGCAGGTCGGTCATGCCGAGCGACAGCACGACGATGAACATCGGCGTGGCCACCCGCGCGCCGCCCTCGCGCGAGAACAGCTTGACGCCGTTCCACTCCGTGCTCGCCTTGAGGTGGTCGCGGGCGAAGCGCACGATCCGGGGCTCGTCGTACTGGCTGTCGTCGTGGTCGTCGTCCTTGGCCAGCTTGAACGCGGTGTAGATGAGGAACAGGCCGAACAGGTAGAAGACCCAGCTGAACTGGTTGATCGCGGCGGCGCCGACGCCGATGAAGATGCCGCGCATGACGAGCGCGATGACGATGCCGATGAGCAGCGCGGTCTGCTGGTACTGCCGCGGCACCTGCAGCTTGGTCATGATGATGATGAAGATGAAGAGGTTGTCGATCGACAGGCTGTACTCCGTCAGCCAGCCGGCGAAGAACTCCCCGCCGTACCGACCGCCCGCGAGCACCCACACGGCGATGCCGAAGACGATGGCCGCCCCGACGTAGCCGATGAGGTCGCGGGTGACCTCCTTGGTCGACGGCTCGTGCGGGCGCCGGCCGACGATGAGGACGTCGAAGAGCAGGAAGCCGACGGTGACCACGATCGTGGTCGCCCAGAGCCAGAGGGGGATGTCCACGAGAACTCCTGTGCGGGGTGAAGGGGCAGCGTTGTCCGCCAGAGGTCTCTTCCACCGCCGTACGGCGATCCGCGGGCCCGGAGCCACGCCCTGCGGGCAGGGGCGGCTCGTGCTGACGGACCCGCGGCGAAGGAATACTCCCCTCCCGCGCTGGTCAGTCTCGCACAGGTCGAGACCCGCGCCGCCTCAGCCCGCGACCTGCGAGACCCACCCCGGTGACCCCGGGTCGACGGGGGCGTCGCCGACCAGGTCGCCCAGCAGCCGCTCGACCTCCTCCACGCCCTCGAGCCCGACCCGCTCGGCCCACCGGGCGCGCAGGGTGTCGAAGACCGCGGCGCCGAGCCGACTGACCTCGCGCCCGCTCGGCGTCAGCTCGAGCCGGGTGCTGCGGGCGTCGTCGGGGTCCTCGGCCCGGCTCAGGTAGCCCCGGTCCACGAGCAGGCCCACGGTCTTGGCCGCGGCCTGCTTGGAGACGCCCAGCCGGCGGCCGACCTCCGAGATGGTCGTGGCGCCCGCACCCACGGCCGTGAGGGCGTACTCGTGGCTGGACCGGAAGTCCACGTGCCCCTGGCGGGCCAGCTCGCCCGTGACCTCGTCGACCAGCCGCTGGTAGCCGCTCAGCAGGAGCAGCGCCAGCCTCACCCCGGGAGAGTCCACGGGAGGACCCTACTTGACAACCAGGTTGTCGATTGCTTCTGTTGGACAACCACGTTGTCCACCGCTGGAGCTCCCATGACCGCCACCCCGTCCCCCACCACCCTCGAGGGCGCCGTCCACGCCACCGCCGAGGTCAACGGCACCCGGCTGCACCACGTGCGCCTCGGCGACTCCGGGTCGCCGGTCGTCCTGGTCCACGGCTTCCCGGAGTCCTGGTGGGCCTTCCGGCACCTGGCTCCCCCTGCTGGCCCGGCGACACCGCGTGGTGGCGCTCGACCTGCGCGGGTTCGGCGACTCCGCCGTCGCGTCGCCCGGCTTCGACGCGGCGAGCGCGGCCGAGGACGTCGCCGCGCTCCTCGCCCACCTCGACCTCGGGCCCGTGCACCTGCTGGGCCAGGACCTCAGCGGCCAGGTCGTCTACCGCGTGGCCGCCGCGCACCCCGAGCTGGTGCGGAGTCTGGTCGCCGTGGAGACCGGACTGCCCGGCTTCGGCGCCGAGGCGTTCGCCGACGTCCGGCACGGCGGCGCGTGGTACATCGGCGCCCTCGTCACCGACGGCGTGCCCGAAGTGCTGCTGCGCGGTCGCGAGGAGGCGTTCCTCGCCGACCTGCTCTACCCGTCGTACGGCGTGACGGAGCCGGTCCTGACCGCGGCGGACCGCGCGGAGCTGGTCCGCGCGTACGCCCGGGACGGCGGCTTCACGGGCGCCGCCGGCCTCTACCGCTCGCTGCTGCACGACGGCGACGAGCTCCGGCGGCTGGCCGCCCACCGTCTGTCGGCGCCGGTGCTGGCCGTGGGCAGCGCGGGCGGGCCCTTCACCGAGACCACCCTGCGCGCGGTGGCCGACCGGGTCACCGGGGCGCGGGTGGACGGCGCCGGCCACTACCTGGCCCAGGAGGCACCGGAGCGGCTGGCCGAGGTGCTCGAGGCGTTCCTGGCCGAGCAGGACTGAACGACGAACGGCCCCGACCGGGATGGTCGGGGCCGTTCGGGTGAGGCAGGGTCAGACGCCCGCGTGCACGACCTCGGGCCCGTCGGTGGCGAGCTCCTCGTGCTTGACGTTGAGGAACGTCCACGTGGCGAGCGAGCCGATGGCGATCAGCACCGCGCCGACCAGGAAGGCCGCCGTGGCGCCCTCGGTGAACGAGCCGAGGAAGGCCAGCTGCCGGGCGGCGTCACCGGGGACACCCTGGCCGGTCAGCTGCTCCACGAGTCCGTCCTTGGTGCCGCTCGCCGCGCGCAGCGAGACGGTGCTGAGGATGGCCAGGCCCAGGGCGCCGCCGACCTGCTGCATGGTGTTGAGCACGCCGGAGCCGATGCCGGAGTCCTCGGGCCGCAGGTGGTGCACCGCGGTCAGGGTGAGCGGCACGAAGACCGCGCCCATGCCCACCGACATCAGCAGGATGTAGGGCAGGATCGAGGACCAGTAGTTCACGTCCGCACCGAGGTGGCCGTTCTGGCCCAGGGCCAGCAGGTCGGCCGCGCCGGTCGGGACCTCGAGCCGGGAGAAGCCGAACAGGGCGACCGCGGCCATGATCGTGCCGACGCCGGCGATGAAGCGCGGGTCGATGCGGTTGACCAGGTTCGACGAGACGCCGGCGCCGATGACGATGCCCACCGAGAACGGCAGGAACGCGAAGCCGGTGTGCAGCGGGCTGTAGCCCACGACGAGCTGGATGAAGAGGCTGAGGAAGTAGAACATCGCGAACATCGCGGCCGGGACCAGCATCATCACCAGGAAGCTGGTGGCCCGGGTGCGGTTGGCGAACACGCGGACCGGCAGCAGCGGGTGCTCCACCCGCGACTCGACCAGGGCGAACGCCGCGAGCAGGACGACACCGGCAGCGAGGGACGCGATGGTCCACGGGTCACCCCAGCCGTGTGCCTCCTCACCGGCGCGGCTGAAGCCGTAGACCAGGCCCAGCAGGCCGAGGGTGCCGGTGATGGCGCCCGGCACGTCGAGCAGGCCGGGGCGCGACTCGGACTCGGCCAGGAAGCGCGGCGCGAGGAAGGCGGCGACCAGGCCGATCGGGACGTTGATGAGGAAGGTGAGGCGCCAGCCCTCGAGGCCGAGGACCGGGTCGAGGCCGGTCAGCCAGCCACCGAGGATGAGGCCGACGGCCGCACCGGCGCCCGACATCGCGGCGTACACGGCGAAGGCGCGGTTGCGCGCCGGGCCGGCCGGGAACGTGGTGGTGATGAGGGCCAGCGCGGCCGGCGAGGCCAGCGCGGCACCGAGTCCCTGGAGCCCGCGGGACGCCAGCAGCATCGCCTCGTTCTGCGCGAGGCCGCCGATGAAGGAGGCGATCGCGAAGGTGGCCAGGCCGATCATGAAGATCCGGCGCCGGCCGTAGAGGTCGCCCAGGCGGCCACCGAGGAGCAGCAGGCCACCGAAGGCGAGCGCGTAGCCGGTGACGATCCAGGTCAGGTTGGCGTCGTTGATGTTGAGGTCCGCGCCGATGAACGGCAGGGCGATGTTGGCGATGGAGGCGTCGAGCACCACCATCAGCTGGGCGATCGAGATGAGCACGAGCGCCCACCCGAGGTGCTTGCCCACCCCGGTCTCGGTCGTGGTCGCCTCGGGGGCGGCCGCGGTGTCGGTCATGGAGGTTCCTTCTCTGGTGGTCGGTGGCTCAGCCAGCCGCGTGCGCGGCGGGCAGGATGATCTGGTCGATGACGCGGACGACGAGGTCCGCGGTGGGCGGCTCCCCCGAGAGGAGGAAGCGGTTCAGCACGATCCCGGCCAGGGCCGGCGCGAGCAGCTCGATGTCGACCTCGGGGCCGATCTCGCCGCGCCGCTGAGCGCGCTCGAACAGCGCGGTGGTGCCGGCGATCTTGGGGGCCAGCACCTCGCCGCGGAAGGCCGCGGCGAACTCCGGGTCGTGGCTGATCGCGGTGAGGATGGCGACGAAGCCGTCCACCTCCGGCTTGTCGGTCAGGCCCCCGACGCCGCAGAACGTCGCCAGCAGGTCGCCGCGCAGGCTGCCGGTGTCGGCGGCCTCCTCGTCGGGCCTGGGGTGGCCGTGCCCCTGGTGCAGGGCGTCCAGCACCAGCCGGGCCTTGGAGGTCCAGCGCCGGTAGAGCGTCGCCTTCGACGCCTTGGCGCGCTGGGCGACCGCGTCCATGGTGAGGCGGTCGTAGCCGACGTCGGCCAGCACGTCGAGGGCGGCCGTGAGGATCTCCGCCTCTCGGTCTCCCTCGACGCGCGGCCGGACGGCTGCGGTCTCGGTGGCGGTCATGCGGGGTGGTGCTCCCTGCTCTGGTGGTCCGGTGTGACGGTCGTCACGGATGAAACGAAACCGTTTCGTTTCATCCCGAACCGCGACCCGAGGAGGGATGTTCCGGGGTGGCACGAAGAGGGCGCGGTGGTCTAGACCCCACCTCTGGAAAGAGGGGCGCCGCCGCCGTCGCGGGTCAGCGGCCGAGCGCGTCCCGAGCCAGCTCGAGGAACGGCCCGACGGCCTCGCCGGCGGTGTCGAACCCGGGGCCGGACCCGCTGCCCGCGCGGGCGCGGTGGTCGATGCCGGCCGCGATGACGGCGATCTTGAGGCAGGCCAGGGCCCGGTGCGTCTCCCAGTCACGCAGGGGGACGCCGCCGGCGGCCTCGTACGCCGCGGCGAGGTCGGCCGGCGGCGGGAGCCGGTCGCTGGTCCAGGCCCCCGGCACACCGACGACCAGGTCGAAGGCCGGCTCGCGGTAGGCGCACATCACCGCGACGTCGGCCACCGGGTCGCCGAGCGCGGACAGCTCCCAGTCGAGGACGGCGGTGACCACCGGCTCGGGTCCGTCCAGGTCGAGCAGGGTGTTGTCGATGCGGTAGTCGCCGTGCAGGAGCGCGACGGCGTGCTGGGGCGGCACGGCGGCGCGCAGGCCGTCGACGACCTCGCGGGCCAGCGCCTCGTGCTCGGCGGTGCCGACGATCTCCCACTGACCGGACCAGCGGCGCAGCTGGCGCTCGGCGTAGGCATCCGCGCGGCCGAGGCCGGCCAGGCCGGCGGCCTCCAGGTCGACGTGGTGCAGGCGGACCAGGGTCTCCAGCAGCCGGTCGACAACGGCGGCGACGGTGGCGTCGTCCAGCCGGTCGAGGTCGTCGCGGCTCTGCACGGTCCGGCCGCGCACCCGCGCGGTGACCGCGAACGGCCCGCCCAGGAGGGTCTCGTCCTCGACCGCGACCACCGCCCGCGGCACCGGTACGCCGGAGCCGGCCAGCCCGGCGACGATGCGCAGCTCGCGCACCACGTCGTGGGCCGACGGGGTGCGCCCGGTGCGGGGCGGGGTCCGCAGCACCCAGTCCCGGACGCCGTCGGACATCCCGAAGGTCAGGTTGGAGCGACCCCCGGCGATCAGCTCGGCGCGCAGCGGTCCGGCCGGCTCCTCGCCGGCCCCGGCCATGGCCTGGGCGACGCCGGCCAGCTCCGCGCTGGAGAGCGCGGTCACGTCAGCTCGCGCACGGCCCGGCGGGCGAGCGACCAGCGGTGCACCTCCGAGGGGCCGTCGTAGATCCGGAACGGGCGCAGCTCGCGGGCGATCTTGGCCACCGGCAGGTCGGCGGCCACCCCGAGGCCGCCGCAGAGCTGGACCGAGCGGTCGGCGACGCGGCACAGCGCCTCGGCCGCGAAGGTCTTGGCGATCGAGGTGGCCTTGGACGCGCGGCCGCCGGCGTCGAGCTCGGCGCAGGCCTCGCGCAGCAGAGCGCGGGTGGCGGCCAGGTCGATCTCGTTGTCGGCGATGAGCTGCTGGGCCATCCCGAGGTCGGCCAGCCGGCCGCCGAAGGCCTGCCGGTCCGCGGCGTAGCGCACCGCGGTCTCGTGCGCGCGCTGCGCCGCCCCGGTCCAGCGCATCACGTGGGTCATCCGGGCGGGGCCGAGTCGGACCTGGGCGTAGCGGAAGCCCTCGTCGACCGCGCCGAGGACGTCGTCCTCCGGCACGAAGACGTCGGTGAAGGTGACGACGCAGTGGCCGCCGATCATCGAGCGGTCCATGGTCCGCAGGTGGCGCTCGACGACGAGCCCCTCGACGTCGCCCGGGGTCAGGAACATGGTGGCGCCGCCCGACTCCCCCGGCTCGCCGCTGGTGCGAGCCATGATGATGAAGGTGTCCGCGCCGTCCGCGCCGGTGATGAAGGCCTTGCGGCCGTTGATCCGCCAGCCGCCGTCGACCGGCTCGGCGCGCGTGGCCAGGGCGCCGGGATCGGCGCCCGCACCGGGCGACGGCTCGGTCATCGCGAAGGCCGAGCGGTGCCGGCCGCTGACGAGCGGGCGCAGGTAGCGCTCGCGCTGGGCCTCGGTGGCCACGTGCGCGAGCAGGTGGTGGTTGCCCTCGTCCGGGGCGTTGATGTTGAGCGCCGCCGGGCCGAACAGCGAGCGGCCCGCCGCCTCGAAGACCGGCGCCCGCTCGGTCATCGAGAGGCCGAGCCCGCCGTACTCCACCGGGCCGTGCGGCGTCAGCAGCCCCTCAGCTGCTGCTGCCGCCTGCAGGCGGGTGCGCAGCGCGTCGCCGCCGGCCGCCTCCACGTCCCCGTCGTGCTCGTCGTCGAGCGGCAGCACCTCGCGCCGCACGAACTCCTCGGTCCGCGCCACCAGCGCGTCCAGCTCCTGCTGCTCCACGGGCACGACACCTTTCACTGAGCGATCGCTTACTGAATGCTATCGTCGCCCCGTGCCGCGCACCAGCCGGGCCGAGCAGGCGGACGCGACCCGTGCCCGGATCCGCGACGCGGCCCTGGCCGCCTTCGCCGAGCGCGGCTTCCACGGCACCTCGACCCGCGAGATCGCCACCGCCTGCGGGCTCTCCCCCGCCGCGCTCTACGTGCACTACGCGAGCAAGGAGCAGGTCCTCCACGAGATCTCCCTGGCCGGGCACCGGGAGGTCCTGGGCCGGGTGCGCGAGTCCGTGGCCGGCCACGACGACGCCCGGCAGCGACTGCGGGCCCTGGTGTCCGCCTACGTCGCCTTCCACGCCGAGCGGGCGACGCTGGCCCGGGTCATCAACTACGAGCTGGCCGCCCTCGCCGAGGACCACCGTCTAGAGGTGGAGGCCGTGCGCCGCGACATCGACGAGGTGCTGCGCGCGGGGCTGGCCCCGTTCACCGCCGTCGACACGCGCACCGCCGCGGTGGCCCTGGAGTCCCTCGGGATCGACATCGCGCGGTGGTACCGACCCGGCGGCCGCTGGACCCCGCAGACCCTCGCGGCGTCGTACGTCGACCTGGCCGTGCGGATGGTCGGCGCCTAGGGGGTGTTGACCAACTCAGCGCCCGCCGTACGGCACGCCGAGCGCGGTGAGCGCGGCCTCGCCGCCGTCGAGCGCGGTGAGCACCCAGACGCCGTCCTCGGTCAGGGCGAAGGTGTGCTCGCAGTGCGCGGCCCAGGAGCCGTCGGCGGTGACGACGGTCCAGTCGTCGTCGAGCAGGACGGTCTCGTGGGTGCCCAGGGTGACCATGGGCTCCACGGCCAGGGCGATGCCCGGGACGAGGCGGGCGCCGCGGCCGGGTCGGCCGGTGTTGGGCACGTCGGGCGGCTGGTGCATGGCGGTGCCGATGCCGTGACCGGTGTAGTCCTCGAGCACGCCGTAGTCGCCCGCGGCGCGCAGTGAGCCCTCGACGGCGGCGGAGACGTCGCCGACCCGGCCGCCGTCGCGGACGGCGGCGATGCCCGCCCACAGGGCGGCCTCGGTGTCGGCGATGAGCGCGGTGAGCTCGGTGGGGACCGGACCGACCGGCACGGTGATGGCGGCGTCGCCGTGCCAGCCGTCGACGATGGCACCGCAGTCGAGGGAGACCAGGTCGCCCTCGCGCAGCTCGCGGTCGCCGGGGATCCCGTGCACCACCTCGTCGTTGACCGAGGCGCAGATCGAGGCCGGGAAGCCCTGGTAGCCCAGGAACGACGGTGACGCGCCGGCCGAGCGGATGGCGTCCTCGGCGATCGCGTCGAGCTCGCGGGTGGTGACCCCGGGGCGCACCGCGCCGCGCAGCACCTCGAGGGTGCGCCCGACCACCAGGCCGGCCCGGCGCATCAGGTCGACCTGCTCGGGCGTCTTGATCTCGACGCCGCGGTCCTTCCAGCCCATCAGAGGCTCACCGGACGGCCTAGGACTCGGGGACGACGTCCAGCGCGTCGAAGATCCGCTGGGTGACCTCGGCGACCTCACCCATGCCGTCGACCTCGATGAGCAGCCCGCGCTCACGGTAGATGTCGATGAGCGGCGCGGTCTCCGCGGCGTACACCTCCTGGCGGCGGCGCACCACGTCCTCGGTGTCGTCGGCGCGACCCTCGACCTGGGCGCGCTGGAGCAGTCGCTCCACGATCTCGTCCTGGTCGCAGGCGAGCACGACGACCGCGTCGAGGCGGTGACCGGTGAAGGCGATCATCCCGTCGAGCTCGTCCACCTGGGAGAGCGTGCGGGGGTAGCCGTCGAGCAGGAAGCCGTTGACCGCGTCGGGCTCGTCGATCCGGTCGCGGACCATCCGGTTGGTGACCTCGTCCGGGACGTACTCGCCCTTGTCCATGTAGGACTTGGCCTCGACACCCAGGGGCGTGCCCTGGGAGACGTTGGCCCGGAAGATGTCGCCGGTCGAGATCGCCGGGATCTTGAAGTGCTCGGCGATGAACTTGGCCTGGGTCCCCTTGCCCGCTCCAGGCGGGCCCATGATCAGCAGACGCATCTCAGCGCAGGAATCCTTCGTAGTTGCGCTGCTGGAGCTGGCTCTCGATCTGCTTCACGGTGTCCAGGGCGACGCCGACCATGATGAGGATGGACGTGCCACCGAACGGGAAGTTCTGGTTCGCGTTGACCAGCACGAGGGCGATCAGCGGGATCAGGGCGATCAGACCGAGGTACAGCGCGCCCGGCAGCGTGATGCGGGACAGGACGTAGGACAGGTAGTCCTCGGTCGGCTTGCCCGCCCGGATCCCGGGGATGAAGCCGCCGTACTTCTTCATGTTGTCGGCCACCTCTTGCGGGTTGAAGGTGATCGAGACGTAGAAGTAGGTGAAGAAGACGATGAGCAGGAAGAACGTGAGCATGTACAGCGGGTGGTTGCCGCGCACGAGGTAGTTGTTGATGAAGCGCACCCACGCGGTGTCGCTGGTCTGGTTGAACTGCGCGGCCATGGCCGGCAGGTAGAGCAGCGAGGAGGCGAAGATGACCGGGATGACGCCGGCCTGGTTCACCTTGAGCGGGATGTAGGTCGAGCTGCCGCCGAACATCTTGCGACCGACCATCCGGCGGGCGTACTGCACCGGGATGCGGCGCTGGGCCTGCTCGATGAAGATGACCGCGGCCACGATGACCAGACCGATGGCCAGCACGAGGGTGAAGGTCCACCAGCCCTTCTGCTGACCGACCTGCCACATGGTGGTCGGGAAGGTGGCGATGACCTGCGTGAAGATCAGGATCGACATGCCGTTGCCCACGCCGCGCTCGGTGATGAGCTCGCCGAGCCACATGATGACGGCGGTTCCGGCGGTCATGGTGATGACCATGACCAGGAAGGTCTGGGTGCCGTTGTCGACCAGGAGCGGCGACTGGCAGCCCTGGAGCAGGTTGCCCGAGCGGGCCAGCGCCACGATGCCGGTCGCCTGGAGCAGCGCCAGGCCCAGCGTGAGGTAGCGGGTGTACTGCGTGATCTTGGTCTGGCCGGACTGGCCCTCCTTCTTGAGGGCCTCCAGGCGCGGGATCACGACCACCAGCAGCTGCAGGATGATGCTCGCCGTGATGTAGGGCATGATCCCCAGCGCGAAGATCGTCAGCTGGAGCAGCGCGCCGCCGGAGAACAGGTTGATCAGGTTGTAGATGCCCTGGTTGTCGATGTCGTTGATGCACGACTGGACGTTGGCCACGTCCACACCCGGAGCGGGGATCTGCGACCCGGCCCGGAAGACCACGATGATCCCCAGGACGAACAACAGCTTGCGCCGCAGGTCCGGTGTCCGGAAGGCGTTCGCGAACGCGGTCAGCACGGGTCTACCTCTGTTCCTGTTCAGCCAGTGGCTCCGACCGCGAGACGCGGCCGGAGCACCACGGCAGCCTAACCCAGCGGGTCCTCAGGTCCCGCACAGAGACCCGAGGGGCACAACGGTCAGGCGACGGTGACGGTTCCGCCTGCGGCCTCGATCTTCTCCTTGGCGGACGCCGAGAACGCCTGGGCGGTGACGTCGACCTTGACCGACACCTCGCCCTGGCCGAGCACCTTGACCGGGTGCCCGTCGCGGACCGCGCCCTTGGCGATCAGCGTGTCGACGTCGACGGTGCCGCCGTCGGGGAACAGCTCGGAGAGCCGGTCGAGGTTGACGACCTGGAAGGTCACCTTGAACGGGTTCTTGAAGCCCTTCAGCTTCGGCAGCCGCATGTGGATCGGCATCTGGCCGCCCTCGAACCCCGCGGGGGTGTTCTTGCGCGCGCCGGTGCCCTTGGTGCCGCGACCGGCGGTCTTGCCCTTCGAGGCCTCACCGCGACCCACACGGGTCTTGGCGGTCTTGGCGCCCGGGGCCGGGCGCAGGTGGTGGAGCTTGAGCGTCATGTCAGTCGACCTCCTCGACCGTCACCAGGTGACGGACGGTGTGGACCATGCCCCGGATCTCCGGGCGGTCCTCCTTGACGACCACGTCACCGATCCGCTTGAGGCCGAGGGTGCGCAGCGTCTCGCGCTGGTTGGCCTTGCAGCCGATGGTGGACTTCTTCTGCTGGACCTTGAGCTGCGCCATCAGGACGACACCTCCGCCGTCGCTGCCGGCTGCTCGGCCCGCGCCTTGAGCAGCGCCGCCGGGGCGACGTCCTCGACCGGGAGGCCACGACGGGCCGCGACGGCCTCGGGCTGCTCCAGCATGCGGAGCGCCTCGACGGTGGCGTGGACGATGTTGATCTGGTTCGACGACCCGAGCGACTTGCTCAGGATGTCGTGGATGCCGGCGCACTCGAGCACCGCACGCACCGGGCCACCGGCGATGACGCCGGTACCGGGAGCGGCCGGGCGCAGCATGACCACGCCGGCGGCCTTCTCACCCTGGACGGGGTGCGGGATGGTGCCCTGGATGCGCGGCACGCGGAAGAAGTGCTTCTTGGCCTCCTCCACGCCCTTGGCGATGGCGGCCGGCACCTCCTTGGCCTTGCCGTAGCCGACGCCGACCATGCCGTCGCCGTCGCCGACGACCACGAGGGCCGTGAAGCTGAAGCGGCGACCGCCCTTGACGACCTTGGCGACGCGGTTGATCGCGACCACGCGCTCGACGTAGGCGTTCTTGTCGGCGCCCTGGCCGCGACGGTCGTCGCGACCGCCGCGCCGGTCGCCGCCGCCGCGGTTGCCGCCGCGCTGGGATCCGCTCATGACTGGGTCTCCATCTCGATGTACGTCGTGTGGGTGCTGGAGAGGGACATCAGAACTCCAGCCCACCCTCGCGGGCGCCGTCGGCCAGCGCGGCCACGCGGCCGTGGTAGCGGTTGCCGGCGCGGTCGAAGACGACCCCGTCGATGCCCGCGGCCTTGGCCCGCTCGGCGACCTTGCCGCCGACCAGCTTGGCCTTCTCGGTCTTGTCCGCCGAGGTCGAGCGCAGCTCGGCCTCCATGGTCGAGGCGTAGGCCAGCGTCTTGCCGACCGCGTCGTCGACCACCTGGGCGGTGATGTGCTTGGACGAGCGGGTGATGACCAGGCGCGGACGCTCGGCGGTGCCGGCGACCTTCTTGCGGCCCCGCGCCTGACGGCGCAGGCGCGAACGCACCCGACTCGCGGTGTGCTTGTGCTGCTTGAGGGAGATCGCCATGGTCACTTACCAGCCTTTCCGACCTTGCGTCGGACGTGCTCGCCGGCGTACCGGACGCCCTTGCCCTTGTAGGGCTCGGGCTTGCGGAGCTTGCGGATGTTGGCGGCCACCTCGCCGACGAGCTGCTTGTCGATGCCCTGCACGCCGAAGCGCGTGGGGTTCTCGACCGCGAAGGTGATGCCGTCGGGAGCGTTGAAGACGATCGGGTGGCTGTAGCCGAGCTGGAACTCCAGCTGGGTCGGGCCCTTGGACAGGACCCGGTAGCCGACGCCGACGATCTCGAGGCGCTTCTCGTAGCCGTCGGTGACGCCGACGACCATGTTGTTGACGAGGGTCCGGGTCAGCCCGTGCAGGGACTTGCTGACCCGCTCGTCGTCGGGGCGCTTGACGTCCAGGACGCCCTCGCCCTTCTCCACGGTGATGGGAGCGGCGACGGTGTGCGACAGGGTGCCCTTGGGGCCCTTGACGGTCACGACCGCGCCGTCGATCTGCACGTCCACGCCCGAGGGGACCGGGACGGGGAGCTTGCCGATGCGCGACATTGCGTTCTTCCTCCTGGTCTCTTCGTCACCAGACGTAGGCGAGGACTTCCCCACCCACGCCCTTCGAGTTGGCCTGACGGTCGGTCAGCAGGCCCTGGCTGGTCGAGATGATCGCGACGCCGAGGCCGCCGAGCACCTTGGGCAGGCCGGTGTGCTTGGCGTAGACCCGCAGGCCGGGCTTGCTGATGCGGCGCACGCCCGCGATCGAGCGCTCCCGGTTGCGGCCGTACTTCAAGGTGATGGTCAGCTTCTTCTGGACCTCACCCTCGTCCGGGTCCTGCACGACGAAGGAGGTGATGTAGCCCTCCTGCTGCAGGATCTCGGCGACACCCTCCTTGATCTTGCTGTGCGGCATCGTCACGGAGTCGTGGTAGGCCTGGTTGGCGTTGCGCAGACGGGTGAGCATGTCTGCGATCGGGTCGGTCATCGTCATGGTGTGTGGTGTTCCTTCTCGCCTGGTTTCCGGGGCTGCGTGCACCGGACCTCTGACGGTGGTGGGTGTGGTTGCTCTACCAGCTCGACTTGGTCACGCCGGGCAGCTCGCCGCGGTGGGCCATCTCGCGCAGGCAGATCCGGCACAGGCCGAACTTGCGGTAGACGGCCTTGGGCCGGCCGCAGCGCTGGCAGCGGGTGTAGCCGCGGACCGCGAACTTGGGCTTGCGGGCCGCCTTGACCTTGAGTGCAGTCTTCGCCATGTCGTCCTCAGCGCTCCTGGAAGGGGAAACCGAGGTGCTTGAGGAGCGCCCGGCCCTGGTCGTCGGTGGTCGCCGTGGTCACGATCGTGATGTCCATGCCGCGGCTGCGGTCGATCCGGTCCTGGTCGATCTCGTGGAACATGACCTGCTCGGTCAGACCGAAGGTGTAGTTGCCCTGGCCGTCGAACTGCCGCGGCGAGAGGCCACGGAAGTCGCGGATGCGGGGCAGCGCCAGCGACAGCAGGCGGTCCAGGAACTCCCACATCCGGTCGCCGCGCAGCGTGGTGTGCGCGCCGATCGGCATGCCCTCGCGCAGCTTGAACTGCGCGATGGACTTGCGGGCCTTGGTCACCAGCGGCTTCTGGCCGGTGATCGCGGTGAGGTCCTTGACGGCGCCCTCGATCAGCTTGGAGTCGCGAGCGGCCTCGCCCACGCCCATGTTGACCACGATCTTGACCAGGCCGGGGACCTGCATCACGTTCGCGATGTCGAACTCCTGGCGCAGCGCCGGGAGGATCTCCTCGCGGTAGCGCACCTTGAGGCGCGGGGTCTCCGGAGCCGACGACGCCGGGCGCGCCGGGCGCGCCGGGGCCTCGGTGGTCTCGTCAACAGTCTCGGTCATCAGATGTCCTTGCCGGTCTTGCGGGAAACGCGGACGCTGCGCTCGGCGGCGTACGTCGAGCCGTCGGGCCGGCGCTTGGTCACCTCGTCGCGGCGGAAGCCGACCCGGGTGACGCCCTTGCCGTCGACCAGCATCACGTTGGAGATGTGGATCGGGGCCTCAGCCGTGATGATCCCGCCGGTGGTGCCGGCGCGACCGCCCTGGTTGACGACCTTGGTGTGGCGCTTGACGCGGTTGACGCCCTCGACGACCACCCGCTGCTCCTCGCGGAGCACCTGGATGACCTTGCCCTCGGCGCCCTTGTCACGGCCGGCGATCACCTTGACGGTGTCGCCCTTCTTGAGGTTGAGGCCCTTCGGAGCCTTCGCCATCACAGCACCTCCGGTGCGAGCGAGATGATCTTCATGAACCGCTTGTCGCGCAGCTCGCGGCCCACGGGGCCGAAGATGCGCGTGCCGCGCGGCTCGCCGTCCTGGCGCAGGATCACCGCGGCGTTCTCGTCGAACTTGATGTAGGACCCGTCGGGCCGGCGGCGCTCCTTGCGGGTGCGCACGACGACCGCCTTGACGACGTCGCCCTTCTTGACGTTGCCGCCCGGGATCGCGTCCTTGACCGTGGCCACGATGGTGTCACCGATGCCGGCGTAGCGCCGACCGGAGCCACCGAGGACCCGGATGCACAGGATCTCCTTGGCGCCGGTGTTGTCGGCGACCTTGAGGCGGGACTCTTGCTGGATCACTTGGCCTTCTCCAGAACCTGAACGACGCGCCAGCGCTTGGTGGCGGACAGCGGCCGGGTCTCCATGAGGAGGACGCGGTCACCGATGCCGCACTCGTTCTGCTCGTCGTGGGCCTTGAGCCGCGAGGTCTGGCGGAGCACCTTGCCGTACAGGGCGTGCTTCACCCGGTCCTCGACGGCCACGACCACGGTCTTGTCCATCTTGTCGCTGACCACGAGACCCTCGCGGACCTTGCGGCTGTGGCGCTCCGCGGTGGCCGGCGCGTTCCCGGTCTCAGTCGATTCAGTGCTCACGCGGCACCGTCCTCGCTCTTGTTGTCGTCGTCGTGGCCCGGGGTGGTCCGGATGCCGAGCTCGCGCTCACGCACCACGGTGTAGATCCGGGCGATGTCCTTCTTGACCGTGCGGAGCCGGCCGTGGCTCTCCAGCTGGCCGGTGGCGGCCTGGAAGCGCAGGTTGAACAGCTCCTCCTTGGCCTCGCGCAGCTTCTGCTCGAGGTCGACGTCGTTCATCTCGTCGAGCTCGTGGGCCTTGGTCCCAGCAGCCATCAGAACTCACCAGCCTCTCGGGTGATGAAGCGGCACTTCATCGGCAGCTTGTGCATCGCGCGGCGCATCGCCTCGCGGGCCACGGTCTCGTCGACGCCCGAGAGCTCGAACATGACGCGGCCGGCCTTGACGTTGGCGATCCACCACTCCGGCGAGCCCTTGCCGGAGCCCATGCGGGTCTCGGCCGGCTTCTTGGTCAGCGGACGGTCGGGGTAGATGTTGATCCACACCTTGCCGCCACGCTTGATGTGGCGGGTCATGGCGATACGAGCGGACTCGATCTGGCGGTTGGTGACGTAGTGGCCCTCGATCGCCTGGATCCCGAACTCGCCGAACGCCAGGCGCGTGCCGCCCTTGGCGGCACCGGTCCGCTTGGGGTGGTGCTGCTTGCGGTGCTTGAGTCGACGCGGCATCAGCATGGCTCAGCCCTCGCTTCCACTGGTCTCGGCCGGGGCGGCGGCCGGGGCGGTCTCGCCGCCGGCCGGGGCCTCGGTCGCGGCCGGGGCGTCGCCGCCACGGTCGTTGCGGGTCGGGCGCGAGCCGCGGCTCGGGCGGTCGCCCGCGCCACCGCGCTGCGGCCGGCCGCCACGGCCGGGGACGCCGGCGCGGGCCGCGGCCTGCGCCTGGCGCTCGGCCCGGGAGCCGGCGACCTCGCCCTTGTAGATCCAGACCTTCACACCGATGCGGCCGAAGGTCGTGCGGGCCTCGTAGAAGCCGTAGTCGATGTCCGCGCGCAGCGTGTGCAGGGGCACGCGGCCCTCGCGGTAGAACTCGGTGCGCGACATCTCGGCGCCGTTGAGGCGACCCGAGCACTGGATCCGGATGCCCTTGGCACCCGAGCGCATCGTGGTCTGCATCGCCTTGCGCATGGCCCGGCGGAACTGCACGCGGCCGGACAGCTGCTCGGCCACGCCCTGCGCGACCAGCTGGGCGTCGACCTCGGGGTTCTTGACCTCGAGGATGTTCAGCTGGACCTGCTTGCCGGTGAGCTTCTCCAGCTCGCCGCGGATGCGGTCGGCCTCGGCGCCGCGCCGGCCGATCACGATGCCCGGACGCGCGGTGTGGATGTCCACCCGGACGCGGTCGCGGGTGCGCTCGATCTCGACCTTGGCGATGCCGGCCCGCTCCATGCCCTTGGAGAGCAGCTTGCGGATGGCGACGTCCTCACCGACGTAGCTCTTGTAGAGCTTGTCGGCGTACCAGCGGGACTTGTGGTCGGTGGAGATGCCGAGCCGGAACCCGTTCGGGTTGATCTTCTGGCCCATCAGGCATCCTCTCCAGTCGTCTCGGTCGCAGCCTTCTTGGCGGCGGCCTTCTTGGTGGTGGTCTTCTTGGCTGCGGGGGCCTCGGCCGCCTTCTTGCTCGCGGTCTTCTTGGCCGCGGCCTTCTTGGCGGGCCTCTCGACCACCGGCGCCGGCGCGGCCGGCTCGAGGACGAGGGTGATGTGGCTGGTCCGCTTGTTGATGCGGGTCGCCCGGCCCTGGGCACGGGGGCGCCAGCGCTTCATCGTCGGGCCCTCGTCGACCTGCGCCACCGACACGACCAGGTTCTGGGTGTCGAGGCCCTCGGTGGTCTCGGCGTTGGCGACGGCGCTGCGCAGGACCTTGTGCACGGTCTCGGCGGCCGCCTGCGGGGCGAACGCGAGGGTGGCCAGGGCCTGGTTGACCGGCAGGCCGCGGACCAGGTCGACGACCCGGCGCGCCTTCAGCGGCGTCACCCGCACGTAGCGGGCGCTGGCGAAGGCGCCGGGACGGTCGCCCAGCAGCGAGTCGCGGCGGGCGCTGGTGCGCTGGCGCTCAGCGGTGCTCATCGACGACGTCCCTTCCGGTCTTCCTTGACGTGACCGCGGTAGGTGCGGGTGGGCGCGAACTCGCCGAGCTTGTGGCCCACCATGGAGTCGGTCACGAAGACCGGCACGTGCTTGCGGCCGTCGTGGACGGCGATGGTGTGCCCGATCATGTCCGGCACGATCATCGACCGGCGCGACCAGGTCTTGATGACGTTGTGGCTGCCCTTGTCGTTCTCCGCGTCCACCTTCTTCTGCAGGTGGTCGTCGACGAAGGGGCCCTTCTTCAGGCTGCGAGGCATGTCGGTTACTTCCTACCCTTGCCGGTACGGCGGCGACGGATGATCTGGCTGTCGGAGGACTTGCGCTTGCGCGTGCGGCCCTCGGGCTTGCCCCACGGCGAGACCGGGTGACGGCCACCGGAGGTCTTGCCCTCGCCACCGCCGTGCGGGTGGTCGACCGGGTTCATGACGACACCGCGGACGGTCGGGCGCTTGCCCTTCCAGCGCATGCGGCCGGCCTTGCCCCAGTTGATGTTGGACTGCTCGGCGTTGCCGACCTCGCCGATGGTGGCGCGGCAGCGCACGTCGACGAAGCGCATCTCGCCCGAGGGCATGCGCAGCGTCGCGCGCGAGCCCTCGCGGGCCACGAGCTGGGCGCTCATGCCGGCCGAGCGGGCGATCTTGGCCCCGCCGCCGGGACGCAGCTCGATCGCGTGGATCGTCGTGCCGACCGGGATGTGGCGCAGCGGCAGGTTGTTGCCCACCTTGATGTCGGCGTTGGCGCCGGACTCCACCACGGTGCCCTGCGCCAGGTTGCGCGGCGCGATGATGTAGCGCTTCTCGCCGTCGGCGTAGTGCAGCAGCGCGATGCGGGCGGTGCGGTTGGGGTCGTACTCGATGTGCGCGACCTTGGCCGGGACGCCGTCCTTGTCGTAGCGACGGAAGTCGATGATCCGGTAGGCCCGCTTGTGGCCACCACCCTGGTGACGGGTGGTGATCCGGCCCTGGTTGTTGCGGCCGCCCTTCTTGGGCAGCGGCTTGGTCAGGGACTTCTCCGGGGTGGTCCGGGTGATCTCGACGAAGTCGGCGACCGACGAGCCGCGACGGCCCGGGGTGGTCGGCTTGTACTTGCGAATGGCCATCAGGAAACCGGTCCTCCGAAGATGTCGATGCGGTGGCCCTCGGCGAGGCTGACGACGGCGCGCTTGGTGTCCTTGCGCTTGCCCAGCCCGTTGCGGGTCCGCCGCGTCTTGCCCGGGCGGTTGAGGGTGTTGACCGAGGTCACCTTGACGCCGAACACCTTCTCCACCGCGATCTTGATCTCGGTCTTGTTGGCGTCGGGGTGCACCAGGAAGGTGTACTTGTTGGCGTCGAGGAGGCTGTAGCTCTTCTCGGAGACGACCGGCGCGATGAGCACGTCGCGGTGGTCCTTGTGCAGGGTGCTCACTCGGAGGCCTCCTCAGCGTCGTCGGCCTGGGCCGGCTTGTCCGCAGCCGTCTTCTTCGCGGCGGTCTTCTTGGCGGCGGCCTTCTTGGCCGGCTTCTCCGCCGGCGCCTCGCTCTGCTCGGCACCGGCGGCCACGGCGTCGTCGGCCGGGGCCTGGGTAACCGTCGCCGGGCGGTCGCTCGAGCTGGCCGTGCCGCCCACGAACGCGTCGAACGCGCCGCGGGTGAAGACCACGTCGTCGGAGGCGACCACGTCGTAGGTGTTGAGCTGGTCGACGGCCACGATGTGCACGCCGCGGGCGTTGCGCAGCGAGAGCCAGGTGACGGCGTCGGTGCGCTCGAGGACCACGAGGAACCGCGAGCGCTCGCTCAGCGCCACCAGCGCGGCCAGCGCGGCCTTGGTGGACGGGGCGTCGCCCAGGCCGAAGCCGTCGACGACGTGGACCCGGTCCTCACGCGCCCGGTCGGAGAGGGCACCGCGCAGGGCGGCGGCCTTCATCTTCTTGGGGGTGCGCTGGTCGTAGCTGCGCGGCTGCGGGCCGTGGACGACGCCACCGCCGGCGAACTGCGGGGCGCGGGTCGAGCCCTGGCGGGCGCGGCCGGTGCCCTTCTGCTTGTAGGGCTTCTTGCCACCGCCGCGGACCTCGCCGCGGGTCTTGGTGGCGGCGGTGCCCTGGCGCGCAGCGGCCTGCTGGGCCACGACGACCTGGTGGATCAGCGGGATGTTGACCTCGACGTCGAAGATCTCGGCGGGGAGGTCGACGTTGCTCTTGGTGGCAGCCATGCTCAGGCCTCCTCGGTGGTCTTCTTGGCCGCGGAGCGGAGCACGACGAGGCTGCCCTTGGGGCCGGGGACGGCGCCCTTGATGAGGATCAGACCCTTGTCGGCGTCCACCGCGTGCACGGTGAGGTTCTGGGTGGTGACCGTGTCGCCGCCCATCCGGCCGGCCATCCGGGTGCCCTTGAAGACACGACCCGGGGTGGCGCAGGCGCCGATGGAGCCCGGCTTGCGGTGGTTGCGGTGGGCACCGTGCGAGGCGGAGACGCCGGAGAAGCCGTGGCGCTTCATGCCACCGGCGAAGCCCTTGCCCTTGCTGGTGCCGGTCACGTCGATCTCCTCGCCGGCGGCGAAGGTGTCGACCGGGAGCTCCTGGCCGACGGTGAACTCACCGGCGGACAGAGTGCGGATCTCGACCAGGTGGCGGCGCGGCGTGGTGCCGGCCGTCGTGAACTGGCCGGCCTGCGGCTTGGTGACCTTGCGACCGTCGATCTCGCCGTACCCGACCTGGATGGCGTTGTAGCCGTCCTTCTCGGGGGTGCGGATCTGGGTCACGACGTTGGTGTCGGCCGCGATGACGGTGACGGGGACGATGCGGTTGTTCTCGTCCCACAGCTGGGTCATGCCGAGCTTGGTGCCCAGCAGCCCCTTCACGGTGCGTTCGGTGGTGGTCATCTCTCGAACCTCAGAGCTTGATCTCGATGTCGACACCCGCCGGCAGGTCGAGACGCATGAGCGAGTCGACCGTCTTCGGCGTGGGGTCGAGGATGTCGATGAGCCGCTTGTGGGTGCGCATCTCGAAGTGCTCGCGCGAGTCCTTGTACTTGTGCGGCGAGCGGATGACGCAGTACACGTTCTTCTCCGTCGGCAGCGGCACCGGGCCGGCGACGCGGGCACCCGTGCGGGTGACGGTGTCCACGATCTTGCGCGCCGAGGTGTCGATCACCTCGTGGTCATAGGCCTTGAGCCTGATGCGGATCTTCTGTCCCGCCACGCTCGTCTCCGTCCTTCTCGTCTGCGCTGCTGTCTGGGGTGCTGCTGGGTCCTGGTGCTGCTCCGCCTCACTCCGCACCGACCCCCGCGGTCGGGCGTGTCGCACTGTTTTCCGTGCGGCACGGACCGGGATCCGTGTGCTTGTCGTGTGGCGCCCGGCGCAACGTCCGGGCTGATCGGGTCTCCTGGTGCGGTGCGGACGCAGGCCGAACTCGTCGAACGCAGGAGACGCGATTCAGGAGTCAAGCCGTGCGGCGCACCCCGGCAACCCGCCAGAGCAACCGGAACAGTCTGACAGAGACCGGCGGCAGCCACAAATTCGGCGCCGACCCCCGCGCGCGGCGGCGCCCGGGGGCGCAGCGGTGGTGGTAGGAGCGGTCTCCACCCTACAGTCGGGGCGTGCCGGACGAGAACACGTTCTACTTCCCCGACCCGGCGGCCGAGCCGACCGACGTGGTCGTGTGGGGCACGGGGAACATGGGCCGCGCCGCGATCCGGGCGGTGGTGGCGCACCCCGCGCTGCGGCTCTCGGCCGTGCTCACCGGTGCACCGGACAAGGTGGGCCTGGACGCCGGGGACGTCGCCCGGCTGGACCGCACGCTGGGCGTGCCGCTCACCTCCGAGGTGGACGCGGCCCTCGCCGGAGCCGGGGCGGTGGCCTACACCGCGTCCGGGGACGTGCGCCCCGAGGCGGCCCTGGCCGACGTACGTCGGGCGCTGGCGTCGGGCGCGGTGGTGGTGACGCCGTCGGTCTACGCGCTCTACGACCCGCGCAGCGCCCCGGCGGCGCTGGTCGACCCGCTGCGCGAGGCGTGCCGGGCGGGTGGCTCGGCCCTGTTCGTCTCCGGCGTCGATCCCGGCTGGGGCAACGACGTGCTGCCGGTGCTGGTGAGCGCGCTCGCCGGCGAGGTCGAGCAGGTGCGCTGCCGCGAGGTCTTCGACTACTCCACCTACGACGCCGCGGAGGCGGTGCGGCTGCTGGTCGGGATGGGCGAGTCGATGTCCTACGAGCCGCCGATGGTCGCGCCGGGTGTGCCGACCATGGTGTGGGGCGGCCAGGTCCGCCTGGTGGCCCGCGCGCTCGGCGTCGAGCTGGACGCGATCGAGGAGAGCCTCGAGCGCCGACCGCTCGAGGCGGACGTGACCACGGCGCTCGGGCTGTTCGCGGCCGGGACCCAGGGCGCGCTGCGCTTCGAGGTCCGGGGCGTGGTCGACGGCGTGCCGCGGATCGTGGTCGAGCACGTCACCCGGATCGCGCCGGGCGTGGCGGCGGACTGGCCGGTGCCGCCCGACGGCGGCGCCGGCGCGCACACCGTGCTCATCGAGGGCCGGCCGCGGATCGAGGTGTCGCTCGAGGCGACCGACGAGCCGGTCGACGGGGTCGGCAACCGGGCCGCCGGCGGCAACGCCACGGCGGCGAACCGGCTGGTCAACGCCATCCCGTGGCTGCGCGCCGCCGAGCCGGGCGTCTACGACGGCCTCGACGTGCCCCTGTCCCCCGCCGTCGGGCGGTTGACCGGTTCGAGCAGGAAGGCGCCCGCATGATCGTCGACGTCCCCGAGGGCCAGGACCCGATCGTCCACGTCTGGGGCCGGATGGTGCCGGGCATCGGGCCGGCCGCCGCGGCGTTCGCCCAGGCGGTCTACGAGCACAGCACGCTCGGGCTGCGCGAGTTCGAGGCCGCGCGGCTGCGGATCGCGCAGATCAACGGGTGCCTGTTCTGCCAGGACTGGCGCACCGAGCGCGCGGGCGAGAGGGTCGAGGACTCCTTCCCGGACGCGGTCACCGCGTGGCGGACCACCGAGGACCTGGACGAGCGGGCCCGGCTGGCCGCGGAGTACGCCGAGCGTTACGCCCTGGACCACCACGGGCTGAGCGAGGCGTTCTGGGCGCGGATGAAGGCGGTCTACTCCGACGCCGAGATCGTCGAGCTGACCATGTGCCTGGGCTCGTGGCTGTCCTTCGGCCGGCTCAACCGGGTGCTCGGCCTGGACACCGCCTGCGTGCTGCCCTCGCACCACGCGGAGCGCGCCGCTCCCTGAGCACCCGGGCGATCACGAGAAGCGCGTCGCCGCGAGCGGCGGCCTGAGAGGATTGGCCCATGACGGACCCGGGGAGCCCGCCGCCGCCCGGCTGGCAGCCGCCACCCCCGCCACCCCCGTCGTACGCCGGCCAGCCGCCGCCCGGGTGGGCGCCGCCGCCGGTCCCGCCGCAGCAGCCCCCGACGTGGGCGCCGGGCATGCTCGGCGCCGCGCACAAGCCGGGCGCGATGCCGCTGCGGCCGCTCACGCTCGGCGACATGTACGACGCGGCGTTCCGCGTCATCCGGTTCAACCCCAAGGCCACCGTCGGCTCGGCCGTGCTGGTCTCGGCGGTCGCGTGGGTGGTGCCGATCGTGGTCACCGCGGTGCTGAGCTTCACCGTCGGCACCTCGCTGGACACCACGGACGGGTCGTCCCTGGACGACCTGGAGCTGGTCGGCGTGGTGGGCTCGATCGGCTCGTGGGCCATCGGCCTGGTGCTGAGCACCTTCGGCACGATCCTGGTCACCGGCATGACCGCGCACGTGGTGGCGGCGGCCGCGATCGGGCGCCGGCTCAGCCTCGGGGAGGCCTGGGCCGCCACCCGCGGCAAGCGGTGGCGGCTGGTCGGGCTGGCCCTGCTGCTCGGGGTGTCGGCGCTGCTGGTCGTCGCGGCGTACGTCCTGCTGTGGGTCGCCGTCCTCGCGGCCGCCGGGGACAGCACCCTCGCGGTCGTGGTGTGGGCCGTGGTGAGCATCCCCGTCTTCCTGGCCTTCCTGGTGTGGTTCTGGGTGCGCGTCTACTACCTCCCGGTGCCGGCGCTGATGCTCGAGCCGGTCGGGGTGGTCGGTGCGGTCGCGCGGGGCTTCGCGCTGACCCGCCGCCAGTTCTGGCGCACCCTCGGCATCGCGCTGCTCACGCTCGTCGTGGTCGGCATCGCGGGCAACGTGGTCGGCGTGCCGGTCAGCATCGTGGCCCAGGTGGTGATCGCGGTGACCGGGCTGAAGTACACGCTCATCGTGCTCACCGTGTCCCAGGCGCTCTCGCAGGTCCTCTCGTCGGCGTTCGTGACGCCGTTCACCTCCTCGGTGACCTCGCTGCAGTACCTCGACCAGCGGATGCGCAAGGAGGCCTACGACGTCGAGCTGATGCAGCAGGCCGGGGTCACCACCTCGTGAGGCTCGACCCCCCGCTCGGCCCCTCCGGCGACGAGGCGCGCTCTGCGCTGCGCCGTGAGCTGCTGCGCCCGGAGTACCACGACCAGAACGTCTTCCTGCGGATCCTGGACTGGCTCCAGCGCAAGGTCGGCAGCGGCCTCGACCAGGCCCAGCAGGCGCCGCCGCTGTCGACCTTCATGGCCATGGTCGTCTTCCTGCTCCTCGCCTTCGCGCTGGCCTGGCTGGTCTCCCGCGCCCGGCGCACCGCCTCCGAGCGGGGCCTCGAGCAGCCCGTGCTGACCGGCGAGACGGTCAGCGCGGACGAGCTCCGGGCGCGGGCCGAGGCCGCGCTGGCCGCCGGGCGGCACGAGGAGGCGCTGGTCGAGGCCTTCCGCGCGCTGACCCTGCGCCAGGTCGAGCGCGGCCGGCTCGGCGACGCGCCGGGCGCGACGGCACACGAGGTCGCGGAGTCCCTGGCCGGGGAGTACGCCGGCTCGGCCGACCAGGTCCGCCGCAGCGCGGGCCACTTCGACGCCGTGCTGTACGGCGACCGCCCGGCCACCCGGGAGCAGGCGGCGGCCGTGCTGGCGCTCGACGACGCCCTGGTGGCCCGGCGGTGAGCACGACGACGGCGGCCCCGGGCCTGCTGCGCCGGCACCGCTCGACCGTGCTCATCGGCGCGGCCCTGCTGGTCGCGGTGGTCGTGGCCGTCGTGGTCGGCGTCGGCACCCGCACGACGGCGCCGATGGACCCCGACAACCCGGACCCGACCGGCGCCCGCGCGGTGGCCCGCGTCCTGGACGACCAGGGCGTGGACGTCGAGGTGGTCCGCGACGCCGACGCGCTCGCGGCCGCCACCGTCGACGGCGCGACCTCGGTGGTCGTGGTCTCCCCCGAGCTGCTCGGCCCGAGCACCATCGACCGGCTGCGCGAGGACACCGCCGAGGCCCACCACGTCGTGGTCGTCGGGGCCGGGCCCGGGGTGGCCGACGCCCTCGGCGAGGTCGGCGGCGGCGGCATCGCCACGCTCGGCCAGGGCCGCGAGGCCGGCTGCGACGACCCGCGCTTCGCCGGTCTGACCCTCGAGGTGGACGCGGCGGCGGTCTACCCCGACGGTGACTGCTTCGCCGGCCAGGTCGGTGCCGTGGTGGCCGAGCCGGCGGACGGCATCACCCTCTTCGGTGCCGACCAGGCGCTCACCAACGACCAGGTCCTGCGCGCCGACAACGCGGCCGTGGCGCTGCGGCTGCTCGGCCAGGACCAGCGGCTGGTCTGGTACGTCCCCTCGCTCGACGACCTGCTCGACGGGGAGGGCGTCACCCTCCAGTCGCTGCTGCCGCGCTGGGTCCGGCCGTCCCTGGTCCTCGGCGTCCTGGTCCTGCTGCTCGTCGTGCTC
The DNA here is from genome assembly GCF_011046535.1 of Nocardioides anomalus. Lineage (NCBI taxonomy): Bacteria > Bacillati > Actinomycetota > Actinomycetes > Propionibacteriales > Nocardioidaceae > Nocardioides > Nocardioides anomalus. Next base: position 388,131 of record NZ_CP049257.1, on the reverse strand, counting down.
TGGCGGGCCCGTCGGCTCGGACCGCTGGCCACCGAGCCGCTGCCCGTCGTGGTCCGCGCCGTGGAGACCACCCGCAGCCTGGGCCGGATGTATCGCCGCTCGGGCGACCGCGGACACGCGGCCGAGGCCCTGCGCCGCGCGGCCCGGGCCCGGCTGGCCGAGCGGCTGCGGCTCGGCTCGGCGGCGCGGGCCGAGGACGTGGTGCGCGAGGTCGCGCGGCGCACCGGCCGGACGCCGGAGGCGGTCGGGGACCTGCTGGCCCCCGGCGGCGGCGTACCGTCCTCGGACCGCGAACTCATCACGTTGGCCAACCAGCTGGCCGAGCTCGACAGAGAGGTGCGCCGCACATGACCGAGTCCCCCCAGGCCGCCAGCGCCCCCGACGCCGGGGGCGCCCGCGAGCGCCTGGCCGCGGTGCGCGCCGAGGTCGGCAAGGCCGTGGTCGGTCAGGACGCCGCGGTCTCCGGGCTGCTGGTCGCGCTGCTCTGCGGCGGGCACGTGCTGATGGAGGGCGTGCCCGGCACGGCCAAGACACTGCTCGTGCGCACCCTCGCCGGCGCCCTGTCGGTGGGCACCCGGCGCGTGCAGTTCACCCCCGACCTGATGCCGGGCGACATCACCGGCTCGATGGTCATCGACAGCCGCCAGGGCGCCGAGCTGACCTTCCGCGAGGGCCCGGTCTTCACCAACCTGCTGCTGGCCGACGAGATCAACCGGACGCCGCCCAAGACCCAGTCGGCGCTGCTGGAGGCCATGGAGGAGGGCCAGGTCTCGGTCGACGGCGTCAGCCACCCGCTGCCCGCGCCGTTCCTGGTCGCCGCGACCCAGAACCCGGTCGAGTACGAGGGCACCTACCCCCTGCCCGAGGCGCAGCTGGACCGCTTCCTGCTCAAGGTGGTGCTGCCGATCCCCGAGCGCGAGCAGGAGCTGGAGATCCTGCGCCGGCACGCCGCGGGCTTCAACCCGCGCGACGTGCGCGCCGCGGGCGTCACCGCGGTCGCCGGGCCGGCCGACATCGCCGCCGGCCAGGCCGCGGTCGGGACGGTCTCGGTGAGTCCGGAGGTGGTCGGCTACATCGTCGACATCGCGCGGGCCACCCGCGAGTCGCCGTCGCTCTCGCTCGGTGTCAGCCCGCGCGGCGCGACCGCACTGCTGCGCTCGGCCCGCGCGTGGGCCTGGCTGACCGGGCGTGACTTCGTGACGCCCGACGACGTCAAGGCGCTGGCCCACGCCACGCTCGTGCACCGGCTCGGGCTGCGGCCCGAGGCCGAGCTCGAGGGCGTCGACGTGGCCGAGGTCCTCGCCTCCGCGCTGAACTCGGTGCCGGTCCCGCGCTGATGGTGCTCACCGGCCGCGCGCCGCTCCTGCTCCTGCTGGGGCTGGTGCCGGTCGTGCTGCGCCCGCAGGCGTCCACGGTCGGGCTGTGGCTGCTCGTCGTGGCCGCCGTCCTGCTCCTCGACGTGCTGCTCTCCCCCGCCCCGTCGTGGCTCTCGCTGACCAGGCGGCCGGTCGGCACCGTGCGGATGGGGTACGACGCGACCTCGGAGCTGGTCGTGGCCAACGACGGCCGGCGGCGCGTCAGTGCGCTGGTCCGCGACGCCTGGCAGCCGACCGCGGGCGCCGGCGCCAACCGCCACCGCGTCGTGCTGTCCCCCGGCGACCGGGTCCTGCTGCGCACCCCGCTGCGGCCCCGGCGCCGCGGCGACCTGCGCGCGCTCGGCGTCACCGTCCGCACCCGGGGGCCGCTCGGGGCGGCCGGCCGGCAGCGCACCTTCCCGGTCGGAGGAGCGGTGCGGTCGCTGCCGCCGTTCGAGTCGCGCAAGCACCTGCCCAGCCGGCTCGCCCGCCTGCGCGAGCTGGACGGACGCGCCGCCGTGCGGGTGCGCGGGGCGGGGACGGAGTTCGACTCCCTACGCGAGTACGTCCGCGGCGACGACGTCCGCTCCATCGACTGGCGGGCCAGCGCCCGCAACCGCAACGTCGTGGTGCGCACCTGGCAGCCCGAGCGCGACCGGCGGGTCGTGCTCGTCCTCGACACCTCGCGCACCTCGGCCGGCCGGGTCGAGGACGTGCCCCGGCTCGACTCGGCCATGGACGCCGCCCTGCTGCTCGCCGCGCTCGCGGCCCGGGCCGGCGACCGGGTCGACTTCGTGGCCGGCGACCGCCGCGTCCGCGCGCGGCTGCGCTCGGCCGGCGCCCGCGACGTCGCCGCGAACCTCCAGGAGACGATGGCCGACCTCGAGCCGGTGATCGCCGAGGCCGACTGGTCGGCGCTGGCCGGGGCGGTCACCCAGTTCGGGCGGCAGCGCGCGCTCGTCGTGCTGCTGACGCCGCTGGAGCCGAGCGCCGTCGAGCAGGGACTGCTGCCGGTGCTCCCGTCGCTGACCCGGCACCACCGGGTCGTCCTGGCCTCGGTGCGCGATCCCGAGCTCGAGCGGCTGGCCGCCACGCGCGGCACCATCGATGAGGTGTACGACGCGGCGGCGGCCGAGCAGGCCATGGTCCAGCGCCGCCGCACGGCCGAGCTGCTGCGCGCCGTCGGGCTCGACGTGGTGGACGCCGACGCCGAGCGGCTGCCGCCGGCGCTGGCCGACCACTACCTGGCCCTCAAGGCCAACGGGCTCCTCTAGGCGCCGGGCGGCGGCGCGAGCCCGGCCGCCTTGAGCTCGAGCGCGGCGAGGCGGCGGACCACGTCGGGGTCCTGGCGGCGCCAGGCCGCGGCCGGGTCGTCGCTGACGCCGGCCAGCACGTGCAAAGGCTGGTGGGCCATGGCCCGCAGCGCGAACAGGTCGAGGTCGGCCGCGGAGTCCAGGAACCGTTGGCCGGCGGTCGCGTTGCGCACGAACCGGATCCGCGGCGGCAGGTAGAAGGCCAGCGCCAGCAGGATCGGCACGAGCGCGACGGCGAGCGTGATCCAGAAGGCCATGGTCTCGACCGCCGCGACCTGCGAGCGGCCGGCGGCGGCCATCTGGTCGGCCGACGAGCCGGCGCCGTCGAAGGGGCGGCTGGCGTCGTCGCCGACGTACGGGATGCCACCCACCGTCGAGCCGGCGTCGCGCAGCCGGCTCGCCATCGAGGTCCCGGCCTCGTCGAGCTTGCGTCCTGGCGCGGCCAGGGCCATCACCGCGTCGTGGGTCTTGGCGGCCAGGTAGATCCAGACCACGACCCAGACGGCGAGACCGAGGTCGCCCAGGAGCTGGAGCTCGCGGCGGCCCGGCAGGTCGGCGTACAGCTTCATGACCCGCAGTACCCCTATCGTCTGGACTCGTGAAGGAGCTCGCAGGCGCGGCGTTCGTCGCCGCGGCAGGGGTGCACGCCGGCTTCCAGGCGACGGTGAGCACCGTGGTGTACCCGACCCTCTCCCACGTCCGGGCCGCGCACTGGCGCCAGGCGCACGACCGGCACAGCCGGGCCATCGCGCCGCTGGTCGGCGTGGTGTACGTCGCGCTGGCCGCGACCGCGGTGTGGTGGCTGCTGGTCGACCGGACCGCGTGGGCGGTCGTCGCGGTGGTGCTGGCCGCGGCGACCGTGCTGGTGACGGCGGCCTTCGCGGCGCCGCTGCACCGGCGGCTGGTCAAGCGCGACGACGCCCTCGTGGCGCGGCTGCTGCGGGTGGACCGGGTGCGCACCGGGCTCGCGGTCGCGGCCCTCGCGGCGGCGCTGGTGGCGGTCGCGCTCTAGGGCGGGTCGATCAACTCAGCGTGGATGCCTTGATCAACACGCCCTAGTCGGTGCGGGCGCGGTCGCGGCCCACCAGGGCGCCCCCGAGCCCGAGGACGTGGCGCAGGCCGCGGACGCCGGGCGCGGTGTCGACCCAGGACCGCTGGACCGAGCGGCCCAGCCACGCGCCGACCTCGGCCTCGACCTCCTGGCCGTCACCGCGACCGCGCAGCACGACGGTGCCGCCGTCGGTGTCGAGGCTGAGCCGCCACCACAGCCCGCCCGCGGCCGGGCCGAGCCGGGCCCGCCGCACGTCGGCGACGTCCACGGTCAGGACCTGGTCGGTGGTGTCGCCCTGCCAGACGGTCAGCATCCGCTTGCGCATCTCCACGGTGGCGTCGCGCGGACCGCGCGGCTGGAGCAGCCGGGGGCCGTGGGAGTCGCGGAAGACGTGCAGGGTGCGGTCGGTGAGCACCACCATCCGGGCGGCGAGCCCCTGGCGGGCCAGGAACGAGCCGACCGGTCGCTGGGGCCGCGGCGCCCGGTCGTCGTCGAGCCACAGCGGCTCGTGGACGTCGACGCCGAGCCGCTCGAGGGCCTCGCGCAGCTCGGCGTACGCCCGCTCGACGCCGCCGCCGCTGCGCACCATGGTCAGCACCTCGGCGACGATCGTCTCGACCGGCAGCGTCCAGCCGTCGGCCTCCGCGTCGAGCCGCGTCCCGTCCGGCCAGCTCCAGGTGGGCACGAAGTGCCGCGAGTCCACCGCCGCCACGCTGATGGCCGCGGTCAGGACGCGGGTGACGGTCTTCTCCGCGTGGGCGCGGCCCTCCTGCTCGACCAGCCGCAGGACCGAGTCGAGCGTCACCGCCGGGTCGTACGACGAGCGCCGGGCGGTGTCGAGGACCCGCGAGACCAGCGCCCGCCACTGCGGCACGCTGACCTCGGCCGGGTGCTGGTCCCAGGTGAGCGGCTCGAGCCCCGCCCCGCGCCGGTCCAGGTCGAGCGCGACCCGCTCCTCGTGGCCGGCCACCAGGTCGGCCAGGACGCCGGTCGGCGGCCACCACGGCCGCGGCCGGGCCAGCCACCCGGCCCGGTCGGCGCCCTCGACGAAGTGCCGCAGCCCGGTGAACGGCGCCACGTGCCGCCGCCCGCGCTCGTAGGCCGGCGCGAGCCACTCCGTGCGCAGCAGCAGCCAGGCGTCGGCGACCTCGTCGCGCGCGTCGCGGGCGTCGGAGGCCGCCTGGGACCGCGCCACCAGGGCCCGCTCGCACGCCCCCGCCCAGTTGCCCAGGTCGCCCTCGAGGGCCGCGGCCTGGGAGCTCACGGTCTCGGTGAACCACGCGCTGAACCACGACGGGCGCGGGCGGCGGCCGACGAGCGGGCGCCCGATCTGGCCGTGCGCCACGCGCAGCGCCCACCGCACCGAGCGGTGGTCCTCGACCTCGGCCTGCGCCACCGCGACGCGCAGCAGCTGGCTCAGCTCGCCCTGCTGCAGGCAGGCCAGCAGCGGCATCCCCACCACCAGCTCGCCCTCGGTGACCTCGAGCTCGGGCTGCGCCACCAGGCGGACGACCTCAGGAAACGCCACCGTGCGCTCGGGGTCGAGCACCCCGCGCAGCGCGTCCCGGTCCCGCCGGCCGAGCACGTGGCCCGGCCGCACGACCCGCCGCGGCCAGAACCGCGTCACGTTGTAGCCGGTCGCCGCGAGCAGGACCGACCAGATCACGACGTACACCGGGCGGATGGTGATGGCGACCAGCAGGAGCAGCAGGCTGGCCACCACGAGGAACGCCATGAGGCACACCGCGGCCGCCCACGCCCCGTTCAGGGCCCGGGCTGATCGCACCAGGCGGGTCCGCGCCTCGTCCAGCGAGTCGGACACGTCGACGGTGGCCGACATGCTCACGGGGGTATTTTCCCGGTCCGCCCGCCCCCCGCGCCCGGCTTTGCCGGAACTGGTGTCAGGGGCTGACCGGGCTCACCGGCGGGACCGAGGCCAGCGGCACCGGCCGGAAGCCGGGCTCCCCGACCTGGCCCAGGTCGCGCAGGCAGGTCCCGCGCTTCTGGGTGCGCTGCGGCAGGGGGAAGACGTTGTAGAGCTGCGTGGTGCCGTTCAGCCAGGGGCAGGTGACCTCGCGCTGCTGGCCGCGACCCATCGACGAGCGCGGCGAGACCGCGACCGGCCGGCCCTCCTGGTCGAACAGCTGCACGCCCTGCAGCGGCTGGCCCTGGGCGTCGTAGGCGTAGATGTTGCGCACCACCTCGCGGCCGTGGCGCAGCACGTCGGGCGCCTTGGCCGGGTGCAGCGGCGAGGCGTAGACGGTGTGGTCCTGGTGACCGGTCGGGAGGGTGAAGGTCAGCGGGAGGAGCACGGCGACGACGTTGAGCCCGACCAGGACCAGCCGCGCGGCGGTCGAGCGCTCCGGCCCCGACCCGGGCCACAGCCGGCCCAGCCCGATGAGCACGCTGATCACGACGGCGGCCAGGAGCACCACCGGCCCGAGCAGGGGTACGCCGAGGGTGGGCCACAGCGTCACGCGCTCCCACGGCCCGGCCAGCTGGTCGAGCAGCGTCGCCGCCACCCACGCCCGCAGCACCCACCACGCCGGGCGCAGCGCCTCGACGAGCGTCCACGCGGTCCGCGTCGCCTCGTGGCGCGTGGTCCACGACGTCCACTCGTCCCGGGCCTCGTCCAGCACGTCGGCCACCGACCGGGCGGGCCGGCGCAGCCGCAGCCGCGGCGCGCGCGCAGCGCCGAGGCCGGCGGCGGCGCGCAGCTCGGCGGCGTACGCCGTGGGGTCGGGCAGCGGGTCGCCCGCGGCGCGCTGCTCGGACAGGTCGGCCTCGAGGCCGTCGAGGAGCTCTTCGCGCTGCTCCTCGTCGAGGTCGAGCAGCTCGCGGCGCACGCGGTCGAGGAACGCGGCGACCTCGGGGTGGACGGCGGTGGTGGGGTTCACGCGGAGGCTCCCTGGTGCTGGTTCTCGGGCTGCGGCTCGGGGGTGCTGCTCGGGCGGGTCACGGTGCGGGTGTCGGAGAGCAGGGCGCTCACGGTCTGCGCGAAGCGCTCCCAGTCCTCGGTCTGGCCGGCCAGCTGGGCCCGGCCGGCCGGGGTGATGCCGTAGTACTTGCGGTGCGGGCCCTCGTCGGACGGCACGACGTACGACGTGAGGGCGCCGGCGGCGTAGAGCCGGCGCAGGGTGCCGTAGACCGACGCGTCGCCCACCTCGCTCAGCCCGCCGGCCCGGAGCCGGCGCAGCACGTCGTAGCCGTAGCCGTCCTCGTCCTCGACCACGGCCAGCACGGCCACGTCGAGGACGCCCTTGAGCAGTTGGGTCGTGTCCACGCAGCGCACACTACTGCGCGACGCGCAGTAGTGTGTTCACGAGGACAGCGTACGGCGTGTCGCGGGCCGACTTAGGCTGTCGGCGTGGACCTCGACGCCTACGTGCTGGCCCACGCCCAGGAGTGGCAGCGCCTCGAGCAGCTGCTGCACCGCGGCAAGCTGAGTGGCGCCGAGAGCGACGAGCTCGTCGGGCTCTACCAGCAGGTGGCCACCCAGCTCTCGGTCGTGCGCACGTCCGCGCCGGACCCCTCGCTGGTCGCGCACCTCTCCAGCCTGCTGGCCAAGGCCCGCAACAAGGCCGTCGGCACGCGGGTCAGCTCGTGGCGGGGCTTCCAGGCGTTCTTCACCGAGCGCTTCCCGGCCGCCCTCTACCGCCTGCGCCGCTGGTGGCTGGGCTGCCTGGCCGGCAACGTCGTGGTCACCGGAGTGCTCCTGCTCTGGCTGATCGACCACCCGAACGTCGAGCAGAGCCTGCTCAGCCAGCAGGAGATCGACCAGCTGGTCAACAACGACATCGAGGGCTACTACTCGGAGTACGCCGCCTCGCACTTCGCGCTGCAGGTCTGGATCAACAACTCGTGGGTCAGCGCGCTGTGCATCGCGTTCGGGATCCTCGGGCTGCCGGTGATCTACCTGCTCTACGGCAACATCGAGAACCTCGCTGTGCTCGCCTCGCTGATGACCCACGCCGACCGCGGCCAGCTGTTCTGGGGCCTGATCCTCCCGCACGGGCTGCTCGAGCTGACCTGCGTGTTCGTCGCCGGCGGCGTCGGCCTGCGGCTGTTCTGGTCGTGGATCGAGCCCGGCGAGCTGACGCGCACCCAGTCCATCGCCCGCGAGGGCCGGACGGCGGGGACGGTCGCGCTCGGCCTGGCCTGCCTGCTCGCGGTCAGCGGCGTGATCGAGGCGTTCGTGACGCCGTCCGGGCTGCCCACGTGGGCGCGGGTCGGCATCGGCGTCACCGCCGAGCTGGCCTTCTTCGCCTACGTCTTCGTGCTCGGTCGCCAGGCCCACCACCGCGGCGTCACCGGCGACGTGGACGCGCGCTACCTCGAGGACCGGGTCGCGACCCAGGCATGAGCACCGCATGAGCACCCCCGAGTTCGCCACCGTCACCACCGACGACCTGGTCACCGGCGAGGCCGTCGCCCTCGACCTGCCCCCGGCCAGTCTGGGCAGCCGGATCGTCTCGGGGCTCATCGACGCCGTGGTCACGATGATCCTGTTCGTGGCCGCGATCTTCGTGTTCGTGGTCGCCGCGCTCCAGGCCGACGAGGCCCTGGTCTGGGCGGCGTTCGTGACCACGATGATCACCGTCTTCCTGGTCTACCCCGCGACCCTCGAGACGCTGACCCGCGGGAAGTCGCTCGGCAAGCTGGCCTGCGGTCTGCGCACCGTGCGCGACGACGCCGGGCCGATCACCTTCCAGCACGCCTTCGTCCGCGCGCTCATCGCCATCCCGGAGATCTACGTCTTCACCGGTGTCCCGGCGTTCTTCTCCGCGCTCATCAGCTCGCGCGGCAAGCGCCTCGGCGACTACGCCGCCGGCACCTACGTCGTGCGCGACCGGGTGCGCCTGCGCCTCAACCCGCCCACCCTCATGCCGCCGCCCCTCGCCTCCTGGGCCCGCCAGGCCGACATGGCCACGTTGCCGACCGGGCTGGCGCTCGCCGTGCGCCAGTTCCTCGCGCGCCTGCCGACCCTCGACCCCCACTCCCGCGCCACCATCGGCACCCGGCTGGCCGACCAGGTCAGCCAGTACGTCGCACCCGCGCCGCCGCCCGGCACCCCGCCCGAGGCCTACCTCGCCGCCGTCATCGCCTCGCGCCGCGAGCGTGACCAGGCCCGCCTGCACCGCGAGGCCGAGCTGCGTCGCCGGCTGACGGCCCGGCCCTAGCCCGGCAGCGCCAGGGTGCCGGTCCGGTCGACGTAGCGCTGCACGCACGCGTGGTCGATGAGCGAGCAGCTCCACAGCGACCTCGCGCCGCCGACCGCGGTCAGCGCCCAGTAGTCCTGAGCCGAGGACCACCAGGCGGCGACCGGGACCCCGCCCAGGTCACCGTCCAGCACCTCGGCGGCCCCGGTCGAGGTGGCGACGACCGTGTCGCCCCCCGCCCACTGCGCGCCCGTGGGCGAGAGGGCGCCCGCCCGCGCCGGGACCTGGCGCGGCCAGACGTCCGAGTCCGGTGCGTACAGCGCGACGTGGTCCGGGCCGGCGACCGCGGCCACGCCGCCGGCCAGCTGCCCGCGTGCCTCTGCGGTGACCGGCGCCAGCAGGGACGGCGCGTGCCCGGACCGGGGCCGCTCCAGCACCACGCGCCCGTCGCGGCGGACCACCTGGTCCCCGCCGTCGACGGCGAGCAGGGTCCCGACGAAGCCACCCTGACTGGCCGCCTCCCAGCTCCACGCGCCGTCCGTGGTGCCGTGCTCGTGGTAGCCGCGGTCCTGGTCGACCCAGGCCACCACGGTGCCGTCGAGCGACATCGCCGCGCTCCGCACCGGCCCCGTGCTGAGCGCGCGGACGTCCCCCAGGCCGTCCGCGGTGAGCTGGGCGACGACGAGGTCGCGATCCGGGCCGATGCCCACGACGCCGTGCGACCCGCGGCCCAGCACGCGCTGGAGCAGCAGCCCGGTCGGCTCGACGTCCCCCCTCGGCGTCGAGCAGCGCCAGCTCGCCGTCGAGCACGACGGGGACGCCCGCTTGCGGGTCCGGTGCCGCGGAGGTGGGGGTGTCCGGCGCCCCGGGCAGGACGGAGACACCGAAGGCGACCGCGGCCACCGCGGCGGCCACCGCGACGGTGCCCCCGGCGCGCGCCCGCCTCCGCACCGCGCGGGCCCGGCGCTCGACACCGAGCGGGTGCGTGGGCGGGACGTCGACGGCGTCGCGGACGGAGGTCAGCACCTCACGCAGGTCGGTGGGCGTCATCGGCTCAGCTCCAGGTCGGGGAGGGCGGCGCGCAGCCGCTTGAGGGCGTGGTGGGTCTGGCTCTTGATCGAGCCGACGGAGACGCCGAGCTCGCGGGCGGTCGCCTCCTCGGTCAGGTCCTCGAGGTAGCGCAGCACGAGCGTGGCCCGCATCCGCGGCGGCAGCCGGCGGATCTCGGCCCACAGCGCGAGGTGGTCGGCGCGCACGTCGAGACCGCCGGCGTGACCCGGGTCGGGCAGCTCGTCGGTCGCGAGCTCGCGCCAGGGCCGGCGCCAGCGGCTGGCCAGGGCGCGCACCATCGCCCGGCGGACGTAGGCGTCGGCCGCGCCCTTGTCGCGGACCGCCGCCCACCTCACACAGGTCTTGGCCAGGGCGCCCTGCAGCAGCTCCTCCGCGTCGTGCGGGTCGCCGCTCAGCAGGTACGCCGTGCGGTAGAGCGGCGCCCAGCGTGCGGCCATGAACTCCGCGAAGCTGAGCTCGCTCGGGTCGGTCACGGAGAGGAAGGACGAGCCGGGGCCTCAGAAGGTTGAGAGTGCCGCGGCAGCGTGAGGCACAATCCGGCGGCGACCAGGCAGAGCCCGCCGGCCGTGAGCCAGGCGACGAGGTAGTCGCCGAGCCCCTGGCGGATCCAGCCGGCGTACGCCGCGGCGACGCCGGCGCCGACCATGTGGCTGGCGAAGACCCAGCCGAAGACCACACCCGCCTTCTCTGCGCCGAAGTGCTGGCGGCACAGCGCCACGGTGGGCGGGACGGTGGCGACCCAGTCCAGGCCGTAGAAGACCACGAAGACGAACAGGCTGGGCTCGACGGTGGGGCCGAGCAGCGCGTGGACGACGAGCAGCGAGAGGCCGCGGAAGAAGTAGTAGCCGAAGAGCAGGTAGCGGCTGTCCACCCGGTCGGTGAGCCAGCCGCTGGCGATGGTGCCGACGATGTCGAAGACGCCGATGAGCGCGAGCAGCGAGGCGCTGGTGGTCTCGGGCATGCCGTGGTCGTGGGCGGCGGGGATGAAGTGGGTGCCGATGAGCCCGTTGGTGGACCAGCCGCAGATCCAGAACGTCGCGAAGAGGATCCAGAACACCCGCGAGCGCGCGGCCTCGCGCAGCGTCCGCACGGCCAGCCGGGCGGCGCTGGCCGAGGCGGTGACGGGCGGGGGTGGCGTCCAGTCCGCGGGCGCGCCGTAGGGCGTGGTGCCGACGTCGGCCGGCTGGTCGCGGACCACCCAGGCCACGAGGGGCGCGAGCAGGAGGGCGAAGGCGGCGACCAGCCCCGCGGCGTAGCGCCAGCCGGGACCGTCGGCCAGGTGCGCGATGGTCGGCAGGAAGACCAGCTGACCGGTCGAGCTGGCCGCGGAGAAGACGCCGACGACCACGCCGCGGTGGGACACGAACCAGCGGTTGGCCACCACCGCGCCGAAGACCAGGGCCAGGGCGCCGGTGCCGATCCCGACCGCGAAGCCCCACAGCAGCCACAGCTGCCAGGCCTGCGTCATCACCAGGGTGAGCCCGGATCCGGCCGCGACCAGGACCAGCGACCAGCCCACGACCCGGCGCACGCCGAAGCGCTCCATCAGCGCGGCCGCGAACGGCGCGGTGAGGCCGTAGACGACCAGGTTGAGGCTGACCGCGCCGCTGGTCGTGGCCCGCGACCAGCCGAAGTCCTCCTCGAGCGGCTCGAGCAGCGCGCCCGTGCTGGAGCGGAAGCCGGCCGCGGCGATCAGGGCCCCGAGCGTGACCAGGGCGACCAGCCACGCGCGGTGCAGCCGCCGGGTGCCCGGGGGCCGCTCGACGACGGCGGTCACGACGCGAGCGTATTCCGGCACGATGGGCCCATGACCGACGTGGCCGCGCTCTGGGACTTCGGGGACCCCGCCGGCTCCGAGGCCCGCTTCCGGGCGGCCGCGGAGGAGGCGGAGGGCGCCGAGCGCCTGGTCCTGCTCACCCAGCTCGCGCGGGCGCTCGGCCTCCAGGAGCGCTACGCCGAGGGGCACGCCGTGCTCGACCACCTCACGGTCCGCGACGACGAGGTCGCGGTGCGCAGCGAGCTCGAGCGCGGGCGGCTGCTGCGCTCGGCCGGCTCACCCGACGACGCGAGGCCGCACCTGGAGGCGGCCGCCCGCGCCGCGGCGGAGGCGGGCCTCGAGGCGCTCCACGTCGACGCCCTGCACATGGTCGCGCTCGTCGCGCCCGCGGCCGAGCAGGGAGCGCTCACCGAGCAGGCGCTGGCCGTCGCGCGCTCCGCGCAGGACCCGGCCGCTCGAAGGTGGGAGGCGTCGCTGCTCAACAACCTCGGCATGGTGCACGCCGACGCGGGCGACTGGGACGCGGCGCTGGCGACGTTCGAGCGGGCCCTCGCCGTACGCCGGCAGCAGGGCGAGGCCGGCCCGACGCGCGTCGCGCGCTGGATGGTGGGCTGGGCGCTGCGCAACCTGGGCCGCACCGACGAGGCGCGCGCCGTGCAGACCGCGCTGAAGGCCGAGCTCGAGGCGGCCGGCGAGGAGGACCCCTACGTCGACGAGGAGCTCGCGCTCCTCGGAGGGTGATCAGACCCGGCGGTAGGCCAGGTCGACGATGGCCCGGCCGGCCTCGAGGCCCTTGCGCTCGAACCGCGTGACCGGCCGGTCGGCCCACCGCTCGACCACGCCGCCCTCGAGCGCCGGCTCCGCGTCGAGCACCTTCTGCATCTGGGTGGCGTAGTCGCCCCAGTCGGTGGCCAGGCGCCACGTGGCGCCGGGCGCGAGCCGGCTCACGGCCAGCCGCGCGAACGCCGCGTCGACCAGCCGCCGCTTGTGGTGGCGCTGCTTGGGCCACGGGTCGGGGAAGAACGTCCACAGCTCGGTCAGCGCGCCCGCGCCGATGAGCTGCTCGAGTGTCCACACCGCGTCGACGCCGACCAGGCGCACGTTGGACGCGCCGGCCTCGGCCACCCGCCACAGGGTGTCGGCGACCCCGGGGCGCCAGACCTCCAGCGCGAGCACGTCGTACGCCGGGCGCGCGGCGGCCAGCGCGGCCGTCGCCTCGCCCACGCCCGAGCCGATCTCCACGATCAGCGGCGCCTCGCGGCCGAACCAGTCGGCCAGCGAGAAGCCGGGCTCGTCCACGGCCTCGTCGGGGATCACCCACGCCTCGTGGTGCGCCGCCCACGCCGCGGCCTGCTGCGGGGTGAACCGGTTGCCGCGCCGGGAGTAGCTCAACACCTCCCGCACCCGTCGCCCGTCGGCGGTCAGCTTGTGGTGCGGGCGGGCGGGGGCCACGCGCTCGTCCATCCGCTCATCGTCCCAAGAGCGCGCCCGACGACCGCAATCGTGGGTCCGCGACGCGGGTGAGGACGCTCTCACGCGCACCTCACGGTCGGCTCACGGTGGCCGGGCAGCGTTCGGGGCGTCAGAGAACACCACCGGACAAGGAGACACACCATGGCCCGCTCGCACCTGCTCAAGGCCCTCCAGCCCGCTCGCGTCACCGGCCGTCGCGGCCGCGGTCGCGGTCGGGGTCGCGGCCACACCAGCACCGGCACCCACACCGGGACCGGCACGCGCACCCGCACGCGCACCCACGGCTGACCGGATCCGCAGAGGCCCTGTCGATCGTGGTCACCACCGAGGGGGCGGGCCTGCAGGCCCGCCCCCGTCGCGTCCTGGCGCTGCTGCGCCCCGAGCGGGACACCGCGCCGATCGTCGGCGAGGCGCCCCCGATGACGGTGCGGGAGGTCGCCCGCCGCTTCTGGCCCGACGTCCGGCCGCTGCGGGGCTGGCTGCTGCTGCTCGTGGTCCTGCTGGCCGCGGCGCCGGTGATCGCGGTCCTCGAGGTGCTGCTCTTCCAGCGGCTGGTCGACGACGTCCTGGTGCCGGCCACGCTCGGCCCGCTGCCCTGGATCGCCGGGCTCTACGTCGGCCTGAGCCTGCTCAGCGCGGTCAGCTCCGGGCTCGACGACTACCTCTCCACCTGGGTCTCGCAGCGCTTCCTCGTGGGGCTGCGGACCCAGGTGTTCGGCCACGTGCTCGGCCACCCGAGCCACGTCCAGGACCGCAGCCGGCTCGGCGACACCATGTCGCGGCTCACCTCGGACACCGCCGCGGTCGAGTCGTTCATGATCGGCAACCTGGCCACCGGGACCGGTGCGGTGCTGCGGCTGGCGGTGTACGCCGGCGCGCTGTTCTGGCTGCAGTGGCAGCTGGCCCTGGCCAGCCTGATCGCGGCGCCGCTGCTGTGGTGGGTGGCCACGTACTTCTCGCGGCTGGTCAAGGACGTCTCCCGCGAGCGTCGCCGCCGCGCCGGCTCGCTGAGCGCGATCACCGAGGAGCGGCTGGCCAACGCCACCCTCGTCCAGACCTGCAACCGCGAGGCCGACGCGATCGCCGACTACCACCGGCAGAACGTCGCGATCGCCCGCGCCGAGCTCGTGGGCGCCCGGATCCGCGCGGTCTTCCTGCCCCTGGCCGACCTGGCCGAGCTGCTCGGCACGCTCGCCGTCATCGCGCTGGGCACCTGGGCGCTGGCCACCGACCGGCTCACCCTCGGCGGGCTGATGGCCTTCCTGGCCCTGCTCGTGCAGTGCTACGCGCCGCTGCGCACCCTGGGCAACCTGCTGCCGGCCCTGCACTCCGCGACCGCCGGCGTGGAGCGGATGGTCGAGCTGCTCGACGAGCCGCTCCCCCAGGACGCGCCCGGCGCCCGCGACCTCACCGGCGTGCGCGGCGCGGTCACCCTCGAGGGCGTACGGGTGCGCTACACCGGGGCCGCCCGCGACGCCCTGCACGGCGCCACGCTCCGGGTCGAGCCCGGCGAGCTGGTCGCCCTCGTCGGCCCCAGCGGGGCCGGCAAGTCCACGGTCGCCCGGCTGCTGACCAAGCACGTCGAGCCCACGGCCGGCGTGGTGCGCCTCGACGGCCAGGACCTGCGCGACCTCACCGCGCGCTCGGTCCGCGACGCCGTCACGCTGGTGCCGCAGGAGACCGCGCTGCTTGACGACACCATCGCCGCCAACATCGCCTTCGGCCGCCCCGGCGCCGGTCGCCTCGAGGTCCTCGAGGCGGCCCGCCGCGCCGACGCCGACGGCTTCGTCCGGGCCCTCCCCCAGGGCTACGACACCCGCGTCGGGCAGCGCGGCCGCTCGCTGTCCGGCGGCCAGCGCCAGCGCGTCGCCGTGGCCCGGGCCCTGCTGCGCGACGCCCCGGTGCTCTTCCTGGACGAGCCGACCACCGGCCTCGACGCCGACACCTCGCGCCGGCTCATGACCGCGATCGCGCGGCACCGCGCCGGCCGGACCGTCATCGTCGCCACCCACGACCCGGTCGCCCTGGAGCACGTCGACCGGGTGATCCACCTCGAGGACGCCGGGCTCGACACCCAGCCGCTGGCCGCGGGGTCGGGCCGGTGACGCAGGTCGGCGCCGAACCGCGCGTCGTGCCTCCCGGCGAGGAGCTGCTCCCCGGCTACGTCGTCGAGGCGCTGCTCGCGCGCGGCGGGCGGGTGGACACCTACGACGTGACCTCGACCGGGCGCGACTGCCGGGCCGTGGTCAAGGTGCTGCGCGAGGACCGGGAGCACGACGCCCACGTGCGCGAGGCGGTGCTCACCGAGGGTGCGCTGCTCACCGCGCTGAGCCACCCCCACCTGGTCCGCGGCTACGAGGTCGTGCGCTCACCCCGGGTCGCGGTCGTCACCGAGACGCTGCCCGGCGCGACCCTGGCCGCCCTCCTCGACGACCGGCCGCTCCGCCCCGTCGACACCGCCGTGCTCGGCCGCCAGCTGGTCTCGGCGCTGTCCTACCTGCACGCCCACGGCTGGCTGCACCTGGACCTCAAGCCCGACAACGTGGTCGTGCAGGAGGGCCGGGCCGTCCTCATCGACCTCGGCGTGGCCACCCGGCCGGGCCGGCTCGAGCGCGGCGTCGGCACCGAGGGGTACGCCGCACCGGAGCAGCACGCCGGCCTGGTGGTGTCGGCCGCGACGGACGTCTGGGGGCTCGGGGCAACCCTGAGCGAGTGCACCCGTGGCCGGCCCGGGCCGCTCGGGCCGCTGCTCGAGGCGTGCGCGGCCGCCGACCCCGCGAGCCGACCCGCGCTGGGCGAGGTCCGCGACGAGCTGGACGCCGTGCTGAGCCGCCGGCCCGCGGGACTCAGGGCGAGCTGGTGGAGACGCCGATCACCGCGATGATGACGACCGCCACCACGAACAGCAGTGAGAGCCCCAGCAGGATCGTCACGATCATCCCGATGATGCGGCCGGCGTTGGCGCTGGAGCGACCGCCGTACTGACCGCCGCTCGCGTCGATCTCGCCGACCACCCGGTTGCCCATCACCCAGGCGAACGGCCCGACCAGGCCGCACACCACGATGCTCACGATCCCCAGGATCAGCACGGTCGTGGCCTGGGGGTGGTCCGCCTGCATCGCGTAGCCGTAGGGCGGCGGCGCGCCGTAGGGCGGCGGCTGCGGGGTCCCGTACGGCGGCTGCGGGGGCTGCTGCGACGGCTCGGGCTGCTGCTCGGGCGGCTGGGTCACGGCGCCATCTTGTCAGCCCGTCGACCGCGCCGAGGTGCGCTCGGCCAACCAGGCCAGCAGTGGTCCGGTCAGCGGCGTGGCCTCGCCCTCCGGACCGGTGACCAGGTCCCAGCCGTGGCTGGTGGGCGCCGCGAGGAACGCGCTGCCCGCCGGCGCGTGCGCGGCCACCGCGCGCGCCGCGGCCACGGCCTCCGCGCCCTCGGTGTCGGCCATGGCGACCAGGACCGGCACCGGCAGCGCCCGGCCGCCGCGGGCCGTCCCCAGGCCCGGCCAGTCCGCCGGACCGGAGAGGTCGACGACGCCGGCGAGGCCCGGGACCGCGACGCCGGTCATGAGCGCGACCGCGCCTCCCATCGACGCGCCCACGACCACGACCCGGCGAGCGCCCAGCTGCTCGCGTGCGTAGCGCACCGCCAGCCGGGCCGGGTCCACCTGGTCGGCGTCGGTGAACGTGCCGTCGTCGACCTTGCGGCACCGCGCCTCGCCGTAGCGGCACAGGTCGACCGCCAGCGTCGTGTAGCCGGCCGCGGCGGCGATCGGCAGGAACGGCAGCCACCCGCAGAGGCCGTTGCCGTCGGTCTGGTGGAGCAGGACGAGCGCGGTCGACCCGGTGCCGAGCCGGACGGCCGGGATCCGGCCCACCGCCGGGTCGGTGAGCGTGAGCGGCTCGTACGACGCGCCCTGGACCCTCGGCGGCTGCGGGCCGCACCGGCCGAGCGCGCCGGGCAGCGTGGCCCAGGCGGCAGCGGACGGCGAGGCGGCGCCGGTCGTGGTCGCGGTGGCGGCACCGGGCGCCGGTGCCGGCTCCGCCGGACGGCTCGAGGAGCCCGACCCGCACCCCGTCGCCGCCACCGCGACGAGGACCACGACCGCTGCCCGCACCTGGCTCCGCATGCCGGCACATCAGTACGAACTCGAAGTATCTGCCTCAGTCGTGGTGGAGCGCTCGGTCGATGCGGGCCAGCTCGGCCCGGGCCTGCGCCACCGAGCCGTCGCGCGCCAGCCGCCGGTCGACAGCGCGCAGCGCGCGGCGGAACGCGGTCCGCGCGACCGCGTGGCGCGCGGCGCCCTGCTCGGTCAGCGCCAGGCGGTGCGCGCGCCGGTCCGCGGGGTCGCGGGTGCGCTCGAGGTCGCCGCGCGCCTCCATGGCGTTGAGGTAGCCGCTCAGGGTCGCGGGGCGCAGGCCCAGCGCCTCGATCAGGGCCTTGGGCGAGGTCGAGCCGTCCGCGACCTGGCTGTACACGGCGTACTGCGCCGGCGAGAGCCCGCTTTCGGCGAGCGCCTCCTCGAGCAGCGCGCCGAGGTGCTGGCCGACGACGAACAGGTCGAGCGCGACGTTGCCGCCCCGTGTGCCCGACACCAGCGCCGGCTCGTCGCGTCGCACCACCCGCGCAGGCCAGCGGCGGGGCGGGGTCAGGCCGGCTGAGGCGCCGCGCCGGTCGGGTAGGAGACGTGCACGGGCAGCGCGCGCCGGGGCAGGGCGTGCGGCAGCGTGACCCGCACGACGGTGCCGACCCGGCTGTCCTCGACCGCGATCGAGCCGCCGTGGCGCTCGACGATGCGCTGCGAGATCCCGAGCCCCAGCCCGGAGCCCTCGGCCGCGTGCACGGCCACCCGGTGGAAGGCGCTGAAGACCCGGTCGCGGTGCTCCGGCGGGATGCCGATGCCGTTGTCGGTGACCCGGATCTCGACCTGCCCGTGCGACTGCTCCACCAGGACGAGCACGTCCGGCCGCACGCCGGGCGCGACGTACTTGACGGCGTTGGCCACCAGGTTGTCCAGCACCATGCGCAGCAGCTGGGCGTCGGCCAGCGCACAGCCGGCGCCGACGATGCGGATGGCCGGGACCGGTGCGCCGGCGACGGGCTGCGAGCGCGCCTCGGCCACGTCGCTGGCCACGGCGACCAGGTCGACCGGCTCGCGCTTGAGCTCGCGGTCCCGGGCGATGGTGTAGTCGAGCAGCGCCTGGATGAAGTCGCGCATCCGCACCGCCGCGCCGCCGATCCGCCGGGTGATGGCCGCGCCCTCGTCGGCGCTCACCGCCTCACCGGCCTGGAAGGACTCCTCGAGGATCTCGTTCCACGCCTCGACGACCGCGAGCGGGTTGCGCAGGTCGTGGGCGACGTGCCCGGCGAAGGTGGCCAGCGCGTCCTGACGCAGGCGGTCGGCGGTCACGTCGTGGTAGGTGACCAGGACCCGGGGCGCGGCCTCGGGGTCCAGGGCCGGCAGCAGCTCGGCGTCGGTGCGCAGGTAGCGCAGCACGCTGCCGTCCTCGCGGCGCAGCTCCAGCTCCTCGCCCGCCACCCGCTCGCCGCGCAGCGCCCGGAGGTACGGCGCGCGCTCCGTGGTCACCCGTGAGCCGTCGGCCTCGTAGAGCAGGAAGGTCTCCGCGGGCACCACGTGCTCGAGGTCCTCGGCCAGCCCCATCAGCCGGCGCCCCGCGGGATTCATGACCAGCACCTCGCCGTCCGCGCGGACCACGACGATGCCGTCGTCGACCTCGCGCAGCACCTGGTCGATGAGCTGGAGCCGGGACGCGGCCAGCCGCTCGGCGCGGGCGAGCTGAGCCCGCGCGATGCTCAGCGACAGGCCGGTCATGGAGGTGATGAGCACGAAGAGCTGGGCCACCACCGCGCGCTGAGCGGGGTCAGCGATGGCGCTCGCGAAGACGCCGTGGCCGGTGAGGGTGAAGCCGACGGCCAGTGCGCCGGTCAGCAGGCCGTGGGCCGCGGCCGCCACCGGCGAGAACCGGATGCCGGCCCACACCGTGCCGATGAGCAGGACGAAGCTCAGCGGCAGGTCCTCACGCCACCCGAAGCACACCGCGTAGAGCGCCGCCGTCGTGGCCACGAGCGCGACCGCCTCCGCGGTCCGTGCGGGCTCGAGGCGCGCCCACGACCGCCCGCCCGGTCCCCACCCGCGCGCGGCCACCAGCAGCCCGAGCGAGGCGACGGCCACGATGGTCGAGGAGATCCGCCCCCAGCGGACCAGGAAGGCCGCCAGGTCGCCGCTCGGCAGGCCGGCCAGGGCCTGGGACCCGGTGCTCAGGGCCGCGACGACGAGGGCGGACAGGACGGCGGCCGCGAGGAAGGCACCGAGGTCGGCCAGGCCCCACTCGCGCCGGGTGCCGCCGAACGGCACCAGGTCGCGACGCCAGCGCCGCATGAGGAGCACGAAGGTCCCCACCTGCGCCAGCGAGATGAGCACGCCGAAGACGACGAGGGCGTCGGGGAGCCCCAGCCGCGCGGAGAGCACCGGCCCGACGACCGCGAGCACCGCGACGTCGTAGGGCACGGTCCGCCGGGTGCTGAGCGAGAACCACAGCACCGCCACGCCGGCGCTCGGCGCCACCAGGGACAGCGGACGGTCGGGGAGGGACAGGCGCACGCCGAGCTCCCCGGCGAGGCAGAACGCCAGCCCCCAGGCCGCGGCGCGCAGCACGGGGTGGCTCCACGGGGACGGCGTCGCCCGTCCCGTGTCGCCGGAATCCCCGTCCACGCGGTCAGTGTGTCGACGCCGACCGCGGTCCGCAGGACATTCACCGAACCGTTCCCGTCCCGTGCAGGAGGCCGATCAGCCCACCCGACGGGGTGGAACCCTTGTCCCGGGAGCCCCGGGGGGTGAGGCTTCGCAGGTGAGCGTCGACGGCTTCTCCCAGCGCGTGGCCTCGGCCGTGCGCGAGCTGCAGGCTCAGCACGGTCAGCAGGACACCATGGTCCGCGCGGTGGGCCTGGCCGTCGACCTGGTCCCCGGGTGCGACTTCGCGGCCGTGACCGAGGTGCGCGCTCGTGGTGTCGGCGTCCTGGCGGCCAGCGACGAGCGACTGGAGGCCCTGGTCGCCCTCCAGCACGAGCTCGAGGAGGGACCGTGCCTGACGGCTGCCGAGACCCGGGACGCCGTGGTCAGCGACGAGGTGGCCACCGACCCCCGCTGGCCCGCCTGGGGGGACCGCGCGCACGGCGGGCTGGGGTTGCGCAGCGTGATGAGCCAGCCTCTGTTCACCACCGGCGGGAACCTCGGCGTGCTGAACCTCTACTCGGTGAGCGGCGCCGCGTTCGCGCCGGAGCACGTCTTCGAGGACGGGTCGACGCTGGCGGCGCACGTGAGCGTGGCCCTCGCCGCGGCTCGCAACGCCGAGCAGCTCGAGGTCGCGATCGCCTCGCGCACGGTGATCGGCCAGGCCACCGGCATCATCATGGAGCGCTACGACCTGGCCCCCGACCTGGCCTTCGGCGTCCTGGCCCGGCTCTCCCAGCAGACCGAGCGCAAGGTGCGCGACCTGGCCGATGAGCTCGTGCGCACACGGGTGCTCCCCCAGCACTGACCCCCCTCGGGTGTGGGCGCGGTGCGAACGGATACCTGGGTCCAGCGCCAACCTGGGGAGCGCTACCCGGCCGTCGGCGCAGGCCGCCGATCTCGAGAAAAGGGATCGGCGGCCGCCCTCGACAGCCGTGCTAGTTTCGACAACGTTGAAGGGCATCAGGAAGTCTTCGGCAACCGGCACCGGGATCTTCCCGAAGCCGACGGACCGGAGGTGCGCATGGCGCAGGACACCCTGACCCCACTCCCCGCCTCGGGCGTCGAGGTCGACGCCGCGCTGGACACCCGCACGCTCGAGCGCGAGCTGGACGCGGTGCGCGCCCGGGTCGTCGCCAGCCTGGGTGCCGACGATGCGGCGTACATCCGCCGGCTGATCCTGGTGCAGCGGTGCCTGGAGCTCGGCAGCCGGGCGGTGCTGGTCGTCGGCTCGCGCTCACGGCTCGGCTGGCTGGCCGGGACGAGCGGCCTGGCCCTGGCCAAGGTCCTGGACAACATGGAGATCGGGCACAACATCCTCCACGGGCAGTGGGACTGGATGCGTGACCCGGAGATCCACTCCACGACCTGGGAGTGGGACCACGCCTCCCCCGCGGCGCAGTGGAAGCGGGCGCACAACGAGACCCACCACAAGTTCACCAACATCGTGGGCCACGACAACGACCTCGGCTACGGGATCATGCGGGTCTGCGAGGACCAGCCGTGGCAGCGCTGGCACCTGGCCCAGCCCGCCCTCAACTTCCTCACCGCGTGCGTCTTCGAGTGGGGCATCGCGATGTACGACGCCGACCTCGGCAGCGCCGTGGCCGGCAAGGCCCAGCTCGACGACAGCCAGCGCGACCGGCTGCGGGCGACGCTGCGCAAGATCGGCCGTCAGGTGACCAAGGACTACGTCGTGCTCCCCGCACTGGCCGGGCTGTCCGGGCGGCGCAACGTCCGTCGGACCCTGGCCGCCGCCGCGGTGGCCAACCTGGTGCGCAACCTGTGGTCGCACTCGGTCATCATGTGCGGCCACTTCCCCGAGGGCGTCGAGACCTTCGAGACCGAGAGCCTGGACCCCGACGAGACACGCGGTGAGTGGTACGAGCGCCAGGCGCGCGGCTCGGCCAACATCAGCGGCGGCCCGTTGCTGCACCTGCTGACCGGGAACCTGTCGCACCAGGTCGAGCACCACCTGTTCCCCGACCTGCCCAGCAACCGCTACGCCGAGGTCGCGGCCGAGGTCGAGCCGATCCTGCGGCGCCACGGGCTGGACTACCACTCCGCGCCGTTCCTGCAGCAGCTCGGATCCGCCTGGCACCGCGTGCTCCGACTGTCGCTGCCGGACGGGTGGGCTCCCCCGCGGAGCGCACCCGCCGCCGCGCGCCGGTTCGCCACGTTCCTCCAGCGCTGATCCGACGCTGGACCGACGGCGGGAGGAGCGCAGTGCCGACACCACGACGATCCGGACGCGACGACGCCCTCCTGGCGCACCTGTTCACGGAGGTCCGGCGCTGCCGGGAGAAGGTCCGCTCGGGCCGGGACCCCAACACCCTCTCCGTGCCCCACCAGGAGCAGGCCTCCCGCTGCGCCGCCCTGGCCGACGCGATGGAGGCGTACGCCGACGCCGCGGCCGGCTCCGGGGTGCCGCTGCCCTACCGCTACCGCGACGAGATGCGGCTCTACCGGGCCATGGCCACCGGCGGCCTCTCGTCGCAGCGGCCGCCGCGCCCCTGACCCACCTGGGTACCGCTCCCGCGTGGTCGAGGCGGGTGCGGTGCTCGTGGACCACCGCGAGCGCGGCAGCGGCATCCCCGAGGCGCTGGTCGCGGCCGGCCTCGACGTCGAGCTGACCGACCTGCCCGTCGGCGACTACGTCCTCGGCCCCGGCCTCGCGGTGGAGCGCAAGGGACCCACCGACCTGGGCGCGTCCATCCGCGACGGCCGCATCTTCGAGCAGGCCGTGCGCCTGCAGTCGGCCTTCGTCCAGGCCGTGCTCGTCGTCGAGGGCGAGCCCCGGGGCATCGCCGAGGACGCCTGGCGGGGCGCCGTGTGCCGCCTCGTGGAGGACGGCTTCACCGTCCTGCACAGCCTGGACGCCGAGGACACCGCGGCCTGGATCCTCCGGCTGGCCAAGCGCGCCCGCCGCGCCGCCCCCACCCTGCGCACGGAGGGCCCCCGCCGCAGCCCGCGGCACCCCTCGGCCCAGGCCGAGGCCATGCTCTCCGTCGTCCCCGGCGTCAGCACGCCGATGGCCCGGACCCTCCTCGCGGCGTACGGCAGCGTCGAGGCGATCGCCCACGCCGCCCCCGACGGCCTGCGCACCCACCCCGGCATCGGCCGGGTGCGGGCCGAGCGCCTGGCCGAGGCGCTGCACGGGCCGTACGTCGTGCCGGACGACCGGGAGCCCGAGCCCGGTCGCGCGCTCCGCGAGTCGCGCCCGCCGCGGCGCTGGCTGCTCACCACCGGCGACCCCGACGCCGAGCCCGCGTCCTACGACCGGCGCGCGATCGCCGTGCGCGCCCTGCGCTCCGCGCCGCCCGGCACCCAGCTCGTCGACAGCCTGACCGGCGAGGTCGTGGCCCCGCTAGGTTGAGCCGGTGCCGACGCTGCGCGCCCTGGAGTGCCTGGTGGCCGTGGCGGACTGCGGCTCGATCACGCAGGCGGCCCTGCACCTGCACTCCTCGCAGCCGGCGGTCTCACACCAGCTCGCCACGCTCGAGCGTGAGGCGCGCACCCCGCTGGTGCGCCGGGTCCCGCGGGGCGTGGTGCTGACACCGGCCGGGCGCGCCGCACTGGCGCACGCCCGCACCGCGGTCGAGGCGGCGTCCTCGTCGGTGCGGGCCGCGCGGGCGGTCGACGAAGGCACCGCCGGCACGGTGCGGTTGGCGGTGGCCCAGAGCCTGACCGTGGCCCTGGCCGCGCCGACCATCCGGGACTGGCACCGCCGCCGCCCCGACGTGAGCGTCGCGCTCCGCGAGCTCGTGGTCATGGACGACGCGGTGACCGCACTGGAGGCCGGCGAGGTCGACCTCGCACTGGTGCCGGCCCCCGCTCCCGCGAGCCTGCACGCCGTGGAGGTGGCCGAGGAGGAGGTCGTCCTGACCGCGGCGGCCGACCACCCCCTGGCGGCGCGGGCGGCGGTCCGGCTCGAGGAGCTCGAGGGCCTCGACCTGGTGCACTTCGCACCGGAGAACAGCCTGCGCGGGTGGCTCGACGAGCACCTCGTCCGGGCCAGAGTGCGCGCCACACCGGTGGTGCGCACCGCGGTGACGGCGGCCGCCCCCCAGCTCGCCGCGGCCGGCCTCGGCGTCGCCGTGACGCCGGTCAGCGCCGTCACCGACGGCTTCCCCGGTGCGGTCCGCCCGTTCGAGCCCCGGTGGACGCGCCGCCTGCTCGCCGTCACCCTCGCCGAGCCCGATCCGCTGGTGGCGCGGTTCGTGGCCGACGTGCGTCGCCGCGGGCTCCGGGTCCCGGGGGCGGTGCGGAGGCAGCTGGGCTGAGGGCCGCCTGACCTCCACGCGGCCGAGGTCTGCCCTCCGATCACTGCAGGGCGGGACGGGAAGGTCCGGTCCCGGCTGCGTTGCTCTCCCGAGGTGGGCGGCACAGCGCCGCGCCAGCCGGCTCAGGAGGTTGCAGGAGATGTCACGCGTGTTCGTCACCGGAGGATCGGGCTCCATCGGACGGCGCCTGGTGCGCCGACTGGTCGACGAGGGCCACGAGGTGAGCGGCCTGGTCCGCAGCGAGGAGTCGGCCGCGCTGCTGGCCGCGGCCGGGGCGACACCGGTCCTCGGCGAGCTCACCGACGCCGGCACCTGGCAGGACGCCCTGGCCGGACACGAGGTCGTCTTCCACCTCGCCGCGGAGACCGACATCGACGCCGACCGGGAGCGGCACCAGCTGGTCACCGTCGTCGGCACCGAGCAGGCGCTCCGCGCGGCGCGGGCCGCGGGTGTGCCCGTCTTCGTCCACTGCGGCAGCGAGTCGGCGCTGCTCGCCGGCGAGCCGCTCGTCGAGGTGGACGAGACCGCACCCCTGCGCCCGGACTCCGCCGCGGCGTACTGCGCCGCCAAGGCCGACGCCGAGCGTCTGGTCCTCGAGGCCGACACCCTCGGCTTCCGCACCGTCTCGGTCCGCCCGCGCTTCGTGTGGGGGCCGGAGAGCTCGCTCATCGAGAACCTGGCCGGCGCCGCCCGGGCGGGCGCCTTCGGGTGGATCGAGGGCGGCCGGTTCACCACCGACGTCACCTACGTCGACAACGCCGTCGAGGGGCTCGTCCTGGGGTGGCACCGGGGCCGCGGCGGCGAGGCCTACTTCGTCACCGACCGCCACCGCGTCGTGCTCCGCGACTTCCTCGAGGCCCAGTTCGCGGCGCACGGCGTCACCGAGGAGATCGTGGACCTCGACGCGGCCACCGCCGAGGCCGTGGTGCCGGTGCCGGCCCGGTGGTTCATCGGGCAGGACTGCACGCTGCGCACCGACAAGGCCGTCGCCGAGCTCAGGTACGCCCCGCTCGTCGACCAGGCCACCGGCCTGGAGCGGGTCCGCGCCTCACTGGCCTGACCGGGCCCGCAGCCCGCGGTCGCAGAAGTCGACCAGCCAGGCGAAGCTCTCCTCGACGTCGGTGTCCAGCTGGAAGCCGCCCGCGGCCTCCAGCGTGGCGAAGCCGGTGAAGACCGAGCGCAGCATCCGCAGCGCGTGCACGGTGTCCCCCGGCTGCAGGTCGTACGCCGCCAGCACGGCGGCCAGCGACTCCAGCACCCGCGCACCGGCCGCGGCCAGGGGCTCGTCGTGCGGGTCGCCGGTGATGCGGATGGTCGCGGCGTAGCGCCCCGGGTGCTCGACCACGAACCGGCGCACCGCCGAGGCCGCCGCGGTCAGTGCGTCCCGGCCCGAGCGGCCCTGGATCGCGTCGCGCAGCTCGTCGCCGAGCTCGACGACCGCGAGCACCGCGATCCGCTGCTGGAGCTCGGCCTGGCCGGCCACGTGCTTGTAGAGCGACGGCGCCTTGACCGAGAGGCGCTCGGCCAGCGCGCCCATGGTCACGCCCGGCAGCCCGACCTCGTCGGCCAGCGCCGCGGCGGCGGCCGTGACCTTGTCGGGGTCCAGCCCCGCCCTAGGCACCCGCGTGCTCCCGCAGGAACGAGACCACCAGCGCCGCCGTCTCGTCCGGGAACTGGGTGTGGGGGTAGTGGCCCGCGCCCTCCACCACCGCGAGCCGCCCGAGCCCGCCCGGCAGCGCCGCGACGACGGCCTCGCCCTCGGCCCGGGCGTCGACCCAGTCCGGGTCCCGCGAGCCCTCCACGACCAGCACGGGGCACCGCACGTCGCCCAGCCGCGCGCCCGCGTCCGCCGGCGCCGACCTCCCCATCGCCTGCAGGGTCCGCATCCGGCCACCGGCGCCCAGCTGCTCGTCCAGGCGCGCGAGGTCGGCGTCCCAGTCCGCCGGCCGCCGGCCCGGGAAGGCCAGCTCGAGGTAGGAGCGCCAGGCCTTGCGGCTGCCGAAGAGCCCGGTCCGGACCAGCCGCCCCATGCCCTGGCGGTAGGTCCGCGAACGCAGGTCGCCGAGCCGGAACGACTGCTTGCGCGTGAACGGCGCCAGCTCGACCACGCCCGACACCAGCTCCGGGGCCTCGGCTGCCGCGATGGTCACCGCGCCACCCGAGATCGAGTGGCCGACCAGCACCGCCGGCCCGCCCAGGTGCCGCACCAGCGCCACCAGGTCGCCGGCGATGTCGGTCCGCGAGTACGACGCGAACGTCGCCGTCGACTCCCCGCAGCCGCGCACGTCGAGGTTCGCGACCCGGTAGCCCGCCGCCACCAGCTGCGGGACCAGGAAGCGGTAGGCCGCCCGGTCGTTGCCCATCCCGTGGGCCAGGACCACGAGCGGGCCCGTCCCGCTCAGCTCGTAGGCGAGGGTCCCGCCCTCGACCTCCAGGTGCTCGACCACCGCTGCCTCCTCATGGCTAATGTTCATAGCCAAAAGCTAACAGTCGTAGCCACGGGAGTCAACCCCCGGCTCGCACCACGCGCTGCCCGACCAGGGCCAGCCCGGCCACGACCACCCCCACCACGAGCACGACCTCGGTCAGCACCACGCCCGGCGCCGTGCTGTAGCCGGTCGTCGCGGCGTACCCGACCGCCAGCACCGTGGCCACCGCGCCGCTCGCCAGCAGGCCCAGCGTCCCGCGCCGCAGCGGCCGCGCCGGCGCGGGCACGTCGTCACAGGCCACGCTCACGCCGATCCCGCCGGCCAGCGCGGTGACGAGCCCCGCGACGGCGTACGCCGCGAGGATCGCCGCCGACTCCCGCGCGCTGCCCGGAGGCACGTGGTGGAACGCCCACCCCATCGCGGCCAGCACGGGCAGAACGCTCACCAGGCCGCCGACCGCCACCCCGACCAGCCCGCCCACGACCACCCGCGCCACAGCCCCGCGCCCCGGCGGGGCGGGCGCCGGCGCGGTCGGCGCGACCGGGGTGAGACCCAGGGACGAGACGACGTCCTGCGCGAGCCGCGCCGGGTCGACGTCGAGGAGCTCCGAGAGCGGCGCGCCCTCGGCCACCGCCTGCGCGAGGTCGCGGACCAGCTGCGCGCGCAGCTCGGCCCGCTCCCCCGCGGGCACCCCCATCCGGCCCCAGACGAGGTCGACCCGGTCCACCCACGCGGTGAGCTGCGGCCGCCAGCCCCGGTCAGCCACGGGGGCCCGCCTCGCCCAGCGCCGCGACCAGCAGGCCGTCGGTCACCGCCACGTGCCGGTCCCACTGCGCCCGCCAGGACGCGAGCGCCTCCTCGCCCGCCGCGGTCAGCGACAGCACCTTGCGCGGCGGTCCGGTCGGGCTCGCCTCCTCCGCCTCGACCAGCAGGCCCCGGCGCCGCAGCCGGGTGGTGAGCGGGTAGACCGCGCCGTACCCGACGTCGGTGAACCCGCCCTCCCGCAGCCGCTCGACCAGGCCGTAGGTGTGGCTCGGCCGCTCGTGCAGCAGGGCCAGCACGCACAGGTCGAGCACCCCTCGCAGCAGGTCCGAGGCCCGCCCCGCCGTCGCCTCCGCCGCTACCATGCCTGACACAGTAGCGCGAGGGTCAGGCGTAGTCGGGCAGCTCCGGTCCGCCCACGGCCCGCTCGATCAGGGCGCCGAAGGCCGCCAGGTCCGGCTCGGGCGGCGGCGGGGCGTCGGGGTCCGGCGCCGGGGCGAGCAGCATGTCGACGTGCGCGCGGCCGATCTCCTGGTTGGCGTCGACGTGGTCCTGCATCCGCTCCTGGTACGCCGCGAAGCCGGCCTCCGGGTCCCACCCCGCGGCCGCGAGCTCGCCGGCCAACACGTAGGCGCCCACCAGCGCCATGCCGGTGCCGCCGCCGGACATCGGGGAGGCGCAGAAGGCGGCGTCGCCGATCAGGCCGACCCGCCCCGACGACCACCGCGGCAGCACGACCTGCGCGACCTGGTCGAGGTAGAAGTCCTCGGCCGCGTCGACGTGCTCGAGGATCCGCGCGGTCTCCCAGCCGAAGCCGGCCATCGCCTCACGCACCAGCCGCTTCTGGGCCACCACGTCGCGCACGTCCACGTCGAACGTCGGGGCGGGGAACGACACCATGGCGATGGCGCGCGTCGGGTCGGGCACCGGACGCAGCCCCGCCCACCGGCCGTCGGCCTGGTGGTCGACCAGCCAGCCGTCCACCCCGAAGTCGTTGGGCACGGTGAAGAAGGCCAGCGCCATCCCGAGGTGCCGCACGTACTGCGAGCGCGGCCCGAAGACCATCGAGCGCAGCGACGAGTGCAGCCCGTCGGCGCCGACGACGAGGGAGAACCGTCGCCGGGTGCCGCTGGCGAACTCCACGTCCACCCCGTCGGCGTCCTGGCTGAGCGAGGCGATCCGGTCGCCGAAGAGGTACTCCACCGAGTCGCGCGTGTCGTCGTGCAGGACCTGCGCCAGGTCGCCGCGCAGCACCTCGATCTCCGCGACGTAGCCGTCCCCGCCGTCGTCCTCGACGCGCTGGGTCTCGACCACCTCCCCCGCCGCGTCCACGGTCAGCGCCCCGAGCGCCCGTGTGCGCACCGCCCGGACCGCCTCGTCGAGCCCCATCCGCGCGATCACCTCCCGGGCCACCCCGCGGGCGTCGACCGCCTGGCCGCCCGGCCGCAGCCCCGGCGCCGCCTCGACCACGGTCACCTCGGCGCCGTGCCGCACCAGCCAGTGCGCCAGCGCCGGCCCCGCGATGCTCGCACCGGACACCAGCACCGTGGTCCCGCTCGTCCCGCTCATGTGGCTCAGCCTCTCTCGCCGGTGGACGTGCGGTCTGACCGCGTGCGCGGCGGGTTCTCATCGACGCCGGCGTCAGGAGGTGGCCACGCCCAGGCCCTCGATGCGCACCAGCCGGCCCCGGGTGGCCACGACGACCCGGACGTCGCCGGTGTACGCCGCGGCCAGTTCCGGGAGCTCGACGACCCGCTGGGTGGTGGACCGGCGGTTCGCGAGACGCACCGTGGCGAGCAGCCGCGACCCGGCGTACACCTTGACCGTGCCGTGCCGGCGGCCGCCGGCGGCGACCAGGGCCAGGCGCCGGGCGCCGACGACCGGGACGGTCAGGGTGGCGTGCCGGCGACGGGCCTGGAGCACGGACCCGGCGTAGGCCGAGGCGGAGGTGCGCAGCGCCCAGCCCCGGGCCCGGCCCAGCTCGACCGCCGACCGGGGCACGGTCCAGGTCCGAGTCGCCGGGGTGGCGTCGCGGTGACCGCTGCCGTCGGTGGCGGCGACCGCGAGCACGTGGGTCCCGGCCGTCAGCCCGTCCAGGCGCAGGGCGCCGGCGGCGCACGGTCGCGCCACGCCGTCGAGCGTGCAGGCGCACGTCGCACCCCCGGACGCCCCGACGGTGAACACCGGCGCCCGGTCGAGGGACCACGAGCCGGCCGCGGGGCCGCCGGTCAGGGTGGTCTCGGGCGCCGTCGTGCCCCCGGTCGTCCCGCCCGGCGACCCGGCGACCGTCCACTCACGGCGGGCCGGGGTGGCCTGCACGTTCCCGGCCGCGTCGTGCGCGCGCACCTCGAGCACGTACCGCCCGGCCGGCAGGTCGTCGAAGCGGACCGGGCTGCGGCACGGGCTCCAGTCGGCGACCCCTCCCGGGCCGGTGAGCCGGCACTCCACCAGCGTCGCGTCGGACGGCACGTCGAGCGCGAACCGCGCGGCGGTGCCCGAGGTGTCGGCCGAGGCGATGCGCGCCTCGGGGGCGACGGTGTCGACGACCCAGGACCACGACGCGGGCTGCGGGTCGGTCCACCGGCCCTTGGTCGCCTGGACGGAGAAGGTGTGGCTCCCGTCGGCCAGCCCGGTGAGCCGGTGCGTCCCGGTGGCGCCCTGGCCGCACGCCGACCACGGGCCACCGCCGGTCGAGCACAGGAACGAGCTCCCGGCGAGCGCCGCGAAGCCGAACTCCGCGTCGGGGCTGCTCGTCAGCGCCGGCGGACCCGAGGTGATGGTGGTGTCCACGACGCTGAACACGTCCCAGCGCTCGTCGGTGGTGTTGCCGGAGGCGTCCTCGGCGTACGCCGAGAACCGGTGGTCGCCGACGGCGAGCCGGGCGGTGACCGGTGAGGAGCACGGGGTGTACGCCGCGGCGTCGAACCGGCACCGCGCGTTGCCGCCGGCGACCTCGAAGGTCACCGTCACCGCGCCGGGGGTGGTCGCGGACGCGATCACGGCCGGGGCCGACAGCGTGGGGGGCCGGATGTCGCGGAAGACCGCGACCGGCCGGGTCTCCCTGCTGCTGAACGCGTCGGAGTGCACGCCGCACTGGATCCTGCCGTTGCGGCCGCGGGTCTCGTCGCAGCCCTCCCAGTGGTCGAACACCCACTCGCCGACGGGGTGGGCGACCGGCGCCGCCTCGAGCCAGACCCAGGCCTCGAAGGCCTCCGAGTCGCGCACCCGCGGGCACCAGTTCAGGACCCGGTGGTCGGTGTTGTCGAGGAAGCTGCACGTCGTCGCGCCACCGTCCTCGACGGTGCCCTCGACGATGCGCACGGCCCCGGCGCCCTGGACGCCGATGGTCACGCCGACCTGGCCGGCGTGGGCGGCCGGCGGTGCCGCCAGCAGCCCGAGCAGGACGGCCCCGGCGGTGAGCACGGCACGCAGGACGTGGCGCACGGGCGCGCTCACCGGCCCAGCTCCGGCAGGGCGAGCCACGCGGCCCAGCTGACGTCGCGCCCGACGTACCGCGGTCGCCGCAGCGGCCAGCGCGCGGCGATCCACAGCGGCACGAAGTCGTCGAGCGCGCGCTCGACGTCGCTGCCGAGGAGCGCGTCGACGACCCACCAGGAGATCTCGGCGTCGGCGCCGACGCGCTCGGGCGGGTCGACGTACACGCAGCCGAGCAGGGCGGACTCCGCGGCGTCGAACAGCGCGTAGTTGAAGGACTCGTGGGCCTCGGTCTCGGCCTCGTGCCGGGCCAGGTCGGTCCGGTCCTGCTCGTGCGACAGGTCGGCCGGCGGCCAGCCCCAGGCCGCGCCGTAGATCGACCAGAGCCGCTCGCGCGAGCCGAGGACGGCGGGCAGGTCGAGGTCCACGTCACTGGCGCGGACGGGTCGGAGGTGGTGGCCGGTGGGCAGCTGCGCCCGGGCCGGGTGGGTCCACCCGTCGGGCAGCCAGGGAGGCGTCATCTCGTGCATGCCGCCCAGCGTCGGCGGCAGCGCTTGCGACGGGCCTGCCGTTGCCTGACAGCCGCTTGCGGGGGCCCGCTAGGGGCGCTGCAGGGCGACCGTGACGGCCTCGGGCATCGTCAGCCGGCGCCCCTCCTCGGTGGCGGCGGCGTGCTCGGTCTCGCCGAGCGCCTCGCGCGAGCGGGCCACCGCCTCGCGCAGCTGGTCCTCGTCGGGCTGGTAGTAGCCGTAGACGTCGGCGCCCACCGCCTCGCGCAGCCGCGCGGCGGCGCCGTGCAGCACCGCCACCCGCCGGTGGTCGCCGGCCAGGGACTCGACCAGGCCCATGCTCTCCAGGAAGTAGGCGAGGTTGGCCGCGTCCCCGGTCTCCAGGCTGAGCCGCACACCCTCCTCGAGGTGCTCGCGGGCCGTGGCGGGGTCGTCGACCGCGAGCGCGACCTGGGCGGCGGTGAAGAGCGTGACGTAGACCGCCAGCGGGTCGGCGCGCTCGCGGGCCGCGCCCATCGCGCGCTCGACCCGCTCGGCCGCGCGCCCGGTCTCGCCCTGCAGCAGGAGCACGGTGCCGTGCCAGACCTGGGTGAGCGTCCACAGCCACTGCCGTCCCGCACCGGCGGCCTCGCACAGCCGGGCGGACTCCTCGAAGGCGGCGCCGGCGCTCGCGAGGTCGCCCGACGCGAGCGCGGCCAGGCCCCGCCCGGCCACGCCGTAGGCGTGACCCTCCGTGTCGCCCGTGCGCTCGCCGAGGAGCTCCGCGGCCGCCCAGGACTCCCGCGCGGGGTCCAGGTCGCCCTGCGCGAAGGCCATCGCGGCGTGCGCCGCGAGCAGCCGCACCCGCACCTCGTCGGACAGCCCGGCCCCGAGGGCCGCGGTGATGAGACGGCGGCCCTCGACCAGCGAGCCGCTGAGCCACCAGTAGAGCCAGAGGTCCCAGGCCAGCCACCCGGCCTCGTCGGCGTCGCCGTCGGCCAGGCCGCTCTCGACCGCGGCGACCAGGTTGGCGTGCTCGCGCCCGGTGACCGCGAGCGCCGCCATCGTGCCCGGGCCGCGGTACGCCGGCTCGAGGGTCCCCGCCAGCGCGCGGAAGTGGCGCCGGTGCGCGGCGCGGGCGGCCAGCCGCTCGGGGCCGACCAGCAGGTCGTCGGCGTACTGCACGATCGGCTCGAGCACCCGGAACCGGGCCACCTCGGGGTGCTCGGCGTCCGGCAGGACCAGTGAGTGCTCGACCAGCGCCTCGAGGACGCCCAGCACCGGGCCGTCCTCCGCGACCGCCTCGACCGCGTCGAGGGTGGAGCCGCCGACGAACACCGACAGGCGCCGCAACAGCCGCTGCTCCTCTGCCGAGAGCAGGTCGTGGCTCCAGTCGAGGGTCGAGCGCATCGTGCGCTGGCGCGGCGGCAGGTCCCGAGCGCCACCCGCGGCGAGCACCTCGTGGAGCCGCGCGAGCATCATCGTCGGCGGCAGCAGCCGGACCCGCGCCGCGGCGAGCTCGATGGCCAGCGGCAGGCCGGCCAGCCGGCGGCAGACCGCACCGACCGCGGCCCGCTCCTCCGGGGCCAGGGCGTCGAGATCGAAGCCGGGCGACGTCGCGGCCGCCCGGTCCAAGAACAGCGAGACCGCGGCCGAGCGCCCGAGCGCCTCGGCGTCGGACTCCTCGGGGTCCGGCACGGGGAGCGGGGGCACCTGGTACTGCACCTCGCTGCGCACCCGCAGCGCCGTGCGGCTGGTCACCAGCACCCGCAGGTCCGGGCACGACGCGACCAGCCGCGCGACCGGCGCCGCGGCCGGCAGCAGGTGCTCGAGGTTGTCCAGCACGAGCAGCAGCCGGCGTGGCCGCAGGTGCTCGACCAGCGCCGCGGCCACGTCCTGGCCCTCCACGCCCACCAGGCCCAGCGCCCGCGCGAGCTCCGGCAGCACCGACCCCGGGTCGCCGACCGGCGCCAGCGACACCAGCACCACGCCGTCGCGGTAGTCGTCCTGCGCGGCCTGCGCGACGGCGTACGCCAGCCGGGTCTTGCCCACCCCGCCCAGCCCGGTCAGCGTCACCAGCCGCTGGGTCGGGCTCTCCAGCAGCGAGCGCACGTAGTCGACGTCGCGCTCGCGCCCCAGCAGTGCGCTGCTGGGCGGGACCACGTCCGAGCGCCACCGCGCCGCGCTCACCGCGGGCGCCGGCGGCGCGGCGGTGACCGGCGCCGCCGGGGCCGGGCCGGGCAGCAGGGCCTCGTCCTGGGTGAGGATCGCCTGGTGCAGCTCCTGCAGCTGCGGCCCCGGGTCGAGGCCGAGCTCCTCGGCCAGCCGGCCCCGCACGTCGTCGTAGACCGCCAGCGCGTCCGACTGCCGGCCGCTGCGGTAGAGCGCCAGCATCAGCAGCCGCCGCAGCGACTCCCGCAGCGGCTGCTCCTCGACCAGCGTCGGCAGCCGGCGCAGCACCTCGTCGTGCCGGCCCTGGGCCAGGTCCACCTCGGCGCCGAGCTCCACCGCCGCCACCCGCTGGCCGTCCAGCCGCGCGGCCTCGGCCTCCGCGAAGGGCCGGCCCACGTCGGCGTACGCCGGGCCGCGCCAGAGCCCCAAGGCCTGCGCCACGTCGCGCCTCGCGGCGTCCAGCTCGCCCCGCCCGCACGCCGCGCGCGCGGCCTCGACCAGGGCCTCGAACCGCTCCGCGTCCACGCTGCGCGGCGGCACGTCCAGGCGGTAGCCCGGCGGCACCGTCGCGATCTCGATCCCCGTGCCGGCGTCGCGCAGCCGCGAGCGCAGCCGGGACACCACCGCGTGCAGGTTCGCCGTCGTCCCCCCGCGCGCACCCTCGCCCCACACCCGGTCCAGCAGCGTGTCGACGGACACCACACGGCCCACGTCGAGGACCAGCGCCGCGAGCACCTCGCGGTGGCGGGGCGACCCGATGTCCACCGACTCGGTCGTGCTCCCCCGGTGGACCTGCATGGTCCCCAGCACGCTGATCACGCTGGCACCCTAATCAGCCCTCTCGCGCGGCGGCGCGATCGGGACGGCTGCTCTCCCGGCGGGCAGGGTCAGCTCACGCAGAACTCGTTGCCCTCGGGGTCGGTCATCACGACGTAGTAGAAGTCGTCGCCCGGGTCGTCGCCTCGCGTGCGGCGCAGGACCGCGGCCCCCAGTGCGACCAGCTCGTCGACCTCCGCCTCCACGATCTCCACCCGTCGGGCCATCGGCAGAGCGTCGTCGCGACCCGTGGGGTAGAGGTCGAGGTGCAGGCGGTTCTTCCCGGCCTTGGTCTCGGGCACCTGCTGGAACCAGAGCGCCGGTCCGTGGCCCTCCGGGTCGAAGAGCCGGTCCTCGAAGGCCGGTGCGTCCCCCAGCCGCGACCGGTAGTGCGCGTGCCAGGTCTCGCCGCCGGTCGGCGGCGCGCCGTCGTAGCCCAGGGCGGCGGACCAGAACCGCGCCAGCAGAGCAGGGTCGTTCGCGTCGACGGTGAGCTGCCAGAAGGTCACCCCGACGAATCTAGGCGCTCGCGCGTCAGTCCTCCGCGGGCCGGTAGGTCCAGGTCCAGTGCGCCGAGCCCTTCTCCAGCACCCCGTCCCGCTTGGCGCGGATCCGGATGGTGTGCGTGCCCGGCCGCACCCGGACCTTGTACGGCGAGGCGCAGGACCGCGCCGGCAGGTCGTCGATGGCGCAGGTGAACACCGAGCCGTGGCGCGGGACCGTCTTGAACCGGAAGACCACGTTGGCCCGGTCGGTGACCCTCGGCGGGCCGGCGAAGAGGTGGGTCTCGGGGCGGTCGAGACCCTCGCTGAGGGCGCCGTCGGCGGTGGCCGGCGACGACGCGAGCGCGGCCGCGGCCAGGACGAGCGCGGCCACCGTGGGCGCGGGCGAGGTGCGGGTCATGACCGCGACCCTCGCCCGACCGGTGTCCCGCCGGCCACGGTCAGGTGTCCCGACCGGAGCAACCAACCACCCGGGAGGATGGCGGCATGAGCGACGACGGCGCCCGCGCCCCCCGCGTCCTGGTCACGGGAGCGAGCGTCGCGGGCCCCGCGGCGGCGTACTGGCTGGACCGCGTCGGCTACGACGTGACCGTCCTCGAGCGCTCGCCCGAGCCGCGCCGGGGCGGGCAGAACATCGACGTCCGTGGCCTGGCCAAGGACGTCCTCGAGCGCATGGACCTGCTCGAGGCGGTGCGCGACGCCGGCACGGGCGAGGTCGGGACCCGGTTCGTGGACGAGGACGGCGGTGCGGTCGCGGAGTTCCCCACCGACGCGGACACCGGCGACGGCCCGACCGCCGAGCTCGAGATCCTGCGCGGCGAGCTCGCCCGGCTCCTGCGCGAGCGGTGCCCGGACAGCGTCACCTGGTGGTACGGCGACCACGTCGTGGCGCTCGACCAGGACGACGAGCGCGTGAGCGTCACCCTGGAGAGCGGCGCCGAGCACGCCTTCGACCTCCTCGTCGTGGCCGAGGGGCCGGGCTCGGCCACCCGCGGCCTGGTCATGACCGGGGCGGACGAGCCCGAGCTCGACCGGCTCGGGATGTACTGCGCCTGGGCCACCATCCCGCGCACCGAGGACGACGACCGCTGGTGGCGCTGGCTCAGCGTCCCGGGCTCCCGCTCGGTCAACCTGCGCCCCGACAACCAGGGCACCACCCGCGCGATGCTCAACTTCATGACCGACGAGGAGGGCCTCGCCGACCGCACCGACGAGGAGCAGCGCGCGGACCTCGAGCGACGCTTCGGCGACGTCGGGTGGGAGACCCCGCGCATCCTCGCCGCCCTCGGCGACGCCGACGACCTCTACGTGCACGACCTCACCCAGGTGAAGTGCCCCACCTGGAGCCGGGGCCGCGTCGTCCTCACCGGCGACGCCGCCTGGTGCGTCACCCCGATCGGCGGCTTCGGCACCTCGCTCGCCCTCATCGGCGCCTACGTCCTCGCGGCCGAGCTCAAGCACGCGGCCTCGCACACCGAGGCCTTCGAGCGGTACGACGCGTGGCTGCGGCCCCTCGTCGACGACGTCCAGGACCTCCCGCCCGGCACGCCGCGCATCGCCAACCCGCGCTCGCGCCTCGGCGTCGCGCTCTTCCGCGCGGGCACCAGGTTGGCCGCCAGCGCACCGGCTCGCGCCCTCGCCGCCCGGCTGTCCAGCGATGCGGAGGACGAGCGCACGCTGCCGGAGCTCTGACCGGGCCGAGGACCGCTCAGCCGCGTGCGCTCACCAGATCGGCCAGCTGGTCGAAGAAGGTGACCCAGCCGTCGCGGGCACCGGCCGCGTGCGCCGGGTCGGTGTGCACGCCGGCCTGCCGGAACTCCTGCCGGGTGCCGTCGCCGTCGGCGACGAGGTGGACGGTGCACAGCGAGGCCAGGTCGCCTGCGGTGTTGTCCGGGTCGCCGGTGGTGAACACCAGCGTGTCGTCGCTCGCCTCGATGTACGAGCCACCCAGCGGCATCTCCGCGCCGTCGGGCATCTCGAAGACCAGGCCCCAGTGCCCGCCCGGGCGGGCGTCCACGGTCGCCTTCTCCCGGCTGGACGGTCCGAACCACTGCGCGAGCTGGTCGGCCGTCGTCCAGGCCTCGCGGACGCGGGCGACGGGGGCGTCGAAGTGGCTGGTGAGGGAGTACTCGACGGTCACCGGGTTGACCTCGCTGATCTCGGCGGTGAAGCCGCTGCTGAGGATCTCGCCGGGCGTGGTGGTGCTGCTCATCGCTGCTCCTGGGCGGGTCGGGTGTTCATCGGTGGCCCCATCCTCCCGACCCCTCGCCGGGGATCAAGCCCACCGGGTCTGGCGACCCGGCGGTCGGGGCAGCGACCCCTCGGCCACGAGCTGCTCGTGGACCGCGTCCATCGCCTCGGTCAGCGGGGCCACCAGCCGGGCGGGCAGCCCGTCGAAGAACAGCCGCTTGACCAGCGCGGCGTGCGACGGCGTCGCGGCGGCAACGGCAGCGGCCCCGGACTCGGTGAGCGCGGCCACGGTGGCCCGCCCGTCCGTCGCCGACCGCTCCCGCGCCACCAGGCCGCGCGCCTCCATCCGGCGCAGCCGGTGCGAGACCCGGCTCCGCTCCCACCCGATCCGCACGCCGAGGGCCGAGACCTGGAGACGGCCGTCGGGCGAGTCGGCCAGGGCGTTGAGGACGTCGAAGTCGGCCAGGGACAGGTCGTGGTCCCGGCTCAGCTGGTGGTTGAGCTCGTAGTCCAGCCGCAGCACGACGCGCATGTAGGCGAACCACGCCGCCTCCTGCTCCGCGGTGAGCCCGGCTCGCTGCCCTGGTCCCTGCCCTGGTCCTGCCATGCCCACCATGGTCCACGGGAATGCGTGACATGTCACGTGAGTTGTCGCTAGCGTCGGCACCGAGGGCCGGCCCGGAGCAGGAGGACACGATGACGGTGGTCAGCGCAGACGCAGCAGTCCTGGAGGGGTACGGCGGCCCCGAGGTGCTCCTCGCCGGCACCGTCGAGGTCCCGGACCCGGGGCCGGGCCAGGTCCGGATCGCCGTCCGGTACGCCGCCGTGGGTCCCACCGACCTCGAGATCCGCGCGGGCCACCTCGCCGCGGTCTTCCCGAGCCCGGCCGGCACGGCGCTCGGCTTCGAGGCCGCCGGCACCGTCGAGGCCGTGGGGCCGGGCGTGGTCGGGACCGCCGTCGGCGACGAGGTGGCGGCCTTCCTGCCCGGGCTGGGCGGCTACGCCTCCCTCGTCCTCGCCGACCACTGGGTGCCTCGCCCGGACCACGTCGACCCGGCCGACGCCGCCGCCCTCCCGGCCAGCGGCGAGGCCGCGGTCCGCGTCCTGGACCAGCTCGGCGTGCGCCGCGGCGAGACGCTGCTGCTGCTCGGCGGCACCGGCTCGGTCGGCACCGTCGCCACCCAGCTCGCGGTCCACCGCGGGATCCGGGTCCTCGCCGCCGTCCGCGCCGCCGACCACGCGCGGATCACCGAGCTCGGCGCGCGGCCCGTGACCTACGGCCCCGGCCTCGCCGACGAGGTCCGACGGGCCGCGGACGGCCCCGTCGATGCGGTCTTCGACGCGGCCACCGGCTCCGACCTGCGCACGGCCGTCGGCCTGGCCGGCGACCCGGCCCGCGTCATCACCCTCAGCAACCACGACGCCCCGGCGCTCGGCGTACGCCTCTCCGGTCCGGACCCCGCCCACGCCGACGCCGCCCTGGCCGAGGCCATGACGGCGCTCAGCGAGGGCCGGCTGCGATTGCGTCCCACCACGGTCCTGCCGCTGCACCGGGCCGCCGAGGCACACGCCCGCCTCGAGGGCGGCGAGCGCACCAAGTTCCTCCTGCAGCCCTGATGCCCGGTCGATGAGTCCGCCCCGGGGCCGGTCGGAGCAGCACCAGCCGACGACCCGAGGAGCTCACCGTGCACCGTCCTGACCCGCACCCCCGGGAGCAGGTCCACCGCCTCTTCGAGCTCGTCGAGCCGATCGCCACGGCCAGCTTCTCCGACACCGTGACCGCGGCGTTCCGAGAGGTCGGCCTGCGCGACTACTGGGACGGCTACTTCGCCGGCCGCGCGGCACCGCTCGGGGAGGCGCCGCCCGAGGTGGTGCACGCGGTGTTCTACAACTTCGCGCCCGGCGAGGTGGCGCGGCACCTGCCGTGGGTCTGGAGCCGCACCACCCCGGAGGAGGCGCTCGCGGTGCGCGAGCGGGCCAGCGCCGAGACCCTGCGTGGACGCCTGGGCCGGCGGGCGGACGGCCCGGCGCTCGGTCGGGCCGCCGACCTCGCGACCCGGGCCGCGACGAGCGCACCGACCGAGGGACGGGCGCTGTACGCCGGTCTGCGCCGGCTCGCCGTGCCGGAGGAGCCGGTCGCGCGGCTGTGGCACGCGGCGACCCTGCTGCGCGAGTACCGCGGCGACAGCCACCATGCTGTCCTGCTCGCCCACGGCATCGACGGCAGCGAGGCCCACGTGATGCTGGCCCTGTCGTGGGACATGGCCGCGGAGGACTTCGACCGCCTGCACCACCTGCCCCGCCCCTACGTCGCCGCGGTCGTCGACGGCCTCCGGACCCGCGGCCTGGTGGATGACGACGGCCGGTTCACCGAGGCGGGTCGCGAGCTGAGCCGGCGCCTCGAGGCGACCACCGACGCCCTGGCCGCGCGGGCCTACGAGGTGCTGAGCCCGGCCGAGCTCGACGAGCTGGTCGTCGCCCTCGAGGCGCTGGTCCCCGACGCCTGAGCCACCTCAGGCATCGCGCGCGCAGCGGAACCCGAGGTGGCTGGTGCTCGTGCCGCGCGCCTGGCCCTGGCGAGCAGAGGGCCGGTAGCGCCGGCAGTACGACGGCGCGCACAGGTGCGAGCCGCCCTTGGTCACCTGCCGGCTGGGGTCGGCGTGCGCCGCGCTGGGGGCACAGCAGGACGACGCGGCCGGCGCGGCGTGGTCGTCGGTCCACGCCGTCGCGGTCCACTCCCACACGTTGCCGATGACGTCGACGAGGCCGTAGCCGTTGGGCGGGTACGACCCCACGGCGGAGGTGCCGGCGCCGGCCGGGTCCTCGTGGGCCCAGGGGAAGTCGCCGCGGAAGGTGTTGGCCATCGGCCGGCCGCGGGGCTCGAGCTCCTCGCCCCAGGGGTAGGTGGTGTCCGCGCCCCCGCGCGCGGCGTGCTCCCACTCCGGCTCGGTGAGCAGCCGCCGGCCGGCCCACGCGGCGTACGCCGCCGCGTCGGCCTCGGAGACGTGGACGACCGGGTGCCGGTCGCGACCGTCGAGGTCGGTGCCCGGCCCGCCGGGACGACGCCAGTGGGCGCCGGGCACCCAGGCCCACCAGAGCCGCCAGTCGGTCAGCGGCACCGGCCGGTCCGGTGGGGCGAAGACGAGCGAGCCGGGGTCCGGGTCGGCGGTCTCGTCGGGGAGCCGGGGCGGCGGGCGCTCCGCGTCGGTCTCCCACCCGGTGTCCTTGACGAAGCGGCGGAACTCCGCGTTGGTCACCGGGTGCTCGTCGACCCACAGGTCGCCGACCTCCACGACGCGGACGGGGGCCTCCTCCGGGTAGTGGGCGTCGCTGCCCATCGACGTCGTCCCACCGCGCACCAGCAGGGACCGACCGGCACGCCGAGCGTCGGCGCCGCTCACCGGTGGTGGGCCTGGTGCCCGTGCCGCCGCTGCCGCGGGAGGGGCAGGACGAGCGGGACCTCCTGGCCGGGCTGGATGACCAGGGTCGTCGCGCGCCGGTGGTGGCGGATCCGGCCGTCGGCGTAGGTGACGCCGTGCGGGACGGTGAGGGTCAGCGGCGGCAGGCCCGGGCGCAGCCGGGCCAGCGGCGCGGTGGTGTCGTGGAGCCAGTCGACCAGCTCGAGCCCGAGCCGGGCCACGACCCCCGGCTTGGCGGCCGCGCGGTCGACGGCCTCGCCGAGGTCGCGGCCGAGGTCGTTGAGCCGCAGCGTGCGGTCCTCGTAGCTGTAGGTCAGCTTCCACCGACCGTCGCGGACCGTGGACTCCGGCCGCTGCGCGCGGCCCCCGTCGACCAGGTAGCCGGGCATGTGCCCGAAGCGGGGGCGTCCCTCGACCTTCGCCTTGGTCTCGATGGCCTCGCGCAGGTCGGTCCCGTCGAGCGGCGCGCGCCGCGGGACCCGCGCCCCGGCGTACGACGCGAGGGTGGGGTAGAGGTCGGTGGCGTTGATGACGGCGTGGTTGCGGGTGTGGTCCTCGACCAGGCGCCGCGACCCGCTCCAGGCGATCCACGGCACCCGCACGCCGCCCTCGTACAGCTCGCCCTTCTGCCCGCGCAGCGGTCCGTTGGAGGCGCCGGTGTCCTCGCGGCCCCCGTTGTCGGAGGTGAAGATGACCAGCGTGTTGTCGGCCAGCACGTGCCCGGGGTTGCGCGGGTCAGGCGTGCTCTCCAGGTGGTCGATGACCCGGGCCACGGACTGGTCGAGGCCTTCGGTCAGAGCGGCGTAGCTCGGCTGGGACGCCGTGGTCCCCGGCGGGCGGGCCTGGTACTTGGCCAGCAGGTCCGGGCGCGCCTGCTCCACGCCGGTCGGCTCGTGCACGGCGTACGGGCTCATCCAGGCCAGGAACGGCGCCCGGTCGTTGCGGTCGATGAAGTCGATGGTCGCGTCGGCCACCGCGTCGCTCACGTGCTTGCGCGTCCCGACGAGCGCGGCCAGCTGCGCCGGTGAGACGCCCGAGGAGTACGGCGCGATGTTGGCCGCGACGTACTCCTGCGTGTAGTCCCCCGCGAACCGGTCCAGCTCCGGACCGACCGACAGGTCGAACTGGCCGTCCGTCGCGAAGTACTGCCGCGCCAGCCCCCACTCCGAGCCGCCGAGGTTCTCGTCGAACCCGTGCTGCGCCACGACGTCGGAGCCCGACCGGGTGACGTGGAACTTGCCGATGTAGCCCGTCCGGTAGCCCGCCCTCTGCAGCGTCTCCCCCACCGTCCGGGTCTGCGGCGCCAGCACGTCGGCGCCGTCCTCACGGCCCTGCGGCGGACCGACCAGCAGCGTGTCCGGGCCGCCGCGGTCCAGGCTGTCCACGGCGAACACGTTGTTCTCCGCGCGCGTCGGGTAGGACCCGCCCAGCAGCTCCATCCGCGTCGGCGCGCAGTTGAGGCAGGCGTAGGCGTTGTCGAAGCTCATGCCCTCCGCGGCCAGCCGGTCGATCGCCGGCGTGTCGTTGAAGTCGCTCCCGTGGCCCCCGTTGACCCGACCCGTGCGCAGGTCCGACCACCCGAGGTCGTCGGCCAGCATGAAGACGATGTTGGGCTTGCGCGGCGCCCGCCCCTGGCCCCCGCCGTGCCCACCCGGGCGGGCGTCGGCCGCCGCCGCCGGAGCCGCCGAGGCCAGCGGTGGCACCGGGGAGGCCGAGACCAGCGCGAGCGCCGCCAGTCCTCCGAGGGCACCACGAGCCGCGACGCCGACGTCCACGCGGTTCATCGTTGCCTCCGAGACGGCGCCTGGGGAAAGGAGCAGCAGTCCAACCCAGCCGGCGGGTCGAGTCAAGGGCCCCGTCGGGGGTCGGAACCGAGCACACACCTTCCCACCGCAGCGGTCCCGCGCGACGATGCACCATGCCGAAGCCAGCGCTCACCCGTCACGTCACCTTCGCCAACACCTGTGCGCTCCTGGCGCTCGTCGTCGCCCTGGGCGCCGGGACCGCCACCGCCGCGAACACCATCCGCTCCAAGGACATCGCCAACGGTCAGGTCAAGACCGTGGACCTCCACGACCGCTCGGTGACCTCGGCCAAGGTCCAGGACGGCACCCTCGGAGGGGTCGACGTGCTGGACGGGTCGCTGACCGCGAGCGACCTCGCTTCGGACGCGATCACCGCCACCCAGCTGCGCGACGGCTCCGTCGGCACCTCGGAGCT
This sequence comes from Nocardioides anomalus, assembly GCF_011046535.1. Lineage (NCBI taxonomy): Bacteria > Bacillati > Actinomycetota > Actinomycetes > Propionibacteriales > Nocardioidaceae > Nocardioides > Nocardioides anomalus. The sequence continues at coordinate 345,469 of NZ_CP049257.1, read as the reverse complement.
GCAGCTCGGGGCGGTCACGGGCTCCCAGGTGGCCGACGACAGCCTGAGCTTCGCCGACCTGGCCAGCGGCGGCACGGCCGGCAGTGTGTCCGTCCCGGCCGGCGACGTTCCCGACGGCCAGTGCGAGCAGAAGACCCTGAGCATCGCCGGCGCCGAGACCGGCGATGCCGTGGTCTTCTCCGTGCGGGGCGCGGTGCAGCCCGGCGTCTTCTTCGTGGCCACGCAGGTCAGCGCGCCCAGCACCGCCCTCGTGCAGCTGTGCAACCTCAGCGGGACCACCATGGAGGCGATCAGCGGCCTGCCGGTCCGGGTGCTGACCTTCCACTGACGACGGGCCGGGGCCTCGTCCCCCGCCGGGAGCGCCCGCCGGGATGTCGTGGTCGATGGACCCGCTCGCGGACGAGCTGGAGAGCCCGACCGACCTGCGCCACGACCCCGCCGTGTCGAGGCACGTCGAGGCGCTGGTGATCGACGGCCTCCTGCTCAGCCGGCACAGTCACAGCCACAGTCACAGTCACAGCGTCGGGCGCCCCCAGGCAGCCTTCCACCGGGACCTCGGCGTGCCGCCGATGACCTACCCGCGCCAGGTCCGACCGCGCCGCGCCCGCGAGGCGTGCAGGCGGCTGGTCGCCACACCCGCACCGCCCTGGACCTGCCCCTGGCCTCAGTGGTCGCTCGCCACCTTCTGGCGTGGGAGGACGGTCAGGACCATGCCGACGTACGCGCGGAACTCGGCCATGAAGGCGCGCAGGAACTCCCGGGTGGAGTCGTCGGTGATCTCGCCGTCGTCGCGGAAGACGGCGGGCGAGTACTGGATGTAGGCCTCGGGTGAGGTCATCTGGCGCGCATTGCAGAAGCTGAGCACTCCGCGCAGGTTCTGCTGACCCATGGCGGTGCCGATCTGGCCGATGGAGGCTCCGATCACCGCGGCAGGGATGTGGTCGAAGGAGTTCTGTCCCCACGGTCGCGACGCCCAGTCGATCGCGTTCTTCAACGCTCCAGGAATCGAACGGTTGTACTCGGGGGTGACGAAGAGGATCGCGTCGACAGCCGCGATCGCCGCCTTCAGCGCTCGGGCCTCGGGCGGGTAGTCGTCGTCGAAGTCCGGGCTGTAGAGGGGCAGGGCGCCGATGGTGATCTCGCTGAAGTCCAAGTCGTCCGGGGCCACCCGGATGAGGGCTCTGGACAGGACGCGGTTGATCGATGTCGACGACAGGCTCCCGACGAAGTATCCGACCTGGTAGGTGCTCATCTTTCTCCTCCTCTGTGGTGTGCTCTCGGTGGGCGGCGTCGTCCTCACCGACGTCCTTCCGCTTCCAAGAACTCGTGGACCTGGCGGATCGCCACCGATCCCTCGCCGACGGCGGAGGCGACGCGCTTGACCGAGCCGCTGCGGACGTCGCCGACGGCGAAGACCCCTCGGCGACGGGTCTCGAAAGTGCTTCCCCGGCCGCCGGCGCCAGGTCCGGTGAGCACGAAGCCCTTCTCGTCCAGCGAGACCTCCTGCTCGAGCCACCTGGTGCGCGGTGCCGCACCGATCAGCACGAACAGCGCCGTCGTCGCCACACGCTGGGTCGCACCCGTGTGGAGGTCGTGCAGCACCACCTCCTCGAGCGCTGCGTCCCCGAGCAGCTGGCCCACCTCGCTGTGGCGCCAGATCCTCACTCGTGGTGACTGCTCGACCCGGTCGGCCAAGTAGCGGGACATGTCTCGCCCCAGGTCGTCGTGCCGGATCACCAGGTTCACCACCGGTGACCGTCCAGCCAGGAAGCAGGCCGCCTGGCCGGCGGAGTTGCCACCGCCCACCACGGTGACGGGGTCGTGTCGACACAGCCGCGCCTCGAACTCGGTGGCGGCGTAGTACACGCTGGCTCCCTCGAGGCGGTCCGACCCCGGGACGTCGAGACGTCGGTAGTGCACACCCGTGGCGATGAGCACGGCGTGGGCGACCAGGTCGTCCCCCTCGGCCAACCCGACCAGGTGGTAGCCGTCAGCCGCTCGGAGGGAGGTGGCCTCTCCGGGGATGCTGAAGCCGGCACCGAACTTGCGGGCCTGCACCAGGGCGCGATCGGCGAGCTCGCCGCCGCTGATGCCCGCAGGGAACCCCAGGTAGTTCTCGATCCGCGACGACGTCGCCGCCTGCCCGCCGGTGGCCAAGGCGTCCAGGACGACCGTCGACAGTCCCTCGGAGGCCGCGCAGACCGCTGCAGCCAGACCGCCCGGGCCAGCGCCCACCACCACGAGGTCCCACGCCGCGCGGCTCGGTGCCGCTCGCAGGCCGACGAGGTCCGCCAGCTCCGTGACGGTGGGGTTGCGCAGGACCGTCTCGCCCTTCCAGATCACGACGGGTGTCTGGTCGGGCCGCACGCCCAACGCTCGCAGCGTGAGCTCCGCCTCGGGATCGTCCTCCAGGTCCTGCCAGCGGCACGGGGATGCGGTTGCGGCTCGCGAAGTCCCGCAGCCGGCGGGCGTCGGCCGAGTAGCGCGATCCGATGATCCGCAGGCCGACGCCGAGGTCCGCGTGGATGCTGCGCCGCAGGATCAGGGCTCGCAGGATCAGGTCCCCCAGCGCCTGGTCCTGGATGACCGCCTCCTTCAGTCGGTCGTAGCCGACCTCGAGGACCTCGACGTCGCTCTGGGCGATGGCGGTGACGTAGGCGGCCTGGCCGGTGAGCATCGACAGGTCACCCACGAACCGACCGCGCCCGTGGACGGCGACCACGGTCGACGTCCCCTCGCCGCTGTCCGCGTGGACCACCCCGACCGTGCCGTCCAGCACGACGAACAGGCCGCAGTCGCGGTCGCCCTGGCAGAACAGCGTGGTGCCGCGGGTCAGCACCCGCCGCCGTCCGTACGGCGAGAGCTGCATGATCTGCTCGTCGGTCAGCCGCGGGTAGGCGCCGGTGGTGTCGGGGGTCTCGGGGACGTCTGCGCCATCCGACTCAGACGAACTGCTCGTCGACATAGCACCACCTCCAGCTCTCCCCCGGCTCGATCGAGCGCACGATGACGTGACCCACCGCGGCGGCGTGTGCGCGCGCGTGGCGCATCGGCGAGGAGTCGCAGCAGCCGACCTGACCACAGGTCAGGCACTGGCGCAGGTGGACCCAGGGCGTGCCGAGCCGGACGCACTCGAGGCAGGCGCGTCGCGCGGGCGGCGCGACGGGCTGGATGATCCCGAGGTGCGGGTCGGCGCTCACCGCTCCCGCCTCGCGAGGCTGGACTCGACCCACGAGCGCAACCGGTGCTCGGGAAGGGCGCCGATCTGCTTGTCGACGACCTGGGCGTGGTCGAGGAGGACCAGCGTCGGGATCGACTGGACCTCGAAGCGCCGGCTCACCTCGGGGTTGTCGTCGGCGTTGACCTTGACCAGCTTGAGGTCCCCGGCCAGCTCCCCGGCGAGCCTCTCCAGGACCGGGCTCACCATTCGGCACGGCCCGCACCACGGCGCCCACACGTCGACCAGGACGGGCAGGCTCGCCTCGTCGACGACGGCTCCGAACTCCCCGTCGCCGGCGTCGACCACCCAGGGCAGTGGAGTGCTGCACCTCCCGCACCGGGGAACGCCGGCGGAGGCGGCCGGCAGGCGGTTCGTGGCTCCACAGTTGCCGCAGGTGACCTTGGACGACCTGTGCGTGGTCGCACTCATGCAACGGCCCGCCCCTCTGCGGGACGGTCGGCGGCGGTCACCGTGATCTCCCCGTCGACGACGTCGACCGAGATCGCGCCCCCGTCCTCCGCGTCGCCGCGCAGCAGCGCACGGCCGACCCGGGTCTCCACCTCGCGGGAGATGAAGCGCCGCAGCGGGCGGGCGCCGTACGCCGGGTCGAAGCTCTGGTCCGCGATGAAGCGGCGGGCCTGGGTCGTGACGTCGAGGGTGATCTGCATGCCGGCCAGCCGCGCGCGCAGCTCTTCGAGCTGGAGGTCGACGATGCGCTCGATCTCGGCGAGCGTCAGCGGCTTGAACATGACGATCTCGTCGACGCGGTTGAGGAACTCCGGGCGGAAGTGCGCCTGCAGCGTGCGCATCACCATCGACCGCGCCTCGGCCTCGACCTCGCCGTCCGCGGTGACCCCCTCCAGCAGGTGCTCCGAGCCGATGTTGGAGGTCATGATCAGCACGGTGTTGCGGAAGTCGACGGTGCGCCCGTGCGAGTCGGTCAGGTGGCCGTCGTCGAGCACCTGCAGCAGCGTGTTGAAGACGTCGACGTGGGCCTTCTCGATCTCGTCGAGCAGGACGACGGCATAGGGCCGGCGCCGCACGGCCTCGGTCAGCTGCCCGCCCTCCTCGTATCCGACGTACCCGGGTGGCGCCCCGACCAGCCGGCTGACCGTGTGCCGCTCCTGGTACTCGCTCATGTCGATGCGGATCAGGTTCTCCGCGGTGTCGAAGAGCGCGGCGGCCAGCGTCTTGGCCAGCTCGGTCTTCCCGACTCCGGTGGGTCCGAGGAAGAGGAAGGACCCGATCGGCCGCCGGGGGTCCTTGATGCCGGAGCGGGCGCGGACGACCGCGTCGGCCACGAGCTGGACGGCCTCGTCCTGGCCGATGACCCGTTCGTGGAGCACCTCGTCGAGGCGGAGCAGCTTGTCGCGCTCACCCTCCTGCAACCGCGTGACCGGGATGCCGGTCCAGCGCGAGACGATGTCGGCGATCTCGTCGGCGGTCACGACCTCGCGCAGCAACTGCCGCCCGCCCTGCTTCCCCGCGAGCCGGGACTCGGCCGCTTCCAGCCGCCGTCGGATCTCCGGCAGCGTGCCGTGGCGCAGGGAGGCCGCCCGGTTGAGGTCGTACTCCCGCTCGGCCTGCTCGCTCTCCAGCCGGACCCGCTCCAGCTCCTCGCGCAGGGACTGCACCTCGCGCAGCGCCGACCGCTCGGCATCCCACTGCGCGCGCAGGGCGTCGGCCTCGGCCCGCCGGTCGGCCAGTTCCTTGCGCAGCTCCTCGAGCCGGGCCCGGCTCGCCGCGTCCTCCTCCTGCGACAGCGCTGCCTCCTCGATCTCCAGCCGGGTCACGCGCCTGGTCAGCTCGTCGAGCTCGGCCGGCATCGAGTCGATCTCGGTGCGCAGCATCGCGCAGGCCTCGTCGACGAGGTCGATGGCCTTGTCGGGCAGGAAGCGGTCGGAGATGTAGCGGTGGCTCAGCGTCACCGCGGCCACCAGGGCGCCGTCGTGGATCTTGACGCCGTGGAAGACCTCGAAACGCTCGCGGAGCCCCCGCAGGATCGAGAGCGCGTCCTCCTCGTCGGGCTCGTCGACGAGGACCGGCTGGAAGCGGCGCTCGAGGGCCGCGTCCCTCTCGATGTGCGTGCGGTACTCGTCGAGCGTGGTCGCGCCGATCAGGTGCAGCTCGCCACGAGCGAGCAGGGGCTTGAGCAAGTTGCCTGCGTCTACCGCACCCTCGGCGGCCCCGGCGCCGACGACGGTGTGGAGCTCGTCGACGAACAGCAGGACCTGGCCCGCGGGGCTCTGCACCTCGTTGAGCACGGCCTTCAGCCGCTCCTCGAACTCGCCGCGGTACTTCGCCCCGGCGATGAGAGCGCCCATGTCCAGAGCGAAGACGGTCTTGTCGCGAAGCCCCTCGGGCACGTCGCCGTCGGCGATCCGCTGCGCCAGTCCCTCGACGATCGCGGTCTTCCCGACCCCGGGCTCACCGATCAGCACGGGGTTGTTCTTGCTCTTGCGGGACAGGATCTGGATGGTCCGGCGGATCTCCGAGTCCCGGCCGATCACCGGCTCGAGCCTGCTGGCTGTCGCCGCCGCGACCAGGTCCCGGCCGTACTTGTCCAGCGCTTCGTAGGTCCCCTCGGGAGTCGCCGACGTCACCCGCTGGTGACCTCGCACCCCGGTCAGCGCGGCCAGGAAGGACTCGCGGGTCACCCCCTGTGCGCGCAGGAGCCGGCCGGCCGCGGAGCCCGAGCCCTCCTCCAGCAGCGCGATCACGAGGTGCTCGACCGAGACGTACTCGTCCTTGAGCCTGCGGGCCTCGCCGTCGGCGGAGTCGAGCAGCCGCGAGAGCCGCTGGGTGATGTGCACCTGCCCGGGTGTCACGCCGGGCCCGCTGACCCGCGGCCGGCGGCCGAGCTCGCCCTCCAGCTCCTCGCGCAGTCGGACCGGGTCGGCGCCCGCGCGGGCGAGCAGGGGGTGCGACCAGGCCCTCGGCCTGGTCCAGCAGGGCCAGGAGCAGGTGCTCACCGTCCACCTCGACGTGGCCGAAGCGCAGCGCCTTGGTCTGGGCGTCGTGCAGTGCCTCCTGCGACCTCTGGGTCAGCCTGTTCATGTCCACGGGGCGCCTCCTCGTCGTGACCGTCGCTGTTGGGTCTTCTCCAGCGCTGTGATCCGGTCGAGCAGCTCGACGACCAGCCCGATGGCGCCGTAGCCCAGGTTCAGGCTCGTCCGCAGTCGCTGGATCCTGGCCATCTCCCTCACCTGCGAGGGGTCGAACCACCAGCGCCCCTGCGCGTCGCGGGTGACGTCCAGCAGGCCCAGAGCGACCAGGCGGCGCACCAGCTCAGGGTGCAGACCGGTGACCTGGGCATAGCTGGCGAGGCTGAGCCGGTAGGGGCGGGTGATCGCGAACCGCGTGACCGCGGTCACCGTCCGCTCCTCGCGTCGAAGCCCGACACTCGCGCGAGCTCTTCGAAGAGCCGGGCCTCGTCGGCGGCGAGAGCCGTGGGCATGCGGACCTGGAGCTCGGCGTAGAGGCTTCCGGGCTCGCCGCGACGGTTGGGGAGCCCCCGGCCCTGGAGCCGCAACCGCCGGTGGCTGGACGAGCCGGCCGGGACCTTCACCATGGCGGGGCCGCCGGGCGTGTCGACCGAGACCGAGCCCCCCAGCGCTGCCTCCCACGGGGCCACCGGCAGGAGGACGTGCAGGTCGCGGCCCTCGACCCGGTAACGCGGGTGGTCGCTGATCCGGACCACCAGGTAGAGGTCTCCGGCCCCCGCCGAACCGCTGCCCTGACCGCCCTGCCCGCGCAACCGGATCCGCTGCCCGTCGACGACGCCCGCCGGGATGGTGACGTCCAGGGTCCTCGGGCCGTCGGGGCCGCTGATGGTCAGGCTGCGCTCGGTGCCGTGGTAGGCCTCCTCGACGCTCACCTCCACCTCGGCCTCGTGGTCGGATCCCGGTACCGGGCCCGGTCCCCAGCCGGCCCAGCCCCGGCCGCCCGGCCGACGGCCGCCGAAGATGCCCCCGAGCAGGTCCTCGAGGTCGACGTCGTCGCCGACGTCACCTGCTCCGAAGCCACCCGACGGGCCGGGCCCCGGCGACCAGCGGCCGCCCCGCCCGGCGGAGGCACCCGCTCCGGCGTACGTCCGGGCCTGGCGCCAGTTCGCCGGATCCGTGTCGGGAGGGACCCGTCGGAAGTCCGCGCCGAAGGCGTCGTAGCGGCGGCGGAGCTCGGGATCCGACAGCACGTCGTAGGCCTCCGCGATGTCCTTGAACCGCTCCTCGGCACCGGTCTGCTTGTTGACGTCGGGGTGGTTCTGGCGCGCGAGCCTGCGGTAGGCCCGCTGGATGTCGGCAGGGTCGGCACCGCGGGGCACGTCGAGCACCTCGTAGAAGTCGCGAGCCATCAGCTCGCCCTGGTGGCCACCACGACAGCGGCCGGCCGCAGCAGGTCGTCGTCGGGGCCGTAGCCGGGACGCACGACCTGGGCCACCGTGCCCGGCACCAACCCCTCACCGGACACGGTGCTGACCGCCTCGTGCACGGCCGGGTCGAAGGCCCGGCCGTGGTCGTCGCGACGCGGGTATCCGAGATCGGCCAGGACGCCCACTGCCTGGTCGAGCACCGCCCGGACGCCCTCGACCACGGAGTCGTCTTCGGACGAGGCGTGCTCGAGCGCCCGCTCGAGGTTGTCCAGAACGGGTAGCCACCGGCTCGCCACGGCCGCCCGCTCTTGTTCACGGCCGCGGACCAGGTCGCGCGCGCAGCGCTTGCGGACGTTCTCCAGCTCGGCCGCCGTACGCCGCCACGCGTCCTCGAGCTCCGCGACCCGCTGCGCTGGGTCGAAGCGCTCGACGTCGCCGTCTCCGTGCTCCGGGGTCACGTTCCCCGTGGTCTCGGATGTCGGTGCGTCAAGGTCGGCCACGGCCGTCAGTGCGCCGTGAACTCGGCGTCGATGACGTCCTCGTCGTCACTGTCACTCGCGGGGTCACCCGGGGAGCTCGCCGCGCCGGCCGCGGGTCCCCCACCGCCTCGCGACGCGGAGTTCAGCGCCTGGCTCAGCTGGTGCAGCTCCCCGGTCAGGGCGCGGAGCCGGTCGACGGGCTGGTCGCTCTCGATGGCCTGCCTGGCCTCCTCGACCAGCATCTCGGCACGGGCGCGGTCGTGCTCCGGCACCGATGCGCCGGCGCCCTCGAGGGCCTTGCGCACCTGGTAGGCCACGGAGTCGAGGTCGTTGCGTGCGTCGACCCGCTCGCGCAGGGCGGCGTCCTCACCGCGGTGGGACTCGGCGTCCTTGACCATCCGGTCGACCTCCTCCGGGCTGAGCGTGGAGGTCTCGCTGATGGTCACCTGCTGCTCGGCGCCGGTGTCCTCGTCGCGCGCCGAGACGTGCAGGATGCCGTTGGCGTCGATGTCGAAGGTGACCTCGATCTGGGGCGTCCCGCGGGGTGCGGGCCGGATGTCCTCGAGCCGGAACCGGGCCAGCACGCGGTTGTCCGCTGCTCTCTCCCGCTCACCCTGGAGGACGACGACGTCGACGGCGGACTGGTCGTCCTCGGCGGTGCTGAAGACCTCGGTCCGCCGAGCCGGGATGGTGGTGTTGCGCTCGATGACCTTGGTCATCACCCCACCCATGGTCTCGAGCCCCAGCGACAGGGGCGTGACGTCGAGGAGCAGTACGTCCTTGATGTCGCCCTTGATGATCGCCGCCTGGACGGCCGCACCGATGGCGACGACCTCGTCGGGGTTGACCGTCATGTTGGGGTCCTTGCCGCCGGTCAGACGGCGTACCAGCGCCTGCACTGCGGGAATCCGGGTCGAACCACCCACGAGGATGACCTCGTCGATGTCGTCGGCGGTGACCTTGGCGTCCTCCAGCGCCTGTCGGACCGGGCCGAGACAGCGCTCGACGAGGTCGGCGGTGAGCTGCTCGAACGTCGAGCGCATCAGGTTGACGTTGAGGTGCTGGGGCCCGGAGGCGTCGGCGGTGACGAAGGGCAGGTTGACAGCGGTCTGGGTGACGGCCGAGAGCTCCACCTTGTCCTTCTCCGCGGCCTCGAACAGACGCTGCAGCGCCTGGGAGTCGTCACGCAGGTCGATGCCGTTGGACTTCTTGAAGTCCTCGGCCAGGTGGTCGACGATGCGCCGGTCGAAGTCGTCCCCACCCAGGTGCGTGTCGCCGGCCGTCGACCGGACCTCGACCACGCCGTCCCCGACCGTCAGGATGCTCACGTCGAACGTGCCGCCGCCGAGGTCGAAGACCAGCACGGTCTCGTTCTCGAGCTTGTCCATCCCGTAGGCGAGGGCGGCCGCCGTGGGCTCGTTGATGATGCGCAGGACGTCCAGTCCCGCGATCCTCCCCGCGTCCTTGGTGGCCTGTCGCTGGGCGTCGTTGAAGTGCGCTGGGACGGTGATGACGGCCTCGGTGACGCGCTCACCGAGGAACTTCCCGGCGTCGTCGACCAGCTTCCGGAGCACCTGCGCCGAGATCTCCTCCGGAGCGTAGAGCTTGCCGTTGATCTGGAAGCGCGCCGCACCGTCCGGCCCCGGGACCACGTCGAACGAGACGGCGGTCAGCTCGCTGCCGACCTCGTCGTACCTGTGGCCGATGAAGCGCTTCGCGGAGTAGATCGTGCCCTTCGGGTTCAGGATCGCCTGGCGTCGCGCCATCTGACCGACCAGTCGCTCGCCGTTCTCCAGGAAGGCGACCACGGACGGCGTCGTGCGGTTGCCCTCCGCATTGGGGACGACCTGGGGCTGACCGCCCTCCATCGCCGCGATCACCGAGTTCGTCGTTCCCAGGTCGATGCCTACTGCTCTGCCCATGACCCCTCCACACCGCCGGACGGCTGACGACTGACCAGTGCCATGCTCCGCGCGCAGACGATCACCGGCATCCCGTGAACGGGTGCTGCGGGGCGGGTCCGTCCCGTCATCGAGGGCGGACACGCCGTGAGCACGGCGGGCACCCGGCAGCCCGTAGAGGACACGCGTCCACCGAGCACAGGTGAGCCCCTGCCCGGCGTACCGGACAGGGGCTCACGCAGGCTGGCGAGCCGGGGCTCGGGCCAGCGGTGCTACTTCTTCTTGCCGACCTTCACCGTGACCGTGGCGGAGGTGACGTCACCGCCCTGGACGAGGGCGTCGACCGCGACCGCCCGGACGGCGAGCTTGTGCTTGCCCTTGGACAGCTTGACCTTCACCTGGGTCTGGTCGGACCCGACCGTCGCGATCACCTTGGAGCCGTCGAGCACCTGGTAGCCACCGAGCGAGCTCGCCGGCGTCGCCGCGCTCCACTTCAGGGTGTAGGAGCGGCCGTGGTGCTTGAGCTTGCCCTCCTTGATGCTCGGCGCACTGAGGGCCGGTCGGGTGACGTGGACCTTGGTCGCGGTCGTGGTGACCGAGCCCAGGTCGTTGGTGAACACCGCGCGGTACTGCGCACCGTTGTCGGCCGCCGTCGCGGTGAACTGGTAGCTGGTCGCCACCGCACCCGGCACGTCGCTCCACGAGGCCCCGTCGGCGGAGCGCTGCCAGCGCACCGTCGGGGCGGGGGTGCCCGTGGCCGCCGCGCTCAGCGTGACCACGCCGCCGACCGTGGTGGTCACGTCAGCCTGCGGCTGCGAGGTGACCGCCGGGGCCGCCAGGTCGGTGCGCACGGTGGTGGTGACGGACTGCTTGATGTCGTCCGAGGCCGCCGCCAGGCTCACCGTGCGGGCGCCGGTGCCGACGACCCACTTCTGCGCCGGGCCGTCCCACGCCGACAGCTGCTGGACGTCGACGTGCAGCGTCTCCGTCTTCGACGCGCCGGCGGCCAGGTCGACATGGTCGAACTGGACCAGCTTCTGCGCCGACTGCTGGAACCCCGACGTCACGATGCCGTGGTTGTCGGCCACCGGCGCCGCCAGGTCCGGCGACTTCCCCAGGTAGATCTGCGGTGCGGTGCCGCCGGCCCGGGTGCCGGTGTTCTTGACCGTGAACGTGACGTCGAGCCCACCGTCGGCCGCCGGCTTCACCGCGAGGCCGGAGTAGTCGAACGTGGTGTACGACAGGCCGTGGCCGAACGCGAAGAGCGGCGTGAATCCGCTCGTGTTGGCGGTCGGGTCGGTGTACCAGCGGTAGCCCACGTCCACGCCGTCGGTCCACTTGATCGACGGGGTGGTCTCGTCAGCAGCGGTGGTCCCCGCACTGCGCTCGGGCTTGCCGCTGAACGGGGTCGAGTCGTTGTCCTTCGGGAAGGTCATCGGCAGGCGACCCGAGGGGTCGGTCGTGCCGTACAGGAGGTTGGCGGTCGCCGTCCCTCCCTCCTGACCCGGGTACCACATCTCCAAGATGGCGTCGGCCTTGCTGGCCCACGGCATCGCGATGGCGCCACCGGAGTTCACGACCACGGTGACCTTGTGCCCGGCCGCGTGCGCCGCGTCGGCGACGGTGTTGACCAGGTTCGCCTGCTTGGCGCTGAGTGCCTTGAGCGAGGCGGTGGTGGACGAGTTGTCGCCGCCGCCCTCCGCCGTACCGGCGCCCGAGTCGTCGACGAAGATGACGGTGTTGTCGGCGCTCTGCGCCGCCTGCACCGACTTGGTGGTGTTGGCGTTGAGCGGGGCCCAGGCGAAGCGCATCGTCGGGGTCTGGGCCGTGGTGAGCTGCGGCTTGTAGGTGAACGAGATCTGGTGCAGCCCCGGGGTCAGGTCCAGGGCGATGCCCTGGTTGTCCTTGCCGAGGTACTGGCCGTTCGAGGCCCGCTTGGCGTCCGGGAAGTCGTTCGGGAGGATGTTGCTGCCCGGGTTGGCGATCGTCTGCTGCGCGCCGTCGACGCTCAGCGTCATGCTCGACGCCGCCCCGCCGCCGCGACCCTCGGGGGCGACGCCGCCGTTGAACTGGGTCGGGATGCCGGAGTCCGAGCCGTAGGGCCGCTGGAGCAGCAGCTGGTAGTTGTCAGCGGTCGTGACGTTGAGGTAGCCGGTCCAGGTGTAGGTCCCGCCCTTGGCCAGGTTGGTCTGGTTGCCGTCCACCGTGGTCACGACCGTGGGCGTGATCGGGTTGTTGCTGGCGTCGGTACCGGTCAGGGTCAGCCCCTGCGGGCCGGTGACGTCGTTGGTCGTGAACAGGTTGGCGGCCGGGACCGTGGTGCCGATCCAGTCGACGCCGGGCGCCGACGTGACCTTGGCGGTCCCGATCGCAGTCTGGATCGCCTTCAGTGGGGTGATGGTGTTGCGGTCCCCGAAGCCGCGGGAGCGCTCGCCACCGGGGCTGCTGGGCATCAGCGTCGCGGTGGGGCCGACGACGGCGACGGTGCCGGACGTGGACAGCGGGAGCGCGTTCGCGTCGTTCTTGAGCAGGACGCCCGACTGCTCCGCGAGCTTGAGCGAGAGCGCGATGCCGGCCTGCTTGTCGATGTGCGTGCTGTTGTCGGTCGAGGAGACGTCACCGTGCTGCGGGACGCTCGACTGGTAGGCCGCGGGGATCTTGCTGTTGTCCAGCAGGCCGAACCGCTCGTACTCGTAGACCATGCGGGCGACCGCGTCGTCCAGCCGCGCGGCGTACGCCGGGTCGTAGCTCGACGAGGTGGTGTCCACGAGCGGCGTCAGCTTGGCCGCGGTGAAGTTCTGCGTGGAGAACTCGTTGTCCATGCCGGCCAGCAGGTCCGAGGTGGCCTTGCTGCCGCCGTAGTCGGAGGTGATGAACCCCTTGAGCCCGAACTCGGTCTTGACGATCTGGTTGTTGAGGTTGGAGTTGGAGCAGGCGTAGTCCGGCTTGCTCTGCTCGCCGACGATCTGGAACGTCGCGTAGGAGCACATCACCGAGGAGACGCCGCCGTCCTCGATCGCCGACTGCGCGGGGGCGAGGTAGACCTCGTGCGCAGCCTGCGAGCTCACCAGCGACGGCACGGCCTGGTTCTGGCCGTTGTACATCGACACGTGCTTGACCTGCGAGAGCAGGCCCTGGCTCTGGATGCCCTTGATCTCGGTCGCGGAGAACTCGCTCGAGACGTAGGCGTCCTCGCCGTTGGTCGTGAGGTTGCGCGACCACGACGGGAAGCGGGCCATGTCGACCTGGGGTCCGTAGACGAGGTCGACGTCGCTCGCGAGGCCCTCCTTGCCGACCTGCTCACCGAGCTCGGTGTAGGCGTCGCGGTTGAACGACGACGCCAGCCCGAGCCGGGTCGGGAAGGCGGTGGTGTCGTTGCGGGTGTTGATGCCCATGGCGTCGACGTGACGGATCTCGGGGATGCCCAGCCGCGGCACGCCGGCGAGGTAGCCCGCCTGGCCGTGGTTGTCCGGGTCGGTGCCGCTGCGGACCAGGGTGATCTTCTCCGCGACGCTCAGCTGGGAGAGCAGCCAGGAGACGGTCTTGGTGTACGGCGCGTCGGCCGCGATGGCCGGCGAGTCCGCGCTCGCGGCAGCGGGCGCCCCGCTGACCGCCGCCTCGGCGAGGGTGCCGGACCCGGCCCAGGCCAGGGTCCCGACGAGGAGAGCGCTGCCCAGCAACGCTGTCGCACGGCGAGCACCCGACCCCCTCGTGGTGGTCGTGAACGTGTGCATTGTCGTCCTCTCTGCACGGCGTCGACGAGGACGCCAGAAGGGCGCGACCGGAGATCCCGGAAAGGCGGCCGCTGGGGGAATCCGTTCATCTGCTGGAAACACGACGAAAAGTAAGCGCCGGTCTTTTCGGCTGTCAACAGGTCGAAAAGGGAATCTCACATCGGCTTTTATGAATGCCCGTCAAACAAATTAATGAGCGAGGAACAACCAATTCCGGCGTCTCCGAGTCGCACGATGGCTGGAGGGCCCGCCAGGACACGTCGACAGAAAACCATTGTCCCGCCCTGGCGTCGTGGGCGGGCGTCGCCATAGGGTCGCGCCATGGTCGACCAGACGGTGGCGCCGCGCGACCGGACGAGCGAGGACCTCTACCACCTCGTCCGCACGGGTCAGGCCGCCACGCGCTCCGAGCTGGCCGAGATGAGCGGTCTGTCCCGCAGCACGGTCCACAGTGCGGTGGGTCGCCTGCTCGCTTCGGGCCGCCTCGCCGAGGCCGAGGTGGTCGAGAAGGGCCCGGGATCGGGCAGCGGCCGACCGGCCATGCGCCTGACCGTCGAGCCCTCGAGATCCACCGTCGCCGGCATCGACTTCGGCCACAACCACGTCTGCGTGGCGCTGGCCGACGCCCGCGGCACCGAGCTCGTCGAGCGCCGCGTGGAGCTCGACGTCGACCTGCACGCGCAGGAGGCGCTCGAGACCGCGTCGGCGATGCTCCAGGAGCTGATGGCCGAGCAGGGCACGACCGAGCTGGCCGCCGTGGCCGCCGGCATCCCCGGCCCGGTGGACCGCAAGTCGGGGCTGGTCCAGTCGCCGACGATCCTGTCCAGCTGGGTCGGACTCGCCCCCGCCACCGAGCTCCAGCAGCGGCTCGGCGTACCGGTCGCGGTCGCCAACGACGCAGTCCTGGGCGCGTACGGCGAGCTCGCGCGCGGCGCCGGGCGTTTCCACCGCGACTTCCTCTACGTCAAGGCCTCGCACGGCATCGGCGCCGCCCTGGTCGTCAACGGCCAGCCCTACACCGGGGCCACCGGCCTGGCCGGCGAGATCGGCCACACCCAGCTCGCCGGACACACCGAGCTGTGCCGCTGTGGCAACCGTGGCTGCCTGGAGGCGGTGGTCTCCGTGCAGTCGATCCGCCACCAGCTGGCCCACACCCACCCGCAGACCGACCCGGGGCTGCTCGAGGTGGCCCATCCCTCCGACCCGGTCTCCGAGCGCATCCTCAACGAGGCCGGGCTGGTCCTGGGGGCCGTCCTCGCCGAGTTCTGCAACCTGGTCAACCCCTCGGCCCTCGTCATCGGCGGCGAGCTCGGCGAGGCCGGCGGCGTCCTCTTCGACGGCGTCGAGCAGGCCGTGCGTCGCCACGCCCAACCCGCGACGTTCGCCGCCCTCGAGGTGCTGCCCGCCGAGCTCGGCAGCCGCGCCGAGCTCGTGGGGGCCGTCCACCTCGCCGTCGCATCGCTGCCCGCATGACCCCCCAGCAGGACACCGACCTCCTCGACGACCTGGTCACCCTCGGCGTCGCCTTCGACGGCCTGCGCCAGACCGTCCGCGTCGACATGGAGCGCCGCAGCGGCCGCGAGAGCCTCAGCGAGGTCGAGCTGTCCGTGCTGCTGCACCTCGCGAGGAACCCGGGCACCACCCCCACCGCCATGGCCCGAGACCTCGAGCGCCCCACCGCCCGCATCCGCCGCGCTCTCAAGCTGCTCGGCGGCCTCGACCTCGTCGCCGAGGTCGATCCAGCAGGCCCGGGGTACGCCAACACCCCCGCCGGCGACGAGGTGCGCTCAGCCGGACGCTCCCGGGCCGTGCACCATCTCCGCTACACCCTCGCCGCCCTCGCTCCCGCCGACCTCGAGCTGCTGGTCAAGGCCCAGCCCGCCCTGCGCAAGCTCGCCGCCGCCCTCGCCTCCTGACCGGCACCGCTCAGAGCGTCGTCACGAGCCCACCGTCGATGACGACGTCGCTGCCGGTGATGTTGGCCGCGCGGTCGCTCGCGAGGAACACGACCAGGTCCGCGACCTCCTCGGGGAAGGTGAAGCGCCCCGAGGGCGCCGCGGCCTCCTGCTGGCGTACGACGTCCGAGGCGTCGGCGCCGCTGCCGTGTGCGACGGTCGCGGCCACCCCGAGGTCGCCGAGCCACAGGTCGGTGCGCACGGGCCCGGGGCTGACCGTGTTGACGCGGATGTCGGGGCCCAGCTCCTTGGACAGCGACTTGCACAGGTTGGTGAGCGCGCCCTTGGCGGCGCTGTAGTCGACCACCCCCGGGTCCGGCAGGAACGCGTTGACCGAGCTGACCGTGACGATGCTGGCGCCCGGTCGACCCGTCAGGTGCGGGACCGCAGCGCGCATGGTGCGCATGGCCGCCAGGAAGTTCAGCGTGAAGGTCTGCTCCCACTCGGCGTCGGTGATCGCGACGAACCCGTCGAGCCGGGGTCGGACCGCGCCGACGTTGTTGACCAGCACGTCGAGCGCGTCGCCGTCGCGCGTCGCCGCCTCGACGAGCTCGGCCGGGCCCTCCGGCGTGCTCAGGTCCACCCGCACGGAGCGCACGTCGTGCTGCTCCGCCAGCTCGTCGAGCTCGGCGCTGCCGCTGAGCGACCCCGCCACCACCGCGGCGCCCTCCACGGCCAGGGCCCGCGTGATGGCCAGCCCGATGCCCTTGCTGGCGCCGGTGACCACCGCGCGACGTCCCGCCAGCGCGAGGTCCACGCTCAGAGCCCCTGCTTCTTCAGCCAGTCCAGGCACGCGTCCGCCACGTCGGTCCACCCGTGGTCGATGGTCAGGGAGTGTGCGCGGTCCTCGAACTCGAGGATGTCGGTGACCGCCTCGCTGTGGCGGTACTGCTTGAGCGTCGCCTTGGTGACCGCCTCCGGCACCGTGTGGTCCTGGCCGCCCATGATGAGCAGCAGCGGCCCGCGACCGGAGTTGTGGGTGTCCACCTTGGCCGGCGAGTGCGGGTTGAAGTTCGCGGCGGCCGCCTCGAACAGCGGCTTGCCCGGCGCGGGGATCGTCCAGCGCTCGAACAGCTCGTCCGACTCCTCGGCGGGGATCGCGTTGCCGAACGCGAACCGGAACTGCTCGGCCGTCAGCGACACCGCCCGGTGCCGGTTGGCCGGGTTCTTGAACACCGGCAGCGTCGCCTTGAGCGCCGACAGCGGCAGCGGCAGCACGCCCTTGATCTGGGCCGCGTCGATCGCGATCGCCGCCGCCGCGAGGTCCTCGCCGAGCAGCCGCTGGGCGATCATCCCGCCGAACGAGTGCCCCACCAGGATCGGCTTCTCGGGCAGGTCGGCGATGACCGACGCGAAGTGCGCGACCACGTCGTCGATCCCGTGGTCCGCGATCGCGTCCGGGTGCGCGCGCGCCTCCTCGACCGTCTCGGGGTCCCCTGGCCAGCCGGGCGCCGAGCAGTCGGCGTACCCGGCCGAACGGAAGCGCTCGACCCACCCGTCCCACGACCGTGCGTGCAGCCACAGGCCGTGGATGAAGAGCACCGGAGCAGACATGGACAACCCCTTCCAGGAGCGGTAGAGCGATCGTTCTACCTACGTGCTCGCTAAGGTAGGGGTACGCGCGGCGGCCTGGCAAGGGTCGCGGGGTGAACAGCAGGGAGCTCGGGACGGAGGGGACCACGGTGAGCGACCAGGTGCGACAGCCCAAGCCCTCGGCGGCGAGGGAGCGGATCCTCGCCACGGCCGACCGCCTCTTCTACGAGGAGGGCATCCACGCCGTCGGCATCCAGCGCATCGTCGCGGAGTCGGAGGTCACCAACGTGACGCTCTACCGCCACTTCCCCTCCAAGGACGACCTCGTCTCGGCGTACCTCCAGCGCCGCAGCGACTTCGACCACGCCCAGGTCGACGGCATCGTCGAGCGCCACCAGGGCGATCCCCGGGCCGCCCTCGACGAGCTGGCCGAGGCCCTCACCCGCGACGACTTCGGCCAGGTGCCCCGCGGCTGCCCCTTCATCAACGCCTCCGCCGAGTTCACCGGCGGCCACCCCGCCCGCGTCCACGCCCGCGAGATCCGCACCTGGGTCACCCGCCGCATCGAGGAGCTCCTCGAGCAGCTCGACCACCGCACCCCCCGCGCCACCGCCGAGCAGCTGATGATGGTCCGCACCGGCGCCGTGGTCTCCGGCGCGCTCGACGCCAACCCCGAGCTCACCGCCGACTTCCTCGACTGCTGGGCCGCCCTCATCGACGCCGGGCTCCGACAGCCGGCGTGAGGCCCTGGGACCTCAGCCGACGGGGGGACCTGGGGTCACCGAGTCGACGCGGAGGAAGGTGACCGCCGAGCCCCCACCCGTTCCACCGAAGACGGAGAACGCGTCGCCGGTGCAGCGCAGGCGGGGAACGGCCCCGGCGGCGACGCTCACCAGCCCGGAACCGACAGCCGTGCCGTAGACGCCCATCGACAGCGCGTAGGACGGCGCGAAGACGCCTGGGGCGCCCGCCGCGGGTACCACGATGCACCGGACCGCGCCCGAACCGAGGAGCAGGTCCACCGAGTAGCTGACCAGGTAGGTCCCAGCGCCGAGCCCGGTGAAGGTGAAGGTCCGGTCGGTGGTGGGCGAGTTGACCGAAGGAAGGGTGTAGGCCGTGGCCGCGGTCCCGTACGCCGAGGCCGCTCGCCCCGCGAGGGTGTTCGCGTCCCCGGCCCGCGGCACCACGCCCAGCGACGACTCGGCCACGTCGGCCCCGGTGACGCTGTCGTCGCGCAGGTCGGCTCCGGCCAGCCCGCCGTTCTTGACGTCCTTGCCGGTGATCGTGCCGTTCTTGATCTGCTTCCCGGTGATCCGGCCCGCCGCCTCACCGACCAGGGGGTTCGTGACCACCAGGAAGCCGAGCGTGAGGGCGAGCAGTGCCGCCGCGATCCGTGCCGGACGAGTGCGCATCCACCCACACTGCCGCCACCGGCGCCGTGCCGCATGACACCTTCGGGCCATGGCCGCCTCCGCGCCGCGGCCCCGCCCGCCGCCCGACGTCGCGGCCACCCTCGGGTTGCGGGCGGTGCGTACCGTGACGGCATGTCCGAGTCGGAGCCGCACCCGATCGCCTACACGGCTCTCCAGCCGGGGACGCCCGTCCAGACGACGGACGGTCAGCCGTTCGCGACCGTGCGGTCGGTGCTCGTCGATGAGCTGGTCTCGGTCTTCGACGGCATCGTCGTCGACACCGACGACGGCAGGCGCTTCGTGGACGCCGACCAGATCGACTCGATCTTCACCACCCACGTCCGCACGACCCTCTCGGCCGACGAGGCCGCCGCCCTCCCCCAGCCCGACGGCTCGAACGTCATCGACATCAAGCCCCCCGGCTCAGCCGCCGCCCGCCTCGGCCGCATGTTCGGTCGCCGCAAGCGCTAGCGCGACCGGCGTCCAGGGTTCACCCGAGCGAGGCCGTCATCCGGATCGAGACGAGCAGCCCCGGCACCACCGGCCCGAGCCGCGCCGCGTAGCGAGCCGGCGGGTCCGACGGGAACCACCGCCCCCACTCCTCGTTCATGCCGGCGAAGTCGTCCGGGTCTGCGAGCAGCACCCCCACCTCGACGACGTCGTCCAGCGACCCACCCGCCGCGGCCAGGATCGCCTCACAGTTCGCCAGCGCCTGCCGCGTCTGCTCCTGGATCCCGTCCCCCGCCATCCGCCCCGTGCTCGGATCGGTCCCCGTGGTCCCGGAGACGAACACCAGCGACCCGGCCCGCACCGCCTGACTGAACAGCGGCGAGCCCGGCGCACCGGCTGTGGTGATGACCTGACGCGGCATCGCGACCTCCCGCCCCGATCGTGGCAGCACGAGGACCCCACGGGAAGGCCCCAGAGGCCGACCCGTGGGACAGGCTAGATCTTCGACAGCTTGGCGAACGGGCGCTGCACACGCACCCGCTGGGGCCGGAAGTCGACCGTCACCGACGCCTCGTCGACGTGGATGACCCGCCCCATCCCGTAGCTGTCGTGGGACACCAGGTCGTCGACCGCGAACTCCTCGACGATCGGCTCCGGATCGGACTTGAAAGGACTCGAGGCCGGGTGACGTGGTCGGCGCGCTGAAGTGCTCATCCCCTACAGCATCCCTCACGACCGGTCGCCGACCCCAACATCCGCCGTTTCGTTGCCGAACCGTGCCACTCACCGGACCGGTCCGCACGGTCCGTCAGGACGTCCTGGCCACGCGGAACACGGGCCAGCCGATCTCGGTGCGCCAGGCGGCGCTGTCGTCGGTGTCGCGCGGACCCACGAGGTAGCGCTCTCGCACCGGCCCGGCCACCGTCAGGGCGTTCCTGGTGACCCAGACGCCGAGCTCGCCGTAGGTGACGTCGATGCCGTCGTGTTCGCCCTGGTGGGTGGCGACGACGAGCTCGACGGCGGGCAGCGTCACCGGGTGGACCCGCCCGCGTGTGGGTGGCTCCGGAGCAGGCCGGTAGAGCAGCAGGTTCCCCCGACCCCGCTCGAAGAGCGCGTTGTCGTAGAGCCCGCCGGGCGGCCCGGCGCCGGCCGCCGGGCCGAGGGCCGCGTCGAGCTCGGCCATCGCCCCGGCGTACCAGGCGACGACGTCCCCCTCGCCCACCTCGTCCTCGACGGCTGCGACCGTCACCGCGGGCTCCGCGCGCAGCTCGACCTCCAACGGCGCCGGCTCCGGCGCCAGCAACCGTCGCAGGGAGGTGACCGCCACGCGGGTGCGCGCCAGCTCCGACTCCAGACGCTCGAGGTGCTCGGCGACCAGCGCCGCTCGCTGGTCGGGGTCGGGAGAACGCAGGATGCGCCGGACGTCGGACAGCGGTACGTCGAGCTCGCGCAGCCTGTGGATCACCTGGGCGGTCGGGATCTGGTCGCCCGAGTAGTAGCGGTAGCCGCTCGACGCGTCCACCAGCTCCGGCTCGAGCAACCCCACCTCGTGGTAGCGCCGCAACGTGCGGATGCTGAGGTGGGTCACCCGCGAGAACTCGCCGATCGCCAACATGCGTGCAGTCTGGACTCTCTCCCCGGGGGAGACTCCAGTCCTTGACTCTCGCGGGACCCGAGTGCCCAGGCTCGAGGGCATGGACAACGACAGCGACACCTCCACCTCCACCGAGCAGCTCCCGACCACGATCCGCGCCTTCCAGGACGCCCAGGAGGCGCGTGACGCGGACGCCGCGTTGGCCCTGCTGGCGCCAGGGGCCGTCATCTGCGACGTGGGCGAGTCCTTCAGCGGCGAGGACTCCCTGCGGCGCTTCGTCAGCGAGGCCGGGGCGGAGTTCACCTACACCGACGCGATCACCAGGGTGGGTCGTGACGGCGAGGTCTGGGTGGTCCGTCACCACCTCGAGGGCGACTTCCCCGGCGCGACCGCGGACCTGGACTACCGGTTCGCGCTCGACGGTGAGCGCATCACCCGTCTCGACATCGTCCTCGGCTGACCGTGGACAGGGCAGTCGGAGACCGCGACCGTCTCGACGGGCGCAGGGCGCTGGTCACGGGCGGCTCCAAGGGCGCCGGCCGGGCCGTGGTCGACAGGCTCCGGGCGATGGGCGCCGACGTCTGGGTGAGCGCCCGCACCGTACCCGAGGGCTACGACCGCCCCGACCGCTTCATCGAGGCGGACACGGCGACCACCCAGGGCGCGGCGTACGTGGCGGCTCGCACCGCAGCAGACGGCCCGCTCGACATCCTGGTCCACGTGGTCGGCGGCTCGTCGACACCACCGGGAGGATTTGCCGCCGCCTCCGAGGAGCAGTGGCTCGCCGAGCTGAACCTGAACCTGCTCGGGGCGGTGCGGCTCGACCGCGCGCTCCTCCCGGCGATGCTCGAGGCCCGGTCGGGCGTGGTCGTGCACTTCGGATCCATCCAGCGCGAGATGCCGCTGCACGAGGCCACGCTGCCCTACGCGGCGGCGAAAGCGGCGCTGCGCACGTACAGCAAGGGCCTCGCGAACGAGGTGGCGCCCCGGGGGGTGCGCGTCAACACGATCAGCCCCGGCGGGATCGAGACCGAGGCCTACGAGACCTTCGTGGACTCGATCGCGCACGGCAGCGGCTCGACGCGCGAGGAGGCCAGGCAGCGCATCTTCGACTCCCTCGGCGGCGTCCCGTTGGGCCGGTTCGCGAGGACCGAGGAGATCGCGGACCTGGTCGGCTTCCTGGTCTCGGACCGGGCCTCCGCGATCGTCGGCGCCGAGTACGTCATCGACGGCGGGACCGTCCCGACCGTCTGAGGCCGAGCATTCGGCGCGGAGTCCGGGCAGGCGCTGATCGAGGCCGCGCCGGATCCGTCCGCGCAGGTCCCGCGACCGTGCGACGTGGTTGGCCCTGGTCGCGGGTCAGGACGGCCTCGCGTCGGGGTCGTGCCGGGCGGCGCCGACCCGGTCGCTGAGCGAGACGATGATGCCGTCGGGTCCGCGGACGTAGGCCATCCGCCAGGCGTCCTCGTAGACCCCGACGTCGCCGACCAGGCCGTAGCCCTCAGCCCGGACGCTGTCCAGGGCCGCGGGGAGGTCCTCGACCTCGAAACAGACGTTGCGGAGCCCGAGCACGTTGGCCATCGCAGCCGGGTCGCCGGGCGCCGCGTCCGGGTGCACGTACCGGCAGAGCTCGACACGGGCGTGGGCGTCCGGCGTCTTCATCATGACGATCTCGGTCCGCGAGCCCGGGATGCCGGTGACGGTGTCGATGAAGGCACCCTCGATGCTCGAGCGCCCCTCGACCTCCAGCCCGATGCTCTCGAAGAAGGAGGTGGCGCCATCGAGGTCGACGACGGTGATCCCGACATGATCGAAGCGGGGCATGGACGTCATGGCCTCCGCTTTCCCCGTTTCGCTGAGCTCATGCGCTGTCCCCGCCGGTGAGGACGGTCAGAGGGTGGCGACCGAGCCGGAGTCGACCCGGTACTCCGCGCCGTTGACGAAGCTGGCCCGCTCCGAGCACAGGAAGGTGATCACCGAGGCGACCTCCTCCGGCTCGCCGCGCCGCTTGAGCTCCATGTAGGGACGCTCCTCGTCCAGGAAGCTCTCGACCGCCTCGTCGAAGGAGACGCCGAGCTCCTCGGAGCGCTTGTCCATCATCGCGTCGGTCATCGGGGTGTGGATGAAGGCCGGGGAGACGCAGTTGACCAGCAGTCCCTCGGTGGCGTAGCTGCGGGAGAGGCCCTTGGCGAAGGACAGCACCCCGGCCTTGGCCGCGCAGTACGGCAGCTCGTCGTCGTAGGGCTGCGTGGCGTCCTCAGAGGTGAGGAAGACCAGGCGGCCCCACCCGCGGCGCAGGTCGTCGATGAACGTCCGCGCCAACCGGACCGGGCCCAGCAGGTCGACCTCGAGGGTGTCGACCCACCCCTGGTCGTCGATCTCGTGGAAGAGCCCCTGGGCGCCGGTCACGCCCGACGCCTGCACCAGGATGTCGACCGGTCCCGCCAGCTCGTGGACCCGCTCGCGCAGCGTCTCGAGCTCGGCCAACGAGGTGACGTCGGCGGCGACGTGGTGGAGCCGGCCCTCGGGCGCCTCCAGCCGCTGTGCCGCCTGCGCCAGCTCGTCGGCGTCCTTGTCGGAGATGACGACCGTCGCGCCCTCGGCGAGCAGCATCCGCGCCGTCTCCCAGCCGATCCCGGAGTCACCCCCCGTGACCAGCGCCGTCCTGCCCTCGATGCCCAGCTCCACGCGTGTCTCCTGTCCGCTGTCGACCGACCGGACCCGCCGTGCCGAAGGGTGCGCGGGGCCGTGTAGGAGCAGTACCCCCTGCCGGGGCCCAGACAGTCGAGGGTGCGGCTGGTGACCGGGGTACCGGCGGAGTGCGCCGGTCGGCCGCCTCGACCACAGGGAGCACCCGATGGACCTCGACACCAGCAACCTGCGGCGCGTCACTGCGGCGTCCGCCGTCGTCGTGACCGCTCTGCAGGCGACCACGGCGACCCTCGCCCTGCGCGCCGGTCGCCGCGACTACGCCGATGGCGTGTGGGGCCCCGGGCTCGCGGCCGTGGCCCTCACCAGCGCGCTGGTCGGCCGGGGAGACCCCTGGCGCCGCTGGGCGCTTGCCGCGGTCACCACCGTCTGGGCCGCCCGGCTGGAGTCGCTCATGCTCCAGCGCCTGACCGGCACCGACGAGGAGGACGAGCGCTACACCGAGTTCCTCGAAGGCGACTCCACCCCGACCGTGCTCGCCAAGGTGTTCGGCACCCAGGCGCTCGCCCAGCTGCTCGTCTCCGCCCCCCTCCAGGTCGCCGCCGCGAGCCGGCTCCCGCGCGGGCCGCGCCGCTGGCTGTTCCCCGCCGGCGTCGCCGTCATGATCGCGGGCGGGGTCGTCGAGGCCGTCGCCGACCGCCAGAAGTCGGCGTACACCGCCGCCAAGGAGAAGGCCCGCGAGGCCGGCCAGGACGACGACGTCCCCGACGACCTCGAGGTGCTCGACACCGGCTTGTGGGGCTGGTCGCGCCACCCCAACTACTTCGGCGACTCGGTGGTGTGGGACGGCGCCTGGCTCGCCGCGGCCGCCTCGTCCCCCGGCGCCTGGACCCTCCCCGCGCCGGTGGCGATGTCGTACTTCCTCATCTACGCGACCGGCGCGAAGCGCACCGAGGACAAGATGGGCGACCGCCCTGCCTACCAGGACTACCAGCGGCGCGTCGCGTTCTTCTTCCCGCGCCCCTCGCGCTGAGCGATCCCCGGCACGACGGTCGTCGTCGCCTGTGTTGAGCATCGAGGTCCCGGTGCGAGCCGAGCGTCCGGACAGCGGCATGGTCGGGCGGAGGGCCGACAGCGGCATGGTCGGGCGGAGGCCCGTCAGCGGCGTGACCGGACGTTTCGTCGTATCGGCCCTACGGTGAGTGCGTGGACGATGTCTTGGACGTGGACCTGAGCGATGAAGAGCGGTCCATGCTCCGCTGGGGAGTTCAGGAATGGGGAGGGCCTGCATCAGCAACAGACGACCTAGCAAGAGTGATGGGTTTCAAGTCGGTCTCGGACCTAGTCGCTGAGGGACGGCGCATCGCTGAGGCAGTGTCGAGCGGACAAGGACTCTCGCGACGGGACTGGACACGTGCCCTCGTTGCGACCGAGTTCGTGTGGGCCAGCGACGTGTTCGGGTCCGGTCTCGACAGCATCCACACTTGGGGTCACACGGACGCGGAAGGTATTGCCATCCTGCGTTCGATTCAGCGGAAGCTGCTCAACGCGGGTGCCCGTATATCGGGTCGCTCCCTGACGTAGTCGTCGCCCGCCTACTCGGCATGGTCGGGCGGAGGGCCGGCAGCGGCATGGTCGGGCGGAGGGCCGGCAGCGGCATGGTCGGGCGGAGCCCGCAGTGCGGCATGGTCGGGCGGCCGCCGGTACGGGCTACCGCAGGTCGAGCGCCGAGCTCATTCCGTGCGGAGGTTGGTGACGTCGACCGCGGCGTGCAGGTAGGGGCGCGTCGCCAGGGGGACCACGCGGATGGCGAGGCGCACGGCGAGCGCCGCGAGGGCTGCCGTCACGAGTCCGCCGAGCAGCCCGAACAGGCTGCCGGCGGTCAGGGCGTAGACGAAGGCTCCGAGCAGGGCGGCGCCGACCGTCAGCGGCAGGGTGACCATCCGGCACTCCTCGCGGTGGGCGTCCTCAAGGACGCTGACCGGTGTGCCGGTGGCCGCCAGGGCCGAGACCGCGCGGCGGCGAGCAAGGGTTGACTCGATCGAGTGCAGCGATAAGGACAGCGTGATGAGCCCGAGGGCCAGCATGGCGAGCAGCGCGACGAGTATGGCGGGGCCGACGTAGTAGCCGACGTCCAGCGAGCCGCTGGTGAGCACGTCGGTGACGAAGGTGCCGGTCACCCCGAGCGCGAGCCCGACGGCGCCGACCGCGGCGGCGGCGCGACCGGCGGCTCCGTGGTCGGCGCGGATGCGGCGCGCGGCGAGGAGGACGGCCGCATGCTCGGCCCGGCGCGCGGCCCGGCCAGCCAAGACGAAGGCGAGCCACGGGGTGCTCAGCACG
Organism: Nocardioides anomalus; assembly: GCF_011046535.1. Taxonomy (NCBI): domain Bacteria; kingdom Bacillati; phylum Actinomycetota; class Actinomycetes; order Propionibacteriales; family Nocardioidaceae; genus Nocardioides; species Nocardioides anomalus. The sequence goes on along the minus strand of NZ_CP049257.1, from coordinate 319,830 downwards.
ATCCCGATGACCGCGACGGCGACGAGCACGAAGGGAATCACGGTCGAGGCGGGGTCACCGCCGCCGGTGAGTCCGCCGGTGACCAGGACGATCACCGCCGCGACCAGAAGGACCGGACCCCAGGGTCTCGAGCGCCGGGCGGGGCGCCGGTCGGCGGCCGCCGCACTTGCCGCGCGCCGGCCCACGAGCACGCCATACGCCGTGACCAGAGCGACGACGAGCAGCGCCCACCAGCCCGGGCCGGTGGCGGTCGGCACGAGAGTGGCCTGGCCCGAGGAGGCGGGCACGGTGCCCAGCAGGTAGCGCAGGATCAGCCAGACGCCGACTCCGACCACCGCGCCGAGCAGGGCCGGGCCGCCGGTCTCGACCGCACCCCACTGGCGCAGGTCGCGGCGGGTCGCGCCCGCCACCGCTAGGGCGCGGTAGCGGCGTCGTTGCGCGGCCGAGCCGAGCCGGACGCATTGGTCGAGCAGCAGTACGACCGGCACGGTCATGAGCACCGCCGCGAAGATGGCGCCTCCACGTGTACCCGGGTCGGCGATCGGTCCCAGGAGCGGTGCGTTGCCGTCCACGGCGGGGTCGTAGTTGTAGCCGCCCCAACCACTGAGCCGGGCGTACGAGGCTGCGACGAGGAGCAGCCCCGACGCCACGGCCGTGCTCGCCACGACCAGCCCGGCCCGAGCGCGGCCCGAGGCCCGCAAGACGGTCAACCAGAGCGGCCTCACGCGTCGGCCTCCGTGTCGACGGTCTGGCCGTCGCGCAGCACGACTTCACGGTCCATCCAGGCGGCCAGCCGGTGGTCGTGGGTCACGACGACGAGTGCGGCGCCGGTTTCCCGGGTGGCCTTGACCAGCACTTGGACGACCTGCTCTCCGCCCACGGTGTCGAGGGCACCGGTCGGCTCGTCGGCGAGAACGACCGAGGGCGAGGACACCAGCCCACGGGCGATGGCCACGCGCTGCTGCTCCCCGCCGGACAACTCGGCCGGGGTGGCGTCGGCGCGCCCCGCGATGCCGACGCGGTCCAACCACTGCCGGGCGGCCTCGGCCGCGTCGGCACGGCGGCGGCCCTCAAGCAGTAGCGGCAGGGCGACGTTCTCGAGCGCTGTCAGCTCCGGCACCAGTTGCCCGAACTGCAGCACCAGTCCGATGTGCACGCGGCGCAGCCGGGTCCGCGCGTCGGCACTGAGACCGTCGAGCCGGTGGCCGTCGTAGGACACCCAGCCGGCGTCCGGCAACAAGGTCCCGGCCAGGCAGTGCAGCAGCGTGCTCTTACCGCTGCCCGATGGTCCAGTGACGGCCAACTGTTCGCCGCGACGTACGACGACCGAGGCGCCACGCAGCGCCGGCGTGCTGCCAAATCCCTTGTGCAGGCCTCGGGCCTGCAGCAACAGCTCGTTCTGCGTCACCGGTCCCCACCTCCCGTGGTCGTCCCGCCGCCTGCCGCGGCCAGTCCGCGCACCCGCTCCCGCGTCTCCGCGAGCCAGCGCAGGTCGGCGTCAAGGTGCGCCAGGCGGTGGTCGAGCGCGATGCGCGCACCCGGCTCCTCAGTGCGGGTCCGCTCGCGGGTCAGCTCCCGCATCAGCGCCACGTACGAGCGGTGCTGCCCGTCCAGGAACCGGTCGTGGTCCACGCCGAGCCGCAACGCCGTGACCGTCTTGCGCACCAGGTCGTCGGCGGAGTGGCTCACGGGCTGCTCGGGCTCGGCCAGCCACCGGTCCAGCGCCGCCCGGCCCGCGTCGGTCAAGGCGTAGACGGTCCGCTCAGGCCCGTCGCCGGGCTGCACCTCGACGGTCTCGACGAGGCCGTCGCGCTCCAGGCGGCCGAGCGAGGCGTAGACCTGGCCAAAGGCCAACGGCTTGGCCGCCGGGAACCACGCATCGTGGGCGACCTTGAGCTCGTAGCCGTGTCCGGGGCCCCGCCCGAGGAGGCCCAGGAGGACCATCGCTGCGCTCACGAATGCGACTGTACACCCGGTGAATACGCTGAGTGGATACTTGGCTAGGAGCGGTCGTGCCAAGGGCGAGCACTTGATAGAGCAGCGCGACGACGACATGACCGAATGGCCGCAGCGCGGCATGGTCGGGCGGAGCCCGCAGCGCGGCATGGTCGGGCGGAGCCCGCAGCGCGGCATGGTCGGGCGGAGCCCGCAGCGCGGCATGGTCGGGCGGAGCCCGCAGCGCGGCATGGTCGGGCGGAGCCCGCAGCGCGGCATGGTCGGGCGGAGCCCGCAGCGCGGCATGGTCGGGCGGAGCCCGCAGCGCGGCATGGTCGGGCGGAGCCCGCAGCGCGGCATGGTCGGGCGGAGCCCGCAGCGCGGCATGGTCGGGCGGAGCCCGCAGCGCGGCATGGTCGGGCGGAGCCCGCAGCGCGGCATGGTCGGGCGGAGCCCGCAGCGCGGCATGGTCGGGCGGAGCCCGCAGCGCGGCATGGTCGGGCGGAGCCCGCAGCGCGGCATGGTCGGGCGGAGCCCGCAGCGCGGCATGGTCGGGCGGAGCCCGCAGCGCGGCATGGTCGGGCGGAGCCCGCAGCGCGGCATGGTCGGGCGGAGCCCGCAGCGCGGCATGGTCGGGCGGAGCCCGCAGCGCGGCATGGTCGGGCGGTGGGCCGACAGCGGCATGGTCGGGCGGTGGGCCGACAGCGGCATGGTCGGGCGGAGGGCCGACAGCGGCATGGTCGGACGGAGGGCCGACAGCGGCATGGTCGGGCGGTGGGCCGACACGAAGGGACAAGCAGCGGGCCACCCCAGCCACATCCGCGTGCCTCCATGGCCCCGAGAACCCGGTGCCGGCTCCGTTGAGATGAGGCACAGCCGGCCGGGCCGTCAACGGCATGGTCGGGCGGAGCCCGACAGCGGCCGTTCCGGACGGAGCACCGAGTCGACTCCCCAGCCACCCCGCACCCTCACCCAGGGCGAGGCTCAGCCCGCCGATCGCCATGGAGGAGGGCCAGCGCTTCGCCATCCGCGAGGGCGGCCGCACCGTCGGCGCCGGATCGGGTCACCCAGTCAGCCAGGGACCTGAGGAGCGAGAACGACGAAGCCCCCCACCGCGCTAGCGGTGGGGGGCTTCGGAGTGGAGCGGATCAGGTCACTTGCTGATCTTGGTGACCCGGCCGGCGCCGACGGTGCGGCCGCCCTCGCGGATGGCGAAGCGCAGGCCCTCCTCCATGGCGATCGGCTGGATGAGCTCGACGCTCATCTCGGTGTTGTCGCCGGGCATGACCATCTCGGTGCCCTCGGGGAGGGTCACCACGCCGGTCACGTCGGTGGTCCGGAAGTAGAACTGCGGACGGTAGTTGTTGAAGAACGGCGTGTGGCGGCCGCCCTCCTCCTTCGACAGGATGTAGACGCTCGCGTCGAAGTTGGTGTGCGGGGTGGTCGTGCCGGGCTTGATCACGACCATGCCGCGCTCGACGTCCTCGCGCTTGGTGCCGCGGAGCAGCAGCCCGACGTTCTCGCCGGCCTGGCCCTCGTCGAGGAGCTTGCGGAACATCTCGACACCGGTGACCGTGGACTTCTGCGAGCCCTCGCGGATGCCGATGATCTCGACCTCCTCGTTGACCTTCACGATGCCACGCTCGATGCGGCCGGTGATGACCGTGCCGCGACCGGTGATGGTGAAGACGTCCTCGACGGGCATGAGGAACGGCTTCTCGGTCTCGCGCTCCGGGGTCGGGATGTACTCGTCGACCGCGGTCATCAGCTCGAAGACCGACTCGCCCCACTTCTCGTCGCCGTTCAGCGCCGGGAAGGCGGCCACGCGCACCACGGGGATGTCGTCGCCGGGGAACTCGTACTCGGAGAGGAGCTCGCGCACCTCCATCTCGACGAGCTCGATGAGCTCCTCGTCGTCGACCATGTCGCACTTGTTGAGCGCCACGACCAGGGCCGGCACGCCGACCTGGCGGGCGAGCAGCACGTGCTCACGCGTCTGCGGCATCGGACCGTCGGTGGCGGCGACCACGAGGATCGCGCCGTCCATCTGGGCCGCGCCGGTGATCATGTTCTTGATGTAGTCCGCGTGGCCCGGGCAGTCGACGTGCGCGTAGTGACGCGACTCGGTCTGGTACTCGACGTGCGCGATCGAGATCGTGATGCCGCGCTGACGCTCCTCAGGAGCCTTGTCGATCTCGTCGAACGGGGTGAACGGGTTCAGGTCCGGGTACTTGTCGTGCAGGACCTTGGTGATGGCAGCGGTCAGCGTCGTCTTGCCGTGGTCGATGTGACCGATCGTGCCGATGTTGACGTGCGGCTTGGTCCGCTCGAACTTCGCCTTAGCCACTGTGGGCTCCTCCTGGTGTGGTTACTTGACTCGTACTTGCTGGATGGTGCCGAAGACGTACGGCGAACTACTCGCCGCGCACCTTCTTGATGATCTCGTCGGCGATGTTCTTCGGAACCTCGGCGTACGAGTCGAACTCCATCGAGTACGAAGCCTGACCGGAGGTCTTGGACCTCAGGTCGCCAACGTACCCGAACATCTCGGACAGCGGCACGAGGGCGTTGATGACCATGTCACCGTGCCGCTCCTCCTGCGCCTGGATCTGACCCCGACGGCTGTTCAGGTCGCCGATGACGGTGCCGAGGAACGACTCGGGAGTCGTCACCTCGACCGCGAACATCGGCTCCAGCAGCACCGGCTGGGCCTGGCGGGCGGCCTCCTTGAAGGCCTGGTTGCCCGCGATCTTGAAGGCCAGCTCGGAGGAGTCGACGTCGTGGTAGGCGCCGTCCTCGAGCGTGAACTTCACGTCGACCATGGGGTAGCCGGCGAGCACGCCGAACTCCATGGCCTCCTGGCCACCCTGGTCCACCGACGGGATGTACTCGCGGGGCACGCGACCGCCGCTCACGTTGTTCTGGAACTCGTAGCCCGCACCGGCGCCCGTCTCGGGGTCGATGTTGGGGCCGAGCGAGATGACGACCTTCGCGAACTGGCCGGAGCCACCCGTCTGCTTCTTGTGGGTGTAGCTGTGGTTGGTGACCTCGCGACGCACCGTCTCGCGGTAGGCCACCTGCGGCTTGCCGACGGTCGCCTCGACGCGGAACTCGCGCTTCATCCGGTCGACGAGGATCTCCAGGTGGAGCTCGCCCATGCCGGCGATGATCGTCTGGCCGGTCTCCTCGTCGGACTTGACGGTGAACGTCGGGTCCTCGTCGGAGAGCCGCTGGATCGCGGTGCCGAGCTTCTCCTGGTCGCCCTTGGTCTTGGGCTCGATCGCGACCTCGATCACCGGGGCCGGGAACGTCATCGACTCGAGCACGACGGGCTTCTGCATGTCGCTCAGGGTGTGCCCGGTCTTGGTGTCCTTCAGACCCATGACGGCCACGATCTGGCCGGCGCCGACCGACGCGATCTCCTCACGCTTGTTGGCGTGCATCTGGTAGACCTTGCCGATCCGCTCCTTCTTGCCGGTGACCGAGTTGAGCACGGTCGAGCCGGCCTCCAGCTTCCCGGAGTAGACGCGGACGTAGATGAGCTTGCCGAGGTGCGGGTCGCTGGCGATCTTGTAGGCCAGGCCCGAGAACGGCTCGCTGTCGGACGGCTTGCGGCTGACCGGCTCGTCCTCGTTGTTCACCGCGTGGCCGACGATCGCATCGATGTCCAGCGGCGAGGGGAGGTACTTCACGACCGCGTCGAGCAGGGGCTGCACGCCCTTGTTCTTGAACGCCGTGCCGCACAGCACCGGGTTGAGCTTGTCGGCCAGCGTGGCGCGACGGATCGCGGCCTCGAGCTCGTCGACGGAGAGCTCCTCGCCGTCGAGGTACTTCTCCATGACGGCGTCGTCGGCCTCGGCCAGCGTCTCGAGCAGCTTCTCGCGGTACTCCGCGGCCTGCGCCTCGAGCTCGGCCGGGATCTCCTCGACCGTGTAGTCCTCACCGATCGTGGTCTCGCCGCGCCAGGTCAGCGCGCGCATGCCCACGAGGTCGACGACCCCGAGGAAGTCGGACTCGGCGCCGATCGGCAGCTGCAGGACCAGCGGGGTGGAGTTCAGCCGGTCGACCATCATGTCGACGCAGTGGAAGAAGTCGGCACCGGTGCGGTCGAGCTTGTTGACGAAGCACATGCGGGGCACGGCGTACTTGTTGGCCTGGCGCCACACGGTCATGGTCTGGGGCTCGACGCCCGCGACACCGTCGAACACCGCGACGGCGCCGTCGAGGACGCGCAGCGAGCGCTCGACCTCGGCCGTGAAGTCCACGTGGCCGGGGGTGTCGATGATGTTGATCTGGTGGTTCTTCCACCAGCAGGTCGTCGCGGCGGACGTGATGGTGATGCCGCGCTCCTGCTCCTGCTCCATCCAGTCCATCGTGGCCGCGCCCTCGTGGACCTCACCGATCTTGTAGTTGATGCCGGTGTAGAAGAGGATCCGCTCGGTCGTCGTGGTCTTGCCGGCGTCGATGTGCGCCATGATGCCGATGTTGCGGACCTTGTTGAGGTCCGTGGTGATGTCGACAGCCACTGTCTTTGTCTCAGTCCCTTGGAAGTACGTGCACGGCGTGTGAAATCAGCACAGCGCCCGGGCCGTGCGGACCGGGCTGTGAGGAGAACGTCGACGCGGTGGTCTTTTGTTCCTCTCGCCAGCCCGGCCGCTCGGTCACCAGCGGTAGTGGGCGAAGGCCTTGTTGGACTCGGCCATCTTGTGGGTGTCCTCGCGCTTCTTCACCGCGGCACCGAGGCCGTTGGAGGCGTCGAGGATCTCGTTCATCAGCCGCTCGGCCATGGTCTTCTCACGGCGGTCCGCGGCGTACCCGACGAGCCAGCGCAGCGCGAGCGTGGTGCCGCGGGTGCCCTTGACCTCGATCGGGACCTGGTAGGTCGCGCCACCGACACGGCGGGACTTGACCTCGATGGCCGGCTTGACGTTGTCCATGGCGCGCTTGAGCGTGACCACGGGGTCGGTGCCGGTCTTGTCGCGGCAGCCCTCGAGCGCGGAGTAGACGATGCGCTGCGCGACCTGCTTCTTGCCGTCGATGAGCACCTTGGAGACGAGCTGGCTCACCAGCTGCGACCCGTAGACCGGGTCGGTGACGATCGGCCGCTTCGGGGCCGGACCCTTGCGCGGCATGTCAGCTCTTCTCCTTCTTCGCGCCGTAGCGGCTGCGCGCCTGCTTGCGGTTCTTCACGCCCTGGGTGTCGAGCGTGCCGCGGATGATCTTGTAGCGGACACCGGGGAGGTCCTTCACCCGGCCACCGCGGACGAGCACGATCGAGTGCTCCTGGAGGTTGTGGCCCACGCCCGGGATGTACGCCGTGACCTCGACGCCGCTGCTCAGGCGCACGCGGGCGACCTTGCGGAGGGCGGAGTTCGGCTTCTTCGGGGTGGTGGTGTAGACGCGGGTGCAGACGCCTCGGCGCTGCGGCGAACCCTTCAGGGCGGGTGTCTTGTTCTTCGACACCTTGTCCTGGCGGCCCTTGCGGACCAGCTGCTGGATGGTGGGCACCTGTGGTGGTTCCCTTTCTGCTTCGTCTCACGGCCCGGCGCCTTGCCGGGCACGGTGGTGTTGCTGTCTGGCCTGTGCCTGTCGATGCATCCCGCTGCGGGAGGAGAGACCTCGGCCGCTGGGCACGCACAAGGGTCTGGACGCACCAGACACCGAGGATCGAGACTACCGGCCGCCCGAGCCCAGGGCAAAAGCGCGCGGAACCGCCCTCAGGCGGCCACCGGCTGGGCCGGCGCCGGCGCCTCGACGCGAGCCGTGGCCCGCTGGAGCACCAGCACCGCCAGGGCCACCCCGACGAGCACCAGTGCACCCCCGATGAGCAGCGTCCAGCGCGCCCCGAGCTGCTCGCCGATGAGGCCGATGACGGGCGAGCCCAGCGGCGTACCGCCCATGACCACGGTCATGTAGAGCGCCATCACCCGGCCCCGCAGCTCCGGGGCGGCCGACATCTGCATGGTCGCGTTGGAGGAGTTGAGCAGCGTGATGGTGCTGAAGCCGATGACCGGCGCGAAGCACGCGAAGGCGAGGTAGGAGGGCATCAGCCCGGCCACGATCTCGGCCACACCGAACCCGACCGCCGCGAAGAGCAGCAGCCGGAGCCGGATGGTCGGGCGCCGGGCGGCGAGCAGCGCCCCGGACAGCGAGCCGACGGCCAGGCAGGAGCCGAGCAGCCCGAACTCACCGGCGCCCTTGCCGAACTCCTGGGTGGCCATCAGGGCCGAGGTGATCTGGAAGTTCATCCCGAAGGTGCCCGCGAAGAACACCAGGACCAGGATCATCAGCATCTTGGGCTGGGAGCGGACGTAGCGCACGCCCTCGAGCAGCTGGCCCGGCGCGCGACCGCGCGGCTCGGGCGAGTGCAGCAGCCGGGTGTCCATGCGGTGCAGCTGCCAGATGACGGCGAAGTAGGAGACGCCGTTGATGAGGATGACCCAGCCCGAAGCCGTGGCCCCGCCGCCGAGCAGCCCGATCAGCAGGCCGGCCAGGGCCGGGCCGAGCAGGCGGGCGGTGTTGAACGACGCGGAGTTGAGCCCGACCGCGTTGGTCAGGTCGTCGCGCCCGACCATCTCGGAGACGAAGGACTGCCGGGTGGGGGCGTCGAAGGCCGCCGCGATGCCGAAGGTGAAGGCCAGCGCGTAGACCATCCAGACCTCGGCGTGCCCGCTCACCGCGATCAGGCCCAGCGCCAGCGAGGAGACGGCCATGGCCAGCTGGGTGAGCTGCAGGAGCAGCCGCTTGGGGAAGCGGTCGGCCACCACGCCGGCGTACGGCGCGAGCAGGAGCGTCGGGAGGAACTGCAGCCCCGTGGTGATGCCGAGCTCGGTGCCGCCCGTGCCGGGCAGGCTCAGCACCAGCCAGTCCTGCGCCACCCGCTGCATCCAGGTGCCGACGTTCGACACGATGCTGCCGGCGAGGTAGAGCCGGTAGTTCGGGTTGCGCAGGGCTCGGAAGGTGGGGCTCACTCGGTCGTTCTCAGTCTCTCTCGGACAGCTTCTGCAGGATGGGGGCGGCGGCGCGCAGGGTCTGGCGCTCGGCCGGCGTCAGGTCGCGCAGCTGGCGCGACAGCCACTCGTCGCGGCGCTTGCGGTCCGCGAGGACCGTCTCGCGGCCGTGGTCGGTCAGGGTGACCACCACGACCCGGCCGTCGGACTCGTGCGGGCGGCGGGCGACGTGGCCCGCCTCCTCGAGGCCGTTGACCTTGCGGGTCATCGTGGGCGGCTGGACCCGCTCCAGCTGGGCCAGCTCGCCGACGGTCAGCTCGCCGTAGCGGAAGAGCCCGCCCAGCACCGCCATCATCGGGATGCTCAGGTCGTTGCCGGGGTCGCGCTCGTTGGCCAGCCGCCGGCGCAGCCGCATGACGGACATGCGCAGCTCCGACGCCAGTCCGGCGTCGGTGCGGGCGACCTTCTCCACGGTGGGCATGACTCTTAGCCTAACTCATTACCCGTGCTAACCATTCCCGTGGTCGCGGACGCAGCGAGCGGCCGCCCCCGGGTCCGGGGACGGCCGCTCGCTTGCCGTGGAGGGAGCTACTTCTTGCGCAGCACGTGCACCTTGACGACATCGCTGGTGCCGGCGGCGGTCGAGTTCGTCTCCGATACAGTCACGCGGAACCGGTTGACACCCGTCTTGACCGTCTTGGCGCTGAACTTGTAGGCGCCGTCGGCCGCGAGGTCACGCGTGCTGACATCGGTCCAGGTCCCGTTCTTCTTGACCTGCAGGGTGACCTTGGCGGCGGTGCCCACCGGCTTGACGGTGCCGGCGATCCGCGCCTTCTGCCTCTTGTTGACCGTGTCGCGCTTGGCCTCGGCGGTGGCGACGACGGCGGCCTTGGCCTGGTCGGTGAAGACGTACTGGTTCGGGCCGTAGGTGATCTGTCGGAGCACGCCGTCCGCGACCACGCCACTCAGCGCGTAGCCACCGTCGACCAGCACCGGGGCCTTCCCAGTGGCGGCCTGCAGGGTCTTGGTCCAGTTGGCCAGGGTGCCGTGGTAGCCGTCGCCTCCCCAGGAGCCGCACGGGTCGGTGACGCCCGCGGCCGGGGTGTTCTCGAAGCACGGGGCGTGGTTGCGGAAGAAGTTGTCGGGCAGCGCCGAGTCAGGGAAGTCCTGGGTGTCGAGGTTGACCCACACGTCCTGACCGCCGTACTGGTGCTCGCCGCGGAGCTCGCCGTCGATCTTGCCGTCCGCGTCGGCGTCGATGTAGTTCTTGACGCCCACGTCCACGGGCGTGCTGGGGCCGTACCAGGTGTAGTCGACGGTCGTCACCTGGGCGAGCGGGACGCCGACGTGGAAACGACCGCGTGCGAAGCTGTCGGTGTCGTTGACCGTCTTGAGGTGGATGCCCTCGGCCAAGAACTCCTGGGTGCCGCCGCCGGCGGTGCCGGTCGGAGCCAGCATGTCGGCCGGACGGATCTGGATGGTGCTGGTGGCCGCTTGGGCCGGCGCGGCGGCGACGAGGCCCGCCGCGAGGCCCAGGCCGGCGAGGGCGAGGACGCCGCGAGTGTTGTTCAGGTGCATGGAGACATCGGTCCTTCTGAAGAGGCGAGCGCGTCGGTCCCCGTGCGTTCCCGACCGACGGCGGCCTCACCCTAGGCGAAACATCGCTCCACGGGTAGCACGGGTGGACTTGACGTCCCCTCGGTTCTACGTGAGCAGGTCGGTGATCGGGTTGATCGCGAAGTAGACGACGAAGGCGACGGCGACGACCCAGAGCAGCGGGTGGACCTGGGCGGCCTTGCCGACGACCAGCTTGATGAGCACGTAGGCGATGAAGCCGGCGCCGATGCCCACGCTGATGGAGTAGGTGAACGGCATCAGCACGATGGTGAGGAACGCCGGGATGGCGATCTCGAGGTCGGTCCAGTCGATCTCGCGGACCTGCTGCATCATCAGGAAGCCGACCAGCACCAGCGCGGGGACCGCGGCCTCGGACGGGATGACCGCCACCAGGGGCGTGAGCAGGATCGCGAGCAGGAAGAGCACGCCGGTGACGATCGAGGCGAGCCCGGTGCGCGCGCCCTCCCCCACGCCCGAGGCGGACTCGATGTAGGAGGTGTTGGACGAGACGCCGGCGGCGCCGCCGGCCGCGGCGGCCAGGGAGTCGACGATCAGGATGCGCTCGGTGCCGGGCGGGATGCCGTCCTCGTCGAGCAGGCCCGCCTCGGCGCCGATGGCGGTCATCGTGCCCATGGTGTCGAAGAAGTCCGCGAGCATCAGCGTGAAGATCAGCAGCAGGGTCGAGACCACGCCGATCTGGTCCCAGGAGCCCAGCAGCGAGAAGTGGCCCAGGGTGTCGAAGTGCGGCGTGCTGAAGACGTCGTCGGGCAGCTTGGGCTGGTTGAGCGACCAGCCGTCCTCGGCGCCGAGCGCGTCCACGATGATCGCCAGCACCGTCGTGGCGACGATGGAGATGAGGATCGCGCCCTTGACCTTGCGGACCCACAGGGCGATGACCAGCAGCGCGCCGAAGGCGAAGACCACGACCGGCCAGCCCGTGAGGCTGCCCGAGCCGCCGAGCTGGACCGGGACGGTGGTGTTGGCGACGTCGGGGATGCGGGTCACGAAGCCGGCGTCCACGAAGCCGATGAGCGCGATGAACAGGCCGATGCCGACCGAGATCGCCACCTTGAGCGCGGCGGGTACGGCGTGGAAGACGGCCGAGCGGAACCCGGTGAGCACCAGCACCAGGATGATCAGGCCCTCGATGACCACCAGGCCCATGGCGTCGGCCCAGGTCATCTGGCTGGCCACGCCGACGGCCACGAACGCGTTGAGCCCGAGGCCGGTGGCCAGGGCCAGCGGGTAGTTGGCCACCGCGCCCATGAGGATGGTCATCACGCCGGCCACCAGCGCCGTACCGGCCGCGATGACCGGCAGGTTCGAGCCGTCGCCCGAGCCGCCGCCCAGGAAGTTGCCGTCGACGTCGGCCGCGAAGCCGAGGATCAGCGGGTTGAGGACGACGATGTAGGCCATCGTGAAGAAGGTGACGATCCCGCCTCGGACCTCGCGGCCGACGGTCGAGCCGCGCTCGGTGATCTTGAAGTAGCCGTCGAGGCCCGACCGGCGCGCCGGGGCCGTCTGCTGGGTGCTCATGGCGGCATGAGACCACGTCTGCGGGTCGCGGGGAACACACCTGTGTTACGTGTCGCGACCACGGTCGGGCCGGGGCCGTTAGGTTGGGCCCGTGGACCTGCGCGACGAGCAGCCGATGCAGCACGAGATCGGCAACCGGACCTACATCGTCGCCGACGTCGAGCCCCTGGACGTCGACGGCGTCCGCACGGTCACGGTCGGGACCGTGGCGTGGCTGGTCGCGTTCGTCGCGCTGCTGCCGTTCTACGGCCGGCTCGAGGACGACGGCCGGACCTGGTGGCTGTGGACCTGCCTGGCCGGGTTCGGGCTGGGGCTGTTCGGGCTGGAGTACTGCCGGCGGCGCCGGGTCGTGCGCACCGAGCGGCGCGAGGCCGAGGCCGGCGGCGCCCCGGTCGAGGGCCCGCTCGGCTAGAAGGACTCGACCTCGTCGACGGTGAGGGTGTCGAAGACGGGGTCGGGCAGCGGCTGGGGTTCGTGCTTCTTGGCCAGCCGGACCTCGGAGTGCGCACCGCAGCCGTGGTCGAAGCTGACCGCCCGGCCGTCGTCGTTGGCGTCGCCGTTGGCGCAGACGCCGAAGGTCTGCGCGAGCGGCCCCGCGATGCGCACCAGGAAGCCGCAGCTGTGGCAGTGGTGCGGCGCGGACTGCGCGATGGGGGCGTCGGGCCCGCCGTCGCCGTCGTACCACCGCTGGGCGGCGAGGTCGCGGCCCTCCACGGAGAGGGTGCGGACCCGGCCGAGGCCGAGGTCCTGGGCGACCTCGCGGATCTGGGCCTTGTCGTCGGCGTCGAGCGGGTCGTCGCCGAAGGAGTACGTCGGAACCAGGCGCGGGTCCTCGTCGCTGACCGGCAGCAGGTCGCCGGGCGAGAGGTCGCCGGGCTGGATGCGCTCGCGGTAGGGCACCCAGTCGGGGGCGACGATCGCTTCCTCGCCGGGCACCAGGACGATCTCGTCGACGGTGACGTTCTTCTGGCGCGGCGCGCGGGCCACGGTGACCGACCAGCGCCAGCCGACGTACCCGGGGCGGGTGCACGCGAACAAGTGGGTGACGACGCGCTCGCCCTCGGCGTACGCCCCGAGGTGGTCACCGACGTCGCCGGGCTCCACGTCCAGGGCCAGCACGTCGCGGGCGAGGTCGACGGCCGCGGCCAGAGCGGCGTCGAGCTTGGCGCCGCGGGGCGCGGGGGTCGAGACGAGGGTGCTCACAGCGGGCAAGCATGACGGATCGGCGGGCGCCGTGTCAGGTCGGGCCGGTGGTCGGTCCGGTCGGGCAGGATGGGCCTGTGGACGAGGAGGACCAGCGCTGGCGCGACCCGCACCCGCGCCAGACGCCCACCACTCCCCCGTCGGCGGCCGAGCGCGCCCGCCGCGTGGGCCGCGGGCTGGCCACCGGCACCCGCGCCACGGCGCGCGGGCTGGGCAAGGTCGGGCGGGGCACCGCGCGGGCCACGCGCTTCACCGCCTACCAGGCCCGCCGGGCCTCCGAGGCCGAGGGCGCCGGCGAGTCCGGGCTGTCCCGGCTGATCCAGATGCACGTGTTCAACACCGCGGGTGACGCGGCGGTGGCGATCTCGCTGGCCGGCTCGCTGTTCTTCCAGGTGCCCTCGGGCGAGGCGCGCGACCAGGTGGCGCTGTTCCTCGGGCTGACGATGCTGCCGTTCGCCATCGTGGCGCCGCTGATCGGGCCGTTCCTGGACCGGTTCGCCCACGGACGGCGCTGGGCCGTCGGCGCGACCATGGCCGTCCGGGCCTTCCTGTGCTGGGCGCTGGCCTCGTCGATCAGCAGCGGCTCCGCGCTGGTCTTCGCCGCGGCGCTCGGCGTGCTCGTCTCCTCCAAGGCGTACGGCGTGACGCGGGCGGCCGCCGTGCCCCGCCTGCTGCCGCGCGACTTCACCCTGGTCAAGGCCAACGGCCGGGTCTCGCTGTCCGGCATCGTCGGCGCCTCGGTGTCGGCGCCGCTGGCCGGGCTGGCCTCGCTGGCCGGGCCGGAGTGGTCGCTGCGCTACGCGACGCTGCTGTTCGTCATCGCCACGGTCTGCGCGATCCGGCTGCCGGCCGCCGTGGACTCCAGCGAGGGCGAGGGCGAGATGTCCTGGCGCGGCCAGGAGGGCAGCACGTCGCGGCGCGGGCGGCTGCGCACCCGGATCCCCGGGCCGGTGGCCTTCGCGCTGCGGGCCAACTGCGGGCCGTGGTTCCTCAGCGGCTTCCTGCTGATGTTCGTGGCCTTCCTGCTGCGCGACCCCGACGTCAGGCCCGACAGCGCCTTCGGCGCCGGCGTGATGATCGGCATCGTGGTCGGCGCAGCCGGCCTCGGTCGCGTGCTCGGCACCCTGGCCGCCTCGATGCTGCGCCGGGTCACGCCCGCGCTGGCCGTGGTGCTCGCCCTGGTCGGCGACGCCGCGGCCGCGCTGGTCGCCGCGCTGTTCTACAGCGTGTGGACCCTGGCCCTGCTCGGCCTGGTCGCCGGGCTGGCCCAGGCCCTGGCCAAGTTCAGCCTCGACGCCACCATCCAGCGCGACATCCCCGTGCGCGTCCAGGCCAGCGCCTTCGGCCGCAGCGACACCGCCTGCCAGCTGGCCTGGGTGCTCGGCGGCTTCGTGGGCATCGCGATCCCGCTCGACCCGCCGCGGCTGGGGCTGACCGTCGCGTTCGCCGCCCTGGCCGCCTGGTCGGCGTACGTGCTGTCGACCGCGCCGCGCCACCGCCGCCAGCAGCGGCTGGCCCGCCAGGCCCGCGCGGCCCAGGCCGACATCGACACCCAGCCGCTGCCGGTGCAGCGCAGGAGCTGAGCGTCCGGCGCGCCCAGACGGCTCGCCGTCAGCGCGGACGGAGTCCGCGCAGGTTCACAGGTCGAGCTCGTCCGCGAGCGCGCGGAGCAGCTTGGCCGTGGGCTTGGCCGTGGTGCGGTCGGGGTGCCGGCCGTGGCGGTAGGACTCGCCGACGCCGTCGAGGAGGCGGATCAGGTCCTCGACGATCGGCGCCATCTCGTCGGGCTTGCGGCGCTGGGCGTGGGCCACGTTGCGCTGGACCGACGCCGGCTTGTCGAGGATGCGGACCTGCAGCGCCTGGTCGCCGCGGCGGCCCTGGGCGATCCCGAACTCGACGCGGGTGCCCGCCTTGACGGTGGTCACGCCCTCCGGGAGCGCGTCGGCGCGCACGTAGACGTCCGGGCCGTCCTCCTGGGACAGGAACCCGAACCCCTTCTCGGAGTCGAACCACTTCACCTTGCCTGTGGGCACGAGGAAGAACCCTAATCGACCTGTGGTCGCGGCTCGACCGGGATTCAGACGACGCTGGGCGCCAGGGTGCTGACGCCGACCACGAGCCCGGCCAGGCTGGCGAGGAGCAGCACCAGGATCCACAGCACGGCGGGGACGCGGGTGAGCCGGGCCAGCTGGTCGGGGTCGGAGGTGCGGCCGCGGCGACGGCCGGCGGCGAGGAGCTCGAGCAGGGGTCGTGGCGCGGCCAGGAGGAGCAGCCAGGTGACGAGGTACGCCGCGACGGACTGCACGCGCGGGGCGGCGTACCAGGTGAGGAGGGCGACGGCCGCGCCGCCGAGGAGGAGGACGAGGAAGCCGTAGCCGTTGCGGACCCACACGAGGAGCAGCACGGCGAGCAGGACCAGCAGCCAGAGCAGGGCGACGCTGTGACCGGCGGCGAGCAGGAGCGCCGCGACCAGACCGAGGAGCGCGGGGGCCAGGTAGCCGGCGGCCAGCATCGCCACCATGCCGGGGCCGCGGGGCTTGCCGCGGGTGACGGTGAGGCCGGAGGTGTCGGAGTGCAGGTGCACCGCACGCAGCCGGCGGCCGACGAGGACGCCGACGAGGGCGTGACCGGCCTCGTGGACGACGGTGACGCCGAGGCGCACGCGCGGCCAGGTCGCCCGCCAGAGGACCAGGACCAGCGCGAGGCCACCGGTGGCCAGGACGAACGTCGCGTCGGGGACCGGCTGGGTCGCGGTCACCCGGTCCCAGAGCTGGGCGAGCATCAGCCCCGGCGGAGCAGGTGGGCGCGCTCGCCGCCGTAGCGCTCGAAGCCCGCGCGCCGCAGCACGGGCCCGGACGTCTCGACCCGCCCCTTGACCAGGGCGAACCGGCAGCCGGCGGCCCGTGCGGCCTGGAGGCGCACGTCGAGCAGCGCGCGGTAGAGCCCGGTGCCCCGGGCCTCCTGCCGCACGCCGCCGCCCCAGAGACGGGCCACGCCGTCGACGTACGACGCGCCGGCGGTGCCCAGCGGCCGGCCGTCGCGGTAGGCCACGAACTGCGGGGCCGCGTCGCGGATGCGGCCGACCGCGGCGGCGACGGCCTCGTCGTCGGGGAAGGAGCCGCCGAAGACCTCGACGCCGATCGCCTCCGCGTCGCGCCAGGAGGCCTCGTCGACGACCCGGCGCACGTCGACGTCGGCCGGGACGTCGAGGTCGGGCAGCGCGTCGAGGGGGCGGGCGAGCACGTCGAGGTGCTCGGTCGGCTCGGCGCCGCGCTCGCGCAAGTGGGCCTCGAGGTCGGCGGGCCGGGTCGTGCCGGTGATCCAGAAGGTCACCGCGTCGCGGCCCAGCGCGGCGGCCCGGTCGAGGACCTCGTCGACCAGCGCGGCCGCGGTCCGGTCGGAGGCGATCGAGGTGACCGCGGTCGGGTCGGACCAGTGCAGCGGGTAGGCGACGAGGTGGTACTCGTCGGTGCGGACCTGCTCGGCGTCCTCCGGCACGTAGACCCAGGCGGCCGAGGCGGCCAGGACCTCCTCGGCCGAGGTCACGCCAGCCGTTCGTTCATCGAGCCGGAGCGGAAGCCCTGGGGATCGACGTGCGCCTCGGCGAAGCCGGCGCCACGGACGGCCGCCTCGACCTCGGCCTGCTCAGGCAGCGGCAGCAGGTCGCGGTCCAGCTCGACCGAGGCGCGGTCGCCGAGGTCGCGCACCCGCAGGTTGCGCACACGATCGCCCAGCAGGGCGCGGACCGCGGCCTCGGCGCGCTCGACGCGGGCCAGTCGGTGGGGGGTGACCTCGACGCCGTAGGCGACCCGGCTGGACAGGCAGGCCGCGGCGGGCTTGTCCCAGGTGGGCAGCCCCCAGCGGCGCGAGGCCTCGCGGACCTGGGCCTTGGTCAGGCCGGCGTCGCGCAGCGGGGCGACGGCGCCGCGCTCGTCGGCGGCGCGGATGCCGGGGCGGAAGCCGGCCACGGCGTCGTCGGCGTTGGTGCCGGTTGCGACGGTCGCGATGCCGCGCTCGCGGGCGAGCGGGGTGAGGACCTCGAGGAGCTCGGCCTTGCAGAAGAAGCAGCGGTCGCCACCGTTGGCGCGGTAGCCCTCGCGCTCCATCTCGTGGGTGCGCGGGGTGAGGACCTCGACGCCCAGGCTCGCGGCGAAGTCGCGGGCCGGGTCGCGCTCGACCTCGGGCAGCGAGTCGCTGTAGCCGGTGGCCGCGACCACGTGCTCGGGGCCGAGGGCGCGGGTCGCGGCGGCCAGCAGGAAGGCGCTGTCGGCGCCGCCGCTGTAGGCCACCAGCACCTCGCCCCGACCGGCGAGGTCACGCTCGAGGGCCTCGAGCCGGGTGGTCAGCAGGTGCTCGTCGAGCCAGGCCGGGAACTCCTCCAGGCTCTCCAGCACCACGTCGGTCCCGGCGGCCTCGAGCTCCGCGCGGGTGCAGCCGCCGGTCAGCACGCTGACGCTCAGGGCACCCGCGGCCCGCGCGCCCTCGACGTCGTGGACGTGGTCGCCGACGTAGACCGACACCCCCTCGCGGCGCAGCGCGTCGGCCTTGCCGACACCCCACACCCAGCCCTCGACCAGGTCCACGTCCAGGCCGAGGTGGTCCACGTGCAGCTGGGCGTTGCGCGGGAACTTGCCGGTCACCAGCACGATCCGCCCGCGGTGGCGGCGTACGGCGGCCAGGGCCTCGTGCGCGCCCGGCAGCGCCGGCACCGGGGTGATCGAGTGCTCGACGTACAGCTCGCGGAAGCGGTCGCCCGCCGGCCCGACCGCCTCGGCGGCCAGGTGCGGTTCCAGCAGCTGCTCCAGCGGCGGGCCGAGCCGGGTCGTCAGCTCCTCGACCGGGAACGCGACCCCCAGCTCGTCGCCCAGCGCGCGCAGCGTGGCGGCGAACCCGGGCACGGTGTCGATGAGGGTCATGTCCAGGTCGAAGCCGACCGCGAGCTCACTGGACACGGCAGCAAGCCTAGGCGGACCCCTGGACGCCGGCGAACGGCGGACGTACGGTCGCGGAGGCGGACCGCCACCCGATCGGGTGCCCGGCCACGCCAGAACGTCGTCACCACACCTCTCGGGAGCACCTGCATGAAGCCACGTCGTCTCGTCGCGTTGGGAGTCGGTGCCGCCACGGCCCTGTCCCTCACGACCGTCGCGGAAGTGGGCACGTCGGCCGCACCGTCCGCGGCCGCCACCTCCGCCTCCACCTCCGTCAAGGACACGCGCTCGCCGCTCGGCGCCGGGCTCGGTCGCCTCGTCGCGGCCGAGAAGCCCGGCGCGCGGTCCTCACTCGCCGCCTCGGTCATCCGGCCGGAGGGGACCGCGATCCGCGACGACCAGGGCCGGGTCCTGGTCGACCTCACCCCGCAGCAGGGCGTGGACCGCGCGGCGTACCGCCAGGCCGCCGAGGCCGCCGGCCTCGAGGTCACCGCGACCGACGACCAGCACGGCACCCTCGAGGGCTTCGTCCCCGTGGCCGCCGTCACCCAGCTGGCCGCGCTGAAGGGCACGGGCACGCTGGCCCAGGCGGCCGGCGCGCACACCGACGCCGGCTCGGTCCAGAGCCAGGGCGTCGCCTTCCAGAAGGTCGACCAGGTGCTCGCCCGCGGCATCGACGGCCGCGGCGTGACCGTCGGCGCACTCTCGGACTCCTACAACCAGGCCACCACCGACGTCTTCGGCGCCCCGCTCACGATCCACGAGGCCCAGGACGTGGCCAGCGGCGACCTGCCCGGCCCGGGCAACAAGGTCAACCAGAACCCGGTCAAGGTCCTCCAGGACTCCCCGGACGGACTGGACGAGGGCCGCGCGATGCTGCAGATCGTCCACGACGTGGCCCCGCGCGCCGACCTCTGCTTCGCCACCGCCAACGGCGGTGAGCTCAACTTCGCCGCCAACATCCGCGCCCTCGCGGCCAAGAACGGGCCGTGCAAGGCCGACGTCGTCGTGGACGACGTGAGCTACTTCGCCGAGCCGTTCTTCAGCGACGGCGTCATCGCCGACGCCGTGGACGACGTCACCGCCAAGGGCGTCAGCTACTTCAGCTCGGCCGGCAACGGCGGCGAGCACCAGGCCTGGCGCCAGCCGGTCCGGCTGGTCCCGGCCGACGCCGCGTCGCTCGGCGGCACCAACCTCGACTTCAGCGACGTCGACCCGGCGCTGTACGACGGCGGCCTGCAGGACGCCGACCCGGGTCCGGGCGTCGACCCGGCCCGGTCGTACTCCCTCGAGGCGGCGGGCGGGATCTTCGACCTGCAGTGGGACGACCCGTTCGACCCCGACGGCCCGACCCTGGCCGACCCCTACCTGGACGAGACCGGTGAGATCGCCGCGCCGGGCGACACCGAGACCTACACCTTCACCGCCACCCAGGCCCAGGTCGGCCAGGACATCCTGGTCACCGCGGACGGCGTCCCGTCGGGCAGCACCGACCTGGTCCTGACCGTCGAGGGCCCGGACGGCTCCGTCGTCGGCCCGGTCGACACCGGCACCTCGCCGGAGATCGCCGCGACCACGATCACCCAGGCCGGCGACTACACGATCACCGTGGCCGGCTACGAGGACTCCACGGGTCCGTTCACGCTCACCGTGGCGCAGGTGCTGCAGCCCTCGAAGACCACCACGGACTTCAACGCACTGCTGTTCACCGACGACGGCCAGTACGTCGGCGCGCTCAGCGACGCCAACCGGATCAGCGGTCGCCCGATCGAGCTCAGCAGCCTCGGCGGCATCGACGAGCTCCAGATCGTGATCGCCAAGTCCGGCACCGAGCCGTCGAGCGCGACCACGCTGGCGGTGAACCTCTTCGACGGGATCTACGTCGACGAGTACTACGACCCGACCGCGCCGGCGACCTTCGGCCACCACACGGCGGCGGGCACGATCGGCGTGGCGGCGTACGACCCGTTCAAGCCGTTCCTGCCGGAGTCGTTCACCTCGCCGGGCAGCAAGAGCCTGCCGATCCGGTTCGACTCCAACGGCGACCCGTACAAGAAGGTGCAGAAGCGCACCGCGCCGTACATCGCCTCGACCGACCGCGGGAACACCACGTTCTTCACCAGTGACACCCCGCAGGACGCCGACACGCTTCCGAACTTCGCCGGCACCAGCGCGGCCGCGCCGCACGCCGCCGGCATCGCGGCGCTCGTCCTCGACAGTCGGGGCCGGACGTCGCCGGCCAAGATGCGCGACATCCTGGGCAAGGCGACGTTCAAGCACGACCTGGACCCGTTCACCTCCGGTGGCCAGGCCGGCAAGCTCACGGTCCGCGCGGACGGTGACCAGGGCGACGAGCGCTCGCCGTACGTCGGACCGGGCCGCGACCCGAACTTCTTCACGGTCGCGAACTCGGGCAAGTCCGCCGTCTCCTCGATCACCTTCTTCGGGGCCACGGCCAGCCCGACGGCGCTCGGCAACGGGATCGTCTTCGACCCGCGCCCGAACACCGGGGTGCCGCCGTTCCGTCAGCAGGGCTTCCCGTTCACCGTGGGCCGCACCTCGGGCGGCATCGCCCCGGCCTCGGTCTCGGCGACGTTCGCCGGCGCGGGCGGCGCCCAGACCGCGCCCGGTCAGTTCAAGAACATGACCGTGCGCTTCGACCGTGGGCTGCAGAAGGGCCAGAGCGTCTCCTTCGGCGTGGACCGGGACCTCGCGGTCTCCGGCTACGGCTACGCCACGGAGGGCAACGGCGCCGACGAGCTCGGCGGCGCGGTGTCCATCCCGGACGGCGCGGTGCTCAAGGACGGCATGCAGTTCCGCGTCGTCTTCGCCGACGGCTCGGTCAAGGAGGGCGTGTTCCGCAACGACCTCGGTCGCGGCTACTCGGTGGTCGACGGCTACGGTCTGGTCGACGCCGCGGCGGCCGCGCTGCGGTAGTCCGGTCCCACGCACGACGGCCCCTCGCGCGCGGCGCGGGGGGCCGTCGTCGTCCGTCCGGGCCCGCCGGGTGGGAGCCGGTGGCATCGTGGAGGCGTGAGCGGGGCCGAGGAGCCGGGTGCGCCGGTCGGGCGTCGGCTGGTGCTGGGGCTGGCCGGCCTCGGCGTGGCCGGGGTGCTGGGCGGCGCCACCGCGTCGCGCAAGCTGTCCGAGTGGCTGGCGCCGGCCGAGCTGCGGGACCCGACCGGGCTGCTCGCGACGCTGCCGCTGGGCCCGGCGTTCCGGTTCTACTCGGTGACCGGCTCGGTCGACGAGGTGAGCGCGGCGGACTACCGCCTCTCGGTCGGCGGGCTGGTGGCCGTGCCCGCGACGTACGGCTTCGACGACCTGCGGGCGCTCCCGCAGACGTCGTTCAGCAGCGACTTCCACTGCGTGACGGGCTGGACGGTGCCGGGGGTGGCGTGGACCGGCGTGCCGCTGCGCGAGCTGCTCGACCTCGCCCGCCCGGCGGCGCAGGCCACGGCGGTGCGGTTCCGCTCCTTCGACGGCACCTACACCGAGAGCCTGCCGCTCCCCGTGGCGCGCCACGAGCGGACCGTCGTCGCACTGGGCATGCTGGGCGGGGCGGTGAGCCACGCGCACGGCGGCCCGGTGCGGATGTACGTCGACGGGCAGTACGGCTACAAGAGCACCAAGTGGCTCTCCGCGGTCGAGCTCACCGAGGACGAGGTGCCGGGCTACTGGGAGCACCGCGGGTACGCCGTGGACGGCACCGTCCGTGCCTGACCTGGAGCGGTTCACCCCGGCCGAGCGGTGGGTGCACCGGAGCCTGGCCCTGCTCATGGGCGCCTGCCTGCTCACCGCCTTCGCCCTCTACTACGGCCCGGTCTCGCTCGCGGTCGGCCACCGGCACGCCGTGGAGCTGGTGCACGTGTGGGCGGGCTACGCCCTGGTCGTCCCGCTGCTCCTCGGGCTCGCGTCGCCGGCGTACCGCCGCGACGCCGGGCGGCTCAACCGGTTCTCCCCCGAGGACTGGCGCTGGCTGCGCTCGCGCAACCGCCGCGACGGCTCCTTCGGGGTCGGCAAGTTCAACGCCGGGCAGAAGCTCAACGCCGCGCTGGTCAGCGGCTCGGTGGTGGTGCTGGTCGGGACCGGGACGCTGATGTTCTGGACCGGGCTCGTGCGCCTGGCCTGGCGCACCGGCGCGACGTTCGCGCACGACTGGGTCGCGCTGGGCCTCGGGCTGCTGGTGCTCGGCCACATCTGGTTCGCGGTCAACGACCCCGAGGCGCGGGCCGGCATGCGGACCGGGCGGGTCAGCGAGCGGTGGGCCGAGAAGGAGCACCCGGCGTGGGCGGCGGGTCGTCGTGGAGGAGCTCCTGGAACAGGACGTGGTCGCGCCACGCGCCGTTGAGGTGGAGGTCGGGTCGCACCGGGTCAGCCCAGGCCGAGCTTCTCGGTGGTCTCCTGGCGCATCTGCACCTTGCGGATCTTGCCGGTGACCGTCATCGGGAAGTCCTCGACCACCAGCACGTAGCGCGGGATCTTGTAGTGGCTGAGCCGGCCCTCGCAGAAGGCGCGGACGCCGGCGGAGTCGAGCGGCTCGGCGCCGGCCTTCATCTTGATCCAGGCGCAGAGCTCCTCGCCGTACCTCTCGTCCGGGACGCCGACGACCTGGACGTCCTCGACGTCGGGGTGCTGGTAGAGGAACTCCTCGATCTCGCGCGGGTAGATGTTCTCGCCGCCGCGGATGACCATGTCCTTGATGCGGCCGACGATGTTGCAGTAGCCGTCCTCGCGCATCTCGGCCAGGTCGCCGGTGTGCATCCAGCCGTCCGCGTCGATGGCCTC
Source organism: Nocardioides anomalus (assembly GCF_011046535.1). Taxonomy (NCBI): domain Bacteria; kingdom Bacillati; phylum Actinomycetota; class Actinomycetes; order Propionibacteriales; family Nocardioidaceae; genus Nocardioides; species Nocardioides anomalus. Next base: position 296,870 of record NZ_CP049257.1, on the reverse strand, counting down.
GGCGGTCTTCTCCGGGTCCTCCCAGTAGCCGAGCATCACCGAGTAGCCGCGGGTGCAGAACTCCCCCGGCTGGCCGCGCTCGACGGTCTCGCCGGTGGCCGGGTCGACGATCTTGATCTCCAGGTGCGGGTGCACGCGCCCGATGGACGCCGTACGCCGCTCGAGGTCGTCGTCGACGCGGGTCTGGCAGGAGACCGGGCTGGTCTCGGTCATGCCGTAGGCGATGCCGACCTCGGGCATGTGCATGTCGTCGACGCAGCGCTTCATGACCTCGACCGGGCAGGTGGAGCCGGCCATGATGCCGGTGCGCAAGCCGGTGAGGTCGTGCTCGGCGAAGCTCGGGTGGTTCTGCATGGCGATGAACATCGTCGGCACGCCGTACACCGCGGTGCAGTGCTCCTCGGCCACGCAGCGCAGCGTGGTCTCGGGGTCGAAGCCGGGTGCGGGGATGACCATCGTCGCGCCGTGGCTGATGCAGCCGAGGTTGCCCATCACCATGCCGAAGCAGTGGTAGAAGGGCACCGGGATGCAGAGCCGGTCCTCGTGGGTGAGGTCGATCAGCTCGGTCGTGAAGTGGCCGTTGTTGAGGATGTTGCGGTGGCTGAGCGTGGCGCCCTTGGGGTAGCCGGTGGTGCCGGAGGTGTACTGGATGTTGATCGGCTCGTCCGGCGCGAGGTCCCAGACGAGCAGCTCGGCCAGCGTGACCCCGGGGTCGTGTGTCGTGTACTCGCTCCACTCCGGCGTGCCGATGAACCAGACCTGCTCCAGTCCGTCGAGGTCGCCGCGCACCTCCTCGACCATCGCGCGGTAGTCGCTGGTCTTGAACCGGGTGGCCGAGACGAGGAGCCGGGTGCCGGACTGGCGCAGCGCGTAGGCCAGCTCGTGGGTGCGGTACGCCGGGTTGATGTTCACCAGCACGGCGCCGAGCTTGGCCGTGGCCAGCTGGGTGATCGTCCACTCCGCGCAGTTCGGCGACCAGATCCCGACCCGGTCGCCCTTGCCGATGCCGGCCCGGATCAGCCCGACGGCCAGGGCGTCGACGTCGCGGTCCAGCTCGGCCCAGGTCCAGCGGCGGCCGGTGGCGTACTCCACGAGCGCCTCGCGGTCGGCGTGCGCCGCGACCGTCGCAGCGAAGCACTCCCCGATCGTCTGCTCGAGCAGCGGCGGCTCGACCTCGCCCTTCGCGTAGGACAACGTGGTCTCCTGGGCCATGGCCCGAACGTACGCCGGGCTGGTTGGCGGTGGGTAGGGTCGGCGGCGTGACGAGCACCGACGCGGACTCGGACGCCCCGCCGTCCAAGCAGAAGCAGTCGCCGTTCAAGGCGCTCCGCGAGACGGTGCTCCTGCTGGTGTTCGCGATCGCGCTGGCGCTGGTGGTCAAGACGTTCTTCGTCCAGTCCTTCTACATCCCGTCGGAGTCGATGGAGCCGGGGCTGATCGTCAACGACCGGATCCTCGTCGAGAAGCCGTCCTACTGGGGCAGCGGCGGACCGCAGCGCGGCGACGTGATCGTCTTCGACGACCCGGGCGGCTGGCTCAACGGGCTGGAGTCGGCGCAACCGATGTCGCTGCTGGCCCGGGGCCTGGCCAAGATCGGGCTCTACCCGACCGGCGGGCACCTGGTGAAGCGGGTCGTCGGCGTGGCCGGCGACACCATCACCTGCTGCGACGACCAGGGCCGGATCATGGTCAACGGCCAGCCGGTCGACGAGGACGGCTTCATCCGGCCGCAGAAGGACCCGCCGAAGTCCTGCGACGGCCCGATGCCGAGCGGGGCCATGGACTGCGACTGGAGCGCCGGCCCGGTGCCGGCGGGGACGGTGTTCGTCATGGGCGACAACCGCTCCGACTCCGCGGACTCCTCGGTCCACCTGTGCGGACCCAAGGCGCAGAACTGCGACCCGAACGACGCCTTCGTGCCCGTCGACGACGTGGTCGGCAAGGTCTTCGCGCTGGCCTGGCCGCTCGGCCGCGCGCACCTCGTGCACACCCCGGACGCGTTCGACGACGTACCGGACCCGTCGTGAGCGAGCCCCCGCCCGCCGCGCCGCCCGGCGTCATCCCGTACGTCGAGCACCACACCGGCCCGCGCCGGCTGGTCACGATCGGGCTGAGCGCCGGCGGGACCCCGCTGGCCGGCTACTCCAAGGCGATGGTCAAGCCGAACCTGTTCGTCGACGGCCGGCAGTACATCGTCTACTGGGGCGAGGTCACCGTCGAGGTGCCGGCCGACCGCTCGGTGCACATCGGCGTCGGGATGCAGGACGGCATCCGGGGTGCGTCGGTGCTGCTGCCGCCGGGGTCCGAGCCGGTCGTGCTCGACTACCACGTGCCGGGCATGGGCGAGGTCAGCTTCGGGCCCCGGGCGGCGCCGCCGGCGCAGTCCTAGCGGACCGCGTCGAAGACGTTGAGCTGCACGCCGTTGGCGTAGACGCGGTGCTCGCGCAGGGTGAGCTTCTGCTTGTCCTCGGCGTCGGTCGGGAACAGCCGCCGGCCGCTGCCGAGCACGACCGGGAAGACCATCAGGTTCCACTGGTCGACCAGCCCCTCGCGGTGCAGGGCCTGGGCCAGCGTGGCGCTGCCGGCGACCTGGATCGGGCCGCCGTCGGTCTCCTTGAGGGCGCGCACGCCGTCGAGGTCGCGCACGACGCGGGTGTTGTTCCAGGTCGGGTCGCTCAGCGTGGTGGAGACGACGACCTTCTCCATGGAGTTGAACTTGTCGGCGAAGTCGCCGTCGCGCTGGGTCCAGGCCTCGCTGAAGCCCTCGTAGGTGGTGCGGCCGAGCAGGAGCGTCTGCGCGCTGAAGGTCTCCTCGGCCTTGAACTCGTACATGGTCGGGTCCTGCTCGAGGTCGAAGGTCCAGCCGCTGTGCAGGTAGCCCGGCTCGCCGCCCGGCGCCTCGATGACGCCGTCGAGGGAGATGAACGCGGTGACGTAGAGGGTGCGCATGTCGTGGTGCCTCTCTGAGGGTGTGGGTGTCTCTCTGCCCTTTCCACGAACGGGCCGGCCGGCGTACGACAGGGTCAGGCGGAGAGCTCTCGGACCAGGGCCGCGGTGGCCGGGACGCTGTCCGCGCCCTCGCGGTGGACGAGCCCGAAGCGGCGGGTGCCGTACGACGGGTGGTCGCGCACGGCGACCGACGGGTGGCGGTAGGCCTCGAGGGCCGAGCGCGGCAGCAGGGTGACGCCGAGGCCGACGGCGACGAGGTTCTGCACGACGACGTAGTCGTCGGAGACGTGGCGCACGGTCGGCTCGAAGCCGGCCTCCGCGCAGACCCGGACCGCGTGCGCCCGGCAGCGCTCGCAGCCGACGACCCACGGCTCCTCGGCGAGGTCGCCCAGGGTGAGGCGCCCGCGGGTCGCGGCCCAGTGCTCGCCGCCGACGACCAGCGCGACCGGCTCGACGCCGAGCGGACGCCACTCGAGCTCCGCCGGCGGGTCGTCGTAGGAGAACACCAGCGCGAGGTCCACGTCGCCGGCCGCGACCAGGGCCAGGGCCTGGGGTGGCTCGGCCTCGGTGAGCTCGACGTCGACGTCGGGGTGCCGCTCGCGCAGCCCGGCCACGGCGCGCGGGACGAGGGTGGCGGCGGCCGAGGGGTACGCCGCGAGCCGGACGCGACCCCGCCGCAGCGAGGTCAGGTCGGCCAGCTCCTCCTCGGCCAGGTGCAGCTGCACGGCCAGGGCGTCGGCGCGGGACAGCAGGACCCGGCCCGGCTCGGTCAGCTGCACGCCCGTGGCACTGCGCAGGAGGAGCGCACAGCCGGTCGAGCGCTCCAGCGTGCGCAGGTGCTGGCTGACCGCGGGCTGGGTCCAGCCCAGCTCCCGGGCCGCCGCGCTGATCGAGCCGGCCCGGGCCACTGCGCGGAAGATCAGCAGGCGTCTCGGATCCATCACGTCACCTTATGGCTTCTCCAAGAAGGACGCGGCTTCCTTTGGGGTGCGATCGGCGGAACCCTCGAGCCGTGGACACCACCGCCGCCTCCCGGCCGGCTCCCGGGCGCCGGGCCGCACCGAGGGACCCGGCCCGCCGCGACGCCCTGCGCGACACGGTCGCGGTCTCCCCCGGCCTCCTCGCCTTCGGCGTCTTCCTCGGCCTCGGTGCGGCCCGCACGGGCCAGGGTCCGGAGGCGGTGATCGGTGCGCTGCTGGCCTTCGGCGGGAGCGCCCAGCTCACCACGCTGACCGGCCTGCACCTCGGCGCCGGCCTGCTGACCGCGCTGGTCTCGGGCATCGCGGTCAACGCCCGGCTGCTGCTGTACGGCGCGGTGCTGGCGCCGCGCTTCCAGGCGCAGCCGCGGTGGTTCCGGTGGACGGCCCCGGCGCTGGTCCAGGACCAGACGTTCCTCTCCGCGACCGGGCGCCCGGCGTACGACGGTGCGGCGTTCCGCCGCTACTGGTGGTGGCTGGGCCTGTCGACCCTGGCCGTGTGGACCGGGTCCGTGCTGGTCTGCGTGCTGGTCGCGCCGCTGGTGCCGGACCTGCCGCACCTGGTGCTCATGGGCACCGCGCTGTTCGTGGCCATGCTGGTGCCGCGGCTCGTGGACCGGCGCTCGGTGACCGCGGCCGTCGTGGCCGGCGCCACCGCACTGGCCGCGCACCAGGTCGCGCCGTCCTTCGCGATCCTCGCCGGCACCCTGGCCGGCCTGGCCGTGGCCGTCGCGGCGGCTCCGCGGGCAGCGCGCTCGTGACCGCCATGGTGCTGCTGGCCCTCGCCTGCTGGCTCATGCGGAGCCTCTTCGTCCTCGTCCCCGCCGACCGGCTCCCGGCGCGGCTCCAGCACGCTCTCGCTCAGCTCGCGCCGGCCGTCCTCGCCGCCCTCGTCGTCGCCGAGCTCGCCGGCTCGGCTGAGGGCGCCTCTCCCACCACCGGCCTGGTCCTCGTCGGCTCGATGGTCCTCGCCGCCGTCGTGGTGCGCCGGACCGGCAGCCTCGGCCTGGCCATCCTCACCGGGCTCGCCGGGGCCCTGGTCGTCGACGTCCTCCTCTAGGACGTCGACTCGGCCAGCGCGGTGAGCGCGGCCAGCGCCTGCGGGGCGTCGGCGGTGACCATGGCGCCGACCTCGTCGGCGCCCGGCCCCTCGATGACCGTGTTGACGCTGACCTCGGCGCCGGCGTCGACGGCCGTGACCACGTGGTCGATGCGGATGTGCAGGTCGCCGAGGTCGAGGCGGTCCAGGAAGCGTGCGCCGGGCTCGACCAGCTCGACGACGACCGGCACCTCGATGCCGCCGGCCAAGACCATGGTCCCGGCCGCGCCCTCGGCGAAGTGGCCCTCGAAGGCCACCGACTCCACCGAGGGGTCCCACGAGGCCCAGCTGCCGGGATCGCTCCACAGGGCCCAGACGGCGTCGGGGGTGGCGGAGGTGGTCGCGGTCTCGGTGTGCTCGAAGGTCACGGCAAGGAAGGTAGCGACGATCAGCTCATCTTGGCGACGGTCATCTCCCGGTCGCCGAAGCGCACCTTGTCGCCGTCGCGCAGGGTGGCCGGACGACCGCCGGCCAACCGCTTGACCACGCCGCCGCGCACGAGCAGCGAGCCGTTGGTCGAGCCGCGGTCCATGACCACGAGCGCGCCGTCGGGCACGACCTGGAACTGCGCGTGGGTCTTGGACAGGCTCATGTCGTCCGAGGGCAGCGCGACCAGGCGCTTGACCGGCTCGGACGGGCGCGGCTCGGGACGCCGGCCGACCAGGGTCAGGCCGCGCACCTCGAACTGCTCGCCGGTGTCGAAGCGGACCTGCCAGCGGGCGTGCTCGGCACGGGGCCGGGTGCGCTCGTCGGCCGGCGCGGCGGGTGGGCCGGCCGGCGGGGGTGCGGCCGGGGCGTCACCGACGAGCGGCCAGCCGAGGCCCTGGCGCGGGGTCACGGTGGGCGCGGGCTGGGGCTCGACCGGCGGCGGCGGGGTGGGCGGGCGCTTGCCGCGGGTGGGGATCCGGCGGGGCGGGGTCGGGGAGGCCGGGACCAGCCGCATGGCGGTGAGGTTGACGACCTGACGCGGCGCCTCCTCCTCGGGCTCCTCCTCCACCGGCACCGGCCGCACGTCGACGACCACGGTGCCGGCGCGCAGGTCGTGCCAGCCGCGGCGCCAGCCGGTGGGGTCCATCATCGCGGTCCAGGCCAGCGCGCCGGCGCCGAAGCCGACCGTGGGCAGCGTGGCCACACCGAGGACCAGGTTGCGCACCAGCGCCTTGCCCACGCCGACCGGGCGGGCGTCCTCGGCCGAGAGCACGCGCAGGCCGAGCAGGGCCTTGCCGGGCGTGAGCCCGTAGCGCCCGACCAGCAGCGACACGACCAGCCACAGGAACACGACGGCGCCGGCGATCGCGCCGACACCGACCCAGAGCCGGTCGTCGTCGATGAAGAAGGCCCACGCGGCGTACGCCGCGCCGGCGTACAGCCCCCACAGCAGCAGCCGGTCGACGACGAAGGCGTAGAAGCGCCGGTCGGCGGTGGCCACGAGGTGGTCGGTCGTGACCACCGGGGTCGCGGGGGCCAGCCCCGCGGTGTCGGCCACCTCAGGGGCGGGTGACCTGGATGGTCACCCCGTCGCCGAGGTCGATGAGCGCGCCGGGCACGAGCTGGACGGCGACGCCCGGCGTGAGGTCCTCGGGGCCGAGCCCGGGCTGGACCAGGACGGTCCCGTTGGTGGAGCCGAGGTCGGTGACCACGGCCGAGCCGTGGTCGGCGCCGGAGCCGGGCCGGACCTCGACGTGGGTCGAGGACACCTCCAGGTGCGGGCTCGCCACGCTGACCAGCAGCGGCTGCTCGGTGTCGTTGAAGCGGCGCGCCTCGGGCGCCCGGCCGAAGACGACGGCGCGGTCGACGTCGATGACCTCGCCGCTGGACAGCAGCAGGCGCGCGACCGGCACGGTGACGTCGGGTGCCGGCGGCTGGCCGGGGATGCCGGGCGGCGCCGGCTGGGGCGGCTCCCACGAGCCGGTCACGGTGTTGCCGTCGTGGTCGGGGTCGAGCGGAGGCGGCGCGAGCATCGCCTCGGTCGGCGGCTCGGTCGGCGGCTCGGCGGGGGGCTCGGGCTCGGGCAGCGGCTCGGGCGCGACCGGCGGCGGTGGCGGCGGGCTGGGCGTCCAGCTGGGCGGCTCGGGCGAGCGGTAGCCCTCGGGCGCCGCCTGCGCGTCGGGAGCGGTGTCGACCCCGAGCGGGTCGTCGTCCAGCGGGAACTCCCGCTCGTAGGCCGGCTCCTCGTCGATCTCGTCGGGCGCCTCGTGCAGCGGCCCCTCGTCGAGCCGAGAGACGCGGAAGAGCCCGCCGTCGACGACGTACGGCGCGACCTCGTCGTCGTCCACGTCGTCGTGCAACACGATGCTCATCCGCTCGACCTCGGGCAGCGAGCGCTCGACCCAGGTCGTGGCGTCGGAGCCGGCCAGCTCGACCAGCTCGCCCTCGACCACGAACTCGGCGCGGGCCGGGCCGCGGATGACGACCTTGGTCTCGCCCTCGCCGGTGCTGACCAGGACGAACGCCGGGAGGTCGCGCAACCCGCCGGAGATGAGCGCGTCGAGGGTGACGTCGAAGCCGGCCCCGCCGTCGACGAGCTCCCACAGGGCGGCGACGCGCGGCTTCTCCGAGGGCGGCAGGATCACGACTGCGCGCTCGCCCACGATGCCGAACCAGTCGCCGGGGAGGTAGGAGCGCACGGCGTCCTCACCCGCAGCGGTCACGGCAGGGCTCCTAGTTTCTGCTCGAGACTCTGGCGCTGGCGCTCGGAGTCGTAGTCCTCGTCGGGGACCAATCCCACCACATCGACGACCACCGCGGTCGCGTTGTCGTCACCTCCCGCCGCGAGGGCGGCGGCCACGAGCCGGTCGGCGGCGTCGCGGGGGTCCGGGCTCTCGGCCAGCACGTGGGCGATCTGCTCGTCGTCGACCAGGCCGCTGATGCCGTCGCTGCACAGCAGCAGCCGGTCGATCTCGTCGACGGGGACCAGGAAGTAGTCGGCCGGCTCCAGGCGCGGGCCGCCCAGCGCGCGCGTGATGACGTGCCGGTCGGGGTGCTCGGCGGCCTGCTCCTCGCTGATCTGGCCGGCGTCGACCAGCTCCTGCACGACGCTGTGGTCGGTGCTGACCTGGCGCAGCCGGCCCCGGCTGACCGCGTAGATCCGCGAGTCCCCCAGGTTGACCAGCAGCCAGGCCGGCGCACCCTCGTCCTCGACGAGCAGGGCGGCGACGACGGTCGTGCCCGGCGTCCGCCGCGGGCCGGTGCCCTCGTCGGCGGCGAAGTCCGCGATCCGGCGCTGGGCGGAGCGCAGGGTGGCCGCCACCGCGGCCGGCCCCTCGGTCGGCTCGTAGCCGGCCTCGGCCAGGGCCGCGAACTCCTCGACCACGATCCGGCTGGCCACGTCGCCGGCCTCGTGGCCGCCCATCCCGTCGGCGACCACGAAGACCGGCGGGGCGATGAGGAAGGCGTCCTCGTTGGTCTCGCGCACCGACCCGACGTCGGTGGCGGCACCGTGGTGGAGCTCGACCTGGCTCACGGCTGCACGCTGCTATCTAGACTTGGCCGGATGGCTTCCGAGGGGTTCCGCTCACTCGCCGACCAGCTGCGGAGCTGGCCGGACGAGCGGCTGTCCCGACTCCTGACCGAGCGTCCCGACCTCGCCACGCCTGCTCCTCATGACTCCGGCCAGCTGGCCTCCCGCGCCACGACGCGCTCCTCGCTGGTGCGCGCGCTCGACCAGCTCAGCCGGCTCGAGCTCTCCGTTCTAGATGCCCTGGTCGTCTCCGGTCAAACGTCACGTCCCGCCCTGGTCGCGGCCGTCAACGCCGACCTGGCGCTGGTGGAGGCCGCCGCCGAGCACCTGGTCGACCTGGCCCTGGCCTGGGAGTCGACGGGCGGGTTGCGACCGCTGAGCGGTGTCGGCGAGCTCCTCACCGGCGGCCCGGAGGCCGGGGTCAGCGGGCTGCGGACGGTCTCGGACCCGTCCGTCGACGCCGCGCCGCTGCTGGCCGAGCTGTCCGCACCGGCCCGGGCCATGCTCGAGCACGTGCTGGCCGCGGGCGGGGAGGCCACCACCTCGGGCGACCGGCACACCGTGCTCCCCACGGACGCCGCCACCCCGGCCGAGGAGCTGCTGTCGCGCCGGCTGCTGGTGCCGCGCGGGGGCGGCACCGTGGTCGTGCCGGGTGAGGTCGGCATGGCCCTGCGCGGCGGGCACACGACGGCCGACCGCGTCGACGACGTGCCGCAGCTGGCCACCACCTCCCGCGCCGCGGAGCAGGTGGACCAGGTGGCGGCGGGCGCGGCCTTCGAGGCGGTACGCCGGGTCGAGCTGCTCCTCGACCTCTGGGGCGCCACGCCGCCGTCGGCCCTGCGCAGCGGCGGGCTCGGCGTGCGCGACCTGCGGGCCACCGCGGCCGCGCTGCACGTCGACGAGCCCACCCTCGCCGTCCTGGTCGAGACCGCGGCCGGCGCCGGGCTGCTGGCCACGGCGGCCGACGAGCGGGGCGCGCCGGTGTGGCTGCCCACCGACCTGGCCGACCCCTGGGTGCTGCGCCCGCCCGCCGAGCGCTGGGCCGGGCTGGCCCGGACCTGGCTGGACAGCCCGAGGCTGCCCGGGCTGGTCGGCGCCCGCGACACCGCCGGCAAGCCGTGGAACGCCCTGGCCCCGGAGCTCTCCGGCGTGCACGCGGCCGAGACCCGGCTGATGACCCTCCAGGCGCTGGCCGCGGTGGAGCCCGGCACCTGCCTGGCCACCGGCACCGGCGTCGCGTCGGTGGTCGCCCTGCTGCGCTGGCAGCGCCCGCGCCGGCCCCGCAGCCGGGCGGAGCAGGTGCTGTGGACGGTGACCGAGGCCGCCGTGCTCGGGGTCACCGGGCTGGACGGCCTGGCGTCCTACGCACGCCACCTGCTGGCCGCCGAGGACGACCGGGCCGTCCAGGCGCTGGCCGGGCTGCTGCCCGAGCCGGTGGACCACGTGCTGCTCCAGGCCGACCTCACCGCGGTCGCGCCCGGGCCGCTCGAGTCGCAGCTGGCCCGGCGGCTGCAGCTGGTCGCCGACGTGGAGTCGCGCGGTGGCGCGACGACCTACCGCTTCACGCCCGGCTCCGTGCGACGCGCCCTGGACACCGGCTGGACCGCGGTGGAGCTGCACGAGTTCCTCGGCTCGGTGTCGCGGACTCCGGTGCCGCAGCCGCTGAGCTACCTGGTCGACGACACGGCTCGGACCTTCGGCTCGGTGCGGGTCGGGCACGCCGAGGCGTTCCTGCGCGCCGACGACGAGGCCGCGCTGACCGAGCTGCTGCACCACCCCAAGGCCGCCTCGCTCGGGCTGCGGCGACTGGCGCCGACCGTGCTCATCTCCAGCTCGCCGCTCGACGTGCTCCTCCCCCGGCTGCGCGAGCTGGGCGCGGCGCCGGTGGTGGAGGCCGAGGACGGCTCGGTGCACGTGGTCCGGCCCGACCAGCGCCGGGCCCGCACCCCGCGCGAGCACCGCGGGCGCGGGGCGGCCGCGGCCCGGCGCACGGCCTCGGTCGCCGCGGTCGTCACCGCCGTGCGGGCCGGTGACCGTGCCGCCACCTCGCGGCCGACCGAGAGCCTGTCCCCGACCGGCTCGCTGAGCGCCCTGCGCGAGGCCGCGGAGACCGGGCAGGCGGTCACCATCGTCTACGTCGACAACCACGGCACCCGCACCGAGCGGGTCGTCGACCCGGTCTCGGTCGACGGCGGCGTGCTCACCGCGCACGACCAGCGCTCGGACGACGTGCGCACCTTCGCCGTCCACCGCATCACGGCGGTAAGGCCCATTCCGGGGTCGTGACCGTACGCTTCACTGCGTGGACTTCATCCGCTACGCCGAGCGCTCGGCCGCGCTGCTCAACGCCGGGCTCGCCGACGTCGACGGGCTGCGCGCCCACCTCGCCGACCGCGAGTGGCTGGTCGAGCAGTGCACCGACCGCGACTGCATGCTGCTGCGCAAGTTCCAGCGCGAGCTGCGCCCGGTCTTCGAGGCCTCGGCCGCGGACCGGACCGCCGAGGTCGTCGAGGCGCTCAACGAGCTGATGGTGCGCCACCCGATCACCCCGCGCATCGCCGGCCACGACGGTCACCCGCTGCACATGCACGTGGCGACCAAGAGCCAGTCGGTGGCCGAGCTCCTGGTCGGCGAGTCGCTGCTGGGCCTGGCCAACCTGGTCTGCGACCTCGGGCCGTCGCGGCTCGGGGTCTGCGCGGCCTCGCCGTGCACCAACGTCTACGTCGACACCTCGCCCAACCAGTCGCGGCGCTACTGCTCCGACCGGTGCTCCTCGCGGGCCAACGTCGCGGCGTACCGCGCGCGGCAGAAGGCGACCGCGGCCGCCTCCTAGGCCTGGACGGCCTCCGGCACCGCGACGACGACCGGGCGCCGGGAGAGCTCCATGGCCACCGCCGCGGCCGCGGCGAGCAGGCTGCACGCGGCCAGGAACAGCCACAGCACCTGGTACCGGTCCACGCTCGGCAGGCCGGCGCCGAGGATGCCGACCATCGCGCTCGTGCCCAGCACCAGCCCGAGCTGGCGCGCCGTGCTCACCACGCCGGAGCCGGTCGCGGCCTGCGCCGGCGGGAGGGCCGAGGTGGCCGCGGCGACCAGGTTGGGCATGGCCAGGCCGACGGCGACGCCGCCGAGCACCCAGGGGCCGAACATCGAGGACCAGTACGCCGGCGTGGTGCTGATGGCCAGCGTCTGCCAGACCGCGGAGGCGGCGAAGAGCACCGAGCCGGCCGCGATGAGGTGGCCGGGCGGCGTCCGCGGGAAAAGGCGGGCGGCGAGCAGCGCGACGATCGGCACGACGATCGGCCCGGACGCGACGGCCAGCCCGGTCCGGACCGCGGAGTAGCCCCACTCCTGCTGCATCCACAGGATCCGGCTCAGCAGCGCGATGCCGAAGCCGACGTTGAAGACGACCGTGGCCACGTTGGCCCAGGAGAACGACGCCACCTTCAGCAGCGCCGGGTCGATGACGGGCGCGGGGTGGTGGATGATCGACCAGGCGAAGACCACGAGCCCGACAGCCGCGCCGGCGAACGCCGCGAGGACCCGCCCTGAGGACCAGCCCCACTCGTCGCCCTGGACCAGCGCGAGGACGAGGGAGCCGATGGCCAGGGCCAGCACGGTCGCGCCGGTCAGGTCGGGCCGCGGGGCGTCCTGGTTGTGGCGCACGTCGGGCACGTAGCGGATGGCGGCCACCACGAGCAGAGCGCCGATGGGCAGGTTGATGAGGAAGGCCCAGTGCCACGACAGCTGCACCAGGCCGCCGCCGATGGCCGGGCCGAAGGCCGCGGCCAGCGCGCCGGTCATCGCCCACAGCCGCGCGGCCGGGGCGCGTCGCTCGGGCGGCAGCGCGGCCAGGAGCAGGCCGAGCGAGGCCGGGGTCATCGCAGCGGCGCCGACGGCCTGGAGGGCCCGGAAGGCGACGAGCTCCCACAGTCCGGTCGAGAGCGCGCAGGCCAGGCTGGCCAGCGTGAAGAGGGCGAGCCCGGCCACGAAGCCGCCCTTGCGGCCGTAGCGGTCGGTGAGCCGGCCCATCGGCACCAGCAGCGAGGCGTACACCACGGCGTACGCCGTGAGCACCCAGCTGAGGCGGCCGAGCGAGGCGACGCCGAGGTCGCGGCCGATCTCGCCGAAGGCCACGTTGACGATGAACAGGTCGAGGCCGGCGAGGAACGCGGCGCCGGTGAGGACGACCGTGACGAGCCGCGTGTGGGTCTGGCTTGGGTTGGGCACAGTCAGACCCTAGAGGCTGACTATGCCTTTGCCAAGTCAGAGCGGTAAGGTGGGAGCATGAGCGTGCAGCTGACCGGCCGGCTCGCCGAGCGGACCGGGCCCCTCGGTGACCACTGCCCCGTCGACCGGGTGATGCAGGCGGTGGGCAACCGGACGGCGGTCCTGCTGCTGCGCGAGGCCTTCTACGGCGTCACCCGCTTCGACGCCCTCGTGGCCCGCGTCGGCGTCACCGACGCCGTGGCCGCCCACCGGCTCAAGGAGCTGGTCGCGCTCGGCGTGCTGACCAAGCAGCCCTACCGCGAGCCGGGGCAGCGCACCCGCTACGAGTACGTCCTCACCCCCGCCGGCCACGCGCTGCTGCCCGCCGTGGTCGCGCTGCACGAGTGGGGTGCCCGCCACCTGCCCGGCTCCGCCCCCGCGCTGACCCACGCCGACTGCGGCGACGCGGTGCACGTCGTCGCCCGCTGCGAGGCCGGCCACGACGTGGCCGAGGAGGAGCTCGTGGTCGGCGGTCGCCGCTGAGACGCCCGCCCGGCTTCACCGCCCGCCGTACGCTGGTCCGTTGATGAACGACGGACCCCTGATCGTCCAGTCCGACAAGACGCTGCTCTTGGAGGTGGACCACGAACGCGCGGCTGACTGCCGCAAGGCCATCGCGCCGTTCGCCGAGCTCGAGCGCAGCCCGGAGCACGTGCACACCTACCGGCTGACGCCGCTCGGGCTGTGGAACGCGCGCGCCGCCGGGCACGACGCCGAGCAGGTCGTGGACACGCTGCTGGAGTACTCCCGCTACGCCGTGCCGCACTCGCTGCTCGTCGACGTGGCCGAGACCATGGCGCGCTACGGCCGGCTGCGGCTGGAGAAGCACCCGACCCACGGGCTGGTGCTCGCCTCCAGCGACCGGCCGGTGCTGGAGGAGGTGCTGCGCGCCAAGAAGATCGCCGGCATGCTCGGCACCCGCATCGACGACGACACGGTCGCCGTGCACCCCTCCGAGCGCGGGAACCTCAAGCAGGCCCTGCTCAAGCTGGGCTGGCCGGCCGAGGACTACGCCGGGTACGTCGACGGCGAGGCGCACCCCATCTCCCTGGACACCACCGACTGGTCGCTGCGCACCTACCAGCAGGAGGCGGCCGAGTCGTTCTGGCACGGCGGCTCGGGCGTCGTCGTCCTGCCCTGCGGCGCCGGCAAGACCCTGGTCGGCGCGGCCGCCATGGCGCATGCCCAGGCCACCACGCTGATCCTGGTCACCAACACCGTCTCGGCCCGGCAGTGGAAGGACGAGCTCGTCCGCCGCACGTCGCTGACCGAGGAGGAGATCGGCGAGTACTCCGGCTCGGTCAAGGAGATCCGGCCGGTCACCATCGCGACGTACCAGGTGATGACCACCAAGCGCGGCGGCGTCTACCGCCACCTCGAGCTGCTCGACGCCCGCGACTGGGGCCTCATCGTCTACGACGAGGTGCACCTGCTGCCCGCGCCGATCTTCCGGATGACCGCCGACCTCCAGGCCCGCCGCCGCATCGGCCTCACCGCCACCCTGGTGCGCGAGGACGGCCGCGAGGGTGACGTGTTCAGCCTGATCGGGCCGAAGCGCTACGACGCCCCGTGGAAGGACATCGAGGCCCAGGGCTGGATCGCCCCCGCCGACTGCGTCGAGGTGCGGGTCACCCTGCCCACCGACGAGCGGCTGGTCTACGCGACCTCCGAGCCCGAGGAGCGCTACCGCCTCGCCTCGTGCACCCACGAGAAGCTCACCGTCGTGCGCGACCTCGTCGCCGCCCACGCCGACCAGCCCACGCTGGTCATCGGGCAGTACATCGAGCAGCTCGACGAGCTCGCCGCCGCCCTGGACGCCCCGGTCATCAAGGGCGACACCCCCGTCCGCGAGCGCCAGCGCCTCTTCGAGGCCTTCCGCTCCGGCGAGGTCGGGCTGCTGGTGGTCAGCAAGGTCGCGAACTTCTCCATCGACCTGCCCTCGGCCGAGGTGGCCATCCAGGTCTCCGGCTCCTTCGGGTCACGCCAGGAGGAGGCCCAGCGCCTGGGTCGCCTGCTGCGCCCCAAGAGCGAGGGCAAGACCGCCCACTTCTACACGATCGTCAGCCGCGACACGGTCGATGCGGACTTCGCCCAGAACCGCCAGCGGTTCCTGGCCGAGCAGGGCTACGCCTACCGCATCGTCGACGCCGAGGACCTGACGGCGCTCTAGAGCAGCGAGTTGGGCTCGAACCGCGGCTCGCGGTCGACGTCCTCCTTGGCCGGGCGCACGAACTCGAAGCCGGCGGTGGTCACCAGCGCCCAGGACGGGTCGGCGCCGGGCCCGGAGGCCAGCTCCTGCGCGCACGCCAGGTGCATCGGCGGCAGGTGGAAGGCGTTGCGGGCCACCTCGTCGGGCGTGCCGAGGAACGCGATCGGCCGGCCGAGCGACATCGCGCAGCCGCCGCAGATCCGCGACAGCGCGCACTGGGTGACCCAGGCGCGGTCGTGGATCCGCGACGCCTCGCTCAGCATCACGACGCCTGCCGCTCCGTGGACTTGCCGCGCGACCACTTGCCCAGCTCCGGCATGCGGGAGGGCCGCTCGGAGTCGGACTTGCGCCGGCGGGCGGCCACCGGGCCGGGCGGCTCGGGCTGGTCGCTGGAGGTCCAGCCGTTCGGCACCGAGAGCTTGATGATGGTGCGCAGCGCCTGGCCGTACTGCTGGTGCAGCGGACCGGTCGTGTAGGGGATGTCGTACTTCTCGCACAGCGCGCGGACCTTGACCGAGATCTCGGCGTACCGGTTGCTGGGCAGGTCCGGGAACAGGTGGTGCTCGATCTGGAAGCCGAGGTTGCCGCTCATGACGTGCAGCAGCTTGCCGCCCTTGAAGTTGGCCGAGCCGAGCATCTGGCGCAGGTACCACTCCGCGCGGGTCTCGTCCTCCAGCTCCTCCTCCGTGAAGTGCAGGGCACCGTCGGGGAAGTGGCCGCAGAAGATGATGACGTAGGCCCACAGGTTGCGCATCAGGTTCGACGTCGCGTTGGCGGCCAGCACGGTCTTCCACTGCCTGCCGGCCAGGGCGGGGTAGACGACGTAGTCCTTGAGGATCTGGTTGCGGCCCTTGCGCCCGATCTGGCGCAGCTGCCGCTTCATCTCCTTCGGGTCCTTCTCGCCCTTGCGGATCCGCTCGAGGTCGAGGTCGTGCAGGGCGACGCCCCACTGGAACAGGCTGGCGAGCAGCGCGTTGTAGACCGGCTGTCCGATGTAGACCGGGTGCCACCGCTGCTCGCGCGCCATCCGCAGGATGCCGTAGCCGATGTCGTTGTCGTAGCCGAGCACGTTGGTGAACTGGTGGTGGATGTAGTTGTGGCTGTGCTTCCACTGCTCGGCCGGCTGCGCGGTGTCCCACTCCCAGGTGGAGGAGTGGATCTCCGGGTCGTTCATCCAGTCCCACTGGCCGTGCATGACGTTGTGGCCGATCTCCATGTTCTCGAGGATCTTGTGGAGACCGAGCAGGGTCGCGCCCACCGCGGCGGCGGGCCCGCGGGTGCGCTTGTCGTGCACGCCGAGCAGCAGCGTGAGCCGGCCGGCGACGGCCAGGCCGCGCTGGATCTTGATCATCCGGTTGATGTACGCCGCGTCGTCGGCGCCGCGGGACTCCTCGATGTCCTTGCGGATCGCGTCGAGCTCGCGGCCGAGCTGCTCGACCTCCTCCTCGGTGAGGTGGGTGTACTCCTTGACGTCTGAGATCGCCATGTCTCCCCGTTCCCTTAGATGTCGAGCGTGCAGTCGCCCACCGCGGCGGTGACGCAGGTCTGCACCGGCTCGTTGGGCTGGTCGAACTCGTCGCCGTTGCGCAGGTCGCGCACCTTGCCGGAGACGAGCGTGAGCGTGCAGGTGTGGCAGATGCCCATCCGGCAGCCGTACGGCATGCCGATGCCGGCCTCCTCGCCGGCGTCGAGCACCGTGGTGGCGCCGTCGGCCTCGACGGTCTTGCCGCTGTTGCGGAAGGTGATGGTGCCGCCCTCGCCGCCGTCACCGCCCAGGTCGAGCGAGAACCGCTCGAGGTGCAGGTGCTCCTCGAGGTCGGCGCCCTCGAAGTGCTCGGTGATCGCGTCCAGCATCGGCGCCGGGCCGCACGCGTAGGTCTCGCGCTCGCGCCAGTCCGGGCAGATCTCGTCGAGGTCGGCGAGCTCGAGCATGCCGTCGGTCTCGGTGAAGAGCCGGTGGAGCGTCAGCTCGTCGTACGTCGAGTCGAGGCGCTCCATCTCCTCGCGGAAGATCATCCGCTCCTCGGTCGGCGAGGAGTAGTGCACGACGACGTCGGGCATCGAGCCGCGGCGGTCGAGGGTGCGCAGCATCGCCATCACCGGCGTCACCCCGCTGCCGGCCACCAGGAACAGCAGCTTGGCGGGCGGCGGGTCCGGGAGGACGAAGTCGCCCTCCGGCAGCGCCAGCCGCACGATCGTCCCCGGCTCGAGACCGTTGACGAGATGGGAGGAGATGAACCCCTCCGGCATCGCGCGCACGGTGATCGCGATCGTGCGGCCGGACCGCTTCGGAGCCGAGCTCACCGAGTAGGAGCGCCACTGGAACTTGCCCTCCACCTGCACGCCGATGCCGACGTACTGCCCGGGGCGGTGGTCGTAGCGCCACCCCCACCCGGGCCGGATGACCAGCGTCGCGGCGTCCTCCGTCTCCGGCACGACCTTCTCGATCCGACCGCGCAGCTCGCGCGAGCTCCACAGCGGGTTGAGCAGGGTGAGGTAGTCGTCGGGCAGCAGCGGCGTGGTCAGCTTCGACCCGGCGCGGCGCACCCGCTCCCATGGGATCGTCCCGGACACCTGCTCAGTGAACACTTGTACTCCCACCGCCGTCAACCACCCGATGGGGTCAGGTACCCCACACGCGACCGGGGTTTGGGAGTGGCGACCTACGCTCTGGACATGGCTTACGCGGTCCAGAAGAGCGACGAGGAGTGGCGCGAGCAGCTCTCCCCCGACGAGTACGCCGTGCTCCGCAAGGCGGGCACCGAGCGGGCGTTCACCGGCAAGTACACCGACACCGAGACCGTCGGCGTCTACTCCTGCAAGGCCTGCGGGACCGCGCTGTTCGAGTCCGACACCAAGTTCCACTCGGGCTGCGGCTGGCCGTCGTTCTACCAGCCCCTCACCGACACGATCGAGTACATCGAGGACACCACCCTCGGCATGAAGCGCGTCGAGGTCCGCTGCGCGAACTGCGGCTCGCACCTGGGCCACGTCTTCCCGGACGGCTACGGCACCCCCACCGGCGACCGCTACTGCATCAACTCGATCAGCCTCACGCTCAAGCCGGCCGACCCCGCCGACGCGTCCTAGTCAGTCTGCGTCGACCAGGGCACTGCTGACCACGACCACGCCTGCGTCGTAGGTCTGGTCGGCCCAGTCCTGCAGCGTCCCGTCGTCGTAGTAGGCGTCGAGCAGCACGTGCCCCTCGACCGGTGAGGCGCCCAGGACGCCGTCGGCGCCCCGCAGGTCGGCCGCGATGCCGGCCAGCTCCGACTCGTCGTAGGCCGTCGTGGGGACCGGCGTCGGAGTCGGCGTGGGCATGGCCGGGTCGTAGAGCGCGCCGGGCACCGCGTCGGTGGCGGTGAAGGCGGCGCCGTCCCAGGTGCCGGTGAGCGCGTAGGTGCCCCAGCGGACCTCGCCCTGCTCGTCGTAGCTGCCGTGGTGCGCGCCCCAGTCCCAGCCGGTCAGCGGCGGACCGGAGCACTGCGGCGGGTAGGACTCGGCGACGTCTCCGAGACACAGCTCGGGCGAGCCCGTGTCCATGACCGTGGCCAGGCCGACGGTGCGGACCGGGCCGTCGGGGACGACCACGGGTGGTGGGACGCTCGACGAGGACGTCCCCGGGTCGCGGGCTACGTGGTCACCGTCGTCACCGTCGTCACCGTCGACACCGCACGCCGACGCGGCCAGGACGAGGGTGGCCGCGGCGGTGAACAGGGACGCGCGCATCCCGCTTCGACGCGGCTCGGCCCGGCCGGGTTCCCTGTGGGTCAGGGCAGGCGGTCGACCAGGTCGGTGACCGAGGCGCGGGCGCCGGTGTAGAACGGCACCTCCTCGCGCACGTGGCGGCGGGCCGTCGAACCCCGCAGGTGGCGCATCAGGTCGACGATCCGGTCGAGGTCGTCGGCCTCGAAGGCGAGGATCCACTCGTAGTCGCCGAGCGCGAACGAGCTGACGGTGTTGGCCCGGACGTCCTTGTAGTCGCGGGCCATCTGGCCGTGCTCGGCGAGCATGGCGCGGCGCTCGTCCTCGGGCAGGAGGTACCACTCGTAGGAGCGCACGAACGGGTAGACCGACACGTGCCGCTTGGGCTCCTCGTCGGCCAGGAACGCCGGGACGTGGCTGCGGTTGAACTCCGCGGGCCGGTGGAGCGCCATCTGCGACCAGACCGGCTCGAAGCGGCGGCCGAGGGCGGTGCGGCGGAAGCGGTGGTACGCCGACTGGAGGGGCTCGGAGGCGGCGGCGTGCCACCAGACCATGACGTCGGCGTCGGCGCGCAGGCCGGCGACGTCGTAAAAGCCGCGCACGACGACATCCTCCTCGGCGAGGGCGGCGATGAGCTTCTCGAGCTCGGCGGCCTCGGCGGCGCGGTCGGCGTCCTCCCCGAGCGGGGTGGCGAGCCGGAAGACCGACCACATCGTGTAGCGGATGGTGTCGTTGATCTCGCGGATCCGGGCGGCGTTCGACTGACCTTCGGCCATGGCTCCATCATGCCTCGCGGTCCGGCAGGATCGTCCGGTGCCCCACACCCTCCAGACGGTGCTCGACGACCTCGGTGACCCCGGCGCGGCGGCGTGCGTCGTCCGCGACGGCGAGGTGGTGGACGAGGCGGTGACCGGCACCCGCGACGGCTCCCGGCCCTGGACGACCGACACGCTCGTCCTGACCTACTCCTGCGCCAAGCCGCTGGCCGCGCTCACCGTGCTCACCGCGGTCCGCGACGGCGCGCTCGGGCTCGACCAGCGGGTGGCC
Source organism: Nocardioides anomalus (assembly GCF_011046535.1). Lineage (NCBI taxonomy): Bacteria > Bacillati > Actinomycetota > Actinomycetes > Propionibacteriales > Nocardioidaceae > Nocardioides > Nocardioides anomalus. The sequence goes on along the minus strand of NZ_CP049257.1, from coordinate 277,155 downwards.
GAGCTCTGGCCGGCGTACGCCGCGCACGGCAAGGGCGGGACCACCGTGCGGCACGTGCTGTCGCACCAGGCGGGGCTGCCGGCGTTCCCGGAGGCGGCCGCGGACGTGGCCTACGACGACCGCGAGGCGCTGACCGCGCTGCTGGCCGACGCCGCGCCGGTCCACGAGCCCGGGGCGGCCTGCGCCGAGCACGCGCTGACCTACGGCCACCTGTGCGACCAGCTGGTCCGACGAGCCACCGGCGAGGGCCTGGCCGAGCGGTTCGCGCGGGTGGCCGGCGAGCACGGCTGGGACCTGCACCTGCGGGTGGCCGGGGCCGACCTGGACCGGGTGGCCGACGTGGTGGCCCTGGACCCGACCTGGCCCGCGGCGTACGTCGATGACCCGCGGTGGGCACCGGCGATGACCCGGCCCGCCGGGCTCCTGGACCCGGCCGAGCTCAACCGCGAGCGGTGGCGCACCACGGCGTTCCCCGCCGTCAGCCTGCACGCGAGCGCGCGCGGGCTGGCCACGTTCTACGGCCACCTGGCCGACGGCACCGTGAGCGGGCTGCTGGGGCGCGCGCTGCACGAGGAGTACGTCGCGCCGCAGGTCACCGGGCACGACCTGCTGCTCGACCGCGAGGTCACGTGGACCCTGGGCTTCCAGGTGGACGCCGACGAGATCGGCATGGGCGGCGCCGGCGGGTCGGCGGGGTGGTGGTCGTTCCGGGGCGGGTACGCCGCGGCGTACGTCACCCGCGGACTCGGCACCCACGACCGCAGCGAGGCGGTCTGGGAGCTGCTCGAGTCCTAGGGCCTGTGGATCGAGTCAGCGTGGATGTCAGCGTCGTCCAGGTGGTGCGATGACCGCGCCGCAGACGCGAAGGCGGGCCGCTAGGCCCGTCGAGTCGGCTGTCGGGGTCGTCAGTGTGCCGCCTGGGCGGCGCTGGCGCCGCGCTGACTCGATCCACAGGCCCTAAGCGAAGAACCCGCTGGGCGCCAGGTCGGTGCCCATCCGGGGGACGTACTGGTCGAAGAAGACCCGGGCGATGAGCTCGCGGCGGCTGCGGACGTCGGCCTTGTCGAAGACCGACTTGAGGTGGTCCTGCACGGTGTAGGTCGACATGTGCAGGGTCGCGGCGATCTCCTTGGTGTCGACGCCCTGCAGGACCAGCTGGGTGACGTCGCGCTCGCGGGGCGTGAGGTCGAAGGCGGCCACGACCAGCGACACGATCTCCGGCGGCCGGGCCTCCTCGATGGTCACCACGACCTCGCCGTCGCGGTCGCCGAGGCCCGAGAGCGGCGAGGCGTGCAGGACCAGCCACTGCCCGGAGGCGGTGCGCACGCGGGAGCTCGGGGCACTCTGCACCTCGCCGCGGGCGGCCCGGCGGGCGGTGCCGACCAGGGCCGAGATGACGCCGAAGGGGTCGGCGCTGTGGTCGGCGCTGGCCAGCTCGGCCAGCCGCGCGGTGGCGGCCGGGCTGCTCTGGAGGATCTCGTCGCGGGCGCCGACGACCAGCACGGCCGGCCCGGCGGGCACGACGACCCGGTCGGCCGCGGCCATCCGGGCCAGCAGGCCACCGCGCACGCCGCGGGCGAACGACGTGCCGAGGCCACCCATGAACTCGACCTCGGCCTCACTGAACACCGGGTCGTCGACGCCGCGGAACATGGCCATGCCGCCCCAGAACCGGCCGTTCTCGCGGAACACCACACGCAGCTCGTCGTAGTAGCCGAACGCCGGCACCATCAGCTGGCTCATCCGCTCCGAGCGCTCGACGTCGCCGCCGGTGTGCTGGGTCATGCTGAGCGCGCGGACCGGTGCCTCGGCCAGGTGGCGGTACGACGTGGGCTCGCCGGAGTCGTACTCCAGCTGCCCGAACTGGCCGTCGTGGTCGTTCCGGCCGGCCAGGTCGCCGTACTTGCGCGCACTGGTGAGCAGGTGGGTGGCCGGGTCGTGGGTGCCGATGCACACCGCGACCGAGGGGACGGCCCGAGACAGCGAGGCCACGGCCTCGGTGAGGAAGTCCTCGAGCTCCAGGCCGGCTCTCGAGAGCACCTCCACGTCGCCCCGGACGCGCTCGGCGGTCAGGGTCGAAGCGTTCACAGGCACAGTCTGTCCTTCCGGCCGGTGCCGGGCCATCCCAGAGTTGTGGGGGCCTCGACCCCCAGAACCTAGGCCCGGAAATGTCCCGGCCACGAGGGATTTCTGTCCTCTCTTGCGCAACCCAGAGTGGTCGCCGTGAGCACCCCGACCACCACCGTCGCAGTCCAGGCCTCCCTGGACGACCGCGGCCGACTCCTCCACGAGGACGACGTGGCGGCCCAGCTGGCGCTGGCCGTCACCCGCCTCGAGGCGGCGCTCGCCGCGGCCGGCCGCAGCCTGGCCGGGCTGGCGGAGGTCGAGGTGCGCACCACCGACCGGATCGCCCTTCTCGGGGTGCTCGACGTCCTCACCGACCGTCTGGCCGCGACCGGAGCCCGACCGCACACCCGCATCCGCGAGGTGGACCGCCTCGACCGACCCGGTCAGCTGGTCGCCCTCGCCGTACGCCTCACCTCAACCACACCCCGAGAAGGAACCGTCATGACCCTCACCCAGCCCACCACCAGCCCCGCCGCCGTCGCGGTGCGCGAGGCCTGCCCGAGCTGCGTCGTCCTCCCCGGGGACCCCGGGTACGACGCCGCGCGGGTCGCGTGGAACGTCGCCGTCGACCAGCGCCCCGCCGCCGTGGCCACCCCGCGCTCGGTGGAGGACGTCGTCGCCGTCGTCCGCGCCGCCGCCGCCCACGGCCTGCGGGTCGCGCCCCAGAGCTCCGGCCACGCCGCCGCTCCGCTCGCCGGGCGCCTCGGCTCGTCCGTGCTGCTGCGGATGCACGAGCTCACCGGCGTCACCGTCGACCCCGCGACGCGCACCGCCAGGGTCACCGGCGGGACGTTGTGGGCCGACGTCGTGGCCGCGGCCGCGCCGTACGGGCTCACCGCGCTGCACGGCTCCTCCCCCGACGTCGCCGTGGCCGGCTACACCCTCGGCGGCGGGCTGTCGTTCTACGCGCGCCAGCACGGCCTGGCCGCCAACTCCGTGGTCGCCCTCGAGGTCGTCACCGCAGCCGGCGAGCTGGTGCGGGCGTCGGAGTCGGAGCACGCCGAGCTGTTCTGGGCCCTGCGCGGTGGCGGCGGCAGCTTCGGCGTCGTCGTTGCGATCGAGCTCCAGCTCCTCCCGGTCGCCGACGTGGTCGCCGGCATGCTGCTCTGGCCGCTCGAGCGCGCCCCCGAGGTCGTGCGCGCCTGGGCCCGCTGGACCCGCGAGGTCCCCGAGACCGTCACCACCTCGCTGCGCGTGATGAGCTTCCCGCCGCTGCCCGAGCTGCCGCCGTTCCTCAGCGGCCGCCGGATCGTCGTGATCGACGGCGCCCTCCTCGAGGACGACCACCGCGCCGCCGAGCTCCTCGGCCCGCTCCGGGCCCTCGCCCCCGAGATGGACACCTTCGCCCGCATGCCCGCCGCCGGCCTGCTCGCCGTCCACATGGACCCGCCCGGCCCGACGCCGAACGTCGGCGACCACGCCGTCCTCGACGCCCTCCCGGACGCCGCCGTCGACGCCCTGCTCGCCGAGGTCGGCCCCGGCACCACCACCTCGCTGCTCTTCGCCGAGCTGCGGCACCTGGGCGGCGCGCTGGGCCGCCCGGCCGCGGGTGCGGGTGCGCTCGCGCAGCTGCCGGGGGCGTACGCGCTCTTCTGCGTGGCTGTCGCGCCGTTCCCCGAGGCCGCGGCCGTCGGCGCGGCCGACGCCCGCAAGGTCGTGGACGCGCTGGCGCCGTTCTCCGGCGGTCGGAGCATCCTCAACTTCGCCGAGCGGGCCGAGACCGACGCCTCGACCGCCTTCGAGGCGGAGGCCGTCTCGCGGCTGCGGGCGGTGCGGGCCGAGGTGGACCCGGACGGGGTGTTCCAGGCCAACCACGAGGTCTAGGCCCTGAGCACTGAGCGCCCCGGACGGCTGCGGCTGTCCGGGGCGCTCCGCGTGCTCGTCGTCAGTGGTCGCGTGGGTGGCGTCCTCCCGCGGAGCCGCGCGGGTGGGGAGGCGCCTCCCCACCCGCGCGGCTCCGGACCGAGGACAGCCACACTCCGGGCGGCAACCCGATCCTGGCTCGCTTCTGCGCCCGGGCAGGCTGTCAACCCGCCTACGAGGGTCGAGCGTGGGCACCCAGGCTTGACAGCCTGCCCGGGCGTGAAAACGATGGCAGGTCGGGTTGCCGCACGGCACGCAACCACCAACCCCGCAAGCGGAGGCCCTAGTCCCGCCCGTACCCCGCCTCCCGCGCCTTGACGATCGCCTCACCCCGCCCGGCCGCGTGCAGCTTGGTGTAGATCGTCGAGACGGTGTTGCGGACGGTCTTGCCGGAGACGTACAGCTCGCGCGCGATCTGGTCGTTGGTCCGCCCGGCGGCCAGCATGTCGAGGACCGACCGCTCCCGCTCGGTGAGGTCGGGGAAGGGCTCGGCGGTGGCGGTCGAGGGGGCGGTCATCGAGGCGAAGTACTGCCCGACCTTGCCCGCCAGCGAGGCGCCGAAGATCATGCCGCCCTGGGCGGCGGCCCGGATGGCGTTGTGGACCTCCTCGGCGCCGGAGCCCTTGAGCAGGTAGCCGGAGGCCCCGGCGCGCATGGCGGAGAGCACCGTGTCGTCGTCCTCGTTCATGGTGAGCATGACGACGCGGACCTCGGGGTGCTTGCCGGTCACGAAGCGGGTGGCCTCGATGCCGTCGAGGCGGGGCATCTGGATGTCCATGACCACGACGTCGGGCCGGCTCTCCTCGACGACGTGCAGCGCCTCGCGGCCGTCCTCGGCCAGGCCGACCACCTCGACGCCGTCGAGAGCGCCGAGGAGGGCGGACAGGCCGTCGCGGACGATCTGGTGGTCGTCGACGACGACGACGCGGATCGGGGTGGTGGTCATGCCAGCAGCTCCTCGGGTTGGGGGGTGACGACGGACGTGGGCAACCAGGCGCGGACGACGGTGCCGCCGGTGGGCGGGCAGGTGATCTCGACGCGGCCGCCGAGCTCGTCGGCGCGCTCGCGCAGGGAGAGCAGGCCGACGCCGGCCTCGCGGTCGGCGGCGATGCCGGTGCCGTCGTCGGCGACCTCGACGAGGAGGGCGCCGTCCTCGACGGCGAGGCGGATCGTGCAGCGGCGGGCCTGGGCGTGGCGGGCGACGTTGGTGAGGGCCTCGCCGGCGATGCGGTACGCCGCGACCTCGACCGCAGCGGGCAGGTGGCCGAGGGGCGCGGCGACGACGCGGACGTCGAGGCCGGCCACGAGCTCGCCCTGCTGACGCAGCGCGGCGACCAGGCCGAGGGAGTCCAGGGCGGGCGGGCGGAGGTCGCTCACCAGGCGCCGTACGTCGTCCATCACGCCGAGCAGGTGGGTCTCGGTGGCCTGGAGCTGGCGCACGGCGGCCTCGGGGTCGCGGTCGACGGCGAGGCGGGCGGCGTCGAGCTGGAAGACGGCCCCGCCGAGGGAGGGGCCGAGCCCGTCGTGCAGGTCGCGGCGCAGCCGGCGGCGCTCCTCCTCGCGGGTCAGCACCAGCCGCTCACGGTTGTCCTGGAGGGCGTCGGCGAGCTGGGTGGTGCGGGCGGCGACCGCGGCCTGGCGGATGAGGTCGCTGAGCAGGGCCTCGTCGCGGCGGTTCAGCCGGGTCCGCAGCCCGCGGGCGGGCAGCACCAGCCGGCCGACGACGCGGCCGCGGTAGGCGATGGGGAGCCGGCGCACGTCCTGGGGCGGGGTGCCGACGGTGGCGGTGGTGCGCGAGCCGCCGCTGCGCTCGACCTCGACGGCCACGTAGGAGACGCCGAAGGCCCGGCCCACCGCGCGCGCGACGGCCTGCAGCTGGTCGCGGCCCTCGTCGGCCTGCTCCAGGCCGGCGGCGAGACCGGCGACCACGTCGTACGGGTTCTCGCGCTGGCCGAGCAGCACCCGCCGCACCACGCGCCACAGGGCCGCGCGCACGGGTGCGTAGATGACCGCCGAGCAGAACAGCACGGCCAGGATCACGTCCTGCTGGGCCAGCGAGTCGCCGAGGGCGAAGGTGAGCACGCTGAGGAAGGCGAGGTCGAGGGCAAGGACGAGCACCCACAGGCCGCCGTACACGACCGTGTGGGTGAGCATCGCCTCGCCGGAGACGCGGGTGCCGAGCAGGCCGGCGGCCATGGCCAGCGCGAACAGCGCGGTCCCGAGCGTGATCAGCCAGGCGTCGAGCGTGCCCTCGCGGATGATGGTGTCGGCCAGGGCGCACAGGCCGACGGCGACGACGGCCCACAGGACCCAGTACAGCTGCTCGCGCTCGGCGCCGGTGCTCGCGCACCAGCGCAGGAAGGGCACGTACAGCTGCAGCGGCAGCGCCACCACGATCGCGAACAGCGCGATCACCGGCATCCACCACTCCAGCGGCGCGCCGACCACCGGCGCGACCAGCACGTGGCGACCCTCGAAGACCGAGTTCCCCGGGTCGGTCCCCACGACCGGGACCGGGTCCAGGGTGCCGGGACCGAGGATCTGCGGGATGCCGGAGCAGACGGAGTACGCCACGGAGGCGACGCTGATCCGGCGCCAGCGCCCACCCGGGAGCCGGCCGTCGGGGTAGAGCACCAGCGCGAAGGACACGAACAGCTGCGGGATCAGCGTCGTGACCTTCACGACCCAGATCTCGGCCAGCAGGCCGGCAGTGGACCCGGTGGGCGGCGCGGTCAGGGACCAGTGCAGGTGCGCCCGCAGCAGCGCGGCCGTCAGCGCCGAGACCGCGAAGACCGAGCAGCCGAGGGCGAGCCGTCCACGCCCGGTCGCCGCGAGGGCGCCGGTCAGCACGGCCAGCGCGGCGCCGACCACGGCGTAGATCCACACCCCGCCCGGCACGACCTGGTGGCCGAAGGAGCCGTCGTCCGCGACCAGCTCCACCGCCACGGCCGCCCCGCCCACGAGGAGGCCACCGACGGTGGGCAGCAGCACGGTCGCGCGGCGGTTCACGAGGCCCTCCGCACGGGCAGCGCCACCCGCAGCCGTCCGTCCGGGGTGCGGTCGAGGCGCCCGCCCACCTCGACGGCCTGGTGGCGCACCAGGTCGAGGAACTCCCCGGGCGCGTCGGCCACGTCGGCCTCGATGAGCAACCGGGTCTCGGACAGCGAGAGGACCAGCTCGCAGCCGGCCGCGGTGGAGGCGCAGTGGCCGAGCAGCTCGCTGGCGATGCGGTACGCCGCCACCTCGACCCCGGCGGGCAGCCGCTCGAGCTCGGCGCCACGGGCGGTGACGGTGAGGGTCTCGGCGTCGAGGAGCTTGGCCTGTTGGCGCAGCGCGCCGAGCAGCCCGAGGTCGTCCAGCGCGGGCGGGCGCAGGTCGTGCACCACGCGGCGCACGTCGGCGACCACCGCGCGCAGCTGCTCGCTGGTCCGGGCGATGGTGGCCTTGGCCTCCTCGGGCCGCTCGGCGACGAGCAGCCGCGCGGACTCGACCTGGTGCACCAGGCCCCCCAACGTGGGGCCGAGGTCCTCGGCCAGGTCGTGGTGGATCCGGCGGCGCTCCTCCTCGCGGGCCACGACGAGCCGCTGGCGGTTCTCCTGCAGCTCCTCGGCCAGCCGTCCGGTCCGGGACGCGGTGGCGGCCTGCCGGACCAGGTCGGTGAGCAGCCGCTCGTCCCGCTTGCTCAGCCGCGCGCGCACGCCGCGCGCGGGCAGGACCAGCACGCCCACCCGCTCGCCGCGGTAGCTGATCGGCAGCACCCGGGTGTCGGCCACCGGCGTGCCGTACGTCGCCACGAGCGGCGCGCCGTCGGCGCGGTCGACGCGCACGCTGACGTAGCCGATCCCGAAGGCCAGCGCCACCGCCTGCGCGACCGCGGTCAGCTGCTCGGTCTCCTCGTCCGCGGCCTCGAGGGAGCTCGCGAGCCGGGCCACCACGTCGTACGGGTCGTCGCGCTGGCCCAGCACCCACCGACGTACGGACGCCCACAGCCAGGCCCGCATGGGGCTGTAGAGGACCGCCGACAGCAACAGCACCACGAGGACGACCTGGCGTTGGCCCAGCCGGGAGCCGAGCAGCTCGGTGAGCGCCGCGAGGGCGGCCAGGTCGACCAGGATGATGCCCAGCGACAGACCGCCGTAGACGAGGGTGCGGGACAGCAGCTCCTCGATGGAGACCAGGCTGGGGTTGATGAGCGCGACGCCCACCGAGACGGCGATCGCGTTGACGGCCAGGCAGATGCCGACGGTGCTCAGCTGGTCGCCGCGGTGGATGAGCAGGCGGAAGGCCAGCACGATGAAGACCACCGAGACGATGCCCCACACGACCCAGCGCAGCTGGTCGCGCTCGACGCCGCTCGAGCGGCGGTAGCGGACGACGACGGTCGCCCCGCAGAGCACCGCGCCGACGTAGGCGATCGCGATGATGAGGTCGGCGTGCGGGTCGAGCGCGGGCGCGAACCCGGGGAGGTACGTCGGGTCGAGGGCGGTCGACTCCGGCGTGGCCAGCGACGGGTTGGCCGAGACGCTGAGCGGCAGGCGCAGGAACACGAGCACGACGCCGACGCCGGCGATGAGGGCGATCCCCACCTGCGTGACCCGTCGCCAGGCCCCCTCGAGCCAGTAGCCGGTCGGGAAGGACAGCAGGACGACGTAGACCAGCGACGACAGGGGCAGCGTCGTGAGGTCGATCCCCCAGAGCACGACCTTCTCCGGCGTCTGGACGCCGTCGGCCAGGCCGGCCACGAACGGCGGGCTCGCCACGACGGCGTGCAGGACTCCCGCCAGGGCCCACAGACACCCCGTGACCGCGATGAACACCCCGAGCCTCGGCACGGTGTGCCGGCGCAGCACGGCCCGGGCGACCAGGCACTGGACCAGCGAGGTGACGCCGAAGACCACCGGCGGGTCCGGTGACAGCTGCGGCTCGGCGCCGCGCGACCACAGCTGGGCGACAAGGGTCACGCCGAGCGCCGCCAGCCCGACCGCCGGCAGCGCCCACACCACCGGGGTGCGGGCAGGGCGGACCACGTCGAGCACCGGGACATTGTCCGCGCGCCGGAGTCCCACCCGGCAGGGACTTCGGGGCAACGCCGGGTGGGACACGGTTCGGCGAGGCTCTACCGGCGCTCCCCCAGCGCGAATCCGAGGGAGGCGACGAGGACCCAGAGCACGCCGGTCAGGCCGGCCACGTGGTCCATCGGCGAGACGCCGAGCAGCACGGTCAGGCCGCCGAGGACCAGGCCGACCCGGCCCTGCCAACGGGCGACGCCGCCGCCGCGGGAGACGGCGAAGACCGCGAGCCCGGCCGGGCCCGCGAGCGTCCACAGCCACGCGATGGTGCCGGTCCCGTGGCCGCGGAAGGCCGCGGTGGCGTCGTCGACGCGGACGTCGCCGCCGGTCAGGGCGAACTCAGTGTCCAGGCCCGAGGCCAGGATCGAGACGACCGCGGTGCCGGCCAGGCCGACGAGCGAGACGACCGGGCCGAGCGAGTCCGGTGCGGCGGTGCGCAGGCGGCGGTGCAGCCCGGCCGCGAAGAGCAGCAGGAGCACGGCGCTCAGTCCCGTGACCGAGTGGAGGGCAAGCCGCGGCGCGGACCCGTCGGCCATGGCGTCGGCGGCGCCGCTGAGCACGACGGTGGCGGCGCCCAGGAGGCCGGCGCCGACGCCGGCGAGCGCCCAGGCGCGGGAGGGGGTGGTGCGGTCCGGGTGCCCGGCCTCGGTGGGGGTGAGGTCGGTGCGGGCCGGGTTCGAGGTGACGGTGGACATCGCGGGGCCCTTTCTGGGTGGTCGGTGGCGATGACCCCACGCTGGCGTCCCGCGCGTCCCGCGCGACAGGGACGCGGAGCCCGCGTCCGGCCCGCCTCAGCCCGCGAGGTCCAGGACGGCACGGCGGGCCGAGGCGATGACCGCCGGGATGCCCACGCCGTCGTACGCCGCGCCGCAGACCGCGAGCCCCGGGACCGCCGCCACGGCGGCGCGGATGCGCTCGACCCGGTCGAGGTGGCCCACGGCGTACTGCGGAAGCCCGCCGCCCCAGCGCTGCACGTGCGTGGCCACCGGCGCGGCGGTGAGCCCGACCGCCTCGGCCAGGTCGGCCAGGGACGCCGCGACCAGGTCGTCGTCGCGGCGCTGGAGGGTGACCTCCTCGCCGGCCCGACCGAGCGAGGTGCGCAGGTGCACCAGACCCCGCTCGGCGCCGGCCGCGCGGACCCAGGCCCACTTGGCGAAGGAGAACGTCGAGGCCTTGATGGCCCGGCCGTCGAGCGGCGGCACCAGGAACCCCGAGGAGTCCTCCAGCCCGGCCACGTCGCTCGCCCGGAAGGCGAGGGTGACCACGACGACCGAGGCGTACTCCACCGCCGCCAGCTCCGCCGCCGCGTCCGGCACCAGGTCGGCCAGCAGCCTCGCCGCGGGCGCGGCCGGGACCGCCAGCACCACGGCGTCGGCCCGGTGGGTCTCCGCGGCGCTCACCGCGAAGCCGTCGTCGAGCCGGGTGACCGGGGCGCCGTACCGCACGTCGAGCCGCGCCGCGAGCGCATCGGTGAGCCCGGCCATCCCGCCGGGCAGGCCGGCGAAGACCGGGACGTCGCTGACCGGCAGCACGGCGTCGAGCAGCGGGCCGCGGTGGGCCAGGGTGACCAGCTGCGGGACGGTGGCCCGGGCCGAGAGCCGGCGCGCCTGCCCGGCGTACACCCCGCCGAGCAGCGGCTCGACCAGCCGGTCCACGACCTCGTCGCCGAGCCGGCTGGCCACCAGGTCGCCGACCGAGACGTCGTCGTCGACCGGTACGCCCGGCTGCTCGGCCTCGACCCGGGCCAGCCCCTCGTCGGAGAGGACGCCGGAGGCCCGCAGCGCGTCGAGGTCGACCGGCACGCCCATGACCGAGCGCGGCAGCGGCCGGAGCGCGCCGCGGGTCCACACGCGTGAGGACTGCACGGCCGGGTGCTCGACGGCCAGCCCCAGCGACGTGGCCAGCTCGACGCCCTCGGGGCGCCGGTTGAGCATCGCCTCGGCGCCGGTGTCGACCAGGACGCCGCCCACCTCGACCCGGCGCAGCTTGCCGCCGGCCCGCTCGGTCGCCTCGAGGACGGTGACGTCGTCACCGCGCTCGGCCAAAAGGTGCGCCGCGGTCAGACCGGCGACCCCGGCACCCACGACGACGACCCGCACGACGACAGCCTCGCACCGGCCCCGACCGGGTGCGGATCGGGGCCGGTGCGAGAGTTCAGGCGGACTGCGAGAGTCCGAAGCCGCTGCGGTGGAAGACCAGCGGCAGGGAGGTGGCGCCCTCCTCCGAGGACACCGTCTCCACCGCGTGCAGCCGGAGCAGCACGATGGTGTGGTCTCCGGCCTCCACCTCGCGGTAGACCGTCGTGTCGAAGCGGGCCAGCCCCTCGTCGAGCAGGGTGGCGCCGTCGCCGGTGGTGGTGACCGGTACGCCGTCGAAGCGGTGCTCGACCGGGCCGGCCAGCTGGCGGCAGACGTCGGTGTGGTGGTCGGCCAGCACGGTGAGCCCGAGGTGCGAGGCCCGGCGCAGCGCCGGCCACGTCTGCGAGCTGTTGGCCACCGAGAACGACACCAGCGGCGGGTCCAGGCTGACCGAGGTGAAGGAGCTGGCGGCCAGCCTGACGAGCGCGCCGTCGACCTCGGCGGCGACCGCGACGACGCCACTGGGGAAGACGCCGAACGCCTCCCGCAGCTTCGCGGCGTCCAGGTCCTGGTTGGTGGTGAGCGAGGTGACCGTCACGCGACCGCCTCGCGCCGGGCGACGAACGGCCGGATCCGGGCCAGCCAGTCGGCGTACGCCTCGGGGTCGTCGTGGCGGCTGTCCAGCACGTAGTGGCCGCGCACGGTGGCGCCGCCGATCTCGGCCAGCACCGGACGCAGGGTCAGCTCCGGGGCGAGCGCGTGGGCCGGTCCGCCGCCGAGCATGAGCGGCACGGCCACGCCGGTGAGCGAGTCGGCCGCGAACCGGTCCAGGAACAGCTTGAGCAGCCCGGTGTAGGTCGCCTTGTAGGTCGGCGAGGCGAAGACGACGAGGTCGGCCGCGACGACCTGCTCGACCAGGGCGCCGACGGTCGCGTCCTGCCAGTCCAACAGCCCGGCGCCGAGGGTGGCCAGGTCGACGACGACGTCCGGTTCGGCACCGGACAGCTCGCGGGCGACGTGCGTCGCGGCGGCGAGGGTGCGGGAGCCGGGCTTGGGGTTCCCGACGACGACGGCGGTGGTCATCAGTGCGCCGCCCTCGAGGCGCCGAAGGGCACCGACGCGGTGCCCGCGACCGGGGCCGGGTGCGACCACAGGCCGCGGCGGGCCAGCTCGGGCAGCACGCCCTCGCCGAACCAGTACGACTCCTCCAGGTGGGGGTAGCCGGAGAGGACGAACTCGTCGATGCCGACGGCGGCGTACTGCTCGATGAGGTCGGCGATCTCGGCGTACGAGCCGACCATCGCGGTGCCGGCGCCGCCGCGGACCAGGCCGACACCGGCCCAGAGGTTCGGGTGGATCTCGAGGGAGTCCTTGGTGCCGCGGTTGAGCTCGAGCATCCGCGCCTGGCCGACGGACTCGCTCTGCTTGAGCCCGGCCTGGACCCGCTCGATGGCCTCGTCGCTGATGCCCGCGAGCAGGCGGTCGGCCTCGGCCCACGCGGCCTCGGAGGTGTCGCGGGCGATGGTGTGCAGGCGGATGCCGAAGCGCACCTGGCCCTCGCGGCCGGCGTCGGCGGCGAGCTTGCGGACCCACTCGACCTTCTCGCGGACCTGCTCGGGCGGCTCGCCCCAGGTCAGGTAGACGTCGGCGTGCCGGGCCGCCACCCGCCCGGCGGCCTCGGAGGAGCCGCCGAAGTAGATCTCGGGCCGCGGGTCCGGGCGCTGGGTCAGCACGGCGTCCTCGACCTGGAGGTGCTCGCCGCGGTAGGTCACGGTCTCGCCGCGCCACAGCGCGGTGACGATGGACAGGAACTCGTCGCAGCGGGCGTAGCGCTGCTCCTTGTCCAGGAAGTCGCCGAACATCCGCTGCTCGCGCGACTCCCCGCCGGTGACGACGTTGAGCAGGAGGCGACCGCCGGAGAGGTTCTGGTAGGTGCCGGCCATCTGCGCGGCCAGGAACGGCGAGGTGAGCCCGGGCCGGAAGGCGACCAGGAACTTCAGCCGCTCGGTGACGGGGGCGAGCATCGCGGTGGAGACCCACGCGTCCTCGCACCACGCACCGGTCGGGGTGAGCGCGGCCTCGAAGCCCAGCTGCTCGGCGCTGCGGGCGACCTGGCCGAGGTAGCCGACGGTCGCACCGCGCGCCGCGTCGGTGGCCTGCACGCCGTGGCCGCCGCCGACGACCTGGCGGCCGTCGCCGCCGTTGGTGGGCAGGAACCAGTGGAACGTGAGCCGGGTCATCTCACACCTTCCGAGCCGCGGTGTCATGTATCTGTACTGGCTTCATGTACTTTAGCGCCTGCTGACAGGAGATGCACACCACCGGCGCGCGGAGTCGGCTATCGGGTGAGAGGCGCCGCCTCTCACCTCGTCCGGAGCGGAGGAGGCGCGGGGTGCGCATCGAGCAGCTGGAGTACCTCGCCGCCGTCACCCAGCACGGCTCGCTGCGCCGGGCCAGCGAGCGGCTGCACCTGTCGCAGCCGGCCCTGGGCGAGGCCATCACCAAGCTGGAGCGCGAGCTCGGCGTGACCCTGCTCGACCGGCGCCGGTCCGGCGCGCGCATCAGCGCCCAGGGCCGCGACCTGCTGCACAACATGGTCGAGGTGCTCGAGGCCGTCGACCGCCTCAAGGAGGCGGCCGGCGACCAGCGGGCCGGCAGCCGGGTCGTGCGGGTCGGCACCGTGAACGCCGCCACCGCGCCGCTGCTCGCACCCGCGATCCGCAGGTTCCAGGCCGCCGTACCGGGCGCGAGCGTCGAGGTGGTCAACGAGCAGCAGGCCGAGATCCACCAGGCGCTGCTCGAGGGCTCGCTCGACCTGGGGCTGGTCAACGTCCTCGACGGCGACGACCGCTCCCCCGGCCTGGTCGGCACCGACCTGCTGCACGGGCGCCCGGTCGTCGTGCTGCCCGCCGCCCACCCGCTCGCCGTGCACGCGGAGGTGACGGTGGAGCAGCTGCGGCGCGAGCGGTTCGTGCTGATGCGGGCCGGCTACCTCATGCACCGCTTCGCGCACCGGCTCTTCGGCGCCGACCTGCCCCGCGACCGGCACACCACCGACGGCGCCGAGATGGGCAAGCTGCTCGTGGTCGAGGGGCTCGGGGTGACGGTGCTGCCGGAGTACAGCGTCGTCGGCGATCCGCTGGAGCGCGCCGGCCTCCTCACCGTCCGCCCCATCGCCGGCGACCACACCGGCGTGACGCTGGTGCTCCAGCAGCGCCGGGCCGACCACGTCCCCGCCGCCGTCCGCGAGCTGCACGCCGCGCTGGTCGCCCAGGCCCGCTCGGCCGGAGCGTGACGATCCGGTAACGGCCGGAACCGTGGCCCCTGCCGCCCCCGTCCCAGGCGGCATGACGGCCGCCGCTCCCAGGTACGCACACCACGCAACGGTTAACCGCTTGGCACAGTTCCAGACGTGGAGGAATGCCAAGCGCTCAACCGTTAAGCGGTTGGCGCATCTCGTCTGGGCCGCGGCGGCGGTGGCCCTGCTCGCGGGCTGCTCGTCGTCGTCCGACGACGCCGGGAGCGACGCCTCGTCCGGCTCGGTCGCGGCCTCGGCGGCCGCGCCGGCCCCCGACGCGGGCGGCGACGCGGGCGGCGCGGGCGACGCCGGCAGCGCGGCGGAGTCGGCCGCGGACACCGGCAGCGGCTCGCGGGCCGCGCCCGAGCAGCAGGCAGTGATCTCCACCGGGCGGGTCGCCCTGCGCGCCGACGACGTGGGCCAGGCGCTCTTCGACGTCCGCAAGGTCGTCGACGGCCACCGCGGCCAGGTGGCCGAGGACGACACCGAGACCGACCCGAACGGCGACCCGCTGCGCTCGCGGATGGTGCTGCGGATCCCGACCGCGGACTTCGACGCGGCCATGGACGAGCTCGGCCGCGCGGCCACCCTCGTCTCGTCGCAGCGCGAGACCGCGGACGTGACGACCCAGGTCCTCGACACCGACGTCCGCGTGGAGGCGCAGCGCCGCAGCATCGAGCGGATCCAGGCCCTCTTCGACGCCGCCACCTCGATCAAGGACGTGGTCTCCGTCGAGGGCGAGCTCTCGCGGCGCCAGGCCGACCTCGCCTCGCTGGAGGCGCAGCAGCGCTACCTGGCCGACCAGACGTCGCTGTCCACCATCACCCTCACCGTCGAGCGCACGCCGGCCGACCACGCCGCACCGCCCGAGCAGGACGACGCGGGGTTCCTGGCCGGGCTGAGCGGAGGCTGGGACGCGCTGCTCACCTTCCTGGTCGCCTCGGCCACCGTGGCCGGTGCACTGCTGCCGTGGCTGGGGCTGGCCCTGCTGGTCGGCGTACCGACCTGGAGCGTGCTGCGCCGGCTGCGGCGCCGCGCGCACCCGGCGGCCGGGGCGGCCGGGGTGGGGACGCCCTAGTCTCGACTCGTGCCCTCCCCCGAGACCGACCGCATCGCGGTCCTCATCGACGCCGACAACACCTCCAAGAGCGATGCGGCGGCGTTGATGACGGAGGTCGCGAAGTACGGCCTGCCGACCGTGCGCCGCGCGTACGGCGACTGGACCAGCAACCACCTCAGCGGCTGGAAGGACCAGCTCAACCGGCACGCCATCCAGCCCGTCCAGCAGTTCGCCTACACCTACGGCAAGAACTCGACCGACTTCGCGCTGGTCATCGACGCGATGGACCTGCTCTACAGCGGCAACGTCGACGCGTTCGCGATCGTCTCCAGCGACAGCGACTTCACGCGGCTGGTCACCCGGCTGCGGGAGTCCGGTCGACGGGTCATCGGCTTCGGGCGCCGCAAGACACCGGAGTCGCTGCAGAACGCCTGCGACCGGTTCGTCTTCCTCGAGGTGCTGCGGGCGGGCGGCCCGTCGGCCGAGCCCGCGACCGACGCCGCCGGGTCCGAGGCCGAGGAGGCGTCGGTGCCGCTGCCGGACCTGCGCAGCATCCTCACCCAGGCCATCGACGACACCTCGGGCGACGACGGCTGGACCAACCTCGGTGGCGTGGGCAGCGTGCTGAGCGCGCGCTACCCGTCCTTCGACTCGCGCAACTACGGCTTCCCGCGGCTGACCGCGCTGGTCCGCGCGCAGGACTACCTCGACGTCGTGCAGACCGAGAGCGGCTCGACGCGGGTCCGCCTGCAGGCCGAGCCGCCCGCGCCCGCCACCGGGCGCTCAGGTCGGCGCGGCGGGGCCAAGAAGGCCGCCCCGCCGGCCGAGCCCGTGGTCGAGCCGGCCCCCGCGGCGAAGACGGCGAAGACCGCCACGACCGCCAAGACCGCCCCGACCGCCCCGACCGCCAAGACCGCCAAGACCGCCAAGGCCCCGGCGGCCAGGAAGAGCGCGGCGGCCAAGGCCACCGAGCCCGCCGCCACACCCGCCGCCACACCCGGCGCCGAGGCGCCAGCCGCGCCGGCGGCGCCGGCGGCGCCGGCCGCGCCGGTGGTCACCACCCGCAAGCGCTCGTCGCGGCGCTCTCAGAGCGGGTAGGACTGCACGAACTCGGTCAGCCGCTGGAGCTGGTCCGGGTCGGTGCTCGGCAGGACGCCGTGGCCGAGGTTGAAGACGTGGCCGCGGGCGGCCCGGCCGGCCTCGATGACCTCGGCGGCGCGGGCCAGCATCAGGTCGGTGGGCGCGAAGACCAGCGTGGGGTCGAGGTTGCCCTGCACCGCGCGGTCGCCGACCTGGCCGATGGCCGTGCCGAGCGGGGTGCGCCAGTCGACGCCGACGACATCGGCGCCGGCCTCGCCCATCGCGCCGAGCAGGTTGGCGGTGCCGACGCCGAAGTGGATGCGGGGCACCCCGAGGGTGCCGACGTGCTCGAGCACGCGGGCGGAGTGGGGCTGGACCGAGGCGGCGTAGTCCTGCGGGGCCAGCGCACCGGCCCAGGAGTCGAAGAGCTGGACGGCCGAGGCGCCAGCGCGGACCTGGACCTCGAGGTACGTCGCGGCGATGCCCGCGATCTTGCGCATCAGCGCGTCCCAGACCTCCGGGGCGCCGAACATCATGGCCTTGGTGAGCGCGTGCTCGCGGGACGGGCCGCCCTCGACGAGGTACGACGCCACGGTGAACGGCGCGCCGGCGAAGCCGATGAGCGGGGTGGCACCGAGCTCGCGGACCAGCTGGCCGATGGCCTGGGTGACGTAGGGGACGTGCTCGGGCGTCAGGTCGGGGATGGCCTCGACGTCGGCCAGGGTGCGGACCGGGGTGGCCACCACGGGGCCGACGCCCGGCTTGATGTCCAGGTCGACGCCCACCGCCTTGAGCGGCAGCACGATGTCGGAGAAGAAGATGGCCGCGTCCACGCCGTAGCGCCGGACCGGCTGGAGGGTGATCTCGGTGGTCAGGTCGGGGTCCATGCAGCTCTCGAGCATGCCGACGCCCTCGCGGACCTTGCGGTACTCCGGCAGGGAGCGGCCCGCCTGGCGCATGAACCAGACCGGGGTGTGCGGCACCGGCTCGCCGCGCACCGCCCGCAGGAACGCGCTGTGCTGCGGGCTCACCGCGGACTCCGTCACCCACACAGCCTGTCAGGCGGCCCGGCGTGTTCGCACATCGAGATTCGTCTCCCGACCTACTGTGTGCCCATGGTCGTGCGTCAGGAGACGCGCCCGGGTGCGGGCGCGGCCGGCGAGCCGCCGGAGTTCCGGGCGGCCGTCGCGACCATGCGCGCCGCCCCGCTGCGCCCCGAGCTGCACTGCGAGGAGATGCCGGCGCCCCAGCGCATCGCACCGTACGCCGCCGCGCTGTCGGC
Organism: Nocardioides anomalus; assembly: GCF_011046535.1. Taxonomy (NCBI): domain Bacteria; kingdom Bacillati; phylum Actinomycetota; class Actinomycetes; order Propionibacteriales; family Nocardioidaceae; genus Nocardioides; species Nocardioides anomalus. Next base: position 259,298 of record NZ_CP049257.1, on the reverse strand, counting down.
CGACGTCGACGTGGACGGCGAGGAGGTCGGCACCGGCCGGATCATCCTGCTGCACGACCCGGCGGGGAACGACGCGTGGGACGGCCAGTTCCGCTGCGTGGCCTACGCCCGCGCCGAGATCGACGTCGAGCTGATCACCGACCCGATGCTGGCCGCGGTCGGCTGGACCTGGCTGACCGACGCCCTGGACGCCCACGGCGCGGCGTACACCATGGCGTCGGGCTCGGTCACCCGCGTGGCCACCGAGAGCTTCGGGGGGATGGCCGAGGAGAGCGCGACCGCGCAGCTGGAGATCCGGGCGTCCTGGACGCCGCTGCACGCACTCGGCGCGGCCGACCTCGACGTCGCGCCGCACGTCGAGGCGTGGGGGGAGCTGCTCTGCACGGCGGTCGGGCTGCCGCCGGTGCCCGACGGCGTGGCCGTCATCCCGAGCCGCCGGGGTCAGCGCGGCTCGGGGGCCTGATGCCGGACACCGCCACCGACAGCCCCGAGCAGCCCGAGCAGCCCGAGGACGCCGCCGAGGAGCAGCGCCCGCTCCTCCTCCTGCGCGACGGGCTGCCCGCCGTCACCGACACCCCCGCGCGCCTGGCCGAGGCCTGCGCCGCCATCGCGGCCGGCAGCGGCCCGGTCGCCATCGACGCCGAGCGGGCCTCGGGCTACCGCTACTCCTCCCGCGCGTACCTCATCCAGCTGCGCCGCGAGGGCGCCGGCACCTGGCTGGTCGACCCGATCGCCTTCGACTCGCTCGCGCCGCTGGCCGAGGCCCTGGCCGGCACCGAGTGGATCCTGCACGCCGCCACCCAGGACCTCCCGTGCCTGGCCGAGGTCGGCCTGCGGCCGGCCGCCCTGTTCGACACCGAGCTGGCCGGGCGGCTGCTGGGCTACCCGCGCGTCGGGCTGGCCACGCTGGTCGAGACGGTGCTGGGCCAGCGGCTCAAGAAGGAGCACTCCGCGGTCGACTGGTCGCGGCGCCCGCTGCCCGAGCCCTGGCTGGAGTACGCCGCGCTGGACGTCGAGGTCCTCGTCGAGCTGCGCGACGCCCTCGCCGAGCAGCTCGTCACCGCGGGCAAGGACGAGTGGGCGCGCCAGGAGTTCGCGCACCTGCTCTCCTTCGAGCCCACCGCGCGGGTCGACGCCTGGCGCCGCACGTCCGGCATGCACCGGATCCGCGGCCGGCGTGGGCTCGGCGCGGTCAAGGCGCTGTGGGAGACCCGCGACGCCCTGGCCGAGCGCCGCGACGTGACGCCCGGCCGGATCATCCCCGACTCCGCCATCGTGGCCGCCGCCCAGGCGATGCCGACCGAGCGCGACGCGCTGCTGGGCACGTCCGGGTTCCACGGCCGCGGCGCGGAGCGCTACGCCTCGCGCTGGATCGGCGCCCTGCGCGACGTCGTGGCCGCCGACGAGGCCGACCTGCCGACCCGGGCGCCGCGCACCGACGGTCCCCCGCTGCCACGCGCGTGGGCCGACCGCGACCCCGTCGCCGCCCGCCGGCTCGCCCTGGCCCGCGAGGCGCTCACCGCCCTGGCCGAGCAGCTGGAGCTGCCGGTGGAGAACCTGCTGACCCCCGACTACCTGCGCCGGGTGCTGTGGACCCCGCCGCCCACCCGCGACCCCGACTCCCTCGCGGCGGCCGTGGCCGTCGCGCTGTCCGGGCTCGGCGCGCGGCCGTGGCAGGTCGACCTGGCCGGGCCCCCCGTCGTACGCGCGATCCTGGAGGCGGACCGGCAGCCGCCGGAACCCGAGCCGCAGCCCGAGCCGCAGCCCGAGGCCGAGGCCGAGGCCGACTGAAGCCCGGAGAGGGCCCGCGGACTCAGCCGCCGCTGTCGCTGCTCTCGCTGCTGTCCGGGCTCGGCGACTCGGTGTCGGGCGGGGACAGCACCGCCTTGGAGGCCTCGTCGATCTGGTCGGTGAGGGCCGACAGGGTGTCGCTGTCGAGGACCTCGTCCTCGAGCAGCTCCTTGAGCGGTGCGGCCACCGCGTCCTCGAGCGCCGCGGGGTCCTCCAGCAACGGCGCGACGCGCATGCTGCGGATGCTGTTGTTGGAGACCGCGGAGTGCAGCGGCCGCTTGCGGGGCTGGAGGAAGGCGTCGGACAGCGCGACCTGGGTGTTGGCCGGCGCGAGGTACCCGGCGGCGGCCACCGTCGACACCGCGTCGGTGGAGACGAAGTCGACGAGGAAGTCGGCGGCCTCGGCCACGGCGTCGGAGCGCGCGCCGATGCAGACGCCGGTGAGGTCGCCGACCGTCGCGGCATCGCCCACCACCGGCATCGGCATGATGTCGAAGTCGACCGCGGTCGAGCGCAGCTGCGGCACCAGGTCGCGGAAGCCCGCGATCATCCCGAGCTTGCCCTCGCGGAACCACTCCAGCGGCGTCTTCTGCGACAGCTGCTCCGCGGTCAGCCCGAGCTTGGGGTCGCGCAGCACCGGCAGCACGTCCTCCAGCGCCGAGCGGGTGTCGTCGGAGGAGAAGGACAGCGACGTCGGGCTCTGGTCGTCGTCGAAGACCTCGCCGCCACCGGAGTAGACGAACGGCGCCAGCCCCCGCAGCGTCGGCGCGACGTAGAACCCGCCGATGCCCTTGCGCGGCCGGCTCGCGTAGTCCGCCGCGACCTGGAACTGCTCGAGGCTCCACGACGGCCGCCGCTGGAGGTTCTCGTCGTCGACGGTGGGCACGTCGAGCCCGCGCTCGGCCATCGCCGGGAAGTCGACCAGCGCCTTGTTGTAGTAGATGACCATCGGCGAGATGCCGTACGGCATGCACTGCAGGTCGCGGTCGCCGGAGAACGCCTCGAGCGCCACCCGGGAGTAGCCGTCGCCGAAGTCGACGTCGCGCTCGTCCAGCAGCGCGCCGATCGGTCGGTTGAGCTCGCGCTCGCGGACCTGCTGCAGGTCGCCGCGGCTGACCAGGAACACGTCGGGCTGCGGGCCGCCGTCCTCGAGCGCCGCCAGCAGGTCGGAGTGCGTCCCGTAGGCCTTGACCTTGACCTTGGTCTCGGGGTGCTCGGTGTTGTAGGCGTCGACCGCCCGGTCGTAGGCGTCGACCTCGGGGCCGCTCCCCCACACCGCGAAGCTCAGCGAGACGGGACCTGCGGCCTGCGAGCTGGTGGGCGGGACCGGGCCGGGATCGCCCTCGTCGTCGGTGCACCCGGCCAGCGCCGCCGCCACCACCAGGGCCAGCGGCACCACGATCCTGCTCCGACGCACCCTGGCCCTCCTTCCGGCCCGGTCACCCTACCGACCGGTCACCGACAACCCGCGCACGCCTCGTACGCGCGCCCTAGCCGATCGCGTGGTGGCGCCGCGCCTCGACCAGCACCGCGTCGAAGACCTCCCGCGGCAGCGCCGCGCCCTCGCGGCGGATGGCGTCGCGCGCCAGCACGATCAACCGGTCCAGCCGCACCTCGCTCGGGCGCCGCTCGCTGTCCCACGACCCGCTGCCGACGTCCATCCAGTAGCGCCCGTAGCGCGCCTCGTCCTCGGCGTCGCGGTCATGGTCCTTGCTGGTGAGCATCAGCCCGGCGTAGTACTCCTCGCCGTCGACCTCGCGAGTGCCGATCAGCAGCACCGGGCGGTCCTTGCCCTGGCTCGGGTCCTCCTCGTAGGGCACCCAGCCCCACACGACCTCGCCCGGGTCCGGCTCGCCGTCCTGCTCGGGTGCGTACGACGTCACCTCGGCAACCTAGCCGGTGGTCGGCGACCCGCGGGCGCGGCTGCGCTGCCTGGATGACGCAGCTGTGCTGGGCCGGGAGAGGTGCGTGCCGGACCGGGAGCGCCTCACGGCGCGTGGCCGCTCGAAGCGGCTGATTTTGGGACCCGGGGCTGCCGCGGCCCGGCACGCACGACCATTGTAACGAGAGACGCCCACTCCGCATTCCGCGATGCGGCGATCGAGTCCGTTCAGGCCAGGCCGTGGGCGAGCTCGGTGTGGCCGGCGGCCTCGAGCTGCTCGGCCAGCAGGAGCATGCGCTGGACGTCCTCCTCGGAGGCCTCGTCGAGGGCGGCGCGGCCGGTGGCGACGACGCGGGCGAAGGCGGCAGCACGGAACAGCACGTCGGCGAAGTCGCTGCCGGCGATGCCGCGCAGCACCTCGTCGACCATGGCGCGCAGCTCGTCGGGGCCGGGCGGGTCCGCCACACCGGCGACGACGCGGGCGACCTGGGCGGTGCGGGTGCCCGCGTCGAACTGGCGGGCGACGCCCGCCGGGTCGGCGTACACCCACGAGCGGAGCAGGAACAGCCGCCACAGACACCCGGCCAGGGTGTCGGCCGGCGCGCCGGCCCAGACCTCGGCGATGGTCTCGATGCCCTCGGTGTCGGCCAGGTGCAGCACCCGCTCGCTCACGGCCGGGTCGTCGGAGCCGCGGGCGCCGCGGACCAGCAGGTTCGCGGCCAGGTCGCCCGCCTCGCGGATGCGGGACGGGTCCTCGCCGCCGAGGATGGCGGCGAAGAACTCCCCGCCGGGACGCATCGGGCGGTGGTGCTGTCGCTCGGCCACCCGGCCACGCTACGCGCGGCCCGGCAGCCCTCAGGCGTGGGCGCCGACCGTCACCGGGCCGACCACCAGCTCGGGCCGGGCCTCGACGACCGTGCCGACGCGCTTCACCTCGTCGTCCAGCGCCCGTCGCTGGGCGGCGGACAGCCGGCCGAGGGGCTCGACGGTGATCGTGACGCGGCGCCCGGACCGCTTCTGGTGCCACACGCCGCCGACCACGCCGTCGAGCAGCAGCACGGGGAAGTTGCCGGCCTGCGACCCGGCCAGGGCCCGCTCGGCCGCTCGCCCCGGGAACAGCAGGCCGCGCGGCCGGGAGCCGACCTGGAAGGCGTCGAAGTACGGCAGCAGGAGCACTCCCGGCGGCTCCGGTGCGTCGAACCCGTCGTCGCCGCGCCACACCCACGCCGGCTCGCCCTCGAGCGCGACCTCGTCGAGCTCGGCGCGCGCGAACAGCGCCCGCGTCCACGCCGGCGTGGTGGCCAGCCAGCGCGCCAGGTGGTCGGGCGTCGCCGGGCCGTACGCCGTGAGGTAGGCGCGCAGCAGCCGCAGCTCCGCCTCGTCCGCAGGCACCGGCGCGAGCTCGCCCACCCACCGCGACGGGCTCGCGTAGGTGACTCGGCGCCCGCGGTTCGGGCCGCTGCACAGCACGCCGCGCGAGGCCGCCACACCGAGCGCCTGGCGCCACCGCGGCCAGAAGCCGCCGAACGCCGCCATCGACTCCTCGGCCGCCCACGCCCCGCACGCCTCACCCACGTGCGCGTCGAGCTCCTCGGTGGTCCGGTCGCCCTCGCGCAGCGTCGCGTCCAGCGCCGCGACCACCGCGTCGGTCTCCTCCGGCGTCAGGCGTACGCCGTCCGGGTGCCCGCCCGCCGGGGGCACCGCCGCCAGCGCCGGCAGCCACCAGGCCAGGTCCTCGGCGGCGAGCAGGTGGACGGTCCCCCGCGGCCCGAAGGTCTTGACCAGGCTCCGCTCCTCCCACAGCGCCGCGGCCACGTCGGACCGGGTCACCCCGGACACCCGCAGCCCGAGGGAGACCTCGGCCGCCGACATGATCTGCGCGTGCACGCCGGCCACTGCCGCCGCCGCCGCGGCCAGCGAGCCGAGCGGCGCGGTGAGCCCGTGCCGGGCCAGCCGGCGGGCGTTCGCCGCGGCGAAGCCGACCGCGGTCACGTGCCCGCCGCCGCGGACAGTGCCTTGCGGACCCGCTCCTCGCTGACCGGGTGGGCGGTGCCGAGCTGCTGGGCCCACAGTGAGACCCGCAGCTCCTCGAGCATCCAGCGGGCCCGGCGCAGCCGCTCACCGGGTGGGCGGCCGTCGGGCAGGGCGGCGAGCTGGTGCAGGTAGGCGTCCTGCAGGCCGGTGATCCGGTCCATCAGCTGGCGGTCGCGGTTGACCGCCGCGCCACCCTGGTCGAGCGCCTCCCGGCGCAGGGTCATCGCCCGGAGGTAGGTCGGGTAGCGGCGCAGCTGCCCGGGACCGGCCTCGGAGAGGAACCCCGGGTGCACCAGGCGCACGAGCTGCGCCTTCAGGTCCGAGAGCGCAGGGAGCATCGCCATCTCGGCGCGCCCGCTCAGCAGCTTGTCGACGGTCCGCCACCCGTCGAGCACCCGCAGCACGTCGGCGAGGAAGTCGTGGAGCATCCCCGGGGCGGCGGCGCGCGCCCGCGCCACCAGGGCGTCGAAGTCAGGCTCGGACCGGACCTGTCCACCAGCGTCGACGAGGCCACCGACCACCGCGGCCCGGCTGTCCACCAGCAGCTCCGGCACCGAGGCGTACGGCGAGCCGACGAGCCCCAGCCGGTCGTTCAGGGCCAGCGGCTCCTGGAGCTCGGAGTCCGAGGGCAGGGGCACCGAGAGCAGCACCAGGCGTCGTACGCCGAGGCGGTGCCGCGCCTCGGCCTCGTCGGTGGTCCCGTAGACCGCGAGCCCCACCGACGCGCCCTCGTCGACCAGCGCGGGGAAGACCGTCACCCGGTGCCCGGCCCGGGTCAGCGTCTCGGACTCGGGGATGTCGCCGAAGACCCACCGGGTCTCGCCGGTGCGCGCGAGCCCGGACTCCGAGGCGGCCGAGGAGAGGGCAGACTCGAACTGCGGGCGCAGCGGCGCCTTGAGCGCCTCGAGGTCCTTGCCGCGCGCCTGCTCCGCGCCGTCGTCGGCGACCACGCGGTAGGTCGGCTGCAGGTGGGCGGGCACCTTGGACCAGTCCCACGCCTCACGCGGCACGACGACACCGGTGGTCGAGCGCATCCACCGCTCGAGCGCGTCGAGCAGCGGTTCCTCGCCCGGCGGCACGGCGGCCAGGAACTCCCGCGCCTTGTTGGGCGCCGGCACGAACGAGACGCGCAGGTGCTTGGGCAGCGACCGGATGAGCGCGGTGACCAGCTCCTCGCGGAGGCCGGGCACGTTCCAGGAGAAGTCGTCGGCCTCGACCCGGTTGAGGGTGTCCACGGGCACGTCGATGGTCAGGCCGTCCTCGGCCGCGCCCGGCTCGAAGTGGTAGCTGATCGAGAAGGTCAGCCCCTCCTCGCCGCTGTCCCACTGCTCGGGGTAGTCCGCCTCGGTGACCGCGTCCGCCGAGGAGCGGGTGAGCATGGCCGGGTCGAAGGTCAGCAGGTCCGGCGCGCTGCGCCGTGCGCCCTTCCACCACTGGTCGAAGTGCGCGCCGGAGACCACGTCGGCCGGCACCCGCGCGTCGTAGAAGTCGAACAGCGTCTCCTCGTCGACCACGATGTCGCGGCGCCGCGCGCGGTGCTCGAGCTCCTCGGCCTCCTCCAGCAGGCGCCGGTTGGTCTCCAGGAACCGGTGCCGCGAGTGCCACTCGCCCTGGACCAGCGCGTGGCGCAGGAACAGCTCGCGCGAGACGACCGGGTCGACCCTGGCGTACGTCGTGAGCCGGTCGGCCACCAGCGGCACGCCGTACAGCGTGACCCGCTCGTAGGCCATCACGGCCGCGCGCTTCTTGGACCAGTGCGGCTCCGACCAGGTCCGCTTCACCAGGTGCCGCCCGAGGTCCTCGGCCCACTCCGGCTTGATGGCGGCGTTCTGCCGCGCCCAGAGCCGCGAGGTCTCGACGAGCTCGCCGGCCATGAGGAACGGCGGGTTCTTCCGGTAGAGCCCGCTGCCGGGGAAGACCGCGAACCGCGCGCCACGGGCGCCGAGGTACTCCCGCGGTCCGCGCTCCTTGCGGTCGCGCTCCTCGAGCAGCCCGATCTGGGAGAGCAGCCCGGCCAGCAGCGACTGGTGAATGCCGTCGGCGTCGGGGGTGTCCGCCGGGTGCCCCAGCTCGATGTCCATCTCCTTGCAGACCTGGCGCAGCTGGGACTCGAAGTCCTGCCACTCGCGCACCCGCAGGTAGTTGAGGAACTCGCGCTTGCACATCCGCCGGAACGCCGACGACGACAGCTCGCGCTGCTGCTCCTTGACGTAGCGCCACAGGTTGAGCCAGGTGAGGAAGTCCGAGCCCTCGGCCTTGAAGCGGGCGTGCTGCTGGTCGGCCTGGGCCTGGAGCTCGGCCGGCCGCTCGCGCGGGTCCTGCAACGACAGCGCCGCAGCGATGACGATGACCTCGCGCAGGCAGCCGCGGCGCTCGGCCTCCAGCACCATCCGCGCGAGCCGCGGGTCGATGGGCAGCCGGGCGAGCCGCCGCCCCAGCCGCGACAGCCTTCCGGAAGAGTTGAACGCCCCCAGCTCCTCCAGCAGCTGCACGCCGGCGGTGACGTTGCGCCGGTCCGGCGGCTCGACGAACGGGAACCGCGCGATGTCGCCGAGCCCCAGCGAGGTCATCTGCAGGATGACGCTGGCCAGGTTGGTGCGCAGGATCTCGGGGTCGGTGAACGCCGGTCGCCCCTCGAAGTCCTCCTCGGAGTACAGCCGGATCGCCACCCCCGGCCCGAGCCGGCCGCAGCGGCCCGAGCGCTGGTTGGCCGAGGCCTGGCTGATCGCCTCGACCGGGAGCCGCTGCACCTTGGTGCGCACCGAGTAGCGCGAGATGCGCGCGACGCCGGTGTCCACGACGTACCGGATGCCGGGCACGGTCAGCGAGGTCTCGGCCACGTTGGTCGCCAGCACGATCCGGCGTCCGGTGTGCGCCGCGAAGACGCGGTGCTGCTCGGCCGCGGACAGTCGGGAGTAGAGCGGCACGACCTCGGTGCGCGCGTCCGCGAGCTCGCTCAGCGCGTCGGCGGTGTCGCGGATCTCGCGCTCACCGGGCAGGAAGACCAGGATGTCGCCCGGCCCCTCGGCGAACAGCTCACGGCAGGCGTCGACGACGGCCTCGGTCTGGTCGCGGACGATCGGCTCGCCCTCGTCGTCGTCCTCCGGCAGCTCCATGAGGGGGCGGTAGCGGACCTCGACCGGGTACGTCCGCCCGCTCACCTCGACCACGGGCGCGTCGAAGTGTGCGGCGAACCGGTCCACGTCGATGGTCGCGCTGGTGATGATCAGCTTGAGGTCGGGCCGGCGTGGCAGCAGCCGCTTGAGGTAGCCGAGCAGGAAGTCGATGTTGAGCGAGCGCTCGTGCGCCTCGTCGATGATGATCGTGTCGTAGCGCTTCAGCTCGCGGTCGCGCTGCAGCTCAGCCAGCAGGATGCCATCGGTCATCAGCTTCACGCGCGAGCGCTTCGAGGTCCGGTCGGTGAAGCGGACCTGGTAGCCGACCAGGTCGCCCAGCTCCGTGTCCAGCTCGGAGGCGATCCGCTCGGCCACGGACCGCGCGGCGATCCGGCGCGGCTGGGTGTGGCCGATCATCCCGTGGCGCCCCCGACCCAGCTCCAGGCAGATCTTGGGCAGCTGGGTCGTCTTGCCCGAGCCGGTCTCGCCCGCGACGACGACGACCTGGTGGTCGCGGATGGCCGCGGCGATGTCGTCGCGGCGCTGGCTGACCGGGAGCTCGGCGGGGTAGCTGATCGCGAGCTGCTCGGTGGACATGACCGACCCATTCTTCCCGATGGCCGAAGGGGCGTCGCGCCCATTAGGTTCCAGTGGTGCGAGAAGCAGACGACATCGCCGAGCGCTACGTCGAGGACCTGGCCGCGGCCGACCCGATCACCGCGACCTTCGCCGGGATCCCCGGCCACGAGCACGAGCTCACCGACTTCACGCCCGACGGCTACGCCCACCGCGAGCAGCTGCTCCGCGACGCGCGGGCGGCCATGGAGCGGGCCACCCCGAGCGACCCCCGCGAGGAGGTGGCCCGCAGCTCGTTCCTGGAGCGGGCCGACACCACCCTGGCCCAGATGGACGCCCACCGCGGCCAGTCCCTGGTCAGCGTCATCGACTCCGCCGCGCACGCGGTCCGCGAGGTCTTCGACCTGATGGCCACCAGCACCGAGGAGGACTGGAGCGCGATCAGCGACCGGCTCGCCGCGGTGCCCGCCACCCTCACCGACGTCCGGGCGACGCTGGAGCACGAGGCCGCGCACGGCCACGTCAGCCCGCGCCGCCAGCTGGTCGAGGCGGCCAAGCTGATGCGCGGCTGGGTCGCGCCGGGCGGCGACGTGTTCGGCCAGCTGATCGGCCAGGCCGAGGACGTGCCGGCGTCGCTCAAGGCCGAGCTGGACCGCGGCGCCGACGGCGCGCGCGCGGCGTACGTCGAGCTCGCGGCGTACCTCTCCGACGAGCTGGCCCTGCGCGGCCGGGACAAGGAGGCGGTCGGACGCGAGCAGTACGCGCGGGACTCGCGCTACTTCCTCGGCACCGAGATCGACCTCGACGAGACCTACGCCTGGGGCTGGGAGGAGCTGCACCGCATCGAGACCGAGATGCTCGCGATCGCGGCCGACCTGGTCGGCCCGGGCGCGAGCATCCGCGACGCCCAGGCCCACCTGGAGAGCGACCCGGCCCGCGCCATCGAGGGCAAGGAGGCGTTCCGGGCCTGGATGCAGGACCGCGCCGACCAGGTGCTCCACGAGCTGGCCGACACCCACTTCGACATCCCCGAGCCCGTGCGCCGCATCGAGTGCCGCCTCGCGCCGACCCAGGACGGCGGCATCTACTACACCCCTCCGTCGGAGGACTTCTCGCGCCCGGGCGCCATGTGGTGGTCGGTGCCCGAGGGCATCACGACCTTCTACCCCTGGCGCGAGGTCACGACCGTGCACCACGAGGGCGTGCCCGGGCACCACCTGCAGTGCGCGCAGACGCTCTACCGCAGCGACGTGCTCAACCGCTGGCAGCGCAGCATGTGCTGGGTCTCGGGTCACGGCGAGGGCTGGGCGCTGTACGCCGAGCGGCTGATGGACGAGCTCGGCTACCTCGAGGACCCGGGCGACAAGCTCGGGATGCTCGACGGCAACGGCTTCCGCGCAGCCCGCGTCATCGTCGACATCGGCATGCACCTGGAGCTGGAGATCCCGCGCGACAACCCGTTCGGCTTCCACCCCGGCGAGCGCTGGACCGGTGAGCTCGGCCTCGAGTTCATGCGCCAGCACGCGCGGATGGACGACGCGATGATCGTCTTCGAGGTCAACCGCTACCTCGGCTGGCCGGCCCAGGCCCCGTCGTACAAGGTGGGCGAGCGGATCTGGCTCCAGGCCCGCGAGGAGGTCCGGCAGCGCCAGGGCGCCGACTTCGACCTCAAGGCCTTCCACCGCGCGGCCCTGGACCTCGGCTCGCTCGGCCTGGACCCGATGCGCGAGGCCCTGGCCCGGCTGTGAGCCTCCTGGTCGTCGAGCACCTCAGCCTGGACGGTGTCCTCCAGGGTCCGGCGCGCACCGACGAGGACCCCAGCGGCGGCTTCCGCCACGGCGGCTGGGCGATGGCCGCCGCGGACGACCCGGAGCCCGGGGCGGCCATGGGCCGGGCGATGCGGCCCGGTTTCGCGTGGCTGTTCGGCCGCCGCAGCTACGACGACGTGCTGACGCACTGGAACGGCGCCGGCGGGCCGTTCCGCGACGGGCTCAACCGGACCACCAAGTACGTCGTCACCTCCGACCCGCACCTGGCCTGGCCGCACTCGGTGCAGGTCGCCGGCGACGTGGCCGCCGAGGTGGCGCGGCTGCGCGAGACCGAGGACCTCGTGGTGATGGGCAGCGGGCAGCTGGTCCGCACGCTGCTCGAGCACGGCCTGGTCGACGAGCTGCTGCTCTTCGTGCACCCGGTGGTGCTCGGGTCGGGCCGGCGGCTGTTCGGCGACGCCCCGGACGCGCACCGGCTGCGGCTGGTCGAGGCCACGTCGACGGCGAGCGGCGTGCTCGTCGCGACGTACCGCCCGGACTAGAACACGTTCTACCATCCGTCCGTGGACACCTGGGACGTCGTGGTGGTCGGCTCCGGCGGCGGGGCGCTCACGGGCGCGGCGCTCGCGGCCAAGGCCGGCCTGAGCGTGTGCGTGGTCGAGAAGACCGACAAGCTGGGCGGCACGTCGGCGTACTCCGGCGGCGCGTGCTGGCTGCCGGGCAGCCAGGTCCAGCAGCGGGCGGGGATCGCCGACTCCACCGAGGGGGCGCGGTCCTACCTCGCGGCGGTGCTGGAGGACCCCGACGAGGAGCGGGTGGAGGCCTTCCTGGCCACGGCGCCGCGGCTGGTGGCGCAGCTCGAGGACGACCCGGACCTGGACTTCGAGTGGCTGCCGTTCTCGGAGTACTACGACGCGCCGGGGCGGGTGCCGCTCGGCCGCTCGATCCAGCCCACGAGCACCAAGCGCGCCGAGCTGCCCGAGGAGGTGGCGGCCCTGGTGCGACCGCCGGTGGAGCGGGACCGGGTCGGCGAGGGCGGCCGGAGCACCCTGAGCGGCGGTCAGGCGCTCATCGCGCGGCTGGCCACGGTCGTGCTGCGCGAGGGCGGCGAGGTGCGGACCAACCTGCCGGTCACCGGGCTGCTGAGCGAGGACGGCCGGGTCGTCGGCGTCGCGGCCATGACGCCGGAGGGCCCGGTCGAGCTGCGCGCGCGGCGCGGGGTGCTGCTGGCCGCGGGCGGCTTCGAGGGCAACCAGGCGATGCGCGACGAGCACGGCGTCCCGGGCCGGACGGCGTGGACCATGGCGCCGCGGCAGACCAACACCGGCGAGCCGCTCGCAGCCGCGGTCGCGCTGGGCGCGGCCACGGACTTCTCGGCGCTCGGGTGGTTCTGCCCGGGGCTGGAGCAGCCGGACGGTGGCGGGTCGTTCACGCTCGGGTTCCGCAGCGGGCTGATGGTCGACCAGCGCGGCCGGCGCTACGCCAACGAGAGCCTGCCCTACGACCGGTTCGGCCGGGAGATGGCGCGGGCGCCGGAGCGGGTGCCGTCGTGGTTCGTCTTCGACTCGCGCGAGGACGGCCGGCTCCCGGCCATCGCGATGCCGGAGGGCGACCCGGAGGAGCACCTGGCCGCCGGCACGTGGGTGCGGGCCGAGACCATCGAGGCCCTGGCCGAGGCGATCGGCGCCCCGGACCTGGCCTCTACGGTCGCGCGCTTCAACGAGGACGCCGCGCGGGGGGTCGACGAGGAGTTCCACCGCGGCGAGGACGAGTACGACACGTTCTTCGGCGGAGCGCTCACGCCCTGCGACCAGGCGCCCTTCCACGCCGCCCGGTTCGTGCTCTCCGACCTCGGGACCAAGGGCGGCCTGGTCACCGACGCCCGCGGGCGGGTGCTGCGCGAGGACGGCAGCGCCCTCGTGGGCCTGTACGCCGCGGGCAACACCGCGGCCTCGGTCTTCGGCCCGGTCTACCCCGGCCCGGGCGCGCCCCTGGGCTCGGCGATGGTCTTCGCGGCACTGGCGGTCGAGGACATGCAGGACGCGGACAGCGTCCTGACCAGTTCCTGACAACCGCTCGCCAGAGTCGGGGCCATGAAGACGACACGACTCCTCGCCCTCGCCCCGCTCGCGCTGCTCCTGACCCCGGCCGCCGCCGTGGCCATGCCGGCGGAGGCACCGACCGCGATCAACGCCGCCGCCGGGACCGGTGCCCGGCCGGTCATGCACGTCAGCGACGTGACCAGCCAGGGCAGCGCGCACCGCACCGCGCTGCTGCAGGCCTACACCGACTGCCTCATCGAGGCGGGCGCCCCGACCATCGACCCCGACGCCGAGGCCCGTCCGGTCCCGGCCGAGAACATGTCCCCGACGTACGGCGTCACCCTGGCCTGGCCGCCGCCCGCCGACGCCCGCGCGGCGTGCGCCTCGGTCGACCCGGTCTACCCGCCGGCGCTGGAGGCGGCGACCAACCCGACCTTCGCCGCCCAGGCCCAGACCTACGTGGCCTGCCTGGCCGACCACGGTGAGCACGTGCGCCTGCTCAACGACGAGAACCTCGACTGGACCTACCGCGCCGGCTACGACGTTCCCGACGACAACGCCGCCATCGAGGACGCCTGCCTGCTCGGCACGTTCGGCAGCGACTGACACACTGCCTCCAGTGGCGCGCATCCTGGTCGCCGAGGACGACCCCAAGCAGGCCGAGCTCATCCGCCGGTACGCCGTTGCGGAGGGCCACTCGGTCACCGTCGTCCACGACGGCGGCGCGGCCCTCGAGGCCGTCCGCACCAGCCTGCCGGACCTGCTCATCCTCGACGTGATGATGCCGGCGCTCGACGGGCACGACGTGTGCCGGGTCCTGCGCGCCACACCGGAGACCGAGGCGCTGCCCGTGCTGATGCTCACGGCCCGCGCGGGAGAGGACGACCTCCTGCGCGGGCTGGACCTCGGCGCCGACGACTACCTGACCAAGCCCTACAGCCCGCGCGAGCTGATGGCCCGGGGCCGGGCCCTGCTGCGGCGCAGCCGCCTGGCCGGCACCGAGGCGGCCCGGCCGCCGGTGAGCGTGGGGGCGCTGACCGTGCGGCCGGCCAGCCACGAGGTGGTCTTCCGCGACCAGCCGGTGGAGTGCACACCGGGCGAGTTCGCGCTGCTGGAGCTGCTGGCCTCCGAGCCGGCCCGGGTCTTCACCCGCGACCAGCTGCTGCGCCACCTGCACGGCGCGGAGGACTTCGTGTCCCGGCGCACCGTGGACGTGCACATCGCCAACCTGCGCAAGAAGCTCGACCCCGCGCTCATCCGGACCGTGTACGGCGTTGGCTACGCCCTGGCCCCGGAGGCGCCGTGAGCCTCTCGGTCCGCCTCTTCGCGCTCGGCGCGGTCATCGCACTGGTGGCGGTGGTCGCCGCGACCTGGGCCACGGTCCGGGCCACCACGGTGGCGGTGCACGAGGAGCAGCAGGAGTCGCTGCACGCCGACGCCCAGACCTACGACGCGCTCGTGGGCTACGCCGCGACGCACCGCTCCTGGACCGGCGCCGAGGCCCTGGTCGCGCGGCTGGCGCGCCAGCACGACGGGCCGGTGACGGTCACCGACACCACCGGCCGCGTCCTGGTCGGCGACACCCACGACACCTTCGACCCGACCCAGGCCCGCGCGCGCATCGATCCCCTCGACGTCGACACCACCCTGCTGGCGCCGCTCGAGGTGGACCAGGCGCCGCAGGACGCGGGCCCGGTGCCGGGGACGGCGTTCCTCGTCGCGCCGACCCTGGCGCTGGACTCGCGGGTCAGCACCCTGTCCGGTCCGGGCGCCGTGACGGCCTTCCGCGGGATCGGGCCCGCGGTCGACGCCTGCCTGGCCCGCACCGGCCTCGGGCCGACCAGCCTGGTCACCCGCGACCTCAGCGTGTTCGTGTCCTACCCCGACCACCACCGCCGGGTCGCGCGCTGCCTGGACGAGTCGCTGCGCGCCGCCTTCACGCCGTACGTCGCCCCGCCCGCGCTGGTCTTCGTCAGCGGCGAGGGCTCGCGGGCCGAGGTGTTCTGGGACCTCTCGGGCCACAACCAGCGCCGCATCCTGCTGCTGGCCGGCGGGGTGCTGCTCGTGACCCTCCTGCTCTCCGCGCTGCTGGCCGCCACCATCGTGGTCCCGCTGCGTCGGCTGTCCGCGGCCGCGCTGCGGGCGGCCGACGGCGACCTCACCGCCCGGGTGCCCGAGGGGCGCCGCGACGAGCTGGGCCGGGTGGCGCGCGCCTTCAACCGGATGGCCGAGCGCCGCCAGCAGCTGGAGGACGCGCGCCGGCAGATGGTCAGCGACGTCTCGCACGAGCTGCGCACTCCCCTGGCCAACGTGCGTGGCTGGGTCGAGGCGGCGCGCGACGGCGTGGTGGAGCCCGACCAGGAGCTGGTGGCCAGCCTGCTCGAGGAGAGCCTGCACCTGCAGCGCCTGGTCGACGACCTGCACGACCTCGCGCTCGGTGACGCCGGCGAGCTCCGGCTGGACCCGCAACCGGTCGAGCTGCGCGTCTTCCTGGAGCAGGTGGCGGCGTCGTTCCGCGCGGCGGCGCAGCGCGCCGGCCTCGGCGTCGAGGTCGACTGCCCGCCGACCGCACGCCTGGTCGCCGACCCGGTGCGGCTGCGCCAGGCCGTGACCAACCTGGTGGCCAACGCGCTGCGCCACACCCCGTCCGGCGGCCGCGTCACCCTGCGCGGCGCGGACGGCACGGTCACGGTCGAGGACACCGGCGAGGGCATCCCGGCCGCCGACCTGCCCCACGTCTTCGACCGGTTCCGCCGGGTCGACCCCTCCCGCAGCCGGGCCACCGGCGGCAGCGGCCTGGGGCTCGCGATCGTGCGGCAGCTGGTCGAGGCGCACGGCGGCACCGCGAGCGCCTCCAGCGAGGTCGGTCGCGGGACCGCGGTGGTCCTGGCGTTCCCTACGGGGCCGACGCAGCCGGCTGCCACGCCGGGGCGACCAGGAACGGGTAGGCCCGCTTCTTGGCGAACGTCGGGTCGCTCGAGCTGACGCGCACGGCGTACGTCGGGCCGTCGTACTGCAGGACCCAGCCGCCCTTCTTCCTCAGCGCGCCGACGTGCACGACGGTGCCGGCGTCGTCGACGACGACGTCGGTGCAGGAGCGGTACGTCGTCAGGCAGGTCCACGCCCCACCGCTGTAGAGCGGCGTCGCGGACCAGGCCAGCGTGCCGCGGTCGGTGCCGGCGACGGCCCACGTGCCCCGCACGCTGGGGGTGCGCGCCCAGCCGGTCGTCGTGAACGACTCGCCGTCGCGGACCAGCGCGGCCTGCCCGGAGGCGCCGAACGCGCCGGCGTCGAGCAGCGGCGGGGCCGCCGGGACGGCGTCGCCGGGCACGACCAGGCGGTCGTCGAGGGCCGCGGCGACGAGGTCGTCGTCGGAGACGTCCGCGCTCGCCACCTCGGTGGAGACGACGACGACCTGGCCGTCGGCACGCGGGGCCGCGACCTGACGCAGCCCGTCGTGGCGCGCGAGCTCGGCCCCGGTCGCGGCGGCGCAGTCCCACGTCGCGGGCGTCGTCCCGCAGCGCCAGTCGACCTGGTCCCAGCCCGTCGCGACCTTGACCGCGACGGCCTCGGTGTCGTCGCCGTCGGTCCAGCGGTAGCTCCCGCTCAGCGCGAACAGCCGGCCGTCGATGCGGGTGGCCTTGCGGCGGTCGACCCGGCGGTCGTAGGTCGCCAGGTGGTCGCGGTCGGCGTCGAGGTGGTCGGCCAGGACCTCGTTGAAGTAGGAGAGCACCTTGGGCACCCGCACCGGCCCGGTGGTGGGCGGCGTCGGGTCCTCGGGCGGGGTGGTCGGGGTGCCGGTCGGCGTGGGGCTGCCCGTCGGCGTGCCCGGCCCGTCGGTGGACGGGGTCGCGGTCGGCTCGTCGCTGGGGCTGCCGGTGGGGCTGCCGGTCGGGGTGTCGGTGGGACCGTCGGTGACGTCGTCGGTCGAGCCGTCGGTCGGGACGACCGGTCCAGTGGGCCAGTGGCCCGGCTGCCCGCCCGCCTTGGAGCCCGCCTTGCCCGAGTGCTCGTCGGCCCCGTCGCCGGTGGCGTCGGACGACGCGCTGCCGGAGGCCGGGTCGCCCACGGCCGCACCGCCGCCCCCGCCGCCGAGCGAGGTGAGCTCGTCGCCACCGCCGTCGCGCTCGCCGTCGCGCTCGCCGCGCGACGGGCTCCCGCTCGGGGTGGAGCCGTCCGGCGTGGCCGGCAGCGCCGTGCCGGTCGTCCGTCCGACCACGGGTGGCTCGGTGGCCTGCGGGTCCCCGGCGGTGAGACCGGTGACGCCGAGGACCACCGCGAGGGCGCCGATCGAGGCGCCGGCCATGGTGGCGCGGACGCGGACCAGCCGGCGCCGGCCGCGGCGGACGTCGGCGTCGGCGGGGACCACCGGCGGGGTCACCCCACCGGCCAGGGCGTGCAGCCGCTCGGTCAGGAAGCGGTCGTCGGGGTCGGTCACGCGCGGCCACCTCCCGTCGCGGCGGGCACCCCGAGGACGGTGCGCAGCTTCTCCAGGGCGGCCGAGGTCTGGCTCTTCACCGTGCCGGGGCTGACGCCGAGGTCAGCGGCGGTCTCCTCCACCGACAGGCCCCAGTAGTGCCGCAGCACCACGACCCGCCGCTGCTTGGGCCCGAGCCCACGCAGCGCGGTCCACAGCGCGTCGGACTCCTCGGGCGTCACGCCGGTGGGCGCGGCGCGGTCGAGGCGCTCGTCCTCGGTCGGCGACTCCCGGCGCCACGGGCGGCGGCGCTCGTCGAGGTGGCTGTTGACGATCACCCGGCGCACGTAGGCGTCGACCGAGTCGGCCTTGGACGCGCGCGGCCACGCGACGTACAGCTTGGCGAGGGCGTTCTGCACGATGTCTTCGGCGCGGTGGGCATCCCCGCACAGCAGGTACGCCGTGCGGTAGAGGTGAGCGCGGCGACCGGCGACGTACGCCGTGAAGCCGTCGTCCCGAGTACCACCCACGCGCCGCTCCGGTTGTCCGCTTGGTCCGCCCTTTCTACCCGTGTGACGGAGGCCGGGCCAATCCGGTTGGGTGCGGGCCCGGACAATTTCCGCGCCGCGTGCTCACAGCGAACCCACAGCGAACGCGGTCATGCTGGGACCGTGCCCGTCGCTCCCGCCGCCGACCTGACCCGCCCGGACGGGTCGCCCCTGCGCGTCCTCGTCGTCGACGACGAGGTCAACATCGCCGAGCTCATCTCGATGGCGCTGCGCTACGAGGGCTGGCAGGTGCAGACGGCGCACACCGGGACCTCGGCGGTGAACGCCGCCAAGGAGCTCGGTCCCGACGCCGTCGTGCTGGACATGATGCTGCCCGACGTCGACGGCCTCGAGGTGCTGCGCCGGATGCGCACCGCGCTGCCCGACGTGCCCGTCGTCTTCCTCACCGCCCGCGACGCCGTCGAAGACCGGGTGGCCGGGCTGACCGCCGGGGGCGACGACTACGTGACCAAGCCGTTCTCGCTCGAGGAGCTGGTGGCCCGACTGCGCGGGCTGATGCGCCGCTCGGGCGCCCAGCGGGTGGCGGAGAGCTCGGTGCTGCGCGTCGGCGACCTCGAGCTCGACGAGGACAGCCACGAGGTCTCGCGCGCCGGGGAGGAGATCGCGCTGACCGCCACCGAGTTCGAGCTGCTGCGCTTCCTCATGCGCAACCCGCGCCGGGTGCTCAGCAAGGCGCAGATCCTGGACCGGGTCTGGAACTACGACTTCGGCGGCCAGGCCAACGTCGTCGAGCTCTACATCTCCTACCTGCGCAAGAAGATCGACGCCGGCCGCGCCCCGATGATCCACACCATGCGCGGCGCCGGGTACGTGCTCAAGCCCGCGTCGTGAGGACGCTCACCGCGCGGCTCGTGGTCACCGCGGTCGCGCTGGTCCTCGTGGTCTCGGTGCTCATCGGCGTCGCCGCCACGCTGGCGATCCAGAACCGGCTGACCCGCCAGGTGGACAACCAGCTCACCCAGATCGTCGAGCGTCCGGGTCCGGGACCGGGGGGTCTCGGCAACGCGCAGCCGGGCACGCTGCAGGCGGGCTTCCCCGACGGGTCGGGTGACGGCCTCGGCTACCGCTCCGGCTACGGACCGGACCGCACCGAGCTCGACGACGACGCCCTCCAGGCGCTAGCGGACGTGCCGACGGACGGCGAGATCCACGCGCTCGACGTGCCCGGGCTGGGCGGCTACCGCGCGCGGGCCGCGGCCGGCTCCGTCCGGGGCGAGCCCGGCACGGTCGTCGTGGCCCTGCCGACCGAGGAGGTCTCCGAGGCGGTCCACTCGCTCATCGGCTACGAGGCGGTGCTCGTCGCCCTCGGGACGGTGCTGGCCGCCGGCGGCGGTCTGCTCCTGGTGCGGCGCCAGCTCCGGCCG
Organism: Nocardioides anomalus; assembly: GCF_011046535.1. Lineage (NCBI taxonomy): Bacteria > Bacillati > Actinomycetota > Actinomycetes > Propionibacteriales > Nocardioidaceae > Nocardioides > Nocardioides anomalus. The sequence goes on along the minus strand of NZ_CP049257.1, from coordinate 239,738 downwards.
CTGCGCGAGGTCGCCGCCACCGCCGACCGCGTCTCCGAGCTGGACCTGACCGAGGGCGAGATCGAGCTGCACGAGCGGGTGCCGGCACACCTGACCGACGAGCGCACCGAGGTCGGCCAGGTCGGCGCGGCCCTCAACACCCTGCTCGCGCACGTCGAGACCTCGCTGGCCGAGCGGCACCGCAGCGAGCAGCAGGTGCGCCAGTTCGTGGCCGACGCCTCCCACGAGCTGCGCACGCCGCTGGCCACCATCGCCGGCTACACCGAGCTGGCCCGCCGACGTGGCGACGACCAGGACACCGTGCGCACGGCGCTGGGCAAGGTCGAGGAGGAGTCCGGGCGGATGACCTCGCTGGTCGAGGACCTGCTGCTGCTGGCCCGCCTCGACGCCGGCCGCCCACTCGCCGCCGAGCCGGTCGACCTCACCCACCTGCTCCTCGAGGCCGTCTCCGACGCGCGCGTGGTCGCACCCGACCACCGCTGGCGCCTCGAGCTGCCGGACGAGCCGGTCGAGGTGACCGGCGACGAGCAGCGGCTGCACCAGGTGGTCACCAACCTGCTGACGAACGCCCGCAAGCACACGCCGGCCGGCACGACGGTCACGGTCACCGGCCGTCCCGACGGCTTCGACGTGCACGACGACGGCCCCGGCTTCCCGCCGGACTTCGTGGACCAGGCCTTCGAACGGTTCGCCCGGGTCGACGAGGCCCGCGAGCGCTCGGGCGGCGCCGGGCTCGGCCTGTCCCTGGTCGAGGCCATCGTCCGCTCGCACGGCGGCACCGTGAGCCTGCACAGCGCGCCGGGTGGCACCACCATCGCGGTCCGGCTCCGGCCGTAAGGTCGGGGCTCCCCGCGACAAGACCATGGTGTGAGACCTCCCCGCGACCCCGACGCCGACCAGCGGCTGAGCGCGCTGTACGCCGCCCACGCCGCCCGGCTCTTCGCCTACGCCCGGCGCCACGGCGACCCGGCCACCGCCGAGGACCTGGTCGCCGACGCCTTCGAGGTCGTGGTGCGGCGCCTGGCCGACGTACCTCTCGAGCCCGGTGACGCCCGCGCCTGGCTGGTGGGCGTCGTCCGGAAGCTCGCGGCCAACCGCCGGCGGCGCGAGGCGACCGCGCAGGAGTGGTGGCGGGCCGCGGTCCGCGACGGCTGGCACGGCCGGGCCGGCGCCTCGGCCGAGGAGGTGGTGGCCGAGCGCGACGCCTGCCTGCACGCGCTGGCCGCACTGTCGCCCAAGGAGCGCGAGGCCCTGCTGCTGGTGGCCTGGGACGGCCTCACCCCGGACCAGGCCGCGCGCGTCCTCGGCGTCACCCCCAACGCGTTCTCGGTCCGGCTGCACCGCGCCCGCAAGCGGCTCACCGCCCGCCCCACCCCGATCCTCGCCACCCAGGAGACCCGATGACCGACCTGCTGACCCGCCTCGCCGACGCCCGCCCGACCGACGCCGAGCTGGACCGGATGTGGGCGCCCGCCGACCGCGCCGCCCTGCTCGGCCGGGTGCGCGCACCGCGGCCCCGCCGCGCCCGGCGGGCCGCGCTGCTCGGCGTCGCCGCCGCGGCCGTGGCCGGGCTCGCCGTGCCCACCCTGCTGCCGACCGGGGACGCCACCGCCGCCGACCTGCACCTCCTGGCCCGCAGCGCCGCGTCGTACGACGGCACGGTGCTCCAGGAGGGCACCTGGCTGCACGAGCGGTCCCGCTCGGTGCAGCGCAACGAGCCGAGCACCGGCGAGGTGCCGGTGCTGGACACCGTCCGTGAGACGTGGACCAGCTGGGACGGCCGGCTCCTGCTGGTCGAGCGCCGCCCGTCGGCCGGCTGGACGTCCTACGACGTGCTCGACGACGACGCCCCACCGTCGCTGGCCGACCCGACGCCGGAGTTCGCCGCCTCGCTCCCCGACGACGCCGACGACCTGCTGGCCTACCTCGACCCCCGGGTCTCCGGGTCCTCCTCGCACGACGAGGCCCTGTTCGAGGCGCTGCGGACCCTGATGACCTCGCACACGCTGCCGCCGCGCACGCTGGCCGCGGCGTACGAGGCGCTGGCCGAGGTCGACGGCGTGCACACCGCCGACGCCCGCGCCGGCGACCGGCCGACCGTCGAGATCACCTTCGACGACGCCGTCTCCTCCAGCACCGAGACGATCGTCGTGGATCGCGCGACGGGACAGGTGCTCTCCACCCACCTCCGCAGCGACCAGCGCGACTACTCCTCCACCACCCTGCTGTCCGAGGTCGTAAGCGAGGTGCCGGCCGCGGTGCGGGCGGCGTTCCGCAGCCACGAAGAGGGCGTCCGGTACGACGCGGCCGGGGTCGCGCTCGCCGACTAGCCTCGGCCCCGATTGTCTGACAATCTTGAGGCGTGACCACCACCGACGAGCAGATCCACAGCCGCGCGGAGTTCGAGCGGGCGGAGGCGCACACCGCGCACAACTACCACCCGCTGCCGGTGGTGGTCGCGCACGCCGAGGGCGCCTGGATGACCGACGTCGACGGACGGCGCTTCCTGGACCTGCTGGCCGGCTACTCCGCGCTCAACTTCGGCCACGGCCACCCCTCGCTCCTGGCCGCCGCGCACAGCCAGCTCGACCAGCTCACGCTGACCAGCCGAGCGTTCGTGCACGACCGATTCGCCGACTTCACCGCCGCGCTCGCCGAGCTGTGCGGCAAGGACCTGGTGCTGCCGATGAACACCGGCGCCGAGGCCGTCGAGACCGCCATCAAGGTGGCCCGCAAGTGGGGCTACGAGGTCAAGGGCGTGCCCGCCGACACCGCCGAGATCATCGTGATGTCCGGCAACTTCCACGGCCGCACCACCACCATCGTCGGCTTCTCAGACGACCCCGACGCCCGCGACGGCTTCGGCCCGTTCACGCCCGGCTTCGTCACCGTCCCGTACGGCGACCTCGCGGCCCTCGAGGCCGCGATCACCCCGCGCACCGTGGCCGTGCTCGTCGAGCCGATCCAGGGCGAGGGCGGCGTGGTCATCCCGCCGGAGGGCTACCTGCGCGGCGTCCGCGAGCTCTGCACCCAGCACCAGGTGCTCTTCGCCGCCGACGAGATCCAGGCCGGCCTCGGCCGCACCGGCACGACGTTCGCCTGCGACCACGAGGACGTCGTCCCCGACCTCTACGTCCTGGGCAAGGCGCTCGGCGGCGGCATCGTCCCGGTCTCGGCCGTCGTGGCCGACCGCGACGTGCTCGGCGTGCTCAAGCCCGGCCAGCACGGCTCCACCTTCGGCGGCAACCCGCTCGCGTGCGCCGTCGGCCTGACCGTCGTCGAGCTGCTGCGCACCGGCGAGTTCCAGGCGCGGGCCACCGACCTCGGCGTCCTCCTCCGCTCGCGCCTCGAGGCGCTGGTCGGCCACGGCGTGGTCGGCGTCCGCACCCGCGGCCTCTGGGCCGGCGTCGACATCGACCCCGCCATCGGCACCGGCCGCGAGGTCTGCGAGGCGCTCATGGCCCGCGGCGTCCTGGCCAAGGACACCCACGGCTCCACCATCCGTCTGGCCCCGCCGCTCGTGGTCTCGCCCGAGGACCTGTCCTGGGGCCTCGACCAGCTCGCCGACGTCGTCGGGGCCTCCGCCTGACACTGCCCGCCGGCGGGATGGTCACGGACGGGAACGGGGTCGATCACCGCGATCGACCCCGGTCCCGTCCGTGACTATCCCGCCGACGGGGGACGCACGAGGGCCGGGAGCGCGCCGGTGATGACCTCGAGCAGCTCCTCGCGGGTCACCGTCGCGCGGCCGGCGCGCCGGTCGGTGCCCCAGGTGATGACCAGCTCCTCGGTCAGCGCCGACCAGCCCCGCACGACCAACCGGTTGTGCGGGGTGTCGGCGATGAACTCACCGTCCGGGTCCTCGGTGAAGATCCGCTCGCTCAGGACGCCGCGCACCTCCTCGTAGATCGCGCGCACCGCCTCGCTGCCGCCGGCCGAGCCCTTGAGCAGCGAGACGTAGCCCTCGAAGTTGGCCAGCACGTAGTCGACGTAGGCCGCCAGCGAGGCGTGCAGCCGCTCGAGCGGGTCGCCGCCAGGCGGCGGCGCGGTCTGGGCGATGAGGTCGTCCGCTGCGCGTCGTACGACGGCCTCGCGGAAGTCGTGCTTGTTGCCGAAGTAGTGGTAGAGCAGCCCGCGCGAGATCCCGGCCTCCTCGGCCAGCAGGTCGACCGACAGCTCGTCGAGCGAGCGCGTCGCCAGCAGCCGTACGCCGAGGTCGAGCAGCTGACTGCGGCGCGCCTCGGGCGGGAGCCGGGAGCGTGTGGGCGCGGTCACGGTGCCGATCTTATTGACACTTGTTCAACAAGGGCAATACCGTCGGGACATGAGCAGCGAGGTGCACACCGTCGACCACGTGGTCATCGGCTCGGGGTTCGCCGGGCTGGCCGCGGCGATCGGGCTCGAGGAGGACGGCGAGCGGGACTTCGTGGTGCTGGAGAAGGCGAGCGACCTCGGCGGCACCTGGCGCGACAACACCTACCCGGGCGCCACCTGCGACGTGCCGAGCCAGCTCTACTCCTACTCGTTCGCGCCCTACGACTGGCCGCGCTCCTACTCCCCGCAGCCCGACATCCAGGCCTACGTCAAGCAGGTCGCCGAGCGGTCCGGCACGCTCGACCGCTTCGTGTTCGACGCACCGGCCGAGGACATGCGCTGGGACGACGCGGCCCGGCGCTGGACCATCCGCACGCCGCGCGGCACCTGGACGAGCAAGACGCTCATCGTCGCCGCGGGCGGGCTGTCCGAGCCGAAGCTGCCCGACATCGACGGCCTCGAGACCTTCCAGGGCCACGTCTTCCACTCTGCGCGCTGGGACCACTCCGTCGACCTGACCGGCCTGCGGGTCGCGGTGGTCGGCACCGGCGCCTCGGCGATCCAGATCATCCCCGAGCTGCAGGAGGTGGTCGGCCACCTCGACGTCTACCAGCGCACCGCGCCGTGGGTGATCGCCCGCAACGACCGGGTCTACAGCCGGCTCGAGCGCGCGGCGCTCCAGCGCGTGCCCGGGTTGCGCACGCTCTACCGCGCCGGCCTGTACTGGTCGCACGAGGCCCTGGTCCCGGCCCTGACCCTCGAGCCGCGCCTCGGTGCGCCGGTGCAGCGGCAGGCGGCCAAGAACATCGAGCGCGGCATCGCCGACCCCGAGCTCCGCCGCAAGGTCACGCCGACGTTCCGACTGTTCTGCAAGCGCATCCTGCGCAGCAACGACTACTACCCGGCGCTGGCCGCGGACAACGTCGAGCTGGTCACCGACCCGATCGCCAAGGTCACCGGCAGCGGAGTCGTGACCGCGGACGGCACGGAGCGTGAGATCGACGTCCTCGTCGTGGCCACCGGCTTCCACACCACGGAGCTGCCCGTCACCGAGCACATCACCGGCCGCTCCGGCCAGACCCTGGCCGACCGCTGGCGCGCGAGCGGGATGGCGGCGTACAAGGGCACGACGGTCCCGGACTTCCCGAACCTGTTCATGCTCGTCGGCCCCAACACCGGCCAGGGCCACACCAGCATGATCCACATCATCGAGTCGCAGGTGACCTACGTCCGCGACGCGCTGCGCCGGATGCGCCGCGACGGGGTCGCCACCCTCGAGCCGACCGAGCAGGCCACCGCGGCGTTCAACCGGGCGCTGCAGAAGCGGATGCGCCGCACCGTGTGGACGACCGGCGGCTGCTCGAGCTGGTACCTCGACGAGCACGGCCGCAACACCACGCTGTGGCCACGCTCGACCGCCGACTTCCGGCGCCGCCTGGCGTCGTACGACCCCGAGAGCTACCTGGAGGCAGCGCAGTGAAGACCCTCGACGACAAGGTGGTCGTGATCACCGGGGCCGGCTCCGGCATCGGCCGCGCCCTCGCCCTCGACCTGGCCCGCCGCGGCTCGCACCTCGCGCTCTCCGACGTCGACGACGCCGGGCTGGCCGAGACCGTCGCGCAGGTGCGGCGCTTCGGCGGCACCCGCGTCAAGAGCGACCACCTCGACGTGGCCGACCGCGCCGCGGTGCAGCGCTACGCCCTCGAGGTGGTCGAGCACTACGGGCGCGTCAACGTGGTCGTCAACAACGCCGGCGTCGCCCTCGCCGGCGACCTCACCGACCTCGAGTACGACGACATCGACTGGATCATCGGCGTGAACTTCTGGGGCGTCGTCCACGGCACCAAGGAGTTCCTGCCCCACCTCATCGCCTCCGGCGACGGCCACGTCGTCAACCTGTCCTCGCTGTTCGGGCTGGTCTCGATGCCCGGTCAGTCGATGTACAACGCCAGCAAGTACGCCGTGCGCGGCATGACCGAGGCGCTGCGCGAGGAGATGCTCATCGCCGGCCACCCCGTCGGCGTGACCGCCGTCCACCCCGGCGGCATCAAGACCGCCATCGCCCGCAACGCCCGCGTCTCGGCCAAGGAGTCGCAGGAGGCCACGGCCAAGCTGTTCGACGAGAAGCTGGCCAAGATGACGCCCGAGCGCGCCGCCGAGATCATCGTCAACGGCATCCTCAAGAACCGCGCCCGCGTCCTCGTCGGGCTCGACGCCCACGCCGTCCACACCTTCGCCAAGGTCCTCGGCTCGCGCTACCAGGACGTGGTCGCGATGGCCTCCAAGCGCGTGCTCCCCGACAAGGCGACGGTGGTCTGAGGTAGGAACGGGGGGTGCCCCTCTCCCCCGGCGACCCGGTCCGGGTGCTCATGACCAGGTGGCCCGACCGGCCGCACTCGGCGTTCACCGGGGCCTGGCTCGGCGCGGACGAGCACGGCGACTGGGTCGGCGCCCGCGCCGGCACGCCGTGCTCCCGCGGGGGCAACCGCTACGCCGCGGCGTCGGACTGGGTCACGCTGCTCGCCCCGGATGCGTGGTGGCGGGCCGGCTTCTACGACCCGACGACGACCAGCGAGGTGTACGTCGACATCGCCACCCCGTGCGTCTGGGACGGTTCCGCGGTGACGTGCGTGGACCTCGACCTCGACGTGGTGCGCCAGGTGGGCGGGGCGGTGCTGGTCGCCGACGAGGACGAGTTCGAGGCGCACGCGCCGGCGTACCCGCCCGACGTGGTGACCGCAGCACGGGCGACGGTCCAGGAGGTCCGCGCCGCCCTCGGGGCCGGCGCCGCGCCGTACGACGGCAGCCACCGGCCGTGGCTCGAGGCGCTGCGCACGCGGGTGCCGGCGTGAGCGCGCCCCAGCGCGGGGACGCGGTCCGCGTCGCGATGACCAAGTGGGGCGACCAGCCGCACTGGGAGATGGACGCGGTCTACCTGGGCGCGACGCACGCGGGCGACTGGATCGGCTTCCCGGAGGGCACGCACATGTCGCGGCCGGGGCGGGAGTTCACGACGACCAACCACCAGGTGGGGCTGGTGCCGGCGGCGGGCACGGCCGTCGGGCAGGCGTGGCTGGCCACGTTCCACGGACCGGGCGGCGACGTGTGGACCTACGTCGACATGACCACGGTGCCGCGGTGGGACGGGCGGATCGTGCGGGCGGTCGACCTCGACCTCGACGTGGTCGAGGCGCTGGACCACAGCGTGTACGTCGACGACCAGGACGAGTTCGACGAGCACCGGGTCGAGTGGGACTACCCGCGCGAGGTGGTCGACCTGGCCATGGCCACCCGCGACCTGGTGCGCACCGCGGTCACCAACCGGATGCCGCCGTTCGACGGCAGCCACGAGCCGTGGCTGGAGCTGCTCCGGACGCTCTGACCGGCGGCGCCGGCGGCGCGGGTACCTTCCCCGCGTGCGCATCGACTTCCACGGCTCGCCCGAGCCGACCCTGGGCGTGGAGTGGGAGCTGGCGCTGGTCGACCGCAGGAGCCGCGACCTGCGCAACGACGCCGCGCACCTCTTCGCCCGCGCCAAGGCCCGGCTCCCCGATCCCGGCCGGGTGCACAAGGAGCTGCTGCAGAACACGGTCGAGGTCGTCACGGGGATCTGCCGCACCGTGCCGGAGGCGATGGCCGACCTGCGCCGGACCCTCGAGGTCGTCGTCCCGGCCGGCGACGACCTCGGCATCGACCTGTTCGGCGCGGGCACGCACCCGTTCGCGGACTGGAGCGGCCAGCAGCTGACCGAGGGCCACCGGTACGCCGAGCTGATCAACCGCACCCAGTGGTGGGGCCGGCAGATGCTGATCTGGGGTGTGCACGTGCACGTCGGGCTGCCCGAGCGCGACCGCGTGCTGCCCGTGCTCAACAGCCTGCTCAACCACTACCCGCACCTGCAGGCGCTGAGCGCGTCGTCGCCGATCTGGTCGGGCGTCGACACGGGGTACGCCTCCAACCGCGCGCTGATGTTCCAGCAGCTGCCGACCGCGGGGCTGCCGTTCCAGTTCGAGACGTGGCCGGAGTTCGAGTCCTTCGTCGGCGACCAGCTGACCACCGGCGTCATCGACGAGCTGTCGGAGGTGCGCTGGGACCTGCGGCCGGCCCCGCACCTCGGCACCCTGGAGAACCGGGTCTGCGACGGCGTCTCCACGTTCACCGACCTGGCGGCCCTCACCGCGCTGACCCACTGCCTGGTCGTGGACCTCGACACCCGGCTGGCCCGCGGCGAGCAGCTGCCGACCATGCCGCCGTGGCACGTGCAGGAGAACAAGTGGCGCGCCGCCCGCTACGGCCTGGACGCCATCGTCATCCTCGACGCCGACTCCCACGAGGAGCTCATCACCGACGACCTGGCCCGGCTGGTGGCCCGGCTCGAGCCGGTGGCCGAGCGGCTCGGCTGCGCGGCCGAGCTCGCCAGCGTGCTCGACGTCCCGGCCCGCGGCGCGTCGTACCAACGCCAGCGCCGGGTCGCGGAGGCGACCGGCGGAGACCTCGTGGCCGTCGTCGACTCCGTGGTCCAGGAGCTGCGCGCCGACCTCGACGGCTAGTGCGGCACGTCCTGACGCCGCGGGCGTAGCATCACCGCGTCCGTGGTCTGGGGAGGTGCGCGTGGCGGGTTCGGAGCTGACGCTCCCGGCGGCTCCCGCGCGCGCCCCGGAGTACGGCCACGACGCCCTCGTCGTCTGCGACAACGTGGTGCGCATCTACCAGGCTGAGGGCATCGAGGTGCAGGCCCTCCAGGGACTCGACCTGCTCGTGGCCGAGGGCGAGATGATCGCGATCGTCGGCGCCTCGGGCTCCGGCAAGTCCACGCTGCTCCAGGTGCTCGCGGGGGTCGACGCACCCACCGCCGGGCGCGCGGTGGTGGCCGGCAACGACCTCGGCGACCTGGGCCGCGCGGAGCGGGTGCGCTACCGGCGCCACGTGGTCGGCTTCGTGCGCCAGCAGACCGCGCGCAACCTGGTGCCGTACCTCACCGCGAGCCAGGTCGTCGACCTGCCGCAGACCATCGCGGGCGTCCGCAAGGCCGAGCGCGCCACCCGCACCACCGAGCTGCTCGAGGCCGTGGGGGTGGCGCACTGCGCCGACCGCCGACCCGATCAGATGTCGGGCGGCGAGCAGCAACGCGTGGCCATCTGCGTCGCCCTGGCCAACCGGCCGCGGGTCCTGCTGGCCGACGAGCCGACCGGCGAGCTCGACAGCGAGACGGCGCAGGAGGTCTTCGACGCCCTGCGCACGGCCAACCGCGACCTCGGCGCCACCGTCGTCGTCGTCACCCACGACGCCGCGGTGAGCGGCCAGGTCGCCCGCACGGTCGCGATCCGCGACGGCCGCACGAGCAGCGAGGTGCTGCGCAGCGGCGAGGAGGGCGTCGGGGTGGCCGAGGAGTACGCCGTGATGGACCGCGCCGGCCGCGTCCAGGTCCCCCGCGAGTTCCGCGAGGCGCTCGAGCTGACCGCCCGGGTCCGGCTCGCACTGGCCGCGGACCACGTCGAGATCCGCTCCGACCGCCCGGCCGCCGACCCGTCGACCGGGGAGCCGCGGTGAGCGTCGCCGACCCGCCCGCGGCCGGACGGCACCGCGGGGTCGAGGTCGCGGAGGCCGGCGAGGCGATGGTGCAGGTGCGCGGGCTCACCCGCACCTACGGCAGCGGCCCGACCACCGTGCACGCGCTGCGCGAGGTGTCCTTCGACGTGTCCCCCGGCGAGCTGCTGGCCGTGGTGGGCCGGTCCGGCTCGGGCAAGACCACGCTGCTCAACATGCTCGGCGGCCTCGACCAGCCCGACGAGGGCACGGTGCGCGTGGACGGCGTCGAGGTCACCGGGCTCGACGACGCCGGGCTGAGCCGGCTGCGCCGCGACTCGGTCGCCTACATCTTCCAGACTTTCGGGCTCATCCCCGCGCTGAGCGCGGCCGAGAACGTCGGCGTGCCCCTCCGGCTCCGTCGTACGCCGGTCGCCGACCGCGAGCGCCGGGTCGCGCTGCTGCTCGAGCTGGTCGGCCTGGCCGACCACGCCCAGCAGCGACCGGGCGAGCTCTCCGGCGGCCAGCAGCAGCGCGTGGCGATCGCCCGCGCCCTGGCCGGCTCGCCGCGGCTGCTCGTCGCCGACGAGCCGACCGGTCAGCTCGACGCCGAGACCGGCCTCGCGGTGATGGCCCTGCTGCGCGGGGTCGTGGAGTCCGAGGGCGTGACCGCGGTCGTCGCCACCCACGACCCGGTGATGATGTCGCTGGCCGACCGGGTGCTCACCATGGCCGACGGTCGCGTCGCCGGCACGGCCCCCGGGGCGGTCGCCGACCCCACCCTGCGCTGAGCCGTGCTCGGCTACGTCGCGCGGCGTGCGCGCGCGCAGGGTCGGGTCCTGGTCGCGGTCGTCGCCCTGGTCACCGTGGCCACGTCGCTGCTCGGCGTGTGCGCCCTCCTGCTCGGCCCGACGCAGGACCGCGCCTTCCACGGCGGCGTGCTGAGCCTGGCGCCGGCGGACGTCGACGTGACGGCGTACGTCGTGGACCTGGACAGCGCGGACCTGACCTCCTCGCGCGACGACGCCGAGGCGCTGGTGCGCGAGGTGCTCGGCGGCCTGGACCCGACCGTGACCAGCAGCGCCACCTCCCGGATGCGCCAGCTCGCCGACGGCAGCGGGCTCGGCTACCTCGCCACCGGCGACGTCGAGGACCGCGCCGAGGTCGTCGACGGGCGGTGGCCGGCCGGGCCCGGCGAGGCCGCGCTGCCGGTGCCGGCCGCCGAGCGCCTCGGGCTGGCCGTGGGCGACGCGGTCACCCTCGGCACCGAGACCGGGCTCGGCTCGGACCACGACCCGGTCCCAGTGACCCTGGTCGGCACCTTCCGCATCACCGATCCCGCCGCGTGGTCCGGCGACCCGCTCTCGGGCGCCGGCTTCGACCCGGCGTACAGCGACGGCTCGCAGACCGCCCCGACCTCCGGGCCGTTCGTGGTCGACGAGCCGACGTTCCTGGCCAGCGGATCGCACGTCTCCGGGCTGCGGGTCACCGGCACCCCCTCCCTGACCAAGGCCGACGACGCCAGCCTGAGCCGGGCGGCCGGGGACCTCGACGACGGGTCGGCGCGGCTGTCGGCCGACATCGGCGACCGCGCGCGGATCACCCGCCTGGCCTCCGAGCTGCCGCGCACCCTGGACCGGCTGCAGGCCCAGGTGGACAGCACCCGCTCGACGGTCCTCGTGGTCCTGCTGCTCGTCAGCGTGCTGGCCCTGTCCGCGCTGCTGCTGGCCGGGCACCTCGTCGCCGCCGCCCGCGACGAGGAGCGCGCACTGCTCGTCGGGATCGGCCTGTCCGTGCGTCAGCAGCTCACCGCGGCGGCGCTCGAGGCGCTCCTGGTCGCGCTGGTCGCCGCGGTGCTGGCCGTGCCCCTGGCCGCGCTGGCCCACGCCTGGCTGACCGGCGTGGGACCGCTGGCCGAGGCGGGGCTGTCGCAGTCGGCCGAGGTGACCGTCGGCCTCGTCGTCACCGTCGTGGTCGGTGCCCTGCTGCTGGCCTCGGCCCTGGTCGTGCAGGCCTCCGCCCGCGAGCCGGTGGCCCGCCCCCGCACCCGGCGGCGGGTGGTCGCCGACGTCAGCCTCGACGTGCTGCTCCTGGCGATCACCGCGCTGGCGTGGTGGCAGCTGGACAGCCAGCCCGCCACGGCCGAGTCCACCGGCGACCTGGTGACCACGCTGGCGCCGGTGCTGTGCCTGCTGGCCGGGACCGCGGTGGTGGTGCGCCGGGTGCCGCCGCTGCTGGCGCTGCTGGCCCGCGCCGGGCACCGGGCCCGCTCGCTCGTCGTACCCCTGGCGACCGCGCAGTCCGCCCGCCGGCCCCGCGCCGGGCTCGGGCTGGTGCTGCTCGCCGCCGCGGTCGCCGCCGCGACGTTCGGGATCGCGCTCCAGGCCACCTGGGAGCGCTCGCAGCACGACCAGGCCGACCTGCGGGTGGGCACCGACCTCGCCGTGACGCTCCCCGGGGCGGCGACCCTGCGCGACGCGCGGGCCGTGGCCGACGCCGTTCCCGGCGGCACGGTCTCGCCGGTGGCCTCCCCGGGCGTCGCCCTGGGTCGGTACGTCGGCGACGCGGACGCCCGGCCCGTCCTGCTGGCCCTGGACGCCGGGCACGCCGGCGACCTGCTGCGCGGTCGCTCCGGCGCCCAGAGCTGGTCCGAGATCGGCGCGGACCTGGCCGCCGGCGACCCGGTGGGCGGCGTACCCGTGCCCGAGGAGGTGCCGGCCGAGCTGACCGGGACCATCGACGCGGCCGACCTGCGCGCCGTGGTCACCGCGGTGGTGCAGGACGAGACCGGGCTGCGCTACGACGTCGCCTCGGCGCCCGTGCGCCTGGACGGTGCCGCGCACCCGCTGCGGTGGCTGAGCGCCTTCGGCGCCGGTCGGCTCGTCTCGGTCCTGCTCGAGGTCAGCGCCCCGCCCACCCTGCCGACGGGGGCGGCCCGGCCCGTGCCGCTCACCCTCTCGCTCCAGCTGCCGGGCGCCGAGGCCGGGAGCGACGACGCGGCGTGGCAGGTGACCCCGCTCAGCCGGGACACCCCCGTCCGCTCGTCGACCATCGCGGTCACCGGCAGCGGCGACGGGGTCGAGCTCCGCACCGACGCCCGCGTGGACCTGACCTACCTCGCCTACTCGCACGCCGAGCTGCTGGCGACCTCGTTCACGGCGCCCGACGCCGTGCCCGCCGCGCTGTCCCAGGCCACCGTCGACGCCACCGGCGCCAAGATCGGCGGCACCCTGTCGGCGACCGTCGGCGGCGTGAGCGTGCCGCTCGAGGTCACCGCGGTGGTCCCGACCGTCCCCTCCGAGCCCGGCCAGGTGGCGGTGCTGGTCGACGAGGACACGCTCTCGCGGGTCCTGCTCTCCGCCGGGCGGCTGGACCCGGTCGTGGACGGCTACTGGGTCGACGACCCGCCGGCCGGCGCGGCGGCGCGGCTGGCGTCCCTCGGCGCGGTCAGCAGCCGGGCCGAGGTCGTCCACGAGCTGGCCCGCGGTCCGCTGCGGGCGACCACCCCGACCGCGCTCCTGGTCCTCACCGGCGCCGGTGCGGTCCTGCTGCTGGCCGGCGCGGGCCTGCTCGTCGGCACCGACCAGCGCCGCCGCGCGGCCGAGGTGCTGCGGCTGCGCGCGATGGGGCTGACCCGGCCGGCGGCCCGGACCCTGCTGCTCACCGAGCACTCCCTGGTGCTGCTCCCGCTGGTGGTGCTCGGTGCCGCGGTGGGCGGTGCCGCGGCCTGGGCCCTCGGCCCGCTGCTGGTGCGCTCCGACCTCGGCGCCGCGCCGGTGCCCGCGGCGCAGGTGGTGTGGCCCTGGGACTCCGAGCTCCTGCTCAACGGCGGGCTCCTCGTCGGCGCCGCCCTGGTCGCCGCGGTGGTCGCGACGCTGCAGGTCCGCCGGGCCGACCCGTCGCTGCTGCGGACGGACGAGACGTGAGCCTCCACCGCCCCACGATCATCGGCCGGATCCGCAGCGACCCCGGCCTGCTGCTCCTCACCGCGCTCGTCGTCGCGCTCACCTCGGCCCTGCTCGCCGCGGTCGCTCCCCTCTCGCAGCGCACGGCCGACGACGCGATCGCGGCGACGGTCCGCGACGCCGGCACCCGCGGCACGGTCGTGGCCACGGCGGCCCGCGGGTACGACGACCCCACCCAGGTCCGCCGCGACCCGGGCTCGGCCACCGAGGTCGCGCAGAACGTCACCTACGCCCGCAACCTGATGTCGGACGACCTCGCCGCGGCGGTCCGGCCGGGCGTGGCCACGGTCAGCACCCCGGCGCTGCACCTGCTCGACGCGGGGCCCGGGCGCTACCTGCGGCTGGTGTACGTCGACCCGCCCGGCGACGCCCCGCTCGACGTGACGTGGACGTCCGGCGGTCCGCCGCAGGCCTCCGTGGGCGCCGACCGGGCCGACGCCAAGGTGCCGCCCGGCACCCAGTGGCCCGTGCAGGTCGGGCTCTCCGAGGCCGTCGCCCAGGCGCTCGGGCTCGCCGCCGGTGACCCGCTGCCCGCGGAGGACTCCAAGAACCGCCCGGTGTCCGTCGTCGTCAGCGGGATCTACCGCGCGGCCGACCCCTCCGACGAGCCGTGGGCCCCCTTCCCGGAGCTGCTCCAACCCTCGGTCGGCGTCACCGAGAACACGCCGCGCACCGCCGGCGCCGCGCTGGTCTCCGCCGACTCGCTGCCCGACCTGCGTCTCGCCGCACCGTCCGACGAGATCGTCCAGCGCGTGGTCTTCGTGCCCCGGCCCGAGCGGATGCACTACGACGACCTCGACGTGCTCGAGCAGAGCGTGGCCAAGCTCCAGGCCTCGGCCGGGTCGGGTGGCGCGTTCTCCTGGGACAGCCAGCTCGGCCTGGTGCTCGAGGACGGCGCGGCCCGGGTCCACTCGGCCCGCGGCCAGGCCGCCGTGCTCCTGCTCGGGCTGCTCGCCGCCGCGCTGCTCGTCCTCGTGCTGGCCGCGCAGCTGCTGGTCGCGCGGCGCAGCGGGCCGGTCGCCTCGGCCCGCGAGCGCGGTGCCACCGTGCTGGGCATCGCGGCCGAGCTGTTCGTGGAGTCGCTGGCCGTGGCCGTGCTCGGCGCCGCCGTCGGCGTGCTCGCCGTGCGGCTGGCGCTCGGCGACGTGGGCTGGCTGTGGGTGCTCCCGGTGGTGGTCGTGGCCGCGCTCGCCGCGCCGGCCCAGGGCGCGCTCCGGGCCGCCGCGGTGACCGATGTCCGCCGGGTCCCGGCGAACCGCTCCGCGCTGCGTACGGCGGCCCGGGCCCGGCGCCTGCGCCGGCTGCTGGTCGAGGGCGCCGTGGTCGCGGTGGCCGCGCTGTCCTGGGTCGCGCTGCACCAGCGCGGGGTGACCGTCGACGGTCGGACCGACCTCACCGCCGCCGGCGCCGGCACCTGGTGGGCCCTGGCCGGCGCCGTCCTCGTGGTGCGCGCCGCGCCCCCGCTGGCCCGCTGGGCGCTGCGGGCCGCGCGTCGCTCGCGCGGCGGGACCGCGTTCTTCGCGGCCAGCCGGGTCGCCGCGACCGGCGGCCGGGCCCTGCCCCTGCTGGTGGTGTCGGTCGCGGTCGCCCAGCTCACCCTCGGCGCCGCGCTCGCGGCCACCGAGCGCGCGGGCCAGCGCGAGGGGGCGCTGCTCAGCGTGGGCGGGGACGCCCGGCTCACGACCCCGCCCAGCGACGGCACCGCGGACCTGGCGTCGGCGGCCGCCGACGCTCCGGGCGTGGCCGCGGCGGCCGCGGCCCGGGTCGCCGACGCCGTCCGCATCTCCGCGCGTGGCAGTGCCGGGAGCGCGCGGCTGGTCGTCGTCGACGCGGCGGCGTACGCCCGGCTGCTGGACGCCAGCGCGCTCCCCGACGCGCCCGCCCTGGCGAGGCTCACCGACGACTCCGGCTCGTCGGTGCCGGCCCTGCTCACCGGCGGCGACCCCAACCTGCGCGAGGACCTCACGCTGCGCTGGGAGGACGCCGACCCGGTCCCGCTCGCGGTGGTCGGCAGCGCGCCCGGGCTGGACCCGACCGACGGGGCCGTCGTGGTCGTCGACCGGGCCACGCTGGCCGCGCACGGGCTCGACATCTCGCCGGACACGGTCTGGGCCGTCGGGCCGGGCGCCGCCGACGCCCTGCGCGCCGACGAGGGCGGCGGTGTCCTCACGCTGCGCTCCGAGGTGTTGGCCGCACAGCGCCGGGCGCCGCTGCCGCGGGCGCTCTTCGAGCTGGCCCTCGCCGGCGCCGCGCTGCTCCTGCTGCTCGCCGTGCTCGGCGTCGTCCTGGCCGCCGCCGTCGCCGCGCCGGCCCGCGCGGAGTCCCTGGGCCGGCTGCGCGCGCTCGGCGTGGAGCGGGGGCCGCTGCGCCGGGTCCTGGCCGGTGAGCTGACCGCCCCCATCACCCTGGCCGCGGTGGCCGGCCTGGTGCTCGGCGCCACCGCGGCGTGGACGACCCTCGGACAGCTCGCGCTGCAGCTCGTCACCGGCCAGCCCTCCGCGCCCGACCTGGTCGTGCCGTGGTGGCTGGTGCTGCTGGCGCTGGTCCCGCTCCTCGCGGCGCTCGTCGTCGCCGCGGTCGAAGCAGCCGCGCTGCGCCGGACGGCGCTCGCGCAGCTGCTCCGCGGGGGCGACCGGCGCTAGCCCGTCCGACCCTGGCTCCGGGTGAGCCACACCGCCGGGGCGAGCGTGGCCGCCAGGGCGGTCAGCAGGACGGCGCCACTGAGCACGGCGTACGCCGTGGCGTCGAAGGCCGGCACCCCCCACCCGAGCAACCCGCCGGAGACCCCCAGCACGGCCGGCAGCACGGCGAGCGTCCCGACCAGCCACGCCAGGCCGCCGGTCACCAGCGCCTCGACCGTCACCATGCGCCGCAGCTGCGCGCGGGTGGTGCCGGTGCGGTGCAGCAGCGCGAGCTCGGACCGGCGGCCGGCGGTGGTCAGCACCAGGGCGTTCGCGGCGCCGAGCCCGACGAAGACCAGCAGCAGGAGGAGCAGGACCGAGGACAGGTGCTGCTGGGCGGCGCTCGCGCTGGTCGCGCGGTCGACGTACGCACCCGGCGTGGCCACCGTGCGGCCGTCCCCGGCGAGCGCGGCGCGGTCGCTGCCGTCGACCAGCACGGTCGTCGCCTGCGTCTGCGCGCCGACCTCGGCCGCGGTGGCCGGTGCGGTGAGGTAGTCGCCCACCCCGAGGCCACGGTCGTAGACCGCGACGACGCGCAGCTCGTGCGAGACGCCGTCCACGCGGACCTCGAGCGGGTCGCCCAGCCCGAGGCCGGTCCCGAAGGCGGCGTCCTCGCTGACCGCGACCGTGCCCTCGTCCGCGAGCGCCTGGAGCGAGCCCTGCGTGACGCCCGGGTCGAACAGCGAGCGGGGTGCGTCGGCCGGGACGGTCCGCAGCGCGCTGGACTCGTAGACCAGGGCGTCCGGCCCGTCGTCGGGGTCGGTGCGGACCTGCACCGGGGCGTCGCCGATGGCCACCGCGCCGGTCACGCCGTCGGCGGCGGCCGCCGCGGCGGCGTCCGGCCCGGTGACGACGTACTGGCTGCCGATCGCGGCCCGCAGCTGCTGGCTCGCGGCCGCCGCGACCGCCCGGTCCACGCTGGTCTGCACGGTGCCGGTGCCGAGCGCGAGGGCCAGGGGCACGACGACCGTGGTCAGCCGCCGCGAGAAGCCGCGGGCGTTGAGCAGCGCCAGCCGGGTGGCCGGGCCGGTTCCCTGCGGGGCCGCCGCGACCGCCCGGCCGAAGGCCCAGCCCACCAGCCGCGGGCCGGCCAGCGCCGCGGCGCCGATGAGCAGGAACGCCGAGGTGGCCGCCGTCGCGCCGCCGATGGTGCCGGGGACGAACAGGGGCGTCCCGGCCGCGGACAGGCCCGCGACGGCCGTGACGAGGGCGAGGACCCAGCGCACCCGCCCGACCGTCGACGCCTCGACCGTGGCCTGGCGCACCGCCTCGGTCGGCGGGGTGCGCAGCGTCTCGCGGGCCGCGAGCCGTCCGATGAGCAGGGCGCTCGGGACCAGCACGGCCAGGGCGCCCAGCGCGGGCAGTGGCGAGAGGCTCAGCCCCGCGCCGCCCGTGAGCGCGTCGGCGTCCTCGAGGAGCGGCCGGAGCCGGGTGGCGAGGAGGGTGCCGGGGACGGCGCCGAGGGGCACGGCGAGCAGGGACACGAGGAGCACCTCGCGCGAGACCTGCTCGCGGACCTGGCGGCGGGTGGCGCCGACGGTGCGCAGCAACGCGAACTCGCGGCGCCGGCCCCGCAGGGCCAGGGTCACGGTGGCCGCGACGACGAGGACGACGACGACCAGCGCGGTGCCGGCGTACGACGAGGCGAGGGCGACCAGCGTCCCGCCGTCGACGCCCGTGCCGCCGCGCAGGCCGGTCTCGAGGAGCACGCCGACGACGGAGAGGACCGCGCCGGCGGCCGCGAGGGTGATCGCGGTGCCGGCCAGTGCGCCCCGGTGGGCGCGGGCGCCGGCGGTGGCCAGGGTCCAGCTGCTGCTCACGGCGCTCACCGCCCCGTCGCCATCATGCGGGCGCCGACCTGCTCGACCGTGGGCGACGCGAGGTCGCCGACGACCACGCCGTCGGCGAGGAAGACCACGCGCTCGGCGGCGGCCGCCACCCGGCTGTCGTGCGTGACGAGGACGACGGTCTGCCCGAGCCGGCGCGCCGTGTCCCGCAGGAGGTCCAGGACCTGCGCGCCGGTGCGCGAGTCCAGCGCGCCGGTCGGCTCGTCGGCGAAGACCACCGTCGGTCGCGTCACCAGGGCGCGGGCGATGGCCACGCGCTGGGCCTGGCCGCCCGAGAGCTCGCCGGGCAGCCGGCGCTCCATGCCGTCGAGCCCGAGGGTGGCGACCAGCTCGGCGCGCCAGGCGTCGTCCGCCGCGCGCCCGTCCAGCATGAGCGGGAGCTCGATGTTGGTGCGCACGTCGAGGTGGCCGATGAGGTTGTAGGCCTGGAAGACGAAGCCGACGTGCTCGCGGCGCAACCGCGTCAGGTCGTCCGCGCCCAGCGACGAGGTGTCCTGCCCGCCGACCAGCACCTGGCCGCGGCTCGGGACGTCCAGGCCCGCGGCGACGTTCAGCAGCGTCGACTTCCCGCTGCCCGACTGGCCCATGATCGCGGTGAACGACCCCGGCGCCAGGTCGAGGGTGACGCCGCGGAGTGCGGCGACCGGCGTCGCGCCGGCGTACGTCTTGTGCACGTCGACCAGCCGTACGGCGGCCTGCGTGTGCGTCCCGAGCGGGACGGTGTCACTGAGGGTGTCCATGAGGGTGTCCATGGCTTCGACGCTAGGCAGCGCCGACCGTCGCCACGAGCGCCGCCGGAGGGGTCCTGGCGGGTTGCACCTTTGGGTGCAAGCGGCTCAGCGGCCGGGCTGCACCAAGCCGTTCTGGTAGGCCCAGACCGCCGCGTGCAGCCGCGAGCGCACGCCGAGCTTGGGCAGCATCCGGGCCAGGTGCGACTTCACCGTGGAGACTTCGACGACCAGCGTGCGCGCGATCTCCTCGTTGCTCATCCCCTCGGCGAGCAGCAGCAGGATCTCGAGCTCGCGCGGCGTGAGGAGCTCGGTCGCCCGCGCCGCCGTCACCGGCTGGGTCGCGCGGCGGCTGACCAGCTCGGCCAGCACCCGCTTGGTCAGCTCGTCGGCCAGGGTGCCGTTGCCGGCCGCCACCGACCGGACCGCCGCGACCACCTCCTCGGGCTCGGCGTCCTTGAGCAGGAACCCGGACGCGCCGGCCTCGAGGGCCCCGAAGAGGTACTCGTCCACGTCGAACGTGGTCAGGATCAGCACCGGCACCGGCTCCTCGACCCCCGGCCCGCACAGCTGCCGGGTGGCCTCGATCCCGTCCAGCACCGGCATCCGGATGTCGAGGCAGGCCACGTCCGGCCGGAGCTCGTGGGCCGCCTCGACCGCGGCCCGGCCGTCGCTCACCGCCGCCACGACCTCGAGGTCCGGCTCGGCCTGGAGCATCGTGGTCAGGCCGGTGCGCACGAGGGCCTGGTCGTCGGCCACCAGGACGCGGATCACCGGGTGAGCCTAGTCAGCCGCGGGGCAGCCGCAGCTCGACCAGCCACCCGCCCTCGGGCGTCGGTCCCGCGCTCAGCTCAGCGCCGGTCAGCTCCGCGCGCTCCCGCATCCCGACCAGCCCCAGGCCGCCGCCGGGCCCCGCGTCCTGGCCCGCGCCGTTGCGCACGCTCACCACGACCTCGCGCTCGCCGCGGTCGTCGACCACCACCTCGCACGGCGCTCCCCCGGCGTGCCGGGCCGAGTTGGCCAGCGCCTCCTGCACCGTGCGGTACGCCGACAGCTGGGCCAGCGGCCCGACGCCGGCGCCCACTGCGCCCGTCTCGTCGACGGTGTCCACCGTGAGCCGGACGTCCGCGCCCGTGCGCCGGGCCGCCTCGACCAGCGCACCGACACCCGCGAGCGTCTCCTGCCGGTCGGCGTCGTCCGCCGGACCCTCGCGCAGCAGCGTGACCAGGCCGCGCAGGTCGCGCAGCAGCTCCTTGCTGTGCGCGCGGACCTCACGGACCGCCGCCTTGGCGCCCTCGGGGTCGGTGTCGATCTGGCGGGCGAGCGCGCCGGTGACCATGGTGATGCCGGACAGGTGGTGGGCCGCGATGTCGTGGAGCTCGCGGGCCATCGCCGTACGCTCCCGCGCGACCGCCACCTCCACCAGCGCCGCCTGCTCGCGCCGCAGCGCCTCCAGCCGCTCCTCCCGGGCGGTGCTCACCTCGCGGCGGGCCCGCACGACGGCACCGACGAGGACGGCCACGCCCACGGTGCCGACGCCCTGCACCAGCCCGCCGCTCACCGCCGGCCCCACGTCGCTCCCGGCGTCCACCTGCGCGAGCACCTGACCCAGCGCCACCAGCGCGGCCGCCGCCGCCAGCCAGCCCCACAGCTCGCGCAGCGGCTCGCCCACCACGAGCAGGAAGGTCGCCACCAGCACCGCCACCGACGTGACGCCGACCGCGTCCTGCAGGCCCACCAGCGCGCCCGCCGGCGCGCCGAGCGCCACCGCGACCACCGCGCCGCGCGGGATGGCCGGCTGGCGCTGGAGCACGGTCGCCTGGAGGGTGATGACCATGAGCCCGAGCCACCAGGCCGGGCCCGCGAACTCGGGCACGGCCGCCAGGCCCTCGGGGTCGCCCTGCGCGGCGAGCGGCACCGCGGCCAGCAGTGCCACCGCGACCACCCAGCAGCCGACCGCCACCTTCAGCCGCACCTCGTCACCCTCTCACGCGGTCAAGCCGCACGCCTCGGCCAGAAGGTGCAACCGCCGGGCTTGCGTCCTCGGTCGGCATCGCGTCGTCGCGTGCGGTCGCGGCGCGTCCCCTCAGTAGCCGCCCTCGGGCGCCACCATCTCCAGGCGCACGCCGAGCAGCCGCACCGGCCGGTCCCGCTCCACCCGGTCCAGCAGGCTGACCGCCCGCTCGGCCAACACTTCGGGGTCGTTGCTCGGCTCGCCCAGGGTCAGGCTGCGACTCACGGTGAAGAACGGCTTGTAGCGCAGCTTCAGCCCGACCCGCGCCGCCGCCCGGCCCTCGCGGTCGATGTCCTCGACCACCTGCCGCGTCAGCCGCCGCACCTCCGCGGCGATCCGGTCCCAGTCCTCGAGGTCCTCCTGGAACGTCGTCTCCCGCCCGTGCGCCCGCGGCACCCACGGCGCCGCCGACACGACGCTGTCGCTGACCCCGCGCCCCAGGCGGTGGTACCACGGCCCCATCGTCGGCCCCAGCTCCGCCGCCAGCACCCGGGCGTCGCTCGCCGCGAGCTGCTCGACCGTCTCGATCCCCAGCGCACTCAACCGCTTGGCCGTCTTGCGCCCGATCCCCCACAGCGCCGTCGCCGGCCGCTCGCCCATCACCTCGAACCAGTTCTCGGCCGTCAGCACGAACGAGCCCCGCGGCTTCCCGAGGTCCGTCGCGATCTTGGCCCGCAGCTTGTTGTCCCCGATGCCCACCGAGCAGTGCAGCCGGGTAGCCGTGAGCACGCGCGAGCGGATGTGGGCGGCGAAGGCGATCGGGTCCGGGTCGTCGAAGCCGACCACCGCCGAGGCGTGTGAGACGGCGTGCGCGAGCTCGGTGCCCGCGACCAGCGTCGGCTCCTGCCCGGGCCCGCCCGCGCCCGGCGTACCGCCTGCTGTGGGGGCCTGGTCCGCGGCCGCAACCCCGGCGGGCCCGCCCCCATGGCCGGGCGAGGACCCACCCGGGGCCCCCCTCCCCGGCCCTGGGGGTGGGGCCCCCTTCCCCGGCCCCGGCCCCGGCCCCGGGGGCGGGGCCCCCGTCCGCGTCCCCAGGGGCGTGGCCCTGGCCGGTTCTCCCACGGGTGGGAGGCTCCCCTGCCCCGCCTCCACCACCGGTGTTGGTTCGTCGGCCGACGGCGCTGCGCCGTCGGCGTCGGTCATGCTGTCGGCCGCCAGCTCGTCGGCGGCGCCGGCCCAGGGGCGGCCGCGGCCGAGCTGGGCGCCGCGCTGGTCGGGCTCGTCGCCCGGCCGCGGGCCGGCGGCCAGGAACGCCTCGTCCCAGCCGAGGACCTCGAGCACGACGGGCCGGCCGCCCCACTCGAGCGCGCGCAGCGTGTCCATGACCTGCTCCGAGGCCTCGTCGTACGCCGGTCGGTCGACCGGGAGGAAGACGGCGTCCGGGCACTTGCGTGCCGCGATCCGCAGCGCCATGCCGGAGCCGACGCCGTACTGCCTCGCCTCGTAGGACGCCGTCGACACCACGCCGCGCTTGGTCGGGTCTCCGTCGCCGCCGACGATCACCGGCCGGCCGGCGAGCTCGGGGTGGCGCAGCACCTCGACCGCGGCCAGGAACTGGTCGAGGTCGACGTGCAGCACCCAGCGCTCGATCGGGACCACGCCGTCCCGACTCACCTGGGCCCGGTCAGTCATCGGTCGAGTCGGAGGACGGCTCCCACCTCGGGGGCGGGGGCAACGCCTCGGTCGACTCGATCTGGTTGAGGCCGGTGAGCAGCAGCAGGTCGACCACGACGGAGCGCAGCTGGGCCAGGATCACCTCGGCGCTCATCTCGTCGGCCCGCTCGACCAACCCGGAGGCCTCCCCCACCAGCACCAGCGCGTCGCGGGCGGAGACGGCCATCCGGTCGGCGTGGAGCTCGTCGGCCACCATGTCGGCGGCGTCGGCGAGGTCGAAGGCGAGCAGCGAGTACGACTTCGGCACGCTCCGGTGGTGGTACGCCGCCACCGCGGTCTGGCGGACCAGGACGCGAGTGCTGCGCAGGGCGCGGTCGAGCGGCTCGACCAGCTCGGCCATCCGGCGGATGTCCTTGCGGTGCCGGACCCGGAACGGCGAGGACGACACGACGGCCATGCCCTCGTCGGCGGCGTCCTGCAGCTCGCGGATCAGGTAGTCGGTGGACCGGGCGTCGGCGAGCAGCTCGAGTCCGCGCGCGGCCACGCCGTCGACCATCACCTCCCCGGCGGCGCGCAGCAGCGCGGCGACCTTGCGCACCACCTTGGCGGCGTTCTCGCGGGGTCGGCGCAGCGCGGCGGCGGGCACGACGGTGGCGGCGACCAGAGCGACGCACCCTCCGATCAGCGCGTCGCTCCACCGCACGAACGCCTGCGACGGCGGCGGCGCCAGCGCGGAGATGATGATCGACTGCACCATCGCCTGGGTCACGAACATCTGTCCGCTCGTGATCACCAGGGCGATCGACATCGACAGCGCACAGACGACCGTCAGCTGCCACCAGCCCGACCCGAGCAGGATCGCCAGCAGGTCGGCCATGAGCACGCCGAGCGCTACGCCCGTCGTCACCTCGGCCACGCGGCGCAGCCGCTGGCCGTACGACGTCCCGAGGCTCACCACCGCGGCGACCGGCGCGAAGAACGGGCGCTGGTGCCCGAGCAGGTCGGCGGCGATCAGCCAGGCCACGCCGGCGGCGATCGCGCACTGCGCGATCTGCCACCGCTTGTCGGCCACCCGCGAGAGCCGGGAGCGCACGGATTCGCGCCCCCGGTCCCACAGCTGGTCGATCGGCGCGACCTCCATGTCGGCCGATGGTGCCATGCCGCCCGCGGCGACCCGGCGGGGACGGGCGGGACGGCGGACGACGGCCCGGTCACGGGCTCGTCAGCGCGACCGGCGCCAGGGTCGTCGTACCCGCTGGTGCGGCCGCCGCCCAGAGTGCGACGGCGGCCGCGGCGCCGCAGGCGAGCAGCACGAGGGAGCGGAGCAGGTGCACGGTGTCCTCCCGAGAGGTCGAGGTGAGGACGACGCTAGGGACGACCGCGGACACGTGGAGCCCGGTGCGGGCGGCCTGTGGAGAAGTCGCGGGTGTGGGCCGGTTGTGGAGAGAACGGGGTACTGCTCGACGGGGGTTGTGGCGCCCGTCACGGCGCGGGATCATCGGACGCCGCTCGCCCGCGAGACCAGGCGAGCACGCACCAGCGCACCCGAGCGCGCACAGTGAAGGAGTCCGGTGGCCACTCCGATCGACCCCACGTCCACGGCGTTCCTCCTCGCGGAGAACCGCCAGATGCCGATGCACGTCGGCGGGCTGCAGCTGTTCGAGAAGCCCGAAGGCGCCGGCAAGAACTACACGCGCGAGATGTTCGAGCAGATGCGCGACGTCGAGGAGATCCGCCCGCTCTACCTCAAGCACCCCCACCGCTCGATCCGCACCGGCGGCCAGCTGGTCTGGAAGGACGACGACCAGTTCGACATCGAGCACCACCTGCGCCACAGCGCGCTGCCGAGCCCCGGCCGGGTCCGCGAGCTGCTCGAGCTCTGCGGTCGCCTGCACTCGACCCGCCTCGCGTGGGAGCGCCCGCTCTGGGAGACCCACGTCATCGAGGGGCTCAAGGACGGCCGGGTGGCGATGTACTCCAAGCTCCACCACGCCCTCGTCGACGGCGTCTCCGCCATGCGCCTGCTCCAGAGCGTGCTGAGCACCGACCCGGACGAGCGCGGCATGCCCGCACCGTGGGGCGCGAACGCCGGCAGCGGCCGCAGCAGGAAGCCGAAGCAGGAGTTCACCCTCTCCGAGGTCCCGATGACCGCCCTGCGCGGCGCGCTCGGCCTCACCGCCGAGGCCGCCGGCATGCCCGCGGCGTTCATCAAGACGCTGACCAAGAGCGTCCGCAACGAGACCAGCGCCCTGTCGCTGTACGCCCCGCGCACGATCTTCAACCAGAAGATCACCGGCTCCCGACGTTTCGCCGCCCAGGACTGGCCGGTCGAGCGGCTGCGCGCGATCGGCAAGGCCAGCGGTACGACGCTCAACGACGTCGTGCTCGCCATGTGCAGCGGCGCCGTGCGCACCTACCTCGAGGAGCTCGACGCCCTCCCCGACAGCCCCCTCGTGGCCATGGTCCCGGTCGGCCTCAACGCCAAGCAGTCCGACAGCGCCTCCGACAAGGGCGGCAACGCCGTCGGCGCCGTCATGTGCCAGCTGGCCACCGACCGCGACGACCCGGAGGACCGCCTCACGTCGATCCACCGCAGCATGAAGGACGGCAAGGACGCGCTCGAGTCGATGACGCCCGCGCAGATCCTCGCCATGAGCGCGCTCGGTCAGGCGCCCGCGATCCTCACGCCGATGCTGCGGATGCAGGGCATCATCCGGCCGCCGTACAACCTCATCATCAGCAACGTCCCCGGCCCGCGCACGACGCACTACTGGAACGGCGCCAAGATGGTCGGCACCTACCCGCTCTCCATCCCCATCAACGGCATGGCGCTCAACATCACCTGCACGTCGTACGACGGGAAGATGGCCTTCGGGCTCACCGGGTGCCGCCGCACCGTCCCGCACCTGCAGCGACTGCTGACCCACCTCGACGACGAGGTCGCCGCGCTCGAGAAGGCCGCCGGCGTCTAGCGCTCGTCCAGCCCGCCGCCGTACCGCTCCGCCACCGCGCGCAGCCGTGCCCGGGTGACGTCGGCGACCGTGGCCAGGCCTGCCGCGTGCGCGTTGGAGCCGACCCGCGTCGGCTCGGCGAGGTTGACGCTGAGGCACTGCCGCGTCCCGCCGTCCTCGGCGTTGACCATCGCCACCGCGTGGCCCGTCGTACCGCTGCCCGCGAACGGGTCCAGCACCACCACGTCGTCCGGCATCGTCGACAGGACCCGCCTGAGGAGGCCGGTGGGCTTGGGCGACTCGAAGACGTGGCCCACCAGCTCCTTGAGCTCGGCCACCGCGGTGTCGGTCGAGCCGATCTCCTCGGCCAGCCAGATCGTGCGCAGCTTCTTGCGGCGCCCGCCCGGCACGTCGCGGTGCAGCCAGTCCTTCTGGAACACGTCGACCCGCTCGCCCCGCCGGCCCTGGACCCGCCGGCACACCAGGTCGCCGGGCTGCGCGTCGATCTTGGGCCGGCTCCAGCGCCACACGGCCGGCGTACCGTCCCCGAACACCGGCAGCACCTCCACCCCGCCCTCGAACGGCGTGCTCCGGACCAGCCCGCTGTCCGGGTCGCCGTACACCGGGAAGTGCAGGGTCCGCGCCGTCACCGGGTTGAACTTCTTGTTGGTGTTGCGCAGCGGCAGGTGGCGGTACCGGCGCCCGTCCCCGTCCCGCAGCGGGAAGTCGCTCTCCACCACCGCCTCGCTGCTGCTGGCGTCGAGCACCGTGCGGCGCGCGTCCTTGGCGTAGGCCAGGAGGTACTCGTGGCTCGTCGCGAACCCCCGCCCCAGCTGCCGGCCCTTCGGGTTGAGGTTGACCACCACCTGGGCCAGGAAGTTGGCCTCGCCGAACACCTCGTCCATCAGCAGGCGCAGGTGCGCCGCCTCGTTGTCGTCGATGCTGACGAAGACCGCGCCGGTCTCCTTGAGCGCGTCCCGCACCACCTCCAGCCGCGGCCGCAGCCAGGCCACCCACGCCTCGTGCCGACTGCGGACCCCGTCACCGCGGATGTCGTCGGCGTACGCGAAGTCGTTGCCGGTGTTGTACGGCGGGTCCGCGTAGACCAGGTCGATCGGGCCGTACTCCGCCGCGAGCCGGGGCACCACCTCGAGGTTGTCACCCTCGACGAAGGTGTTCCACGGCCGCACGCGTCAGTTGTAGCCCACCAGCACCGGCGTCGCCGTGAGCACCTGCAGGTCGACCGCCGCGCCCGCGATCGTCACCGTGCCCGGCACGTCGCGCCACGGCCCGCCGTTGACCCGGAACTGCGCGGTGTACGTCGTGTCGACGCTCGGCGCGACGTGGCCCTTCTTGCGGTAGGCGTGGGTGACGTCGAGCGCCGGGAACGGTGCCCCTGGCTCGGTCGTCGCCGACGACTCGCCGTCACCGAACTGCCAGGTGAAATGCGCCGGCGTGATGTGGAGGTCCACGCGCTGGCCGAGGAGGGTCACGGCGGTGTCGAAGGGCTGCGTCGTCGTGAAGAAGTTGGTGTCGAAGTTGACCAGCGTGCGGCCGTTGGGCGGTTCAACGGTCAGAACGCTGGGTGGGAGCGGTACAAACTTCAATGCAGCCGCAACCAGATCCCCTGTCACTTCTGCCTGACCGGGCTCCGAGGGCTCGTCGCAGAACTTGAACGGATCTATCCCGACGGAGATTGCGGTGCTGACGCAGATGCCGTCGAGATTGGAGTCCCGCGGGCCGTTGTCGAGGTGCCCGACATCAGTCACCACGTCCGGAGGCGGACAATTCACATGACTGATAGCGATACCGCCGTTGACTTGCTCGCCGTCCGCGCTGGTAGAGCATCCAGCGGCGTTTGCCGCTGGTCCGATGACAACGAGCGAAGCAAAGAGACACGCGCAGGCGACCAGCCGGTTCACGACAGGGATCCAACAAGGGAGATCAGCCACTCGCCTGTGTCATTCACGAGCTCGAAGGCAAACAACCGATTCGCGGGTGCGTACGTAGTTGGCGCCGCTCCCGCAGACGTCACAGTCATCCCACCGGCTATGTGAATCCCGACGTTAATTCTGACCGGGTTTGCGTCGGCGTCTTGCACCCTTGCCCGAACGATGGACCACTTGCCGCCCTCGAAGTGTCCCCCGGCGCCAACTATCTGATCGATGCCATCGGGATAGTCGTCGCATCCCTGACACGCCTCTGCTGCAAGCTCCCGCAAAGCCGTCGTATCGCCTGAGGCCAAGGCATGGTTCTGAGCATCGACCCAGGCGCGAACCGTCTCCTCTGGCGATCTGGGTTGGGCGACTGGCGAGGTGGTCGCCGTCTGCGAGGGCGGGGACTCGACCGATGTAGCCGAGGGCGTGGGGTCGGCGACCTTCGGCTCGGGGTCGTCGTCCTGGCAGGCCGAGAGGAGCACCGCTGCCGCCACGGCAGCCAGCGCGAGACGCGTCCGGGTCATCAGGGTCCTTTCCCGAGAAGGAGAACCTTGACTGGACCGTACCGAAGTACGACGCGCCTGACGACCCGGAGAGATCCGGTCTGTGGACAGCGGGCCGACGGTGGGTGTGGGGCGGTGGGCGAGAATCGGGGGGTGGGGGGATCTCGGCGCGCGCGCCGCGCGGAGCGGCGGTGGCGGCGGGAGGCGATGCGGAGGCTGGAGGAGCTGGACCGCGTCGACCGCGAGCACGGGCTGGGGGCGGCGGTGCCGGTCGGGTCGGGTGAGCGGCGGCACCGGCGGGGGCGGCGGGGGCGGGACGGGCGGCGTACGACGGGGCCGGTGCTGCCGGGACTGCTGGTGAGCGGGGTGCTGGCGGGAGTGGTGATGTTGCACGACCCGGGGATGACGGGCTACCGGCTGCGGCAGCTGGCCGACCAGCTGACGGGGAAGGACGCAGGGTCGTACTCGTTCGTGGTCGAGACGGGGGCGGGCGACCCGGTGGGGTGGGACCACTGCTCGCCGATCCGGTACGTCGTCAACCCGGAGGGCGCCCCGGACGGGTGGGAGCGGATCGTGCGGGCGGGCGTGGAGACGGTGAGCGAGGCGAGCGGGTTCGACTTCCAGTACGACGGGACGTCGGTGGACCGGTCCTTCGAGGGCCGGCGCGTGGACCCGGACTCGCCGCCGCCGGTGCTGGTGGCGTGGGCGGACGACAGCGAGGTGCCGGACCTGGCGGGGTCGACGGCGGGGATCGGCGGGAGCACGCCGCAGCAGGTGGGCGGACGGGTGCGGTTCGTGACCGGGCTGGTGGTGCTGGACGCCGACGCGTACGCGCGGATGGAGGCGACCGGCGACGAGCAGTCGCAGGTGCTGATCCTGGCCCACGAGCTCGGGCACGTGCTGGGCCTGGACCACGTCGACGACGTGGACGAACTGATGAACGCCGAGTACGTCGGGCAGACCGGCTTCGGCAGCGGTGACCTCAGGGGACTCGAGAAGCTGCACGCGCTCCCCTGTTGAGGGCGCTGAGCGCCCTACCCTCAGGGCATGGGTCGGCTCGGGGTGCTCGCGGTCGGCCTCGTCCTGGCGACGACGGCCGGCCTCACGACGGCCCCGGGCTGGGCCGAGCCGCCGCAGACCTCCGACGGCGCACGCGGCGAGCGCGCGCTGCCGCTGCCCGCGGCGCTGCGGGCCGAGGACACGTGGACGACGCTGGTCACCTACCCGGTGGCACCGGGCGTGAGCTTCGAGCAGTTCACGCTGACCGGCGCCCGGGGCGTGACGCGCGGCCAGCTGGTGCGCATCGACCCGGCGACGCCGGGGCTCGGCCTGGACGTGGTGGCCGGCGCGGACGTCGCGGCGCGGCAGCCGGTCGCGGACGTGGTCGACCCGGACGCCGTGGTCGCGGTCAACGGCGACTTCTTCGACATCCGCGACACCGAGGCGCCGCTCGGGGTGGCTCGGGACCGGGACCGCGGCGTGCTGAACGGCGTCCAGAGCGGGTGGAACAGCGCGTTCTGGATCGACCCAGCCGGCGTACCGCACCTGAGCGACGTGTACGCCGACGCGGTCCTCCGCCAGCGACCCGGCCTCGACGTCACCACCGTGAACTCGCCGTCGGTGCGGCCGGGCGGGATCGGCCTGTACACGCGGGCGTGGGGCAAGCTGCGGAGCTACCGCGTGACCGACGGCCAGCGGCGCGGCGTGCGGATGGTCATCGTGAAGGGCGGGCGGGTGACCGCGAACCAGCGGACCTTCCCGCGCCGCCTCGGCGTGCGCGACCTGGTGCTGGTCGGGCGTGGTCGCGGGGCCGGCGAGCTGGCCCGGATCCGCGTCGGGCAGCGGCTGACCGCGGACGTGACGCTGTCCGAGGACGCCGCGGTGGTCCTCACCGGCAACACCTACATCCTTCGCGACGGCGTCCGGATCTCGCGCGGCGACGTCGACCTGCACCCGCGCACCGCGATCGGCCTCGACCGCGACACCGGTCAGCTGCTGCTCCTGGTCGTCGACGGCCGCCAGGACTTCAGCCGCGGGCTGACCATGAAGGAGATGGCGCAGCTGTTCGAGCGGCTCGGCGTCGAGGACGCGCTGAACCTCGACGGCGGCGGGTCCTCGATCATGCTCGTGCGCCAGGCCGACCAGTCGCTCGCCGTGGCCAACTCGCCCTCGGACGGACACCCGAGGCCGGTCGCGAACGGCCTCGAGGTCACCTACGACGCGGTGCCCGCGAGCTGAGCCTCACCCGACCGCGGAGGCCGGCACGAGGACCAGTGCGACGGTGGTCATCGGCGCGAAGCACTCCCGCTTGGGGTCGGGCACCTTCTCGGCGATCACCTGCAGCGCACCGGCGTTCTCCACGACCTGCACCTGGTCCGGGGCGTCGCAGCCCACGTTGACGACCGCGCCGTACAGCTGCATGTCGTCTGGTACGGCGGCGCCGGCCACCGCCTGCTCCACCGACGCCTGCAGGGGCTCGGTGAAGGCCGCCACGAACTGCTGGACCGCGGGGTCGTCGGGGAGCGGCACGGCCTCCGTGGAGACGTCGCCCCGGGCCGCCGTCTCGGTGAGGGTCGTGACGAGCTCGAACTCGACCGGGTCGCCCGGACCCGGCCTGTCGTCGCCGCCCGGGGAGTCCGAGGAGCTCGGGGTGGGGGTGGCCGAGCGCGGCGGGTCGTCGGCGACCGTGCCGGAGTCGTCGCCGCACGCGGTCAGGCCGGTCAGCAGGACGGCGAGCAGGACGGTGGGCAGGACGGTTCCGAGAGGGTGGCGCATGACCCTTGGGACGGTAGCGTCCCGAGCCCGGTTCCGGCAGGCTGCGCCGGTGCCCCCTCCCCGCCGCACGTTCACCCGCGCCGAGCTCGAGGCGTTCCGCGACGCCGAGGTGCCCGACCTGCTGCCCGAGCCCGGCCAGCCGTTGCGCCTGCTCTTCGTCGGCATCAACCCCGGACTGTGGACGGCCGCGGTGCAGACCCACTTCGCTCGACCGGGCAACCGGTTCTACCCGGCCCTGCTCCGCGCCGGCATCATCGAGCGCGCCATCGACCCCGCGTCCGGGATGACCGACGAGGACCGCGACTACTTCCGCGCCCGCGGCCTCGGCATCACCAACGTCGTCCCGCGGGCCACGGCCCGGGCGGACGAGCTGACGCCGGAGGAGTACCGCGCCGGCGGTCAGCGGCTCGTCGAGACCGTGGAGCGCACCCGGCCGGGCGTCGTGGCGGTCGCCGGCATCACGGCGTACCGCGCCGCCTTCTCCGCGCGTCGCGCCGTCGTCGGTCGCCAGCCCGAGCCGCTGGCCGGCGCCGAGCTGTGGGTCGTCCCGAACCCCAGCGGCCTGAACGCCCACGACACCGTGGAGTCCCTCGCCGCGGCGTACGCCGAGCCGGCGCGGGCCGCCGGGATCCTCTAGAGGTCGGGGAAGGCCTGGTCCTTGCCGAGCACGGTGAGGCCGTCCTGGACGAGGAAGCCGCGCTTCTCGTCCAGCACCGGGTCGACGCCGACCTCGGCGCCGGGCGGGACGACGACGTTCTTGTCGATGATCGCGTTGCGCACGACCGCGCCCTCGCCGACCCGGACGTTGTGCAGCAGCACCGAGCCCTCGACGCGTGCCCCGCTGGCCACCCGGACGTCGGGTGAGAGCACCGAGTGCAGGACGGTGCCGCCGCTGACCACCACGCCGGGCGAGAGCACCGCCTCGTCGGTGACCGCCTTGGTGCCGTCGCCGCCCTGGACGAGCTTCGCCGGCGGCTGCGGGCCGTAGGAGGTGAAGATCGGCCAGTCGAAGTTGTACATGTTGAAGACCGGCAGCGGGGAGACCACGTCCATGTGGGCCGCGTGGTACGACGCGAGCGTCCCCACGTCGCGCCAGTAGCCCCGGTCGCGCTCGGTCGAGCCCGGGACCACGTTGTCCTTGTAGTCGTAGACGCCGGCCTGGGCGCGCCGCACGAACGCCGGCACGATGTCGCCACCCATGTCGTGCTTGGAGCCGTCCGTGGTGGCGTCGCGGGTCACGGCCTCGACCAGGGCGTCGGCGTCGAAGACGTAGTTGCCCATCGACGCCAGCACCTCGCCCGGGCTGTCCGGCAGCCCGACCGGAGCGGTCGGCTTCTCCAGGAACTCCCGGATCCGGGTCGGCGCCTCGGGCTCGACGTCGATGACGCCGAACTGGTCGGCCAGCGAGATCGGCTGCCGGATCGCCGCCACCGTGCACGCCGCGCCGCTCTCGACGTGCTGGTCGACCATCTGGGAGAAGTCCATCCGGTAGACGTGGTCGGCGCCGACCACCACCACGATGTCGGGCTTCTCGTCGCGGATGAGGTTGAGCGACTGGAAGATCGCGTCGGCGCTGCCGAGGTACCAGTGCTTGCCCACGCGCTGCTGGGCCGGCACCGGCGCGACGTAGTTGCCGAGCATCGTCGACATCCGCCAGGTCTGGGTCACGTGCCGGTCCAGGCTGTGCGACTTGTACTGCGTCAGCACGACGATCTGCAGGTAGCCGGAGTTCACGACGTTGGAGAGCGCGAAGTCGATGAGCCGGTAGATCCCCGCGAACGGCACCGCCGGCTTGGCCCGGTCGGCCGTCAGCGGCATCAGCCGCTTGCCCTCCCCACCGGCCAGGACGATCGCGAGCACCTTCGGTCGCTTGACGGTCACGTGGTCACCGTAGCCCCGCGCCCCGCTCAGGTCAGCCCAGGTCAGCCCAGGTCAGCCCGCGGATTGCCGCGTTCTCGCCCGCCGGGACGCCGGTCGTGCCAGGGTCGGTGGCATGACCGTCCCGGCCTGGCGGATCGCCGTCATCCTCGTGCTCGGACTCGCCCTCGCCGTCTCGGCCCTGCTCAGCACCCGGGCCGCCGGCGAGGACCAGGCCAGCAGCGCGGGCGCCCGCACCGCCACCCGCTGACCACGGCCGGCCCGCGGTCGGCGCGGAGTAGCGTCACGCCCGTGCGTGTCGACGTCCTGAGCAAGGAGTACCCGCCCGAGATCTACGGCGGCGCTGGCGTGCACGTCGCCGAGCTGGTCCGCGCGCTGCGGGCCCGCGACGACCTCGAGACCCGCGTGCACGCCTTCGGCGCACCCCGCGACGAGGCCGGGACGGCGTCGTACGCCGACCTGGCCGAGCTCGCCGGCGCCAACGCGGCGCTGCGGACCCTCGGTGTCGACCTGGCCATCGCCGACGGCTGCGCGGGCACCGACCTCGTGCACTCCCACACGTGGTACGCCAACCTCGCCGGCCACCTGGCCGGCCTGCTGCACGGCGTGCCGCACGTGGTCACCGCCCACTCGCTCGAGCCCATGCGCCCGTGGAAGGCCGAGCAGCTCGGCGGTGGGTACGCCGTGTCCTCGTGGGTCGAGCGGACGGCCTACGAGGCCGCGGCCGCGGTCATCGCCGTCTCCGCGGCCATGCGCGAGGACGTGCTCCGCTCCTACCCCGCCGTCGACCCCGACCGGGTGCACGTCGTGCACAACGGCATCGACACCGAGCTCTGGCGTCCCGCCCCGAACCCCGACCGGGTCCGCGAGCTCGGCGTCGACCCCGACCGGCCGTCGGTGGTCTTCGTCGGGCGGATCACGCGGCAGAAGGGCCTGCCGCTGTTCCTGCGCGCCGTCGCCGAGCTCCCGCCCGAGGTGCAGGTCGTGCTGTGCGCCGGCGCGCCCGACACCCCCGAGATCGAGGCCGAGGTGGTCGGCCTCGTCGACGGCCTGCGCCAGACCCGCAGCGGCGTGGCGTGGATCGCCGACATGCTGCCCCGCGCCGACGTCGTCGCGCTGCTGACCGGCGCCACGGCCTTCGCCTGCCCGTCGATCTACGAGCCACTGGGCATTGTGAACCTCGAGGCGATGGCGTGCGAGACGGCGGTCGTGGCCACGGCGACCGGGGGCATCCCCGAGGTCGTCGTCGACGCGCACTCCGGGCTCGGCGCGGCCGGCGCCGAGGCCACCGGGCGCCTGGTCCCCATCGACCAGGCCACCGACGGCACGGGCACGCCGCTGGACCCGGACCGCTACGTCGCGGACTTCGCCGCCGCCCTGACCGAGGTCGTCAGCGACCCCGACCGCGCGCACGAGCTCGGACGGGCCGGACGGCGCCGGGCCATCGAGGACTTCAGCTGGGCCGCGATCGCGGACCGGACCGTCGAGGTCTACCGCTCGGTGCTCTGACGCCGCCTCCGCTCTTCAGTTGTCGGGTGACCGGCCAGCTGCACCACCTCCCCCCGGTGTCGTCGACGCGGCGCGGCGAGGGGCAGCAGGTCGTCGTCGAGCGGCGCCACCCGCACCCGCCGGCCGGCCGCCACCAGCAGGCGCGGCCCGCCCAGGCCGCCGAGCAGCACCTCCCCGTCCACCCGGTGGCCACCCGGCAGCCCGATCCGCTCGGCCCGCGCGAGCGCGTCGCGGGCCACCGGCGCCAGCACCTCGCGCACCAGGAACCGCAGCCACCCCGCCGGGTCGCCGCCGGGTCGCGCCTCGGCGACCAGGCAGCAGCCGCCCGCACACGGCAGCCACGGCGAGCGCCGGCCGGGCTGCCCGGGCCACACCCGCCGCGGGCCAGCGCCCACGCCGGCCAAGCCGGCCACCACCTCGACCTCGGACGCGGTCAGGGGTGGGGCGACGGACACGACCTGGGACTGGTCATCGGGGTGGAGCACGAGTCCTCCTCTCGCAGGGACACCACGACCCTCCCCACCGGCACCGACAGCCGCCGGACAGCGGCGAGCGCCCTGGGGACGACCGCCCCCGACAGGGACACCTGTGGACGCCAGGTGGCTAGGTTCGGGCCCGTGAAGCTGATGTACGCCGCCTGGGGCGTCGCACCCGACACCCTTCGTGACGAGCGGCTGCAGAGGCGACTGGCCGGCGCCGGCGCGACGCGCCTCCAGCTCAACCTCGACGACGAGGACGTCGCCCCCGCGATGCGCCTGAGCACCGGCGCCGACCCCGTCCGAGCCGTCGTCACCGTCTGGGCCGACACCGACGAGCCGACGCGCGTCCTGGCCGAGGAGATCGAGCGGCTCGCCGGCTGGGAGGTCGACGAGCGTCGCCCGCTCGAGCCGCCGGCGACCGTGGACGGCGTCCGCGCCGACGCCCTGGCCAACGTCGCCGTGCTCACGAAGCCCGACGACCTGGACCGCGACGTCTGGCTGCACCGCTGGCTGGTCGAGCACACGCCCGTCGCGCTCGCGACCCAGGCCAGCACCGGCTACGTGCAGAACGTCGTGACCCGAGCGCTGACGCCGAACGCCCCACGACGAGTGGACGCCCTCGTCGAGGAGCTGTTCCCCACCGCGGGCATGACCGACATCCACGCCTTCTACGGCAGCGGCGGCGACGACCGGGAGCTGCAGCGCAGGCTGGACACCCTGATGGCCAGCGTGGCCAGGATCGGCTTCGACCGCGACATCGACCTGGTGCCGTCCAGCCGGTACGTCTACCGGCTAGACGACCAGTGAGACCAGGAGCACGAAGCCCAGGCCGGAGACCGACAGCACCGTCTCCATCAGCGACCAGGTCTTGATGGTCTGACCGACGGTCAGCCCGAAGTACTGGTTGACCAGCCAGAAGCCCGCGTCGTTGACGTGGGAGAAGAACACCGACCCGGCGCCGATGGCCAGCACGACCAGCGAGACCTCCGAGGTCGACATGCCGGAGACCAGATCGATGACCAGCGAGGACGCGGTGATCGTGGCGATCGTGGCCGAGCCCGTGGCCAGCCGGATGAGCACGGCGAGCACCCAGGCCAGCAGCAGCACCGAGACGTTGGCGTCGCGCGCCCAGTCGGCCAGCAGCGTCCCCACGCCACTGTCGACCAGCACCTGCTTGAAGCCACCGCCGGCCGCGACGATGAGCAGGATGCCGGCGATCGGCGGCAGCGACGCGGTGACCGTCCCCGACAGCGTGTCGCGCGACATGCCGACGCGGATGCCGAAGGTCACCAGCGCGACCAGGACGCCGATCAGCAGGGCCACGAACGGCTCGCCGACCACGTCGAAGACCTGCTGCACGGTGTCCTCGGGGTCGTCGATGACGATGTCGGCGACCGACTTGGCCAGCATCAGCACCACCGGCAGCAGGATCGTGCCGATCGTGGTGCCGAACGACGGCCGACGCTCGGCCGGCACCGGCTCGCGGTCGCCGTCGCCGAACGTCGACGGCGCCTCCACCTGCACCCACCGTCCGGCCAGCGCACCGAACAGCGGACCGGCCACGATCACCGTCGGTACGGCGACCAGCAGGCCCAGCCCCAGCGTCACCCCGAGGTCCGCGCCGACCAGGTCGATCGCGGTGACCGGGCCGGGGTGCGGCGGCACGAACCCGTGCATCGCCGACAGGCCGGCCAGCGCCGGGATCCCGATGGTGATGACCGACATCTGGGCCCGCCGGGCCACCAGGTAGATGACCGGCATCAGCAGCACCAGGCCGATCTCGAAGAACATCGGCAGCCCGATCACCGCGCCGACCAGCGCCATCGCCCACGGGAGCGCCCGGGGCGAGGCGCGCCCGACGATGGTGTCGACGACCTGGTCGGCCCCGCCGGACTCGGCCAGCAGCTTGGCGAAGATCGCGCCGAGCGCGATCAGCACGCCCACCCCCGCGGCGGTGTCGCCGAAGCCCCCGCTGAACGAGTCGAGCACGTCGAGGAGGTTCTCCCCCGCGATCACCCCGACCACGAGCGCGCCGAGGATCAGGGCGAGGAACGGGTTGAGCTTCACCACGGTGATGAGCACGACCAGCAGCGCGATGGCCACCAGCGTGCCCGTGATCAGCTGCCATCCCGGTGCGACCGGCTCCGGCAGGTCGTCGGCCAGAGCGATGATGAACGGCGTCATGACTCCTCCTCCAGGCGACTCTGGACGACGTACTGCTCGACGATCTCGTCGATGCTGCCGGACACGTCGAGGACGTAGCCGCCCTCGTCGGGCGCGAGCGGCTCGAGGGTCTCGAACTGCGACGTCAGCAGCGACGCGGGCATGAAGTGGCCCGGGCGCGAGGCCTGCCGCTTCTCGATGACGTCACGACCGCCCTCGAGGTGCAGGAAGACCACCGAGGAGCAGTGGTGGCGCAGCTGGTCGCGGTACTTGCGCTTGAGCGCCGAGCACGCGATGACCCCGCCGCCCTCGTGGTCGGCCAGCCACTCACCGATCCGCTCGAGCCAGGGCCAGCGGTCGGAGTCGTCCAGGGCGTCGCCCCGCGACATCTTGGCGACGTTCTCGGGCGGGTGGAGGTCGTCGGCGTCCTCGAAGGGCACGCGCAGCCGTCCGGCCAGGGCCGCACCGACGGTCGACTTGCCCGAGCCGGAGACGCCCATGACCACGATCGGGTCGGTCATGGGCGGGCAGTACCCGAAAGGGTCAGTCGACGCTGATCGAGACCTGGTCGGGGTAGAACGCGACGTGGCCCGCGATCTGGTCCACGGCGTCGTACGGCGCCTCGTAGGTCCACACCGCGTTGTCGGCGCGCTCGCCGTCGACGACCAGCGAGTAGTAGCCGGCCTCGCCCTTGTAGGGGCAGTACGTCGCGTGGTCGGTCCGCTCGAGCACGGCCGGGTCGACGTCGTCGAGGGGGACGTACTGAACGGGCGGGTAGGACGCCTCCTGCAGCGTCAGCGCCCGGGTCGTGTCGGCGACGACGTGGTCGCCGCGGGTCACGACGACCCTCGAACCGGTGGGGGTGACGGAGATGGGGTGGCTCTCGTCGGGGATCAGCCGTGGCCTGTCGCTCATGACCAGCCCAACAGCGCGAGCCGTCCGGGGATTCCTACTGCGCCGCGTCCGAGTCGTAGACGATCGTGCCGTCGAGGTGCGCCACGACGTAGGTCGTCTCCGAGAAGTCGTTGCTGGCGTAGGCGCTGATGGTCGGGCCGGTCGGGTCGACGCCGCTGACGATGGCGTACCAGCTCGTCGGGTCCTCGACGCGGGCGCGGACGGTGGTGAGCAGGTCGACGATCGTCTGGGGGTCGACCAGGCTGAGGTCGACCTGCGCCTCGCTGCTGCTGCCGCGCGAGTCGTTGCGCGAGAGGGTCTCGCCGTCCCAGTACCAGGACTCGTAGCGCTCGTTGACCCCGGTCGGCACCTCGAGCACGGCGTAGCGCGGGTAGATCGCCGTCGTGAACGTGTAGCTCGCGCCGGTCTCGTCCTTGAGCGCGTCGACCATCGCGTCGTAGCCCTCGACGGTGTGCACGTTGACGCCGCCGTCGCCGGGCGCCTGGCCGGGGAGGTACGTCGTCTCGTCGGTCGGGCCGGCGCTGCCGAAGTCGGGCAGGGAGTCGCGCGCGCTGACGAACGCGATGATCGCGCCGGCCACCGGCACCACGATCGACAGCAGCACGACCAGCGCGACGATCCCGCCGATGGCCTTGCCGCCCTTGCTCGCCAGCTGGGCGATCTCGGGAGCCTCACCGGAGCCGGGACCGTAGTTGACCAGCGGCCACGGCTGCTGCGGCTGGGCCGGCGCCGGCGCGGCCGGGACCGGCGTCTGCGGCGCGCCGACGCTGACCGCCGGCGGCGCCGTGACCGGGGCGGACGCCAGCTGCAGGTCGCGGGTCTGCAGGTCGAGCTCCTGCATGGTCAGCGCCTGGCGCAGCTGGGCCACGCGCATGTCGTGGTCGGCCTGGACGATGCGGCCGGATCTGAGTGCGTCGTCGACCAGCTTGATGGCGTCGTCGCGCGCTCTGCCGCTGGCGCGCTCGTCGGGCGAGGTCACGGCAGCAACGTAGTGGACACCACCCCCAGCGGTGAGTAGCACAGAAGGGGGGTCCGGACCGGCCCCGCGGGCGGTCCCAGCGCGGGCCTGGCTCGACCTGCCCGAGAGAGGCCGAGGCGCACGTCCACACTTCCCCGATGACGAGGACCGCCGGCGCGGGTGACCGCGTCCGTTGCCCAGATCAACGACGGTGGGGCGCCGAGGTCACGCAGGCTCGACCCACGCGAACGGGACGCGCAGCAGCAGGCGCCCGACCCGCAGGTGGTACGACGTCCGCCCGCGCTTGGCGACCCGCCCGACGACGCCGTGGTGCTCACCCTCCACCGTCACCCGCGCCCGCGCGCCCACCGGCAGCAGCACGGTGCGC
This sequence comes from Nocardioides anomalus, assembly GCF_011046535.1. Classification (NCBI taxonomy): domain Bacteria; kingdom Bacillati; phylum Actinomycetota; class Actinomycetes; order Propionibacteriales; family Nocardioidaceae; genus Nocardioides; species Nocardioides anomalus. Next base: position 200,593 of record NZ_CP049257.1, on the reverse strand, counting down.
CGGCCCTCGCGCAGCCGGGCCAGCTCGGCCTCGTAGTTGGGGTGCAGCACCGCCGGGCGGCCACGGTGGGTCCAGGCGTAGACGTGGTCCAGGTCGAAGCGCGACGAGCACAGCCCGCACGTCAGCACCCGCTCGGGGCGCCGGTGCCGCTCGAGGGTGTGCCCGGCCGAGCACGTGCCTAGCCACGCCGCCTGCACCCGCGGCGACTCGGCGGACACGCACCGCTCCCCCGAGCAGCCGATGGCCTTCGCCCGCGCGCGCCACACCGCGTCGTGGCCGTGCCGCGGCCCGACCAGCGCGTGCGCGACCTCGTGCAGGATCGTGTCGCGCACGTCGGCCTCGTCGTGCACGGCGGTCAGCGGCGCGCTGAGCCCCAGCACCCTGTCGGAGAACCGGCAGATCCCCGCCCGCAGCTTGGCGTTGTCGTAGGCGACCTCCCAGTCGTCCAGGCCGTGCACCTCGAGGAGGTACTCCGCCATCGCGAAGGCGTCGCGCAGGTCCACGCCGACGAACCTACGACGGGGCACGGACACCCGGATCGTGTGGCACGCGGGCAGAGGCGTCCTAGCATGCGGGGGTGACCGAGCGGGCGGCCGAGCAGTTGACCTCGGGGCCGCCTCCCCGGCGCCAGCGGGTCCGCGAGTTCGTGGCCCGCCGGTCCGGCACCCAGCGGGTCGGGGTGCTGGCGGCCGTGCTGGTCCTGCTCACCGCGCCGTTCGGCGGGCTCAGCTCGGCCCAGGACGCCGACGTGGCCACGCTGGAGCTCGGTCAGAAGATCGACACCGGCCCCTACTACATCACCCTCACCCGGGTCCGGCAGCTCGAGTCGCTGCCGCCGGTCGAGGGCGGCGTGCCGGGCTCGCGGCTGCTGGTCATCCGGATGACCGTCACCAACCACACCGATCGCGCGGAGTTCGCCAAGCTCTCGTGGAACGCCATCGGCGGGGAGCACACCGGGGTCATCCCCTGGCCCGGCGACTCCGAGCCCGTCCGGCACGTCTACGACGTGAACGACGCGACCGAGGTCCCGGGCGGCGAGTTCATCAACCCGGGCCAGACCTACGACTACGCGGTCGTGCTGCGCCAGGAGACCGACACCGACCTGGACGGCGTCGTCCTCGAGGTCTCGGGCTACGACTACCTCGAGGTCGACCCGCAGACCCTGGACCCGGAGCGGTGGGTCTTCGACGACCAGGCGCTGGCGCGCGGCCACGTCCCGATCGAGGTGGGCGAGGCGTGATCGGCGGCCGGCTGACCGGGGCGGTGGTCCTCGCCGCCTCGCTCTGGGTGGGCCACCTGGTCACCTCCGAGCTGGACATCAACGAGGTCAACACCGACCCGTTCCTGCGCAGCGGCACCGTCGGCGAGCCGGTGCACCTGGACTACGCCGACGTCGAGGTCACCGACGTGGAGCCGGCGCAGTACATCGCCCCGACGGACAAGACCGAGCTGGCCCGCATCGCCGGCGGCGTCTTCGTGGTCGTGGTGACTAAGGTGACCGCGACCCGGGAGGCCGAGAGCTTCCTCGACGTGCACCTCGTCGACGACCGCGGCCGGGTGTTCCTCCGCTCCGCCAAGGCCGACTGCGCGGGCCCGACCGGGGCGAAGGCCGCGGTCCCGGACTACGCCATGTTCTGCTTCGACGTCCCGAAGACCGCCCTGGCCGGGCTCCGCCTGCGGATGGCCCGCGGCTCCGACATCTACGACACCACCCGCGGGGACGCCATGGCCGACGTGGACCTGGGCATCTCCCGGGCCGACGCGGAGGACTGGGCCGAGACGACGACGGCGTACGGCCAGGAGAAGGACAGCGACCGGCCGATCGAGCTGCAGGAGATCACCCTGACGCAGGTGGACTCGTGAGCGGCTGGTGGCGCACGAACCGCGTCTGGCTGGCGGCGCTCCCCTTCTGCGTGGCCGGAGCGGCCGCGGCGTCGTCGTACAACGTCAAGGACAACTGGTACGACGCGGGCCTGCACCACCGGATCGCCGAGGGCTCGGCGCACACCTGGGTCGAGGTCCACGACGAGTACACCGACCCGGTCGGCCCGACCAGCCGGACCTACCGGGTGCGCCTGGACGCGGTGGGCGACACGCCCCTCTACCCCTACTGGGAGGACGGGACACCCGCCCCACCGCCGGACGGGCTGCGCGCGGTCACCGTCCGCCTGGACTGGCGCGCCGAGCCCGACCAGCAGCTGCGCGGCTGCACGCTGGCGCTGGTCGACGAGGACGGCCGGCGCTTCGAGGCCGACACCACCGACGCCTGCACGCCGTTCGAGCAGGGCGGTCCGGAGGCGCCGAGCCCGGGCGCCGACGAGCGACCGACCACCGGCCCCGAGGGCGAGCCCGAGCGCCCGGCGTCGTGGACCACCAACCCGGTCGTGCTGGTTCCGGAGGACACCCAGATCAGCGAGGTGTGGGTGTACTGGGAGACACCTGACCACGTCGACCTGCGCGTGCCCTGACCAGCCAGTCGACGGCCGCGGCCAGCAGGGGCGCGGTCAGCGCGAGCGAGAGCGCGAAGCCGGCGGCGAGCTCGTAGGGCCCGAAGGCGTACCACGTCTGGAACGGCTGCGGCCCCACCACCGCGCGCACGCCTTCGTGAAGCAGCGCGGGGAGCCGGGTGATGGTGATGAACCCCAGGCTGAACAGCAGCATCGGCACCAGTCCGGCGCTGCCGAGCAGGCGGACGCCGTCGACCAGGGCCGAGAACCGCTCCTTGACGTCGGCCCACAGCGCCCGCAGCAGCCCCTGGGGGCCGGTCTCGGCCTCGTCCTGCTCGACCAGCTTGAACCCGAGCACCACCGCGGCGAGGGCGAGCCAGGCGACCGGGACCAGGACGACGGCGTCCAGCGAGCTGACGACGTCCTCGACCAGGCCGGCCACCGCCGTGAACGCCCCGGCGACCGGACCGAGCGCGTCCACCACCCAGTCGTAGGCGTCGGTCCACCACTGGTAGGCGACGCGGTCCTCGATCCAGGCGCCGCCCTCGACCCTGATGACCACGACCTGACTGGCCAGCTGGACGGTGTAGTAGAGCTCGACGAGCGCGCCGACGTAGGCCAGCGCGGTCAGCTTCCAGCGGCGCTCGGCGCGGCCCAGCGCGTAGCGCAGCAGCCAGGCGCCGGCCACGATCAGCAGCGCGACCTGGAGGGAGTAGATGCCCAGCCGGGCCGCGGTCGTGCCAGGCCCTCCGGTGGCGCCGCCGCCCAGCCCGGTGAAGAGGATGTCGGCGGCCGCGCTGTTGCGGAAGCGGAAGATGTCGGCGTCCAGCAGGCCGTACGCCGTGTAGACGGCCAGGAACGGGACCAGCGCGCTGACGGCCACGTCGACCAGCCGGACATCGCGGCCTTCGGTCGGCGCCTCCTCGACGATCTCGTCCACCGCGGCCAGGGTCGGCAGCGAGGTGCGGCAGATCCGCAGCATCGCGACCATCGGCAACAGGTAGCCCAGCGGCGCGACGAGGAGCAGGAACTGGGCCAGCTGGGTCTGCACGTCGCTGACCTGGACGGCCAGCCAGACCGCGGCCACGCGCACCGCGGCGCCGAGGAAGCTCAGCGCGAGCAGCGCCGGCCAGTGCCGGACGAGCAGCCGGCCGGCGGTGAGGAAGACCGCGGGGACGTCACGCACCGCCGTCGGTCGTGCCCTTCCCGGCGCCCTTCTCGAGCCGCTCGTGGAGGCGGGTGCGCACGTCCTCCGGGGTCAGCTGGGAGCGCTGGCGCTGGTCGCGGGCGATGACCGCACCGGTGGCCGCCACGCCGGCGAGCCCGGCCAGGCCGAGCCACTTCCAGAGCTTCACGCCAGAATCGTGCCATGGCCGACTCGCGCATCGACCTCGACGAGGCGGTCGAGCTGACCCGGACCGGCGACATCTGGCTCTTCCGTGGCGACTCGATCGCCGACCACGCGATCCGGGCGCTCACCAACGCGCCGGTCAACCACGTGGGGATGGCGGTGGTGCTCGACGACCTGCCGCCCCTGATGTGGCACGCGGAGCTCGGCAAGGGGCTGCGCGACGTGTGGACCGGCGACCACCACCGCGGGGTGCAGCTGCACGACCTGCGCGAGGCGGTGAAGCAGTGGACCGACCGCTACGGGCAGCGCGGGTGGCTGCGGCAGCTGTCGGTCGAGGTCACACCGGCCATGGAGGACGCGCTGCTCACGACGATCGCGCGGATGGACGGCCTGCCGTTCCCGTCCACCGTGGGGCTGATCGGGCGCGTGGCCCGTGGCCGGCTGCACCGGCGGGCGCCGGCCGAGCTGGCCTACTGCGCGGAGGTGGTCGCGTCGGCGTACACCTCAATGGGGCTGCTGGACGGCTCGCGGCCCTCGAACTACTACGACCCCGGCAAGTTCTGGTCCGGCGACGACCTCGAGCTGCGGCTCGGGGCGCGGCTGGGCGAGGAGATCGAGGTGTGGGACACCGGGGTGAGGTACTGGTGAGCGCTCAGTAGGCGGTCGCGCGGCCCGCGTCGGTCAGCTCCCAGACGCCCGGCTTGCCGCCGGCCATGAGCCCGGCGTCGATCATCTCCTTGCGCGCCGTCCGCGCGGACTGGTGCCAGCGGACCTCGCCGGTCGGCGTGGGCTGGCGGTCGCGCTCGCGCAGGTCGTCCTCCATGGCCATCTCGAGCTCGAGGAGCATGTCCTCGGTCTCCAGGCTGCCCTCGGCCTTGAGGATGCGCACGATGTGGGGGCGGAACGCGGCCTGGTCGGTGACCCGGCTGGGCGGACGCGAGGCCGGCGCACTCGTGCGCACGCTCGTGCTCCGTGGTGCCGACGCCGACCGGGTCCGCGGCGCCCGGGGTGAGGGCGGCGGCGGGGGCGGAGCCTTGGGCATCCCGTGGACGCAGGTGCTCAGCGGCAGGTCACAGAGGTCGCAGTACTCCTCGGCCACTCGCCCAACACTACGAGGCGCCCGAAGCGGGCGTCGAGGAGGTCAGCCCTCACCGCGGGAGGAGCGGGCGGCGGCGTGCGACGGGCCGCGGAGCCGGGGGGGCCGCGTCGTACTGCTCCAGCCTCGGCAGGGTGTGCGCCACCGGGTCGGAGCTGACGTGCTGGTCGCCGTGGTGCGAACCGAGCTCGCCGAACGCGCGGAACGGGCCGCCGTCAACGGCGCAGGTGACCTCGAGCCGGTCGGGGCCCACCTCGCGGGCGCCGAGCAGACCCTGCCGCGCGGGTGCAGCGGCTCGTCGGCCGGGCGGACCGCGCCGAGCGAGGAGGACACAGACCACGACGCGTCAGGACAACGGCGCGGCCAGGACCTTCTTCGTGAACCGCTCGGTCCCCGGCGCCCAGTCCACGGTCGCGGCGGGCTCGCCGCCGACCGACGACTTCACCGCAACGGCGAAGCCCACCGGGTCGCCCAGACAGGCCGGGAACACCCGGATCTTGGACGTCGTGCCGGCCATGGACAGCCGCACGCAGTCGAGCTCGGAGAGGTCCTTGCCGTCGGCGGTGAAGGACTTGGCCCGGCGCACGACGTACTCCGAGAAGGCGCTGCCGGACAGGTGCACGTCGGGCACCTTGTCGCCGTCGAGGTCGAACCACACGTCAACCGCGTCGCCGGCGGCGACCCGGCGGTCGTGGGTGACCTTGACGACCGCGGGGCGCTTGCTGGTCGGGGCCGAGCGCAGGCTCACGCCGACGATGTCGTAGGCGGCGGTCTTGTCGACGGGGTCCTCGATGCTGCGCGACGTGGGCGGCAGCGCGTGGGCGGGCGGGGCCGTGAGGGCGACGAGCGCGGCGGCGGCGGTGGCGGCGAGGACGGTGCGGGGGCTCACCCCGCTCAGACTAGCGAGCGCAGGCCACGCACGTCCGGGCCGCGGGACGGGCCTCCAGGCGACCCTCGGGGATCGGCGCCCCGCAGCGCTCGCACGCGCCGTACGTCCCGGCGTCGAGGCGCTCCCGGGCCGCGTCGAGCTCGGCGAGCTGGTGGGTCAGCTGGCGGGCGAGGGTCGCGACCTGGGAGCGCTCGAAGGCGATGGTCGCGCCCTCGGGGTCGTGCTCGTCGTCGGCGTTGGAGTGGAGCGAGGCCTCGACGAACCCCTCGTGGTCGCTGCGCATCCGGGCCAGCCGCACCTCGGTGCGCTCGCGCTCCTCGGCGATGCGCTCGCGGGGGGTCACGGCGTCGGGCTGCTGCTCGGCGCGGTGGGCGTCGCCGTGGGCGAGCCGGTCGGCGAGGGCGTCGGGGTGGGCGTCGGGGTCGGCTCCTCGGGCGTGCTCGGCGTCGGGGTCGGCGTGGGCTCGTCCGAGGGCTCCTCGCTGGCGGACGGCTCCTCGCTCGGCGTGGCCGAGCCGCTCGGGCCCTTCGTCGGTTGCTGCTCCGGGCTCTGGTGGTGCCGGCCGCCACCGCTGTTGCCGGTCACGCCGCCGAGGGTGGTGCCCTGGTCGCGACCGCTGCCGCCGGTGTACGACGAGACGCTGCGCCCGGCGACGGCCTCGAAGGCGGTCAGGGCGACCACCACCACCGCGAACGTGGCGCCCGCGACGAGCGCGACCCGTCGCCACGGCAGCCCGCGCAGCCGCTCGGACCACGGCCGGGGCTGCTCCCGGGCCTCGGCCTCGGGGCTGAGCCGCAGGCGCGCGGACTCGCTGGCCCGGCGTACGGCGGTCCGGCTGCGGGCCAGCCCCTGGGCGTACAACGCGCTGCCGACCGTCGCTGCGACGCTGCCGAGCGCGGCGCCGATGAGCGTGCCGACGGCGCCGAGGGTCGACAGCAGGACGGCGGTGGTGACCGCCGCCAGCGCACCGGCCAGGGTCTTGACCCAGTCGATGTCGAGTCTGGGGAAATCAGGGGTGGGGTCGGACATGACCCATCCACAGTGCCCGACGATCGCGGGCACACAAGGTGACCTGCGTCCTAGAGCTCCAGCGAGGCCGAGTCGTCGTCGGGCATCTCGGCCTCGATGAAGGGCGGGTCGAGGTAGCGCCCGGCGAACGCGTCGGCCCAGTGCGCCTGCGGCCCGAGGCCCTCACGGACGCCGGCCACGAACGACTCCAGGGACACGATGCGGCAGTGCTCGGACGGGTCGCGCAGCGCGGCGCTGACGCCGGCCAGCGCGCGGGCGGCGTCGGGGTCCTCGCCCAGGCACATGATGACCACGGACGCCGACTCCACGCCCATGACGCCACGCTGGGCGCAGGCTGCGGCCAGCAGGCTGGTGCGCCAGAGCTGGTTGGTGGCGGGGCCGACGAGCGGGCGGGCCGTGCCGGGGTGGAACCACCCGCTGTACTCGTGGACCTGCCGGTAGCCGTCGCTGTTGTAGATGGTGTGGTTGAACTGCTCGGTGTACTTCACCTCGACGCCGACCAGGTGCCGCCGCCCGTCGGCACGCCGGGTCACCACGGCCGCGTCGAAGCCGGAGCGGTCGCCGAGCACGTCGACCGCCGGGCGCCACGCGCACTCCATGACGTCGACCGCGACCGCGTGCGGGTCGAGGAAGGCGCGCACCACGTCGAGACCGCGGTCGGGCTGCGCGCGCAGCTCGCCGAAGATCGAGAAGGCCATCGGCAGGCTGGAGAGCATGTTGCGTTCCAGGCGCGCCTGGTCGACCGCTCCCCCGGCGGCCTGCACCAGCTCCGCGCGCTCCATGGCGTAGTCCGCTGCGGTCAGCGTCAGGAAGTTGACGCCGGGCCGCTCCTTGACGTCGCGCAGCGACAGCAGGCTGCCGAGCGGACGGGTGCCGCCGTTGACGCGGTACTCGCCGTAGCCGGCGCCGAGCACCTGCTCGCGGTACCAGGACTGGAGCAGGCGGTAGCGCGCCGTGCGACGGGTGTCGCTGGCCACGGACAGGCGCGGATCACTCCACGAGAGCTGCATGAGTTGGAACCCCCCAAGAACTTCGTCCGAACTCAAGCGAACTCCTACCGCTTGTGGTAGTCCCCGAAACCACCGGTCTGGACCGAGCGCCCCCGCGGCGTACCCCTCATCGGGGATATCGGTCCGCGACGACGGCCTGCTGGTCCACCGGGCGCCCGTTCTGGATGGTCCAGGCCAGCCGGACGAGCACCGCGTGCGACCAGAGCAGGGGCGTGGCCGAGCGGGTCCCCTCACCCGCCAGGTGGGTCGCGGCGTCGGTCGGCGGCCGGCCGTCCCAGACCTGCTCGGCGATCATGTCGCTCGCGCTGGCAGCGTTGGCCATGGCCTGCAGGTACGGCGCGCCGCTCTGGCCCGCCTGCACGGCGTACTCACCGCGCTCGCCGGCCAGCAGCGGCCAGCCGCGCCCGAAGGTCTCGCGGCTGCCGTCGTCGGTGATCTCCCACTCGTCGCCGTTCGCCTTCTCCCCGTAGCCGTCGAAGGAGAACCGGTGCCAGAAGCTGCCGTTGGGGGTGTCGACCTTGAGGTCGCCGTCGACCACGGCGAGCGAGTTGAGGACGTCGGGGTCCTGCGGGTCGAGGATCCCGAAGCGGACCAGGTCCAGGAAGCTCGGGTCCACCACGCGGCGCTGGTCGGCGCGCGCCGGGCCGCCGTCGCCGATGGCGTAGCGCGTGCCCTTGTCGGGCTTGCCGTCCTTGGTCACGCGCACGAAGTACGGCGCGGCGCTGAGCGGGCCGTTGGTCGTCATCGTCCAGCCCTTGACCTTGCGGGCCCAGCGGTCGGCCGTGCGCTCCCAGCGCCGGGCCAGCTTGGCGTCGCCCTTGTCGCGGGCGATCGCGGCACCGGTGACCAGGCCGTCGATCTGGGCCGCGATGGTCGCCGGGGAGTAGCCGGACTGGTTCTCCCAGCGCTCCTGCGGCGAGTACGGCGCCTTGCGGCCGGTCTCCTCGTCGCGGAAGTGGAGCAGGAAGCGGACCGCCTTCTTGATGCCGCGGTAGGTGCGCCCGTCGGTCTGGCCGACCAGGTGCGCGAGCGCGATGGGCAGCGTGACCTGGTCCATCTGGAGCTCGGTCCACTCCTCGGTGCCGTCGGTGTCGGAGTTCTGCGGGAACGAGCCGTCCTTCTTCTGCTGGGTCCGGAACAGCCACCGGACCGCGCGCTGGGCCGCCGCGGTGTCGCCCATGGCGTAGAGAGCCGTCCCGATCTGGTAGAGGTCGCGCGACCACACCTCGTGGTACGACGCGCTCGGACTGCTCAGGTCCTTGATCTCGTCGCCCCAGACCCAGGGCACGGACGGGCTGGCCACGAAGGCGCCCGGGTTGCGCTTGTCCTCGCCGGCGGCCAGGACGAGCGCGCTCGCGTCGTACTGCCGCGTGATGGCCTGCGCGCTGGCCGGGACCGGCTTGAGGCTGCCGAGGTAGTCGTGCCAGCCCTGGTCGTACGCCGCGGCCGTGGTCGCCCACGGCTGGCCGCTCGCCGCCTTGGCCGTGCGGGCGGCGTCCTGGTCGCTGCGGCCGAAGCCGAGGCTGATCGTGCTCTCGCCGCCGGTCGTCGGGAGCGTCGCGGTCTGGACGAGGTCGCCCTTCTTCTCGTCCTTCGCCTCGGTCAGGGCCGGGCTGGCCACGAGGGCGCTGGCCACCCGGGCCTTCTCGTCCTCGGCCTTGAGCACGCGCTGGGTGCTGTGCCCGCGGTCGCCGGCGCCGCCGTTGCCGAGCGCCGGGTCGTACTCCACGCCGAGCTCGTGCGCCGCACCGTCGAGGGACTCCAGCCGCACGTGGATGACCACCGCGCTGCGGGCCGGGTCGGTGACGAGCTCTTCGGTGACCCGGTAGTGGCCGTCGCGGTCCGTGCTGACCTGGGTGAACCGCAGGCTGCGCTCGTCCGGGCGGCTCACGACCGTGGTCATGTCGCTGCTCTGCTGGTCCGTCCTGCCCTGATCGGTGACGGTCAGCTCGAGGGTGCGCACGCTCGGGGTGCTGAGGTCGGGGTAGAAGACCTCGCTGACCCGGCCGCCCTGCAGGGTGAACCACACCTTGCTGTCGCGGCCGCGCGCCGTGCCGAACCCGGCCTTGTCGGCCTCGGTGAAGCCCTTGCCCGTCTTCTCGGGTCTCTCCGCGTGCGCGGCGGCGGTCGGGCTGACGAGCGCGGCGGCGAGGGCGGCGACGGCGGTGGCGGCGACGAGGGGGCGACGGTCCATCTGGTGCGAGTACCCCGTTCTCCACAGATTGCTCTCCCGCCCGCTCAGCGGCCCGGATCCGGGGCAGCGTGGTGCCCATGACGATCGAGTTCTCGCGACCGGAGTTCCACGCCTGCGTCGCCGACGTCCGGCGGGCCGGCTCGGACCTGAGCGGGGCCCGCGCCCGGGCCGCCGGCGAGGTGGACGCGCTCCTGGACTCCTGGCACGGGGCCGCCGCCTCCGCCTTCGCCGACGCGTGGGAGGACTGGCTCGACTCCTCGGCCCGGGTCGCGTCCTCGCTGACCGGGCTGGCCGAGGGGCTCTCGCTGTTCTTGTCCGACGCGGGCGCCGTGGACGGCGCGGTCTCCGCCTCACTGGGCGCGCTGCTGTGAGTGCGTCCTTCGCCTACTCGGTCGACCTCGCGCGGGCCCGCGAGGTGGTCGAGTCGCTGACGTCCGTCGAGTCGTCGGTGTCCGAGGTCGTCGGCGACCTGCGCTGGCGGGTGGCGCGCCTGCACGCGCTCTGGCAGGGCGAGGCGGCCCTCGCCCACCTCGACGCGCACCGGGCCTGGTCGGCGGCGTACGACGACATGCACGAGGCGCTCACCGCCCTGCGGCGCGCCGTGCACCTGGCCGCGGAGGCGTACGCCGAGGCCGCCGCCACCAACACCGCCAACTGGGAGTCGGTCCGGTGATCGCCGTCGAGAGCCGGTCGTACGTCGATGGCGCGGAGGCCTTCGAGCGCGCCAACCAGGACGCCGCCCGCACCCACGACACGCTCGTCGCCCGCCTCGCCCGCACCGGCGGCATGGCGGGCGACTCGTCGGCGTCCGCGCCCTTCGCGTCCGCCTACGACGCCGCGGCCGCCGCCGCCCTCGCGGCGCTCGTCGGTCTCGTCGACGGCTTCGCCGCCTGCGGCCGCCTCGCCGCCACCTCGCTGGACAACCACGGCCGGGCCGAGTCCCACGCCGTGCTCTCGGGGCGCACCGTCTGGACCGGCGCCCACTGCGTCTCCGGCCCGGTCGCCGTCCTGCCCGCCTCGCTCCCCTCCGTGCTCGGCGCGGACTCCTCGTCGTTCCCGGACTGGGCGGCCTGGATCCTCGACCACGTCGAGGGGTTCGTCTGGCCCGACGCGTCCGTGCCGACGTTGAGGTCGGCCGCCTCGGCCTGGCGCGCGGCGGCCCTGAGCGTGGACGACCACGCCCTCTACTGCGCCACCGCCGCCACCGCCCTCGACCGCCTCCGCGCCCCCGAGGTCCCCGCCGCCCTGGCCGTCACCCACGCCATGGCCCGCCGCTGCCGCACCGTGGCCGACTCCTGCCGCGACCTGGCGCAGGCCTGCGACGACTACGCCACCCACGTCGAACGCCAGCGCGAGGAGATCCTCGACCTGGTCCACGACCTCATCCGCGACACCCTCGTCATCGAGGGCGCCGGCCTCCTCCTCGGCCTGGCCACCGCCGGCCTCGCCACCGCCGGCGCCACCGCCGCCAACGCGGCCCGCATCGCCGCCGCCGCGCCCCGGTTCCTGCGGATCCTCGAGACGCTGCGCGAGCTCGCGGTCACCGCCGCTGCGCCGCTGCGAGCCGCGACCTCGACGCTCGGCGAGGTCACGCGCGAGCTGGCGGTGTTCCGCAACGCCCGGTTGACGCTGGTCTCGACGTACAAGGCGGAGCGGGTCGCGCGCGTCGAGCGGCTCCGCGCCCTCGTCCGCCAACCGGAGCTTCTCGATGCCCAAGACCTGCGCGGCTTGTCGAAGGCCGATGTGCGGGCGCTGTGCGAGGGTTGGCCGGTGGCACCCACCTCCGAGGGCGTCGGCGTGAAGTACCTCGACGAGGCGCATCGCGGCCGCCAGATCAGGGTGATGGATGGCTACCCGCCGGGCTCGCGGCCGGACCCTTTGACCACCGGCCCCTACGCGGTCATCTCCAACGGCACCAGCCGCCCCATCAAGGTGCCGCTCGCCGGGAACCCAGTCCTGTGAGCGCCGACGATGCCGACGTCGCCCAGGCGCTGGACGACATGGAGGAGGAGTTCACGGCCTTCGGTTGCTACGTCCTGGGGCACATCGGGTGGGGCCTTAACGACGGCATCCGATCTCCGGCGGAGAAGCAGCGGCTCGGGCGACAGGTCTACGAGGCGTTCGCCTCGCGGCATCGCTCGAAGCTCGTATGGAGCAGGTGGCCCCTCGACCTCGAGAACGCCTGGCCCGTGGAGCCGGGCACCCCGCTCGACTTCGACCTGGACCCAGACGGAGACGTGAACGAGCCGCTGCTCGTGGTCGTAGCAGCCTGAACTTCGACAGGGGGGGCTTCCGGCATCGCGCCTCGTGATCGGGAATCACGTCATCGTCGCCGGTGGCTGCCGCTCCGCATCTCGGAGCACGCGCAGATAGCCGGGTCGCCGAGCGCATCGCCCGGCTGTGGCGCGACCGCAGAGAGGCGACGAGCTAGGCCCGGTGCTTGCCCCGGCCGGCCGCGGCCAGCAGGGCCTTGTCGAGCGTGGCGGCGGCGGCCACGACCTCGGCGCGCTCGAGCCGGTCGCGCTTGAAGACCAGCGTGTCGGCCAGGTTGACGGTGCCGCAGACGGTGACGCCGCGGTTCCAGGAGTCCTCGGGCTCGGCGCCGGTGAGGCAGAGGACGGGGTGCACCTCGTCGCGGCGTACGCCGGCCAGGTCGGCCACGCCGTGGGCGGCGTCCAGCAGGCGCATCAGCTGCTTGGCGCGCGCCCGGTCCTTGACGTGCGGCACGCCGCACTCGATGACGAACACGCCGGGCGGGCCGACGACCACGAAGTCCGCGCGCAGCCCCTTCGCGGCGCCCCGGGTGTCGACGACCTGCCAGTCGTCGAACGGCAGATCGGCCAACGCCCGTTCGATCACCAGATCGACGTCCGTCGCTGCCAGCTCTGCCATCCGGGCCTCCTTGTCTGTGGACGCTCAGACCGTACGTGCGGGCTCCGAGCACGCGCAGAAGAAGTAGCAGATCCGTGGTCCAGTTGTGGATCGCCTCACGCGACCGGGCTAGCCCGACCCGGGACGGCGTGCCCGGGATCCTGGTGATCGAGCCCGATGAGCGGCCGACCGACGCGGGTCGTCCCTGCCGGGCGACGCCCGTCCCCGATTTGGGTGGTGCCCCACGCCGCACGTCCGCCTAGCGTTGGACGATGCGGACCGACGGCGTCGTGGTGGCATGGCGGGGTGGCGCTGCGGCGGTGCTCGTGGTCGCCCTCGGAACGGCCGGGCTCGCTCAGGCCAGCCCCTCAGCGCTCGCCGAAGGGGCGGCGCCGACGACCACCCTCGCCGACTCTGGCGGGGTGCCGTGGACGTGGGGCGCCAACTCGTTCGGCGAGCTCGGTGACGGCGGTACGACGGCGCGGCCCACGCCGGGCCCCGTCTCCCTGCTCGACGACGTGATCGACGTGCACGGCGGCCGCGAGCACGTCATCACGCTGCGCGCCGACCGCACGGTGTGGGTGTGGGGCAGCAACGGTGAGGGCCAGCTCGGGCTCGGCACCACCGCGAACCGGCCCACACCGACGCAGGTCCCGGGCCTGGCCGGCGTCCAGGCCGTGGAGACCGGCCACAACTCGTCCCTGGCTCTCATGGGCGACGGCACCGTCCGGACGTGGGGGCTCAACGCGGACGGCCAGCTCGGCGACGGCTCCACCACCCTGCGCCGGAGCCCGGTCCCGGTGGTCGGGCTCAGCGATGCGGTGTCGATCGCCGCCGGACGCGACATGAGCTACGCGATCCGTTCCGGCGGCACCGTCGTGGCCTGGGGCCGCAACGACGAGGGCCAGCTCGGCGACGGCACCACCGTGCGGCGTACGACACCGGTGCGCGTCGGCACATTGACCGGCGTCGTCGACGTGGCGGGGGGCCGAGACCACGGATTGGCGCTGAAGAGCGACGGCACCGTGTGGGCCTGGGGCTCCAACGACTACGGCCAGCTCGGCGACGGCACGACGACCGACCGCACCCAGCCGGTCCAGGTGATGAGCGGAGTCATCCAGGTCATCGCGGGCGCGCAGCACTCCTACGCGCTACGCGCCGACGGCACGGTCGCCGCGTGGGGTCGCAACTACCGCGCCAACCTCGGAGACGGGACCACCACCAACCGCACCCGGCCGGTCTCGGTCCGCAACCTCTCGTCCGTCGTCTCGATCGGCTCGGGCCGCGACACCGGTACGGCAGTGCTCGCCGACGGCCGGCTGATGGCGTGGGGCAACAACTCGACGGGGCAGGTCGGTGACGGCACGACCACCAACCGCAGCACCCCGGTCGTCGTACCCGGTGTGAGCGGGGCAGTGCTGGCCGCGGGCGGCGGAGCGGAGTACTCCGTGGTGCTCGTCTCGTCCGGCCCGCCGCCTCCGCAGGACCCTGTGGCCTCGTTCACCGCGACGTGCACCGCGATGTCGTGCGACTTCGACGCGAGCGCCTCACGCGACCCCGACGGCGACGTGGTCGCCTACGGCTGGGCGTTCGGCGACACCGCCGACGGCAGCGGGCGCGTCGTCAGCCATGACTACACCGCCCCCGGTGCGTACACCGTGACGTTGACGGTGACCGACGACTCCGGCGCCACCGCCAGCGCGACCCGGCAGGTCGTCGTCGAGGACGCACCACCGCCCCCGGTCGGGCCGCAGTGGCGGTCCACCAGCGCCGTGGACACCAACTCCGCCCGCCCCGTGGTCACGCTTCCGAGCGCGGTGCAGTCCGGTGATCAGCTGGTGCTGTTCGTCTCGGCGAACCGTGCGGCCACGCTCGCCACTCCGGCGGGCTGGACGCTGCTGAGCACCGTGTCGGACGGGACCGAGGTGCGGTCGTGGGTGTTCACTCGGGTCGCCACCGCCGGGCAGGCCGGCAGCAGTCTCCCGCTGACGTTCGACGCGACGACGAAGGCCGGGCTCGCGGTCGTCGCTTACAGCGGCGCCGGGGCGCCGTCCGCGCTGGTCAGCCGGGTCGAGACCGCCGCCGCGACCGGCACGCACGCCGCCCCGGCCGCGACCGTCGCCACGGCCGCGTCGACCGTGCTGCGCTACTACGTCGACAAGGGCGCCGCCGCCCACGTCTGGGCGCTGCCGTCCTCGCTGACCGGGCGGGCCGCCACCACGGGCAGCGGGAGCGGCTTCCTGACCGTGGCGATCGGCGAGCAGGCCGACGTGCCCGCGGGTACGGCGGCCGCTCTCAGCGCCACCTCGGGGATCTCCTCGGCCAAGGCGCTCGCCTGGACCCTGGTGCTGCCGCCTGCGTGAGCGGCTCGCTCCGCGCGACGCGCCCCCGTGACGCGCCCCCGTGACGCGGCCCGGGGTCCGCGGCGCTCGGTGGGCGGTCGTCCTCGCGCGACGTCCGACGGTGACCGGCACCGGACGCCGCTCGCGCGTCACGGTCTGTGACGACGACTCAGCACCCGCCGCTGGACGGCCCGGCCGCTCGTGGTGGTGCCCCCCTCGCGGCGTGGAGGCTTCGTCGTCGGCCCGGGAAACGCCGCCGGCCCGGCCCCACGTGGTGTGGGCCGGGCCGGTGGTCGGGCTCGCGCGCTGCGGAAGCGCACCGCTCCGTCAGTGGCGCTCGGGAGCGCCGGTCAGCCTCAGCTGCAACCCGAGGTGGAGCCGCAGCCCTCGCAGACGTAGCAGGAGCCGGCCGGGCGCATCTTGGTGCCGCAGGTCATGCACAGCGGGGAGTCGACCGCGGTGCCGGTGATCTGCTCGAGCAGCTCCGCCGACGTCTTGGCCGCCCGCTTGGTCTCGGTGGCGGGGACCTCGCGGGCCTCGCTGCCGTGGGTGTCCTTGGTCTCCACGACCTCGGCCTCGACGGCGTCGGTGATGTCGATCGAGGCGTCGTCAGCCGCGTCGGTGTCGGCGTCCGGGGCGGAGAGGTCACCGACCACCTCGGAGGCGGAGCCGAGGGCCTCGAGGGGCTCGTAGCTGCCGGTCTCGAGGTAGCGCTGGCGCTCCTCCGCGCTGAAGACGCCCAGGCCCTGACGGGTCTCGAAGTCCAGGTAGTCCAGGGCCAGGCGGCGGAAGATGTAGTCCATGATGCTCTTCGCCATCCGGACGTCGGCGTCGTCGGTGAGGCCGGCCGGCTCGAAGCTCAGGTTGCTGAACTTGGAGACGTAGGTCTCGAGCGGGACGCCGTACTGCAGGCCGATGGAGACCGCGATGGAGAAGGCGTCCATCACGCCGGCCAGGGTCGAGCCCTGCTTGCCGAGCTTGAGGAAGACCTCGCCGAGCTGGCCGTCGTCGTGGGCACCGGAGGTCATGTAGCCCTCGGCGCCACCCACCGTGAAGCTGGTGGTGCGCGAGACGCGGCTCTTGGGCAGACGCTTGCGCAGCGGCTTGTAGACGACCTTCTCGATGACCTCGGGCTCGGCCGCCGCGGCCGGGGCGGCGGTGGCCTGACCCTGGTCCTTCTTGGCCGAGTCGGACTTGCCGTCGGAGAGGGGCTGGCCGACCTTGCAGTTGTCGCGGTAGATCGCGGTGGCCTTGAGCCCGAGCTTCCAGCTCTGGAGGTAGACCTCCTCGATCTCCTCGACGGTGGCGGTCTCCGGGAGGTTGACGGTCTTGGAGATCGCGCCGGAGAGGAACGGCTGGCAGGCGGCCATCATCCGCACGTGGCCCATCGGCTTGAGGGCGCGGGCCCCCATGGCGGTGTCGAAGACCTCGTAGTGCTCCAGGCGCAGACCGGGCGCGTCGATGACGTGGCCGTGCTCGGAGATGTAGTCGACGATGGCCTCGACCTGCTCGTCGACGTACCCGAGCTTGCGCAGGGCGCGCGGGATGGTCTGGTTGACGATCTGCATGGAGCCGCCGCCGACGAGCTTCTTGAACTTGACCAGGCTGAAGTCAGGCTCGATGCCGGTGGTGTCGCAGTCCATCATGAAGCCGATGGTCCCGGTCGGGGCGAGCACCGAGGCCTGGGCGTTGCGGAAGCCGTTGGCCTTGCCGAGGTCGACGACCTTCTGCCACTCGACGGTGGCCAGCTTGTGCACCTGGCTGTCGGCGATGGCCATCGTGCGCACGGTGTCGTTGGCGGCCTGGTGCTTGCGCATGACCCGCTGGTGGGCCTCGGCGTTGCGGGCGTAGCCGGCGTACGGGCCGACCACCGAGGCGAGCTCGGCCGAACGGCGGTACGACGTGCCGGTCATCAGCGAGGTGATGGCGGCGGCCATGGCGCGGCCACCGTCGGAGTCGTAGCCCAGGCCCATGGCCATGAGCAGCGCGCCGAGGTTGGCGTAGCCGATGCCGAGCTGGCGGTAGTCGCGGGTGGTCTGGCCGATCGGCTCGGTCGGGAAGTCGGCGAAGCAGATCGAGATGTCCATCGCGGTGATGATCAGCTCGACGGCCTCGGCGAAGCGCGGGGCGTCGAAGGTGTCGTCGTCCTTGAGGAACTTGAGCAGGTTGAGCGAGGCCAGGTTGCACGAGGAGTTGTCCAGCGACATGTACTCCGAGCACGGGTTGGACGCGGTGATCCGGCCGGTCTCGGGGTTGGTGTGCCAGTCGTTGATCGTGTCGTCGTACTGCAGGCCCGGGTCGGCGCACTCCCAGGCGGCCTTGCTGATCTTGCGGAACAGCTCGCGGGCGTCGACGGTCTCGATGACCTCGCCGGTCTTGCGACCGCGCAGGCCGAACGACGTGCCGTCCTCGACCGCGCGCATGAACTCGTCGCTCACGCGCACGGAGTTGTTGGCGTTCTGGTACTGCACCGAGGTGATGTCGGCGCCGCCGAGGTCCATGTCGAAGCCGGCGTCGCGCAGGGCGCGGATTTTGTCCTCCTCGCGCGCCTTGGTCTCGACGAACTCCACGATGTCGGGGTGGTCGACGTCGAGGACGACCATCTTGGCCGCACGGCGCGTCGCGCCGCCGGACTTGATGGTGCCCGCGGAGGCGTCGGCGCCGCGCATGAAGGAGACCGGGCCGGACGCCGTGCCGCCGCTGCTCAGCAGCTCCTTGGACGAGCGGATCCGGGAGAGGTTGAGGCCGGCGCCGGAGCCGCCCTTGAAGATGAATCCCTCCTCCTTGTACCAGTTGAGGATCGAGTCCATCGAGTCGTCGACGGAGAGGATGAAGCAGGCCGAGACCTGCTGCGGCGACTGGGTGCCGACGTTGAACCACACGGGGCTGTTGAAGGAGAAGTACTGGTGCACGAGCAGCCAGGTCAGCTCGTGCTCGAAGACCTCGGCGTCGGCCGGGGTCGCGAAGTAGTCGTGGTCCTCGCCGCCCTTGCGGTAGGTCTTCACGACGCGGTCGATGAGCTGCTTGAGCCCGGTCTCGCGGGCGTCGGTGCCGAGCGCGCCGCGGAAGTACTTCGTGGTGACGATGGTCGAGGCGTTGACCGACCAGAAGTCGGGGAACTCCACGCTGCGCTGCTCGAAGACGGTCTCGCCGGTCTTCCAGTTGGTCTGGACGACGTCGCGACGCTCCCAGGTGATCTCGTCGTAGGGGTGCACACCCTCGGTGCTGAACCTGCGCGGGATCGTCAGCCCCTTGCCGGCGTTCTCCGCCTGCTGGGCTGCCCCGCTCACCGTCTCCGTCATGCCGTGTCTCCTGGTCGCACTCGTGTGGGTTTGGTCCCTGCTGATCAGTGAATCTGGTGGCACCGACACTCCAAGCAGGGACAGTGAGGGGGCGCCTTGTTGGTGGCCCGGACGCGTCGCTTCCCCACGGCGCGCCCGGGCGGTCTGGGGTCAGCCGCTGCCGGCTGAGGTGGGCTCGAGCTCGCCGCCGTCGAGCATCGAGGCCAGCTGCTCGGACCGGTGTCGGCGCAGGCTCGCGATCTCGATCTCGAAGTCCTCGGCGGACTCGTACTGCTTGTAGACGCTGGCGAAGCGCAGGAAGGCCACGTCGTCGAGCTCGCGCAGCGGCTCGAGGATGGCCATGCCGATCTGGTGGGCCGGGAACTCCGCCTGGCCCGAGGCCCGCAGCGCGTCCTCGACCTGCTGGCCCAGCCGGGCCAGGTCGTCCTCCGAGACCGGGCGGCCGCCGCACGCCTTGCGCACGCCGCGGATCGCCTTGTCCCGGTCGAACGCCTCCGTCGCGCCCGAGCGCTTGAGGACCGTGAGCTGCATGAGCTCCAGCGTGGTGAACCGCTGCTCGCACGACTGGCACGAGCGCCGGCGGCGGATGGAGCAGCCGTCCTCCGCGACCCGGGAGTCGAGGACCTTGGTGTCGGTGTGCCGGCAGAACGGGCAGTGCATCGTGGTCCCTCCTCTCGGTGCTCCGGGCGCGGTTCGTACACCCCTGCGTGGGGTGTGGATAACGGGCCTTCCGCTGTGTAGAACAACGGCTGACCTGTGCGGCTTCCACCCCTCCCTGGGGATCGGGGAGGCTCTGGCTGGGGACTAGATGTGGATAACTACACCGTTGTAAGTACTAGATGTTGTGGTGAGACTACGCGCCGAGCGGACCGGGCGCAAGGTGTTCGCCGATCCCGGGCGCGTCGGTTCGAGGTCATCACGTTTGCCCAGGTCAGGGGCGGTCTGGACAGGGCCGAACGGCGTGTCGACGGGTGGTCCGAGGGGGCGTGGGTACCCGGGCGGATGGGCGAGAAGCCTGTGGATCCTGTGCACGACGACCACGACGACGACCACCACGACGCGGCGATGAGTGGCGAGCTGGGTGGTGAGTCGAACGGCGGGCCGGGCGGCAACCCGGACGGCGCCCACGACCAGGACGCCGACCCGCCCACGCCGTTCGGCGAGGAACCCCGCCCCGAGGACTCCGACGTGGAGGACCCGGACCCCGAGCCCGGCTCGCCGGGCTGACGTCTGAGCCGAGTGCTCAGAGCCAGCCGTGGCGGCGGGCGTGCCGCGCCGCCTCGGTCTTGTTGCGGGTGCCGGTCTTGCCGATGGCGTCGGAGAGGTAGTTGCGCACCGTGCTCTCCGACAGGTGCAGCCGGCCCGCGATGTCGGCGACGGTGGCGCCGTCCTCGGCCGCGGCCAGGGCGTCGCGCTCGCGCGGGGTAAGCGGGCTGGGCGGGGTGCGCAGGGCCTGGCCGGCCAGCTCGGGATCGATGACGGTCGCGCCGGAGGCGACCTGCCGGATCGCTTCGGCGAGCCCCTCGACCGGTCCGTCCTTGACCAGGAAGCCGACCGCTCCCGCCGCCATCGCGCGCTGCAGGTAGCCCGGCCGGCCGAACGTCGTCACGATGACCACCCGGCACGACGGGAGCTCGCGGGCGAGCGCGGCGGCGGCGTCGAGCCCCGAGAGGCCGGGCAGCTCGATGTCGAGCAGCGCGACGTCGGGGCGCAGGCGCAGGGCGGTCGGCACGATCTCGGCGCCGTCGGCCAGCTGGGCGACCACCTCCAGGTCCTCCTCGAGGTCGAGGAGCACGGCCAGGGCCCCGCGCATCATCGCCTGGTCCTCGGCCAGCAGCACCCGGATCACGCGGGCGGCCCCGGCACCGTCGCCACCAGCCGGAACCCGTCGTCCTGCGGCTCCACCACGAGCTCTCCGCCCGCGGCGACCAGGCGGTCGCGGAGGCCGTCGAGCCCGCCGCTGCGCAGCGCCGGCGCCATCGGGGCACCGACGCCGTCGTCGGCGATGGACACCGCGAGCCGGTCGCCCTCGCCGGCCACGGCGATGCGGCACGACGACGCGCCGGAGTGGCGCAGCACGTTGGTGGCGCCCTCGCGCACCACCCAGGCGAGCAGCGCGTCGGCCGGACCGGCCGGGACGGTGGCCGAGCGCTCGACCGAGGTGGTGATGCCGGCGGCGTCCAGGGCCCGCTGCGCACCGTCCAGCTCCTCGGCCAGGCTCGGCTCCCGCATGGCGTCGACGGCCTGCCGGACCTCGGTCAGGGCGCGTCGTCCGATCTGCTCGATGTCGGCGGCGTGCCCGGCCGCCGCGTCCGGGTCCTGGGCGGCCAGCCGGCGCACGGCCTGGGCCTTGACCACCATCACCGACAGCGTGTGCCCCAGCAGGTCGTGCAGGTCGCGGGAGAACCGCTCGCGCTCCTCGGCCACCGCGACCCGCGCCAGCTCCTGACGGGTACGCCGCAGCTCGGCGATGGTGTCGAGCAGCGCCGCGAACGCCGCGCTCGCCGCCCCGGCGAGGAGGACCACGATCCCCTCGCTCACGACCCGGTCCGAGTCGTGCGGCCGGACCGCCCAGGCCGCCCACATCGAGGCCGCGGTGGCGACCGGTACGGCGCCCACCAGCCAGCGCCCCCGCAGCGCCGCCGGCAGCGCGTTGGCCAGCAGCACCCAGGTCGGCAGCCACTGGCTGCTGCCGTGGGTGGCGCCGGCGAAGGTCGCGCCGATGAGCGTCGCGAGGGCCCACGGGGCGAGGCGCGAGCGCCACGGCGGACCGCCGGTGAGGCCCAGGGTCACCGCGGAGACCGCGATGACCGTCAGCATCGCGACCTGGAAGGTCACCGACCCCGGCGAGCCGTGCAGGTCGAGGACCGGCGCGAGGAGCAGCGGCGGGGTCCAGACGAGGACCGCGGCGTTGCGGCGCCACGCCCCACAGCGCCAGCCCGACACGGCGCTCACGCTACGCCGCGGCGCCGGCTGCGCCAGAGCCCACCGATGACGACCGCGCCGACCGTGAGGTGGAGCAGCGCCAGGCAGACGCCGGCACCGAGCGTGGCCGCACCGAGCGGCCCGGTGAGCGAGACGACCAGGACCGACCCGGCCACGGCCACCCAGACCGCCCAGGCCCGCTCGGTGTGGCGTTCCAGCACCCGCATCAGCGCGGCGCCGACCACCGCCACGACGACGGCGGTCACCACCACCGAGGCGAGTCCCACCTCGCGCGACGGCCCGCCTGAGTCCAACCGCAACGCGATCCCGGCGACCTGGGTCGCCACGAGCCACCCAGCGGCCGCGACCCCACCCGCGGCCACCGCCACCGGCGCGTCGTCGCGCCACCGGCGCTGCGCCGCGCGCACCTCGCCCTGCTGCACCGGGGTCTGCACCTGCTGAGACATGGTCTCCTCCTCCGTCCCCGCCCGCTCTGGGCGATGAGACGACGCTAGGGAGGACGGGGCGCTCGCCAGCAGGGTCGGACGTGGTCGGTCCGCTACGACAAATGTCAGTGCGGGCGGCGCGCCTGGAGCTCGGGCGCGGCGATGGCCGCGAGCTCCTGCCACCACGCGAGCCGGTTCGGTCGGCCGTCGTAGTCCTTGCGCTGGTTGGCGCCGCTGGTGCCCGGCAGCACGAAGACCTCGGAGCGCCCGATGCCCCACGGTGCGAGCCCCAGCCCGGGCGGGCGGTGGCCGAGCGCGCGGGCGGCGTACGCCGCGGTGCCCTTGGCCGTGAAGGCGAGGAAGGCCGGATCCCAGCGCTCGACGGCGGCGACCAGGCGCTCGATCTCGACCCACCCTCGGTTCAAGTCGTGGTCCCAGTGGCCGACGAGGTCGGTGAGGCCGAGACCGAGCGCGGGGACGGTGTGGTCGTCCTGGGGCCGCAGGCGACTCGGCGTCAGCCCCGAGAGGTGCGCGCACTCCCAGAAGCTGTTGCCCGGCGAGGCGTAGTAGTGGTCGCGCTGCTTGGTGCTCTCGGCGCCGGCCATGCCGCAGAAGACGATGACCGGATCGGGGCCGACGACGTCGGGCAGGACCTCCACGGGCCGGCGGTACCCGGCGCGCGAGGCGTGGCGCGTTCACCGGCCCAACGGGGTACCACCCCCTCGTGGGCGACTTCCGCGGCCTGCTCGGGCTGGCCTTCGTGCTGCTCGTGGCCGTGGCCTTCTCCAAGCACCGGCGCGGGATCTCCTGGCGCACGGTGGGCGCCGCGCTGGCGCTGCAGATCGGGTTCGCGCTGCTGGTGCTGCGGTGGGGGCCGGGCGAGGACGCGATGGCGTGGGTGTCGCACCGCGTGGAGTCGCTGATCGGCTACACCGAGGACGGCACGACGTTCGTCTTCGGCCCGCTGACGGGGGTCGGCGGGAAGGACCAGACGATCTTCGCGCTGCAGGTGCTGCCGGTCATCGTCTTCCTCGGGGCGCTGATCGGGCTGCTGTTCTACCTGCGCGTCATCCAGTACTTCACCTTCGTGGTGGGCGGCGCGATCTCGTGGCTGCTGCGGGTCAGCCGGATCGAGGCGACGTTCGCGGCGGTGGTGATCTTCCTCGGGCAGAGCGAGGCGCCGCTGATGATCGCGCCGTGGCTGCGCAGCCTGCGCAAGGGCCAGCTCTTCACGGTCATGGTCGGCGGCTTCACGGCCGCGGCCGGGTCGACGCTGGTCGGCTACTCGCTACTCGGCGCCCCGCTGGAGTACCTCCTCGCGGCCACGGTCATGAACGCACCCGCCTCCCTGCTGATGGCCAAGATCATGTGGCCCGACAGCACGCCGACCGACCCGGACGACGAGGCGGAGGGCGTGGCCGAGGACGACGCCGACCAGGTCGACGTGCGCCAGGTCAGGGACGAGCACTCGCGCAACGCCATCGACGCCCTGGGCAACGGGGCGCTGGCGGGCGGCAAGATCGCGGTCACGGTGGGGGCGCTGCTCATCGCGTTCATCGCCTTCATCGCCCTGGCCAACGGCATCCTCGGCGGGGTCGGGGGCTGGTTCGGCGCCGACGACCTGACCTTCCAGAAGCTCCTCGGCTGGTGCCTGGCGCCACTCGCCTGGCTGCTCGGCGTCCCGTGGTCCGAGGCGGTGGACGCCGGCTCGTGGATCGGGCAGAAGACCGTGCTGAATGAGTTCGTGGCGTACGCCGACTTCGGGCCGCAGGTCGACTCGGTCTCCCCCGTGACCGTGGCGGTGGTGACCTTCGCTCTGGCCGGCTTCGCCAACCTCGGCTCGATCGCGATCATGATCGGCACCATCGGCTCGCTCGCCCCCGAGCGGCGCTCGTGGGTGGCCCAGCTCGGGCTCCGCGCGCTACTGGCCGGCACCCTGGCCAACCTGGCCAACGCCGCCATCGCCGGCGTGGTCATCAGCCTCTGAGAGGGGCTCAGCCCGTCTCGTCCAGGGAGTCCGCTCCGGCCCCCTCGTCGACGGCCAGGTCGAGGGCGAACCACACCGTCGTGCCGACGGCGTCGCGCTCGGAGCCCCAGCGGTCGGCCAGCGCCTCGACCAGCTGGAGGCCGCGGCCGTGCACGCGCAGGGGGTCGGGGTCGTCGTCGGGTGCCGCCTCCGGCGCGGGCCCGCCGCGGTCTCGCACCGACACGGTCAGCGCGGTGTCGAGGACGACGCGCAGCTCCGAGGAGCTGTCGGCGTGGAGCACGGCGTTGGTCACCAGCTCGGAGACGCACAGCTCGGCGGTGGACAGGAGGTCCTCGGACGCACCGGCCTCGACCAGCACGTCGCGCACGAACCGTCGTGCCGCGGACGGCGCGCGCGTGTCGCCGTGCAGCACCATCCGTGCGGTGACCGCACCGTTGTCGTCGGCGTCCCAGACGTCGTCGTGCCTCGTGCCCGCCAGCCGGACCCGGTCCACCGCCTCGGCCGTACGCCGCGCGGTCGCCTCGAGCAGCTGCCGCTGGGTCTCGTCGAAGCTCCACTCGCGGTCGAGGTAGAGCACGATGCCGCCCATCGGCGACCCGGTGCCCGGCAGCGGGACGACGGCCATCGCGCGGACGTCCTCGGGCTGGCGCTGGACGAACTCGGCGTAGCGCGGGTCGAGCTCGTGGCGCGCGCCCAGCACCGGCTCGCCGGTGCGGACCACCGTCGTGATCGGGACGTCGTCGTAGGCGTCGATGTGGCACCAGTCGGCCCGGCCCTCGTCGAGCTCGCGGTCACTGGCGGTGAACCGCAGCCGGCGTCCGCCGCCCTCGGTCAGCGCGAAGCCGATCCGCCGCACGCCGGGCAGGGCGCCCAGGTCGCGGAACAGGCTGGTGGCGATCTCGTCGACCCCGCCGGCGCCCAGCAGCGCGAAGCCGAGCCGCGACAGGTGCCCCAGCGGCGCCTGCGGCTCGACCGGCGCAGCCGCCTGCGAGGGCCTGGACACGCGCTCAGACTAGGGCAGCGTGGCCTCCGCCGCGGGCAGGTCCGGGCAAGTCATGATGTCGCGGTGGCAGGGCAGGAGGGTCTCCCGGGGAGCGACCCGAGCGGCGGCGCGCGGCGCGGCGCCCGGCGCGGACCCCGGCCCCGGCGAACCTTCCGGCCCGACCTCGCCCTGCTCGGCGCCGGCTCGCTGCTGACGCTGCTCGCCTGGGTGGTGCTGGTGTGGCTGGCCATCGGGGCCGGGCGCGACGCGCGTGGAGGCGAGTCCGGCCGGTGGACGGTCCTCGTCCTGTGCTCGGTGGGCGCCGTGGTCTGCCTCTTCGGCTGCCTGTGGCTGCTGACCGCCCTGCTCCGTGCGGTCGGGGTCCTCGAGCAGCCGACCCGCAAGGACGCGCGGCCGCACCGGCACTGAGGTCCGGTCCGCCGCGGCGCTCACCGGTCCCGCAGCCGGCGCACGAACTTCTGCCCGGACCAGGTCTCGTCGAGGGCCGCGACCAAGACGTCGACGAAGCCCAGCGCGAGGCCGAGTCGGCGCACCTGGTCGCCGTCGAGGTCGCTGTCGATGCCGCGAGCCTTCTGGGCGGCCTTCTTCGGCCAGCAGACCCAGACCATCCCGGCGGTCGTGGTCCGCTCGAACAGGACGGGGAGCCGGCGGCCCAGCGCCGCGCGCGAGGTGTGGAAGGTCAAGGTGACGTCCGCCCGGCGCGGGAGCCGGTGCACCACGTGTGCTCCCCCGGTGTCCCCGAGCTCCAGGTCGAGCGGGGCGCCGTCGAGGAAGACCACGTGCTCGTCGCCGATGCCGAGCTTGCGCACGAGCGGAGTGCCTGAGGATCCGGCCACGAGGGTCATGGTGCCCGGAAATGACCGCAGGGGCGGAGCCACGTGGCTCCGCCCCTGTCTTCCCCGGCCCGCCAGCCGGGGTCGAAGCGGCTGACGAAGTCTGTGTGGTGCGGCTACTCGGCCGGGACGACCAGCCGCTGACCCGCCTGGAGCGTGGGGCCGTCGAGCGCGTTGAGCTGCTCGATGCGCTGCATCATGCCCCGCACGTCGCCGTCGTCGGCTAGCCCCGAGGCGATGGCCCAGAGGGTGTCGCCGCTGCCGACCTGGACGATGCGGGTCGGCTCGGGCGTGCCGGGCTCCTGGGTCGCGACCGAGCCGGCCGCGGTGACGAAGACACCGATGGCGAACGCGACGACCAGCGCTGCGACCAGGACCACCAGTCGACCGCGGCGGGTCAGCCGCACGCTGGAGCGCGGACGCACGGCGCGGGCCGGGCGGGTGGTGAGGACGGTGTCGAAGGTCATCGCGGTCATGTCGGGACTCCTGGGGAAGTGGCCACGGTCGCGGCCTGGGGTCTGCTGCTGGTGATCGGTTGCTGTGTCCAGTTGTAGAGGCGACCACCGACAGTCCTCGGCGGCGCCGGTCCGACCAGCGGTCGATCGAACACGTGTACGAGCGTAGAACAGGTGTTCGAACGATTTCAAACACCTGTTCGAGCGGCGTGTCGCGCCCGCCCGACGTGAGAGGCGGCGCGGGGCGCCACCTCGCGCGAGGCGTGGTCCGCCACGAGCGACACGCCCGTTCGAACAGGTGTTTGAAACCGGGCAACGCCGTCGCTACGGTCAGCGCATGGCTGGACAGACTCCTGGACCGGGCGGCGGCTCCTCCGCTGCCGGCGGCGGCATCAGCGGCACCGTCACCGAGCTCCCCGACGGCCCCGCGGACGCGACGGGGCTCACCGCGCGCCAGCAGCGCATCCTCGAGCACCTGCGCGACTTCATGGAGCAGCGCGGCTACCCACCGAGCATGCGCGAGATCGGCGAGGCGGTCGGGCTGACCAGCTCCTCCTCGGTCGCCCACCAGCTCAAGGTGCTGGAGGAGAAGGGCTTCGTGCGCCGTGACCCCCACCGCCCGCGCGCGCTCGAGGTGTTCCTGCCCGAGGTCATGGCCGCCCGCAAGTCGGTCTCCTCGGCCGAGGAGACGCCGTACGACGAGACGGGGATCGGCGACGCCGTCCCGCCCGCGACCTACGTGCCGATGCTGGGTCGGATCGCGGCCGGTGGCCCGATCCTGGCCGAGCAGAACCTCGAGACCGTCTTCCCGCTGCCGCAGGAGCTGGTGGGCAGCGGCGAGCTGTTCATGCTCGAGGTGGCCGGGGAGTCGATGATCGACGCGGCGATCTGCGACGGCGACTTCGTGGTCGTGCGCCGCGAGCAGACCGCGTCGAACGGCGAGATCGTGGCCGCGCTCATCGACGGCGAGGCGACCGTCAAGACCTTCCAGCGCAAGGACGGCCGGGTCTGGCTGCTGCCGCACAACCCGGCGTACGAGCCGATCGACGGCACCCACGCCTCGATCCTGGGCAAGGTCACCGCGGTCCTGCGCCGCCTGCCCTGACCGGCCGCAGCGGCGCGTCGGCGCGCGGCGTCACGGCTCCAGGACAGCTGCAGACCAGCACCCAACCGTACGGTCTCGGTGTCCGTCTTCCGGGGTAGGGTCCACACGACCTCGTCGACCTTCCCTACAGACTCGGAGAACCCATGCCCACGACCTCACGGGCGCGCCGCAACCCGGCGCTCGTGCTCACGGCGGCGGTGGCCGCGGCGTTCGCGCTCGTCGCCACCACGCTGAGCACGCCCGCGCTGGCCGCTCCGTCCGCCGCGCGGACCGCGAGCGTCGCCAAGCCGGCCGTCAAGCACGACCGCACCTGGCGCGCCAAGGCCGCCCTGGCCCAGGCCCAGAAGGCGTTCAGCCCCAGCACGCCGGCCAACCAGCGTCCCGACGCGACGCTGGCCCTGCGCAAGCTGTGGATGCTCAAGGACGCGCTCTCCCCCGCGGACCGCGCGGCCGCCGACCGGCTGGCCCAGCGGCCCGACAAGCCGGCGACGGTGGGCGACGAGAACATCCTGCTGCACTACGACCCGGCCGAGCTCAACCCGGCGGCGTTCGACCAGAACGTCGCGCTGGCCACGGTGCAGAACGTCGCCAACACCTACGCCGCGTCGGGCTACCGCCGGCCCAAGCCCGACAAGGGCAAGGGCGGGGACAACCGCATCGACATCTACCTCGACTCGCTCGAGCCGGGCCTCTACGGCTACTGCACCACCGACCAGCGGCTGCGCGGGCGGCACCACGACGTCTGGGCCTACTGCGTCCTGGACAACGACTACGCCGGCTTCCCGAGCCACACCCCGCTGCAGAACCTGCAGGTCACCGCGGCGCACGAGTACTTCCACGCGACCCAGTTCGCCTACGACGCACTCGACGACGACTGGCTGCTCGAGGCCACCGCGACCTGGGCCGAGGACGAGCTGTACGACGACGTCAACGACAACGTCCAGTACCTCCGCCGCAGCCCGATCACCTCGCCCGGACGGTCGATGGACAAGTTCGAGGACACCGGCGTCTTCCAGTACGGCGTGTGGAACTTCTTCCGGCTGATGAGCAACACCTACCCGGAGAAGACCGGTCTGCTGCCCAACGTGATCCTCAAGATCTGGGAGGCGGCCGACAGCTCCAAGGGCCGCAAGAACCTCTACTCCACGCAGGCCATCAACAAGGTGCTCAAGAAGAACGGCACGTCGCTGGCGGACTTCTTCACCTACTACTCCGCGGCCACGCGGCTCACCCACACGCCGATCTTCGACGAGGGCGTCGAGCAGAACTACCCGATCAAGCCGGCTGCCGGCTCGGTCACGCTCGCCGGCGGCAAGGGCGCCAAGGGCAAGCTCAACCTGGACCACCTCACGAGCGCGACGCTCAACATCGCCAACGGTGGCGGCGCCTCGGCGCTGAAGGTCAAGCTGCGGATGGCCCCGAAGTCCCACGGCTCCAAGGCGATCTACGTCGCCTACGGCGCCAACGGCGCGGTGCTCTCCATCCAGGCCATCAAGGTCAACCGCAAGGGCAAGGGCAAGGCCACGGTGGCCTTCGACCCGAGCGTGACGTCGGTGGACGTGACCCTGGTCAACGCCAGCACCAAGTACCGCCAGTGCGGTCGTTACCAGCGCAACGCGGTCTCCTGCTCCGGCAAGGCCGTGTTCGACAACCAGCGCTCCCGGGTGTCCGTCAAGGCCGCCTGAGACAGCTGACCTACACACCAGCCGGCCCCGGTGACCTCACGGTCACCGGGGCCGGCTGCTGCGTGGGGCGACGTTTCAGTGGCAGCGGGCCTGGACCGGGGTCGCGGACTCGCGGGACTGGTGGGCGTGGCGGAAGGCGTCGCTCACGTGGGCGCGGTAGGCCCTGAAGGCCCACTGGCCCTCGAGGCGCAACATCAGCTCGTCGTTGTAGAGCAGCCCGCCGCAGGTGGTGTTGCTGGTCCCCGTGACCACGGCGTACTGCACCTTGCCGCCGATCTTGGCGTGGATCGCGTAGACCTTGTCGTGGGCCACGATGGTGCGCACCAGGTTGTCGGCGATGTCGACGCTCTGCCCGCCCGGGAGCCGGAACGGGCGCTGGAGCCAGTTCTCGATCAGGTCGCGGGTGGTGACGATGCGCAGCTGGCAGCCCTCGCGCCAGAGCCGCCCGATCTGCGCGCGGACGTCGTAGCGCTGGATGACCGCGACCATGATGTCGACGGTGCGCGCGCCCTTCACGCAGTGCGTCTGCTTGAGGGTGTTGAGCACGATGTCGCCCTTGCGCGGGTAGACCATCGCCGCCGGTGGGCCGGCGTAGGTCTTCTGCGCGTCGCCCCACGTCTGGCCGCCGACGGTCCAGCTCTGCGCGCGCAGGCGCTGGAAGTAGTCCAGCGCGAAGGCGTAGTAGCCGTCGTCGGTGACCCGGGCCAGGCTGTTGACCTGGGAGTACTGGCGCCCCTCGAAGTTGCTCGAGCTGGTCACCACCGAGCGCTGGCCGTCGATGTCGGCCAGCAGCAGCTTGAGGTGGTTGACGTCCTGCGACGGCGGGGCCGGGCCGCTCCCCCGCCACGGCAGACAGGCGCCCTGGCAGACCACGACGTTGCCCGGCGCGGGGTCGCCGGCCTCGATCTGGGCGATCACCGCCCGCCCGGCCGCCTTGGTGGTCATGTCGGCGTCGGCCACGATCTCCACGTGCGCGCCGCGCTGCTGCGCGGCCACCAGCGCCTTGGTCGTCGCCGGGATGTCCCAGCGGAACATCGCGATGCGCAGCGAGTCGCCGGCGCCCGCGGCGTTGAACAGCTCGACGAACCGGCGCACCACCGCCGGGTCGCTGCCGCCCTTGGTCGCCGGTGAGGAGAAGCAGACCTCCAGGGCCGCGCCGTCGGTGTTGCAGCCACTGAGGCGGGTCTTCCCGCGTGCGGCCGGGGGTACGGCGGTCGGCGTCGCGGTCGCGGCGGCGGGGCGGACCGGGGCCGCGGACGAGGACCCGGCCGTCACCGCCCGCGCAGCCGGCTCCCGGCTCTCGACCGGCGGCTCCGAGGAGCTCGACGCGCACGCGGAGCCCAGCAGCGCCAGGGTGAGGGCGGCGGTCGCGACGACGCGGTAGGCCATGCCCCAGGGTCTCATCCGCGCCGGGCACGCGGTCCCGGAGCAC
Organism: Nocardioides anomalus; assembly: GCF_011046535.1. Classification (NCBI taxonomy): domain Bacteria; kingdom Bacillati; phylum Actinomycetota; class Actinomycetes; order Propionibacteriales; family Nocardioidaceae; genus Nocardioides; species Nocardioides anomalus. The sequence goes on along the minus strand of NZ_CP049257.1, from coordinate 170,191 downwards.
GTCGGCTCCGGGGACGTCTCGGTGCTCCCAAGGGCGCTCGCGGCTCTAGACCAGTGCGCACGTCGCCGTGACCCGGCTGCCAGGCGCGCGTTGTCGGGGCATGCCGCTCCACACCGTCGATCTGGGCCGGGCCGTCGCGCCCGCGGCGGGGCGGCAGCTGCGCACGGTCGGCGGCCACCTGTTCTCGCGCTGGCCGACCGGACTGGCGCCGGAGCGGCGCTCGGACCGGCGGGGCTACGTGATCAGCTTCGGGTCCGACGCCGACACCGAGCCGCTGCGCGAGCTGGTCGAGGCCTGCGAGCTGGCCGGTCGGCCCACCGCGTGCGTGGCGGCCGGAGACGCGGCCCACCAGGCGCTCGGACGGGCGACGTACCGCTGGGAGGCCGCGCCGGCGCTCCGCACCCCGTCGCTCGAGGTGGCCCGGCAGAGCGTCGCCGCCGCGACGGCCGTCGTGGACGGCGTGGACCCGCACCTGGTCGTGCTGCAGCTCGAGGACGGCTGGCGCGAGCTCAGCACGTTCGTCGACCACCTGCGCGAGACACCGCAGTGGGACCGCTCGGTGGTCGTGGCGCTGACCGACGTCGAGCGCGACCTGGGCCTGGTCGCCCGCTGGCTCGGCGTCGAGCTCTTCTAGCGCGCGTCGGAGGGTGCCGCCGCGGCCAGGCGGGCCAGGGCCTTGCGCACCACCGCGGGATCGGTCGTGGTCCACATCGGCGGCAGGCTGGCCTTGAGGAAGGGGCCGTAGCGGGCCGTGGCCAGCCGCGGGTCGAGGACCGCGACCACACCGCGGTCGGCGTGGGTGCGGATGAGGCGACCGGCGCCCTGGGCCAGCAGCAGGGCGGCGTGGGTGGCGGCGACCTGCATGAAGCCGTTGCCGCCGGCCTTGTCGGCCGCGCGCTGGCGGGCGCTCATCAGCGGGTCGTCGGGCCGCGGGAACGGGATCCGGTCGATGAGCACCAGCTGGCAGGTGTCGCCGGGCACGTCGAGGCCCTGCCAGAGCGAGAGGGTGCCGAACAGCGCGGTGTGCGGGTCCTCCTTGAACTGCCGGGCCAGCTCGGGCAGCTGGGCGTCGCCTTGGGCCAGCGTGGTCAGGTGCGGCAGCCGCACCCGGACCGCGTCGGCGGCGGCCTCGGCCGCGCGGCGGCTGGAGAACAGGCCCAGCGCGCGGCCCTCGCAGGCGTCGACGAGCTCGACGATCTCGTCGAGCTGGGCGGCGCCGAGCCCGTCGCGGCCGGGCGGCGGGAGGTGGCGGGCGACGTAGAGGATGGCCTGCTGGCCGTAGTCGAACGGGCTGCCCACGTCGAGCCCGCGCCAGGGCAGCGTGTCCTCGTCGCGCTCGAGCTCCTGCCCACCCGCGCGGTCGACGTCCTCGCTCGGCTTGAGCCCGAAGCTGCCGGCCACGGCGCCGAAGTCGCCGCCCAGCCGCAGCGTGGCGCTGGTGAAGACGGCCAGCTTGTCGGTCAGCAGCTTGTCGCGCATCGGCCCCCACACCTGCAGCGGCGCGACGGCGAGGTGGGGCGGCCTGTGCTCACCGCCCTCGGCCACCCAGAGCACGTCGGACTCCCGGTGGGCCGCCATCCGCTCGGCGGTGGCGAAGACGTCCTGGACCGCGCCCTTGGCCTGGGTCAGCCCGGCGTCGCCGTCGTCGCCGGCGCTCTTCGCGTCCTTGGGGTACGCCGAGAGGCAGGCGCGCGCCGCGTCGCGGACCGCGACCAGGGCGTCGCCGAGCGCGTCGGGCAGGGTGTCGACGCGGCCGGCGTCGAGGTCGTTGACGGCGTCGCGGAGCACGTCTCCGGCGTCGGCCAGGTCGTCGGCCTCGCTGCCCTCGACGTGGCGCTGGGAGCGGCGGGCGGCCCGGTCGACGTCGGCGGCGAACAGCTCGTCGGTGGCCGCCTGGGTCACCCGGGACACGAGCTCGTGGGCCTCGTCGACCACCACGACGTCGTACTCCGGGATCATCGGCACGCCCTCGACGGCGTCGATGGCCAGCAGCGAGTGGTTGGTGACGATGAGGTGGCTGCGCTGGGCCTTCTCGCGGGCCAGCTCGGCGAAGCACTCCTGACCGAACGGGCACTTGGCCGCACCCAGGCACTCGCGGTGGTTGACCGAGACCTGGCGCCACTCGCGGTCGGTGTGGCGCGGCGCGTGGTCGCGCTCGCCGGTGCCGCCGTCCTCGACCTCCTGCTCGGCCCAGGCCCGCAGCTCGAGCACTTTGGTGGCCAGCGGGCCCTGCGGCACGTCGACGAGCGTGCCCTGGTCGTCGGGGACCCCGGCGCGGATGCGGTGCAGGCAGGCGTAGTTGGAGCGGCCCTTGAGCACGGCGTACGACGCGTCGACGCCCGGCAGGGTGCCGACGGCCTCGACCAGCCGCGGGATGTCGCGCTCCACCAGCTGGTGCTGCAGCGCGAGGGTCGCCGTGGCCACCACCACCCGGCGGTCGTGGAGCAGGGCGGGCACGAGGTAGCCGAGCGACTTGCCGGTGCCGGTGCCGGCCTGGACGAGCAGGTGGGTGCCGCCGCCCATGGCCTCGGCGACCGCCTCGGCCATCTCGACCTGGCCGGGTCGCTCCTGGCCGCCCAGGGCCGTCACCGCCGTGGCGAGGGTGGCGGAGACCGCGCTGCCGACCGCACTGGGCTCGGTCTGGGCTGCGGCGGTCACCCGGAGACTCTACGGCGGCGGGCCGACAGCTCCGGTGCCCCGCGCCCGCGCCTGTGGACGACGTCCGAACTGCGCGAAAGCCCGGTCGGCGCCCGGCTCGCCCGATAGGTTCTGCCGCGTGGGCGGCGCGCCGTGGGGGAGCCCGACCGGACGACCTGGTCGGACTCGTCCGCGCGCGCCGTGCTGCAGCTCATGGTCGAGTCGGTCGCGGAGCTGATCGGCTTCGAGGTGGCGGCCCTCTCGGTGGTGCTCGGCGACGAGCTGGTCACGCTGGCCTACACCGGACCGGAGGAGCACCGCGAGTACATGGAGCAGCCCGACCCGGTCTCGGTCATCGAGCCGGTCCTGGCCCGTGCCACCCCGTGGGGACGCCGGCTGCGCTACATCGAGCCCACCCCGGTCGAGGAGCTCGAGGGGCACTGGATCCACTTCGACCCGGTGCCGAGCGACGCCGAGGACGCCTGGGGCCAGGGCGAGGAGCTGTTCGCCGAGCTGAGCGACGACGACGGGACCGTGGTCGGCATCCTCTCGGTCGACCGTCCCGCGTCCGGTCGGCGCCCGGGAGCGCGCGAGCTCTCGCTGCTGGAGCGGTACGCCGCGCAGGCCGAGCGCGCCGTGCTCACGCTGTTCGAGCGCGAGGCGCTGTTGGAGCAGGTCGCGCAGGCCGAGTCGGCCCGCCACCTCATCCGGTCCGCCTCGCGGCCGACCCTGGACTCGCTCGACGACGTGCTGCGCCACACCCACGACCAGCTGGTGGCCAGCTTCGACGCGCGCGGGTCGTGGGTCCACGTGTTCCAGCCCGACGGGCCGCCGATCAGCGTGGCCCGCACACGCACCGGCCAGCGCGTGGAGATCGACCCGGACGTCCTGGCCTTCACCAGCGAGCTCGCCCCGCGGCTCTGGGACCGGCAGCGGCCGCTGGTGCTGCCCGACGACACCGAGCCCGAGTCGCTGCCGGCCACCGTGCGTGCGCACCTGCTGCGCCGCGACGACTCCCGCGTCCTGGGCGTCGCGCTCGGGGTCGGCGACGAGTGCGTCGGCCTGATGGTGCTCTCCCGCGACCCCGACCAGCCGGGCTGGTCGTCGGTGGAGGTCGCCTCGGTGCAGCAGATCGGCCACGACCTCGGCGCCGTCCTCATGACCGCCCGCGCGCTCGAGCGCGAGCGCAACCTGGTCGTCGAGCTGCAGCGCATGGACGACTACCGCAGCCAGGTCATCGCCATGCTGTCGCACGAGCTGCGCACGCCGCTGACCGTGATCTCCGGCAACCTCGAGCTCCTCGGCGACACCGACCTGGACGAGGAGGCGACGCGCTACCACCAGGCCATGGGTCGCGGCACCGAGCGGATGCGCCAGGTCGTGGACGACCTGCTGCTCCTGGCCCGGGTCAGCAACCCCTCGCACCCGCTGGTCCGCCTGCCCGTCGACCTGCGCGCGGTGACGCGCGAGGTGGTCAGCCTGGTCGAGTCCACCGCCCGCACCAAGGGCGTCTCGCTCACCGTCCGCCTCGGCCCCGACCCGCTCACGGTCTGCGGCGACGCGGTCGAGCTGGACCGGCTCGTCGGCAACCTGGTCAGCAACGCCGTGAAGTACACCGGCGCCGGCGGCAGCGTCGTCATCGCCGCCCAGCACCAGGACGACGACGTGGTCCTCGCGGTCACCGACACCGGGCTCGGCATCTCCGAGGAGGACCAGCGCGGCCTGTTCCAGGCGTTCTTCCGGACCACCAACCCCCAGGCGCTGCGCGAGCCCGGCACCGGTCTCGGCCTGGCCACCGTGGCCACCATCGTCGAGCGCCACCAGGGCCGCGTCGACGTGGCCTCCCGCCTCGGTGAGGGCAGCACGTTCACCCTCACCCTGCCGGCGGGCTGACCCCTCGCGCCTAGGCTCACGCCTGTGGCGGACTTCCAGCAGGTCGAGACCCCCGACGGCCGGACCCTCGAGGTGCTCTCCGGCGGCGACCCGGACGGCTTCGCGCTGCTCCACCACGGCGGCTCGCCGTCGGCGGCCGTGCCCTACGAGCCGTTCGACGACGCGGCCCGCGCCGCCGGGCTGCGCTTCATCACCTACTCCCGACCAGGGTACGGCGCCTCGACCGCGCTCCCGCGCGACGAGCCGCGCATGGTCGACGACGTGGCCGACGCGGCCGCGGTCCTCGACGCCCTCGGCGTGGACCGGTTCGTGACGTCGGGCTGGTCCGGCGGCGGCCCGCGAGCGCTCGGCTGCGCCGCGCTCCTCGGTGGCCGCTGCCTGGCCGCCGCCTCGATCGCGGGCGTCGGCCCGCACGACGGCGCCGGGCTGGACTGGAAGGCCGGCATGGCCGAGGAGAACGTCGCGGAGTACACCGCCGCCGAGACCTCCCGCGCGGCGTACGCGGCGTACCTCGAGGAGGACTTCCTCCCCGTCCTGCTCGCCGACGTCGACGACATGGAGGAGGCCATGGGCGGCCTGCTGCCCCCCGCCGACCGCGCGGCCATGGACCGCGGCTTCACCGCCTGGATGACCGAGACCTTCCACCGCGCCGGCGCCCAGCGCATCGCCGGCGTCCTCGACGACGGCCAGGCCGCGGTCCGGCCCTGGGGCTTCGACGTGCGCGCGATCGCCGTGCCGGTGCTGGTCTACCAGGGCCGCCAGGACGCGATGGTGCCGTTCGCCCACGGCGCCTGGCTGGCCGAGCACGTGCCCGGGGCCGAGGCCCACCTGAGCGACGACGACGGCCACCTGACGCTGATGATCACCGGGTTCCCGGGGATCCTGGCCGACCTCAAGCGGGTGGCGGGGATCTAGCCGGGCCTAGCCCTGCGTGGCCAGCGCGATGCGCGCCGCGACGGCGTCGCCGAAGAGCCGGTGGCCGGTCGGGGTCAGGTGCAGCCGGTCGTCGCGGTAGGGCAGGTCGAGGTCGACGGTGGAGACGTAGGGGACGCCGTACTTCGCGCACAGCTCGCGCAGCAGCTGGTCCACGCGCGGCACGTACCTCGCTCGCGACGGCGCGCTGGCCGGGCCGACGACGACGGTGGGGTACGCCGCGGTGTCGCGCATGACGCGGGCGAAGCCGGCCGTGATCTCGGCGCGGCTGCGGTCGTAGTCGTTGAGGCCGCCCTCGACCACGACCAGGTCGGCGCCGTACTTGAGCGCGGCCGGCGCGCGGTCGGCGAAGCTGACGCGCCCGCACGGCGAGGCGTCCTCGCTGAACCCGGAGCCGGAGAAGCCCGCCACGTGCACCCGGCCCGGCAGCCGCGACGGCCACGACTGCACCGGGCGGTCCAGCCCGAGCCCGGCCGACCAGGAGTCGCCGATGACCACGACGCGCTCGCCCTGGCCGGTGACGTGCTGGGCCCGGGCCACCGAGGCGGCGGCGAACCGCTCGCAGCGCGAGAGGTTCGCGCTGGCGCGCGCGGCGAACACGCCGGTGGCCACCAGCGCGACGACCAGCGCCAGCGCCAAGGTGAGCGCGGTGCGACGGCGCACCAGCAGGACCCGAGAGAGCACGGAGCAAGTGTGCGGTCGCGGCGACGATTTCCGAATGGCTAGACCGGGCCATTCAGGGGTGACCCGGGAGACACCCCAAGCGGCCCCTAGACGGCGTACGCCGCCAGCTCGCCGGCGAGGTCCTCGTTGGCCCGGCCGGCCAGCAGGGTGCCGTCGGCGGTGTGCTCGAGCAGGTCGATCTCGCCGTGCTGGTGGAGCTTGTTGAGCAGGTCGCCGCGCTCGTAGGGCAGCAGCGCCTTGAACTCCACGCCCGGTCGCGGCAGCTCGCCCTCGACGTAGGCCAGCGCCTCGCGGACGCCGGCGCCGGTCCTGGCGCTGACCACCACCGAGTGCGGCTCCTCGCGCTGCAGGCGCGCGACGACGAGCGGGTCGGCGGCGTCGACCTTGTTGATGACCACGATCTCGGGGACGTCGCCCGCACCGATCTCGGCGAAGACCTCGCGCACCGCGGAGAGCTGGCCCTCGGGGTCGGGGTGCGAGCCGTCGACGACGTGCAGGATCAGGTCGGCGTCGGCCACCTCCTCCAGCGTCGAGCGGAAGGCCTCGACGAGCTGGTGCGGCAGGTGCCGGACGAAGCCGACGGTGTCGCTCATGGTGTAGACGCGGCCGTCGGCGGTCGTGGTCCGACGCGTGGTCGGGTCCAGGGTCGCGAACAGCGCGTCCTCGACCAGCACGCCGGCGTCGGTGAGCCGGTTGAGCAGGCTGGACTTGCCGGCGTTGGTGTAGCCGGCGATGGCCACCGCGGGGATGTGCCGGGCCTGGCGCAGCGAGCGCTTGGCGTCGCGGGTCTTCTTCATCTCGCGCAGGTCGCGGTTGAGCTTGGCGATCTTGGTGTTGATCCGGCGGCGGTCGGTCTCGATCTTGGTCTCACCGGGACCACGGCCACCGATGCCGGCGCCCGCGGCGACCCGGCCACCGGCCTGGCGAGACAGGTTGCCGCCCCAGCCGCGCAGCCGCTGCTTCATGTACTGCAGCTGGGCGAGCTCGGTCTGCGCCTGCGCCTCGCCGGACTTCGCGTGCTGGGCGAAGATGTCGAGGATCAGCGCGGTCCGGTCGACGACCTTGACCTTGAGCCGGTCCTCCAGGTTGCGCAGCTGGCTCGGGGCGAGCTCGCCGTCGCAGACCACGGTGTCGGCGCCGGTGGCCTGGACGATCTCGCGGATCGCGTCGACCTTGCCGCGCCCGACGTACGTCGCGGGGTCGGGCGACTGCCGGCGCTGGTAGATCGCCTCGAGGACCTCCGAGCCGGCGGTCTCGGCCAGCAGCTTGAGCTCGGCCAGGGAGTTCTCGGCGTCCTCGACCGAGCCGTCGGTCCACACCCCGACGAGCACCACGCGCTCGAGGCGCAGCTGGCGGTACTCGACCTCGCTGATGTCCTCGAGCTCGGTGGACAGACCGGCCACGCGGCGCAGGGCGTGGCGCTCGGCCAGCTCCATCGCGCCCACGGTGGGCTCGTCCGCCGCCTCTTCGGGGTCGTCGCCGCCGGCGTCGACCAGCTCGACGGCGTCCCAGTCGTCAGTCTCCTCGAGCTCAGCGTCGAGGGTGAAGTCTTCTCGTGCGTTCGTCATGTGCCTTCAAGACTACGTCGCGTCTCAGCGCGGAGACGAGTCGTTTCTGCGCTGTCGGCGAACCCTGGTAGGCATGTCCCAGCGTCCAAGACCTGTCTCGGGGGGAACCCATGCGCCACCGCGTCGTCGCCGCCGTCTCCAGCCTGCTGCTGCTGGTGGGCGGGCTCGCCCTGCTCGGGGTGGCCACCGCCGCGCCCGCGAGCGCGGCCACCCAGGTCTTCCCGGTCCCGACCAGCAGTGCCGGCCTCGGGCGGATCGCCACGGCGCCCAACGGCAACCTGTGGTTCATCGAGACCGAGGCCAACAAGCTCGCCCGGATGACCCCGACCGGCCAGGTCACGGAGTTCAACCTCTACGCAGAGTTCGACTCCACCGTCGCCAAAGACGTCGACGTGGCCGCGGACGGCACGGTGTGGGTGCTCTACAACTCTGGCCAGTACGTCGCCGGCGTCAACGACGCCGGACAGGCTGTGCGCGGGCCCTACGACATCGGCGTCTACGGCCGCGAGATCCGGGTCGCCGCTGACGGCACCCCATGGATCACCGCCTCCGACGCCGGCGACGACTTCATCGTCCGGATCGTCGGCAACTCGCTGCTGTCCAGCGCCAACTCACCCGCCTGCGGGGACGGGCTCGGACGGGCCGCCGACGGCAGCTTCTGGTGTCGCACCGACTCCGGGCTCACGCACCTCAACGCCGACGCCTCCGGTGGGGTCGCCTACCCGGCCAACGACTACGCGGCCTACCCCTACGCCATCGCCGCCGGACCGGTCGGCTCGATCTGGTTCGGTCGTTACTTCGGCGGGACGTTCGCGACCTCTCCGGATGACGGGTCGGTCGGCTACGTCGACGCAGGCAGCGGCCAGGTGACGGCGTTCGACACAGGGTCGCGCACCGCTCCCGCGGACATCGTCCAGGGACCCGACGGGAACATGTGGTTCACCAGCATCGGCGCGGCCAAGGGCATCGGGCACATCAGCCCGAGCGGGAGGGGCGGCACGCTGACCGCCATCGGCGGCTACGCCCCGGTGTCGCTCACCTTCGGCAAGGACGGCGCGATCTACGCCACCGACTCGGCCAACAACGTCGTCATCCGCACGACGACCGACCAACTGCAGACCACCAACGTCGACCCGGGCGACGGCTCGGTCCTGCTCGGCGCGGCTCCCGGCACGGTCAAGGGCGCCAAGAAGCCGCTGGTGCTGAGCGAGAACGCCGTCGGCCTCAAGCTCGCCTGTCCGGCCGACGCGGCCCAGGCCTGCGCGGGCCAGGCCCGGCTGACCACCAACGCCAAGAAGAAGGCGAAGGTCATCTCCCAGAAGAAGACCTACAAGGTGGCGGCCGGCAAGAAGGGCACGCTCAAGCTGAAGCTGACGCCCCAGGGCCTCAAGGCCCTCAAGAAGGGCAAGGTCACCAAGGTCCGCCTCCAGCTGCTGCGCGACGGCACCCCGGTCTCGGTGACGGTCCTCAAGATCCGCCGCAGGTGACATCCTCGTGACCGTGCAGGAGCCGGTGCTGGTCTCCCCCGACGGTCACGAGGTCGCCGACCTGGCCGACGCGCTGCCCTCGGGCCGCTTCGTGCTCGGGATCAGCGGCGCGCCCGGCGCCGGCAAGTCCACGCTCGCGCGGGCCCTCGCCACGGCGTACGGCGCGCCGGTGGTGCCCATGGACGGCTTCCACCGCACCACCGCCGACCTCGTCGCCCGGGGGCGGCTCGACGCGAAGGGCGCGCCCGACACCTTCGACGCCGAGGCGTACGCCGCGCTGCTGCGTCGCCTGCACTGTGGTGGCGACGTCCTGGCGCCGTCGTTCGAGCACGGGCAGCCCGACCCGCGGGCCGACACGATCCCCGTGCCGGGCTCGGCCGGGCTGGTGCTGACCGAGGGCAACTACCTGCTGCTCGACCGTCCGGAGTGGCGTCCGGTGCGCCTCGAGCTCGACGCGGTCTGGCACGTGGTCACCGACGACGCCGTCCGCCTCCAGCGGCTGGTCGCCCGGCACGTCGCGGCCGGCCGTGCGCCGTCCCACGCCGAGGCCTGGGTCGAGCGGGTCGACCAACCCAACGCCACCCTCGTCGAGGCGGCCGCGACCCGCGCCGACGTGGTGCTCGACCTCAGCGCTTGGTCGGGCCGGCTCGAGCGTGGTGGACCACGGCGCCGTTCCTGACGCCACGGGCAGGAGCCGGCCCGATCGCCTCGTCTCCGCACTGAGTGCGGGGTCGCATTTGTTGCGTATCCGCAGTTTGTGCGGCACGCTGGTCGACATGACCCCGGACCCGAAGCAGCTCGACGCCGTGCGCGAGGCCCTCGACGCCGCCGTGGACCAGGACGCCGGCACGGCGCTCCCCCACCTGCGCGAGGCCGCCGACCGGTTGACCGCGCTCATCGACGAGTCGATGGCCGAGGCGCTGCTCGACGGGAAGGTGTCCCTGCGCTCCGCCGGGGCCGCGGCCGGGCTCACCGAGAACGCCGTGCCGCCCCGCCTGGCCCGCACCCGGAAGCTCGGCGCCTACGCCAACGACGAGGGCCGGGTCACCGCCGCGGCCATCGAGCGCGCGAAGTACGACCACGAGTCCGGGACCCCGCGACCCGCCCCCGCTGCACCACCCGCACCGATGCGCTTCAAGCCGCGTCGGAAGTCCTGAGGAGGACAGCATGACCCGTCCCGACCTGACCCACGTGTACTTCCTGCTGGACCGCTCGGGCTCGATGCAGTCGATCAAGACCGACACCGAGGGCGGCTTCGCGGCCTTCGTCGAGGAGCAGCGCCGGGCGCCCGGGGAGTGCCGGGTGACGCTGGCGCAGTTCGACGACCAGTACGACGTGGTCTACGCCGACCGCCCGCTGGCCGACGTGCCTCCCCTGGTGCTGGCACCGCGCGGCAGCACCGCGCTGCTGGACGCGATGGGCCGCACCATCACCGACGCCGGCGCCCGGCTGGCCGCGCTGCCCGAGGACGAGCGGCCCGGCACCGTGATCGTGGCCGTGATGACCGACGGCCTGGAGAACGCCAGCCGCGAGTGGACGCACCCCGCCATCAAGGCGCTGGTGACCCAGCAGAGCGAGGCGTACGGCTGGCAGTTCCTCTACATGGGCGCCGACCAGGACGCCATCGAGGTCGGCGCCTCCCTCGGCGTCGCCCGCGAGGCGTCGGTGACCTACGGCCGGTCCAAGGCCGGCGCCGCCATGGGCGCGGCCAGCGCCAAGATCGGCAAGCTGCGCCAGGACCGGCTCACCGCACCCGCCGCCCCGATGGCGGCCTTCACCGCCGAGGAGCGCGAGGCGCTGGCCGACTGAGCTACTTCGGGGGCATCCGGATGCCGCCGTCGACCCGGATGACCTCGGCGTTCATGTAGGAGTTGGTCAGGCACTCGACGACCATGCTGGCCAGCTCCTCGGGGACGCCGAGGCGCTTGGGGAACAGCACGCTCTCACCGAGCTTGGCCTTGAACGCCTCGGAGTCCGGGCCCTCGCCGTAGATCGGGGTGTCGATGAGGCCCGGGGCGATGGTGTTGAGCCGGATGCCGGAGGCGGACAGGTCGCGGGCGACCGGGAGGGTCATGCCGACCACGCCGCCCTTGGAGGCGCTGTACGACGCCTGGCCGATCTGGCCGTCGAAGGCCGCGACGCTGGCCATGTTGACGATCGCGCCGCGCTGGCCGTCGGCGTCGGGCTCGTTGCGGCTCATCACGGTGGCGGCCTGGCGGACCATGTCGAAGGTGCCGATCAGGTTGATCGCGATGACCCGGCGAAACGCGTCGAGGTCGTGCGCGGACTCGATCTGGCCGTCGCGGCCGATGGTGCGCTGGGCCCAGCCGATGCCGGCGGAGTTGACCACGGCGCGCAGCGGCGCGATCTCGGCGGCGGCGTTGACCGCGGCGGTGATCTGCTCGGTGCTGGTCACGTCGACCTGGGCGAACACCCCGCCGATCTCCTGCGCCAGCGCCTCGCCCTTGTCGGCCTGGAGGTCGGCGACGACGACCGTCGCGCCCTTCGCGGCGAGCTGACGGGCGCAGGCCGCGCCGATGCCGGAGGCGGCGCCGGTGACGATGGCGGTCGATCCAGAGATGTCCATGGCTCCGGAGCATAGGGGTGGCCCGGGCTGAGTACGCGGGCGGATGTCGGCGGTACGCCGCGCGGCGCAGCCTGGGCTGGTGCGTCCCTCCCGCCCCTGCCGTCGTCCTGCTCCTGCTCGCTCTGGTCTGCGCCTGGGCCGGGGCCCTGGGTCGCCTCGCGCAGGGCCCGGACGGCGCCTGGGCGTCGGCCGGGGTGCTGGCCCTCGGCCTGGTCGCGCTGGCCGTGCTGCGGGCGCCGTGGTGGCTGCACGTGCTCGGCGTCGGCGCGGTGAGCCACCTGGTCGTGCTGGCCGCGAGCGCGGGCGACGACGGCCGCAGCGTGTCGCCCGCGCTGCTGCCCAGCTCGTGGCCGCTGCTGGCCGTGGTCGTCGCGGCGGTGGCGGCACCGCTGCGCGAGGAGGGACCCCGTCGGCCGCTGCCGCCCGTCGGGCACGCCGTGGTCGGGGCGTGCGTGCTCGCGGTGGGGGTCGCCGGACCGGTCGGCTGGTTCTTCGCGACGCTCGCGTTCTTCGGCGAGGAGCCCTCGCCCGGCGACTACCGCGACGCGGTCGGGATCGCGGTGGGCAGCGCCGTCCTGCTGGCGGCGGGGGCGGTCCTGGTCCGGGTGCGGTGGCGGACCTGGTCGGCGGCCGTCCCGGCTGCGGTCGGCCTGGTCGTCCAGGCGGGCGTGGTCGCGACCTGCCTGCCCTCGGCCCACCGCTGGCCGGCCCTCCACGCGGCGTACGTCGAGGGAGCGGCGCTGGTGCCCACCTCGTGGCCGCTGGCCGCGCTCCTCGTCGTCGCGGTGGTGACCGGCGCGCCGGGCCGCCGTCCTGGCAGGGTGGGGCCGTGGAGTCCCGACGCGGTGCGCTCGCCGTCGTCGGCCTGAGCGTCGCGGTCCTCGCCTGCTGGGTCAACGGCATCCTGGTGCGCACCGTCACCGTGCACGTGCAGTTCCTGGGCGCCGAGGCCGACCGGAGCGACTACCGGGTGGCGGCGGGTGCCGGGGTGATGACCGCGGTGCTCCTGCTGCTCGGCGTGTTCGCGCTGGTCGTGCTGGGGAGCCCGGCGTGGCTGGTCTACGCGAGCGCCGGTGCGATGGCCACGCAGCTCGCCTTGGGCGTCACCGCTTGGTGGAGCTCGCGGGCGGTCGACGACACGGTGGTGCTGACCAGGTCGGTCTGGGACGGCGTGCGCGACGTGCTGGTGCTGCCGGGGTCGTGGCCGCTGCTGGCCGTGCTCGTCGTCGCGGTCGTGGTCAGAGTGCGGTCGTCCCGCGCGCCACGATGACCGCGGGCCCGGTGAGCAGCACCCGGTCGTCCGCGGTCCAGGTGACGTGGAGCGTGCCGCCGGGGACGTCGACGCGGTAGGTCAGGTCGACGCCGGGCTCGCGCTCGTCCGCGGCCGCGGCCACCATGACCGCGCAGGCGCCGGTGCCGCACGAGCGGGTCTCGCCCGAGCCGCGCTCGTGCACCCGCATCGCGACGTGCCGGTCTCCCCGGCGCACGACGAACTCGACGTTGACGCCCCCGGGGTAGACCCCGGCGTCGTACGACGGCTCGTCGTGCAGCGGGCCGGCGTCGTCGAGGGAGTCCACGAACGCCACGGCGTGCGGGTTGCCCATGTCGACGTGCCGGGCCTCCCAGGACCGCTCGCCGACGGCGACGGTGGAGGTGCCGAGCAGCTTCGGGGCGCCCATGTCGGCGGTGATGAGCTCACCGTCGACGGTGAGCGTCTTGACGCCGTCGCGGGTGTCCACCTCGATCGGGCTCTGCGCGAGACCGGCGTCGACGAGGTAGCGCGCGAAGAGCCGGATGCCGTTGCCGCACATCTCCGAGACCGAGCCGTCGCTGTTGCGGTAGTCCATGAACCAGCGCTCGTCGCGCCGGGCCACGCGCAGCACGCCGTCGCCGCCGATCCCCGCGCGCCGGTCGCACAGGGCGCGCACGCGCTCGGGGGTCAGCAGCGCCTCGTCGAGCTCGGGCAGGAGGACGAAGTCGTTCTCGGTGCCGTGCCCCTTGAGGAAGGCGTAGTCAGTAGAGGCCACGTTCGTAGTTCGACTCGTCGTAGTAGTCGTCGAGCTGGGCGATCGACATGCCCGCCGGCTCGACCTGGCTGGCGATGACCGCGCGCCGCGGGACGTGCGCCTCCGGGTCCCAGGTCTCGGGCTTCCACAGCCCGGAGCGCAGGAACGCCTTCGCGCAGTGGAAGAACAGGTCCTCGATCTCCACGACCAGCGCGAGCAGGGGACGGTGGCCCTTGACCACCATGGCGTCGAAGAACGGCGCGTCGCCGACCAGGCGCGCCCGGCCGTTGATGCGCAGGGTGTCGCCGCGACCCGGGATGAAGAAGTTCAGCCCGACGTGCGGGTTCTCCAGCACGTTGCGGTAGCCGTCCACCCGGCGGTTGCCGGGCCGCTCGGCCAGCGCGATGGTGTGGTCGTCGAGGACGTGGACCAGGCTCCCGGCCGGGTCCCCCTTGGGCGAGGCGTCGCAGCGACCCTCGGCGTCGGCGGTCGCCACGACGCAGAACGGCGAGGCCGCGAGCCACGCGCGGTCGACGTCGAGCAGGGCCGGCCGGCCCTTGGTCGCGGCCCGCTCGTTGGGCTCGCCGACCAGGGCGACCAGCTCGTCGACGGAGTCGATCGTCGCCCAGGCGGACGGGAGGGCAGCGGCGGTCACCCCTCCAGCGTAGGGGTGACCGCCGTCGGCCTCCGAACTACTTCTTGACCACCGTGGCGGCGCCACCGCCGCGGCGCACCGGCTCGGCGGCCACGGTCAGCTGCTGGCCGGGACCGAACTCGATCCCGGTGGCCGCGCCGATCTCCGCCGCCGACGTGCCGGCCGCCCCCACCACCGTGAGCTGGTGGCCGAGCGCCGCCAGCGCGGCGCCGTACGCGTCGAGGTAGGCCTGCTCGGCCGGGACCGGCGTCTTGTTCGACGGCGCCACGCGGGGCGCGGCGATGGCCTGGGGCAGGGTCAGCCCGAGGTCGATCCGGTTGACCAGGATGCCGAGCACCGTGGTGATGATCGTCGAGCCGCCGGGCGAGCCGACCGCGAGGAACGGCTTGCCGTCCTTGAGCACGATGGTCGGCGAGATCGAGCTGCGGGGCCGTTTGCCGGGCTCGATCCGGTTGGGGTCGGCCGGGTCGTAGACCGTGCTGAAGTCGGTCAGCTCGTTGTTGAGCAGGAAGCCGCGCCCGGGCACGACGATGCCGGAGCCGCCGGTCTGCTCGATGGTGAGGGTGTACTCGACGACGTTGCCCTGCTTGTCGGCCACCGTGAGGTTCGTGGTGTTGACGTTCTCGGTGTCGGGCGCGTCCTCACCGCGGGTGTTGGGCGTGGCGCAGACGCCGTCCGCGTTGGCCACGTTGCCGGCCGGGACCGGCACGGCGAAGGCCTTGGTCGGGTCGATGAGGCAGGCCCGCTCCTGGGCGTACAGGTCGGAGAGCAGGGTGCTCACCGGGACGCCGTCCTGGTCGCCGAGGTACTTCGCACGGTCGGCGAAGGACAGGTGGGCGGCCTCGATGACGAGGTGCTGCACCTGGGCCGGGCTGAGCGACTTCAGGTCGTAGCGCTCGAGGATGTTGAGCGCCTCGCCGACGGTGGTGCCACCGCTGGAGGACAGCGGCATGCCGTAGACGTCGTACCCGCGGTAGTCGACCTGGGTCGGCTCGTGCTGGACGACGTCGTACTTCCGCAGGTCCTTGGGCGTCATCGAGCCGCGCGGCACCGGCAGGTCGGTCTTGCGGACCGGCGGCTTGCGCGTGGTCTTGGCGATCTGGTTGGCCAGCGGGCCCTTGTAGAACGCGCCCATCCCCTTGCGGGACAGCAGGTCGTACGTCGCGGCGAGGTCGGGGTTGCGCAGCACGCTGCCGGCCTTGGGGGCCTGGCCGTGGCGCAGGAACAGCTTGCGGGTCGAGCTGAACGCGTTGAAGCGCTCGCGGTTGTCCGCGGTCTGCTGGGCGAAGGTCTGGTCGACGACGAACCCGTTCCTGGCCAGCTTCGCGGCCGGGGCCAGCACGTCGGCCAGGTCCATCGAGCCCCAGCGGTCCAGCGCGGCCTGCCAGGTCTTCGGGGTGCCGGGCACGCCGACCGAGACGCCGCTGGTGACCAGGTCCGGCGTGAACGTGTAGGGCTTGCCCGTGGCCGGGTCGATGAAGGCGTCCGGCTTGATCCGGCGCGGCGCGGTCTCGCGGCCGTCGAGCGTGGAGACCTTGCCCCTCTTCGCGTCGTAGTAGACGAAGTAGCCGCCCCCGCCGAGCCCAGAGCTGTACGGCTCGGTCACGCCCAGCGCGGCCGCGGTGGCGACCGCGGCGTCGACCGCGTTGCCGCCCTCCTTGAGGACCTTGAGGCCGATGCGGGAGGCGTAGGGGTCGACCGAGGTGACCGCACCGCCCTTGCCGACGACGGTGGCCCGGCGCTTGGGCTCCTTGGCCTTCTTGGCGGCCGTCTTCGCGGTGGTGGTGACGGCCTGGGCCGTCTTCGCGCTGGTCTGGTCGGCCTGCGCAGGCGGGCCCTGGAGAGCCGCGGCCGCGAGGGCGGCCGTGCTGAGGGCGACGAGGGATGCCTTGAACATGTCGCGCGACGTACCCGAAAGGGTGCTACTTCAAGCCTGGGTGGCTCCGCAGCACGGGGAGCAGCAAGGTGCGCGGCGTGACCTGGGCCAGGCGGGCGGCGACCCGGTTGACCACGCCCGGGATGACCACCATCCGGCCGCGGTCCAGCCCGTCGACGGCCTGGCGGGCGACCTCGGCCGCCTCGACCCACATCGCCCTCGGGAGCGCCGCCTCGGCCTCCTCCTGCGTGAACCCGGCGCGCTCACCGAAGCCGGTGTGCACCGGGCCCGGGCACAGGCAGCTGGCGGTCACGCCCGTGCCCTTCAGCTCGCCGACCAGCGACTGGGTGTAGGAGAGGACGAACGCCTTCGCACCGCCGTACGCCGCCTGGGCGGGCAACGGCTGGAACGCGGCGGTCGAGGCGACGTTGAGCACCGCGCCGCGGCGGCGCTCGACCATCCCGGGCACGAAGCGCGCGCAGAGGTCGACCACCGCACCGACGTCGAGGTCGACCAGCGCCAGCTCGGCCTCGGGGTCGGCGCGGGAGACCGGGCCCATGGTGGAGAAGCCGGCGTTGTTGACGAGGACGTCGACCGTCCCCTCGACCCGGCCGGGGAGGGTCGCGCGCGCGGTCCGGTCGGCCAGGTCCAGGGCGATGACCTGGTGGCCACCGAGCTCGTCGGCGAGGGCGCGGAGCCGGTCCTCGCTGCGGGCCACCAGCACCAGCCGGTGACCGCGCCGGGCGAGCTCCCGGGCGATCTCGGCGCCGATGCCGCTCGAGGCGCCCGTGACCAGGGCGACGCGGTCGGGGCCGGGCTCGGGAAGGCTCACGCGGGCAGCGTAGGTCCGAGCACGTCGTAGCGCGCCGCGATGAAGTCACGGTTGCGGTGCACTTCGACCAGCGCGAGGTGCCAGCGGCGCGGGAAGAGCGGGCGGCCGGCGCCGAGGGTGACGGGGGCGATGTGGCAGACCAGCTGGTCCAGGTGCCCGGCCTCGGCGAACTGCGCGGCGAGGTCCCCGCCACCGACGATCCACACGTCCTGGCCGCCGGCGGCCGCGACCAGCTCGTCGTGGAGCGGCCCGACGTCGCCCCGGGCGAAGCGCACGTCGGCGCCCTCGACCGGCGCGAGGTCACGGTGCGTGACCACCCAGGTCGGGAGGGCGTAGGGCCACGGCTCGCCTGACGAGGCCAGGTGGTCGGCGACCCACTCGTAGGTCGTCGCGCCCATCGCCAGCGCACCGACGCCGGCGATGAACTCGCCGTAGGCGAGCGGACCGGACTCGTCCTGGTCCTGCACGAACAGCCAGTCCAGCGAGTCGTGCTCGTCGGCCAGGAAGCCGTCCAGCGTCATCGCGGTGTAGTAGACGGTCCTCACGCCTCGGTCCTCCCCCGCAGCCACGTGATGGGGTCGCCGGTGTCCACCTCGACGCCACAGCCGCGCAGCAGCTGCCGGGCCAGCTGGCGGCGGTGGATGGAGAAGGTCAGCACGTGCGCGACCACGCTGCTCAGCACGAAGCTCTCCGGCGGCTCGCACAGCGCGTCGACGATCCGGTCGTCCCAGGCGCCGCGGCGGGTCGACGTCGCGGACCACCGCCAGCCAGCGCGGCGCGACGTCGTCGTGCCGCTCGAGCAGCGTGGCCGCTTCGTCACCGCGCGCCGGCGGGTGGTCGGTGCCCTCGACGGCGGCGAGCCAGACCTCCTTCGTGGCGACCAGGTGGCGCAGCGCGTCGGCCAGCGACTCGTCGGGGCCGTCGAAGCCGAGGACGTCGTTCCCGGGCAGCTGGACCCGCCGGTACGCCGTGTCGTCGAGCCCCTTGGCCAGCTCCAGCAGGGCGCGGGTGTCGTCGAGGTCGTGGGCCACGAGCTGCTCGGTCAGCGGGTCCATGCGCCGCTCCTCGGTGTGCACCCACAGCGAGGTGGGCGGGTGGAAGTGGATGCCGTTCGGCGCGGGCAGCCAGTGGTGGGCGTCGGTGGGGGTGCTCGGCGTGCGGCCGTACGCGCGGACGAAGGCGCGACTGAAGCCCTCGACCGACTCGTAGCCGGCCGCGAACGCCGCGTCGGTCACGCTCGTGCCCCGCCGCAGCTGCCAGGCCGCGCGCTCGAGCATGACCCGGCGGCGCATGGCCACCGGCGGCTCGCCGGCGTCGCGGCGCAGCAGCCGGCTGAAGTGGTAGGGCGAGGCGTAGGCGCCTCCGGCCATGTCCCCCAGCGTGCGGTGGTCCTCGTCGAGCACGGCGTCGAGCAGCTCCCGGAGCCGGTCCCGGCCGGTCGGCTGCTCGCTCATGGGGTCAGTCTGGCGTGGTCGCGCCCGGCTCGACCCGACCGATCTTGCCCACCGCCTCGACGGCGCGCTCGACGCGGTCGGGGTCGTCGTACCGCACCCAGACGATGCGGGGGTCCTTGCGGAACCACGAGTCCTGGCGGCGGGCGAACCGGCGGGTGGCCCGGGCGGTCCGCTCCCGGGCCTCGGTCTCGTCGAGCTCGCCGCGCAGCAGCGCGATGACCTCGCGGTAGCCGATGGCGCGCGAGGCGGTGCGGCCCTGCTCCAGGCCGTGGTCGAGCAGGTGGCGGACCTCGTCGACGAAGCCGCTGGCGAACATGGCGTCCACGCGCTCGGCGATCCGGCGGTCGAGGGTCTCGCGGTCGATGTCGACGCCGATCTGGACGGTGGCCGGGTCGGCGTACTCCAGCACCGGGAGGCTGGCGCTGAACCGCTCGCCGGTCAGCTCGATGACCTCGAGGGCGCGCACGGTGCGGCGACCGTTCTCCGGGAGGATGCCCGCCGCGGCCTCGGGGTCGCGCTCGGCCAGCAGCGCGTGCAGGGCGTGCGGACCGCGCGCGGCGAGCTCGGCCTCCCACCGGGCGCGGACCTCCTGATCGGTGCCGGGAAACTCGAAGCGGTCCAGCACGCTGCGGGTGTAGAGCGCCGAGCCGCCGACAAGGACCGGCGTGACCTCGCGGGCGCGCAGCCGGTCGATGACCTCGCGGGCCCAGCGCTGGAACTCCGCGACCGTGGCCGGCTCGGTCACCGTGAGGGTGTCGAGCAGGTGGTGCGGGATGCCGCGGCGCTCGTGGGCGGGCAGCTTGGCCGTGCCGACGTCCATGCCGCGGTAGACCTGCATCGCGTCGGTGTTGACCACCTCGCCCCGCAGCCGCTCGGCCAGGTCGAGCGAGAGCGTCGTCTTGCCCGAAGCGGTCGCTCCGACCACGGCGACGATCGGGACCATGGGGATAGTGTCGCGCCATGGGCTTCCTGGACAACGCCAAGGACAAGCTGAAGAAGGCCGTGGACGACCACGGCGACAAGATCTCGGACGGGATCGACAAGGCCGCGGACGTGGCCAGCAAGAAGACCGGCGGGAAGTACGACGACAAGATCGTCACCGGCACCGACAAGCTCAAGGACGGGCTGGACAAGCTCGACGGCAAGGACGACGACCTCCGGTGACGACCAGCGACGCGCCGCAGCCGCCCGGCGGGCCGCAGCGGCAGGACGCCGCCGACGGGCCGGTGCAGCCGAGCAGCAACGAGCAGGGCGCGCTGCCGGACACCGACGACGACGCCACGGACCACGAGCTGCCGCCGGTGACCGGCGAGCCCGAGCAGTCCGAGGCGGCGGCCGAGGTCCAGGAGGAGAACGCCGAGACCTCGCTGGACCAGCCCTCGCAGTGAGCCCGCTGGACCGCTTCGTCGTCGTGCCGGCGGCCTACGTGTTCCTGCTGCGCGACGGGGTGACCGGTCCCGAGGTGCTGCTCCAGCTGCGCCAGGGCACGGGCTTCATGGACGGCCACTGGGCCGCCGCGGCAGCGGGGCACGTCGAGAGGGGCGAGACGGCCGTCGACGCCGCCCGGCGCGAGGCGCGCGAGGAGATCGGCGTCGACGACCTGGTGCTGGAGTTCCTGACCTCGATGCAGCGCACCCGCGGCGGCGAGCCGATCGACGAGCGCATCGACTTCTTCTTCAGCGCCCGGTCGTGGTCCGGCACGCCCCGGATCGTGGAGCAGGCCAAGGCGGCCGACCTGGGGTGGTTCCCGCTCTCGGCGCTGCCGGACCCGGTGGTGCCGCACGAGCGGCGGGTGCTCCAGGGCCTCATCGAGGGCGGACTGCCGCCGTACACCACCAACGGATTCGGAGACGACGATGACTGACGAGCAACCGACGCAGACCGGCGACCTGGGCGAGCAGCCCGAGCCGGTCACCGAGCCGGGCGAGCCCAACCCCGGCGGCGTGGACGCGCTGCCCGAGGACGACGAGAACGTCCCCGCCGACCTCGACCCCGACCACAACCCGGCCACCGACGAGGCGCCCGAGCCGCTCCAGGAGGAGCTCGAGCAGGGCGAGGACACCGGCACCGAGGCCACCGAGAGCGACGGCGGCGAGCACGAGGGCTCCTCGGGCGACGAGGAGTCCCCGGCCTGACCGGCCCGGCCGCGGGTACCGCTCACCCATGAGCGGACACGAGCAGGACACCGACATCCGCGACTCCACGCCCAACTCCGGCGGCCCGGACCGCGCCGAGGGCGGCATGGGCGTCAGCAGCGAGCGCGTCGGCCAGGCCGGACCGGGTCAGCAGACCACCGACGGCGTCCGCGACACCTCGCCGCCCGAGGCCGGTGCCACCGAGCCGGACTCCGCGGACGGTGAGGCCGAGCCGGTCGAGGGGCTGGCGCCCAAGGCCGGCTACCCGAGCCTGGACCCGCGCTCGGCGGACAAGCCCTACGAGGCGTCCCCGGACATCAAGAGCCTCTAGCCGCAGGCGTTCGCGGCGGGCAGTGGCGCCGGTACGCCGACGCTCGGCATGCCCAGGCCGATGGTGGGCTCCGTCGGCTCGCTCGTGCGAGCCGCCCAGGCGTCGCCGCTGCGCGTGCGGCGTACGCCGAGCACGCGGTCCGCTACCAGGTGGTGCGGCGCGGCGTAGGTGACCTCGACGGTGGCCACGTCGCCGGGGCGGACCTCGGCCTCGGGCGCCTGGAAGTGCACGAGCCGGTTGTCCGGCGCGCGGCCCGAGAGGCGGTGGGTGGCGGCGTCCTTGCGGCCCTCGCCCTCGGCCACCATGACGTCGAGGGTGCGGCCGACCTGGCGCGTGTTCTCGGCCCAGGCGACGTCGTTGACCAGTGCGGCCAGGCGCTCGTACCGGTCCTTGACCACCTCCGGCGCCACCTGGTCCTCGAGGACGGCGGCGGGGGTGCCGGGGCGCTTGGAGTACTGGAAGGTGAAGGCGCCGCTGAACCGCGCCTGCTCCACCACGTGCAGCGTCTGCCGGAAGTCCTCCTCGGTCTCGCCGGGGAAGCCCACGATGATGTCGGTGGTGATCGCGGCGTCCGGGATCGCCGCGCGGACCCGGTCGATGATCCCGAGGAACCTGGCCTGCCGGTAGGACCGGCGCATGTCCCGCAGCACCTTGTCGGAGCCGGACTGCAGCGGCATGTGCAGGCTCGGCATCACGTTCGGCGTCTCGGCCATCGCCGCGATGACGTCGTCGGTGAACTCCGCAGGGTGGGGGCTGGTGAAGCGCACCCGCTCGAGCCCGTCGACGTCCCCGCACGCCCGCAGCAGCTTGCTGAAGGCCTGCCGGTCGCCGAACTCCACGCCGTAGGCGTTGACGTTCTGGCCCAGCAGCGTCACCTCGCTGACGCCCTCGGCCACCAGCGCCTCGACCTCGGCCAGGATCTCGCCCGGTCGCCGGTCCTTCTCCTTGCCACGCAGGCTCGGCACGATGCAGAACGTGCACGTGTTGTTGCACCCCACGCTCACCGACACCCACGCCGCGTACGCCGACTCGCGGCGCGTCGGCAGCGTGGACGGGAAGACCTCGAGCGACTCGAGGATCTCGACCTGCGCCTCCTCCTGCACCCGCGCCCGCTCCAGCAGTGCCGGCAGTGACCCGATGTTGTGGGTCCCGAAGACCACGTCGACCCACGGCGCCCTCTGCGTGATCGTGGCCCGGTCCTTCTGGGCCAGGCAGCCGCCGACCGCGATCTGCATCCCCGGACGCGCGGCCTTCTTCGGCGCCAGGTGGCCGAGGTTGCCGTAGAGCTTGTTGTCGGCGTTCTCCCGCACCGCGCAGGTGTTGAAGACCACGACGTCGGCGTCCTCGCCCTCGCCCGCGCGCGCGTAGCCCGCGTCCTCGAGCAGCCCGCTCAGCCGCTCGGAGTCGTGGACGTTCATCTGGCACCCGTAGGTGCGGACCTCGTAGGTGCGCATGACCGGTCCAGGGTACGAGCGACCCGCGCCGATGGCCGACTCGTCGGGCCACGGCAGGACGGCGCCGCCTAGGCTCGTCGGCGTGACGTCGCGCTGGTCGGTCGGCTCCCACGACTCCGTGCTGTCCCTGTGGTCGGACCGCTCGGTGCTGTCCATCGGGTCGGTGGGCTCGTGCCTGTCGCTGGGCAGCGTGGGGAGCTTCGCGTCGGCGTTCTCGGTGGGCTCGTCGCAGAGCCTGGGCTCCTGGCTGTCGCACCAGAGCACCGGCGGCACGCTGGCCCACCAGCGCGACGGGTCGGGCGGGCGTGCGGCGGCGCTGGGTGCCGCGGCGGCGGTGGCCGCGGGCGCGCACCTGTGGTTCTGGGGGCGGCGCCGCAGCCGGTGACGGCTAACGGCCGTCGCGCAGGGCGCTGAGCAGCGCGGCGCGGACGGGCGGGTGCACGGGCGGCGGCAGGGCGTCCAGGGCGACCCAGGCCAGGTCGTCGTGCTCCTCGGGCGCGGTGTTGGTCGGCGTACCGACCCACTCGCGCACCAGCCAGGCGCTGAGCGTCACGGGCTCGCCGGCCGGGGCCGCCACGAGGCTCACGAGGTGGGAGCCGGTCGCGATGCGCACGCCGAGCTCCTCGCGCAGCTCGCGGGCCAGGGCGTCCGGCTCGGACTCGCCGGCCTCGACCACGCCGCCGGGGAGGTCCCAGACGCCGGGGTAGGCGGCCTTGTCCGCCCGGCGCAGCGCGAGCAGGAGCCGGTCGTCGCGGACCAGGGCGCCGAGCACGACCGTCTGCACCGGCCCATCCCAGCACGCGCCTACGCTCGAGGGGTGGTGAGCCACGACCTGGACGACGAGACGCTGCGGCGGCTGGCGCGGTCGTTCTACGTCGTCAAGATGGCGCGGTACGCCGGGCTGCTGGTGGCGCTGCTGGCCATCGGCGCCCTGGCCACGGCGCGCTCCGCGCCGACGTGGGTGCCGGTCGTGCTGGGCGGGTTGGCGGTGGCCTTCGTGGCGGCGATGGTGGTGACGCGGGCGCGCTACGTCAGCGCGCAGCGCCGGCCGCGGCCGCCGACTCCGCCGGGCGCGCCTTCTTCTCGGTGACCCAGAGGTTGATCACGCCCTCGATCACGACCTGGCCGTCGCGGTCCACGCCGCGGACGCGGACGGGGAGGTCGGGGTCGTCGCCGGCCCACTGCGCGGGCTCGGTCTCGGCGATGCAGGTGATGTCGCCCTGGGCCTTGGCCGTGTAGCTGACCGTCATCCCCTTGGGGATCCAGCGCTTGCTGGGCGGGATGGTCGCCTCGGCCAGCGCGCCCATGGCCGCCTCGAGGCCGTTGCACAGCGCGATGGCGTGGACGGTCCCGAGGTGGTTGTGCACCCGGCGGCGGTCGGGGATGACCAGCTCGGCGCGATCGGGCTCGATGACGGTGAAGCGGGGCCGGATCGAGGCGAAGTACGGCGCCTTCTGGGCGAAGGCCAGCGAGAACACCCGCACGCCGACGACCGGGACCGACGCGCACCGGCGCCACAGCGAGAG
Organism: Nocardioides anomalus; assembly: GCF_011046535.1. Taxonomy (NCBI): domain Bacteria; kingdom Bacillati; phylum Actinomycetota; class Actinomycetes; order Propionibacteriales; family Nocardioidaceae; genus Nocardioides; species Nocardioides anomalus. The sequence goes on along the minus strand of NZ_CP049257.1, from coordinate 146,133 downwards.
GACCTGGCTCATGCCCGAATGTTACTCGTCGGTAGGAAGTAGCGTCCAGGGCCGTGACCCAGATGTCCGAGTTGGCCTGCTACGGCCTGGCCGGGCACACCGACCAGCCGGCCGACCTGCTGGCCGAGGTGCGGCGGGCCGAAGAGCTGGGCCTGGGCTCGGTGTTCTTGTCCGAGCGCTTCAACGTCAAGGACGCGGGCGTGCTGGCCGGCGCGGCCGCCGCGGCCACGACCCGGTTGGGCATCGCCACAGCGGCGACCAACCACAACACCCGCCACCCGCTGGTCACCGCCACGCTGGCCACCACGATGCACCGGCTGAGCGGCGGGCGGTACGCACTCGGCCTCGGTCGCGGCTTCGACCTGCTCTTCGACCTCATGGGCCTGCCGCGGGTGACCGGCGCGCAGCTCGAGGACGCGATCGGGATCTACCGGCGCCTGTGGCGCGGCGAGGCGTTCGGCCACGACGGTCCGGCCGGCCGCTACCCCTACCTGAGTCAGGACGCGTCCTTGAACGAGGACGTCCCGGTGCTGCTGATGGCCATCGGCGACCGCAGCCTGGAGCTGGCGGGCCGGGTGGCCGACGGCGTCGTGCTGCACACGTTCCTCACCGACGAGACCTTGGCCCGCGCCGTGCGCACGGTCCGCGCCAGCGCCGAGCGCGCGGGCCGTGACCCGGCGAGCGTCCGGGTCTGGTCGGTGCTGGCCACGGTGAGCGACGAGGTGGCCGAGGAGCAGCGGCTGCGCAAGCTGGTCGGCCGGCTCGCGACGTACCTGCAGGGGTACGGCGCGGTGCTGGTCCGCGCCAACGGCTGGGACCCGGCGGCCCTCGAGCGGTTCCGCGCCGACCCGCTCGTCCAGGGCTACTCCGGCGCGTTCGACGCCGTCGGCACGGTCGAGCAGCTGACCCACCTGCGCGACGTGCTGCCTGCGGAGTGGCTGGCGGCCAGCGCGACCGGGAGCCCCGAGCAGTGCGCGGCCCGCATCCAGGACCAGCTGGACGCCGGCGCGGACAGCGTCGTGCTGCACGGCGCGACCCCGACCGAGCTCGCGCCGGTGCTGAGCGCATGGCGCACGAGGAGGCCGGCGGGGCTCGACGCCCTGCCGGCCAACCCGGGCAAGCTCTGAGCTGTCAGGCGAGCGAGAGGAAGAACCGCTCCAGCTGGTCCAGGTCCTCGTCGCTCACCGCCCCTTGTCGCGCAGACTCGCGCAGCTCGGCGGCGATGATGGCGAACCCGGCGCGGTCCAGTGCGCGCGAGACCGCCTTGAGCTGGTTGACGATCTCCTGGAGGTCCCGACCCTCTTCGAGCATCCGGAGCACGCCGGACAACTGTCCTTGGGCGCGCTTGATCCGGTTCACGACCTGGGTGGACCCCGTGGACGTCGATGGCGCTTGAGTCACGCCAGCATCACTCCCCCCGAGTTGACGTCTGCTGGGACGGTCTCGCCCGGACCAACGCTTTGTCAACCGGACGGTTACGGTTCCGGGCGACGTCCTGGCAGGTCAGCGAGGATTTCCACCCGGTTGCCGACCCCGTCCCCCGTGTGCACTCTGCAGTACCCCGGGAAGCTCGCCCACTCACCACGGTCCACCGGGTGGCCCAGGCCGGTCAGCCGGGCGGCCACCTCCTCGAGGTCCGCGACCGAGTCGAGGACGAACGCCGGGTGCGCCTTGCGGGCCGGCGCGAACGGCTCCTCGACGCCCACGTGCACCTCCGCGACGACCGCGCCGGTGTCGTCGAACCCGCGGAACCACACCCCGCCCCGCCCGGCCAGCTCGGGCGGCTTGGCCACCTCGACCAGCCCGAGGCCCGCGCCGTAGAAGCGCCGGGCGGCGTCCTCGCCACCCGGCGGGCAGCTCACCTGGACGTGGTGCAGCCGGATCACCGGTGCGCGACCGCGAACACCCGGCGGAACGGCAGCAGCACCGTGCCGTCGGCCCGCGGGGGTACGCCGCCGCGAGGCGCCGCTTGAACTCCGCCTCGAACGCCGGGCGCAGGTCGTCCGGCAGCGCCTGCAGCGTCGGGCGCGCGCCGGTGGCCGCCACCCAGGTGAAGACCGGGTCCGGGCCGCTCAGCACGTGCGTGTAGGTCGTCTCCCACACGTCGACCGCGGCGCCCGTCGCGGCCAGCACGTCGTAGTAGGCCGCCGGGTCGTGGCTGGCCGGGTGGTCCACACCGGCCACGTGCTCGGCGTACGGCGCCTCCGCGGCCAGCTCGGCGCGCAGCGTGTGGCTCGGCTCGTCGAAGTTGCCGGGGACCTGGAAGGCGAACCAGCCGTCCTCGGCGACCCCACCCATCAGCGCGGTCAGCACCTCGAGGTGGCCGGGCACCCACTGCAGGGTCGCGTTGGAGACCAGGACGTCGACCGGGCGATCCGGGCGCCAGTCGCGGAGGTCGGCGATCTCGTAGTCCACGCGCTGGCCGCGCTCGCGGGCCTGCGCGACCATCTCGGGGCTGGCGTCCAGCCCGAGCACGTGGGCGTCCGGCCAGCGCTCGGCCAGGAGGCCGGTGAGGTTCCCCGGCCCGCAGCCGAGGTCGACCACCTCGTGCGGGTCGTCGGCGGCGACCCGAGTCACCAGGTCCAGGAACGGCCGGCCGCGCTCGTCGGCGTAGGTCAGGTAGCTGCGCGGATCCCAGGTGTGCACCATGCCTCCAAGTGTCTTGACATCAAGATAGTTGAGGTCGAGAGAGTTTGTCGAGGCCTACGCTGCGCTCGTGACTGCTGCGTTCCCGGTGGCCGCCGACGGCGACGGGCCTCCGCTCCTCTGCCTGCACGGAGGCCCGGGACTCTCGGACTACCTGGCCGACCTGGGCGAGGAGACGGCCGGGTGGCGGCGCATCAGCTACACCCAGCGCGGCCTCGCGCCGTCACCGACCGACGGGCCGTTCACCCTCGCCCAGCACGTGGCCGACGCGATCACCGTGCTCGACGACCTCGGCCTCGACGAGGCGGTCGTCCTGGGCCACAGCTGGGGCGGCTTCCTCGCGGCGCTGCTGGCCGCGGAACACCCCGACCGGGTCCGTGGGCTGCTGCTGGTCGACCCGCTCGGGGTGGTCGGCGACGGCGGCTTCGGCCGCTTCGCCGAGCAGATGCTGGCCCGCACGCCCGACGAGGACCGCCGGCGCGCCGACGAGCTCGACCGGCGGGCGATGGCCGGCCAGGGCACCGAGGCGGACGCCGTCGAGTCGCTGCGCCTCGTGTGGCCGGCCTACTTCGCCGACCCGCCGACCGCCCCGCCGATGCCGGACCTCCGGCTCGGCCTCGCGGCGTACAGCGCGACGCTCGAGGAGGTCCTGGCCCTGCTGGCCTCGGGCGAGCTGCCGGCGCGCGCCGCGGCCTGTGACCAGCCGGTCGAGGTCCTCTACGGCCTCGGCAGCCCGTTCCCGGTCGAGAGCGCGCTCGACACCGCGGCGGCGTTCGCCCAGGGCCGCGCGACCGGCGTGCCCGACGCCGGGCACTTCCCGTGGCTCGAGCAGCCGGGCTGTGTGGCCGAGGCGCTGCACCGCCTCGCCCAGCGACTCTGAGTCTCTCGACGTCAAGAATCTCGACGGGCCGTACCCTGGTGGCGTGCGGGACGAGGTCGACGAGCTGTCCGAGGCGTGGGCGCGGGAGCGCCCCGACCTCGACCTGCGGCCGGTCGCCGTCTTCAGCCGGATCTCCCGCCTGGCCCGCCACCTCGACCTGGCCCGGCGCGAGGCGTTCACGGCGCACGCGATCGAGCCGTGGGAGTTCGACGTGCTGGCCGCGCTGCGACGGGCCGGGGAGCCGTACGAGCTGTCGCCCGGCCGGCTGCTCCGCGCCACCCTGGTGACCAGCGGGACCATGACCAACCGCATCGACCGGCTGGCCGAGCGCGGGCTGGTCGAGCGGCACCCCGACCCCGACGACCGCCGCGGCGTGATCGTCCGGCTGACCCGCGAGGGCAAGGCCGCGGTCGACGGGGCGTTCACGGCACTGGTCGAGGCCGAGGCGGTGTTCCTGGGCGAGCTGCCGCCGACCCAGCAGAGGGAGCTGGCCGGGCTGCTGCGCCAGCTGCTGGTCCCCTTCGGCAGCTAGCCGGAGGTGGGGGGCTACTCCAGGACCTCGGCCGCGTCGAGCCACTCGAGCTCGAGCGTGTCCCGCTCGGCGGCGACCTCCTGGAGCTGGGCGCCGAGGACCGTGAGCCGCTCGTAGTCCTGGCCGGCGGCCACCACCGCGGCGTTCAGCTCCGCCTCGCGGGCCGCGACCCGCTCGAGCTGGCGGTCGATGCGGGCCAGCGCCTTGCGGGCCTCGCGCTCCTCCGCCGAGCCGCGGGAGGCCTTGGCCGCCTCGGGGGCCGCCTCCGCGGCCAGCGCCCGGTCCTCGACGGCGAGCGCGGCACGGCGGCGCTCGAGGTACTCCTCGACGCCGCGCGGCAGCATCGAGACCTTGCCGTCGTCGAGCAGCGCCCAGACCGAGTCGACGGTGCGCTCGAGGAAGTACCGGTCGTGGCTGACCACGACGAGCGTCCCCGGCCAGCCGTCGAGGAAGTCCTCGAGCACCGTGAGCGTCTCGATGTCGAGGTCGTTGGTGGGCTCGTCGAGGAGCAGCACGTTGGGTTCGGTGAGCAGCAGGCGGAGCAGCTGGAAGCGGCGACGCTCGCCACCGGAGAGGTCGCCGATGCGCGCGGTGAGCCGGTCGCCGGTGAACCCGAACCGCTCCAGCATCGAGGTCGCGGTGATCTCGCCGTCCGCGGTGCGCGTGACCCGCCGGATCGACTCGACCGTCTCGAGCACCCGGCCGGTGGGGTCGAGGTCGTCGAGCTGCTGGGTCAGGTGCGCCAGTGCGACCGTGCGCCCCTGGCGGACCCGACCGGCCGACGGGGTGAGCTCGCCGGCGACCAGGTTGAGCACCGACGTCTTGCCCGCGCCGTTCACGCCGACCAGACCGACCCGGTCGCCGGGACCGAGCCGCCAGGTCGCGTGCGACAGCAGCACCCGCTCCCCGCGGCGCAGGTCCACGTCCTCCAGGTCGATGACGTCCTTGCCCAGCCGCTGCGTGGCGAAGCGCTGGAGCTCGAAGCGGTTGCGCGGCTCGGGCACGTCCTCGATGAGCTGGTTGGCCGCGTCGATGCGGAACTTCGGCTTCGAGGTCCGCGCCGGCGGCCCGCGGCGCAGCCAGGCCAACTCCTTGCGGACCAGGTTGCGCCGGCGCACCTCGGTGGCCGCGGCCTGGCGCTGGCGCTCGGCCTGGGCCAGGACGTACGACGCGTAGCCGCCCTCGTAGACGTCGACGGCGCCGTCGTGGACCTCCCAGGTCCACTGGCTCACCTCGTCGAGGAACCACCGGTCGTGGGTGACGACGACGAGCGCCGACGTGCGCCGGGTGAGGTGGTCGGCCAGCCAGGCGACGGCCTCGACGTCGAGGTGGTTGGTGGGCTCGTCCAGCACCACGAGGTCGTGGTCGTCGAGCAGCAGGGCGGCCAGGGAGCAGCGCCGCCGCTCGCCGCCGGAGAGCCCGGCGATCGCGCGGTCCAGCGATACCCCGGCCAGCAGCACCTCGACCACCTCGCGGGTCCGCGCGTCGGCCGCCCACTCGTGGTCCTCGCGGCCGCCGAGCACGGCCTCGCGCACGGTGTGGGTGTCCACCAGGTCGTCGCCCTGGCGCAGGTAGCCGACCAGCAGCCCGCGCTGGCGCGACACCCGGCCCTCGTCGGGCTCCTCGAGTCCGGTCATCACGTTGAGCAGCGTGGTCTTGCCGTCGCCGTTGCGCCCGACGACGCCGATCCGCTCGCCCGCGCCGACGCCGAGCGAGACGTCGGCGAGGAGCGGGCGGACGCCGAAGGCCTTGGAGACCCGCTCCAGGTTGAGCAGGTTGGTGCGGCCGTCAGCCATAGGTCACCACGTGTGCGCCGGCCACCGGGCCGTGGGTGACCAGGACGACCTCGTGCCGCGCGGCGAGCGCCCCCGCCACCTCGCGGGCGGCGTCCGCGCTCTCGGCCAGGAACAGGCAGGTCGGACCCGAGCCGGAGAGCATCCCGCGCAGCGCGCCGGCCTCCTCGCCCTCCTCGAGCACGTCCGCGAGGTCGGGACGCAGGTCGAGGGCCGGGCCCTCGAGGTCGTTGTGGAGCGCCCCGGCGAGCACCTCCGGGTCGCCGGACTCCAGCGCCTGCAGCAGCGTGCCGGCCCCTGCCGGCTCGTCGGGGGCATCCGGGGCCAGCTCGTCGAAGCGGCGGTAGACCGCCGGCGTGGACAGCCCCTCGGTCGACGGCACGACCACCCACCACCAGGTCGCGGGGTCGGGCACCGGCTCCACGAGCTCGCCGCGTCCGGTGCCGAGGGCTGTGCCGCCGAGGAGCGCGAACGGCACGTCACTGCCCAGCTCGGCCGCCAGCCGCAGCAGGTCGTCGTCGGGGGTCTGCAGCTCCCACAGCCGGTCCAGCGCCACCAGGGCGGCCGCGGCGTCGGCCGAGCCGCCGGCCATGCCGCCAGCGACCGGGATGGCCTTGGCCACCGAGACGCCGGCGTGCGCCTCGACCCCGTGGTGGGCGGCCAGCAGGCGCGCGGCGCGGTCCACGATGTTGGCGCCGGTGACGGGTACGGCGTCCGCGTCGATCCACTCCGGGACGCTCACGCCCAGCGTCCAGCCGGGCGAGGGCTCGACAGTGACGTCGTCGTAGAGGCCGACGGCCTGGTAGACGGTGACCAGCGGGTGGAAGCCGTCCGGCCGCGGAGCCCCCACGCCGAGGTGGAGGTTGATCTTGGCCGGCGCGCGCACGGTGAGGCTCACGCGAACGTCTCCCGGGGCAGCGACTCCGCGATCCGGGCGAACGCCGTCACGTCGAGCACCTCGCCGCGCGCGGTGGGGTCGACGCCGGCCGCCCGCAGCGCGGTCTCGGCCGCCGCGCCGGAGCCGGCCAGTCCGCTCAGGGCCGAGCGCAGCTGCTTGCGGCGCTGCGCGAAGGCGGCGTCCACGACCGCGAAGACCTGCTCGCGCGTCGCGGTGGTGGCCGGTGGCTCGCGCCGGGCCCAGGCCACGAGCCCGGAGTCGACGTTGGGCGCCGGCCAGAACACGTTGCGCCCGACCGCGCCGGCCCGGCGCACGTCGGCGTACCAGGCGGCCTTGACCGACGGCACGCCGTAGGTCCGCGAGCCGGGCGGGGCGGCCAGCCGGTCGGCCACTTCGGCCTGGACCATGACCAGCCCGCGCTCCAGCGACGGCAGGACGCTCAGCAGGTGCAGCAGCACCGGCACCGAGACGTTGTAGGGCAGGTTGGCGACCAGGGCGGTCGGCGGCGGCCCCGGTACGCCGGGCACGCGGAGCGCGTCGGCGTGCACGACCTCGAGCGCGTCGGCCCGGGAGGGCGCCAGCTCGGCGACGGTCTGGGCCAGGCGCGGTGCGAGCAGGTCGTCGACCTCGATCGCCACCACGCGGGCGGCCACCTCGAGCAGGGCGAGGGTCAGCGAACCGAGTCCGGGGCCGACCTCGACGACGACGTCGTCGGGGCCGACCCCGGACTCACGGACGATGCGACGCACGGTGTTGGCGTCGATGACGAAGTTCTGGCCCCGCTGCTTGGTCGGGCGGAGGTCGAGCTCGGCGGCGAGCCGACGGACGTCGGCGGCCCCGAGCAGACGCACCTCCGCCTCGACCACAGCGGTCAGGCTAGTTGCGACTACCTGGGCCTCAGCGCGGGAGGCCGAGACGGGCGGCGCAGGCCGGCCACGCGCCGTACCCACCCGAGGCGTTGCGCAGGCGGGTGGCGACGGCGATCTGGGTCTCGCGGCTGTGGTCGCTGGGCAGCCCGGTGCCGCCGTAGGAGTGCCACGTGCCGAGGTTGAACTGCAGGCCGCCGTAGTAGCCGTTGCCGGTGTTGATGTGCCAGTTGCCGCCGGACTCGCACTGCGCGAGCCGGTCCCACACGCCGAACGGCTCGTTGGTGCCGACCTTGACGATCTTGGGGCGCGGCTTGCGCAGGACGTCCTTGGCCACGACGGTCTTCCTGACCACGTGGCCGTTCTCCAGGCGGAAGCGGTAGGTCACGTCCCGGACGCCCGGACGACCCGGGCGGACCACCTCGGTCTGACCCACGTTCATCGCGTCGGTCTCGCGCTCGACGACCGGCGCGGCGTACTTCTCGCGCTCGACGGTCTTGGTCACGACCCTCACGTTGACGTAGCCCGTCTTCTCGACCGCACCCGGCTGGTCGGCCCGGGCCGGGGTCGCGTCGGCCGTGCCGGCGGAGGCGGTCAGGAGGCCCGCCGCGAGCGCGCCCGTGGCGGCTGCGACGGCCGCCGCGCGACGGCGTCCGGAGGTCGTGCTGTGCGTTCCATGGCTGTGCATGGGGCACGAATACACCAGCGGTTCGGTACGGAATGCAAACCGCCGACCCCTGTTGTGATGAGGCTCATGCGGGTGGCACGGGGTCTCACCAGGGCCCGCCGAAGGCCGCCTCGGTGGTGGCGTCGATGGCCGCGCAGAGCGGCTCCAGCTCCTGTCCGCGCAGGTCAGCCAGGGTGCGGACGGTGAGCGGGACGAGGTAGGAGGCGTTGGTCCGGCCGCGGTACGGCGTGGGCGTGAGGTAGGGCGCGTCGGTCTCCACCAGGATCCGGTCGAGCGGTGCGATCCGGGCCGCCTCCCGGACCCCGGCGGCGTTCTTGAAGGTGACGGTCCCGGCGAAGCTGAGGTGGGCGCCGCGGTCCAGGCAGGCGCGCGCGAAGGCCGCGTCGCCGGAGAAGCAGTGCATCACCCACCGCTCGGGCGCGCCCTCCTCGTCGATGATCCGCAGCACGTCGTCGTGGGCGTCGCGGTCGTGGATGACCAGCGTCTTGTCCAGCCGCTTGGCCAGGTCGACGTGCCAGCGGAACGCGCGCTCCTGGACCGCCCGGCCGTCCTCGCCGGTGCGGAAGGTGTCGAGCCCCGTCTCCCCCACCGCCCGCACCCGGTCGTGGGCCTGCGCGAGCGCCTCGATCTCGGCCAGTGCGGCGTCCAGGCCGCCCTCCTCGGCCAGCCGCGGCACCTCGTTGGGGTGCAGGGCGACGCCGGCCACGAGCGCGTCGTGGGTGGCGGCCGCCTCCACCGCCCAGCGTGCGCCGGGCAGGTCGCAGCCGATCTGCACGATGCGGGGCACGCCGACCGCGGCCGCCGCGGCCAGGGCCTCCTCGACCGGCAGCGCCGGCTCGTCACCGCGGGCGACGTCGAGGTGGCAGTGGTTGTCGACGACCGGGTGCGGCAGCGGCTCCGGGGCCGGGGGCCGGTCGCTCACGACGCGATCCGCTCGAGGACGGCCGTGGCCAGGGCCTCGGGCGCCTGGGTCGGGATCCAGTGGCTCACACCCGCGAGCTCGACGAGCCGGTAGTCCGCCGCGACGTACGCCGGCGTCAGCTCGACCCCGCGCCGGCCGACGAACCGGTCCCGGTCGCTCCACACCATCGTGGTCGGCACGCGCACCTTGTCCCCGCCGGTGGCGTGGCGGGCCGCGAAGGGCAGGGCGCGGTACCAGCCGATCCCGCCGCGCAGCGCGCCGCCCTCGACCATCCCGACCCGGAACCGCTCGGCGTCCTCGGCACTCATCCCGGCGCTGCGCTGGAGCCGGGCCGGGACGTCGGGCCGCGCCAGCACCCGCTCGGGCAGGTACGGGAGCTGGAAGGCGAGCATGTACCACGAGTCCAGGACCTGCCGCGAGGTCGCCACCGCGCGCACGAAGGCGCCCGGGTGGGGCACCGAGACCGCCGTCCAGGTGCGGACCAGCGCGGGGTGGCGCTGCGCCACCGACCAGCCCACCGCCGAGCCCCAGTCGTGCCCCACCAGGTGCACCGGACGGCCGAGGCGCTCGATGAGCGCCACGACATCGCCCACCAGCCGGTCCACGGTGTAGTCGTGGCGCCGCGGCGGACGCGCGCCCGGTGAGTAGCCCCGCTGGTCCGGCGCGAGGGTGCGCAGCCCGGCCTCGTGCAGCAGCGGCTCGACCTTGCGCCAGGCCTCGGCCCGCTCCGGGAAGCCGTGCAGCAGCACCACCGGGTCGCCGTCCGCCGGGCCGCGGTCGCGGACGTCGAAGGTCAGCCCGTCGTGGTCGTACGTCGGCACGCGGGTCATGCGGTGTGCACCAGGGCGTAGACGTGCCGCTTGGGCACCCCGGCCTGCTTGGCCACCTGCACGATCGCCTCCTTGCGGCTGGTCCCCGCGGCCTCCAGGTCGGCCACGGCCGTCCGGAGGCTCTCGTCGTCCGTCGCGATCCCGGCACCCGGTGCGGCACCCGACACCACGATCGTCACCTCGCCACGCACCCCCTCGGCCGCCCAGGCCACCAGCTCACCCAGCGGTCCGCGGCGGACCTCCTCGTGGGTCTTGGTCAGCTCGCGGCACACCGCGGCCGCCCGGTCCTCGCCCCAGGCCTGTGCCATCGCGGCCAGCGCGGCCTCGGTGCGGTGCGGGGCCTCGAAGAAGACCAGGGTCCGCTCCTCGGCCGCGAGGGCGTCGAGCCGCCGGGAGCGCTCGCCGGCCTTGCGGGGCAGGAACCCCTCGAAGCAGAACCGGTCCACCGGCAGCCCGGAGACCGCCAGCGCGGTGAGCACCGCGCTCGGCCCCGGGACGCTGGTCACCTCGACGCCCGCGGCCACCGCCGCGGCCACCAGCCGGTAGCCGGGGTCGGAGACGCTCGGCATCCCCGCGTCGGTCACCAGCAGGACCCGCCGGCCGGCCTCGAGCTCCTCGAGCAGGGCCGGCGTCCGCTGGGCCTCGTTGCCCTCGAAGTACGACACCACCCGCCCGCTGAGCGTCACGCCCAGCTCGGAGGTCAGCCGCTTCAGCCGCCGGGTGTCCTCCGCGGCGACCACGTCGGCCTCGGCCAGCTCGCGCGCGAGCCGGGGCGAGGCGTCCTCGACCCGCCCGATCGGCGTACCCGCGAGGACCAGCATGTGGCCCAGCATCCCAGGCGGCCTGCCCACGTAGCATTCCCGCTCGTGACCACCACGCCGACGCGCCCCGTGGCGGGGCTGTCGGAGGACGCGCACGGCGACCGCGTCCCCACGGCGTGGGAGCGGGCCCGGCGGCGGGTGGACCTCGAGGACCCGGTGGTCAGCTGGGCCGCCAGCCTGGGCGTCACGCTCATCGCACTGTTCCTGCGGCTGTGGAAGCTCGGCACGCCCAAGGTCTTCGAGTTCGACGAGACCTACTACGCCAAGGACGCGTGGTCGCTGCTGCACCACGGGTACGCGCAGGGCTACGTCGACGGCGCGAACGACAAGATCCTGGACGGTACGACGACCGGGCTGTGGACCGGCGACCCGTCGATGGTCGTGCACCCCGAGGTCGGCAAGTGGCTGATCGCGCTGGGCGAGTGGGCCTTCGGCATGGACCCGTTCGGCTGGCGCATCGCGTCGGCCGTGGTCGGCTCACTCATGGTCCTGGTCATGTGCCGGCTGGTCCGGCGGATGACCGGCTCGACCGCGCTGGGGCTCATCGGCGGCGCGCTGCTGAGCCTGGACGGGCTGCAGTTCGTGCTGTCGCGACTGGCGCTGCTCGACATCTTCCTGGCCTTCTTCATCCTGCTGGCCGTGCACTGCCTGGTCGCCGACCGCGACTGGTACCGCGCCAAGATGGCGCGGCTCGTGCCCGAGCAGATCGTCGACGGCGGCGCCTACGGCCCGGTCCGCGGCCTGCTGTTCCGGCCGTGGCTGCTGGCCAGCGGCGTGTGCTGGGGCCTCGCGATCGGCACCAAGTGGACCGCGGTCTACCCGCTCGCGGCGTTCGGCGTCATGGTCTGGCTGTGGAGCGCCGGCTCCCGGCGCTCCTTCGGCGTGCGGTGGGCCACGCTGCGCTCGGTGGTCGTGGACGGCGTACCGGCGTTCGTGCACCTGGTCCTGGTCGGCGTGGTCGTCTACACGGCGACGTGGACCGGCTGGCTGGTGCACGCGCACGACTACGAGCGGACGCTCTCCTCGACGCAGTACACCCAGTTCATCAAGGAGCAGCCCTGCAAGGTCGTCACCCAGGACGACGGCACCACCGAGACGCAGGAGGCCAACCTCGACAACAGCGGGGCGCGCTGGCCGACGGCGACCGAGAAGGACGCGCACGGCGTCGGCGAGCTGTGGCAGTCGCTGCGCTCGCTCTGGTACTACCACCAGGACGTCTACACCTTCCACACGCACTTCCTGAACTGCAGCTCGCACCCCTACCAGTCCAAGCCGTCGGGGTGGCTGTTCCTCGACCGTCCGGTGGGCGTGGCGGCCGAGAACGGCATCAAGCCCGGCACCCAGGGGTGCCAGGCGCCCGCGGACAGCACCTGCCTGCGCCAGGTCCTGCTCATCGGCACGCCGACGATCTGGTGGGGCGGCATCCTCGCGCTCGTCTACGCGGTGCTCATGTGGGTCGGCGGGCGCGACTGGCGCTTCGGGGTGGCGGTGGTCGGCACGGCGTCGACCTGGCTGCCGTGGCTGCAGTACGACACCCGGCCGATCTTCTTGTTCTACGCCGTCGCGATCCTGCCGTTCGTGGTCCTCGCGCTGACCCTGACCGCCGGCAAGCTGCTCGGGCGCTCGCGCGCGCCCTCGCCCCGGCGTACGGCGGGCACGGTGGCGGTCGGGGTGTTCCTGGTCTTCACGGTGCTGAACTTCGCGTGGTTCTGGCCGATCTTCACCAACGAGCTGCTGACCCGGTCGGAGTGGCTCGACCGGATCTGGTTCCACCGGTGGATCTGATGGGCCTCCCCGACCTCTCCGCCGCGCTGGCGGCCTTCTGGACCGAGCGACACCTGTGCACGTTGACCACGCTGCGCCGCGACGGCTCTCCGCACGTCGTGCCGGTCGGGGTCGCGCTCGATCCCGACGAGGGCTGCGCCTGGGTCATCACCGGCGGCGGCTCGGTCAAGGTGCGCCACCTGGCCACGCCCGGCCCGGTCGCCGCCTGCCAGGTCGACGGCGCCCGCTGGTCCACGATCGAGGGCACCGCCGAGGTGCGCCGCGACGAGGCGTCGGTGGCCCGCGCCGTCGAGCGGTACGCCGCGCGCTACCGCCAGCCCCGGGTCAACCCGGAGCGCGTCGCGCTGCGCATCGAGGTCACGCGGTTCCTGGCCTCGCGCTCGCTGCTCTAGGAGCGGCTACTCCGCGGCGTTGGCGTTGGCGGTGTCGCCGCCGGTGGCCTCGCCCGGCTCGTCCTCGCACGAGGCGGCGAAGGAGAGCAGGTCGTCGACGTCGAAGTGCGACGGGTCGTCGTGGGTGCCGTGGACGGTGAGGATGCTGACGTCGGCGCCGCGGGCCTGGAGGCCGGCGGCGAGCTTGCCGGTGTTCTCCGACTCGCGCACCCAGGTGTCCTCCGGCGAGGTCACCATCCGGTAGCGAGTGGAGGTGGGCAGCTCGCCGATGGTGTTGACCGGGTTGCGGTCGGGAGGCACCTCGCCGCCGAACGCCTCGCTGATGATCCGCGGGCCGCCGGGGACGTTCTGCATCTTGGTCAGGTCGACGGCCGGCTTCACGCCGTACCAGCACGGCGGGACCAGGTCGGCGTGGGTCATGGCGTTGAGCGAGACGGTGCCGCCCATCGAGCCGGAGACGTAGAGCCGGATCGGGACGCCGTCGGTCTGCTCCTCGGCCCAGGCGATGAGGTTGGTGGTGTCGTCGGTCGACGCCTCGTTGCCCCAGGAGTCGGTGTGGAAGTCGGAGGAGGCCACGATCCAGCCGTCGCGGACCAGCGCCTGGAGCCAGGGCTCGTCCATCCGGTTGTCCACACCGCCGTTCTGGCCGTGGAAGTAGATCGCGATGCCCTTGGGGTCGTTGGTCGGCGGCATCGAGAGCCGCACGTCCTGCGCCTTGAGCCGGCCGTAGACGACCGAGCCGGTCGGCGGCTCCGCGGTCGCCGTGGCCGTGGCCAGCACGAACAGCACGGCGAGCACCAGCGCGAGTGGTCGGAACCTGACCAGCCGTCCCAGCACCGGGTGCGAGCGCACGCGGTCCAGCACCTCGGCCACCGGCCCTCCTCCGTCGGTCGCGGTCGCGGACGTCGTCCGCCCTGATGCTCACACAACGAGGGACCGGCGGTCCAAGTCACGCTCCAGATACCCGTTGAGGAGGTGGCTCAGACCACGTCCGACCGCGGTCCTAGACCACGCCTTCCAGCGCGATCTCCAGACCGGGACGCGGGTCGAGCAGCTGGCGCAGCTGGGCCAGGATCCCCGACAGCGACGAGCCCTTGCGGATGACGCCCAACGCGCCGGCGTCGAGAGCGGCGTCCAGCTGCGCGCTGCTGGTGACGCCGGTGAGCATCACCACCTGGGCGGCGGGCTGGTGGGCGCGGATCAGGCCGAGGGCCTCGAGACCGCCCATGCCGGGCATGTCGAGGTCGAGCAGCACCACGTCGGGGGCGTGGTCCATGACCAGCTCCACGCCGCTCTGCCCGTCGCCGGCCTCGCCGAGGACCACGAAGTCCCCGGTGCGCTCCAGCGCGCGGCGCACCAGCCAGCGGATGTCGGGGGCGTCGTCGATCAGCACGGCGGACGTCGTCGAGCGGTTCCAGAACGCCGGCACGTCGTCGGGCAGCGAGTGGGGCAGCACGGGGATCACGCGACGACCTCCTGCTCGTCCACCAGGGGTACGGCGGCCACGGGCGGCCCGGCGGGGCCGGCGCCCGCGAGGGGCTCCCGGGGCCCCTCGAGCGCGGGCAGCACGGTCGTGAGGTCGAGGCCGAGGCGCGCCAGGATGGCGTCCAGGCGCCCGGCCACCTCGTCGGCGGAGCCGGCGGCCAGCTGGGCGATCTCGTCGACCGACCACCCGTGGAAGACGCGCAGGTCGACCAGCAGCCGGTCGGCCGGGGGGACGTCGCCCAGCGCGGCGCGCACGGCGAGCCGGGCCTCGGCGGCCGCGGCGGCCTCCGGGCTGCCGGGGGCGGCCGCGGTGAGCAGCAGCCCGGCCAGGGAGACGGCGTGGCGCGGGGCGGCGGCAGGGGGCGCCGCCACGGCGTGCAGGACGGGGGGGCCGGGGTGGGGCGATCGACCACGAGGCACGCGTCACGCGGCCGCGGACGCTGAAGCGGGAGGTGGGGCGGGAGGGAGGGGGCACGTCGAGCACCGCTTCCTGGGACACCGACCCGGGGCACCGGGCGGCTACGGAAGCCTGTCGACTCTTACGCCAGACCTTCGAGATCGAGGGCCGACGCTGTCTGGGCCGGCTCCCTCACGGTGGAGCGTACCCCTGAAGAGCGCTCTTGTCGCCCGTGGTGCCCGGTCGGCCGGCTCAGAGCCCGGACGGACGCCCGCCCTGGACCAGCTCGATGGCCAGGTCGTAGACCTTGCGCCCGGACTCCTGGGAGACCCGCCGCAGCACCTCGAAGGCCTGGTGGGGATCGACCTGGTAGCGCTCCATGAGGATGCCGGTGGCCTGGCCGATCATGGTGCGGCGCACCAGGCCGAACTGGACGGCCTCGTGGTTGCTGATCGCGCCGAGCGCGACCGCGGCGTGGGCGGCGATGCCGATGACCTCGTCGGCGTCGTCGGCGACGAAGGCGTGCGGCTGGGTCGCGAAGAGCTGCAGGACGCCGAGCTCGTGGTCCTCGTGGGTGTAGAGCTGCACGCACAGCACGCTGCGCACGCCCAGCTGGTCGACGACCGCGCTGCCCCAGGAGGGCCAGCTGCCGTCGTGGGGCAGGTCGCGGGCCCAGACGACCGAGGAGTTCCAGGCGCTGTCCACGCACGGGCCCTCGCCGAACTGGGTCTGCAGCTGGTCGGCCTGCTCGGCCAGCCCTGCCCCGAGCGACGCGCGGGTCTCCACGGTCCCGTCCTGGTGGGCCAGGCTGATGGCGACGTCGTCGCAGCTCTTGACCATCTCGGCGGTGGCCTGGACGACGTACTGCAGGGTGAGCATCGAGGTGCGCTGCGAGCGGAGGTTGCGGGCCAGGTCGGCCATCCGGTCGCCGTAGTCGGCGGCCACACCGCGCTGGTCCTCCATGCGCCTGTGCCCCGTCTCTTCAGCCATCCCGAAACCCTTCGACCGCCTGGTGCGGGTCCAGGATATCGAGACGGCGGCGCCGAGACGAGGTCCTCTCGTAGATCGGCGCAGGTCAGCCGGGTTGCACGACACCCACGGAGGTCGGGGAGAAGCCCGGGAACACGGCGGCCGACGACGCCCCGAAGCGCTGGGTCACGACCTCCGCGAGCACGCTGCGGTAGTCGGTGGTCACCAGCAGGTCCGCGTCGACGGTGTTCTGCAGGCCGGGCCAGGTGCCGTAGTAGCGACCGCCCCTGACGCCCGCGCCGAGCAGGAACATGACGTTGCCGTAGCCGTGGTCGAGGCCCTGGCTGGCGTTCTCCTTGACCCGGCGCCCGAACTCGCTGACGGTCACGATCGTCACCTTGCTGGCCAGCGTGCCGAGGTCGGTGAGGAACGCCGCGAGGCAGGCCGCGAACTCGTCGGCCATGGTGCGCAGGTTGCCGCTGTCCGGGCTGCCGATCCAGGTGTGGTGGTCCCACGAGCCGTGGTCGACGGTGATGATCTCGGCGCCCACGTCGGCGCGGATGGTGCGGGCCGCGGCGGCGAGCGCGGCGCCGAGGTCGGAGTAGCGCGGGTAGGTCGCGCCGCCGGCCGGGGTCGGCGACGAGCCGCGGACGGGCGCGAAGTCGTCCACGACGGCGAAGGCGTTGCGCGCGCCGGCGCCGAGCGGGCCGGGGACACCGGTCCAGAGCCGGTTGAGCGAGGAGCGGCGCTTGGCCTCGGACCCGGCGTCCCAGTAGCCCGACAGGCTCACCGAGTCGACGTCATCGGCGACCAGGACCGGCTCCGGGCCGGCCAGTGCGGTGACCGGCACACCGCCGCCGAACTGGATGGCCTCGATCGGCGACCCCGTGCCGTTGCGGCCCACCAGCCGGTTGAGCCAGCCCACCCGCGCCGAGGAGCCGGGGTCGGCGTCCTCGAGCTCCTCCATGGCCGAGAAGTGCGAGCGGTTGGGCGCGGGCAGCCCGGTGGCGTGCACGGCGGCCATCTGCCCGGCGGTCCACCACGGCATGAGCGGCGCGAGGGCGGGGTGCAGGCCGAAGAACGAGTCCGCCCCGAGCAGCCGGTCCTTGGGCACCGCGATGCCCGGCCGGGCCAGGTAGTACGTCGGGTCGCCGTGCGGCACGACGAGGCTGAGGCCGTCGCAGGCCCCGCGCATGGACAGCACGACCAGCACCCGGTCGACCGGCGCTGCGGCGTACGCCGTCTCGGTGAAGGCCGTGCCGTGGACCGCGGTGACGGCGGCGGCGCCGCCGAGCGCGCCGACGCCGCGCAGGAAGCCGCGCCGGGTGGCGCCGGAGGCGCGGGCGAACTCCTCGCAGCAGCTGTGCCCCTCGGTCGGGGTCGGGATCTCCATGGGCACTCTCACCGGGTCATGTGCTCGGGGTTGTCGAGCACCGTGGTCAACAGGGTGGGCATGTTCCACTTCACGAGGTCGCTCTTCAGCGAGATCTTGGTGCTCGCGCTCAACCCTGTGGCCAGGCCGCAGGCCTCCTGCAGGCGGGCCGAGGCGGACCGGGACAGCAGCTGGCGCGACAGGTGCTCGACCAGGGCGTCGAAGCGCATGGTGTCGGTGCCGCTGAGCGGCACCCACGAGGCCAGCGGGCGGTAGGTCAGGCTGCCCTTGGGCCACCAGCCGCCGCACATCGAGTAGTGGCTGTCGAAGGACGCCAGCACCCGGGACACCGACGACCACGCGGCGCCGTCCTGCGGCTGGCCGTCGGGGCGGGCCCAGTCGAACGGCGCCTGGCCCAGGGCCACGGTCTGCCAGAGGATCGCGTTGGCGGCGGCGTCGTCGGTGCCCGGAGCGCTCGGCTGGACGGCCAGCGCGCGCCAGGTCGCGACGATGTCGTCGCTCGGGGTGCGGACCTTGAGCCCGGCGGAGCCGCGGAACTCCTCGCTCTCCAGCAGCGCGCGCAGCACCGGGACGATCGCGGTCTGTGCCTGCTGGTAGACGTCGGCCAGGTGCTGCACCAGGGCCGGCGACGGGTCGTCGGAGACGAAGCGGACGGCGAGCTTGCGGGCCAGCCGCTCCGCCGTACCGCGGTGGTGGGCGAGGTAGCGCAGGTAGGCCTCGGTGACCGGGCGACCGTCGGCCGCGGCGTTCTGGTCGCTGAACCCCATGACCGTCACCGGACCCGTCCAGTGCGAGGCCGGGTCGTAGTAGACCCGCCACGTGCTCCACGTCGTCACGCGGTAGCCGGTGAGGATCCGGGCGGACGCCTTGACGTCGTCCTCGGTGTAGTGGCCGCGGCCCACGGTGTGCAGCTCGAGGAGCTCGCGGCCGAGGTTCTCGTTGGGCGCCTTCTTGGTCGAGGTGGCGTTGTCGAGGCTGATGCCCATGGCCGGGTGGGTGGTGGTCGCCACGAGCATGTCGTCGAAGCGGCCCAGCGCGTGCGCTCGGATGGTGCGGCCGTAGTCGACGCGGAAGCCGAAGACGCCGTCGTCGTGCACCGGCACGTGCAGGTGGTCCTCGAAGAGCTCGGTGACCGCCTCGAAGAGCTGGCGTCGGGAGGTGATCCGGCGCAGCAGGCACCAGCGCTGGTAGTCCGACATGGCCTCCCACGCCGCACCGTTGCGCGCCTGCTCCTCGGCCCACATCCGGGGCGCGTCCCACGACAGCGCCGGCCACCAGCCCTCGAGGGCGTCGCCGGCGGGGTCCGGCAGGGCGGCCGGCTGGAGCTGGGCGTCGATCCAGGCCTGCAGCGAGGGGTACGCCGCCATCTCGGCCACCAGGGCCGGCGTGACGCCGTAGGTGAACCGGCTGCCGACGTGCAGCGCGAGCGCGGTCGGCAGGCCGTCGACGACCGCCGGCCCGTCGTAGGAGCCGGGGACCTGGGGCGGGGGCGGCGTGCCCGGGTCGTCCGGGCCCTTGGGGTCCTTGCCGCCGTCGTCCTTGGGCGGCTTGTGCTTGCGGTGCTTGCAGGTGGTCGCGTGCCAGCAGGTGTGCTTCTTGTGCACCTTGCAGCGGTGCCACTTGCGCGGCGCCTTCTTGGCCTCGGCAGCCTGGGCCACGCCGCCGGCGAGCGCGGGCGCGACGGCCAGCGCGGCGAGGCCGCCGGCCAGGGCGCGGCCGACGGCGCGGCGACTCTGCTGCTCCTGCGTGGGGGCAGGCGGCAGCGTCGAGAGAGGTGTCATGGGGGTTCACGCTCTGTCGGGTGGTGGTGCGGGCGGGGGTGGGTGCGCACGCCCGGACGGTCAGGGGTGCCGCGCCCCCGGCCGGAGGGGGGTCGGCCGGGGTCGTCGGCATCGCCGAGCGCTTGCCGGACCAGGTTGGCAGCAGCAGTGCGGCGCGCGGGGCGGAACGAGCGATCCGGTCCCGCACGGCCCCGAACTGGGCCGATCGGAGGAGTGCTGGTCTGAACCGGCGAGCGGATCGGAGAGAGCAGAAGGGCCGCGCGGTGCGCGGCCCTCAGGTCGAGATGGGTGGAGCTGAGGGGACTCGAACCCCTGACCCCCTCGTTGCGAACGAGATGCGCTACCAGCTGCGCCACAGCCCCAGGTGCGTCCCGTGAGACGCGAGGAGAAACGGTATCAGCCGGTCCCGGTGCCGCCCGAATCGCTGCCGGGGGCACCGAGGATCTCCTCGACCGAGGCCAGGGCGGCGCGGGCGTAGCCGTTCCACATCCGGGCCACGACGAGGACCGCGGGGACGGTCAGGGGCGAGCGGGCGTGCAGGACCCAGGACCAGGTGATGCGGGTGCCCGCACCGTCGGGCTCGAAGCCCCAGCGGCCGTCGAGGTGGCCGACGAGCAGCCGCATCGGGCCGCCGACGACGTCGATGCGGTAGCCGAAGGCGTGCGGCCGGTCGAGCTCGGTGAGCGTCTCGCGCAGCCGGCCGCCGTCCCCGGTGACGATGGTGCGGGACTGGCCGAGGTGGCTGCCCCACGGGCCCTCCTGGCCCTCGACGGCGGTGACCGGCGGGAGCGCGAGGTGGCGGCGCGCGAAGACCACCGGGAGCGGGGCCGCCACGGTCTCGTCGTAGGTCGCCTCGAGGGCGTGCGGGACGGTGCGCGACTGCGCGACGCGGGTGCTCACCGGACCACCGAGCCGCTGATCGCGGGCTCGCCGCGGCCGAGGAAGAAGATGCCGGGGTAGTTCTCGAAGGCCAGGCTCGGGTTGTCGGTGAGCGTGGAGTCGCGGATCTCGAGGGTCCCGGTGCGGTCGTTGCTGACGAAGAACACCGCGCCGCCGCCCTCGCGGGCGGTGTTGCCCTCGACGGTGGTGCGCACCAACCGGAGCGTCATCGCGTTGCCGTCGTTGTAGATCGCCCCGCCGCTGCCACCACCGGGGGTGCCGGACTGCGCGGGGTTGGCGCCGTTCCCGATCGCCTTGTTGCCGCGGAACGTGGAGTCGGTGACGGTCCAGGAGACGCCGATGCTGGAGAGCGCGCCGCCGTTGGCGCACCGGCCGCGGGTGAAGGTGGAGCGGGTGACGCGCACCGGCCGGTCGGCGTACTGGTCGAGCACGCGGATCGCGCCGCCGCCGAGGTCCGGGCCGGTGCGGTCGCAGTGGTTGCGGTCGAAGGTGGAGTCGGTGACCGTGAGCCGGCCGCCGCGCACGAAGACCGCGCCGCCTCCGCCGCCCTCCTCGCGCTGGCCGGTGGAGTCGCCGTGGGTGAAGGTCAGACGGCGCAGCACCAGCTTGGGCGTGGCCTGGTCCTGGCAGTGCGAGGTGGTCCAGGTGAGGCGCTGGTCGCAGGTGTTCATGTAGAGGATGCGGGTGGTGCCGCCCCCGTTGAGCGTGACCAGGCCGCCGCCGTCGATGACCACCTTGGCGCTGGTGTTGTGCACCTCGGCCTGCCGGTCGAGGGTGATGGTGACCGGGTCGGGTCCGCAGGCGAAGGAGATCCGGCCGCCGCGGGCCACGGCCTTGCGGAACGCCGCCGCGGTGCAGGAGGCCGGCGTCCCGCGGCCGACGACGGTGCCGGCGCGGCCGGCGTGACCCGCCGGCGGCGCGGCGTACGACGGGCTCGCGGGCGCGAGCGCCCCGAGCAGCAGGACCAGGGCGAGCGCGCGGAGCACGCGTGTGAGGCTACGCGCCCGACGCCCTGCGCTCCGACTTGGACGTGGGACGCTCGGCCGCCTCGGCGGCCTCGGCCTCGCGGGCCAGCCTGCTGTCCGAGGCGTTGCGGCCCGAGCTCCACACGCCCGTGGAGTCCAGGTCGATGGTGCTGACGGTGCGGCGGGCGACCGGCGCGGAGACGTACGTCGGGAGCGGGGCGTAGACCGGGTCCCAGGCGTCCGGGTCGCGGGGGGCCTCCTCGGCCACCGGCGCCTCGACCACGGCGACCTCTTCGGTGGGGTCGCGCTGCTCGCTCGGGCGCTCGACCGGCTCGGCCGTGATCCGGCGGCGGGGGCGGGCGGCGGCGCGCTCGCGCTTGACCATGAGGCGGCACGCGACCAGCCAGACCGCGAGCACACCCACGGGCGCGGCGCACCAGACCCAGGCCACGACGTGGAACGCGGCGAGGGCGACGACCGCGGCGTTCGCGATCAGGATCAGGGTGACCACGCGCAGCCGGCGCCTGGCGGCACGGGCCGCGGCCGAGGGCTGCACGCGCTCGGGGGCGGCGACCGCCGGGGCCGGGCGGGTGGCGGTCCGCAGCTCGGGGTCGGCGGCGTCGGCCTTGGTGACCAGGCGTGCCTTGCGGCGGTTGATCGGCTCGCGCCGCGCCAGCACGCGCATGGTCTTGGAGAAACGGTCGACGGTGCGGGTGCGGACGCTCTCCTCGTGGTGCTCGAGCGCCTTGGGGATCAGGTAGACCGCCCAGGCCACGGCCAGGGCCACGAAGATCAGTGCGCTGGGATCCACACGGGTGAGGCTAGGAGTCATGACACGCCCTGGGGCGCATGTCAATGGGTGTGTCGCAAAGAGTCTGGTGTGACTACTGGGATTCGAGGTGGCCGGAGGCCTTGAGCCGGGCCAGCACGCCGTGCGGCACCTCTTCGCGGGTCAGGGCGTACAAGCGGTGGTCGCGCCAGGCGCCGTCGATGTGCAGGTAGCGCGGGGCGTAGCCGACCTCGCCGATCTCGAGCTTCTCGACGACGCGCAGCGAGTTGGAGTTCTCGGGGCGGATGGCGATCTCGATGCGGTGCAGGCCGGCGGCGGTGAAGCAGTGGTCGATGACCATCGCCACCGCGCGCGGCATCACGCCGCGACCGGCGTGGTCCTGGTCGAGCCAGTAGCCGACCGAGGCGAACTGCGCCGAGCCGCGCACGATGTTGTTGACCGTGACCTGGCCGGCGAAGCGGCCGCCGACCTCGATGGCGAAGGGGTAGGTCTGGCCGCGGCGGGCCTGGCGGGCCAGGCGGCGGACCAGCTGCTTGAAGCTGGTCGGTCGGGCCTCGCCGCCGGGCGGCACGGTGGCGTCCCACGGCACGAGCCAGGCGGCGTTGCGCTGCCTCGCGCGGCGCCACGCATCGTGGTCGGAGTTGGCCAGCGGGCGCACGGTGAGGTCGCCGTCGACCAGGCGGACCGGCCAGTCAGTGGTCACTGCCGACCACCTGCTCGGCGGCGTGCACCAGCACCGGCTCGAGGACGGCGATGGCGTCCTTGACCCCGCCGCGCGAGCCGGGGAGGTTCACCACGACGGTGGTGCCGATGCGGCCCGCCAACCCGCGCGAGAGCACGGCGGTGGGGACGCCCTGGCGCACGCCGTAGGACCGGATGGCCTCGGCCAGCCCGGGGATCTCGGCGTCGAGCAGCGGCCGGGTGACCTCGGGGGTGCGGTCGGTCGGCGTGAGGCCGGTGCCGCCGGTGGTGAGCACGACGCGCGCGCCCGCGGCGACGGCGGCCTGGATGGCGTCGGCGACCGGCTGGCCGTCCGGTACGACGGCGGGCGGGTCGGTCTCGAAGCCGAGACCGGTGAGGAACTCGACGAGCAGCGGGCCGGTCGCGTCGTCGTACACCCCGGCCGCGGCGCGGTTGGAGGCGACGACCACGGCGGCCCTCATCGGGTCCAGTCCCCCGATTTCCCGCCGGTCTTGGTCTCGACCCGGACGTCGGTGATGACCGCGGCCTTGTCGACGGCCTTGACCATGTCGACCACGGTGAGCGCGGCGACGCTCACGGCCGTCAGCGCCTCCATCTCCACGCCGGTGCGGTCGGTGGTCTTGACGGTCGCGCTGATCTCGACGGCGTCGTCGGCCACGGAGAGGTCGACGCTCACGCCGGAGACGGCGAGCGGGTGGCACAGCGGGATGAGGCTCGGGGTCTGCTTGGCGCCCATCATCCCGGCGATGCGCGCGACCGCGAGCGCGTCGCCCTTGGGCACGCCCTCGCCGCGCAGCAGGGCCACGACCTGCTCGGAGACCAGCACGCGCCCGCTGGCGGTGGCGGTGCGGGCGGTGACGTCCTTGCCGCTCACGTCGACCATCCGGGCGGCGCCGGTGTCGTCGACGTGGGTCAGCCGGTCGGACATCAGAAGTCGGTGTCCAGCACGAGGACCTGGACCCGGTCGCCCTGGCCGAGGTGGGTGACCTCCTCCGGTACGACGATCAGCGCGTTGGCGTCGGACAGCGCGCCGATGAGGTGCGAGCCCGGGCCGCCGACGGGGACGACGTAGCGGCCCTGCGCGTCGTACCCGACCTCGCCGCGCATGAACTGGCGCCGGCCCTGAGGCGACGTCATGCCCTTGGTCAGGCGCGCGTCGAGCAGCGGGCGCGCCACGGGGTCCTTGCCCAGCAGCGTGCGGATCGCGGGGAGGACGAAGACCTCGAAGGAGATGTAGGAGCTGACCGAGTTGCCGGGCAGGGTGACGACCGGGACGCCGTCGAGGACGCCGAAGCCCTGGGGCTTGCCGGGCTGCATGGCCACCGGGCCGAACCAGACGCCCTCGTGGCGCAGCGCCTCCTTGACCACGTCGAAGTCGCCCTGGGAGACGCCACCGGAGGTGACCACGAGGTCGACTTCGGGGAGGTGCTCGCGCAGCGTCGTGAGGAACGCCCCGGGCTCGTCCGGCACGATGCCGACCCGCACGGGCGTGGCGCCGGCGCGCTGGACGGCGGCGGCCAGGAGGTAGGAGTTGCCGTCGTAGATCGAGTCCTCGCCGAGCTCGGCGCCCGGCTCGCGGAGCTCGGAGCCGGTGGACACGATGGCCACGCGCGGACGGGGGCGGGCGCGCACCGTGGCCCGGCCGACCGAGGCGAGCAGCCCGACCTGGCGCGGACCGAGGACGGTGCCGGCCTCCAGGATCTTGTCGCCGGCCCGGACGTCGTCGCCGGCCGGGCGGACGTGCTGGGCCGGCTCGGGGGTCTGCTCGATGCGCACCTCGGCGGCGCCACGGTCGGTCCACTCGTAGGGCACCACCGTGTCGGCGCCGGCCGGGATCGGCGCGCCGGTCATGATCTTGGCCGCCTCGCCCGGCGCGATCTCACGGACCGTCGCCTGGCCGGCGCCGATCTCGCCGACCACCGGCAGGGTGACGGGGGTCTGCTCCACGTCGGCCCCCCGCACGGCGTACCCGTCCATGGCGGAGTTGTCGAAGCCCGGCAGCGAGACCCCGGCCACGACGTCCTCGGTGAGGGCAAGGCCGAGGGCGTCGAGGAGGGCTACGTCGACGGCGTCCAGCGGGCGCACGCCGGCGAGCACGCGCGCGCGGTGCTCCTCGACGGTGCAGGGAGCCTGGCTCACTCCCTGCTCACTCCTCGCCGCTCAGCACGGTGTCCGCGGGGATCCGCTCGGCCGCGCCCGTCGAGAGCTCGACGTCACCGACGACCTGGACGCGGGCGCCGAAGGTGTAGTCGCCCTCGACGGTGAGGCTGGAGGCCTTCTTCATCGACGGGGCGCCCTCGGGGAAGCGCTTGTCGAACTCCGCGACGACCTTGTAGTGCTCGCCGTCGAGGTCGACGAAGGGCAGGTCCACGGCGACCTGGTCGAGGACGAAGTCCCGGCCGATGTCGTAGACGTCCGAGCGCAGCACCAGCAGGTCGTTGGTCGTCTTGACCGGCACGAACCGGTCCCGGCCGACCTCGATCAGCTGCGAGTCGGGGAACACCTCGACGGCCGCGCCCATCGCGGTCTCGACCTGGATCACCTTCGGGCTGGCCTGGTCCGAGGGGTCGACGGTCTTCTCGTTGCGGATCAGCGGGAGGCCGAGGATGCCGTCGCGGACGTCGAGCGCCTCCTGCATCTTGCGCAGGTCGAACCACAGGTTGTTGGTCGAGCAGAAGCGGTGCCGCTCGAGGTCCTGCAGCGCCTCCTGGTCCTCGGGCAGGGTCTGCGCGGTCTCGCGCAGCACGATCCGACCGTCGGAGCGGCGGCGCGCGAAGTGGCCGCCCTTGCGGTCGCTCGGCGTGCGGCGCACGGCCTCGATGGCGAACGGCGCGCCGGTGCCGGCGAACCAGCCCGCGACCCGGGCGTCGGGCACCGCGCCGAGGTTGTCGGAGTTGGAGACGAAGACCCGCTGGTAGCCGGCCTCGAGGAGCTGCTCGAGCAGGCCGGTGCCGCGCAGCGCGGTGTAGAGGTCACCGTGGCCGGGCGGGCACCACTCGAGGTCGGGGTCCTTGGGCCAGCTGACCGGGTTGAGGTCCTTGGCCAGGAGCTTGGGCTCCTTGTTCTGCAGGAACTCCAGCGGAAGCCCCTGGACCGGCAGCTCGTCGTAGCGCGCCAGGGCCGCCATGGTGTCGGCGCTGGTGCGGAAGCTGTTCATGAACAGCAGCGGCAGCGGGGCGTCGTACTGCTGGCGCAGGTGGAGGACCTGCCGGGCGATGATGTCGAGGAAGTTGAGCCCCTTGCGCACGCAGAGCAGGGACTTGGCGCGGTCCATGCCCATCGACGTGCCGAGGCCGCCGTTGAGCTTGATGACGGCGGTGGTCCGGATGGCGTCCTGGGCCTGCTCGTCGGAGACCTCGACGTCCCTGAGGGACGGCATGTCGACGGGCTCGATGGCCGCCTCGGGGATCATGCCGGTCTCGCCGTGCTCGAGCAGGCGGTAGTAGTGCGCGAACGTCTCTATGGCCACCTCGTCGACGCCGGCGGCGGCCATCTTCTCGCGGGCCTTGTGCAGCCCAGGACTTCCCATGCTTCGATCGTAGGCTGGTGCCGTGGTCGTGGCGAAGACGGCGGTGCGGGACCAGCTGCTGACCACGCGCAACCGGCTCTCGCTGCTCGAGCGGTCCGACGCGGCCCGCGCCGTCTCGCGGCACCTCACCGCCGCCCCCGAGGTGCGCCGGGCCGCCACCGTCGCGGCGTACGTCGCGGTCGGCTCGGAGCCCGGCACCGCGCCCCTGCTCTCCGCCCTGCTGGCCGCCGGCAAGCGCGTCATCCTGCCGGTGCTGCAGCCGTCGATGGACCTGGACTGGGCGGTGTACGCCGGCGACCAGGACCTCGCGCCCGCACCACGGGGACTGCTCGAGCCGGTCACCCCGCTGCTCGGGCCCACCGCGGTGGCGACCGCGGACGTGGTGATCGTGCCCGGTCTGGCCTGCTCGTCGGTCGGTGAGCGGCTGGGGCGGGGCGGGGGGTCCTACGACCGGGCGCTCGGGCGGGTGCCGGTCGGGACGTTCACCTGCGTGCTGCTCTACGCCTCCGAGGTCGGGGTGCCGGTGCCCGTCGAGCCGCACGACCGGCCGGTGACCGCCGCCTGCTCGCCGGCGGGAATCGTCCGGTTCGCCCCGACGTTCTGACCACGTACTATTTGGCAGTCACTCACCTCGAGTGCCAGCCCCGTGGAGGAACCTCGTGCCGACCTACCAGTACGCCTGCACCGAGTGCGGCCACGCCTTCGAGCAGGTCCAGAGCTTCAGCGACGACGCGCTGACCACGTGCCCGGAGTGCCAGGGCCGGCTGCGCAAGGTCTTCAACGCCGTGGGCGTGGTCTTCAAGGGCTCGGGCTTCTACCGCACCGACAGCCGCAAGACTGCCGACGCGGCGTCGTCGTCCGGTTCCTCGTCCTCGGACTCGTCCTCGTCGTCCTCGGGCGCGTCGTCGGAGAAGTCGTCGTCCTCGTCGGAGAAGTCGTCCTCGTCCTCCTCCTCGGAGAAGTCGTCCTCGACGTCCACCAAGTCCACACAGCCCGCGGCCAGCTGACCCTTCTCCACAGCCTGCTCCGCGTGCGCTGTTCGGCGTCGGCCCGCGCGCCTAGCGTCGGCTGCGTGCCCACCCGTCTCCCCCGCCTCCGCGGCTCCGCCCGTCGGCTGCGCCGGCTCGTCCTGCGCCGCCGGCGGCTGCTCGCCGCGCTCTGCGCCCTGCTCGCCGTCTGGGCCGGGCTCCGCGCCACCGCCGCGCCCGCGCCGCCGTCGGTGGCGGTGACGGTCGCCGCCCACGACCTGGGCGCCGGCACCCGCCTGCGCCCGGGTGACCTCACCACCGTGCGCCTCGCGCCCGGCACCGCGCCCGACGGCCGCGTCCGCGACCCCACCGGCCACACCCTGGCCGGGCCGCTGCGCCGCGGTCAGCCCGTCACCGACACCGCGCTGCTCGGCCCGGCCCTCCTGCGCGACCGCCCCGACCTCGTCGCGCTGCCCGTGCGCCTGCCCGACACCGCCATGGCCGACCTGCTGCGCCGCGGGGACTCCGTCGACCTGGTCGCCGCCGACCCCCAGGGCGGCCCGGCCACCACCGTCGCGCGCGAGGCCCTGGTCCTCGCCCTGCCACCGCCACCCGCCGACGCCGCCGCCGACGGGCTGCCCGGCCGCCTCGTCCTCCTCGGCGTCCGGCCGGTCGACGTCGGACCGGTGTCCTCCGCCTCGGTCACCCGCTTCCTCACCGTGGCGTGGTCCGGCTAGCGTCTCAGGCGTTCCGCTGCGCACGCAGCTCGTCCACGTCTCGGAGGGGACCCCCATGACCGGCTTCAAGAACTTCATCCTGCGCGGCAACCTGATCGAGCTGGCCGTCGCCTTCGTGATGGCGGCGGCGTTCGCCGCGGTGGTCACCGCGACCGTCAACCTGCTCATGGACATCGTTGGCAAGGTCGGGGGCTCGCCCGACTTCTCCGACTACTCGCCGGGTGGGGTCAGCGTGGGCGCGTGGATCACCTCCGCGCTCTCGTTCCTGATCCTGGCCGCCGTCGTCTACTTCGTGATCGTCAAGCCCTACACGATCGCCAAGGAGCGCTACTTCCCGAGCCCCGAGCCCGGCACGCCCGAGGACATCAAGCTCCTGCAGGAGATCCGCGACCTGCTCGCGAGCCAGCAGGGCGGCGCCGGCGCCTCGACGATCCCGCCGACCACGCCTCCGACCGTCTGACCGTCTGACCGGCCGAGCCCGGCCGCGGGCAGGTGTCAGCCGCCGTGGTGCGGCGGCACCTGCTCTCGCAGCCAGTCGTCGCTGGTCCGCGCGGGCTCGGCGTCGTCCCGCTCGTCCGCGGTCGTCTCGGGCAGCGCGTCGCCGAACACCTCGGCCAGCCGCCGCTTGCGCTCCCAGTCCGCCTCGGCGGAGCCGGGCGAGCTCACGTGCAGAGCCCGGCGAACTCGAGGTCGTCCTTGCTCGCGTCGATGCTGTCGGACGGGTCGTCGCTCGGCGAGCTGGTGGACGACGGGGAGTCGGTGGTCGACTCCGAGTCCGAGGGCGACGAGGAGTCCGTCGGCGAGTCACTGGGCGAGCCGGACGCGGAGCCCGAGGGCGTCGGCGTCGTGGAGCCCGAGCCCGGGACCTGGTCGGCGCCGAGCGAGCCGACGCGGAGCTTGCCGAGCGGCTGGTCGTTGGCGATGCGCTTCCACAGCGTGTCGGCGTCGGAGGTCCACTCGACGCGACCGGGCTGGGAGGTGGAGTAGACGAACGGCACGGTGATGAACCGGATCCGCTTGAGCCCGATGTTCTTGAACTGCAGACCGACGAGCCCCATCTCCTTGATGTTCGGGATGTCGGTGGTCAGCGACTTGGTCGCGGCGTTGAGGAAGCGCACCAGCCGGTCGAAGCGGGTGAGCGTGCCGCTCGAGATGACCTTGGCCACCAGCGCGCCGATGAAGGCCTGCTGACGCTTGATCCGGCCGATGTCGCTGCCGTCACCGACGCCGTGGCGCACGCGGACGTAGGCCAGGGCCTCCTTGCCGTCGAGCGTGCGGGTGCCGGCCGGGATGGTGATGCCGTACTCCGAGCTGTCGATGTCCTGCGGCACGCAGACCTCGACCCCGTCGACGGCGTCCACCATCTCCTTGAACGATCCGAAGTCCACGACCACGTAGTTGTCCACGCGCACGCCGGTGGTCTGCTCGAACTGCTGGATGGTGCAGGCCGGCCCGCCGTAGGTGTACGCGGCGTTCCACATCGCGTCGCTGCCACCCGGGATCGTCTTGCCGTCCTCGTCCTCGCAGTCGGGACGGTCGACCAGGGAGTCGCGCGGGATCGAGACGCCGTACGCCGACTGCCGGTCCGCGGACAAGTGGAACAGGATCGTGGTGTCCGACCCGCCGCCCGCCTCGTCGTCCAGGCCGCACCCGGCGCAGTCGCGGGAGTCCGAGCCCATGACCAGGATGTTGATCGGCTGCTTGGGCGCACTGATGTGCACCTTCTCCGGCCGGTTGGTCAGCTGGTCGTCGACGCTGACCACGTTGAGGTTGCCGTTGAGGTGGCGGTAGAGGAACGCGACCGACAGCCCGCTCACCATCGCCAGCGTCAGCAGCGTCGCCCCGAGCACCTTGGCCACGGTGTGCGTACGCCGCGCGCGCGCCCGCCGCTTCGGCCTCCGGTAGGGAGGCGGCAGCTCGGGCTGGGCAGGCGGCTGCGCAGCGTCGGGCATCGTCACTCTCACAAGGGCCGGCGTCGGTTCGGACGAGGTAGGCGCATCGGCACGGGGTGCTCGCGCGTCCGCGCCAGATTACGGGAATCGCTCAAATGATGGCGGCGACCGGCGAGTAACGCCAAACATCGGCCGAAGTCGCCCCCACCCGCCATGACAAGATGTGCGCCGGTCACGCCCCAGTAGCTCAGCGGATAGAGCAGCCGCCTCCTAAGCGAAAGGTCGCAGGTTCGACTCCTGCCTGGGGCACCCCAACGGCTGCCAGCAGCCGACTCCCCCGAAGGCGAAAGGCCGCAGGTTCGACTCCTGCCTGGGGCACCCCAACGGCTGCCAGCAGCCGACTCCCCCGAAGGCGAGAGGCCGCAGGTTCGACTCCTGCCTGGGGCACCCCAACGGCTGCCAGCAGCCGACTCCCCCGAAGGCGAAAGGCCGCAGGTTCGACTCCTGCCTGGGGCACCCCAACGGCTGCCAGCAGCCGACTCCCCCGAAGGCGAAAGGCCGCAGGTTTGACTCCTGCCTGGGGCACCCCAACGGCTGCCAGCAGCCGACTCCCCCGAAGGCGAAAGGTCGCAGGTTCGACTCCTGCCTGGGGCACCCCAACGGCTGCCAGCTGCGACCACAGGGGTCACTTCGACTTGAGGCGGCTCCGGTATGCACGCATGGTGAGCTGCGATCCGCACTGGGTGCTGCAGAACCGTCCGGCGGAGTTCTTGGTCTTGTCGACGAAACCGGTGTGGCAGGGCGGGTTCTTGCACATCTTCAGTCGAGTCCACTGCCCGGTGGCGGTTGTCGTCGCGACAGCAGCCAGCACGGCGGCGAAGGCTCCGTCCACGCCCGTCTGCGCCGGGTGCAGCCGGGACGTCTCGCTGTCGATGAGCACCACGAGGGGGAGGGACTCCGCGTTCGTGCGAAGGTGGAGCTCGGCTGCGGCGAGCTCGGCCTGATCGACGTCAGCCGCGTGGGCCTGCAGGAGCGTGGCCAACGCGTCGCGCAGCCCACGCGCCCGGGCCGCATCGCTGTCGGTGACCTCACCAGGGTCGACGGGAAGGTCGTGCTCGTCGAACCACCGTGTCAGCGCGATCCCGTCGGAGAACAGCTCCGGGCGTCCGCCGCCGCTGACGTGGGTGTTGACGAACGCCAGCACGAGTTGAGCCGCATCAGGCACGTCCGAGGCAGGCCGCACGAGAGGCGGATCATCCATCACGCTTCCTCCTGTGAGTTGCACACTGCCGAGCCCGGGGCGCTCTCGCCTCTGCACCGGCACGGCTCGAGGTCGGTCCCCGAGCCGTGCCTCAGGCCTCGTCGATCAGGTCAACGAGTATCGCGGAGCCGGGACCGCGGCCCCGAAGTTCGCCTTGAGGGTCTCGCGTGCGGACTCGTAGGAGCTCCACTGCGCGTCATCGTGCAGCGGCGGGATGCTGACGAGCTCGTCGCGGTCGAGGTCGATGAGGGCAGCGTCGACAAGGGCTTCGGCCGACATCACCTCGGCCGGGTTGCCCAGCGGGCTCCCGGCCGCAGCCCAGAAGCCGGTGGCGGTGGCGTTGGGCAGGACGGCCTGGACCTGCACGCCGGTGCCGCTGAGCTCACTGTGCAGCGACTGCGTGAAGGCCAGGACGTAGGCCTTGGTGGCGCCGTAGACACCGTTGAGGAACTCCGGGGCCACTCCGACGACCGACCCGATGTTGATCACCGTCCCGGCACCGCGCCGCACGGCAGCGGGAACGAAGGCGTAGCTCAGACGCGTCAGCGCGGTCACGTTGACCGCGATCATCTGCTCCATCGCGTCCGCGTCCGAGTCGACCAGTGCCGACGTCGAACCGACGCCCGCGTTGTTGACGAGCATGACGATGTCGTCGCGCCAAGCGAGGATCTGCTCGACGCGCTGGACACCGTCTCGCGCACCCAGATCAGCCACCAGCACCTCGACGCTCTGACCGGTCTCCTCTCGCACTCGCTCCGCGACCGCCTCCAGGCGGCGCTCGTCGCGCGCGACGAGGACCAGGTCGAACCCGCGGTGGGCGAGCCGGTCGGCGTAGACCGCGCCGATGCCTGACGACGCCCCGGTGATGACTGCAGTGCCCACGATGGAACCTCTTCCCCTTGACGGTGTCGGCCGACCAGAGCGGTTGGCGCCGTTATGACCATAGCGGGTTTGAACATAACGCGCCACCTGCAGAGGAGGCTCACTGCACGACCGAGTCCGACCTGGCTGTCAGGCGTCCTGCCACCGACCACCACCGGCCTGCCGAGACACCGGGACGGCGAACTCGTGCCATCAGCGGTTCGCCGTCCAGGAGCGCGCAGCTCGAGGCCGATCGCCCTCAGCTGGCACCGTTCGGTGATGCAGCCGATGCTCTGCCGCCGGCGCCTTCACCGTCGCACCGGCGGCGCAGCGGGTCACCCACTCTGCCTCCAGCTCGTCCGCATGACTGCGCCGGTCAGCTCGAGTGCTGACGGTCTGCGTCGTGGCCGCTCCGCCTCGGAAGCGGCCGTCAACTGGGGCGGTTCAGAGTTCGAGAGGTGGGAGAAGAGGTGCGCCACGGGTCACGGAAGACGCACCGAGAAGGCCCTCCGGCGGTCCGGGTCGGAGGTCGTGAAGACCAGCCGCCGCACCCCCGGCGTGACGCGGCCGGGGATCCGGATGATCCGCGTGAGCGACTCGGCGTCGTCGGGCACGGTGCCTCGGGCCACCACCCGCCCGTGGGCGAACCGCACCACGTACCGCTGGCCGGGCAGCAGGTGCCGTGCGGTGAGCTCGAAGGCCCGCCCCTGCGTGGAGACGACCGGTCGGGTCGAGACACGGAGCGCTGCGAGCGACACCCGCTGGACCGCCCCGCGGGCGCGGGCGTCGCGCAGCCCCGGGCGCGACACCGTCGCGCGAGCGACGACCCGGCGGCCGAAGTCAGCCAGCGTGCTGCGGTAGGACGAGCCGGTGGCGTCGGGGCGAGGCCGGCCGCCGACGGTCCACGTCCACCGCACGGTGGCCCCAGGCGGCGGAGCGGGGGTGAGGACGGCCCGCAGCACCCGGTGGACGTACGGACCGCCGCGCAGGGTGACGTCGAAGCCGGCCGCGGGTGCGGCGGCCACGGGGGTGGTGCTGGCCTGGTTGGTGGCGTCGGCGAAGCCGGGACGGGACACGGTGACCGCACAGGTCAGCACGGCGCCGACGTCACTCGCCGCGGGCGTGTAGCCGGGCCCGCGGGCGACCTCGGTGCCCCCGCGCCGCCAGGTGTACGTCGCGGTGTCGCCCGGGATGAGGTCGGCTGCGCAGGCCAGCGGCACCCCGAAGGTCGCGGGGCCGCCCGTGATCGTCGGCGGCCCGACCGCGAACACGCCGCGCGCCACGGTGAGGGTGAACGGTTGATCGACGTGACCGGCCACGTTGGTCGCCGTGACGGTCAGCGGGTAGCGGCCCGCGGTGTCCGGTCCGGGCGTACCGGCGAGAGCCGCGGTCCCGTCTCCCCGATCGGTGAGGGTGACCCCGGACGGCAGGGTGCCGACGACAGAGAGAACGGTCGCCGACGGGTACCCAGGGCTGGTGGTGACGGTGAACGCGCCGCGTGAGCCGAGCAGGAACGTCGCGTGGTCGGCGCTGGTGATCGACGGCGCCGCGGGCAGGCGCACCGTGAAGTGCTGCTCCGTCGAGAACGCGCCGTCGTTGCCTGCGGCGTCGGTGGCGCGCGCCGCCACCACGTGGGTGGTCTCGCTGAGCGGCGTCGTCAGCGCGAGCGACCAGGCTCCGCCCGAGCCGGCGGAGGTGGAGCCGACGACCGCGCCGTCGACGCGAACCGCGACCGAGCTCAAGGGCTCGGCGGTGCCGCTGACCGTGGGCGTCTCACTGGTGACCGTGCCGCCGTCCTCGGGTGAGGTGACCACCGGCGCGGCTGGCGCGACGGAGTCGACGGTGAACGTACTCGAGGCGGAGAAGACGCCGTCGTTGCCCGCGGCGTCGGTGGCGCGCGCCGACGCCGTGTGCACGCCTTGGCTCAGGGCGGCCGGGACCGCCAGCGCCCAGGCCCCGCCGGACCCGGCCGTGGTGGTCCCGACAACTGCGTCGTCGACGCGGACCGTGACCGTGCTCAGCGGCTCGGCGGTGCCGCCGAGCGTCGGGGTCGTCGTGGTCGCGTAGGCGCCGTCGGCCGGGGCGGTGACCGCGGGCGGAGCGGGGGCCACGGTGTCCACGACGAACGACCTGTCGGCCGAGGAGGAGCTGTCGTTGCCCGCGGCGTCCCGGGCGCGGGTGGTCACCGTGTGCGAGCCCTGGCTCAGGGGCGACGTGACCGCGAGGCTCCACGCGCCGCCGGACGGGACCGGCGTCGTCCCGACCTCGCCGCCGTCGATGCTGACGGACACCGTGGCGAGCGGCTCGGCGGTGCCGGTGATCGTCGGAGTCGTCGTGGTGAGGGACGCGCCCTCGACCGGGGCAGACACCACCGGAGCGCCCGGAGCGGTCGAGTCGACCCTGAACGAACGCGACGAGGTGGGGTCGCTGTCGGTTCCCAGCGGGTCCGTCGCGAAGGCCGCCACCGTGTGCGCACCCTGGCTGAGGGGCGACGGGACCACAAGGCTCCACGCTCCGCCGGACGAGACCGGCGCCGTCCCCACGGCGGCCCCGTCGATCACCACCGTCACGGTGCCCCCGACGTCGCCGGTCCCGGCGATCGTCGGTGTGGCGGAGGCCACGGAGGCGTCAGGCGCAGGCGCGGTGAGGACCGGCACGCCAGGCGGCACCAGCTCCCCGAACAGGTATCCGGTAGCGGCTGTGTTGCCCGCCAAGGAGATGTCCGTGATCGCGTCGGAGCCCACACCCGTCCCGCTCACCGTGCCGCCGGCGGTGCCGGCCGCGTCCCTGCCGTCCCGGTAGCCGCTGGGCTGGGTCTCGGTCAGCGTGTAGGTGCCGTCGGCGAGGTGGAGGAACGAGTAGGCACCGGACGAGTTCGTGGTGGTGGTGGAGTCGACGACGTTGCCGTAGCGGTCGGTGCCGGTGAGACGCATCGAGGTGTTGTTGATGCCGGGCTCCCCGCTGCCCTTGGCGCCGTTCCCGTTCAGGTCCGCGTAGACGGTGCCGGCCAGGCTGGACTCCCGGACGGTGACCGACCTGCAGATGCTGGAGTTGTTGGCCGCGTTGGGGTCGACCTCGCTGGTGGTGGCCGAGGCGCAGCTGTTGCGGGACCCGGCCGTGACCGAGACCACGGGCACTCGGACCAGCGCCACGCTGCCGCTCTCCAACAGGCCGATCGAGCAGGTGATCGTGGTGGTTCCGGAGCACGATCCGGAGGTGGGCGTCGCGTTGTTCGTCGACCACCGGACACCGGAGGAGTACGGCGCGGCGTCGTACGGCGCAACGGGGCCACCCGAGTACAGCGAGACGCCGGCGGGGAGGGTGTCGATGATCTGGGTGTCGGGACTGTCGCCGGGCCCGGCGTTGGACAGCGTCAGCACCCAGTAGAAGGGCTGGCGGACCTGCACCGTGGTGGTGGTTGCGTCCGACCCGCTGACGTGGGCGCGGGCCGACTCGGCCAGTTGCAGATCGGCACGCATGCGCACGGTGGTGGGCTGCGTGACGGAGTTGTCACCGAGGAAGGCGTCCGTCTCGTTCGAGGCGACCGACGCGGTGGTCGTGAACGCATCGCCGGCGACATCCGGCGGGGTGTCGATGCGGTAGTCGAGGTAGAGGTCCGTGCTGGAGTTCGCGCTCCCCAGCACGAAGCCGGCGGGCAGGGTGCACGTGACCGTGAGGGTCGCCGGCCCGGTGACCGAGGTGTTGAGGTTGTCGCAGTGGTTCGAGTACGACTGACCGGTCGATGTCGGCTTGTCCCCCAGGAACGTCGCCTGCTTCCCGGCGGGCGGCGTCATGGTGGAGGTGAGGACGACGCCAGAGGCCACGGAGGGTCCCCGGTTGGTGATGACGTTCCGGTAGGTGACGACGTTGTCCGGGAAGGTCGGGCCGGCGCTGGCCGGCACGAATCCGAGGGGGTCGGGGTTGTCGGTCGCGTTGACGCGCAGGTCGACCAGCGCCGGGTCGACGGTCAGCACGGACTGGGCGGCGTTGTTCGTCGTGTCGCTGTCCTGAGTGGTCATCGACACGGTCGCGTCGCTGCTGATCGTGCGCGGCGACGGCGGCGAGGACAGGTGGTCGGGGCGGAAGAGGACCCGAACGGCCGCGGTGCCGTCCTCAGCGATGTCCCCGAGCGAGCAGGTCAGGGTCCCGGTCCCCGCGTCGTACGCCGCGCACGAGCCCTGACCGGGCGAGGCCGAGAGGAAGGTCAGCGTGCCGGCCGGCTCCGTGAGGACGTCGCTGAGGGTGACCGACTTCGCGGTGGACGGACCGTGGTTCTCGACCGTGAGGACGACCGTGGCCCCCGTGCCGGCCCGCACGGACGGGGAGGCCAGCTCGCTGCGGACGGTGAGGTCGGTCACGGGGTCGATCCGCACCGGCACGGAGGCGCTGTTGTTGGACACGTCGGTGTCGCCCTGGTCGGTCGAGGTCACGGTGGCGGTGTTGGTCCACGTCCCCCCGGGCTGGGCGGCACTGTCACGCAGTGGACGGGACACGGTGACGGTGAAGACCGCAGTCGTGCCGGCCGCGAGAGTGCCGCCGGTCTGGGTGCAGGTCACGGTCGCGCCGTTGCTGCAGGCGAAGGTGGAGGTCGAGGTTCCACCCGTCTTGCTGGCGACGACTCCCGAGGCACCTGCCACGTGACCGGGGATCGCGTCGGTCAGCACCAAGCCGGTGGCGTCGCCGGGCCCCGCGTTCGCCACGGTCAGCGTGTAGTCCAGGGAGCCCTCGTTCCAGACCAACGGGTCGCTGCTCGTCGTCCCCGACAGGGACAGGTCGACCGCGCCGGACGCCACGGTGGACACCACGCTGGCGTTGGCGCAGTTGTTGCCGGACTGCGGGTCGGCGTAGCCGTGCCCGCCGGAGTCGGTGTAGCTGACGCATGCCGTGTCGGTCAGCGTGCCGGCGACCAGGGCCGTGGTGGCCACGCGGAGGTCTGAGCTCGAGCTCCCCGCGCCGAGTGCTGAGGCGTAGGTGCACGTCACGACCGAGCCGGCCGCCCCGCAGGTCCACCCGGTGCCGCTGGCGCTGACGAAGCCCTCGCCCGCGGGCAGGGTGTCGGTCACGGTCACCTCACCCGTCACCGCGGCGCGGGGCCCGTGGTTGACCACCCGGACGTCGTGCGTCAGGCCCGAGCCCTGGGCGACCGGGCTCGGCCCCTTGGTCTCGGTGATCGACAGGTCCACCCCGTCGGGCAGCACGGTCACCGACACGCTGCCGACGTCGTTCGCCGACACGGGGTCCGGGGTAGCGCTGCTCAGCTGGACCGCGACGGTGAAGGCCGTCGGGCCGAGCACCATCGGCGCCGTGGCGGTGATGGTGACGTCGTTGGCCGCTCCGACGGCGTACGTCGCCCGGGTGCACGTCACGTCCGCACCGCTCGTGCTGCAGGTCCAACCGGTGCCGGTGGCGGCGACGACGGCGAAGCCGGCGGGCAGCGTGGCCTCCGCGACGACCGACGTGGCGGCGAAGGGGCCGAGGTTGCGCGGCCGCAGGGTGAAGCTCATCGCCTGGCCGGACGCCGGGCTCCCCGTCGATGCCGCTGTGGTGACGGCCAGGTCGGTCGCGGCGGTCACCGTGAAGGCGGCGGTGGCCGAGTCGTTGCCGCTCACGTAGTCGACCGAGTTCACGGCCGAGATGGCGCCGGAGACGTCGACCGTGCCCGTCACGGCGCCAGTGGCCCGCGCGCTGATCGTGATGTCGGGGAGCGCGGCCACGGCCGCCGACGGGCGGGTGCACTTCACGACCTGTCCGGACGCGCCGCAGGACCACCCGGCGCCGGTCGCGCTCTGGAAGGTCAGGTTCGAGGCGAGGGTCACCGCCGCGGTGACCGCCTCGGTCGCCTCGGGACCGAGGTTGCTGGTCGAGACCGCGAAGGAGACGGTGCCGCCGGCCGGCACGGAGGTGGGTGCCGCGGCGAGCGACAGGCTGAGGTCGGCGCCGACCGTCGCAGGTTCGGCGCTCGCCGGCCCGACGGCGAGCACCCCCGCCACGACAGCCACGACGGCCGTGACGGCCAGGAGGCGGACACTGTCCCGGCGTCGACGCGGTGGGGCCGTGGCGGGACTGGGTGCGGACATCGCGTGCATCGGGTCCCCGTCTGGCTTGGTCGGTCGTCGGGCAGCGGTGCGCCCCGGCACGCAGGCTCGCACGGCGAGCACCTCCCGCGGGGCGAAACCACGAAGGCCGCCCGCGTCCGGTCGGTCGTCCCTGCGGGATGCTTGAGCCCTGGCCAGCAGCAGGAAGCGCCGCAGTCGGCGGCCCACCGACCCGCCGTACCGCCGCAGCCGCGAGCAGTCCCCGGGCCCGATGGAGACCACGCGCGGCTCGGTGTGGGCGCTGCGGATCGGCTGGCTGGGTACGCTGACGGGGGCGTTGCTGCTGCTGGTGGTGATCGGTCAGCACGTGGCGGCGACGCACGGGTCGGGGGTGGGCTACGACCCCGATCCGCCGGCGCAGGGCTACCACGGCTGGGGCATGGTGGTGAGCGTCTTCGGGCCGCTGGTGGGGTTCAACCTGGTCTACTTCGGGGCTCCGGCGGCGCACCGGCAGCGGCACCTGGCGGCGTTCCTGGCCGTGGTTCTCTTGCAGGTCGCGGCACTGACGGCGGCGACGCTGTGGGCGGTCGGCGCGGGGCTGCCGGCGGGGATCGTGACGGCGGACGTGTCGTCCGGCGCTGAGG
The DNA here is from genome assembly GCF_011046535.1 of Nocardioides anomalus. Lineage (NCBI taxonomy): Bacteria > Bacillati > Actinomycetota > Actinomycetes > Propionibacteriales > Nocardioidaceae > Nocardioides > Nocardioides anomalus. The sequence continues at coordinate 107,771 of NZ_CP049257.1, read as the reverse complement.
CAGTGGTGGTGCCGCTGACCTTCCTGGGGTCACCGCCATCGCAGCCGCGATCATGTCCTGGCTGGGTGGGAGCTCGGACTTCGACCGGCGCAGCGGGGAGTACTTCGGCCGGGGCGGTACGACAGTGGCGGTGCGGCCGGCGTAGGTGCGGACGCGGCTGGCCGCCATCGGGGCGCTGGCGGTGACGGCGGCGCTCATCGCGGCGCCGCTCGTGGCGTCGGGCCACCGGCACGGCGTGGGCGCCGGCGCGACGTGGCCCCTGCCGTACGCCGAGGCGTCGTCGCTGCGGGACCTGACCGCCGGGCTGCTGCTGGTGGTGAGCCTGCCGCTGGGCGTGGCGGTGTCGATGCTGCTAAGACCCGGCTGTACGCCGCCGCGCGGCGCGAGCGGGCGGAGCGGTCCCGGCAGCGGGCGCCGTCGTTGGGGACGTGGCTGGCCACGACGGCCCAGCACCTGCCGATGGTGGGGGCGGTCGGCTGCTGGGTGCTGGGCCTCGGCCTCGGGATCCCGAGGACCGAGTCCGGGCACGGCGCGTCGGTGTTCTGGGTCCTCGTGGTGGGCGTGGGGTGCGCACTGCTCGAGGTGGTGGTCCTCAGCCAGATGTGGCGCATCCAGGACCAGCGCGGCAGCGCCCGGGCCATGCGGCTGCACCTGGCCGCCCCACCCCCGGGCCGCCTCGGGCCGCGCTGAGCGTCCAGTGGGCGGGGACCAGGCTCAGGACCAGCCCACGTGCTCGCGGATCTGGTCGCAGAGCGTCAGCGGGTCGTACGGCTTGGCGATCACGCCGTGCAGCGGGTAGCCCTCCCACGCGGGCCTGGTGCCGGGGACGTTCATCAGCGCGGTCACCAGCACGACGGGGATGTCCTTCGTCGCCGCGTCGGCCTGGAGGCGCTCGAAGACCTCGAGGCCGTGCAGGTCCGGCATCATCATGTCGAGCAGGATCGCGTCCGGCGTGTGGTGTCGGGCCATCTCCAGGCCGGCCGAGCCGTGCGGCGCGGTGAGCACGCGCCACCCGGCGACCGACTCCAGGGCCAGGGCGGTGACCTCGCGGATCGCGTCGTCGTCCTCGACGACCAGCACGGTGGGGGTCACGACGTCGCCGGTACCCGGCGCGCCCGCGCTCAGCGGACCGGGGCCCCGACCAGAGCCAGGTGGCGCGGGGCGGGCCGGGACGGGGTGGCCGGGACCACGGGCAGCCGGCGCACGGGTGCGCGCAGCAGCCGCAGCCGGCGCCACCGGGCGGGGCCGGTGGCCGCGCCGAAGCGGGTCAGCTCGCGGCCGGCCTGGACGACGCGCAGGGTCAGTCCTCGGTCGGCCAGGAGGTCGGCGCCTGAGGAGTCGAGCTCGAGCACCAGGCGGTCGCGGCGGGCGCGGACGGTGCCGCGCACGGTGGGGCCGTCCTCGGAGTCGAGGACGAAGGTCAGCTCGCCGCCGGCGAGCGTGGTCACGGCGTGCGGTCCGCGGTGGTGGTTATTGAACACGTTGTTGAGGTTACCCTCTTCAACGTGAACCAAGCGTTGAAGTCTGCGTTGACCATCGGCGAGCTCGCGGCCGCCACCGGCGTCAGCGCGCCGACGCTGCGGATGTGGGAGAGCCGCCACGGGTTCCCGACCGCCCAGCGCCTGCCCAGCGGCCACCGCCGGTACGCCGCGGAGCAGGTCGCGCTGGTCCTCGACGTCGTGCGTCGGCGCGACGCCGGCGTGCGCCTCGACGCCGCGATCGCCCAGGCGACCCGGGAGGGCGCGACGGCGGCCCCGCAGTCGGTGTACGCCGAGATCGCCCGCCGCCACCCCGAGCAGCCCCGGCAGCGCCTGTCCAAGCACACGCTGGTGGCCCTGTCCTGGGCCATCGAGGACGAGATCGGTGCCTCGGCGGCGCGCGGCCGGCTCTACGGCGCCTTCCAGACCGGGCGGACGTGGGCGCCGGCCCGCGCCCGCTGGTCCGAGCTGGCCCGCACCGCCAGCGCCACCTACGTCTTCGCCGACTTCGCCGACGGCCCGGCCACAGGCGAGGAGGACCGGGTCGGCCTGGTCGACCTGGCCGCCGACGCCCCGATGCGCCGGGAGTGGAGCGTCGTGCACGACAGCCCGGAGCTGGCCGTGGCGCTGACCGCCTGGGAGCTGCCCGGGCAGCAGGACACGCCCGATCGCCGACGGGTCTTCGAGTCCGTCTGGACCCTGGACCCGGCCGCCGTGCGCACCGCGGCCGACTGCTGCGCCAAGATCGCCGCCGAGTCCGGCCACCCGGAGGCCACGGCCGGCGTGGCGCCACCCGTGGCCGCGGCCACCGACCCGGCGGCGGTGTCCCGGGTAGCGCATCGCGCACTGGCCTACGCCGACGGCAGCCTCGACCGGACGGGCACCCCGTGACCGACGCCGACGTCGTCGTCGTCGGCGCCGGCCTGGCCGGGCTGCGCTGCGCCAGCGACCTCACGGCGGCAGGTCGGCACGTGGTCGTCCTGGAGGCGGGGTACGACGTCGGCGGGCGCGTGCGCACGGACCACGTGGACGGCTTCCTCGTCGACCGGGGCTTCCAGCTGCTCAACCCGGCCTACCCCGCGGTCCGCGAGGGCATCGACGTCGCGGCCCTGGAGCTCCAGCAGTTCGAGGCCGGTGTCGTGGGCCGGGTCGACGACGGCCTGGTCAGCTTGGGCCACCCGCTGCACGCCCCGCGCCTGCTGCCCGGCTCGGCCCGCGTGCTGGCCCGGCGGCGGCGCGAAGCGCTGGCGCTCACCCGGTGGGCCCGCCCGCTGCTGCACGCACCCGGCACCCCGCTGGCCTCCCACCTGCGTGAGCTGAGCGAGTCCGGCGCGCTGCCGGCCACGGTCGCGCAGTCTCTGGACGGCGCCGGCGTCCACGGCACCCTGCGCCGCGTCGTCGAGGGCTTCCTCTCCGGCACGCTGCTCGAGCGCGACGGCGACTCGGCGGCCGCGTTCGCCCTGCTCCTGGTCGCGTCCTTCCTCAAGGGCACGCCCGGCCTGCCGGCGCAGGGCATGCACGCCCTGCCCCTGCAGCTCGCGGCCACGGCCGGCGACATCCGCCTCGAGACGCCGGTGGCCGAGGTCGAGGCGGGCGGCCCGGAGGCCGTGGTGCGGACCGCCGACGGGGGCCGGCTGACGGCCAGCGCCGTCGTGGTGGCGGCCGACGGCCCGGAGGCCGCGCGGCTCGTCGACGTCCCCGCGCCGGACAGCCGGGGCGTGGTCACGGCCTGGTACGCCGCCGACCAGGCGCCCTCCACCCGGCTGCTGCACGTCGACGCCCGCGAGCGGCCGACCGGCCCCGCGGTCAACGCCGCGGTCGTCTCGGCCGCCGCGCCGACGTACGCCCCGCCGGGCCGGCACCTGCTCGAGGCCTCGGCCGTCGTGACCCCGGGCGGTGACGGCCCCTCCCTGGCCGCGCTGCGCGCCCACGCCGCCGAGCTGCTCGGCACGAGCGCGGCCGGCTGGGAGGTCGTCGCCGTGCACGAGGTGCCGCACGCACTGCCCGCCCAGCGACCGCCGTTCCGGGCCCGTCGGCCGGTCCGGCTCGAGCGTGGCCTCTACGTCTGCGGCGACCACCGCGACACCGCCTCCATCCAGGGCGCCCTCGTCAGCGGTCGTCGCACCGCCGCCGCCGTCATCGCCGACCTCTGATCCGGACCGGAGAAGAAGTTGAATCTTCGTGCAACCACCCCACCGACCCCTCCCGAAGAACCCCCTGTGGAGGCAGGACAGGCCCTCGGCGAGCGGCTCGCTCGACGAGACGAGCGCGCCCTCGAGGAGGCGTACGCCGTCTACGGCCAGAGCCTGCTCGCCTACCTGCGCCGCTATGTCGGCCCGGACGAGGCCGAGGACGTCCTCCAGCGCACCTTCCTCGACGTCTGGCGCAGCGCGGGCCGCTTCCGCAGCGGCGAGCGGTTCAGCGCCTGGCTGTTCACCATCGCCCACCGCCGCGCGGTCGACACCCTGCGGGCCCGCAAGCACGCGGTCGTCGACGTCGAGGCCATGCGCGACCTGATCGGCGAGGACGGCCGCGAGACCGTCCAGCGCTACGCCGACGCCGCCGAGGTCCGCGCCGGGCTCGACGCCCTGCCCGACCACGAGCGCGAGGTGCTGCTGCTGGCCTACTTCGGCGGGCTCAGCCAGCGCGAGATCGCCGAGCGGCTCGACGTGCCCCTGGGCACCGTCAAGGCCCGCGCGGCGCGCGGGACACACCGGCTGCGCGGACTCGTCGCCGCCGGTCACGGGGAACCAGAAGGAGCGCATCCATGACCGAGGACCCGACCGGGCACCCGGACCTGCTCGGCCTGCTGCGCGGGGAGCTGAGCAACGCCGAGGCCGTCGCCGCCGGTGACCACCTCGCCGGCTGCCGGACCTGCCAGGAGGAGCTCGCCGAGACGGCGGTGGGCAACGCCCTGCTGCTGCGCGCCGGACGAACCCTCGGGCCGCTGGCCGCCGAGACGCCGACCCCGGTGGCCGCGCCGACCCCCGGGACGGTGTCCGCGCTGCGACCGCGCCGCCGGTGGCAGCCGGCGCTGGCCGGCGCCGCCGTCCTGGTCCTGGTGGCCGGGGTGGCCGGCGTGGTGTGGCAGCGCCGCGGGGACGACGACACCCCAGTGGCCGGCCGTGCGGTCGAGGCCTCGCTCACCCCGCTGTCCGCGGACGTGGCCGGCGACGGCAACGTGCGGATGGTCGAGCACGACGGCCGCACCACGATGACCTTCGACCTCCACGACCTGCCGAGCACCAGCCGCGACGACTTCTACTACGCGTGGCTGCTCGACCCCGGCACCAACAAGATGCTCGCCCTCGGTCTGGTCGGCCGGGACGGCGACGCCTCCTTCGACGTCGACGACGCCCTCGTGGCGTCGTACTCCGCCGTCGACGTCAGCCTCGAGAGCAACGACGGCGACCCCGCCCACAGCGCCACCTCGGTGCTGCGCGGCAGCTACGAGCCCGACCAGATCACCACCGCAGAAGGGAAACCACGATGAAGAAGCACCTCGTCCACCGCGTCGCCCTGCTCGCCGCCGGCGCACTCGCCACGGCTGCCGTCGGTCTCGGTACGCCGGCCGCGGACGCCTCGACGGCCACGCACCACAAGGCCGGGAACAAGAGCCTGGCGCAGCTCCTGGCCAAGGACGGCACCAAGCTCGACCACAACTGGCAGGACTTCGACATCCTCGAGCAGGCCGTGCTCGCGGTGGTCAAGGCCAAGCCGGACAGCCCCGTCGCGCTGCTGACCGACGGCTCGGTGCGCCTGACCGCGTTCGCGCCGACCGACGAGGCGTTCCGCAACCTCGTGGGCGACCTGACCGGCAAGAAGCCCGGCACCGAGAAGAAGACCCTCGCGGCGCTGCTGTCGGTGGCCGACGTGGACACCATCGAGACCGTGCTGCTCTACCACGTGGTGGCGGGCAAGACCCTGACCTCGCCGAAGGTGGTCAAGGCGGCCAAGGCCGGGACCAAGCTCACCACCGCCCAGGGCGGCACGGTCAAGGTCGTCAGCCGCAAGGGCAACATCGTCCTGGTCGACAAGGACCCCGAGATCAAGGACCCCACCGTGATCCTCAACGGCGTGGACCTCAACAAGGGCAACAAGCAGATCGCGCACGCGATCGACCGCGTGCTGCTGCCTGTCGACCTCTGAGCCGACCCGCTGACACGACCGAGCGGCCGCACCCGGGGGTGCGGCCGTTCGGCCGTCCGGGCTCAGATCTCGGTGCGGCGCTCGCTGACGGTCTGGGTGCCGTCGCTGTGCACGGTCGTGGCCACCGAGCGCGTCCCGCGGCCACGGTTGAGCGTCATCGCGGTGAGCGCGATGACCACCACGCCGACCGCCGTCATGATCCAGCCGACCATCGTGAGGTCGACGCCGCTGACCTGGTCGGTGACCGCCAGGGCCAGCACCAGACCCACCACCACCAGGAAGCCGCCGAAGCCGTAGCCCATGAGAATCTCCTCGGGTCCGGTCGTGGCCAGCACAGCCCGAGGGCCACGACTCCACCCCGGACTCTGACCGCTGGGCCCCGGCGGCAAACCCCAGCGCTGGACCAGTGCCGGCTAGAGGGTCTCGAAGCGGATGCCGGCGGCGACCAGTCGGGTCATCAGGTTGTCGCCCATCGCCTGGGCGGTGGTGACGCAGCCGGCCGTGCTGGGGTTGTCGTCGAAGACCAGGCACAGCGCCGACTCGGCCAGCATCTTGGCCGTCTCGTCGTAGCCGGGGTCGCCCCCGGACACCCGGGTGTGCACGGTGCGGCCGTCGCCCTCGCCGACGAGGTCGACGGTGAACCACGACTTCGCGCGCCGCTCGGGCGAGGGGCCGTCCCCCTGCTTGATCCGGCCCAGCAGCAGGTTCTTGAGCGGTGGCACCTGCGCCGAGAGGGCGAGCGTGCCGGCCAGCGCGGCCCCGCCGGCGGCGTAGCGCAGCGTCTTGGTGCCGGCGTAGTGGGAGTAGGTGAACCGCGGTCCGTACGCCGCCAGCGCGGCGCCGCTGCGGGCCACGACGAACGGGTCGATGGTCGGCAGCGGCAGCAGCCAGAGCCCGAGCAGGGAGTCGCGGTGCGGGCGCCCGGCCACGGCCTTGGACGAGCGGCCCTCCGGGCGCGGCTCCACCTGGCGGCGTGCCTGCATGGCCTCGCGCATCTGCCGGGCGCGGGAGAAGGCGCCCATCGCGGAGTGGAAGGTCCCGCCCGACGCGGTGCCGCCGGCCCGCACCACGCCGCGCACGGCGACCGGCCCCTTGGCCGCCAGCTCCCGGACCGTGTAGTAGGCGCCGAGGTCGTGCGGGATGGAGTCGAAGCCGCAGGCGTGCACGATCCGCGCACCGGAGGCCGCGGCCGCCGCGTGGTGCGCGACGTACATCCGGTCCACGAACTCGGGCTCGCCGGTGAGGTCGACGTAGTCGGTGCCGGCCTCGGCGCAGGCGGCGACCAGCGGCTCGCCGTACTGCTGGTAGGGCCCGACCGTCGTGATCACGCACCGCGCGCGCCGGGCCAGGGCGTCGAGCGAGGCCCGGTCGCCGCTGTCGGCGGTGATCAGCTCGAGGTCCGGCAGCCCCAGCCGGTCGCGGACGGCCTCGAGCTTGGCCTGGTTGCGCCCGGCCAGCGCCCAGCGCAGCCCGGCGGGCGCGTGCTCGGCCAGGTACGCCGCGGTGAGGGCGCCGGTGAACCCGGTCGCGCCGAGCAGGACGAGGTCGAGGTCACGATCGCGGTGCCGGTCGCCGGAGGCCATGCCCCGACTCTCCCAGACGGAACCAGCGCGGCCTCCGCCCCGTCCGACCCTGCGGACTCCACCGACCGCACGGACCGCTGAGGACCGCACCATGGCTCTGCCCCACCTGCTCACCCGCAGCCTCGTCACCGTCGGCGCCCTCACCGGGATGGGCGCGGCGTTCCTCGTCGGCACCTCCTACGGCGGCGCGCCCTCCTCCGGCCCGGCGGCACCGGCAGCACCGCCGGGAGACGCGAGCCCGGCGGCGTACACCGGCAGCGGCCTGTCGCTCAGCGACGGCTGCGACGAGCTCCTCGACCACTACGTCGACCGCGGCCTGGACCTGGTCGGCGCCTACGGGTGGGGCCAGGGCGGGCCGGTCTACTACGCGACGTCCTCGGACGCGGCCGGCGCGACGGCGGGCACACCGATGGACAGCGCGGAGACCAGCGGGCTCGCGGCGCGCGGGCCGGCGCCGGTGCGGGCGACCAACGAGGAGTCCGGGACCAACGTCCAGGAGACCGGTGTCGACGAGCCGGACGTGGTCAAGACCGACGGCACGACCCTGGTCCGCATCCAGGACGGCGAGCTGGTGACCTACGACCTCAGCGGGCCGGAGGTCCAGCGGCTGGCGTCGGTGGACGTCCCGGGCACCGCCGGCCCCGGCACCGAGCTGCTGCTCTCGGGCGAGACCGTCGTCGTGCTCGCGCAGCAGACCGACCGCCTCGGCGAGACCACGACCGACCTCACCACCTTCGACGTCTCGACGCCGGCGGCCCCGGAGCAGACCCACACCGCGACGTACACCGGCAGCCTGCTCGGCGCCCGCCTGCACGACGGCGTGGTGCGCCTGGTCGTCGAGCGCGGCCTGCCGGCGCTGGACTTCGAGCAGCCGGGGCGGCGCACCAGCGACCGCGAGGCCACCGAGGCGAACCGCGACCTGGTGCGCGGCACCTCGATCGGGGACTGGCTGCCCACGGTCTCCTACGACGGCGGCCCGGAGCAGCCGCTGCTGGAGTGCGACCGGGTGGCGGTGCCCGACGGCGACGACGCCGGCCTGGGCGCGGTCGCGGTGGTGGGCTTCGACGCCAACGCCCCGCAGGCGCCGTCGACGACGGGCCTGGCCGTCGAGACCGGCGTGGTCTACGCCTCGGCCGACCAGCTCTACCTCGCGACGTACCCCTCCTTCGGCGGTCCGGCCATCGACTGCTGGGGCTGCCTCGACCCGGTCCGCCTCCAGGGCGGCGGCGTGGTGGACCGGCTGGTGCCCGACTGGATCGCCGGCGGCCCCGAGGATGCGGCCACCCACCTCTACGCCTTCGACCTCGACGGCATCGACACCACCTTCGCCGCCTCCGGCGAGGTGGCCGGCACGCTGCGCGACCGGTGGTCCATGGACGCCGCCGACGGCGTCCTGCGCGTCGCCGTCGGCCCCGGCTCGACCGGCGACGACGCCAACTCCGTGGTCACCTTCCGCCAGCAGGGCAACGACCTCGTCGAGTCCGGGCGCCTCGACGACCTCGGTCGCGGCGAGCAGATCCAGTCCGTGCGCTGGTTCGACACCCTCGCCATCGTGGTCACCTTCCGCCAGGTCGACCCGCTGTACGCCGTCGACCTCACCGACCCCGCCCGCCCGACCCTGATGGGCGCGCTCAAGGTGCCGGGCTTCTCGGCGTACCTGCACCCGCTCGGCGAGCGCCGCCTGCTCGGCGTCGGCGAGGGACCCCAGGGCGGCGGCTGGGGCGCGCAGGCCGGGCTGTTCGACGTCACCGACCTGACCCGGCCCGAGCAGCTCGACACCGTGCAGTACGGCGCCGGCAGCACCGCGCTCGCCGGCCAGGACCCGCGCCAGCTCACCTGGCTCCCCGACGACCGCACCGTCCTCAGCGTGGTCACCGACCGGCGCTACCGGGCCGAGGTCTCGGTCCTCACCGTGGGCGACGGGCAGCTGGCCGGTCGGACCGTCCCCCTGCCCGACGACGGCGACCCGACCCAGGTGCGGCTGGTGCCGCTGAGCGACGGCCGGGTCGTGCTCGTCACCGGGAGCGGTGCTTCGTTCTTCGACGTAGCCTGAAGCCATGTGCCGCAACATCCGTCCGCTCAACAACTTCGAGCCGCCGGCGACCGACGACGAGGTCACCGCGGCGGCGCTGCAGTTCGTGCGCAAGGTGAGCGGCACGACCAAGCCGTCGTCGGTCAACCAGGCGGCGTTCGACCGGGCCGTGCACCAGATCGCCGACATCACCCGCGACCTCGTCGACCAGCTGGTGACGACCGCGCCGGCCAAGAACCGCGAGGTGGAGGCGGCCAAGGCCCGCGAGCGGGCGGCGCTGCGGTACGCCCGGTGACGACCGGCCTGGAGCCCGTCGCCACCCGGGCCGACCGCGCCGCGGCCACCCAGGAGGAGGTCCTCGACCTCCTCGCCGACCGGCCGCTGGTGGTGCTCACCGGTGCGGGCTGCTCGACCGACAGCGGCATCCCCGACTACCGCGGCCCGGGCAAGCCGGTGCGCAGCCCGATGACCTACCAGGAATTCGTCTCCGGACGCGAGGCGCAGCAGCGCTACTGGGGCCGCAGCCACCTCGGCTGGGGCCGGATGGGTCGGGCGGAGCCGAACGCCGGGCACCACGCGCTCGCCCGCATCGACCCCGACCTGCTCATCACCCAGAACGTCGACGGGCTGCACGAGCGCGCGGGCTCGCGCCGGGTGGTGGCGCTGCACGGCCGGATCGCCGACGTGGTCTGCCTGACCTGCCGCGCGGTGACCGCGCGCACCGCGCTGCACGGCCGGCTGACCGAGCTCAACCCCGGCTTCGCCGAGCGGCACCGCGCGGCCGAGGTCCGGCCCGACGGCGACGTCGAGCTCGACGACACCGCGGGCTTCAAGGTCGCCGGTTGCCGCGAGTGCGGCGGGGTGCTCAAGCCGCACGTGGTCTTCTTCGGCGAGAACGTCCCCGCCGACCGGGTCGAGCGCTGCTACGAGGCGGTGGACGCGCTGGTGGAGTCCGGCGGCGCGCTGCTCGTGGCCGGCTCCAGCCTCACCGTGATGAGCGGGTTGCGGTTCGTGCGGCGCGCGGCCAAGGCCGGCACGCCCGTGGTGATCGTCAACCGCGGGGCGACCCGCGGCGACGAGCTCGCGACGCGCGCCCTGGACGCGGGCACGTCGCCGTTCCTCACGGCGCTCGCCGAGCGCCGCGCCTAGCCGACGCTCAGACCGCCGGCTTCTCCGTCAGCGGATCCGGCTCCGGCTCGTCGCGGGCCAGCGCGTCGCGCAGCCACCGAGCGACGAACCCGTCCTCGTCGGCCGCCGGCGCAGTCAGGTCGAGGATCTCCCGCGACCTCTCACCGATCCTGAACGCAGCACGCATGGTGCTCCCCCAAGTGACTCGATCCCCCCGGACGCCCCACGCGTCCGCCCCGCTCTTCGAGAGTAAGCAGGGCTCTGACGCCAGACCAGCACCCGCGCCGAATTGACGCCGATTGCCAGGCACTGGTCCACACCGCCCCCGCCGCTGCCAGACCGGCCCTCGACCAGGCTCAGACCGCGACGGGCTCCTGGACCGGGTCGCTGCAGAACGGCTCGAGCCCGATGGTGACCGGATCGGCGGTCGAGGCGGGCTCGGGCGGCGCGGCGAGGGCGGCGGCCTGCACGAGCCGGGCGAGGGTGTCGAGGTTCTGCGCCTCCACCCGCGTGCGGCGCGGCACGAGCTCACCGGTCACGAGCCGGTCCCGCCCCCCGAGAATCATCGCCCTCTTCCCCCGGACACACTGGAGGGCCGGCGGCCCCCCGCACCGGTCCAACGCGCCGCGGAGCGCGGGGTCATGCCGGTCTGGACCGGTTGTTGAAGAAGGCTCCTAGAGCCGGCGGACGAAGATGTGGTCCGCGGCCTCGGGCACGATCTCGGCGGTCTCGCCGCCGGAGCCGACCAGCACGCCCTCGGCCGTGGACACGACGGTGATCGTCTTGTCCGGCAGCGCGCCGACGCGGCGCAGCGCGCTCATCAGCGACTCGTCCTTCTGCATCTCCTCGGAGATGCGGCGCACCAGCACCCGGCCCTCTTCGACCGACGCGGCCTCGGAGAGCGCCTCGACGCCCTGCATGAAGTCCTCGCCGAGCGCGGACTCGCCGAGCTCGTCGAGGCCCGGGATCGGGTTGCCGTACGGCGACTCGGTGGGGTGGTCGAGGAGGTCCACCAGGCGCCGCTCGACGGTCTCGGACATGACGTGCTCCCAGCGGCACGCCTCCTCGTGGACCAGCTCCCAGTCGAGCCCGATGACGTCGGTGAGCAGCCGCTCGGCCAGCCGGTGCTTGCGCATGACCCGGGTCGCGAGCCGCAGGCCCTCGTCGGTGAGCTCGAGGTGCCGGTCGCCCTGCACCGTCACCAGGCCGTCGCGCTCCATGCGCGCCACCGTCTGCGACACGGTCGGCCCGCTCTGGTGCAGACGCTCGGCGATGCGCGCCCGCAGCGGGACGATGCCCTCCTCGACCAGCTCGTAGATGGTCCGGAGGTACATCTCCGTGGTGTCGATCAGATCACTCACACCCACCATTCTGTCGCATCGGCGGGTACCGGACCGCCCGTGACCGCCGTCATGTGGTTCCGGCGCGACCTGCGGCTGGCCGACAACCCGGCCCTGCTCGCCGCGCTGGCCGACGGGCCGGTGCTCCCGCTGTTCGTGCTGGACCCGGCGCTGTGGCGACCGGCCGGCCCGACCCGGCGCTCCTACCTGGCCGCGTCGCTGCGCAGCCTCGACGCCTCGCTGCCCCGCGGGCTCACCCTGCTGGACGGCGACCCGGTGCGCCGGGTGGTCGACGCGGCCCGCGCGATCGGGGCCGGGCGGGTGCACTGGGCGGCCGACTACGCGCCGTACGGGCACCGCCGTGACGAGGCCGTCGCCCAGGCGCTCGGCGAGGCCGGGATCGAGGTGGTGCGCACCGGGTCGCCGTACGCCGTGGCGCCGGGCCGGGTGCGCCAGCCGTCGGGACAGCCGTTCCGGGTCTACTCGCCGTTCCAGCGCGCCTGGCGGGCGCACGGCTGGCGCGCGCCGGTGGCGGCGCCCAGCGGCGGGGAGTGGCTGCGGCTCGAGGAGGACACGGTGGCGGTCCCCGACGCCCCCGTCCCCGACGGCCTGAGCGTGCCCGAGGCCGGCGAGGACGCGGCCCGACGGCGGTGGGCGGCCTACCTCGAGCGCCTCGACTCCTACGCCGCGCGGCGCAACGACCCGGGCGCGGACGCGACCTCGCACCTGTCGCCGCACCTGCGCTGGGGCGAGGTGCACCCCCGCACCCTGCTGGCCGACCTCGAGGAGCGGACCAGCCGCGGCGCCGCGGCGTTCCGCCGCGAGCTGGCCTGGCGCGAGTTCTACGCCGACGTCCTGTTCCGCCACCCGGAGTCCGCGCGCGAGCACCTGCGCCCGGAGTTCTCGCGGATGCGGTACGACGAGCCGGGCGAGCGGCTGGCGGCGTGGGAGGAGGGGCGCACCGGCTTCCCGATCGTCGACGCCGGGATGCGCCAGCTGCGGGCGACCGGCTGGATGCACAACCGGCTGCGGATGGTGGTGGCCAGCTTCCTGGTCAAGGACCTGCACGTGACCTGGCAGCACGGGGCGCGGCACTTCATGCGCTGGCTGGCCGACGGCGACCTGGCCTCCAACGCGCACGGCTGGCAGTGGACGGCCGGCACCGGGACCGACCCCGCGCCGTACTTCCGGGTCTTCAACCCCACCGGTCAGGGGCGCAAGTTCGACGCCGCCGGCCGCTACGTGCGCCGCTGGGTCGAGGAGCTCAGCGACCCGACCCTGGTGCCCGACCCGCACGAGCCGGATCAGGACACCCGCGACCTGGTCGGCTACCCCGCGCCGATCGTGGACCACGCCTTCGAGCGACGCGAGGCCCTCGACCGGTGGCAGGCCGCGCGCTGACCTTGGTCGGTGCCGGGGCCGACCCCGGTCGGTTCCGCGCGCCCGAGCGGCTCCCGACGATGGACAGGTGCGCACCCGTTGGCTCCCCGTCCTGGCCCTGGCCGTCCTGGCCCCGGTCTGCGCGGAGTACCTCTGGGGCTACGACGACTCCACCGGTCACCCGGCCACCCTGCTGGGCAACCTGGTCGTCTTCACCCCGCTGTACGGCGCGCCCGCGCTGCTCATCCGCGAGGTCGTCCGCCGCCGCGGCCTGGGCTGGCCGTCGATCGTCCTGCTCGCGGCCGCGTTCGGCGTCGTCCAGGCCGGCGTCGTGGACCAGTCGGTGTGGGCGCGGACCTACCGCGGCATCCCGTACTGGTCGGACATGGCCGACCCCACCTACCTCGCCCCGATCGGGCTGAGCGTCTTCCTGGCGGTGAGCTTCGTGGCCAACCACGTGCTGGCCAGCATGTGCGGGCCCATCGCGCTGGTCGAGGGACTGGCCGGCCGCGACCGCTGGCTCGGCCGCCCCGTGGTCGTGGTCCTCGCCCTGCTGTACGTCGCCGCCTCCGTCCTCGTCTTCGTGGACATGCTCGACACCGTGGGCCACCCCATCGGCTCCCCCGCCCAGGTCGCCGGCGCCGCGGTCGCCGCGGTGGCCCTGGTCCTCGCCGCGCTGGTCCCCCGCCGCTCGCCCGTGTTCGGCCCTGGTCGGGTGCCGAGCCCGTGGCTGCTGCTCGTGGCGTCCGGGGTCGTCTTCGGCGCCGCGATGCTGGCGCCGCCGTCGCCGCTCGGCACCACCGCGCTCGTCCTGGCCTACGCCGGCGCCGCGGCGGTCATCACCCGGCTCGCCCACCGCGCGGACTTCTCCCGCGCCCACGTCACCGCCCTGGCCGCCGGGTGGCTCATCGCCCTCGCCGTCGGCTCGTGGGCCACCGTGCCCATCGGCACGGTGACCACCGCCGAACGGGTCGGCCACCACGTCGTCCTCATCGCGCTGGTCGCCCTGACCGGCGTGCTGGGCGTGGCCCGCTCCCGCGTAGCGTTGCCGAGGTGAGTGAGCTCGTCGTCCCCTCGCGCTTCCGCGGACCCGCCCGCTCCGGCAACGGCGGCTGGTCGGCCGGGGCGCTGGCCGCCCTCGCGCCGTGGCCCGTGGTGACCGTCCGCCTGAGCGCCCCGCCGCCGCTGGAGGCACCGATGCCGGTCGCCGAGGTGGACGGCGCCCTCGTGGCGTCGTACGACGGGAGCGAGGTGCTGCGCGCCACCGAGGGCGACCACGAGCCGGAGCCGGTGGCACCGGTGCCCGCCGAGCAGGCCCGCGCGGCCGAGGCCCGCTACCCCGGGCTGGCGCACCACCCGTTCCCGACGTGCTTCGTGTGCGGCACCGGCCGCGAGCCGGGCGACGGGCTGCGGATCTTCTCCGGGCCGCTGGACGGCGTGGGCCGGTCCGCGGCCACGTGGACGCCGAGCGACACCAGCCCGGCGATCGCGTGGGCGGCGCTCGACTGCCCGGGCGCGTGGGCGGCCGACATCGGCGAGCGGCTGATGGTCCTCGGCACCATGACCGCCCGGGTCGACCGGCTGCCCGAGGTCGGCGCGGCGCACGTGGTGGTCGGCGAGAAGCGGGGCGAGCAGGGCCGGCGGACCATGACCGCGACGTCGCTCTACGACGCCGACGGCGCCCTGGTCGGTGCGGCGGAGCAGGTCTGGATCTCGGTCGACGCGGCGGCGTTCAGCTGATGGCGCACCCACCCTGGTGGCGCCACGCCGTCACCTACCAGGTCTACGTCCGCAGCTTCGCCGACAGCGACGGCGACGGGATCGGCGACCTGCCCGGGATCACCGCGCGGCTGCCGTACCTGCGCGAGCTCGGCGTCGACGCGCTCTGGATCACGCCGTTCTTCACCTCGCCGCAGCACGACCACGGCTACGACGTGGCCGACTACCGCGACGTGGACCCGCTCTTCGGCACCCTGGCCGACGCCGACGCGCTCATCGCGACCGCGCACGGGGAGGGGCTCAGGGTCGTGGTGGACCTGGTGCCCAACCACACCTCGAGCGAGCACGCGTGGTTCCAGCAGGCCCTGGCCGCCGGGCCCGGCAGCCCGGAGCGCGCCCGCTACCTGTTCCGCGAGGGCCGCGGTCCGGACGGCGCCGAGCCGCCCAACAACTGGGCCTCGGTCTTCGGCGGCCCGGCCTGGACCCGGGTGCCGGACGGTCAGTGGTACCTCCACCTCTTCGACTCCACCCAGCCCGACCTCGACTGGCGCAACCCCGAGGTCGGCGACCTGTTCGAGGACGTGCTGCGCTTCTGGCTCGACCGCGGCGTGGACGGCTTCCGCGTCGACGTCGCCCACGGCCTGCTCAAGGAGGCGAGCCTGCGCGACCAGGTCGTGGCCCCGGGTGAGGAGCCGGTCTCCGGCGCCGACACCAGCGGCGAGCAGAGCATGGTCGAGCGGCCCGCCCGCGACGAGCCGATGTGGGACCAGCCCGAGGTGCACGACGTCTACCGCCGCTGGCACCGCGTCCTGGCGGAGTACGACGGCGACCGGATGTCGGTGGCCGAGGCCTGGACCCAGACCCCGGAGTCCATGGCCCGCTTCGTGCGTTCCGACGAGATGAGCCAGGCCTTCAACTTCGCCTGGCTGCTGGCCCCGTGGTCGGCCGAGGCGTTCGCCCGGGTCATCCGCAGCTCGCTGGAGCAGCTGGCCCAGGTCGCGGCCGCGCCGACGTGGGTGCTGAGCAACCACGACGTGGTCCGGCACGCCACGCGGTACGGCGGCGGGCCCGTCGGCGTCGCGCGGGCCAAGGCGGCGACGCTCGCGATGCTGGCCCTGCCCGGCTCGGCGTACCTCTACCAGGGCGAGGAGCTCGGCCTGGAGAACGTCGACGTGCCCGAGGACCAGCGCCAGGACCCGGCCTGGTTCCGCACCCACACGCAGTGGCGCGACGGCTGCCGGGTGCCGATGCCCTGGTCGGGCGACGCCCCGCCGTACGGCTTCGGCCCGGGCACCGGCCAGCCCTGGCTCCCGCAGCCCGACGACTGGGCGCGGCTCACCGTCGAGGCCCAGGAGGGCGACCCCGGCTCGGTGCTGTCCTTCTACCGCGCGGCGCTGGCCGCCCGGCGGGCGCACACCCAGGGGCTGACCGAGGAGGTCGAGCTGCTCGACGCCGGCGCCGACGTGCTCAGCTTGCGTCGCGGCGCGCTGACCGTCGTGCTCAACGCCGGGCACGACGCAGTGGAGCTCCCCGCGGGCGACGTGGTCGTCGCGAGCGGGGAGCTCGAGGGCCGGCTGCTGCCGGCGGACACGGCGGTGTGGCTGAGCTGAGCCGCTGGGGGTCAGCCCGCGTTGAGCGCGGAGTTGTACTTCTCCAGCGTCGCCGCGAAGGTGGCCAGCTCGTCGGCGTTCCAGTCGCCGAGCCGCTCGTCGAGCCACTTGCGCCGGTGCTCGCCCACGTCGGCCAGCCGGCGCACGGCGTCGTCGCTCGCGGCGACCAGCGTGGCCCGGCCGTCGGCCGGGTCGGGCGTGCGCTCGACCAGACCGAGGTCGCCGAGGTGCTGCAACTGCCGGCTCACCGCACCCTTGTCGATGCCGAAGTGGTCGACCATCTCCGAGGCCCGCACCGGGCCGGCCTCGGCCAGCCACGAGAGCATGAGGTACGACGCGGGCTGGAGGTCCTCGTGGACCGCGCGGGCCCGCTCGCCGATCACCCGCTTGACCCGGCGGATCAGCACGCCGACCTCGCGCTCGAGGACGCGCACCGACTCGTAGCGCGGCGCGGTCACCGGGTCACCGTCTCGTCCACGCGGTCATTCTGCGGCACGTCGCGCTCGATCGTCGTGCGCAGCGGCACCTCCTTGATGAACAGGATGCACACGAAGGCCAGCACAGCGAACGGCGTCGCGACCAGGAACAGGTGGCCGGTGGCCTCACCGAAGGCGGTCTCGTAGAGCGCGCGGACCGGCGCCGGCAGCGCGTCCAGGTCAGGGATCGAGCCGGTCGAGTGACCCGCGTCGATGCCCAGCGCGGCCAGGCCGTCGGTGACCTTCTGGGTCACCTGGTGGCTCAGCAGCGCGCCCAGCGCGGACACGCCGATCGAGCCGCCCATGGAGCGGAAGAACGCGACCACCGAGCTGGCGGCACCCATGTCGGCCTGCGCGGTGTTGTTCTGCACGGCCAGCACGAGGTTCTGCATGGTGGCGCCGAGGCCCAGGCCGAGGATCGCCATGAACGCGCCGACCTCGAGCAGCGGGGTGGACTCGTCGATGGTGCCGAGCAGGCCGAGGCCCGCGATGACCAGGACCATGCCGCCGACCAGGTAGCGCTTCCACAGCCCGGTGTTGCTGATGATCCGGCCGGTCACGATGCTCGAGACCAGCAGGCCGCCGACCATGGCGACCGACATCAGGCCGGCCTCGGTCGGGCTCATGCCGCGGGCGTTCTGGAAGTACTCGCTGAGGTAGACCGTCGCCCCGAACATCGAGACGCCGATGAGGATGGAGGCGACCGTGGCCAGTGAGGTGGTGCGGTCCTTGAACAGGCGCAGCGGGATGATCGGCTCGACGGCGACCTTCGCCTCGACGTACAGCGCGGCGGCGATGACGGCGATGCCGCCCAGCACCATCAGCGCGGTGGTGACCGACGCCCAGGCGAACTGCTGCCCGGCCAGCGAAACCCACACGAGCAGGATGCTGACGCCACCGATGATCAGGGTCGCGCCGAGGTAGTCGATGCTGACCTGGCGCTTGACCACCGGCAGGTGCAGCTTGGCCTGCAGCACGAGGAACGCCGCGAGCGCGACGGGCATGCCGACGAAGAAGCAGCCGCGCCAGCCCAGCGGGGAGTCCACGATCAGGCCGCCGATGAGCGGGCCCGAGACCGTGGCCAACGCGAACGTCGCGCCGATGTAGCCGGAGTAGCGACCGCGCTCGCGTGGGCTGACCATGCTGGCGATGACGACCTGGACCAGGGCGGTGAGTCCGCCGACGCCGAGCCCCTGGACCACGCGGGCGCCGATGAGCACCTGCATGTTGGGCGCGAGGGCCGCGATCAGCGAGCCGGCCGTGTAGATCACGAGCGCGGACTGCACGAGCAGCTTCTTGCTGAACAGGTCGGCGAGCTTGCCCCAGATCGGGGTGGTCGCGGTCATGGCCAGCAGGGTGGCGACGACGACCCAGGTGTAGCCGGTCTGGCTGCCGTGCAGGTCCTCGACGATGCTCGGCAGGGCGTTGGTGACCACCGTGCTCGAGAGCATGGCCACGAACATGGCCAGCAGCAGCCCGGAGAGCGCCTCCAGCACCTCGCGGTGCGACATCTGGCCGGACGCCTCCACGGGCGCCTCGTCCAGCACGGGCTCTTCTACCTGGGTCACGGTGTCTCGATTCGTCACGTAGGGATCAAGGTTGACCTGGTCAACATTATTCCGATTGGTTGCACCTGGCAACCACTGTGATCGAGGTCATGTGCAACTCTGTGGTTGCACGCGACCGATCATCGCGCTACCTTGATGCAACCAGCCAGTTGCACGAGGAGCTCACATGACCACCATCCGTCACCGGGTCGGCGCCGTCGCCCCGCTCGCCGACGTCCACGCCGCGTTGACCACCATCCCCGGGCTGAGCGCCTGGTGGACCACCGACACCGCGGGCGACCCCGCGCCGGGCGGGACCATCGCCTTCCGCTTCGGCGATGTCGGCGGTTTCGACATGGAGGTGCTCGAGATCGCCCCCGACACCGTGCGGTGGCGCGTGAGCGACGGGCCCGAGGAGTGGATCGACACCCAGGTCGGCTTCGCGCTGAGCCGCAGCGGGGACCACACGATCGTGCTCTTCACCCACGAGGACTGGCGCGAGGTGAACGAGTTCCACTCCCACTGCAGCACGAAGTGGGCGGCGTTCCTGCTCAGCCTCAAGGAGTACGTCGAGACCGGCACCGGCCGGCCGCACCCCGACGACGTGAGCATCAGCGACTGGCACTGAGACCGGTACTGAGACCGGCACGGAGATGCAGCAACCCGCAGGCGCTGGCTCCTGGGAGGAGCCGCACCGGGGGACGTTCCCGGTTCGCCTGCGGGCCGGTAGCTGCTTGAGATTCGCCAGCAGCTCGGGAGGCACTTCTGCCTCTCGTGGTGCTGGGGCTGCTAGCGGGCAGCCACCTCACGCGTCCTGGAAGAACTCATTCTTCGGACCACCTCCTTTCCCGTGTACGACGAGCGTAGGTCGCCGATCGCGGGCGCTCAACGCCTTTTCGCGAGGAGGCTCAGGCGGTGCGCAGCGCCTCGACCGGCGCGACCGCGACGGCCCGCGAGGACGGCACCCAGGACGCCGCGAGGACGAGCGCCACCCCGGCGCCGGCGATGCAGACCAGGGCCAGGCCGGGCACGCCCCACACGAAGCCGTCGGTCTCGAAGCCGACCAGGGCCTGGGCGCCGAGCGCGCCGTACAGCAGTCCCAGGGCCAGCCCGAATCCGATCGCGGTCGCCGACAGCGCCACCGACTCCTGGGTGATCATGACCCGGACCTGGCGGGCGGTGAAGCCGAGCGCGCGCAGCAGGCCGATCTCGCGGGTGCGCTGGATGACGCTGAGCGACATGGTGCTGACGAAGCCCACGGCCGCGATGGCCGAGCTGACCACCACCACGCAGATCATGATGACCGAGACGTCGCGCAGGATCCGGTCGGTCTGGGCCACCCGGTCGGCGTCGAGCTGCCACGACGCGACCGAGTCGCGCAGCGCGGCGAAGCCGGCGGCGAACGTCGTCACGAGGGTCACGCCGATGACCAGCCCCATCGTGGAGCGGGTGGTGCGCCCGGGCTCGCGGACCGCGTTGCGGGCCGCCAGCCGGCTCGGCGGGTCGCTGCCCAGCAGGCGGGACGCGAGCGCGACCAGGGTCGGCACGACGAGGCGCGCGCCGACGAGCACGCCGGTGCCGGAGACCATCGCCCCGAACGCCGCGAGCAGGAACGCCGCCTCCGGCCGGCTCTCCCCCAGGGCCGCGGCCCCCAGCAGGACGAGCCCGCCGGAGGACAGCAGCAGCCCGGTGGCCCACCGGCGCCGGCGCCCGACCCGGCGGTCCGCCGCCGGTGGGGTCGCGGCGCCCGCGAGCGCCTGCGCCGGAGCGGCCCGGAGCACGCCGCGCGAGCCGACCCACGCCGATGCCGCGGCGGCCGCGACCACGACCACCGCGGCCGGGGCGGCCAGGGCCGGGAACCACACGTAGTCGCCCTCGGGCAGGCTCCCCCGTGCGACGAGCACCTCGCGGACCAGGTCGCCCACGAGCGCGCCCAGCACGGTGCCGACCACGGCACCGAGGGCCGCGACGCCCACGACCCCGCGGACGACCGCGCGGCGCAGCGAGGCGGCGTCGGCGCCGAGCAGGCGCAGCAGGGCGATCTGGCGCAGGCGCCCGGCCACGACGGTGTCCACCCCGTTGGCGATGACCACGGCCGCGACGTACACCGCGATCGCGATGAACACCGACGCCACCGCGCCGAGCAGGAGCGACGCCGCGCCCGAGCCGCCGCCGGAGTCCGCGGACACGGCGAGCAGGTCGCTGCCCAGCAGGATGGTGCTCGCGTAGCCGCCGCACATGGCGGCCACCAGCCCGACGGTGCCGACCTCGCGCCGGGAGCCGACCACCAGCGACGGGCTCACGCGGCACCTCCCTCGCGGGCCACCTCGAAGCCGATGAGCAGCTCGGCTATCTGCTGCGGGCTCATCGCGTCGTGGTCGCCGACCAGGCGGCCGTCGGCGAGGACCAGCACGCGGTCGGCGTACGACGCGGCGACGGGGTCGTGGCTGACCATGACGATGGTCTGGCCGTACTCCCGGGCCGCGGTGCGCAGCAGCCCGAGGACCTCTCGCGAGCTGCGGGTGTCGAGGTTGCCGGTCGGCTCGTCGGCCAGGACGACGGCCGGCCGCGGGGCCAGCGCGCGGGCGATCGCCACGCGCTGCTGCTGACCGCCGGAGAGCTCGCCGGGCCGGTGGGTGACCCGGTCGGCCAGGCCGAGGACGCCGAGCAGGTGCTCGACCCACGCGTGGTCCTCCGCGCTCAGCCGGCGTCCGGCCAGCTCGAACGGCAGCAGGACGTTCTCGCGCACGTCGAGGGTCGGGACCAGGTTGAAGGACTGGAACACGAAGCCGACGTGGGTGCGCCGGAGCACGGTGCGGGCCCGGTCGTCGAGGGCGTGCAGCGGCTGGCCGTCGAGCAGCACCTCGCCCGCGGTGACGTCGTCGAGCCCGGCGGCGACGTTCATGAACGTCGACTTGCCCGAGCCCGACGGTCCCATCACCGCGGTGAAGCCGCCGCGCGGCACCACCACCGTGACCTCGTCGAGGGCGCGGACCGCGCCGGGGCCGTCGCCGTACAGCTTGCTCACCGAGCGGAAGGAGAGGAGGGAGTCCACGCCCTCGACGCTAGGGAGCGCCGGGGCCGGGCACATCGGCCGCGAGCGGGACCTGGTGTACGCCGCGCGGCGTAGGCCGGTCGGCTCAGAGGAGCCCGTGCTCGTAGGCGTAGACCACGAGCTGGACCCGGTCGCGCAGCCCGAGCTTGGCCAGGATCCGCGAGACGTGGGTCTTCACGGTGGCCTCGGACAGGTGCTCGACCGCGGCGATCTCGGCGTTCGACAGCCCGGCCGCGGCGCGCAGCAGGATCTCGCGCTCGCGGGGGGTGAGCTCGTCGTACTCGCGGCCCGGGGTGGCACGTGGCGTGCGGAACCGCTCGAGCAGCGTGCGGGTCGCGCCGGCCGCCACGACCTGGTCGCCGCCGGCCACCGCGCGGACCGCGGCCAGCAGGGTCTCCGGGCGGGCATCCTTGAGCACGAAGCCGCTCGCACCGGCCTCGATCGCGGCGACGGCCGCCTCGTCGAGGTCGAAGGTCGTCAGGACCAGGACGCGCGGCGCGTCGACGACCGCGGTGAGCCGCCGGGTCGCGGTGACGCCGTCGACGCGGGGCATGCGGACGTCCATGACCACCACGTCCGGGCGGACCTCGGCCACCAGCGCCTCGACCTCGTCGCCGTCGCCGGCCTCGCCCACGACCTCGAGGTCGGGCTGGCTGTCCAGGACCATGGCGATGCCGGCCCGGAACATGGCCTGGTCGTCGACCAGCGCGATGCGGGTCACGACACCTCCGCGCGGAGCACCCAGTCCGGTCCGTCCGGGCGGGCGGTGAGGTGGCCGCCGTCGCGCTCCACGCGCTCGCGCATTCCGACCAGCCCGCTGCCCGTGCCCGGAGCGGCCGAGCCGCTCCGCCTCCGGTTGCGCACGACCAGACGGTAGCCCTGCCGCGCGTCCTCCTCGACGTGCACCGGGTGCGACAGGTCGCCGTGCTTGAGGGCGTTGGTCAGCGCCTCGGCGAGCAGGCCGCGGTGCTCCGCGCGCGGGTCGCCGTGCTGGGTCAGGCGCAGATCCATCCCGGACGCGCGCATCCGGGTGACCAGGTCGGTGCCGGGCGCGTAGCGCAGCTCGGCCAGCAGCTCGCGCAGGTCGCCGATCGACCCGCGGGCCGTCTCCGCGATGAGGTCGAGCGCTGCGGCCGCCTTCTGCTCGCCGTCCGGCGTCCCGAGGGAGTAGCGCGCGCCGTCGGCCTGCGCGGCGACCACGGCCCACGTGTGCGCGACCAGGTCGTGCATGTCGGCGGCCATCCGGGTCCGCTCCTGCTCCAGCCCGGCCTGCACCTGCGCGGTGATGCGGGCGCGGTTCTGCCAGCGGACGAAGCCGGCCGCCCACCCGCCGCCCGCGACCAGCGCGGCCATCGCCGCCGAGCCCACCACCGCGAACGGCGTGGAGACGCCGTCGACCGCGTCCATCCCGTCGACGCCCACCGCGACCGCGAGCACCACGGCCGAGCCGGCCGCGGCCGCGAGCCCGAACCGGCGCACGCCGCGTCGCGGGTGCGCGCCGAGCATGAAGAAGACCGCGGCGTAGCCCAGGTCGGCCAGGACGTCGAGCTGGCCGGCGACGAGCTGGAGCACGCCGGTCGCGGCCGCCAGGCCGCACATCGCGCGCCACGACACCCGGCGCACGAGCAGGGCCAGCCCCATGGCCAGCGTGGCCACCACCAGCACGACCGGCTGCTGACCGGCGGGCAGCAGCGCCAGCAGCGTGAACGCTCCCGCCACGACGCCGTCGAACACCACCTGCCGCGGGCGCGGCCGACCCCGTTCGCCCCAGAGGTCGTGCGGGTCCGGCACGGGGTCAGGCTACGGCGGCCGCGAACTGCGACTGGTGGAGTCGGGCGTACGCACCGCCCGCGGCCAGCAGCTCGTCGTGTGTGCCCTGCTCGACGATCCGGCCGGCCTCCATGACCAGGATCAGGTCGGCGTCGCGGATCGTGGAGAGCCGGTGGGCGATGACGAACGACGTCCGGTCGCTGCGCAGCGCGGCCATGGCCTGCTGGAGCAGCAGCTCGGTGCGGGTGTCCACCGACGAGGTCGCCTCGTCCAGGATGAGCAGCGACGGGTCGGCCAGGAAGGCCCGCGCGATGGTGAGCAGCTGGCGCTCGCCGGCCGAGAGGTTGCCGCCGTCCTCGTCGACGAGCGTGTCGTAGCCGTCGGGCAGCGAGTGCACGAACCGGTCCACGAACGTCGCCCGCGCGGCCTCGAGCAGCTCCTCGTCGGTCGCGTCGGGGCGGCCGTAGCGGATGTTGTCGCGGATGGTGCCCTGGAAGAGCCAGGTGTCCTGCAGCACCATCCCGATCCGGCCGCGCAGCGCGGCCCGCGGCAGCTCGGTGATGTCGGTGCCGTCGAGGGTGATCCGGCCGCCGTCGAGCTCGTAGAAGCGCATCACCAGGTTGACCAGCGTGGTCTTGCCGGCGCCGGTCGGGCCGACGATGGCCACGGTCTGGCCCGGGCTCGCGACCAGGGACAGGTCCTCGATGAGCGGCTCGTCGGGCTCGTAGGCGAACGACACGTGCTCGAAGCGCACCTCGCCGCTCACGGTGGCTGAGGTGCGAGCGCCAGCGAGCCTCGAAGCCTCCGGGTCCGGGCGCTGCTCGTCGGCGTCGAGGAGCTCGAAGACGCGCTCGGCGGAGGCCACGCCGGACTGGAGCAGGTTCATCATCGAGGCCACCGCGGTGAGCGGCTGGGTGAACTGGCGGGAGTACTGGATGAAGGCCTGCACCTCGCCCAGGGTGAGCGTGCCGTGCGCGACGCGCAGGCCGCCGACCACGGCGACGACGACGTAGTTGAGGTTCCCGAGGAACATCATCACCGGCATGATCAGCCCGCTCACGAACTGCGCCTTGAACGACGCCTCGTAGAGCGCGTCGTTCTGCTCGGCGAAGTCGCGCTCGACCTGCTCGCGCCGGCCGAACACCGTGACCAGCGCGTGGCCGGAGAACGACTCCTCGATGTGGGCGTTGAGCGCGCCGGTGCGGCGCCACTGGGCGATGAACTGGCCCTGCGAGCGCTTCATGATCTTGGCCGTCACGAACATCGAGATCGGGACCGAGACCAGCGCGATGAGGGCGAGCAGCGGCGAGATCCACAGCATCATCGCGATCACGGCGACGACCGTCAGCAGCGAGGTGAGCAGCTGGCTCATCGTCTGCTGCAGCGTCTGGCTGACGTTGTCGATGTCGTTGGTGACGCGGCTCATCAGCTCGCCGCGGGGCTGCTTGTCGAAGTACTCCAGCGGCAGCGCGTTGAGCTTGTCCTCGACGTCGCCGCGCATCCGCCGCACGGTGCCCTGCACCACGTCGTTGAGCAGGTAGCCCTGGCCCCAGGCCAGGACCGACCCCACGACGTACACGCCGAGGACCTCGAGCAGGATCCGGCGCACGGCGTCGAAGTCCACCGGCCGCTGGGCCAGGAACGCACCGAAGATCTCGTCGGTGGCGTGCCCGAGCAGGCGGGGGCCGTAGGCCAGGAGGAAGACGCTGGCCACCGCGAGGGCGACGACCGCGAGCGCACGGTTGCGCTCGGGCGCCATCCGCCGCACGAGCCGCTGGGCGGACGGGCCGAAGGTCATCGCCTTCTGCCCGACCATCGCGCCACCCATCGGGCCGCGACCGGGGCCGCCCATGGGCGACTCGATGCGCTCGGTCCTCGCCATGGCCTTGCCGCCCTTGGGGGCGGGCTGCTGGGGCGCGGTGGTCGTCATGCCGCCTCCTCGGCGGTGAGCTGGGAGGTGACGATCTCCTGGTACGTCGCGTTGTCGGCGAGCAGCTCCTCGTGGGTGCCGCGACCGACGACGCGACCGTCCTCGAGGACGAGGATCAGGTCGGCGTCACGGATGGTGGAGACGCGCTGGGCCACCACGACGACGGTGGCGTCGCGGGTCTCGGGGCGCAGCGCCGCCCGCAGCCGGGCGTCGGTGCTCAGGTCGAGCGCGGAGAACGCGTCGTCGAAGAGGTAGATCTCGGGTCGGCGCACCAGCGCCCGCGCGATGGCCAGCCGCTGGCGCTGGCCGCCGCTGACGTTGGTGCCCCCCTGGACGATCGGGGCGTCCAGCCCCTCGGGCATCCGCTCCACGAAATCGCGTCCCTGGGCCACCTCGAGGGCGTGCCAGAGCTCCTCGTCGGTCGCGTCCGGCTTGCCGTGCAGCAGGTTGCTGCGCACCGTGCCGGTGAACAGGAACGCCTGCTGCGGCACCAGCCCGATCCGCGACCACAGGGACTCCGGGTCGACGTCGCGCACGTCGACGCCGTCGATCCTGACCGAGCCGGACGTGGCGTCGAAGAGCCGCGGCACCAGGTTGACGAGCGTGGACTTGCCGGCGCCGGTCGAGCCGATGATGGCCACGGTCTGACCCGGCCTCGCGCTCAGGCTCACGTCGCACAGCACCGGCTGGTCCGCCCCCGGGTAGGTGAAGCTGACGTCCTCGAGGTCGAGCCGGCCCCTGCCCTGCAGCTGGGTCACCCCACGCTCCGGCGGCACCACGCTCGGCGCGGTGTCGAGGACCTCGCCGATCCGGTCGGCGCAGACCGCCGAGCGCGGGATCTGCATGAGCATGAACGTCCCCATCATCACGCTCATGAGGATCTGCATGAGGTAGCTGAGGAACGCCGTCAGCGCCCCGACCTGCATCTGCCCGTCGTCCACCCGGTGGCCGCCGAACCAGATCACCGCGACGCTGGAGACGTTCACGACCAGCATCACCAGCGGGAACATCGACGCCATCCACCGCCCGGCCCGGACCGAGACCTCGGTCAGCCCGTCGTTGGCCTCGCCGAACCGCTCCCGCTCGTACGGCTCGCGCACGAAGGCCCGCACCACCCGGATGCCGCTGATCTGCTCACGCATGATCCGGTTCACGTCGTCGATGCGCGCCTGCACCTGCCGGAAGCTCGGGACCATCCGGCTGACCACGAGCCCGACCGAGACGAACAGCGCCGGCACCACGATCGCCAGCAGCCAGGAGAGCCCGAGGTCCTCGCGCATCGCCATCACGATGCCGCCGACCATCATGATCGGCACCTGCACCGCCAGCGAGCAGGTCAGCAGGGTCAGCATCTGCACCTGCTGCACGTCGTTGGTGTTGCGCGTGATGAGCGACGGCGCGCCGAACTGCGCGACCTCGCGACCGCTGAACGCACCGACGCGCCGGAACACCGTGGCCCGCAGGTCGCGCCCGAACGACATCGCCGTGCGCGCCGAGCACGCCACCGCCACCACGCTGCACAGGATCTGCAGCAGCGAGATGCCCAGCATCACCGCGCCCGTGCGCAGGATGAAGTCGGTGTCGCCGACCGCGACCCCACGGTCGATGATGTCGGCGTTCAGGCTCGGCAGGTAGAGCATCGCCACCGTCGCCGTGAACTGCAGGGCCACGATCGCGGCCAGCCACGGCTTGTACGGCGCCAGGCCGCTCCTGAGCAGGCGGACCAGCATCAGCTCTCACTCTCCTTGCGCAGCAGCCCGTGCAGCAGCGTGTCCACGATCTCCTCCGGGGCCAGCAGTTCGCCGTCCGCGATGAGCGGGTGGCTCCCCGCGAACGTCATCAGCCGCAGCCGGTGCACGAAGTCGCGCACCGGCACCGAGAGCAGCGCCCGGTCCTCCCCCACCACGCCCTCGAGCAGGGCGTGGACGTACTCGCGCAGCTCCACGGCCTCCGGGCTGTCGTGCGCCGAGTCCGCCGGCCGGACCATCCCGACCTTGCGCATCAGCTCGAACGTCGCCCGGAACCGCTGCTGCAGGATCGCGACCAGCGTCACGAGCCGCGCGGGCAACGGCTGCGCCAGGTCGATCTCCTGGATCCGCTCGATCAGCGCCCCCGGCTCGAACGCCCGCGTGATCGCCCGCTCGACCAGCTCGTCCTTGGAGTCCACGACCCGGAAGATGGTCCCCTCCGCCACACCGGCCGCCTCCGCGATCTGCCGCGTCGTCACCGACCGCCCGTGCTCCCGCAGCAGCGTCAGCGTCGTGTCGACGAGCCGGTCCAGCCGCTCCTCCGGCGACATGGGCTTGGCCCGCGCGCGCTCACGGCGCACCGCGCGGCGCATCTCGGTGGGTGTCACGGAGAAGAGCATAAGTGAGTGAGCACTCACTCACAAGCGGTTTCCTCAGCCAGGCCTCCTCGATCCCTGCCGGGTTCGCGCGCCGCCACAGAGATGGTCCGGCGCAGACTTCGAGCGTCTTCAACGCCGCAGATCGGGTTGCTGGCGTCCTCCCTTAGAGCTGTCAGCGCCGCGTACGCCGGGATCGGCTTCGTGACGGTTGCGTGGGGGTGAGGCGAGAACGGCCGCAGGCCCGCCATCGACCCACACTGAGGCCGAGGAGGAGCGTCCGAAGGCCGGCAGGTTCAAGACGCTGGCGTGGATGCTGGTCGCCAAGTTCAGCGGACGGCTTGTCGACAACCTGATGCACGCTGACCCGAGCCGGTGTCCGGGGAGCAGGTCGGGCAGGTCGCACTGACCCCAGCCCGCGCGCTCCCGCCATTGCGCCCGCCTGACGGCTCCGTCCCACCGTCGTGGTCTGGGGCGATCGGCACATGGGGACCCTGGGGAGGACCCGGGAGGCGCGGATCACCCGTGGGTGATCCGTGACGATCGGGTCCCTCCCCAGGGTTCCCCATGTGCCGATCGCCACGGACCACGTGCGTGGGACGGAGCCGTCAGGCGGGCGGCTCCGTGGCGGTCGCGGCGGGGACCGCGACGAGGGGCTCCTCGTCGTCCAGGCCGACCTCGTCGCCGGCGGCGAGGTGGTCGAGGAGGGCGCGCAGGCGGTGCTCGGTGCGCTCGAGGACGTCGAGGCTGACGTCGGCGGCGCCGGGGACGCCGTCGCGGTACTCGAACGGGTTGTCCAGGTCCCGGATGAGCATGACGAGGTAGACGAGCAGGTAGCTGATCAGCCCGACGAGGCAGAGGGTCGGGCCGAGGGGGCCGAGGTCGGTGAAGAGCATGACCAGCACGAGCAGGGCGGCGGTGACCTCGGCGATGAGGTAGCCGGCCGAGACGTACGACGTGCGGCGCATCGTGTCCATGCGCAGGACGAGGCGGCGGATCGAGGCCTGCTCGGACTTCAGGCGCGTGGTGAACCCGGCCTGGATGGCCGGCGCCATCACCGTGAAGGGCCCGTTGAAGGCGCGCACCTCGGACAGGACCTCGTCGAGCCCCTCGTCCTCGAGCAGCCACTGCCGGATCGCGTGGGCCACCTGGACCAACTGCTCGAGGCACGTCCGGGCCTCGGGCAGGCGGATGTCGTTGTAGGTGATGAGGCACTCGTCGGCCATGGTCTCGAGGCTGCCCGAGACCTCGCCGGGCAGCCGCTCGGCCTCCTTGAAGTCACCCGCCGTGCCGGTGAGCAGGAAGCCCAGGATGAAGACCTCGGCGCCGATGGCGCCGGCCAGCAGCGGGCTGAGCGCGAGCCCGTCGAGGTCGGTGAGATCGCTGATCAGCTTGAGCAGCACGATCCCCGCCGCGACGGGGAGCGCGGCGAGGAGCAGCCGTGGGTTCCCGCGGAACAGGTTCGTGGTCACGGACCACAGGGTAGGACGGCGCGGGCCCGGCGCCCATGGTCCACACGGGCCATGGCCCGGCGACGGATCAGGGCGCGAGCCGCTCCGTGCGCCAGCCGCCGTCGGTACGCCGGTAGACGAGCCGGTCGTGCATCCGGCCGGGCCGGCCCTGCCAGAACTCGAAGGCCTCGGGCCGCACCAGGTAGCCGCCCCACTCCTCGGGGGTCGGGACGTCGCCGCCCTCGTAGCGCTGCTCCGCCTCGTCGTACGACGCGCTCAGCTCCTCGCGACCGGCCACGACCGACGACTGGTGCGAGGCCCACGCGCCGAGCTGGGAGCCGCGGGGCCGGACCGCGAAGTACTGGTCGACCGCCGAGCGGGGCAGCAGCTCGGCGGTGCCGTCGACCCGGACCTGGCGCTCGAGCGGGTACCACGGGAACAGCAGCGCGCAGTGCGGGTTCTCCGCCAGCTCGCTGCCCTTGCGCGACGTGGTGTTGGTGTAGAAGACGAAGCCGTCCTCGGAGACGCCCTTGAGCAGCACGAACCGCGACGAGGGCACGCCGTCGGCCGTCGCGGTGGCCACGACCATCGCGTTGGGCTCGTGCAGCCCGGCCTCGTGCGCGTCGTCGTACCAGCGCCGGAACATGGCGACCGGGTCGGGCAGCAGGTCGTCCTCCACGAGCCCGCCGCGGGTGTACTCCGCGCGGGCGGCAGCCACCGAGTCGAGCGCATCCGTCACGTCCTCGACCGTACGGCACAATGCGCGACATGGCTGATGACGGTGGTGCTGAGGTAGAGGTGCACGAGGGTCTCGAGGGCGTCGTCGCCTTCCGGACCGAGATCGCCGAGCCCGACAAGGAGGGCTCCGCGCTGCGCTACCGCGGCGTGGACATCGAGGACATCGTCGGGCGGGTGCCGTTCGAGAACGTCTGGGGCCTGCTGGTCGACGGCGCCTACACGCCGGGCCTGCCGCCGGCCGAGCCGTACAACATCGCCATCCACACCGGCGACGTCCGCGCCGACGTCCAGGCCTCCGTCGCGATGCTCGCGCCGATGCTCGGCATGGGCCAGACCTACGACATCAGCGACGAGCAGGCCCGCCTCGACCTCTCCCGGGTCGCGGTCATGGTCTTGTCGTACGCCGCGCAGTCGGCCCGCGGGCTGGGCAAGCACGTCGTCCCGCAGAGCGAGGTCGACCAGGGCGGCACGCTCGCGGAGAAGTTCCTCATCCGCTGGCGCGGCGAGGCCGACCCGAGCCACGTCAGGGCCATCGACGCCTACTGGTCCTCGGCGGCCGAGCACGGCATGAACGCCTCGACCTTCACCGCCCGCGTCATCACCTCCACCGGCGCCGACGTCGCGGCGGCGTTCTCCGGCGCCATCGGCGCGATGTCCGGCCCGCTGCACGGCGGCGCGCCGTCCCGCGTGCTCGGCATGATCGAGGCGGTCGAGAAGTCCGGCGACGCCGAGGGCTACGTCAAGAAGCTCCTCGACGACGGCGAGCGCCTCATGGGCTTCGGCCACCGCGTCTACCGCGCCGAGGACCCCCGCGCCCGCGTGCTGCGCCGTACGGCGCGCGAGCTCGACGCCCCGCGCTACGAGGTCGCCGAGGCGCTCGAGAAGGCCGCCCTGGCCGAGCTCCGCACCCGCCGTCCCGACCGCGTGCTGGAGACCAACGTCGAGTTCTGGGCGGCCATCGTCCTGGACTTCGCCGAGGTGCCGGCGAACATGTTCACCTCGATGTTCACCTGCGCCCGCACCGGCGGCTGGTCCGCGCACATCCTCGAGCAGAAGAAGACCGGCCGACTGATCCGCCCGTCGGCGATCTACACCGGCCCCGGAACCCGCCCGGCCTCGGACGTCGAGGGCTGGCAGGCGGAGTGGGCGGAGTAGCCGAGCGCTTCTCGGGGCGCCACGCCGTCGTCACCGGCGCCGGCTCCGGCATCGGTGCCGCCCTCTCGCGAGCGCTGGTCGCGGCCGGCGCCCACGTGGTCTGCGCCGACCTCGACCTGGCCGCCGCCGAGCGGACCGCGGCCTCGACGACCGGCCCCGGCACCGCCCGCGCCGCCCGCCTCGACGTGACCGACGCGGCCGCCGTCCGGACCCTGCTGGAGACGGTCGAGCCGCTCGACCTGCTGTTCAACAACGCCGGCATCTCGATCGGCGGGGAGACCCAGGAGCTCACGCTCGAGCACTGGGACACGATCATCGACGTCAACATCCGCGGCGTCGTGCACGGCGTGCACGCGGCGTACCCGCGGATGGTCGCCCGGGGCTCGGGCCACATCGTCAACACCGCCTCGATGGGCGGGCTGATGGCCGCCGGCCTGCTCACGTCGTACGTCATGACCAAGCACGCGGTGGTCGGCCTCTCCCTGGCCCTGCGCTCGGAGGCGGCGGCGCACGGCGTCGGGGTGACGGCCGTCTGCCCGTCCGCCGTCGACACCCCGATCCTCGACAAGGGCGCGGTGGGGCGGTTCCACGGTCGCGACTACTTCCTCAAGGGTCAGGGCGTGCGCCATCCGCTCGACCCGGCCGTCCTGGCCGACCAGGTGCTCGAGGCGGTCGCGGACGACCGGCCGCTGCTGGTCACCCCGCGCACCGCCCGGATCGCGTGGCGGATCGGCCGGCTCTCGCCACGGTTCGTGGCCTGGTCCTCGGTCCGGTTCGTGGCCAAGCAGCGTCGCCTGCAGGCCCGGCGCGCGGCCCGCTCGGCCTGATGCGCCTCGAGCCGGTCACCGAGGAGCACCTCCCCCTGCTCGTCGAGCTGAACGCCGACCCGGAGGTGATGCGCTGGCTGCTGGGACGCCCGGCGACCCCGGAGGAGACGGCCGCCGAGTGGCGCCAGCGACTGGAGCGCCAGTCCGACCCGGCCCGCGGGCTGGGCTACTGGGCCGGCTTCGAGGACGACGCCTTCCTCGGCTGGTGGTCGGCCTCGTCCTTCGCCCACGACCCGAGCCTCGCCGGCCTCGGCTACCGCCTGGCCCGCTCGGCGTGGGGCCGGGGACTCGCCACCGAGGGTGCCCGCGCGATGGTGGCGCGCGCCTTCGCCGTGCCCGACGTGACGCGGGTGGGCGCGACGACCAGGGCCGCGAACACCGGCTCGCGTCGCGTCCTGAGCAAGGCCGGGCTGCGGCACGTGGACACCGACGACGGCGAGGTCGCCTACGTCCTCACCCGCGAGGAGTGGGCGGCCCGCGACGACTGACTCAGGCGAGCGGTCCGCCGCCCGGCACCAGGTCGACGTAGAAGCTGGTCAGGGCCTTGGCGCCGGCCTTCGAGAGCGAGAGGTGCATGTGGTCGCGGTGGCGCAGCGTCTTGGAGCACCGCCTGGTCGACCGGCAGCTGGAGGAGAGGTAGCGCTCCTTGCCGAACTGGCGGTACGCCGCGTAGTAGTGGTCGGCCCAGATGACGTACATGATCCCCATCCGCCGGGCCAGCGCGGCGGGGTTGCCGGCCGCGTCGGTGGCGAAGGCATCGGCCAGGAACTGCTGGGCCAGCTTGCGGTCGGCAGGGTCGTCGGCGTCGAGCGTCCAGTCGACCGCCCGGCCGTCCTTGTGCTCGGAGGTGCCCGAGCCGGAGCACGGCCGGTTCACCGCCCCGCCCGCGCCGCCGTACGTCGCCACCAGCCACTGCCCGAGCGCGACGGTGCCGACCTTGGGCTGCCGGGCGCAGGTGGTCTGCGGGTCGTAGGAGGCGTAGTCCTCGACCGGCAGCCCGCCGCCGTCGACGTCCGCGACGGCGGCTGGGACCACAGCGGGCACGGTGAGGCCGAGCAGGGCGGCGCACAGCGCGAGGACCGTGCCGACGAGGAGGGAGCGCACAGCCGTCGACGGTAGGAGCGCCCCGACGGGCGCAGGGCGCGAACCAGGTGAGAAATGACCGATCGGAGGATCAGCGGCGGCGTGTCGTGCTGGACAGGTACGCCCGCCCGCGCGGCGAGACCTCGTAGCCCACCGCGAACGACTCGGTCAGCCCCAGCGCCTTGAGCTTGCGCACGTCGATCTTGAACGGCGCGGTCTCGCGGCCGACCAGTTGCGCCAGGTCCGGTGCCCGGCGCTGCGGGTGCTCGCCGATGAGCTCGAGGTAGTGCAGCGTCCACGCCCCGTGCGACGAGGCCCGGTCCAGGCGCTCCAGCTTGGCGTCGAGCGCGGCCACGTCGGCG
The DNA here is from genome assembly GCF_011046535.1 of Nocardioides anomalus. Taxonomy (NCBI): domain Bacteria; kingdom Bacillati; phylum Actinomycetota; class Actinomycetes; order Propionibacteriales; family Nocardioidaceae; genus Nocardioides; species Nocardioides anomalus. The sequence continues at coordinate 74,614 of NZ_CP049257.1, read as the reverse complement.
GCGCTGAGGTCGGCGTCCTGGCGCAGCGCGACGCGCGGGTCGGGGCCGGCGTAGGACAGGTGGACGCGGTACGTCGTGCCCTCGGGCGCCAGCCGCCCGCGGAGCCGGTCGGCGTCGGGCCAGCCCGCCTGCACGGCCTCGGCGTCGGTGATGGCCTCGGCCGCGACGGGCTCGACCGCGTCGACCCGCACCAGCCCGGCCGCGGTGGTGAAGACGTGGCCCGGTCGGACGTCCTGCGCGCGCCAGCGGCGGAAGGCGAGGGAGACGGTGCCGTCGGCGACGCCGCGCGCCACCTTCAACGGGAGCAGCACCGGCTCAGACCATCGCCTCGACGGTGTCCTTGGCCTCCTTGAGGCCGACCCCGGTGTGCTCGCGGTAGAGCTTGATGGCGGGGATGAGCTTGCCGCTCGCCTTGAGCTGGCGGACCTCGTCGAGCCACGCGCTGCCGGCGGCGGGCGCGGCACCGGCGGCGGCGGCCGTCGGGGCGACGCTCAGCGCCGCGAGCTGGGCCTGGAGCGAGACCACCGTCGCCTCGAGCCGGCTCACCCGGTCCCGGAGCGCGCGCAGGTCCACGTCGTCCTGCGCGGAGCCACCGAAGATGCCCATGTCGTCCTCCTCAGGTGGAGAGGCTAGCGGTCAGCGGCTTGGCGAAGCAGCGGTTGAGCGGGGCGTCCCGGTAGTGGCCGAACGGCGCGATGCGCACGTAGCCGGCCGACTCGTACAGCGCGATCGCCTCCGGCTGCGCCAGCCCGGTCTCCAGGATCATCGCCTCGGCCCCGCTGGCCGCGGCGTCGGACTCCAGGTGGGCCAGCACGCGCCGGGCCAGGCCGCGGCGCTGGGCGGCCGGGACGACGTACATCCGCTTGATCTCGGCCGTCCGGGTCGTGCCGAAGACCTCGACGTCCTCGTGCCGGCGCCAGGCGCCGGTGGCGACCGGGCCGCGCACCCCGCCGAGCGGCAGGTAGGCGACCCAGAAGCTGCCCTGCGGCGGCTCGAACATCAGCGGGTCCAGCGGCGTCTCGTCGCGCCCGCCGTAGCGCGCGACGTACTCCGCCTGGACCTCCTCGATCAGCCGCATCGCGTCGGGGTGGCCGTAGCCCACCCGCACGAGCTCGAGCCCGTCCGCCTGCTGAGCCGCCTGCTCAGCCGCCTGATCAGCCGCCTGATCAGCCAAGGTCGTGCCCGCACCGCTCGCAGACCGTCGCGTCCTCGGCGTTGCGCGCGAGGCACTCGGGGCACCACCGGCCGCGGCCGTCGTCGCGGGAGACGACCAGGCAGGCGGCGCCGAAGACCACGAGCACCACCCCGATGACCAGCCCGCGGCTCTCGCCGAACAGCCCCCAGACCGCGAACCCCACGCCGGCCAGCACGGTCAGCACCCCGCCGAGCAGCAGGACGCGCTGGAGCCCCGCCTGGTCGTGGTCAGCGCGCCCGCGGCGCATGTGGACTCCTCGGGTTCGGGGGCGACAGCGGGTGCCAGGATAGAGCCGTGACCGACGCGCCGAGGATCCCCACCGACCTGCTGCCGCGCGACGGGCGCTTCGGTGCCGGGCCGTCCAAGATCCAGCCCGGGCACCTCGACGCCCTCGCCGCCACCGGCCGCTCGCTCATGGGCACCTCGCACCGGCAGGCGCCGGTGCGCGAGCTCGTCGGCCGGGTCAAAGACGGGCTCGCCGCCTTCTTCTCGCTGCCCGACGGCTACGAGGTCGTGCTCGGCAACGGCGGCGCGACGGCGTTCTGGGACGTCGCGACGTACGGCCTGATCGAGACCAGGAGCCAGCACCTGACCTTCGGGGAGTTCTCCTCCAAGTTCGCGACCGCCGCGAAGGCCGCCCCCTGGCTGGACGAGCCCTCGGTCATCGGCTCCGAGCCCGGCACCCACCCCACCGCCGTCGCCGAGGGCGGCGTCGACGCCTACGCCTGGGCCCACAACGAGACCTCGACCGCCGTCATGGCCCCCGTCGTCCGCCCCACCGGCGCCGACGACGGCGCCCTGGTCCTCATCGACGCCACCTCCGGCGCCGGCGGCCTGCCCGTCGACCTCACCGAGTCCGACGTCTACTACTTCGCGCCGCAGAAGTCCTTCGCCTCCGACGGCGGGATCTGGCTGGCGACGTTCTCCCCCGCCGCCGTCGAGCGCGCCGAGCGCATCGCCGCCTCCGGCCGCCACGTCCCGGCGTTCTTCAGCCTCACCACCGCCCTCGAGCAGTCGCGGCTCAACCAGACCTACAACACCCCCGCCGTGGCCACGCTGTTCCTCATGGCCGAGCAGCTGGACTGGATGAACAGCAACGGCGGCCTCGACGGCATGGTCGCGCGCACCACCGAGTCCTCCTCGACGCTGTACGGCTGGGCGGAGGCCTCCGAGCACGCCTTCCCGTACGTCGCCGATCCCGCCGACCGCTCGCTGGTCATCGGCACCATCGACTTCAACGAGGGCATCGACGCCGCCCGCATCGCCGCCGTGCTGCGCGAGAACGGCATCGTCGACACCGAGCCCTACCGCAAGCTCGGCCGCAACCAGCTCCGCATCGCGATGTACCCCGCCATCGACCCCGACGACGTCGCCGCGCTCACGGCCTGCATCGACTGGGTGATCGAGCGGCTCTGACGCTCTCTGGCAGCTGCCGCGTGTGGTCGCGTCGGGCGGCCACCTCTCAGGACAGGGCCACTCCGGAAGCCTCGGCGCACAGCGCCAGCAACCCGTCCTGCAGCGCCTCGTCGTGGGCCCGCGGGTGCAGGTCACCCGGCCGCCGGTGGAACAGGTACCGCCCGCTCAGCCGCGCCTCGGCGTCGCCGCCCTCGGCCAGCCACGCCTGGGTGTCGACGCCCTCCTCGAACGAGTCCGGCGCAGCCGCGCCGCCCATCCGCGTGGCCACCCACCCGGGGCTGACGGCGTTCGTGACGACGTCCGGCCAGCGCCGGGCGACGGCGAGCGCGAGGAGCACGTCGTGCAGCTTGGAGTCGGAGTAGGCGCCGGCGCCGTTCCACCGGCGGCGGGTCCACTGGACGTCCTGCAGGCTCGGGTCGCCACCGAGGTGCATGCCGGAGCTGAGGTAGACCAGCCGGTCGGGGCGCTGCAGCAGCGCGGTGAGGACGTACGGCGCAAGCACGTTGACCGCCCAGGTGGTGAGCAGGCCGTCGGCGGTCTCGGTGCGGGTGGACGACCGGTGGCCGATCGCGACGTTGTGCACCACCGCGTCGAAGCGACCCGAGGCGTTGGCCTGCTGGGCCACGTCGACCATGGCCGAGAGGGTCGCGACATCGCCGACCAGGACGTCGGCGACGCCCGGCGCGGCGGCTCGCACGTCGTCCGCACGACGCTCGTCGCGCGCGTGCAGGACCACCTCGTGGCCCCGCTCGAGCAGCAGCCGGCCGACCCCGAGGCCCAGCCCGTCGGCCGAGCCGGTGACGAAGATGCGGGCCACGGTCAGTCCTCGCGGCCGGGGAGCGCAGCGACGACCAGGTCGTAGGTCGCCCGGTCGAAGGCCACGATCCGGGCCTCCTGCACCGCGGTGTCCGCGGCGGCGAACACCTCGAGGGGCGCGGCGATGGCGTCGTCCTTGGGCCAGCCGTAGACGCCCGCGCTGATCAGCGGGAACGCCACCGTGCGCGCACCGATCTCGTCCGCGACCGTGAGCGCCCGCCGGTAGCACGACAGCAGCAGCCCGCGGTCGGTCTGCCCGGCGTTGCGGTTCGGCCCGACCACGTGGATCACCCAGCGCGCCGGCAGGTCGCCGGCCGTGGTCCAGCCGGCGTCGCCGGTGGCCAGGCCGCGCGGGAACCGCGCGATGCAGTCCTCGAGCACGGCCGGTCCGCCGGCACGGTGGATGGCGCCGTCGACACCTCCGCCCCCGCGCATGCCGTTGTTGGCGGCGTTGACGACCGCGTCGACCTCTTGCCGGGTGATGTCGCCCTGGACCGCCGTGACCCTCACAGGGGCTATCTCAGCACCTGCGCCTCGATGAACCCTGCGCAGCCCAGCGTGGTGATGTCGTCCTGGCCACGGGCCTCGACGCGCAGGGCGTGGGCCCCGTCCGCGGTCTCGACCATCAAGTCCGCGGACAGGACGGCGTCGCTCGGCGCGTAGTCGGTCGTGGCGCCGTCCGCGACGTTGGCAGCGAACAGCGCGGTGGTTGCCGTGGTCGCCCCGCGCGCCTGGGTCACGATCGTGGCCGACCTGCGCGTCACGGCACCTGCACCGGACACCGTGGCCCCGAAGGAGACGTCGTCGTCGATCGTGGAGTTGAGGACGTGCAGCTCGCAGCTGAGCCGGAAGGTGCCCCAGCCTGGGACCGTGAGCTGCAACGGCAGGACCTCGGCCGGGCCGCTGACGCCCAGTCCGGACCGGGCGAATGACGACGCAGGCGCCCCGCCCAGGGCGTTCGCGTTGTTGGCCGAGGCCGCGGTCCCGGCGCTGGTCGCGCTCGTCGCTGTCGTTGCGGAGGCCGCACTGTTCGCCCTCGGCACGATGTCGAGCGTGGACTCCTTGATGTCCTTGCCGGTGACGGAGTCGTTCTTGATCTGCTTGCTGGTGACGCTGTTCTTCGGGATGCCGGCGGCGTACGCCGTGCCGCTGGCGGCCAGGACGAGCGCGAGAGTCGCGGCGACGCTGGCGTAGGAGGGTGTCTTCATGAGCCCACCAAAGCGGCTGCCGGCCTCCCCGGCAAGGGTTTCCTGACCGCTACTCGTACTCCTTGAGCAGCCTCAGCGTCGCCTTCTCCAGCGCCGCCTGTCGCTCGTCGCTGTTGGCGTAGGTCTTGCCGGTCGCCTTGACGATGGTCTTGCCGCGCTCGTAGGCGTCGACGACGCGCGGGTCGACGTACGACGTGCGCGCGAGGGTCGGGGTGTTGCCGAGGAAGGAGCTGACCTCCTTCATGGCGGCGGCGACCGCGCGCTTGCGCGAGGCGTTGGTCTGGGCGGGCTCGGCGGACTGGGCCAGGGCGGCGGCGGCGAGCACGGTGGCGTGCCAGGTGCGGAAGTCCTTGGCCGTGGCCTGCAGGCCGGTGGTCTCGCGGACGTAGTCGTTGACCAGGTCGGGGATCAGCGACTTCCAGGCGCGGCCGTTGCGGTAGGACAGCAGCCGGGAGTCGTCGCCGCTGCGCCGCTTGCGCATGATCTCGATGGCCTCGATGACCACCTTGTCGTCGATGCGGATCTCGTGGTCCACGCCGGACTTGCCGGTGAACTTGAAGACCAGCGCGTCCTGGAAGCGGCGCACGTGCCGGCGCTCGATGGTGGTGAGGCCGAAGCTGCCGTTCTCGTCGGCGTACACGTCGTTGCCGATGCGGAAGTAGCCGAGGTCGAGCAGGCGTACGGCGGCCGCGCACGCCCGCTCCAGCGGCATGCCCTCGAGGCCGAGGTCGACGATGACGCGCTCGCGGGCCTTGGTCATGGCCTTGCCGAACAACAGCATCCGGTCGAACTTCTCCGCGTCGCGCCGCTCGCGCCAGGCCGGGTGGTAGAGGTACTGGCGCCGGCCCTTGTCGTCGGTGCCGACGGCCTGGAGGTGGCCGTTGGCGTAGGGCGTGATCCACACGTCCTTCCACGCGGGCGGGATCACCAGGTCGCGGACCCGCTGCGCCTCGTCCTCGGGCAGCCGGGCGCCCTTGCCGTCGAGGTAGACGAACCCCTTGCCGGCGCGCCGGCGGGTCCAGCCGGGCTGGTCGGGCGAGGTACGGCGCAGGCGGGGCACGGCCGGACAGTAGCCAGATCACCGCCCGGGTGAACTCACCCCTCGGCGGAGGCGATCCGGTCCAGCCACTCGGCGAGCAGCGCCTTCTCCGTCGCCGACAGCACGGCGACGTCCCCGAGGCCTGCCCGCAGGGTCACCGCCGCGGCCGCCGGGCCGGGTTCGGAGACCGCGGGGGTGTCGGTGGTGATCGCGGCGATGGTGGCGTCGCGGACGTGGTGGGAGACCGCGGGGTCGCGCCGTTCCGGCGGCAGCGAGAGCAGCATGAGGGCGGCGCCGTTGCCGGCCGCGCCGAAGACCTGCAGCGCGAGCTCCTCAGGGAGGGCCAGCCGTCCGGCGGCGGCGATCCGAGCGAACATCGCCTCGAGGTAGGCCATCCCCTCGAGCTGCTCCGGCGCCCGCCCCTCCGGCCGCGGCTCGGTCATGAGGACGTAGAGCGCCGGGTTGGCCAGCGCGAAGGCCACGTGCAGGTCCCAGCCCCGGCGCAGGTCCGCGACCGGGTCGTCGGAGGCCGGGCGGCGCAGCTTGTCCGCGACGTACGACGCGTAGCCGGCGGCCGCGACCTCGTCCAGCAGCCCGCGCTTGTCGCCGAAGAGGCGGTAGATGGTGGGCGCCTGGACCCCCGCCCGGGCCGAGACCGCGCGGGTGGAGACCGCATCCCGGCCGCCCTCGGCCAGCAGGGCCGAGGCCGCGTCGAGGATGCGCTCGCGGGGCTCCACGTTGGCAACGCTAACAGTCCGGGGTTATCGTCGCTGTCATCATCGCTAACAACATGGAGGTACCAGTGATAACAGTGACCGGAGCGACCGGGAAGCTCGGCGGACGGGTCGCGTCCCGGCTCCTGGACCGGCTCGGCGCGGACGGCCTCGGCGTCTGCGTGCGCAGCCCGGAAAGGGTCGAGGCACTCGCCGCGCAGGGGGTGCGGGTCACCCGGGGCGACTACACCGACCCGGCCGGGCTCGAGCAGGGGCTGGCCGGCACGACGACGCTGCTGCTGGTCTCGGCGGCGGCGGTCGGCGAGCAGGCGCTGACCCAGCACCGCGACGCGATCGAGGCGGCCCGCGCAGCCGGGGTGGAGCGGATCGTCTACACCAGCCACCAGGCCGCCGACCCGGCCTCGGCCTTCGTCCCGGCGCGCGACCACGCCGCCACCGAGGACCTCCTGGCGGCCAGCGGGATGCGGTGGACCAGCCTGCGCGACGGGTTCCACGCCGACTCCACGGCCTTCTGGCTGGCCATGGCCCAGGACGGCGTGCTGCGGCTGCCCGCGGACGGGCCGGTCTCGTGGACGACGCACGACGACCTGGCCGACGCCGCGGTCGCGCTGCTGCTGGACGACGGCGCCGACGACGGCCCGACCCCGGCGCTGACCGGGCCGGAGGCGCTGGACGCGGCCGCCGTGGCCGAGCGCGCGACGCGGGTCACCGGCACGGCGTACCGCCGCGAGGTGGTGGGCGACGAGGAGTTCGTGGCCGGTCTGGTCGGGCACGGCACGCCCGAGCCGATCGCCCGGATGCTGCTGAGCATGTTCGAAGCCAGCCGGGCCGGCGAGTTCGACGTGGTCGACCCGTTCCTGCCCGCCCTGGTCGGGCACCCGGCCACCCCGCTGGATGCGGTGCTCAGCGCCGCCGCAGGCTGAAGCCCAGCACCGTGATGAAGCCGACGCCGAGCAGCCCGCCGAGGAACCACGGCCACGGCGAGCGCTCGGTCTCGGTGCTCTCCGGCAGCTCGCGGTCCTCACGGGAGACGGTCGTGGGAGGAGTCGGCTCGGCCGACGGGCTCGCGGACCCGCTGACGGTCAGGGTCACGGTCGGCGAGGGCACCTCGACCCGCACCACGTCCTGGCGCTGCCCCTCCGAGCTGAGCAGCAGGCTGCCGTCGGCGTCGACCGCGAGCCCCTCCCCCTGCTCCTGGCTCGGCAGCCGCAGCTGGTCGAGCCGTTCCATGGACGGGAACGCGTAGACGTCGGCCACGCCGTAGTTGCGGATCACCACCCGGTCACCGCCGGGCAGGAACGCACCGTCGGTGGCGAGCGGCAGCACGTCGCCGACGGGCTCGAGCGCGTTGGGCCGGTCGGGCGAGAGCTCGGCCGGCGCGGCGTACAGGGTCCCGCCGAGCGGGGACTTCGTGCCGACGTACAGCCGGCCGGAGGTCGGGTCGCAGAGCAGCGTCTCGGCGTCGTGCGCGCCGTCGGGGTAGACCAGGTCGTAGCTCCGGACGTCCGCGTCCAGCCGCTGGCGCCCGACCGGGACCTGCGCGACCTGGACCGAGTCGCGCACGGCCTGGTTGTCGCCGATGTCGCCGACCCAGACCGCGCCGCTCGGGGCGGGCGCCAGGGCCTCGACGTCGGTGGGCTCCCTGGCCCAGTCGGTGGTGCCGACGGTCTCGCCGGTGGCCGGGTCGAGTGTGTAGAGCCGACCGCTGTTGCCGGAGTCGTTGGTGGTCACGACGAGCCCGTCCACGACGGCCAGCCCACTGGACTCGACGATCTCGGGGTCCTGGACGGTGAAGGCCACCTGGCCGTCGGCCGAGGACGAGGAGGCCGACGCGGCGCCGAGCAGGAACGGCACGGCGACCAGAGCCACCAGCGCGCGCTCACGCATCGAGCAGCTCGGCCAGCTTGGGGCTGATCCCCCAGGTCGCCACCAGCTCGTCGTACTCCCGGCGCAGCGAGCCGCCGCTCACGGGGCCGGTCGCCCGGGTCGCGCGGAGCAGGGTGTTGCGCGGCGTGTGCTGACTCTCCACGAACTGCACCACGTCGACGCGGTAGCCCTGCAGCCGCATCAGGGTGGCCCGCAGCCCGTCGGTCAGGGTGTCGGCGAAGCGCTCGCGCAGGATGCCGTGCCGGGTCAGCATGGAGTACGGCGCGGGGGTGGGTGCGCGCCGCAGCTGGGCGGCCACGTCGTGGTGGCAGCAGGGCGCGGCGAGGACCAGCGGCGCCTCCCACCGCACGGCCCGGGCCAGAGCCTCGTCGGTGGCGGTGTCGCAGGCGTGCAGGGCCAGCACCACCTCGGGCGCCGGGTCGACCTCGGCGCCGCCGATGGTCCCGACCACGAACTGCGCGTCCAGCCCGAGCTCGGCGGCCACCCGCTCGTTGTGCTCGCGCGACTGCTCCTTGACGTCCACGCCGACCAGGTGGACCGGCAGCCCGCGCACGCCCGCGAGGTAGCGCTCGGCGGCGAAGGTCAGGTAGGCGTTCCCGCAGCCCAGGTCGGCGACCAGCAGCGGCTCCTCGGCGGTCGGCCGGCGCAGCTGGCCCTTGTCGATGGCCTCGGTCACCGCGGTGTCGAGCAGCCGCAGGAACTCCTCGACCTGGCGGAACTTGTCGCGCCGGCTCGGCTTGAGCCGCCCGTCGGCGTCGGCCAGCCCGAGCGCCCGGAACAGCGGGTCGTCCTCGGCCAGCAGCCGTTCCTTGTCGCGGTCGTGGCCACGCTCGACCTCGACCGGCGCGCTCCGCTCCGAGACGTGGAGCAGCGCGCCCTTCTTGGTCACGCGGAGCTGCACGGACTCGGACGTGGTCTCCACGTGCCAGTTGCCGAACGGCGCGTCCAGCAGGTCGTCCACGGCGTCGCGCGCGGCGCTCGGCTGACCGGAGGGGCCGACCGCGTGGTTCGAGGTGTGCGCCTGCGTCGCGTCGTACGCCGTGAGCTGGAGGTGCCGCCCGGCCTTGAGGTCGACGTACCTCAGCTCCACCCGGCGCCACCGCGGCTCCGCGCCCCGCTGCCGCCCGGAGGCCACCGCCCGGACCAGGCCGTCCTGGTCGAGCAGGCGGGTGCGGACCTGGGCCAGCGCCCGGAGGAGGTTCTCGGCCATCAGAGCACCGCCGCGACGACCACGATCAGCAGCAGCGCCACCAGGGCGACCGGGATGACCAGTCGGCGGTGGCGGGGGTTCACTCCGAGAAGTCTAGGAGCGCCGTCCCCAGCGACGTCCCAGCGCCGTCCCAGCGCCGTCCCAGGGCCCCTCGGGAGGGTGCCGGCATGACCAAGACCAGGACCCTCCTCGCGCTGGCCGCCGCGGCCGCGCTGCTCGCGCCGACCGGCGCCGTGGCCAAGCCGCACCAGCACCAGGTGCCCGACCTCGCCGTCATGGACGTGGCGGTCAACAGGACCTCCGCGGCCCCCGGCGAGACGCTCACGGCCACTGCCACGGTGGCGAACCGGGGCAAGGCGAGGGCCAAGGCCGCGACGGTGACCTACTACCTCACCCAGAACGACGTGCGGTCGCCCGGCGACGCCGCGCGGGCCAGCAGCAGGGTCGCGAAGCTCAAGCCGCGCAAGAAGCTGCCGTCCGGGCCGGTCACGATCACGATCCCGCCCGGCACCGTGGCGGGCGGCTACCACGTGGTCGCCTGCCTGAGCGGGAAGAGCACCGGCACGAAGGGCAACGACTGCCGCGCCTCGGCCACCATCGCGGTCAGCGCCGTGCTCAGGGGCACCCTCGCCGGCACCCTCACCGTGTCCAAGGGCAGCTCGCGCGACGAGAGCGGTCCGGGCACGATCAGCACCGAGTCCTCCTCCGACGTCGTGACGATCAACCTCGGCGTCGACGTCGACGAGTCGCGGGCCGGGGACTGGCAGCAGTTCAAGGCGACCAGCAGTCGTTACGACTACTCCGGCACGCACTCGCGGATCAGCCAGGACACGTACTGCCGCGACGAGACCCAGGACAGCTCGGTGGGCAGCGGCGCCATCGTGCAGAACGGCGACCCCTACTACGACATGCTCTACGCCCAGTTCGCACGCACCGACCACAGCCAGATCAGCGTGCTCGTCAACCTGCCCTACTCGCGCAGCGGCACCCGGACCACGACGCCGATGGACGACCGGTTCGGGTGCGACGCGACGTCCACCACCACCGGCCCGACCCGGGCGGTCGCGACCGTGGACCTGCGGCTGACGCAGACCCGGCGCGAGGGCGACCGGATCACCTACCGCGTGACCACCGCGGTCGGCGCGGAGAGCGTGCCCGAGTGGAAGACCTGGAGCGGCGAGGTGACCCTCACCCTGCGGTAGTCGGAGCCGGCGGGGCGAGCAGCTCGGCGAGGTGGAGCGCGCGGACCCCGGCCAGGTCGTCGAGCTGGACGCGGCAGGACATGCCGTCGGCGAGGACGACCGCACCGGGGTGGGCGCGCACGGCGGGCAGCAGGTGGGTCTCGGCCACCGCGACCGAGACCTCGTAGTGGCCCTGCTCCATGCCGAAGTTGCCGGCCAGGCCGCAGCAGCCGGCCACCCGGGCGACGGTGGCGCCGGCCCTCTCCAGCAGCCGCTGGTCGGGGCCCCAGCCGATGACGGCGTGGTGGTGGCAGTGCGGCTGGGCCACGACCTCGACGCCGGTGAGGTCGGGCAGCGGGAGGTCGCGCTGCTCGACGAGCTCGGCCAGGCTCAGCATCTCGACGCTCTGGCCGGTGAGCTCGGCGGCGTCGCTGCGCAGCGTGGCGAGACAGGACGGCTCGAGGCCGACGACGGGGACGCCCGAGTCGACGTACGGCCGCAGCCGCTCGACGGTGCGCCGCATGATCGTCCGCGCCTGGTCGAGCTGGCCGGTGGTGATCCAGGTCAGGCCGCAGCAGGCGTCCTCGGGGATGACCCGGGCGGTGAGGCCGACGGACTCGAGGTAGCGGATCGCGGCGTGCCCGTTGACCGGGAAGAAGTGGTCGCTGAAGGAGTCCGCCCACAGCCACACGTCGGGGGCCCTGCCGTCGGGGGAGCCGGTGGGCGCCGACCTGCGCAGGGTCCTCGGGGCGAACGCCGGGATGGAGCGCCGCTGGTCGATGCCGGCGGTGGCCCGCGCGAGCCGGGCCACCGGCCCGAGCCTGGTCATCCGGTTGACGACCGGCGCGAACGGCGCGGCGCGGTCGGCCCACCGTGGCAGCCGGCCCAGCAGCCGGTGGCTGCGCGGTCGGCGCACGCCCTCGACGTCGTGCTTCTGGTGCAGCGCCTCGGCCTTGTAGGTCGCCATGTCCACGCCGGTCGGGCAGTCCGACGCGCAGCCCTTGCAGGCCAGGCACAGGTCCAGCGCCTCGGTCACGGCCGGGTCGGCGAACCCGCCGACCAGCTCGCCGTTCACCGCCTCCTGGAGCACCCGCGCGCGGCCGCGGGTGGAGTCCTTCTCCTCGCGGGTGGCGAGGTACGACGGGCACATCACACCGCCGGTCGTCGGCGCCACGCACTTGCCGACGCCGGTGCAGCGGTGCACCGCGTCGCCGAGCGAGCCGCCGTCGTGCGGCAGCCGGAGCAGGGGTACGACGGGCCGGCGGCCGCGCACCGGCCGCAGGTCGGCGTCGAGCGGCGCCGGGTCGACCAGGTTGCCGGGGTTGAGCAGGTGGTCGGGGTCGCAGATCGCCTTGACCGCGCCGAAGAGGCGCAGCGACTGCGCGTCGTACATCAGGGGCAGCAGCTCTGAGCGCGCCCGTCCGTCGCCGTGCTCGCCGGACAGCGACCCGCGGTGGTCGCGCAGCTTGACCGCGCAGGCGGTGAGGAAGTCGCGGAACACCCTGGCGGAGCCGGCGTCGCCGGGCCGGAACGGGAAGTCGATGCGCACGTGCACACAGCCGTCGCCGAAGTGGCCGTAGGGCACCCCGTCGAGCCCGTGCTCGCGCAGCAGCTCGTCGAAGTCGCGCAGCCAGGCGCCCAGCCGGTCGGGCGGGACCGCGGAGTCCTCCCAGCCGGAGTACGCCGGGGTCTTGAGCGAGCGGGCGGCCAGGCCGGCGCCGTCCTCGCGGATCCGCCACAGGGCGGCGGCCTCACCGGCGTCGGTGACCAGCCGGTGCCCGAGCGCACCGCTCTCGGCGACCACGCTCGGGGCCAGCTCGGGTGCGCCGACCAGCTCCACGAACAGCCAGCCCGCACCGGGCGGCAGCTCCGGCACCGCGCCGCCCTTGGCGCGCACCAGGTCCACGATCCGCGCGTCCAGGCCCTCGCAGGCCACCATGCGCCCGGAACCAGCACCGCTGGTGGCCGCGAGCAGGGCCGGCACCGCGTCGGCGGCCTCGACCATGGACGGGTAGCCCAGCACCACCAGCAGCCGCTCGGCGGTGTCGTCGACCAGCCGCACCGTGGCCTGGCGGATGAGCGCGAGCGTGCCCTCCGAACCGGCCAGGAAGCGGTCCACGCTGCGACCGCGCTCCGGCAGCAGGTGCTCCAACGAGTAGCCCGACACCTGCCGGCCGAACCGCCCGAACTCGGTGCGCACGTGGGCCAGGTGCTCGTCCACCAGCGCGGCCAGCCGCGCCTCGACGTCGGCCGCGGGGAAGAGCGCGTCCAGCGCCACGACGTTGTCGACGGTCCGGCCGTAGCCGAGCGCTCGCGACCCGCAGGCGTTGTTGCCGATCATCCCGCCGATCGTGCAGCGCGTGTGGGTCGACGGGTCCGGCCCGAAGCGCAGACCGTGCGGCGCCGCGGCCCGCTGCAGCTGGGCGTGGACCACCCCGGGCTCCACCACGGCCGTCCGCGCCTCCGGGTCCACCGCCAGCACCCGGTTGAGGTGCTTGAGGGTGTCCACCACGATGCCCGGTCCGACCGCGTTGCCGGCGATCGACGTGCCCGCGCCCCGCATGGTCACCGGCACCCCGGTCGCCCGCGCCACGTCCAGCACCGCGTCCAGCTCGTCGGCCGCGCGCGGACGCACGACGACCCGCGGGACCACGCGGTAGAGCGAGGCGTCGGAGGAGTAGAGCGCCCGCGTGAGCGTCGAGTCGTCGACGTCGCTGACGCCCCGGCGCCGGAGCTCCGCGACGAGGTCGGGAGCGCCGGAGGTCACGGCTACCAGTGTTCCATCGAGTCCCGGAACACCCCGGCCAGGTCCTCCTCCGTGGGCGCCTTCGGTGACACGGCCAACAGCCGCTGCTGCTTGGCCGCGCCCTCGACCAGGGCGTCGACGTCAGCGTCGGCGTACCCCACCTCGGCCAGGCCGTTGGGGATGCCGATGTCCCGCATCAGGGCGGCCACCACGCCGGGCAGCACCTCGGGCCCGTCGCCCTCGGCGGCCGGGTCGAGCAGCCGGGCGGCGCGCAGGTGCCGCTCGGGGTGGGCTTCGAAGGTGAAGCGGAACGCCGCGGGCGCGGTCAGGCTGACGGCCATGCCGTGCGGCACGATCGGATCGCCCTCGGGGTAGCCCTCGGGCACGTAGTCGCGGACCCAGCCGGCGATCGGGTAGGCGTTGGCGTGCGGGATGTGCACCCCGGCGTTGCCGAAGCCCATGCCGGCGAACGTGGCCGCCATCGCCATCTGCTCACGCGCGTCCTCGTCGTCGCCGTGGTGCACCGCGGTGCGGAAGGCGCCGGCCAGCAGGCTCATCGACTTCTCGGCCCACATGTCCGCGACCGGGTTGGCACCGCAGTAGGGCACCCGCTCCTCGGCCTGCTTGCGGTCGAAGTCGGCGTACCAGCGCGCGGTGTAGCTCTCCAGCGCGTGGCAGAGGATGTCCATCCCCGAGGCGGCCGTGACCATGGCGGGCTGGGTCAGGGTCAGCGACGGGTCCACGACAGCCAGCCGGGGTCGCAGCGCCGGGTGGCTGATGCCGGTCTTGACGTGCTGGGCCAGCACGTCGAGCACGCAGACGGTCGTGCTCTCGCTGCCCGTGCCGGTCGTCGTCGGGATGGCCACCAGCGGCAGCAGCGGCTGCTCGGGCGGGCGGGCCCGGCCGACGGGTGCGTTGACGTAGTCCATGAGCTCACCGGGGTTGGTGAGCAGCAGGTTGACGGCCTTGGCCGTGTCGATGGCCGAGCCGCCGCCGACCGCGAGCACCGCGTCGAAGCGGCGGCCGGTCGACTCGGCGTCGAAGGCGAAGTCCAACGCCTCGGTGAGCGACTCGTCGGTCGGCTCGACGCGGGCGCGGTCGAAGATCACGGTCTCGATGCCGTGCTGCCAGATCTGCTCGGCGATCCGGGTCGGGTGGCCGGTGGCGTGCACTCCGGGATCGGTGACGAGCAGGACCCGGCGCGCGCCGTACGTCGCGAGGTCGTGGCCGACCTCGGCGGAGGCGCCCCGGCCGAACTTGAGGTTCGGCGCGCCGTAGGTGAAGACGGTCTCGCGGCTCACGAGGGCAACCTAGCCGCCAGTGCGGCGCGGACCACCGGTCGGACCTCGAGCGCGTCCAGCTCGGCCAGCGGGACCCAGGCCGCTTCGTCGGCGGTGCCGTCGCTCTCCTGGACCTCCGGGTCGCCGTCGGCCACCTCGGCGGCGTAGACCACCTGGAGGGCGTGGAAGTCCTCGCGGCGGCCCGAGGGCGCGGTGCCCTCGAAGTGGGTGGAGACGACGTCGAGGACGTTGCCGGGGGTGCAGGCCAGCCCGGTCTCCTCCCGGACCTCGCGCACCACGGCGGCGCGCGGGTCCTCGCCGTGCTCGAGGCCGCCGCCGGGCAGGGTCCACTGCCTGGGGTGCGCGCCGCGGGCGGAGATGCGGGTGAGCAGGACGCGGTCGTCGCGCACGGCCAGGGCGTACGCCGCCACGCGCTGCAGCCGGAACGGCCGGTGCTCGGCCAGCACCTCGGTGACCAGCCCGACCGTCGGCACCGAGCCGTCCAGGACGCCGGCCAGCGGCTGCCAGGCCGCGTCCATGGTCGAGCCGTCGACCTCGACCACGTGCGGCTCGGGGCTGTCCACCGGCACCCAGCCGTCGTAGACGATCCGCAGCGCGTGGGCGTCGGCCCGGCGGCCCTGTCGCCAGGTGTTGCGCTGGTGGTAGCTGTAGACGTGCGCGGTCTCGCCGATCTGCACGTCCAGGCCGGTCTCCTCGTGCACCTCGCGGACCACCGCGTCGCGCGGGTCCTCGCCGTGCTCGAGCCCGCCGCCGGGCAGCGTCCACAGCTCCTTGGCGGTCAGCCGCTTGGCCAGCCGGGACAGCAGGATGCGGTCGTCGCGGATGATGACGGCGTACGCCGCCACCCGCTGCACCTTCCGCACCTGTCGCCGCTCCGCCACGGCGTCCAACCTAAGGGGGTGGTCCCCAGTCCGGGACGACGGCCGCGCGGGGCATCCCGTCCAGCGCGAACGACGCGGTGCGCTCGACCGCGTGGCCGCCGAGGTGGGCGGGGTGCCACGGCGCCCACTCCCCCGGCCGGGGTCGGTGCTCGGGCAGCCGCTGGAGCTCTTCGAGGCCCTCCTGCAGCGTCCGGCCGAGCCGCCGCACGTCCTCGGCCCGGTCGCCGGTGAGCGCCAGGGGCGGGCGGAAGCGCACGTCCACCAGCCGGCCGCGGGTGATCGTCGGGCGCGGGAACGGACCGTCGAGCTCACGCCGCTGCGGCCACAGCCGCTGGCCGCCCCAGACGCTGACGGGCACCAGCGGGGCGCCGGTCTCCTCGGCCAGGGCGACGGCGCCGGGCATGAGCGCGCGCACGACGTACGCCGCGGAGATGCCGCCCTCGGGGAACACGCAGACCGGCTCGCCGGCCCGCAGCAACGCCCGGGCGCGGAGGTACGCCGCGGCGGGGGCCTCGCGGTCGACCGGGACGTGCTGCATCCGGTCCATGGCCCAGCCGACGGGCGAGTCCCAGATCTCGTGGCGGCACAGGAAACGGACGAGTCGGCGACCCAGCAGCGCCTGCTGGACGAAGACGAAGTCGGGGAACGACACGTGGTTGCTGGCCAGCACCACGGGACCCTCGAGCGGGACGTGCTCCTGGCCGGCGCTGCGCACCGAGAGCCGGAGCGCCCGCAGCAGGCCACGGCCGCCGGCGATGACGCCGCGGTAGAGCCGGTCGCTCACGGTGGTGGTCCGGAGCCGCTCAGCTGAACGGCGGGCGGGCGTCCCGGGCGATCGAGCGGCGACCGGCCCAGCGCCACACGCGCGCGGCGCGGTCGCGGTCCTCGTCGGTCACCAGGTTGCCCATCCAGCGCAGGGCCAGCGTCATCAGCCAGTCGCTGCGCATGCCGGCCGGGCCGAGGGTCTTGAGCAGGCCCGGGACGGTCACCAGCCCGGCCAGGCGGCGGGCGATGGAGAAGGCCTCGCCGTAGTGCTCGCGCAGCAGCGCCGGCCACGCCGTCTCCAGCGAGCCACCCGCGGCGATCACGTCGGCGACCAGGCGACCGGTCTCCAGGCCGTAGTCGATGCCCTCGCCGTTGAGCGGGTTCACGCACCCGGCGGCATCGCCGATGAGCGCCCAGTTGGGGCCGGCGACGCCCGACACGGCACCGCCCATGGGCAGCAGCGCGCTGGTCGGCGCGCGGAGGTCGCCGTCGAGCTGGAACTCCTCGCGGCGCAGCTCGGCGTACTGGCCCATGAGCGGCTTGATGGCCAGGTCGGCCGGCCGCTTGCTGGTGGCCAGGGTGCCGACGCCGAGGTTCACCTCGCCGGTGCCGAGCGGGAAGATCCAGCCGTACCCCGACAGCACCGTGCCGGCCTGGTCGCGCAGCTCGAGGTGGCTGCTGATCCACGGGTCGTCGCTCATGGCGCTGGTGAGGTAGGAGCGACCGGCCACCCCGTAGACGGTGTCGCGGTGCCACTCCCGGCCGAGCACCTTGCCCAGCGGGCTGCGCACCCCGTCGGCCACCACGAGCGAGCGGCAGCCGATCTCGACCGGGCCGTCGTCGGTCTTGAACACCACGGCCTCGACCCGGTCGCCCGAGCGGCGCACGTCGACCGCGCGGGCGCCGTCCAGCGCCGTCGCGCCGGCCTTGATCGCGGTGGTGCGCAGGTGGTCGTCGAGCTCGGTGCGGGCCACCGCGGAGCCCCAGTCCGGCAGCTCGCCGCCGCCGGGCCACGGCAGCAGCAGGGTCTGGCCGAAGCCGTGGGCGCGCAGCCCCTGGTTGACCGTGTGCGCGCGCAGCCAGTCCTCGAGACCGAGCCGCTGGAGCTCGCCCACCGCACGGGGGGTGAGCCCGTCACCGCAGGTCTTGTCGCGCGGGAAGACCGCCGCGTCGGCCAGGACCACCTCGGCCCCACCGCGCGCCGCCCACGCCGCCGCGGCACTGCCCGCAGGGCCGGCGCCGACGACCAGGACGTCGGTCGAGGTGGGCGGGTCGGTCACCCCTCCAGTGTCTCAGGCGACCCGAAGCGGGCGTGCATCAGACGCCCTGCTCGCCGGGCGGGGGGAACCGCTCCTCGGCCTGCTCGTAGCCCTCGGAATCGGTGAACATCCCCTTCTCCGCGTCGAAGTCGCGGTCGGTGTTGTCCACCTCCACGTTCTCCGGCCGGTTGTCGGGGTCGAGGCGCTCCTCGCGGTCCGCCGCGATCTCGTCGGCCTCCTCGGGGTCGGCGCCCGGCTGGCGGGCCCCTTCCTGCTCGGCCTCCTCGGCCTCGCCCTGCTCCCGGGACTCCTCGTCCCGCTCCCCGCGCTGCTCGCTCATGGCGCGGCGGTACCCGGAGGGGTGAGGCGAGTCACACCCGTGGGTCGACCGGCACCCGGCGGTCCCGGCCGGTGCCGAGCTCGGGGTGGCCGGCCGGCACGTGGACCTCGACGTCCTCCAGCTCGAGGACCCACAGCCGCAGGTCCGCGTCGCCGGAGAGCTCCTCGGGCTCGAAGCGGCGCGCGCCCCGGGCCGGGTCGAAGGCGACCGGCACGTGCGCGTCGAGCTCGGCGGCGCCGACCTCGCGCGCGGTCCCGGTGACGTAGACGGCCTCGCCCTGTCCGGGCGGCCGGGTCGAGTCGAAGACGACACCGCTGGCCCTGGCGTCACGGCGCAGGTTGGCGCAGTGGTGGGTGTCGGGGTGGGAGACCCAGTAGAGGCGGGCGTAGCGGTCGGGGGTGAAGTACACCGGCGACGTGCGGGGTCGACCGTCCTCGTCGAGGGTGGCGAGCACGACGTAGCGCACCGAGTCCAGGACGTCGCGGGCCTGCTGGTCGAGGTCGGTCATGACCGTCCCGACCGCCCGCGACGCCCGGACTCATCGGCTAGTGGAACGCCTTGTGCGCCAGCAGGTGCACCGCAGGGTTCGCGCAGCCGGTGGTGGGGTGCGCGATGAACTGCGAGCGGGTCTCGTCGGGGACGTAGACGCGGAAGCCGTCCACCGGCATGGGCCGGCACTGCTTCTTGGAGTAGGGGCCGGTGGAGGTCTCGACGACCTGCTGGGCCACCTTCTCGCCCGGCGCGAGCGTCACCTTCGGGGTACGGCTCGGCGTTCGGTCGGCGGCGGCGCCGACCTGCTTGCCCTTGCCGCCGCCGACGTAGGAGAGCCCGCCGTACCCCTGCACCGTGCAGGTCTCATCGGAGGTGTTCTTGAGCACGATGCGCCCGTAGACGTGGCTGGTCGCGCCCTCGCCGCCGCGGTAGGACGCGGTCACGTTGCCGTTGTCGCACTCAGGGGTGGTCGCCGCCTGCGCGGGCGCCACCGTGGTCAGGGCGCCGGCCACGGCTGCGCCGGCCACCATCAGCTTGAGGATCATCACGGAAGTGTGACCCTCATGGACGAGCCCGGGTTGCCGTCGGGGCTGAGTTCTGGCTGAGAATTGCCGGGCCTACCGGGCGTCACGCTGGAGCTCCTCCTCGACGAGGATCGCCTCCTCCTCGACGGCCGGCACCTCGTCGACCGCGTCCTCGCCCCCGTGGCCGTCGGCCGCGTCGGCCTCGACCAGGGTGCGGTGCACGGTGCTGAGGACCAGGCCGGCGACGAGCACGGCGGCCGCGCCGATGATGAAGGGCACGTGGGCGCTGTAGTGCTCGACCAGCTTGCCCGCGGCGTACGGCGCGAGGCCGCCGCCGATGAACCGCACGAAGCCGTAGGTCGCCGAGGCCACCGGGCGCGGGACCGGGGCGATGCTCATGACCGCGGTGGTGACGAGGGTGTTGTTGAGGCCGATGACCACGCCCGAGGCAATGACCGCGACGATCACTACGTTGCGGTGGTCCGGGAACAGCCCGATCACCAGCGAGACGGCGGCCATCACCGTGAACGCGGCGTACAGCGTGACCGGCGTGCCGAGCCGCGCCTTGAAGAAGGGGGCGCCGAAGACCGCGAACAGCGCGACCAGGATGCCCCAGCCGAAGAAGACGAAGCCCAGCTGGATCGGCGAGAGGTCCATGAGGAACGGCGCGTAGCCGAGGATGGTGAAGAAGGCCCAGTTGTAGAGCAGGCCGGTGACGCTGGTCGTCGCCAGCGCCCGGTGCCGCAGCGCCTTGATGGGCTCGCTGATCGACGACTTCTGCTCGGGCGCGGGGCTGCTCGGCACCAGCACCGCGGTGGCGATGAGCGCGATGAGCATGAGGACCGAGACGCCGAAGAACGGGCCGCGCCAGCTGACGTTCCCGAGCAGGCCGCCGAGGAGCGGGCCGGTCGCGATGCCGACGCCCAGCGCGGTCTCGTAGAGCACGATCGCTCCGGCGAACCCGCCGCTGGCCGAGCTGACGATGACCGCGAGCGAGGTGGCGATGAACAGCGCGTTGCCCAGCCCCCACCCGGCGCGGAAGCCGACGATCTGGCCGATGCTGCCGCTCGCGCCGGCGATGAAGGAGAAGACCACGATGAGCACCAGGCCGGTGAGCAGCGTGCGCTTGGCCCCGATCCGGCTCGAGACCCAGCCCGTGACCAGCATCGCCACCGCGGTGACGACGAGGTAGCTGGTGAACAGCAGCGTCACCTGCGACGGCGTGGCCTGCAGCGAGGAGGCCAGCGACGGCAGGATCGGGTCGACCAGGCCGATGCCCATGAACGAGATGACGCAGGCGAACGCCACGGCCCAGACCGCCTTCGGCTGGCGGAAGGCTCCGCCGGTCGCCTCGGGGACGTGCGCGTGGTGAGAGTGGGTCGCGGCCATGACTCGATTGTATAGGTCATCTATATAGAGCCTCAATGCACCCGGTAGGCTGATCGGTGTGACCTCGACGACGCGCACCACCCGCCCGGTCGCCGAGGCGCTCTACGCCCTCGGCGCCACCGTGGTGCGGCGCGCACCCCGCGCGGTCGGCCTCACCGCGATCTCGACCCTGGCCACCCTCGAGCGGACCGGCCCGCGCCGGGTCACCGACCTGGCCGGAGTCCAGGGCGTCTCGCAGCCGTCCATGACGTCCCTGGTCACCGGGCTGGAGAGGGCGGGGTACGTCGAGCGCCGCGACGACCCGACCGACAAGCGGGCCGCCCTGGTGGCGCTCACCGACGCCGGCACCGACACGTTGCGCGAGCGGCGCCGGCTGGGCACCGCGTCCGTGGCCGAGCTCGTCGACCAGCTCTCGCCCGACGATCGGGCCAGCCTGGAGGCCGCCCTGCCCGCGCTCCGGCGGCTGCGCGAGCTCGACGAGGAGCAGCGCGAGCGGGCCTGACCCGCTCCGTCTCCGCACCAGGCGGACAGAGGACGGCCCCCGACAGCGGGGGATGCTGGCGGGGGCCGTGTCGAGGCCCGGAGCGGGCGAGCGAGGGGAGCGCTCAGGCGGCGCTGACCAGGACCGGCTGCGGTCCGGTCGGCGGCTCCGGGTCGTGCTGGAGGGTCGGGAGCGGGGTCACCACCGCGGCCAGCCGCGCCACGTGCCGGCGGCGCAGCTCGGTGTACGCCGCCTGCGCGGCGATCAGCGACCAGAGCAGGTTGGAGGTGACGCTCGGCCACGCGCCGTACACCGCGCTGGCTGAGGCGGCCAGGACACCGGCGACACCGTTGAGGGCGGAGTAGCGCAGCGACTGGGCGTGCCAGCGCCCACGACTCAGCAGGACGTAGGCGCTGATGCTCCCGACGGTCCCGATCCACCCCATGGCTGCCGCGATCATGTCCGTGTTCCTCGTGTCTCTCATACGTGGCCGACCACCGGCCCGACGAGATCCATGGTGGGGTATTCGAGGAGTAAGAACAATTGCACTCTGCTCCACTCTGGATTTAGCGTTGCTGAAGTGACGATCGACCCCCGCCGGCTCCGTTTCCTGCTCGCCGTCGCCCGCTACGGCGGCGTGCTGGCGGCCGCCGACGAGCTCAGCGTCACCGCCTCCGCCGTCTCCCAGCAGCTGGCCCGGCTCGAGCAGGAGACCGGCCACACCCTGCTGCAGCGCACGTCCAGCGGCAGCGTCCTCACCCCGGCCGGCCTGGCCCTGGCCGAGGCCGCCGAGGACGTCGAGCGCGCCCTCGCCGTCGCCGTCACCCGCCTGGCCGAGGAGGACGCCGACGTCACCGGCACCATCCGCATCGGCGGCTTCCAGTCGTTCCTGGCCTCCGTGCTCGCCCCTGCCCTCCCCGACTGGCGCGAGCGCTACCCCGCCCTGCGCTTCGAGACCGTCGAGGCCGAGGACGCCGACCTGTTCCGCATGCTCCGCGCCGGCTCCCTGGACGCCACCATCGTCGAGCTCGACGCCGGCGAGAGCTACACGCCCCCGCGCGGCACCACCGACGTGCCCCTCCTCGACGAGCCCTGGCAGCTCGTCGTCCCCACCGGTGCCCTGATCAGCGCCGACGTCGTCGACCTCACCCGCCTCGGCCTCCCCTGGCTCGGCCTCGACCCCTCCGCCGCCAACGCCGCCGCCGTGCGCCGCGTCCGCCGCGAGCTCGGCGGCGACGAGTCGGACCAGCACATCTACTTCAGCTACCAGAACGCCCTCGCGCTGGTCGCCGCCGGAGCCGGCATCACCCTCGCGCCCGCCCTGGCCCTGGAGTCGCTCCCGGCCGAGGGCGTCGACACCCTGGACATCCCGGGCCTCGGCATGCGCCGGGTCGTCCTGCGCCACCTCACACGGAGCCGGTCCACGAGCCCCAACCTGGCGACCGCGACGTCGCTCATCCGGGAGGCCTCAGCCGCGTTCTCCTACGAACCGTCGGGACTGTGACGGTCGCCCTCCTCGACCTGGGCTCCTGCTGGCCTTTCGCCGTGTCTGTGGGTCGGCGGGACCAATTGCGTAGCGGCCGCGCGCTCACCAGCCCGACTCCCGCTGTCAAGGACGCTACGCGCCACTTCGTGGCGGACGGCGGCCTTCGGCGACAGGTCCGTCCTTGACAGCGGGACCCGGTCTGGCTGGTGAGGGCGCGCTGAGGGCGAGGCTGCGCCCCGCCCACGAAAGCGCGGCCGCCTAGGCGGCCACGCTGCGGTCCGCCTCCACGCACTTGTAACGCTCAGTTACGGGAACTGTCGACCCGTTGCAACGGGTCGGAAGATCCGATAACTGCGCGTTACAAGTTCTCGGCGGCGCCGGCCGCGGCAACCCGCACCACACCCCCACCCACCCGTGAAGGCGGAGACGAGACGGTGCCGCCGCCAGACCAGGCCGCCTGTGGGCTGACCCGGCCCCCGCCGGACCGCAGCCCCCTCGCCGAACGCTAGACCCGCGGCGTGGGGCATGCACACGAGACGCAACCACGCTGGAAGCAGCCGCGTGCAACACGGCGTCGGTTGCGTTCGGTGAGGGGGCTGCGGTCAGGCGGTGGCCGGGTCAGCCCACAGGCGGCCGGACCCGAGAGCCCGCAACACGAGAAGCAGCACCCAGACAAGCACAACGACCCCCACTCCCCACGAAGGGAGCAGGGGCCGTTGCGGAAGGCGTCAGTTCTGGTAGGACCCGAAGTCGAACTCCTCGAGCGCGACCGCCTGGCTCGGCGAACCCGCGAACTCGTAGTCGTAGGAGTCGTAGCCGGTGACGGAGTACGCCGCGGCGCGGGCCTCCTCGGTGGGCTCCACCCGGATGTTGCGGTACCGCTCGAGGCCGGTACCAGCCGGGATCAGCTTGCCGATGATGACGTTCTCCTTCAGACCGCGCAGGCTGTCGGACCGTCCGTGGATGGCCGCGTCGGTGAGGACGCGGGTGGTCTCCTGGAAGGAGGCCGCGGACAGCCACGACTCGGTCGCGAGCGAGGCCTTGGTGATGCCCATGAGCTCGGGGCGACCCGAGGCCGGCTTGCCGCCCTCGGAGACGACCCTGCGGTTCTCCTCCTCGAACCGCACGCGGTCCACGAGGTCGGAGGGCAGCAGGTGCGTCTCGCCCGACTCGAGCACCGTGATCCGGCGCAGCATCTGCCGCACGATGATCTCGATGTGCTTGTCGTGGATCGCCACGCCCTGCGAGCGGTACACCTGCTGGACCTCGTCGACCAGGTGCTGCTGGGTCTTGCGGACACCGAGGATGCGGAGCACCTCCTTGGGGTCCGGCGTGCCGACGACCAGCTGGTCGCCCACCTCGATGTGGTCGCCGTCGGCGACCCGGAGGCGCGAGCGGCGGCTGACGGGGTACTCGATGGGCTCGGAGCCGTCGTCCGGGGTGATCCGCACGACGCGGGCC
Source organism: Nocardioides anomalus (assembly GCF_011046535.1). NCBI lineage: Bacteria > Bacillati > Actinomycetota > Actinomycetes > Propionibacteriales > Nocardioidaceae > Nocardioides > Nocardioides anomalus. Next base: position 50,803 of record NZ_CP049257.1, on the reverse strand, counting down.
TTGTCGGTCTCCTCGATCTCCACGCGGCCGGTGACCTCGGTGATCGGCGAGACGCCCTTGGGCGAGCGGGCCTCGAAGAGCTCGACCACGCGGGGCAGACCCTGCGTGATGTCGTCCGCGGAGGCCACACCACCGGTGTGGAAGGTGCGCATCGTCAGCTGCGTGCCGGGCTCACCGATCGACTGGGCCGCGATGATGCCGACGGCCTCGCCGATGTCGACGAGCTTGCCGGTGGCCAGCGAGCGGCCGTAGCACTTGGCGCAGGTGCCGGTCTTGGCGTCACAGGTCAGCACGGAGCGGACCGACACCTCCTCGACACCGGCGGCCACGAGCTCGCCGATCTTGACGTCACCGAGGTCCTCGCCCGCGGCGCACAGCACCTCGCCCGTCTCCGGGTGGGTGATGTCGACGGCCGAGGTCCGGGCGTACGCCGAGGTCTCGACGTTGTCGTCCTTGCGGACGCTCCCGTCCTCGCGCTTGACGCCGATCCGCTTGATCAGGCCGCGCTCGGTGCCGCAGTCGTCCTCGCGGATGATGACGTCCTGGGAGACGTCCACGAGGCGACGGGTCAGGTAGCCCGAGTCCGCCGTGCGGAGCGCGGTGTCGGCCAGACCCTTGCGAGCGCCGTGGGTGGCGATGAAGTACTCCAGCACCGTGAGGCCCTCACGGAAGTTGGACTTGATCGGGCGCGGGATGATCTCGCCCTTCGGGTTCGCCACCAGACCACGCATGGCGGCGACCTGCCGGATCTGGTTCATGTTCCCGGACGCGCCCGAGTCCACCATCATGAAGATCGGGTTGGTGCGGTCGAAGTTCTTCTCCATCGCGTCACCGACCTTGCTGGACGCGTCGGTCCAGATCTCGATGAGCTCCTGACGACGCTCGTCGTCGGTGATCAGACCGCGCTCGAACTGCTTCTGGATGTTCGCGGCCTGGGTCTCGAAGCCGGCCAGGATGTCGGCCTTGTCGGCCGGCGTCGTGACGTCGTCGATGGAGACCGTGACACCCGAGCGGGTCGCCCAGTGGAAGCCGGTGTCCTTGAGCGCGTCCAGCGACGCCGCGACCTCGACCTTGGTGTAGCGCTCGGCCAGGTCGTTGACGATCGCGCCCAGCGCCTTCTTGCCCACTTCGTAGTTCACGTAGGGGTAGTCGGCGGGCAGGGTGTCGTTGAACAGCGAGCGCCCGAGGGTGGTCTCGAGCAGGAGCGGCTGCCCCTCCTCGTGCTCACCGGCGAAGTCCAGCGGCGCCACGGCGTCGCTGAGGCGCAGCTTGATCTTGGACTGCAGCGTGATCTCGCCCCGGTCGAAGGCCATGGTCGCCTCGGCCGGCGAGGAGAACGCCCGGCCCTCGCCGGGCTCGCCCTCGCGGTCGGTCGTCAGCCAGAACAGGCCGATGATCATGTCCTGCGAGGGCATGGTCACGGGCCGGCCGTCGGACGGCTTGAGGATGTTGTTGGTCGAGAGCATCAGGATGCGGGCCTCGGCCTGGGCCTCCGCGGACAGCGGCAGGTGCACGGCCATCTGGTCACCGTCGAAGTCGGCGTTGAACGCGCCGCACACGAGCGGGTGGATCTGGATGGCCTTGCCCTCGATCAGCTGCGGCTCGAAGGCCTGGATGCCGAGGCGGTGCAGCGTCGGTGCGCGGTTGAGCAGCACCGGGTGCTCCATGATGACCTCTTCGAGCACGTCCCAGACCATCGCGTAGCGCGAGAGCCCGGAGGTCGCCCGCTCCACCATCCGCTTGGCGGACTTGATGTTCTGGGCGTGGCTCAGGTCGACCAGCCGCTTCATGACGAAGGGCTTGAACAGCTCCAGCGCCATCATCTTCGGCAGACCGCACTGGTGCAGCTTCAGCTGCGGACCCGACACGATCACCGACCGGCCGGAGTAGTCCACGCGCTTGCCGAGGAGGTTCTGGCGGAAGCGGCCCTGCTTGCCCTTGAGCATGTCGGACAGCGACTTCAGCGGCCGGTTGCCCGGGCCGGTGACCGGACGGCCACGACGGCCGTTGTCGAACAGCGAGTCGACGGCCTCCTGGAGCATCCGCTTCTCGTTGTTGACGATGATCTCGGGCGCGCCGAGGTCGAGCAGCCGCTTGAGGCGGTTGTTGCGGTTGATGACGCGGCGGTAGAGGTCGTTGAGGTCCGAGGTCGCGAACCGACCACCGTCGAGCTGCACCATCGGGCGCAGGTCCGGCGGGATGACCGGGACGGCGTCCAGCACCATGCCCTGGGGCTTGTTGCCGGTCTTGCGGAACGCGTCGACGACCTTGAGCCGCTTGAGCGCGCGGACCTTCTTCTGGCCCTTGCCGGTCGCGATGGTCTCGCGCAGCGACTCCACCTCGGCGGCGATGTCGAAGTCCTCGAGTCGCTTCTGGATCGCCGTGGCGCCCATGTGGCCCTCGAAGTACTTGCCGAACCAGTTCTTCATCTCGCGGTAGAGCATCTCGTCGCCCATGAGGTCCTGGACCTTGAGCGCCTTGAAGGTGCTCCAGACCTCCTCGAGGCGGTCGATCTCGCGCTGCGCACGGTCGCGCAGCTGCTTCATCTCCCGCTCGGCGCCGTCCTTGACCTTGCGGCGCTGGTCGGCCTTGGCCCCCTCGGCCTCCAGGGCCGCGAGGTCCTCCTCGAGCTTCTTGCTGCGGTCCTCGATGGACTGGTCGCGGCGCTTCTCGAGCCGCTCGCGCTCCAGGCCGACCTTGTTCTCCAGCGAGGACAGGTCCTGGTGGCGTGCGTCCTCGTCGACCGAGGTGATCATGTACGCCGCGAAGTAGATGACCTTCTCCAGGTCCTTCGGGGCGAGGTCGAGCAGGTAGCCGAGCCGGCTGGGGACACCCTTGAAGTACCAGATGTGGGTGACCGGGGCGGCCAGCTCGATGTGGCCCATCCGCTCGCGGCGGACCTTGGACCGGGTCACCTCGACGCCGCAGCGCTCGCAGATGATGCCCTTGAAGCGCACGCGCTTGTACTTGCCGCAGTAGCACTCCCAGTCCCGGGTGGGACCGAAGATCTTCTCACAGAAGAGGCCGTCGCGCTCGGGCTTGAGCGTGCGGTAGTTGATGGTCTCCGGCTTCTTGACCTCGCCGTGGCTCCACGTGCGGATGTCGTCCGCGGTGGCCAGGCCGATCCGAAGCTGGTCGAAGAAGTTGACGTCGAGCACTTTGGCTTCGCTTCCCTCGTTGTTCTAGGTGGTGCGTGATGGGGGGTGGGGGGCCGGCCCCGGTGGTTGAGGAGGCGCGCTAGCGCCGTCTCGAAACCCCGGGGCCGACCGTCACACCTCTTCGACGGAGCTGGGCTCGCGGCGCGACAGGTCGATGCCGAGCTCCTCGGCGGCGCGGAAGACGTCCTCCTCCGCGTCGCGGAGCTCGATCGAGCTGCCGTCCTGGCTCAGGACCTCGACGTTCAGGCAGAGCGACTGCATCTCCTTGACGAGCACCTTGAACGACTCCGGGATGCCGGAGTCGGGGATGTTCTCGCCCTTGACGATCGCCTCGTAGACCTTGACGCGACCAGGCACGTCGTCGGACTTGATCGTCAGCAGCTCCTGCAGGGCGTAGGCGGCGCCGTAGGCCTCCATCGCCCAGACCTCCATCTCGCCGAACCGCTGGCCGCCGAACTGGGCCTTGCCGCCCAGGGGCTGCTGCGTGATCATCGAGTAGGGGCCGGTGCTGCGCGCGTGGATCTTGTCGTCCACGAGGTGGTGCAGCTTGAGGATGTACATGTAGCCGACCGCCACCGGGTCCGGGAACGGCTCGCCGGAGCGACCGTCCAGGAGGTTGGCCTTGCCGTCCTCCTTGACCATCCGCACGCCGTCCCGGTTGGGGTACGTCGCGCCGAGCAGCCCGACCAGCTCGTCCTCACGGGCGCCGTCGAAGACCGGCGTGGCCACCTTGACCCCCGCGTCCGACTGCTGGGCGTGGATGTCGATCAGCCGCTGCTTCCAGTCGGCCTTGCTCTGGTCCTCGGCGAGGTCCAGGTCCCAGCCCTGCTTGGCCAGCCAGCCCAGGTGCAGCTCGAGGATCTGGCCGATGTTCATGCGGCGCGGCACACCCAGCGGGTTGAGCACCACGTCGACCGGCGTGCCGTCCTCCATGAACGGCATGTCCTCGATCGGCAGGATCTTCGCGATGACGCCCTTGTTGCCGTGGCGTCCGGCGAGCTTGTCGCCGACGGAGATCTTGCGCTTCTGCGCGACGTAGACGCGCACCAGCTGGTTGACGCCCGGCGGGAGCTCGTCTCCCTCCTCGCGGTCGAAGACCCGGACGCCGATGACGGTGCCGGACTCGCCGTGCGGGACCTTCATCGAGGTGTCGCGGACCTCGCGCGCCTTCTCACCGAAGATCGCGCGGAGCAGCCGCTCCTCCGGGGTGAGCTCGGTCTCGCCCTTGGGCGTGACCTTGCCGACCAGGATGTCGCCGGTGTTGACCTCGGCGCCGATGCGGATGATCCCGCGCTCGTCGAGGTCGGCCAGCATCTCCTCGGAGACGTTCGGGATGTCCCGGGTGATCTCCTCGGGGCCGAGCTTGGTGTCGCGGGCGTCGACCTCGTGCTCCTCGATGTGGATCGAGGTGAGGATGTCCTCCTGCACCAGCCGCTGGCTGAGGATGATCGCGTCCTCGTAGTTGTGGCCCTGCCACGGCATGAACGCGACCAGCAGGTTGGTGCCCAGCGCCATCTCGGCCTGGTCGGTGCACGGACCGTCGGCGATCGGCGAGCCCACCTCGACCCGGTCACCCTCACGCACCAGCGGACGCTGGTTGATGCAGGTGCCCTGGTTGGAGCGGCGGAACTTGTCGAGGCGGTAGGTCGTGTAGGTGCCGTCGTCGTTCATCGTCTCGACGACGTCGGCGGCCACCTCCTTGACCACACCGGCCGAGGACGCCGTCAGCACGTCGCCGGCGTCGACCGCGGCGCGGTACTCGATGCCGGTGCCGACCAGGGGCGAGTCGCTCTTGATGAGCGGCACGGCCTGGCGCTGCATGTTGGCACCCATGAGCGCGCGGTTGGCGTCGTCGTGCTCCAGGAACGGGATCAGCGCGGTCGCGACCGAGACCATCTGGCGCGGGGACACGTCGACGTAGTCGACGTCCTCGGCCGGGACCTCGGAGACCTCACCGTCGCGCTGGCGGACCAGCACACGCTCCTCGACGAACTTGTTCTTGTCGTCGATGACGGCGTTGGCCTGGGCGATGACGTAGCGGTCCTCGTCGTCGGCCGTGAGGTAGTCGACCTGGTCGGTGATGACGCCCTTCTCGACCTTGCGGTAGGGCGTCTCGACGAAGCCGAACGGGTTGATGCGGCCGTACGTCGCCAGCGAGCCGATCAGACCGATGTTGGGACCCTCAGGGGTCTCGATCGGACACATCCGGCCGTAGTGCGACGGGTGGACGTCGCGGACCTCCATGCCGGCGCGGTCGCGGGACAGACCACCCGGACCGAGCGCGGACAGGCGACGCTTGTGCGTCAGGCCCGCGATCGGGTTGGTCTGGTCCATGAACTGCGAGAGCTGGGAGGTGCCGAAGAACTCCTTCAGCGCCGCCACCACGGGACGGATGTTGATCAGGGACTGCGGCGTGATCGCCTCGACGTCCTGGGTCGTCATCCGCTCGCGGACCACGCGCTCCATGCGGGCCAGGCCGGTGCGGAGCTGGTTCTGGATCAGCTCACCGACCGTGCGCATGCGGCGGTTGCCGAAGTGGTCGATGTCGTCGGCGGAGATCTCGAGGTCGCCCTGCGGGCTGTCGATGCTGTCCTGGCCGTCGTGCAGCGCCACGATGTAGCGGATGGCCGCCACGATGTCGCTCAGCGTCAGCGTCTGCTGGTCGAAGGCCTCGACGAGGCCGAGCTTCTTGTTGACCTTGTAGCGACCGACCTTGGCCAGGTCGTAGCGCTTGGGGTTGAAGTAGTAGTTGTTGAGCAGCGTCTGCGCGGCCTCGCGCGTCGGCGGCTCGCCCGGGCGCAGCTTGCGGTAGATGTCGAGCAGCGCGTCGTCCTCGGCCTGGGTGTTGTCCTTCTCCAGGGTCAGCTCGATGGACTCGTAGGCCTTGCCCTCGGTGCTGTTGGGGTCGGCGAACTCGCGGCGGATGTCCTCGATGGTCATGCCGAGCGCCTTGAGCAGCACGGTGACGTTCTGCTTGCGCTTGCGGTCGAGGCGCACGCCGACCATGTCGCGCTTGTCGATCTCGAACTCCAGCCAGGCACCGCGGCTGGGGATCAGCTTTGCGGTGTAGATGTCCTTGTCGGAGGTCTTGTCGGCGGTGCGCTCGAAGTAGACGCCCGGGCTGCGGACCAGCTGCGAGACCACGACGCGCTCGGTGCCGTTGATGATGAAGGTGCCCTTGTCGGTCATGAGCGGGAAGTCGCCCATGAAGACCGTCTGGCCCTTGATCTCACCGGTGTCGTTGTTGGTGAACTCCGCCGAGACGTAGAGCGGAGCGGAGTAGGTGAAGTCCTTCTCCTTGCACTCGTCGACGGTGTACTTCGGGTCGTAGAAGACCGGGTTCTCGAACGAGAGCGACATCGTCTCGGAGAAGTCCTCGATCGGGGAGATCTCCTCGAAGATCTCCTGCAGACCGGACTTCGCGGAGACGTCCTCGCCGTCAGCGCGACGGCGCTCGACGGTCTGCTCCCAGCCCTCGTTGCCGATCAGCCAGTCGAAGCTGCTGGTCTGGAGGGAGAGGAGCTGCGGGACCTCGAGCGGCTCGTGGATCTTCGCGAACGAGATGCGGCGGGGAAGTCGTGCGGACGTGCTGGTGTTGGTGCGCGCGGCCAAGAGTTGTCCTCATGCGGGGCTCGTGAGCGGAGACGCGCCGACCGACCACATCAACACCCATTCCGGGCAGGGCGTGAGCATCTGAGGGCAGGCGCAAAGAGCCACGATAGCCGATGGCAAGGCAGCCGACAAGCCCTCGCCTCGGCTGCACCGCACAGCGTCCCACGATGATGAGCGCTGTCCGGGCCGAGGTCAAGCACCAGCGCCGATCCGGTACCCCTCCGGGTGCGCCGGCACCCGGGCGTCAGCCCGCGAGCTGGCTGGTGTCCAGACCGTCCACGAGCCAGGCGTCGCCCTGCTTGACCATCGTCATGACGACCTGGTCGCGGGACACGACGGGCTCGGTGGTCTTGGCGTTGGTGGTCGGCCGGTTGACGAAGACCAGCACCTGCACCCGGTCGTCGCCGGACCGCACGATCCCGGAGGCGACCACCTGGACCGTCACCACGGGCTTGACCTCGGCGGCGTTCTGCTTGATGACGGTGAACAGCTCGTCGTACTTCGCCCGGTAGGAGGCCGTCATCAGCTCGCCCGCGGCCTGCTGGTCGTCGTCGAGGTGGCGGTAGTCGTAGGCCAGGATCGTGGTCACCGCGGTCTCGGCCGCGCCCTGGGCCTGGCTGGAGGCCTCGGCGATGTCGTCGTCGGAGGGCTGGGTGAGCAGGTACGCCGCGCAGCCCAGCACCAGCGCGAGCAGGACGGCCAGGGCCGCGAGCAGCCAGGCCGGGACCACCCACGTCGGGCGCCGCCCACCGGGCTCGTCGTGGGTCAGCGGGCGCGCCGTCTCCTCGTCGGCCGGCTCGGGCTCCGGCGCGGTGGCCGGCTCGGGCTCGGGCTCGAGCGTCGCGTCGTACGCCGCCCGGCGCTGCGGGTCGAGCAGGACCTCGGCGGCCTCGTTGAGCGAGCGGAAGCGCCGGTCGCCGGGATCGAGGTCGGCGATCGCGTCGCGCCAGGCCGTGCGGATCTCGGCAGCCGTGGCGTCGCGGTCCACGCCGAGCAGGTCGTACCAGGTCGGGGTCACGGCGTCGCGCCCCCGCTCGGTGCCGACGAGTCGGTGGGCACCACCGACGGGACCTCGCTCGGCGCGCCGGTCGTGCCCCCGCTCTGGTCGGCGTCGCCGGTCAGTGCGGTGAAGTCGTCGACGAGCCAGGTGCCCTTGATCTTGCGCAGGCTGACCTGGACCCGGAACGGCGCGGGCTCGGTCTCGACGCGCTGGTCCGAGCCGTCGGTGGCCGGGTAGGACTGGGTGAAGGAGCCGGCGACCAGAGCGGTCGCGGAGTCGGAGTCGATGGCCGAGACGCCGGTGCTGTAGACCTGCGCCGAGCGGCCGACGCCGGCCTGCTTGACGGTGGCCTCGGCCAGGGGCGCGTTCTTCTCGAAGTCCGCGGCGAACTTGGGGGTGATGACCTCCTCGACCTGCGAGCGGTACTTGGGCATCGTGTCGCCCTCGAGCAGGTCGGGGCCGTAGGTGTTGATGCGCAGCATGAACTGCTCGGCCTGGGCCATCACGGCCTCGCGCTCGTCCTGGACCTGCGCCTGGTCGCCGTCGAGACCCAGCGCCGGCACGGGCCGGGTGGCGCCGAGGTAGCCGACGGCGGCCACCGAGGCCACCAGGAGCACGAGCAGACCGACGAGCAGGGCGAGCCGCAGGGAGCGCGCCGGCGTGCGGGCGGGTCCGTCGGGGCTGCTCTCCGGGGTCACTCCTGACCGGTCGTCAGGGGCTGGAGGAACAGCCACTTCCAGGACTCCTCTCCGAGCGTCGACGGCGGGGCCACGCTACCGGTGGCGGCCAGCGAGGAACCGTCGTCCGGGTCCGTGCTGCCCCAGGTCAGCTTGCCGGTCCCCGGGTCGTACGACGCCACGACGGGCGCGTCGTAGGAGGCCGGGGCGCGCTTGGCGATGTTCTGGGCGCCGCGGGCGTTGGTCGTGGTGGCCGGCTCCGCGCAGTGCGCGTTGACGTTCATCGGCCGGTTGCTGCCGTCCTGCGGGATCCGGGTGTCGGTGCTCTCGTAGCCCTGGTGGCACACCGGCTGGTTGGTGAGGATCAGTCCGAAGTGGGCGTCGTACAGCCCGGTCTCGGGGGTCTTCGAGACGACGGTGAAGCCGCCCTCGACGACGTAGGGGTAGATCACCAGCAGCTGCTTGATGCCGTCGAGGTGCTTGACGACGATGTCGCCGGTCGTGACCAGGTTGTTGATGAGGTCGCCGAGCTCGACCTGGTTCTGCTCCAGGAAGGTCCGCAGCTGGGTCGCGGCCACGCCGCCGGTGTCGATGAGGGTGCGCAGGTCCTTGTCCGAGCCGGCCAGGACGGTGCTGAAGGCCTGGAGCTGGGAGGAGAAGTTGCGGATCGCGGAGTCCGAGGCGATCTGACCGTTGAGGACGGTGTTGCTGTCCTTGATCAGCGCGGTGGTGAGGTCGAAGTTGTCGTTGGCGGTGTTGATGAAGGAGTTGCCGCTGTCGATGATCCGCTGCAGGTCCTCACCGGTGCCGCCGAAGGCCGCGCCGAGCTCGTCGACGGTGGTCTTGAGCGAGGTCTTGTCGACCGACTCCACGGTCTCGGACAGGTGGGTGAGCAGGGTGTCGGTCGCGATGGGGATGCGGGTGTCGTCCTGCTTGATGACCGAGCCGTCGTGGAGGTAGGGCCCGTCGTCGCGCTGCGGCTGCAGCTCGACGTACTGCTCGCCGACGGCCGAGCGGTTGCCGACCACGGCGAGCGCGTCGGCCGGGATCTCGTCGTAGGACTTCTCGATGTCGAGGACCACGTCGACGCCCTGGTCGGTCAGCTCCATCTTCGAGACCTGGCCCACGCCGACACCGCGGTAGGTGACCTCACCGCCGGCGAAGATGCCGCCGGAGTCGGGGAAGTGCGCGGTCACGGTGTAGCTGTCGTCGTAGAACAGCCGGTCCAGCTGGGCGTAGCGCGCGCCGACGAACGTGACGCCGAGCAGGGTGATGGCCACGAAGACCAGCAGCTGCACCTTGGTGCGGGTGGTGATCACCGCGACGCACCTGCCTTCGCCTGGGTCGAGCCGTCAGCCGCGGGCTCGGCCGCAGGCTGCTGGGTGGGTACGACGGAGGGCGGGATGAGCAGGTTGACCAGGGCCGGGTCGTAGACCTGCTGGAGCTGGGCCATGGTCGGGCCACCGTGCGTGGCGTCGTTCCAGCCGGTGCCGGCTCGCCCGAGCCCGCCCAGGACGCCGCCGACGACACCGCCGAGGTCGGGCAGCCCGGACACGCTCGGCAACGGCAGGGTCGGCAGGGACGGCAGCGGGACACCGCTGCCCCCGCCGCCACCACCGAGGTTGAGGCCGAGGCCGTTGCACAGCAGCGGGATCGGCACCGGGAGCGCCTGGCAGACCTGCTTGATGAGGAAGTCCGGCAGGTCCTTGCAGTTCTTCAGGCTCGGGCTCTGGGTGCACTTGTTGATCGCCGCGATCGTGTCGGCGCACAGCTGGTCGAGCGGCGGCAGCGGTCCGAGGTCGGGGATCTGCGAGAGCGGCGTGCACACCAGCTCGGTGGGGATGCCGGGCACCGTCGGCAGGCCCTTGGTGAGGTCGAGCTGGAGCTCGATCGAGAGGTTGGTGTAGTCGCCCATGTGCAGGTTGCGGGCCACCTGCGGGTCGCGGCCGACCACCTCGTCGACGAAGGGGTAGGCGTAGAAGACGTTGACCGCGTTGACCAGGTCGTCGCCGGAGGCCGCGAGCTGGTTGAGCACCGGCTGGAGCTGGCGCAGCGAGTTGATGGTGGCGTCCTTGGAGGCCGAGATCACCTGGACCCCCACCCCGGAGAGGTCGTCGAGGGCCTGGAGCATCTTGACCAGGTCCTGGCGCTGGCCGTCGATGCTGGTCAGGGCGCTGGGCAGCTGCTCCAGCGCCTCGTCGATGTTGTCCTCCTGCTGGCGCGCGGAGATCGAGAGCCGGTTGAGGGCCTCGAGCGCGTCGACGATCTGGACCTTGTTGGTGTCCAGGGTGGAGGTGAAGGTGTTGACCTGGTCGAGCACCGACCGGACGTCGCCCTCACGACCGCTCAGCGCCTTGTTGAGCTCCTGGGTGATGGTCTTGAGCTGGGCCACGCCGCCGCCGTTGAGGATGAGGCTGAGCGCGCCCAGCACCTCCTCGACCTCCGGGTTGCGCCCGGTCCGCTCCAGCGGGATCACGTCGCCGGTCTCCAGCGAGCCCTCGGCGCCGCTCTCGGGCGCGGCCAGGGACACGAACTTCTCACCCAGGAGGCTGGTCTGGCGGATCTCGGCCACGGTGTTCTCGGGCAGCTTGGTGTCGTCGCGCAGCTCGATCTCGACGTTGGCGTGGTAGCCCTCGAGGTCGATCGACTTCACCTGCCCGACGCTGACGTCGTTGACCTTGACCGTCGACTTCGGCACCAGGTCCAGGACGTCCTGGAACTGCACCGTCACCTCGATGGGGTGGTCGCCGACGTCGGTGCCGCCGGGCAGCGGCAGGGAGTAGACGTCGAAGTCGCAGCCGGAGAGGGCCACGCTGCCGACGAGGACGCCGAGCAGGGCCGTGGCGGCGCGCCGCATCCGCTTCACTGCCGGCTCCCCTCGTCGTCGGTCACCTGGACCAGGCCGCCCAGGCTGAGGTCGAAGTGCTGGCCGTACGACGTGCCGGTGCCGAGCGGCGAGCCGGCCTCCCCGAACGGCGCCGCGCGCTTGAGCAGCGTGTTGGTGACGTTGCACAGCTGACCGGACTTGTCGGCCTGGCTGAGGATCGCGCACACGAACTCGGCGGGGTTCCCGGTCACCTGGTTGACCAGCTCGCCGAGGTTGGCGTTGGTGTCGAGCGTGCCGGCCTGCGGGTTGTAGGTCAGGGCCAGGTTGTTCAGCGCGACCGGGGCGTCGGTGAGGGTCTCGTCGAGGGCGTCGCGCTGCTTGACCAGCACCTTGGCCACCCGGTTGATGTGCTCGATGTTCTGCCCCAGGATCTGGCGGTTGTCCTTGACGAACGTCGCCACCTCGCCGAGCCCGACCGACAGGTTGTGCAGGGCCGCGGCCAGCTCCTCCTTCTCCCCCGACAGCAGGTCGGAGACGTCGGAGAGCGACTGGTTGAACTGGCGCACCGTCTTGTCGTTGGTGGCCAGGGTGTTGATGAACCCCTCGAGCTCGCGGGCGGAGCCGAAGAGCTCCTCCTTGTTGTCGTCCAGGGTCTGGCTCAGGCTGCTGAAGTCCTGGATGGTCTGGTGCAGCGCCGCGCCCTGACCGCCGAAGTTCTGGGCGGTCACGTCGAGCAGGTCGGCCAGCGCGCCGTTCTTGTTGGCGCCCTCCGGGCCGAGCGCGACGTTCAGCCGGTCCAGGCTGCTGTAGATCTGGTCGAGCTCCAGCGGCACGCCGGTGTCCTGGCCCTCCAGGGTGGCGCCGTCCTTGAGCCTGGGTCCGCTCTTGTAGACCGGGGTCAGCTGGACGTAGCGGTCGCCGACGATCGAGGGCGCCACGATGACGGCCTTGGCGTCGGCGGGCACGTCCACGTCGGCGTCGTAGCTCATCGTGACGACGACGTCGGTGCCCGACGGGGTGACGGTGTCGACCTGGCCCACGGCCACGCCGAGGACCTTGACCTCGCTGCCCTCGTAGATCGAGATGGTGCGCGGGAAGTGCGCGGTGAGGGTCTTGGTGTGGTCGCCACCGAAGAACATGGTGATGGCGAACGCCACGACCAGCGCGACCAGCACCAGCGGGACGAGGGCCCTCTTGAGGATGCTCACCCGAGCCCACCTCCGTTCAGCAGGTCGGGAGCCGGCGGCAGGTTCTGGATGTAGGTGTCGAACCACGGGCCGCTGCCCAGGGTGTTGGTGAAGACGCGGTAGAACGGCGCCATCAGCCGCAGCCCGTTGTCGATGTTGTCCTCGTTCTTGTTGAGGATGCCGACCACGTCGTCGAGCTGGGTCAGGGCCGGCTTGAGGTCGTCGCGGCTCTGCCGGACCAGCTTGGTCAGCTCCTCCGACAGCGTCGAGGTGGAGACCAGCAGGTTGTGCACCGACTCGCGCCGGGCGACCAGGGCCTGGAACAGCGTGTCGGACTGCCGCATCAGGTCGACGATGTCCTGGTCGCGGTCGTTGAGGACGGTGGAGACCCGCTGCAGGTTGGTCAGCAGCGTGGTGATCCGCTCGTTCTTCTCGGCGATGTTCTGCGAGAGCCGCGAGACCCCGGACAGCGCCGCCTGGAACTCCTCGGGCGTGTTGCGGGTCAGGTCGGCCAGCGTGGTCAGCGACGTCGCGAGCTGGTCGGTGTCGATCTCGTCGGCGGTGTCGGCCAGGCCGGAGAACGCCTGCACCACGTCGTACGGCGAGCTGGTGCGCTCGACCGGGATCTCCTTGCCGGCCTGGAGCTGGCCGGAGCCCTTGGGCTCGAGGGCGAGGTACATCGCGCCGAGCAGGGTGTTGACCCGGATGGCGGCGCCGGTCTCGGTACCGAACTCGGAGTCGGTCTTGACCCGGAAGGTGACCTTCACGTGGCCGTCCTCGAGCTCGATCTTCTCGACCTTGCCCACTCGGACGCCGGCGATGCGCACCGGGTCGTCGGCCTTGAGCCCGCCGGCCTCGGTGAACGCCGCGGTGTAGGTGTCGCCGCCGCCGATGAGCGGCAGGTCCTGCGCGCGGAAGGCGGCCAGGATGAAGGCCGCGATGACGGCGAGGCTGATCGCCCCGATGATCACGGGGTTGCGCTCGCGGAAGGGCTTCATCCGAGATCACACCTGTCCGAGCCGGTGTTGTACTTCACCGGGACCGTGACCCCGGGCAGCTTGACCGTGCCCTGGAACGAGCACAGGTAGAAGTTGAACCAGGAGCCGTAGATCGCGGTGCGGCCCACCTTCTCCAGCTTGATGGGCATGACCTGCAGCGCCCGGTCGAGCTCGCCCCGGTTGCGCTGGATGTTGGCGGTCAGCTGGCGCAGGTTGGCGATGTCGTCGACCAGCGGGGAGCGGATCCCCTTGACCAGCCCGGCGGTCTGCACCGAGAGGTCGGAGATCTGGTCGAGCGAGCCGAGGATGGCGTCGCGGTCGCTGTTGAGGCCGGAGACGAAGGTCTTGAACGTCGTGATCAGCTGGTTGAGCTGCTGGTCGCGGTCGGCGACGTGGTCGAGCACCTCGTTGAGGTTGTCGATGAGCGCGCTGATCACCTGGTCACGGTCGGCCAGGGTGCTCGTGACCGACGCCGTGTGGCCGAGCAGGCTCTCCAGCGTGCCGCCCTCGCCCTGGAAGACCTGGACGATCTCGTAGGACAGCTGGTTGATGTCGGCCGGGCTGAGCGCCTCGAAGAGCGGCTTGAAGCCGTTGAACAGCACGGTGAGGTCGAGGGCCGGCGCCGTGCGCGCGATCGGGATGGTCGCGCCGTCGTCGAGCTTCTTCGCGGAGCCGACCTCCTGGGTCAGCGCGACGTAGCGCTGGCCGACCAGGTTGCGGTACTTGATCGTCGCGTGCGTGGCGCCGGTGACCTGGGTGCCGTCGTCGACGGAGAAGGTCACCAGGGCCCGCGTGCGGTCGGTGATGGCGACGTCCTTGACGGTGCCGACCTTGACGCCCGCGACCCGGATGTCGTCGCCCTTGACCAGGCCGGTGGCGTCGGCGAAGACCGCCTTGTACTTCTGGGTGCCCGAGAAGGACAGGTTGCCGATGGTGATGACCAGGACGGCGGTCGAGAGCGTGGTGACGACGATGAAGATGAGCAGCTTGGTCAGGTCGAGCGTCGTCTTCTTGTCCAGCAGCTTCACTGCCCACCCCCCGGCTCACCGAACGAGACGGTGGCGCCGCGGACCATCGGGCCGAGCAGCAGCCCCCCGAGGTCCGGGACGGCGGCGGCCGAGGTGCCCAGGCCCGGCGCCAGCAGCTGCTTGATCAGGTCGGACTCCTGCGGCGAGCCGGCGTAGCCACCGACCCCGAAGCCGCCGAGCTGGCCCGCACTCCCGTCGTACGACGCCCCGACCCGCTGGGTGCCCTTGCCGAGCGGCGAGTCCACGCCGTCGACGAAGTCGGGCTGGCGGCGCACGGGGTTGTCCTGGTTCCACGGGGGGTTGGGCAGGTGCAGGCACGTCGGGCCGCGGTCGTCGCCGAGCACCGGGGTGTCGTCGGCGTTGTAGGCGCGCGGCTGGTTGGGCAGCGTCTCCAGCACGATGTGCAGCGTGAAGCCGCGGAAGGCCTCGGCCTGCCGCTTGCCGGCGTTCACCACGCCGCCGAGCAGGCACGGGAACTCGGTGGAGTAGCGCGCGAGCACCTCGAGCTGGGCCTGGCTGACGTCGCCGAGCCGGATGATGTTGTCGCCGTTGTCCTCGAGGAAGGTCTGGGCGGTCCCGGAGAACGCCGTCACGTCGTTGAGCAGCGCGTTGAGCTTGGCCTCGCGGTCCTCGAGGGTGGTCGTCGTGGTGACGGTGTTGTGCAGGATGTCGCCGATCTGGGGCAGCACGTCGGCGTAGGTGTCGGAGACCTGCGCGGTCAGCTTGAGGTCCTCGACCAGCGCCGGGATCTGCGGGTTGAGCCGGGTGAGGTAGCTGTTGACGGTCTCGAGGTTCTCCCCGATCTGGTCACCGCGGCCCTCGAGCGCGGTGGCCAGGGCGTTGAGCGTCATGTTGAGCTCGCCCGGCTCGACCGTGCGCAGCAGCGGGTAGAGGTCGGAGAGCACCTTCTCGACCTCGGTGGCGACCTGGGTGCGCTTGATCGTCTCCCCGGCCTGGATCGAGGAGTCCGCCGGCTGGTCGGGGACGATGAGGGAGACGTACTTCTCGCCGAAGAGCGTCTTGGGCACGATCGAGGCGGTGACGTTGCTCGGGATCGTCTTCACCTGGTCGGGGTAGAGGCCCAGGGTGATCTTGGCGCCATCGGCGGTGGCGCTGGTGGCGAGCACCTCGCCGACCAGGACGCCGCGGATCTTGACGTCCGCACGGGAGGGGAGCTGCAGGCCGATCGTCGAGGTCTCGACGGTGACCTCGTCGTAGTCGGCGAACTTCTTGGTGAACGTCGCGTAGGTGAGGTAGACGGCCGCGACCACCATCGCCATGAAGATGACGCCGAGGGCCTTGCGCTGGCGCAGGACGAAGCTCATCCGGCCAGCCTCACCGTGGTGCTGGCGCCCCAGATCGCCATCGACATGAGCAGGTCGAGCACGTTGATGGCCACGATGCTGGTGCGCACGGCGCGACCGACGGCCACGCCCACGCCGGCCGGGCCACCGCTGGCGTTGTAGCCGTAGTAGCAGTGGATGAGGATCACGACGACCGCGAAGACCAGGACCTTGCCGAAGGACCACATCACGTCGCCGGGCGGCAGGAACTGGTGGAAGTAGTGGTCGTAGGTGCCGGTGCTCTGGCCGAAGAACGAGGTCACGACCAGCCGGGTCGCGAAGAACGACGAGAGCAGCCCGATGACGTACAGCGGGATGATCGCGATGAGCCCGCCGATGATGCGCGTGGTGACCAGGAACGGCAGCGAGGGGATGGCCATCACCTCGAGGGCGTCGACCTCCTCGGAGATCCGCATCGCGCCGAGCTGGGCGGTGAAGCCGCAGCCGACGGTGGCGGCCAGGGCGATCGAGGCGACCAGCGGCGCGATCTCCCGGGTGTTGAAGTAGGCCGAGACGAAGCCGGAGAACGCCGCGGTGCCGATCTGGTTGAGCGCGGCGTAGCCCTGCAGGCCGACCTCGGTGCCGGTGAAGAAGCACATCGCGAGGATGACGCCGACGGTGCCGCCGATGACCGCGAGGGCGCCCGAGCCGAGGGTGGTCTCGGCCAGGATGCGCAGGATCTCCTTCTTGTAGCGGGTGATCGTGCGCGGGGTCCACGCCAGCGCGCGGATGTAGAAGCTCAGCTGGCCCCCGAGGTCGTCGAGGGCGCTGGCCGGCTTGGTGTAGATCGCCTTGAAGTTCGCCATGGCCGCTAACCCGTCTTCGGTGGGACGAGCTGGAAGTAGATCGCGCTCATCACGAAGTTGACGACGAACAGGAGCATGAAGGTGATGACGACGGACTCGTTCACCGCGTCGCCGACGCCCTTCGGACCACCGCCGGCGCTCATGCCCTTGTAGCAGGCGACGATGGCGGCGATGAGGCCGAAGATGAGGGCCTTGGCCATGCCCTGCCACAGGTCGGGCAGCTGGGCGAGCGCTGTGAAGCTCGCCAGGTAGGCCCCTGGCGTGCCGTCCTGCAGGACGACGTTGAAGACGTAGCCGCCGGCCACGCCGACGACCGAGACCAGGCCGTTGAGGAAGACCGAGACGAGCATGCAGGCGAGCACGCGCGGGACCACGAGCCGCTGGATCGGGTCGATGCCGAGCACCATCATCGCGTCGAGCTCTTCGCGGATCTTGCGCGCGCCGAGGTCGGCGGCGATGGCCGAGCCGCCGGCGCCGGCGATGAGCAGCGACGTCGCGATGGGGCCGGCCTCGCGGACCACCGCGAGCACCGCGGCGGAGCCGGTGAAGGACTGGGCGCCGAACTGCTTGATCAGCCCGCCGACCTGGAGCGCGATGACCGCGCCGAAGGGGATGGCGACCAGGGCGGTCGGGATGATCGTCACCGAGGCGATGAACCAGGCCTGCTGGAGGAACTCGCGGGTCTGGAAGGGTCGCCGGAACAGGCCGCGTCCGACGTCGAGACCGAAGGCGAAGAGCTTGCCCGCGGTGCCGACCGGCGCCAGCACCCGGGTGGCGGTGAGGGAGGCCATGACTGCAGTCCCGGCCTCAGCTCGCGCCGGTGGTCATGGACATGTTCTCCTCGAAGGAGCCCGGCGGCGGCGTGACGCCGTTCTCCTTGCACCACGAGCCCGGCTCGCGCTGGCTGCGGCGCGGGATGCCGTTGGACGGCTCGAGCTGCATGGGGATCGGCGGCAGCGGCGGCAGGTCCTGGTCCTTCTCGGCCGCGAGCTCGTCGGCGTCCTTCTCCTCCGACATGCCGATCGGGCCGACGCGCTGGGCGTTGAGGAACTGGCGCACCACCGGCTCCTCGGAGGACAGCAGCATCTCGCGGGGCCCGAACATGGCCAGGTGCCGGTGGTAGAGCAGCCCGATGTTGTCGGGCACGGTCCGCGCGGTGTTGATGTCGTGGGTGACGATGAGGAACGTCGCGTCGATCTGGGCGTTGAGGTCGACGATCAGCTGGTTGAGGAACGCCGTGCGCACCGGGTCCAGGCCCGAGTCCGGCTCGTCGAAGAGCACGATCTCGGGGTCGAGGACCAGGGCCCGGGCCAGGCCGGCGCGCTTGCGCATGCCGCCGGAGATCTCGCCGGGGAGCTTGTCCTCGGCGCCGAGCAGGCCGACGAGGTCCATCTTCTCCATGACCACGTCGCGGATCTCGGACTCGGACTTCTTGGTGTGCTCGCGCAGCGGGAAGGCGACGTTGTCGTAGAGGTTCATCGAGCCGAACATCGCGCCGTCCTGGAACAGCACGCCGAACAGCTTGCGGATCTCGTAGAGCTCGCGCTCGGGACAGCTGGCGATGTCGGTGCCCTCGATGACGACCGAGCCCCGGTCGGGCTTGAGCAGGCCGATGATGGTCTTGAGCAGCACGGACTTGCCGGTGCCGGACGGGCCGAGCATCACGCAGATCTCACCCGCGGGCACGGTGAGGGTCACGTCGCCCCAGATGAGCTGCTTGCCGAAGGACTTGGTCAGTCCCTCGATCTGGATCTCCACACCCATTGAGCGCTCTCCCCTTCACCCGGCAACCGCTGGCGGGCCCTCCCAGTCGCCCTGCCCGCGACAGGACTGACCCGTCAGTAACAACGGTGGTGTCGTGGCGAGGTTACGCGCTGGTCATGACCGCCGTCACAAGTTCACCCCCGTGGGTGCCCCCGAGTGCGAGGGTGGGTTACCCGGTGCCGGCCGTTGTGAAACCTGACACAGCGAGAGCGGCCGCCCCTGGGGGTAGGGCGGCCGCTCGGCTGGTGGATCCGGGTCGCCTCAGCGCACCCGGACCGGGACCGCCCTGCTGGTCGAGGCCAGCACGGTGGCGGAGCCGGTGAAGCGGGCGACGAGCTGGTGCTTGCCCCTCTTCAGCTTCTTGGTCGTGAGGACCAGCCTGCCGTCCTGGACGGTCCCGCTGGCCACGACCTTGGCCCCGCGCAGCACCACGACGGTGCCGGTGACCGGGGCCGACGAGCTGACCGTGATCACGACCTTGGCCTTGCCGCGCACGACCTTCTTGACCTTGAGCGCGGTCGTCGAGGCCACCTGCGTGCCCGGGGTGGTCCCGGAGCCCACCGGGTAGGTGAGGGTGGACCGGGAGCCCTCGGTGTTGAGGTCACCTCCGTAGGCGATCGTCAGCTGGTGCGTGCCCGGACTGAGCTGGGGCAGCCGCAGCTGGGTCTGGCCGCCGTTCGCGCTGACCGACCCGAGGACCGTGGCGCCCTCGGACACCACGACCGAGCCGGTCGGCGCGACCGTGGACCCGGTCGGGCGGACCTGGATGGGCAGCACGCTGCCCGGCGCGGCCGGCTGGGCGGGGACCGCGGCGGTGGTCGTGGTCGCCGCCTTGGCGACGGTGAGGACCTCCGGCGGGCTCGCCGACCCGACGTGTTCCGAGGTGCCCAGGTAGGTCGCGACGACCTGGGGCTCGCCCGCCTCCGCCACGGTGAGCGGGGTCGAGGCCGTGCCGTCGGCGCCGACGGGGACGGTGGCGACCGCCTGACCGCGGACGCTGAAGCGCACCTCGCCGGCCGCGACGGGACCGCCGGCCGCAGTGACCTTCGCGGTCGCGGTGACCGGGCTGGTGCTCTTGACCGTGGTCGTGGCCGAGCTGAGGGTGAGGGCCGTCGCGGTGTCGGTGACGGGTTGGCCGGGCTCGACGACCTGGAGGGTGTTGTCGCGGACCGAGGCCGAGGCGAAGGAGACCCCGTCACCGGCGTACACGGCGCGGATCGTCCAGAAGCCGGGGTGGGTCGCGGCCCAGTCGGTGACCGGGACCTCGACGGTCTGCTTGCCCCCGGGGTAGGCCACCTCGGCGATCTGCTCGAAGTGGACGCCGTCGGGGCTGGCGTGGATCTGCATCCGGCCCTGCGGGTCGACCACGGACTCGGTGTTGCTGGACCTCGTGGTGGCCAGCACCGTCACCGGGTCACCTTGGCGGATCTTGGTGGCGCTGAGCGACGAGGTGGTCGTCGTGTGCTGGCGGGTGACGGTGACGTCGGCGACCACGGCCCCGGTGCCGATCTCCTGCGGGGCGTAGTTGGCGTCGCCCTCGTAGTAGATCGTGACGTCCTCGTGCACGCCCGGGGTCATCGTGGGGTCGTAGAGCGCGTAGGTGCCGTCGGTGCGGATCGGGTAGCGGGCCTTGACCACACCGCCGCGCTCCAGGGCCATGGTGCCGGTCGGCACCACCGTGGTGGGGACGGTGGCGTCGAGGCGGCCGTAGAGCGGCAGCCCGTACTCCGGCTGGAACCCGGCGGGGTCGAGGTCGCTGGGGATGAACTGCGGGTCGACCGTGAACTGGGCGGACCCGCTGACGTCGCCGTTGCTGACGAAGACGGTCAGCAGGTGGTGGGTGCCGGCCCGGAACACCCCCGCCGTGGGGATGGACAGCGCGGTGGGTCCCGAGGGGTTCATCGCACCCCCGTCGAAGATCTCGCGGTCTCCCTCCTTCACCACGACCGCGTTGTCGCTGGCGCTGGCGGTGACGCTGATCTTGATCTCGTCGCCGACGAAGAGGGGCTTCTGCGGTCCGCTCACGATCTTGACGGTCTGGGTGGGATCGCCGCCGCCGCCGTCGCCGCCGTCGACGGCGGAGGCGCTGCCGGCCGTGCCGGTCAGCAGGCCGACGGGCAGCGCCGCGGCGAGGAGGAGACCCAGGCGGGCGCTGCGGCCCGTGAGGGTGGGAGTCATGACGTCTGCTTCCTGTGCTCGGATCTGTGGACGACCGGCACGTTGGTCGCCGTCCCTGGGACCGGCCTGGGACGGCGCTGGGAGCCGGCTCCCAGCGCCGTCCCAGCGGCAGTCCAGCGGTGCGGCTCAGGCTCGGGGTCATGAGCACCCGCTTCGGACGCGAGATCGCCGTCCGCTCCTCGATCGCCCTCGACCACCCGGCGGACGCCGTGGTCGGGCTCGTCCTCGACTGGGGCCACGACGACCTGTGGCGCGGCCACGTGCGAGCCGTCACCTGCACGCCCCGCGGTCGGGCCCACGCCGGTCAGGGGCTGGTCGAGGAGCTCGGGTTCGCCGGGCTCACCTTCGTGACGCCGACCCGGGTCGGCGCCGCCGGGGACCGCAGTGCGACGTACGCCGGCGGCGGCCCGCTCGTCCGGGTCCGCGGCGGCCGGGTCGTCCGGCCCACCGAGGACGGCTGCGTCGTGGACGTCACGACCGTGCTGCGACTCGGGGGCTGGCTGCGGCTCCTCGGACCGGTCCTGGTGCCGGCGTACCGGCGGGCCCAGCACGGCGACCTCGAGCGGCTGCGCTGGCTGGTCGGGACCCTGCACGGACCGCAGGCGGTGACCGCGTGAGCGCGCTGCTGCCGGGCCAGGCCGCGGCGCCCGACGGGCCCATCGACCTGACGATGATGTACCTGCTCCACCACGGCTTCCGGCGCGACCTGGCCCGCTTCGCCGACGCCGCGCGCCGCACGCCGGTGGCGGAGGGTGCGACGTGGCACGCGCTGCTCGAGCGGTGGGACCTGTTCGCCCTGCTGCTCGAGGACCACCACACCAAGGAGGACGACCACGTGTGGCCGCTGCTCGACGCCGCGCTGCGCGAGGCCGACGACCGGGGTGGCCTGCGGGTGCTGGAGGAGATGGCCACCGAGCACGGTGCCATCGACCCCGTGCTGGCGACCGCCCGGGAGCGGCTGGCCCGGATGGCCGCGCGGCCCGACGCGGTGACCCGGTCCGCGCTGGTCGACGCCGTCACCGCCGCGCGGGAGGTCGTGGACCAGCACCTCGCGCACGAGGAGCGGTCGGCGGTGCCGTTGCTCCAGCGCTACGTGTCCGAGGACGACTGGGCGCGCCTGGACCGCGAGCACCTGCGCGGCGGCCTCGCTCCCCGCCAGCTGCTCCAGCTGGTGCCGTGGGCCGTGCAGGGGCTGCACCCGGAGATCACCGCCGAGCCGCTGCGTCGGGCCGGGTTCGGCTTCCGGGTGCTGCTGCGGCTGGGCCGGCCGCGGTTCCGGCGCCTCGAGCTGGCCGCCTTCCGCCACGTGGGCGCCGGGGTCGGGGCGTGAGCACCCTCCGCGCGGTCGGCGACGCCGACTTCGGCGACGTGGTGCTGGGCGCGGTGGCGCCCGTGCTCGTGCAGTTCGGAAGCGCCGGCTCCGGCCCGTGCCGACAGGTCGGCGCGATGCTCGAGGAGCTCGCCGTCGACCTCCCCGACCTCACCTTCACCCGACTCGACGTGGGGGCGCACCCAGTGACCGCGTCGGCGTACGGCGTGACGGGACTGCCGACGCTGCTGCTGTTCCTCGAGGGGCAGTCGGTGCTCTCGATCGTGGGCGCCCGCCCCAAGAGCGTCGTGCGCGAGCTGCTCCTCGCGGCGCTGGCCGGTCAGGCCAGGTAGCGCTCCTCCAGCTCGGCCCACCGCTGCCGGAGCACGGGCAGGCCCCACTCCTCGACCAGTTCCCGCGCCCGCGCGGCGTGCCGCTCGGCGGCAGCGCGGTCGCCGAGGGCCGCCGCGCCGAGCGCGAGGTAGGCGTCGACCGGCCCCACCGGCGTCGCCGTCCCGGCCGAGCACATCCGCCCGGCGAAGGGCAGTACGCGGGGGTAGACCCGCGCCGCCAGCTCCCGGTCGCCCAGCCCGAGCGCGATCTCCAGCGCCAGCGCCGCGTTCATGAGGCTCATGAAGGAGCGGGTCTCAAGGTCGACGCCGACGGCGTCGTGCAGCGCGCGCGCCAGCTCGTCGTGGCCGGCCCGCAGCGCGATCACCGTGGCGACCGGCCCGGCCGGGATCGCGGAGGCGTCGACGAAGGAGCTGAGGAAGGCGGCCAGCGCGGCGTACTCGCCGTCGAGGAAGGAGCGGACCAGGCCCGTGGCCAGCACGGCGTTCTCGATGTTGGGCATCCGCAGCTCGCGCGAGAGCTCCTCCAGCCGGGCCAGCGGCTCGGCCGCCTCGTCGCCGCGGCCGTCCATGACCAGCCACGGGACCTGCACCACGCGCAGGATCGCCTCGGCCGTCCCCAGGCCGCGGCCGCGGCAGAGCTCGACCACGCGCGGGAGGTCTCGCCGCACGGTCGCGTAGTCGCCGGCCTCGGCCGCCGCGCTGGTGGCCAGGGCCTCGGCGGCCAGCCGCAGGCGGACGTCGTCGATGCGCCCGGCGAGCACGACCGCCTCGGCGGCGTAGCGGCGCCGGGCCTCGAGCGTCTCGGGCCGCGACTGCGCCGCGAACGCGCCGAGGTACGCCGTCGCGCGCAGCCGCAGGTCCGGCGACGCCTCGGTCACCGCCAGGGCCTCGGCCACGAGCGCGTCGATGGTCTGGGTGTCGTCGCCGTAGTAGAGCTCCATGGCCAGGGCCAGCTGGGCCCGCGCCCGCAGCGCCGCCTGGTCCGGGCCGAGCCGCTCGAGGGCACGCTGCAGGGCCTCGACGATCGGCGCGTGGACGTGGCCGAACGGTCGCACCTGCCACAGCGCGCCCTCCATGGTGGAGATCGCGGCGCGGGTCGCGAGCTCGGTGTCCTCGAGCTGCTCGGCCACCCGGACCGCCTCGTCCACGGCGTCGGAGACCCCGGCCCAGTCGCCCTGCCAACGGCAGGCCTCGACCCGGAGCATCAGCAGCTCGAAGCGCTCACGGAGGTCGTGCTCGTGGTCACTCCACTGCAGCTCGAGGGCGGCCGCGAGGTGCGCGGCCTCCTCGGCGTACGCCCCCTCGCGCCGGGCCGCGTCGGCCGCCAGCAGCACGCCGCGCCAGGCCTCGCGCCGGTAGACGCCGCCGGTGAGCTGCCAGTGGTGGACCAGCGCCGCGCGCTGCACCACCCGGCGCAGCTGGGAGCGCTCGGCCAGGACCGTGGACACCGCCCGGTGCAGCCGCGCCCGCTCGGTGTGGCCGATGGAGTCGTGCACGACCTCGCGCACCACGCCGTGGGAGAACCGGTAGACCGGCGCCGGGTGCCCGGCGTCCACGACCAGGCCGGCGTGGAGCGCCGGCTGCAGGACCGCGGCGCCCTCGGTGGTGTCGCGGCCGGTCATGAACGAGACCAGGTCCAGGTCGAACTCGAGGTCGACCACCGCGGCGGCCTCGAGGAAGCGCACGGTCGGCTCCGGCAGCTGGCGGACGCGGCTGAGCACGACGTCGGTGAGAGAGCCGCTGACCGACCCGGCGGAGCGGGCGAGCTCGATGAGGAAGAAGGGGTTGCCCGAGGTGCGCTCCCACAGGTCTGCGTCCGCCGGGGCCCCGACCACCTCGGTCACGAGCGTCTCCGCGTCCTCGGGCGGGAGGCCCGCGAGGTCGAGCCGCACGCCCTCGTGGCGCGAGCTCGCGGCCGCGAACTCCTCGACCTCCGGGGTGGAGGCGGTGCGCCGCCACGTGGTCACCACGAGGAGCCGCTCGTCCTTGGCCTTCTCCAGGATGCGCAGCAGCAGCCGCAGCGACGCCGGGTCGGCCCACTGGACGTCCTCGACCACCAGCAGCAGCGGGTGGCCGGCCGCGGCCAGGCAGGCGTGGTGGGCGAGGAGGTCGAGGGTGGCGAAGTCGTCCGGCGGAGCGGTCAGCAGGGCCTGCTCGACCGAGGTGTGGAACAGGTCGAGCTGCTCCTCCAGCGACCGCGCGATGGCCCGGAACGGCCAGAGCGGCGGCGGCCCCTCGGCCGAGCACTGGCCCAGGGCCACGGTGAAGCCCCGCTCGAACGCCGTGAGGGCCAGCTCGTGGACGAGCCGGGACTTGCCGATCCCGGCCTCCCCGGTCACCAGGACCGCGCGCGGCCGGCCCGCCTCCGCCTCGTCCAGCTGCTGACCGAGCCGGGCCAGCTCGGCCCGACGTCCGGCCAGCCGCCACCGGGGCAACGGCGGGGACTCGCGGAAGTGCTCGCGCCGCGGCACCGGCTCCTGGCCGAGGTCGTCGACCGGTGGCGGTGCGGGCGCCGCCGTGCCCGCCACGGTCGGGTCCTGGCGCAGGATCGCGGTCTGGAGGTCGCGGACCGCGGGGCTCGGGTCGACGCCGAGCTCGTCGGCCAGCAGGTTGCGCAGCGACTGGAGCGCGGCGAGGGCATCGGCCTGGCGGTGGCTGCGGGTCAGCGCCACGGCGTACAGCGCCCACCAGCGCTCGTGCAGCGGGTGCTCGGCGGTGAGCTGCTCGAGCCCGGGCAGCACCTCGCCGTGACGTCCGAGGGCCAGCAGCGCGACGACCCGCAGCTCCTGCGCGGCGGTGCGCAGCCCGGTCAGCCGGACGCGCTCGGCCTGGGCGTCGGCGTCGTCGCGCAGGTCGGCGTACGGCTCGCCGCGCCAGCCGGCCAGCGCCGCCTCGAGCCGGAGCACGACCGCCTCGGCCTCGAGACGGCGGGCGGGCTCGACCGCGGGACGGAGGTGGTCGGGGACGACGGTCAGCGCGGAGCGGGCCGCGGCGACCGCGGTCTCGAGCTCGACGGCGTCCGCCGCCACCTCGCACCCGCGCAGGGCGTAGCCGTCGCCCTCGGTGACGAGCACGCGGGGCTCGGCCCGCGGCGCCCGGTCGGGCTCGAGGGCGCGACGCAGCGCCGCGACGTACCCGTGGAGCGTGGCCAGGGCCCCCGACGGCGCGTCGGCACCCCACACCCGGCCGATCAGGGTGTCGGTGCCGAGGGCACGGCCGCCGGAGAGCGCGAGGGCCGCGACGATCGCCCGCTGCCGCGGGGTGCCGAGGTCGACCGGCTCGCTGCCGCGGCGTGCGCGCACCGGGCCGAGGACGTCGATCTGCACCGGGACACCCTACGGAAGCGCGGTGCTCACCGTGCGGACGCGACGAGGGCGGCCACCCCGGTGGGGTGGCCGCCCTCGGCGGTGTTCAGCGGTGGGACAGCGTCACTTGACGGTGACGGTGGCGCCGGCGCCCTCGAGCGTCTCCTTGGCCTTGTCCGCGGCGGCCTTGTCGACGCCCTCCAGGACCGGCTTCGGGGCGGCCTCGACGAGGTCCTTGGCCTCCTTCAGACCGAGGGAGGTCAGGGCGCGCACCTCCTTGATGACGTTGATCTTCTTGTCACCAGCGGCCTCGAGGATGACGTCGAACTGGTCCTGCTCGGCGGCGGCGTCGTCGCCACCGGCGGCAGCGCCACCCGCGGCCGGGGCCGCGGCGACGGCGACCGGGGCGGCGGCGGTCACGCCGAAGGTGTCCTCGAACTGCTTCACGAACTCGGACAGCTCGATCAGCGTCATCTCCTTGAACGCGTCGAGCAGCTCGTCGGTGCTGAGCTTCGCCATGGTGGCGGTTCCTTCCTGTGGTGGCCCGCGGCGTGCGCCGGGAGCCGGGATTCCAGTGGTGGTGGTTGGTTCTTCAGCCCTGGTCAGGCTTCGTCGGTCGCCTCGGCGGCGGGCTCCTCGGCGGCGGCCTCCGGCTCAGCCGGGGCCTCCTCCTCGGCAGCAGCCTCCGGGGCGGCCTCCTCCGCGGCGGGCTCTGCCGGCGCACTGCCAGCTCCACCAGCGAGGATCGAGGGGTCCTGCTCGGCCTTGGCCTGGAGCGCACCCGCGAGACGGGCGGCCTGGGCCAGCGGCGCGTTGAGCAGGTAGACGGCCTGGCTGAGCGAGGCGAGCATCGCGCCCGCGAGCTTGCCCAGCAGGACCTCACGCGACTCGAGGTCGGCCAGCTTGGCCACCTCGGAAGCGTCGAGGGCGTTGCCGTCCAGGTAGCCGCCCTTGATCACGAGGGCGGGGTTGGCCTTGGCGAAGTCACGCAGCCCCTTCGCGGCCTCGACGACGTCGCCCTTGATGAAGGCGATCGCGGTCGGACCGTTCAGCAGCTCGTCGAAGCCCTGGATGCCCGCCTGCTCGGCGGCCAGCTTCGCCAGCGTGTTCTTGACCACGGCGTAGTCGGCGTTCTCACCCAGGGAGCGGCGCAGCGTCTGCAGCTCCTTCACGGTGAGCCCGCGGTACTCGGTCAGCACGGCACCCGCGGCATCGTTGAACGAGTCGACGATCTCCGCGACGGCGGCCTGCTTGTCTGCCCGCGCCATCGGTCTCCTTCTCTCTGAGGTGAGACCAGGCCCCGGGATGACGAACGCCCTGGCCGCAGGCGGCTCAGGGCGTCACTCTCACGAGTTGCTGCTCTGTCCCCTGCGCAGGCCGTCCGCTCTCGCGGAACCTTCGGTCTGCCCGCGCGAGCGGACAGATGACCGGCGGTCTCTGGTTACGGCGTCCAGAGTAGGCGCGGCGTGTGGCGTCCGCCAAATCCCGCTCCCCCACGCGCCGTCCCCGCCCCACCCGGAGCCACACCCCCGGCGCCCCGGCCGCAGCAAGAGCGCCGCCGACGAGGACGCGGACGCGGCGCAGCGACGCCGGCGAACGGCGACGGCCCGCCGCACCGTGAGGTGCAGCGGGCCGTCGGTCGTGCGTCGGTGTCACTCGGTCGCGTCAGCGTCCTCGTCAGCGACGTTCTTGGTGCGGTTCGGGTCGACCTGGACGCCGGGGCCCATGGTGGTCGAGACCGTGACCTTCTTGATGTAGCGGCCCTTGGAGCTGGCCGGCTTGAGCCGGAGCACCTCCTCGAGGGCGGCGGCGTAGTTCTCCGCCAGCTGGGCCTCGCCGAAGGACGCCTTGCCGATGATGAAGTGCAGGTTGGCGTGGCGGTCGACGCGGAACTCGATCTTGCCGCCCTTGATGTCCGTCACGGCCTTGGCCGGGTCGGGCGTCACGGTGCCGGTCTTCGGGTTCGGCATCAGGCCGCGGGGGCCGAGCACGCGGCCGAGGCGGCCGACCTTGCCCATCATGTCGGGCGTGGCGACCACGGCGTCGAAGTCCAGCCAGCCACCGGCGACGCGGTCGATGAGCTCGTCGCCGCCGACCATGTCGGCGCCGGCCTCACGGGCGGCCTCGGCCTTGTCGCCGTTGGCGAAGACCAGGACGCGGGCGGTCTTGCCGGTGCCGTGGGGCAGGTTGACGGTGCCGCGCACCATCTGGTCGGCCTTGCGGGGGTCGACCCCGAGCCGCATGACGACGTCGACGGTCTCGTCGAACTTCTTCTTGCTGGTGGTCTTGGCGATCTTGATCGCCGCGAGCGGGGCGTAGAGCTCGTCCTTGTCGAACGTCTCGGCCGCCGCGCGGTAGGTCTTGCTGCGCTGCATGTCAGTTCCCCTCCGTGGTGACACCCATGGAGCGGGCGGTGCCCTCCACGATCTTCATCGCGGCGTCGATGTCGTTGGCGTTCAGGTCCGGGAGCTTGGTCTGGGCGATCTCGCGCACCTGGTCCTTGGTCAGCTTGCCGACCTTGTCCTTGTGCGGGACCGAGGAGCCCTTGCTCAGCCCGGCGGCCTTCTTGATCAGCTCGGCGGCCGGCGGGGTCTTGGTGATGAACGTGAACGAGCGGTCCTCGTAGATGGTGATCTCGACGGGGACGACGTTGCCGCGCATGGACTCGGTCTGGGCGTTGTAGGCCTTGCAGAAGTCCATGATGTTGACGCCGTGCGGACCGAGGGCGGTACCGACGGGCGGGGCCGGGGTGGCGCCACCGGCCTGGAGCTGCACCTTGACCAGGGCAGCGATCTTCTTCTTGGGAGGCATGCTCTCTCTTCTCTCGTGTGGTCAGAGCGGGGCCAGGCGGCCCCTGCCACGGGTGTTGCGGGTGGTGCTGGGTGGTGCGGGGTGGTGCGGGAGCCTCAGACCTTCTGGATCTGGCTGAAGCTCAGCTCGACCGGGGTCTCCCGGCCGAAGATCTCGACCAGCGCCTTGACGCGCTGGGACTCGGGGTTGATCTCGGTGATCGTCGCGTGCAGCGTGGCGAACGGGCCGTCGACGACCATGACGGAGTCCTGGACGTCGAAGTCGGCGACCTCGACCGGCTTCTTGGCCGCGGCGGCGGCACCCGGGGTGGAGGTGCCGGCGGCAGCGGCCTCGGCCTCGGCGCGGGCCACGACGGCCGGGGCCAGCATGTTCTCGACCTCGGTCATGCTCAGCGGCACCGGCTGGTGGCTGTGGCCGACGAAGCCGGTCACCGACGGGGTGTGCCGCACGGCGGCCCAGGACTCGTCGGTGAGGTCCATGCGGACCAGGACGTAGCCGGGCAGGACGGTCCGCTTGACCATCTTGCGCTGGCCGTTCTTGATCTCCGCGACCTCCTCGGTGGGGACCACGATCTCGTGGATGTAGTCCTCCATGTTGAGGCTGATGATGCGGTTCTCGAGGTTCGACTTCACCCGGTTCTCCATGCCGGAGTAGGTGTGCACGACGAACCAGTCACCGGGCTTGGCCCACAGCTCGCGCCGGAACTGCTCGAGCGGGTCGGAGGCCTCGTCCACGTCGGAGCTGACGGCCTCGTCGAGGTCGTCGGCGTCCTCGTCGCTCCCGACCTCGGCGCTGTCGGCGCTCAGCGGCTCCTCGTCGCCCTCGGCCTCGGAGAGGTCGTAGGACGTGGCGCCGTCGTCCTCGGTGTCGTCGAGGCCCATCTCGCGGTCGGTGTCCTCGTCGGTGACCTCGGTGTCCAGGCGCGGGTCGTCGAGGACGTCCTCGCCGTCGTCGGGCTCGCCGTACTGGTCCTCGAGCTCCGGGTCGGGCTGCTCGCCGGGCTGCAGCCCCTCGTCGCCGGTGGGCTCGTCCGCGCTCTCGTCCGCGGCGGACTCCTCCGCGGTGAGCTCGTCCTGCTCGTCGTACTGCGACACGTGCTGCTCCATCAGTCGAAGATCGTCGGGTGGGGTGCTGGGTGGTGGCGGGGTGGTGGCGGGCTGCTGGAGGGGTCAGCCGGCGCTGCGGCCGTTGAAGACCTCGAACGCGAGCTTGCCGAGACCCAGGTCCAGCAGCGACACGATCGCCATCATGATCAGCACGAAGACCATCACCACGATGAAGTAGGTGACGAGCTGGTCGCGGGTCGGGTAGACCACCTTGCGCAGCTCGGCGACCACCTGGCGGTAGAAGACGGGCAGGCTGGTGCGCTTGTCGCCTCCGCTGTCACGTGAACCGCGCTCGCGCGGCCCGGGGACCGCCTTGCTGTCCGTCACGCTGCTCGCCTCAATCTTCTCTGCTCGTGGTGTGGCTGTTCTTCTGGCTGGTGCTGCTTGCAGGGCACGAGGGACTTGAACCCCCAACCTTCGGTTTTGGAGACCGATGCTCTGCCAGTTGAGCTAGTGCCCTCCGGTGGTCGCCGACGTGCTCGGGGCATGGCTGAGCCTGTGGGAAACCACCAAACGGTGAGTCTACGGGGAGAGCCCGAGCGGAGTCGAACTCGCACCGGTCTGCGAGGATCGGAGCCGTGACCTCGCAGAGCCTTGAACGCGCGCCGCTGGCCGGACGTTCCCGGGAGGAGCTCGCGCAGTTCCTCGCCGGCGAGAAGGCGGCGTACGACGAGCTGGTGGCGGCCGGACTCGTGCTGGACCTGACCCGCGGCAAGCCCGCGTCGGCCCAGCTCGACCTCTCGGACCGGCTGCTCTCGCTGCCGACCACGGCCGTCGACCGCGACGGGGTCGACACCCGCAACTACGGCGGGCTGGAGGGGATCAAGGAGCTGCGCGAGATGTTCGCGGAGCTGCTGTGGATCGAGCCCGAGCAGGTCGTGGCCGGTGGCAACTCCAGCCTGGTGATGATGCGCGAGGTCCTGGTCGACCTGTGGCTGCACGGTGGCGTGGACTCCGAGCGCCCGTGGAGCCAGGAGGAGAGCGTCAAGTTCATCTGCCCGGTGCCGGGCTACGACCGCCACTTCACGCTCACGGACTGGTTCGGCATCGAGATGGTGACCGTCCCGACCGACGAGAACGGCCCGGACCCCGACGCGGTGGCCGAGCTGGCGGGCCACGACCCCTCGATCAAGGGGATCTGGATCGTCCCGACCTACGCCAACCCGAGCGGCTCGATCGTCACCCAGGAGGTGGCGGAGCGGCTGGCGTCGATGAGCACCGCGGCCCCGGACTTCAAGATCCTGTGGGACAACGCCTACGCCTTCCACCACCTCACCGAGGAGGAGGCCAAGAGCGCCGACATCTTGTCGCTGGCCTCGGCGGCGGGCCACCCCCACCGGCCGGTCATGTTCGCCTCGACCTCCAAGATCACCTACGCCGGCGCCGGTGTGGCCTTCCTGGGCGGGTCGGTGGAGACCGTGAAGTGGTACACCGGCCACCTCGGCAAGGGCGCGATCGGCCCGGACAAGCTCAACCAGCTGCGCCACGTGCAGTTCTTCGGCTCCGCGGACGGGGTGCGCGACCACATGCGCCGCCACGCCGAGATCATCCGGCCCAAGTTCGACTCGGTGCTGTCGGTGCTCGAGGAGCAGCTCGGCGGGCTCGGCATCGCGTCGTGGACCGAGCCGACCGGCGGCTACTTCATCAGCCTCGACGTCCAGGACGGCACCGCCGCCCGCGTCATCGAGCTGGCCAAGGGCGCCGGGGTGGCGCTGACCCAGGCCGGCTCGTCGTTCCCCTACGGCCGCGACCCGCACGACCGCAACATCCGGCTCGCGCCGACGTTCCCCGAGCCGGCCGAGGTCGAGAAGGCCACGCGCGTCGTGGCCACCTGCGCCCGGCTGGCCGCGGCGGAGCAGCTGGTTGGCTGAGCACAGCACCGGTCAACGCGACCTCCGCGCCCTGCCCAAGGCGCACCTGCACCTGCACTTCACGGGCTCGATGCGCCACGCCACACTGCTCGAGCTGGCCGAGCGCGACGGCATCCGGCTGCCCGACCAGCTGGTCTCGCAGTGGCCGCCGGAGCTGTCCGCGGCCGACGAGAAGGGCTGGTTCCGCTTCCAGCGGCTCTACGACGTTGCGCGGTCGGTGCTGCGGACCGAGGCCGACGTGCGCCGCCTGGTCCTGGAGGCCGCCGAGGACGACGTCCGCGACGGCGGGCGGTGGCTGGAGATCCAGGTCGACCCGAGCGGGTACGCCGCGCGCTTCGACGGCATCACCGCCTTCACCGACCTGGTCCTCGACGCCGTCGCCGACGCCTCGCGTGCGACCGGTCTCGGCATGGCCGTGGTCATCGCGGCCAACCGGATCCGCCACCCGCTCGACGCCCGGACCCTCGCCCGCCTGGCCGCGCAGTACGCCGGGCGCGGGGTGGTCGGCTTCGGGCTGTCCAACGACGAGCGCCGCGGGCAGACGACGGCCTTCGCCGGGGCCTTCGGCATCGCCGAGCGCGCCGGGCTGCTGCTGGTCCCGCACGGCGGCGAGCTCCGCGGCCCGGACCACGTCGCGCAGTGCCTGGACGCGCTCCACGCCCAGCGGCTCGGCCACGGCGTCCGCTCGGCCGAGGACCCGGCGCTGCTCGAGCGCATCGTCGAGGCCGGGGTCGCCCTCGAGGTCTGCCCGACCTCCAACGTCGCGCTGGGCGTCTACTCCGACCTGACCTCGGTCCCGCTTCCCACGCTGCTCGAGGCCGGCGCCACCGTCGCGCTCGGCGCCGACGACCCGCTGCTCTTCGGCTCGCGCCTGCACGGGCAGTACGCCGCCATGCGGGCCGCCCACGACCTCGCCGACGAGCAGCTGGCCGAGCTGGCCCGCATGTCGGTGCGCGCCTCGTGCGCCCCCTCCGACGTCCGGGCCGCGGTGCTGGCCGACGTCGACGCCTGGCTGCGGGCGGAGCCGGGCGCGTGAGCGACCCGGAGGAGACGGCGCCGATCACCCCGCCGCCGCCTCAGGCGCCTCAGCCCCCGCCTCCGCCGCAGCCGTGGCCGCCGGGCGGGTGGGCGCCGGCGTACGGCGTGCCCTACGTGGGCTCGCGGGACCACTCGGGCGCCACGACCGCGCTGGTGCTCGGGATCATCTCGATCGCGTGCTTCGTGCTGACCTTCCTGTGCTGCCTGACCCTGCCGGGCGTGCTGTGCGCGCCGTTCGCGTGGTTCCTCGGCGTCCGGGCCAAGCGCGACATCGAGCGCCAGCCGGGGGTCTACGGCAACGCCGGCTCCGCGACCGCCGGGCTGTGGATGGGCGCGGTGATGACCGTGCTCGGAGCGCTGCTCATCGCGGCGGTGGTGGCGATCGTGGTGTGGTTCGGCACCACCGACTACTCGATGGTCTGAGCCGTCGGCTCAGAGCTCGACGCCCACGAGCACGGGCTCGTTGACCAGCCGGATGCCGTACGCCTCCTCGACGCCGTCACGCACCTCGCGGGCCAGGCCCAGCAGCTCCTCGGTGGTGGCGCCGCCGCGGTTGGTGAGGGCCAGCGTGTGCTTGGTCGACAGCGAGACCGCGCCGCGGCCGTGGCCGCGCGCGAAGCCGGCGTGCTCGATCAGCCACGCGGCGCTGGTCTTGACCCGGCCGTCGGGCTGCGGCCAGGCCGGCGCGTCCGGCGGCACGTCGGCCGCGTCGACCACCGGGTTGGTGAAGAACGAGCCCGCGCTCCACGTGTCGTGGTCGGCCGGGTCGAGGACCATGCCCTTGCCGCGCCGCAGCCCGAGCACGGCCGCGCGGACGTCGGCCAGCGGGGCCCGGGTGCCGAGCTCGACGCCCAGGGCGCGGGCCAGCTCGGCGTACTGGACCGAGGTGCCGAGCGAGCCGATCGTGAGCTGGAAGGTCACGTCGAGGACGACGTGGCGCTCGGGCTCGGCCTTGAAGCGCGAGGTGCGGTAGCCGAAGCGGCAGTCGGCGTTCGTGAAGGTCCGCACGCCCTGCAGCACCCGGTCCCAGACCCGGACCCGCGCCACGGTCTGCGAGACCTCCTGGCCGTAGGCGCCGACGTTCTGCACCGGGGTCGCGCCGACCGAGCCGGGGATGCCGGCCAGCGCCTCGACGCCGACCCAGCCGCGCTCGACCGCGGTGGCCACGAAGCCGTCCCACGACTCCCCCGCCGCCACCGTGACCAGGACGCCGCCGCAGGTCGGGTCGTCGCCCTCGTGGTCGGCGTGCACGCCGCTCGTCGCGACCTCGACCACGGTGCCGTCGAAGCCCGCGTCGGCCACCACCAGGTTGCTGCCGCCCCCGAGGACCAGCACCGGCGGCGCGGCCGCGGCCAGCGCCTCGGTCAGCTCGGCCTCGGTGGTCGCGCGCACCCAGGCGCGCGCCGGGCCGCCGAGCCGGAGCGTGGTGTGGTCGGCGAGCCGCTCAGCCATCGCGGAGGGTGGCCTTGGCGCCCCGCAGCACCTCGACGCCCGCGCAGGTGACCTTGAGCGTCACCGTGTCGCCGTCGCGGGTGCCCTCGATCTCGACGTCGGTGCCCTCGGCGGGCACGACGACGGGCTTGGTGAACTTGGCCCCGAAGGTCGCCACCCGGCCCGGTCCGACCTGCTCCTCGACGTACCGCGCGGCGAGGGCGAGGGTGTACATCCCGTGCGCGATCACGCCGGGCAGGCCGACGCTGCGCGCGACGTCCTCGTCCTGGTGGATCGGGTTGTGGTCGCCGCTGGCCTCGGCGTAGGCCACGAGGTCCGCGCGGGTGACCCGGAAGGTCCTCGGCTCCATCACTCGCCACCCCGGTGGACCAGCGTCGCGGTGCCGGTGCACACCAGCGTGCCCGAGCCGTCGGTGATCTCGCTGGTGGTGCCGATGATGTCGTTGCCGCCGATCTGGCGCAGCGTCGCGACGCTCAGGGTCGCGGTGAGCACGTCGCCGGGCACGACCGGCCGCTCGTAGGCGAAGCGCTGCTCGCCGTGGACGATGCGGAACAGGTCGAGCGCCTCGGCCTCCAGGAACGCGTGCATCGCCTCGAAGGCCAGCACGATCGGGAAGGTGGCCGGCGCCGGTCCCCCGTCGTAGGCCGCGCCGGTCGCCGCGGCGAAGGTGCGCACCCGCTCCTCGGTCACGTCGTACGGTCTGGTGGGTGGGAAGGTCCGGCCGACGAGCGACGGGTCCACGGGCATGGCTCCAACCTAGTGCCCTCGTGGTCCTGCTCCTGCCCCTGCTCCTGGTCGCCGCCTGCACCTCCGACTCCTCCTCGCGGCCCTCGTCCGCGTCGTCCGCGTCGGCCGACCCCGACCCGGTCGACGGCTGCGGGCCGGTGGCGTACGCCGACGTGCGCGGCCGCGCTCCGTCGTACGGCGCACCCCAGCTGGACCGCTTCGGCAACGACCACGCCCTGTGCGCCGGCGTGTGGCTGCCCGGGCTCGACCGCTGGCTGGTGCCGCAGGGCATGGCCATCGCCGACGGCACGGCCTACGTCGCGGGCTTCGACGGCACCCAGGTCGGCAGCCGGCGGCTGTGCACGGTCGAGTCGGTGTCGCTGCGCACCGGCAGGCTCGTGGCGCAGCGTTACCCCCTCACCGGCCAGGTCGGCCCCCGCGAGCCCACCGAGTGCCGACACGGCGGCGGTGTCCTGGTCGACGAGCACGGCGTCTGGGTGGCCGAGACCCAACGCCTCTGGCTCCTCGACCCCGGCACCCTCGCTCCGCTCCGCGTGTGGGCGATCGACGAGCCCGTCCGCGGCTCCTTCGCCGTCTGGGGCCGGCACGGCGAGCTCGGCCTCGGCCGCTTCCGGCCCGCCAACCCCGCCCGCCTGTGGTGGTACGACGTCGACGCGCTGCTCACCTCCTCCTCGTACGAGATCGGCGCGGGCGACGCCGTGCGCGCCGTCCCCGTGCCCGCCGGCGCCCAGGGCGCCGTCTGGGGCGAGCTCGGCGGCATCGGCCCCGGCCTCTGGGTCGCCACCTCGAACGCCTCCTGCGGCGTGCTCGTCGGCCCCGACGGCCGCAGCCGGGCCTTCCTGCCCGGCGCGGAGAGCATGGCGCTGGTCGGCGACGACGAGCTCTGGGTGGTCAGCGAGTCCGGCTCGCGGCTCTACCAGAAGAAGGGGCGCCCCATGACGCCGTCGCTGGCCCGCTTCGACACCAGCGACCTCAAGGCCTGGGCCGCGCCGGGGTGTGGGCTCTAGGTGCGTCCGGTCCCGCGTCCGCTGGCCGAGGGGTGCTCGCTGGCCAACCCCTCCGGGTCCTGGTGCGCGCGTGAGATCGGCGTCGGCCGCGGCCTGGTGACGCCGGACGGCGAACGCGCAGCGTGAGCAGGTCCGGACGCGACAAGACCCGGCAGACGTCGTCTGCCGGGTCGTCGGTGGAGCTCAGATCAGCGGGTCTCGCGGTGCAGCGTGTGGCGCCGGTCGCGCGGGCAGAACTTCTTCATCTCCAAGCGGTCCGGGTCGTTGCGCCGGTTCTTCTTGGTGATGTAGTTGCGCTCCTTGCACTCGGTGCACGCGAGCGTGATCTTGGGGCGAACGTCGCTGCTCTTGCTGGCCACGGGAAGTCCTCTGATTGGTTACGTCTTGTTGCGCAGTAGCGGGGGCGGGATTCGAACCCGCGACACCACGATTATGAGCCGTGTGCTCTAACCACCTGAGCTACCCCGCCACGGGGGCACCTCCACGCGGGTGCGTGGCTGTGCCAGAGCCCCTTTACGGAATCGAACCGTAGACCTTCTCCTTACCATGGAGACGCTCTGCCGACTGAGCTAAAGGGGCCGGTGTCGGTGACTCACACCGACGGAGAACTCTACACACGCCCCGAGCGGACCCGAAATCGCTACGCGGGGTCCTGGATGCGGGCGAACGGGAAGGCCTCCTCCAGCTCGTAGGCCAGCTCGATCAGGGTGGCTTCCCGGCCGGCCGCGGCGCCGAAGTGCATGCCGAGGGGCACACCGCCGGAGGTGCTCGCGAGCGGCAGCGAGAGGGCCGGGTCGCCGGTGGCGTTCTGCCAGGGCGTGAACGTCACCCAGTCCAGGACGCGCTCCATGACCACGTCGTGGCCGAGCGTGGGATCGAGGTGGCCGAGGTGCGGGGTCTCGTGGGCCAGCGTGGGCGTCAGCGTCACGTCGTACGACGCGTAGAGCTCGCGCGCCATGGCTGTGGTCCGGCGCAGCCGGCGGATGGCGCGAGGGAGGCGGGGCAGGCCGCGGGCGGAGGAGCGGGCCAGGCCGCGGGTGACGTCGTCGAGGTGGGTGGGGTCCCACGAGCGGCCGTGCACCCGGCGGCCGGTGCGGACCAGCACGAGGGCCAGGAACGACCAGTAGAGGAGGAAGTCCTCGGCGAAGCTGTCGGGGACGGGGACCTCGATCTCCTCGACGCGGTGGCCGAGCTCCTCGAGTCGGCGGGCGACCGCGTGGGTGAGCTCGGACGTCTCGGCGTCGGCGCCGTGGCCCAGGCCGGTGGTGTTGACGCCGATGCGCAGCCGGCCGCGGCCGGGGCGGGTCAGGTCGCCGATCGGCGGCAGGTGCAAGGCGCGGTAGACCTTCTCGGCCTCGCGGACCCAGGCGGCGGTGTCGCGGACAGAGCGGGTGACCACGCCGTCGGAGACGATGCGCAGCGGCATCTGGCGGAACGACGCGTCCTGGGCGAACCGGTCGCGGGTCGGCTTGAGCCCGACGAGGCCGTTGACGCTCGCCGGGATGCGGATGCTGCCGCCGCCGTCGTTGGCGTGCGCGATCGGCACGACGCCCGCGGCGACCATGGCCGAGGAGCCGGCCGAGCTGGCGCCGGCCGTCCGGCTGGTGTCCCAGGGGCTGCGGACCGGGCCGAGCCGCGGGTGCTCGGCGCTGGGCAGGAAGCCGAACTCGCTCAGCCGGCTCTTGCCCAGCGGGAGCAGCCCGGTGGCCAGGTGCATCCGGGCGAAGTCGCCGTCGCGCCTGGCCGGCACGGGCGTCCAGGCGTCGGTGCCGGCCAGGGTCGGCCAGCCGGCCACGTCGACGTTGTCCTTGACCCAGGTCGGTACGCCGGCGAAGAAGCCCGGCCGCGGGTCCCGGGCCTCCTCGCGGGCGCGGTCGTAGCCCTCGAAGGCGATGCCGTTCAGGGTCGGCTGGACCCGCTCGGCCCGGGCGATGGCGGCCTCGACGACCTCGGGCACGCAGACCTCACCGGCGTGCAGCGCGGCGACCAGTCCGACCGCGTCGCGGTCCCCGAGGGCGTCGTCACCGAAGGCGTGCAGGCGCTGGCTCACAGCCGGGAACCTATCCCTCGGGTCAGGGGGTCACGGGTCAGGGAGTCACGGTGACGACCACCCGCGGCGAGGCCACGACGCTGCTCGAGTCCTTCCGGGAGGTGTAGAAGCCCTGGAAGGCCCAGGTCCCGACGCCGTAGCGCAGCGCGACCCGCGAGGCGAACTGCGGGTAGCTGAACGTCCCGTCCGCGGCGACCGCGGCGAAGCCGAGCAGATCGGGCGACGCGACCCCGCCGGTCCGGTTGCCGTCGAGGTAGACGTCGACGTAGCCGCCGGCGCCGGGCTTGCCGCGGTAGCGCACCGCGCCGGTGAGCGCGGTGCTGCCGGCGTACGGGTCGCCGGCCGAGACCGTGAACGCCGTCTGGCTGACCGTGATCGCGGAGTCGTAGACCTCGAAGCGGGTCCGGGCCTTGGCGCCGCGGTAGCTCGCCTTGACCGTGTAGCGGCCCGGCGCGAGCAGGGGCACGTCGTAGACCGCGCGCCGCTTGGCCGCCTTGACCACAGCCTCCTGGCGCACGCCCGCGCCCTTGAGCACGAAGCGGACCTTGCCGCCCCCGCCGACCTTGGCCGTGATGCGCTGGCTCTGGGTCGGCTGAACGCCCCGCTCCGCCTTGGTCAGCTCGATGGCCCGGGCCCGCGGGACCAGCGGCCCGGCGGCCCGGCCCGGGGCGTCCACCCCACCGGCCACGAGCGCGGTCAGCGCCACCAACCCGACAGCGACAAGCCTCACGTGGTCCCCCGTCCCGGCCGGCTCAGAAGACCGCGCCGGGGTTCAGGATGCCCTGCGGGTCGAGGGCGTCCTTGATCCGCTGGTTGAGGGCGAGCACGTCGGGGCCGAGGTAGTCGCCCAGCCACGGCCGCTTGAGCCGCCCGACGCCGTGCTCGCCGGTGATGGTCCCGCCGAGGGACATGGCCAGCTCCATCACCTCGCCGTACGCCGTCTGGGCGCGCTCGGCCATGTCGGTGTCGGCGGGGTCGAAGACGATGAGCGGGTGGGTGTTGCCGTCGCCGGCGTGCGCGATGACGGCGATGGTGACCTCGCGCTTCGCGGAGATGTCGGCGATGCCGTCGACCAGGGTGCCGAGCTGCGGCAGGGGCACGCCGACGTCCTCGAGCAGCAGCGTGCCGGTGCGCTCGACGGCGGGGATGGCGTTGCGGCGGGCGACCACGAACGCCTCGCCCTCGTCCGGGTCGTCGGTGCGGAAGACCTCGCTGGCGCCGTTCTCCTCGCACAGCCCCTCGATGAGCTCGCACTCCGTGGCCGCGTGCCCGGCCGGCTCGTCGGACTGGATGACCAGCATCGCGGCGGCCTCGCGGTCGAGCCCCATGTGCGTCATGTCCTCGACCGCGCGGATGGTCGGGCCGTCCATGAACTCCAGCAT
The DNA here is from genome assembly GCF_011046535.1 of Nocardioides anomalus. NCBI lineage: Bacteria > Bacillati > Actinomycetota > Actinomycetes > Propionibacteriales > Nocardioidaceae > Nocardioides > Nocardioides anomalus. Next base: position 11,794 of record NZ_CP049257.1, on the reverse strand, counting down.
CGACGGCCGGAGCCGGCTGCTGATGGCGAGCACGGCGGCGGTCGCGGAGTCCAGGGTCGGGAACGTCGCCACGAGGGTGGCCGGCGGTCGCTGCTTGGGCACCAGGCGGAGCACGACCTCGGTGATGACCCCGAGCGTGCCCTCCGAGCCGACGAACAGCTTGGTCAGCGACAGCCCGGCCACGTCCTTGAGCCGCGCGCCGCCCAGCTGCACGGCGGTGCCGTCGGCCAGCACCACGGTCATCCCGAGGACGTAGTCGGTCGTGACGCCGTACTTCACGCAGCACAGGCCGCCGGCGTTGGTGGCGATGTTGCCCCCGATCGAGCAGATCTCGTACGACGAGGGGTCGGGCGGGTACCACAGGTCGTGCTCGGCCGCCGCCGCCTTGACCTGGGCGTTCATCAGCCCGGGCTGCACCACGGCCGTGCGCGTCACCGGGTCGATCTCGATGCCGGTCATCCGCTCGGTGCTGATGACCAGGCAGCCGTCCACGGCCGAGGCGCCGCCCGACAGACCCGAGCCGGCGCCGCGCGGCACCACGGGGAGGCCGTGGGCCGCGGCGAAGCGCACGGCGGTCTGCACGTCCTCGGTGGACCGGGCCCGGACCACGGCCAGCGGGACGCCCGCGTCGGGGTCGTTGGCCCGGTCCCAGCGGTACTTCTCGGTCCGCTCGGCATCGGTGACGACCACGTCGTCCCCGAGCTCCGCCACCAGCGCGCCGACGTCCACCATGACTGCACGATAGAACTGAGCCATGAGCACTGAGCGGATCACGGTCGGCGGCCTCGAGGTCGCACCCGAGCTCCACGCGTTCGTCCGCGACGAGGCGCTGCCGGACTCGGGGCTGGACGAGGCGGCGTTCTGGAGCGGGTTCGAGGCGCTGGTGGCCGAGTTCGCGCCGCGCAACCGGGAGCTGCTGGCCCGTCGCGACGAGCTCCAGACGGCCCTGGACGAGTGGCACACCGCCCACCCCGGACCGGTCACCGACCAGGACTCCTACGTCTCCCTGCTGCGCGAGCTCGGCTACCTGGTCGAGGAGCCCGAGGACTTCGAGATCACCACCGAGGGTGTCGACGACGCCGTGGCGCTGCAGGCCGGGCCGCAGCTGGTGGTGCCCGTGCTCAACGCGCGGTTCGCGGCCAACGCCGCCAACGCGCGGTGGGGCTCGCTCTACGACGCGCTCTACGGCACCGACGCCATCGACGAGGCCGACGGCAAGGAGAAGGGGAGCTCCTACAACGCCACCCGCGGCGCCGAGGTCATCCGCCGGGCCCGGGCCTTCCTGGACGAGCACTTCGCGCTGGCCGAGGGCTCGCACGCCGACGTGACGGGCTACGCCGTCGAGGACGGCGCGCTGGCGCCCGCCCTGGCCGACCCGGCCCAGCTGGTGGGCTGGCGCGGCGACCCGGACGCACCCGAGGGCGTGCTCCTCGTCCACCACGGGCTGCACGTGGAGATCCAGGTCGACCGCGAGGACCGCATCGGCCGGGACGACCCGGCCGGGGTGAAGGACCTGCTCCTGGAGTCCGCCGTGTCCACGATCATGGACCTCGAGGACTCCATCGCCACGGTGGACGCCGAGGACAAGGTGGCGGCGTACCGCAACTGGCTGCGCCTCAACCAGGGCACGCTCACCGCCGACGTGAGCAAGGGCGGCGAGACGTTCACCCGCCACCTGGAGGAGGACCGGCTGTACGACGGCCCGCGCGGTCAGGTCGTGCTGCCCGGGCGGTCGCTGCTCTTCGTGCGCCAGGTCGGTCACCTGATGACCACCGACGCCGTCCTCCACGAGGGCCAGGAGATCCCGGAGGGCGTCCTCGACGCCGTGGTCACCGCGCTGTGCGCGCTGGTCGACATCCAGGGCCGCAGCGAGCTGGCCAACAGCCGCACCGGCTCGATGTACGCCGTGAAGCCGAAGATGCACGGCCCCGACGAGGTCCGCTTCACCGACGACCTGTTCGCGGCGGTCGAGGACCTCCTCGGGCTCGGCCGGGGCGCGATCAAGCTCGGGATCATGGACGAGGAGCGGAGGACCTCGGCCAACCTCAAGGCCTGCATCCACGCGGCCCGCGGCCGGGTCGCGTTCATCAACACCGGCTTCCTCGACCGCACCGGCGACGAGCTGCACACCTCGATGCTGGGCGGCGCGATGATCCGCAAGGGCGACATGAAGTCGACCGCCTGGATCCAGGCCTACGAGGACCAGAACGTCGACATCGGCCTGGCCTGCGGCTTCCGTGGCAAGGCCCAGATCGGCAAGGGCATGTGGGCCATGCCCGACGAGATGGCCGCGATGCTCGAGCAGAAGGTCGGTCACCCGCAGGCCGGCGCCTCGTGCGCCTGGGTGCCGTCACCGACGGCCGCGACCCTGCACGCCCTGCACTACCACCAGGTCGACGTGGCCGCCCGGCAGCAGGAGCTCGCCGCGGGCGGGCGCCGCACCACGCTCGAGCAGCTGCTCACCGTCCCGATCGCCGACGCGCCCGACTGGTCCAACGAGGACCGGACGGCCGAGATCGAGAACAACCTCCAGGGCATCCTCGGCTACGTGAAGCGCTGGGTCGACGACGGCGTGGGCTGCTCCAAGGTCCCCGACATCCACGGCACCGCGCTCATGGAGGACCGCGCCACCTGCCGCATCTCCTCCCAGCACGTCGCCAACTGGCTGCGCCACGGCGTGGTCAGTGCCGAGGAGGTCGAGGCCGCCTTCCGCCGGATGGCCGACGTCGTGGACGAGCAGCAGGGCGGCGACGGCTACGTCCCCATGGCCCCGGCGTACGACGGGCAGGCGTTCGGCGCCGCCCACGACCTGGTCTTCGAGGGGCTCGCGCAGCCCTCGGGCTACACCGAACCGATCCTGCACCGGCGCCGCCGCGCCAGGAAGGCTGAACTGTGACCCTGGGACTCACCCTCGACCAGGCCCGCGCGATCGTCGCGGGCACCCTCGCCGCGGGCGGCGAGCGCGGCTTCAACCCGCTCACCGTCGTCGTCCTCGACGCCGGCGGCCACGTCACCGCCGTCGAGCGGCAGGACGGCTCGTCGGCCAAGCGCTTCGAGATCGCCCACGGCAAGGCCCACGGCGCGGTCGCCTTCGGCTGGGGCTCGCGGCGCACCATGGGCCGGGCCGAGGACTTCGCGCCGTTCGTCACCGGCGCCGGCACCGCGATCGGTCCGCTCGTGCCGGTCCCCGGCGGCGTGCTCGTCCGCGACGCCGAGGGCACGCTGCTCGGTGCGGTCGGCGTCTCCGGCGACAACTCCGACAACGACGAGGCGGCCGCCCTGGCCGGCATCGAGAGCGCCGGGCTGGTGGGTCAGCCCGACTGAGGTGGAGATCGCCCACGCCACCACCGGGTCCGGTCCACCGCTGCTGCTGGTGCCGGGCTGGCTGAGCCACCTCGAGCTGGGCTGGGAGCTCCCGGTCGAGCGCCGGTTCCACCAGGCGCTCTCGACCGGCCGCACGCTGGTCCGCTACGACCGCCCGGGCTGTGGCCTCTCCGCGGCGTACGACGGCCCGCGGACCCTCGACCTCGAGCTGGCCACTCTTGCGCAGGTGGTGGACGACCTCGGGCTGGAGCGCTTCGACCTGCTCGGCACCTCCCTCGGCGCGCCGGTCGCGGCCCGGTGGGCGGCCGACCACCCGGAGAGCGTCGACCGGCTGGTGCTCTACGGCGGCTGGGCCGACGGCGCCGCGCTCGGTGACGCGGACAGCCGCCACCACGTGCTCGGTCTGGTCCGCACCCACTGGGGACTCGGCTCGGACCTGCTCACCGAGGTCTTCGGCCCCGACGCCGACCAGGCCACCCGGCGCGCGGTGGCCGACTACCAGCGCGCCGCGTCGTCCGCGGAGACCGCGGCCGCGCTGCTCGAGCTGGCCTACTCCCTCGACGTGCGCGACGCGCTCCCCCGCGTCACCGCGCCGACGCTGGTCCTGCACCGCCGCGGTGACCGTGCCGCCCCGGTCGAGCAGGGCCGCGCGCTCGCCGCGGCCATCCCCGGCGCCCGGCTGGTCGAGCTCGAGGGCCGCTCGCACCTGCCGGCCATCGGCGACGCCGACGCACTGGTGGCCGAGGTACGGGCCTTCCTCGGGCTGCCCCGGCTGCGCTCGGAGGCGGGGACCGGGCTGACCCGCCGCCAGCGGGAGGTCGCCGCGCTGGTGGCCGAGGGACTGACCAACCGCGAGATCGCCGTGCGGCTCCACGTCACCGAGCGGACCGCGGAGTCGCACGTGGAGCGGATCCGGCTCCGGCTCGGGCTGCGCTCCCGGGCCCAGCTGGCCGCGTGGTCCGCGGCGCACGAAGTGCCGTAGTTCCCCGGCTGCCCGCGACCCGGCCCGGCCGCAGGATCGTGGCATGGCTCCTCGTCTGCTCTCCGCGCTCGGCTGGGCCGGGTTCAACCTGGTCATGCTCTGGGCCCTGCTGTTCCTGGCCGGCGTCGTCGTCCCGCGGACCGTCGACGGCCCGCACCGGGTCGGCACCCTCCCGGCCGTCGTCGTCGACCTCGCCCTGCTCGGCCTCTTCGCGCTCCAGCACTCGGTGCTGGCCCGCCGGTCGGTCAAGGCCCGGCTGCGCGCGTGGGTGCCGGCCGCGCTCGAGCGCACGGCGTACGTGCTGGCCACCGACCTGGTGCTCGCGCTGCTCTTCTCGCTGTGGGAGCCGTTCGGCGGTCGGGTGTGGGCCGTGCCGTCGTTCGGCTGGGTGCTCTGGGTGGTCTACGGCGCCGGCTGGGTCCTGGCCGTGGTCTCCACCCACGCCATCGACCAGCTTGAGCTGACGGGCCTGCGCCAGGCCGGGTGGGGCCGCCCGGTCGAGCCGGACGGCGGCCTGCAGACCACCGGCCTGTACGCCGTGGTCCGGCACCCGCTCATGACCGGGCTGATCGTCGTCTTCTGGGCCACGCCCACGATGAGCGCCTCGCACCTGCTGTTCGCCGGCGCGGCCACGGCGTACGTCGTCCTCGGCACGCGCTTCGAGGAGCGCGACCTGCGCCGCAGCTTCGGCGCGGCGTACGACGACTACGCCGCGCGGGTGCCCGCACTGGTGCCCGGCCTCAGGCGGTAGCGCGGCGGAAGCAGCCGACCAGGTGCGGGTCGAAGATCCCGAGCGCCTCCATGAGCGCGAACATCGTGGTCGGCCCGACGAAGGCGAAGCCGCGCCTCTTCAGCTCCTTGGACAACGCCTTGGACTCCGGCGACGTGGTCTCCATCTCCTCGGTGGTCCGCGGGGCGGGCGGCGACGCGGGGGCGAAGGACAGCACCAGCGCCTCGAGCCCCTCGGCGTCGCGCAGCGCGACGGTCGCGCGCGCGTTGACCACCGCGGCGCTGATCTTGGCCCGGTTGCGCACGATCCGCGCGTCGGCCATGAGCCGGGCCTCGTCGGCCTCGTCGAAGGCCGCGATCCGGTCGGCGTCGAAGTGGTGGAACACCTCGCGGAGGGCCTCGCGCTTGTTGAGGATCGTGGACCAGGACAGCCCGGACTGGAACGCCTCGAGGGTGAGCCGCTCGAGGTAGGCCGCCTCCCCCGACACGTGGGTGCCCCACTCGGTGTCGTGGTAGTCGCGCATCACGCCGGGCCCGCCGGCCCACGGGCAGCGCGCGACGCCGTCCTCGCCGAGGATCGGGCCGGCCATCAGCGGCGCTCGCGCAGCCGGGCGTTGGGCAGCGCCGGGGCCGGGATCGGCGCGAGCGTGTTGCCGGTCGGCACGCCGAAGCGCCCGTCGGCGTACGCCCCTGCCTCGAGCTGGGCCATCCAGTCCTCGCGGAAGGCGACGACCTCCTCGTGGCTGCGACCGACGAAGTTCCACCACATGACGATGGGCTCGCCGAACGGCGGTCCGCCGAGCAGCAGCACCCGGGCGTCCTCGTGGGCGTCGACCGAGAGCCGCTGCGAGCCGGGCGGCAGGTAGGCCAGCTCGTGCTCCTCCACCTCGACCTCGCCGAGCGAGACCACACCGGTGTCGACCAGGACGCCGTGTTCGTAGGAGGCGTCGACGTCGAGGTGCACCTCGGTCCCGGCGGTGAGGACCAGCTCGGCGCCGAGCAGCGGCGTCGCGGTCGGCACCGGTGAGGTCGAGCCGAGCAGCGAGCCGAGGAAGACGCGCGCGGTCCAGCCCTCGCCCTGGACGGCGGGCGGCGCGTAGTGGTCGAAGCGCGGGGCGCCGTCGCGGGCGTCGGCGGGCAGGGCCACCCACAGCTGGGCGCCGTGCAGCGTGCGGACCGAGGCAGGCGAGACCTCGGAGTGGGAGATGCCGTGGCCCGCGGTCATCAGGTTGAGCTCGCCGGGTCGGACCACGGCGTGGTGCCCGGCCGAGTCGCGGTGCTCGACCTCGCCCGTGAACAGCCACGAGACGGTCTGCAGCCCGGTGTGCGGGTGCGGGGCGACCGTCATGCCGCCGGTGTCGGCGACGTCGTCGGGGCCGTAGTGGTCCAGGAAGCACCACGCGCCGATCAGCGAGCGCTCGCGCTGCGGCAGGGTGCGGCGCACGGTCATCGCCCGCGGCCCACCCAGCGGCACGTCGCGCGGGGTCATCACCTCGACCCCGCCGCGCGCCGCCGCGCACACGAGCTCGTCGGGTCGGTCCTCGAGGTTGCTCACGGGACCAGTGTGCCCACGGGCGGGGACAACCGTCCCGGGCCGACGCGCTGGCAATGGCCCGCCTGGGTCCTGCCGCTGGGCCACCGGAGCCGCTATCTTCGGCCCCGTTCGCAACGCCGGAGCCCCGTCGTACGTCGGACCTGCGTCGCACCCACACGAGAACGGAGCACCACCATGAGCAGCAGCGAGCCCCCCCGCCGGGTCGACGCCCGAGCCGGGCGACCCGACCCCGGGCGCGACGCCGCCCCCGCCGCCGCCCCCGGCGGGTGGAGCGGTCCCGCCGCCCCCGGCGGCGAACTACGGCACCCCGCCGCCCCCGCCCCCGCCGGCCTACGGCGCCCCGGGCGCTCCCGCCTCCGGCGTCGGCGCCCCCGGCAGCCTGCTGGACCGCTTCCTGGCCCGCCTCATCGACGGCCTCATCGTCGGCATCCCGGCGGCGATCCTGCAGTTCATCTTCCAGGCGGCCGTCGGCTACTGGGCCGGACTGTTCATCGGCGGCGTCATCACCGCGGTCCTGGCCCTGGGCTACTTCGGCTACCTCGACTCCAACCGCGGCCAGACCGTCGGCAAGCAGGTGCTCAAGCTCAAGGTCGTCGGCCCCGACGGGCACAGCAACCCGACCATGAACGAGTCGATCAAGCGCAACATCTGGTACGCCTTCGGCATCGTGCCGTGCCTCGGCGCGCTGGCCGAGATCGCGTCGATCATCCTCATCGCGGTCAACATCAACAGCGACCCGCGGCGCCAGCACTGGTTCGACAAGTTCGCGGGCGGCACCCAGGTCATCAAGATCGGCTGACCCACGCTGCACCTCGACGACGGCCCGGCGCGCACGCGCCGGGCCGTCGTCGGCGTCAGGAGTCCTTCGCCCAGGTCCAGGCGTACGCCGGGTCCTCGACCGCCAGCCCGCCCTCGCCGAGGTCGAGCGGCGCGAAGGTGTCGACCATGACCGCGGACTCCTCGAAGCACTCCGCGCCCAGCGAGGCCTCGATGGCGCTCGGCTGCGGCCCGTGGGCGTAGCCGCCCGGGTGCAGCGAGATCGACCCCAGGCCGATGCCCGACCCCTTGCGCGCCTCGTAGTCGCCGCCGACGTAGAACATGACCTCGTCGCTGTCGACGTTCGAGTGGTAGTACGGCACCGGGATCGCGAGCGGGTGGTAGTCCACCTTGCGGGGCAGGAAGTTGCAGATGACGAAGTTCTGGCCCTCGAAGACCTGGTGCACCGGCGGCGGCTGGTGGACCTTGCCGGTGATCGGCATGTAGTCCTCGACGTTGAACGTGTAGGGGTAGAGGCAGCCGTCCCACCCGACCACGTCGAACGGGTGCGTCGCGTACGTCATCCGCGTGCCCACGATCCCGGCCGACGTGCGGTGCTTGACCAGCACCTCGACGTCGGCGCCCTCGACCAGGAACGGCTCGGTCGGGCCGTGCAGGTCGCGCTCGCAGTACGGCGCGTGCTCGAGCAGCTGGCCGTAGCGCGACAGGTAGCGCTTGGGCGGCGCGATGTGGCTGTTGGCCTCGATGGCGTAGAGCCGGCTCGGCTCGGCGGGCACCCACCGGTGCGTGGTGGCCCGCGGGACCACGACGTAGTCGCCGGTGCGGTAGCCCACCACGCCGAGGACGGTCTCGACGCTGCCGCTGCCCTGCTCGACGTACACGCACTCGTCGCCGATCGCGTTGCGGTAGTACGCCGACGGGTCGACCCCGGTCTGCACGTAGCCGATGCGGACGTCGTGGTTGCCGAGCACCAGGCGGCGACCGGTGACCGGGTCGCCCCCGGAGGACGGGTCCGTGGCCAGCTCGTGCAGCCTCAGGTGGCGGGGCTTGAGCGGGTGGTTGGGCACCCGGGTCTGGTCGGGCAGCTCCCAGACCTCGCTCGCGGTGATCGCCGACGGCACCCCGCGGTGGTAGAGCAGCGCGGAGTCCGAGGAGAACCCCTCCTCGCCCATCAGCTCCTCGCGGTAGAGCCGTCCCTGGCTGTCGCGGTGCTGGGTGTGCCGCTTCGGCGGGACCTCACCGATCGACCGGTAGTGCGCCATGCTCGCTCCCTGTCCTATATCCGCACGCCACTGTGCGGAGAACGCACAGCACGCTAGCGTGAGCCCGTGCCCACCGGAACCCCCTCCGGCGCCCAGACCCTGGAGCGCGGTCTGGCCGTCCTGCGCGAGCTGGGCCGGCACACCGACGGGCTGAGCACGGCCCAGGTGGCCGAGGTGACCGGGCTGCACCGCACGGTCGTGCACCGGCTGCTGGTCTCGCTGGTCGGCACCGGCTTCGCCCGCCGCGACGCGCGCGGGCGCCACCACGTCGGCCCGGCCGTCACCGCCCTGGCGGCGAGCGCGCCGCTGGCGCTGCGCGACCTCGCCGCGCCGTTGCTCCAGGACCTGGCCGACCGGATCGGGCTGGCCGTCAGCCTGGTCGAGGTCGAGGAGGGCGCCGCGGTCACCACGCTGGTCGCGCACCCTGCCGCCGAGGGACCGCAGTTCGCCTACCGGCTCGGGCACCGCGAGCCGCTGGACCGGGGCGCCGGCGGGATCGCGGCCGTGGCCTCCGCCCCGGCGGTCGACGACGAGCCCGTGGCGGTCACCCTGGCCCGCTACGCCGGCGTCGCGGTGACCCACGGCGAGCTCAACCCCGGCGCCCACGGGCTCGCCGTACCCCTGCCCGGGTGGGCGGCGCCGGCGGCCGCGACCGTGGTCAGCTACGACCCGGCGGTGGTCGAGCGCGTCCGCACCCCGCTGCTCGAGACCGCGGCCGAGATCGGCAGGCTGGCCCCGTGACCGTTCCCGACCTGTTCCGCCGGCTCGTCGACGACGCGGCGGTCTTCCCGCCGGGCGACGCGCCGCTGCCCGACGCGCTCGCGGCGTACGCCGAGCGCCGCGGCGACCAGCGCGACCTGGTCGGCAGCCTGGTGGTCCGCGACACCGACCTGCCGCTGCTCCGCGGCTTCGCGGGGCCGGTCTCGGTCGTCGTCACCGGCGGGGCGGGTCAGCTGGCCGGGCCGGTCGCGCTGTGCGAGCGGCTGGGCCTGGCGCTCGCCGGGGTCGAGATCGCGCTGCGTGACCTCGACGACCTGGGCGGCAACGCCCGGCGGGTCACCACCGCCGCGGCCGACCTGGGCGACGTGCCCCTCTTCGTGGAGCTGCCGCGCGGCCCCGGCGAGGCCTCGTGGCTGGCCGCGGCCGACGAGGTGGCCGGCGCCGGTCACCGGCTGAAGTTCCGCACCCTCGACCTCCCCACCCCCGTGCTGGCCGGCTGGATCGACGCGGCCCTGGACCGCGAGACGCCGTTCAAGGCCACGGCCGGGCTGCACCACGCCGTCCGGCACGCGCAGGGGCACGGGTTCCTCAACGTTCTGGCCGCCACGGCCGCGCTGTGGGACGGCGGCTCCGTCGACGACGCGGTCGCGGTGCTGGACTCCCCCGAGCCGCCCGTCCCGGACGCTCGCGCGCGACGCTGGTTCACCTCCTTCGGCTCCTGCTCGATCACCGAGCCCTACGACGACCTCCGGACGATGGGACTGCTCGATGAGTGACGGCTTCGGCCTCGACCACCTGCCCTACGGCGTGTTCTCCGTCGCGGGCGGCGAGCGCCGCGTCGGGGTGCGCTACGGCGACGGCGTGCTCGACCTGCACGCCGCGACCGGGCGCCCCGAGTTCGCGCAGCCGTCGCTCAACGCGTTCATGGCGCTCGGCGCCGAGGTGTGGCGCCAGACCCGCGAGGAGGTGGCCGGCCTGGTCGACGGCGCCGACCTGGTGGCGCTGGACGACGCGGTGCTGCACCTGCCCGTCGAGGTGGCCGACTACGTCGACTTCTACGCCTCGCTCGACCACGCCACCAACGTGGGCCAGATCTTCCGACCCGACGCGCCCTCCCTGCCGGCCGCGTGGCGGCACCTGCCGATCGGCTACCACGGCCGGGCCGGCACGGTCGTCGTGTCAGGTACGCCGATCACCCGTCCGCACGGGCTCACTCGGGACGGCTACGGCCCCTCGCAGCGCCTGGACATCGAGGCCGAGCTCGGCTTCGTGGTGGGCGCGCCGTCCGAGCTCGGCTCGTCGGTGCCGTTCACCGGGCTGGGCGACCACGTCTTCGGCGTCACCGCGCTCAACGACTGGTCCGCGCGCGACGTGCAGGCCTTCGAGTACGTCCCCCTCGGCCCGTTCCTGGGCAAGTCCTTCGCGACGTCGATCTCGCCGTGGGTGACGCCGCTCGCCGCGCTCGACGCGGCCTGGGTCGACCTGCCCGCCCAGGAGCCCGAGCCCGCGGCGTACCTCGGCCCGGGCGCGACGCACGGCCTGGACATCGCCGTCGAGGTCGTCCTCAACGGCGAGGTCGTCTCCCGGCCGCCGTACCGCACGCAGTACTGGTCACCGGCCCAGATGCTCGCCCACCTGACCGTCAACGGCGCCTCGCTGCGCACGGGCGACCTGTTCGCGTCGGGGACCATCAGCGGGGCGGAGCCTGACCAGCGCGGCTCCCTGCTCGAGCTGTGGTGGAACGAGCGGTTCCTCGAGGACGGCGACGAGGTGGTCCTGCGGGCGTCCGCGCCCGGCACCGGCGGCGGACGGATCACCCTCGGCGAGGTGGCCGGTCGCGTCGTCGGGTCGCGTCCTTGAAAGGCCCTATTACAATTCCGCAGTGAGGGGAGTACCTCACCAAGCGTCACCGGTCAGTACGACGACGGATCCGTTCCGGAGTCCCGGTGGCCGCCCGCGCAGCGACCGAGCCGGGTGAGGGAGACCTCGAGCCGTTCCACATGACTCGAGGAGCCCCACCATGATCGACACCATCGGCACTCCCACCCTCTGGGCCGTGACCATCGCCGGCGTCCTGGCCCTGCTGGTCGTGGACTTCATCGCCACCCGCAAGCCGCACGAGGTCTCGATGCGCGAGGCCGTGGCCTGGTCGGCGTTCTACGTCGCCATCCCCCTGGCCTTCGGCCTCTACGTCTGGTCCCAGCACGGCGGCGAGCGGGGCGTGGAGTACTACACCGGCTACCTGGTCGAGAAGTCGCTCAGCGTCGACAACCTGTTCGTCTTCATGCTGCTGCTGGCCGCGTTCGCCGTGCCGGCCGCGCTCCAGCAACGGGTGCTGCTCTACGGCATCGTCGGTGCGCTGGTGCTGCGCGGGATCTTCATCGCCCTCGGCGCCGCCGCGCTGTCGGCCTTCGACTGGGTCTTCCTGGTCTTCGGCGCGGTCCT